>JAFIFT010000026.1 GCA_020831865.1 Legionellaceae bacterium | reverse complement strand
TCCAGGGCAGCAATACACCGGAAGTTTTGGTCAGTGTTGGTGTTGAGGCCGCTTTAAATATAGGTGACAATTACTTGGGCGGTATAGTTTTTGAGGTCGATGCGTGCAACACAGGCAAAGTCGTGACCGGCCCGCTTGATGCCCCCGATGAGCTTTCAAGTCAATGGAGCAGTCAACACAACAACATTACTACTGATCTTGACGATGGGGCGCAAAACACCACTAACATTATAGATAGTGATGCTGGATGTACCAACGCAAACAATTGCGCAGCGTTCCGGTGTCGAAATCTTGATGGGCCTACGCCAGACTGGTACTTGCCGGCGAGGAATGAGCTATCTGCAGTCCGTGGCGCGTTGTGTTCCAATCTTTCAATTCCCTGTAACTTTGGCGGGTTTTCGTCCACGTTCTACTGGAGTTCGTCGCAGTTCGACATCGGCGTCGCGTGGGGCGAGAGCTTTCCGTTGGATGTCAGCGGCCTCGCCAATAAGTTCGACGGTCTTCGGGTTAGGTGTGTTCGGGCTTTTATCCCTTAACCCCTTTGTCCCTTTTCTTTTGAGGCAGCGTAGCTGCCTCATGATTTTTTTAAAATATGAATGAGTTGGATTTAGTGAATGGCTTTCTATACGGAGTTACTGGTTTACAAGGACAGTTATCAGTTGGTGCTGAAGGTGTTTGCGATAACCCGTGATTTTCCAAGAGAATATCGATATACACTGGGCCAGGATATGAAGCGCGATGCCCTTCATTTGCTTCGTTGTATTTACCGGGCCAACAAGCATCAAAACAGGGGTGAGCATTTAGAGGTATTTTTAGATGAGATGGAGTTACTGAAATTAGAAATTCGCCTGTGTGTTGAGATGAAGCTGATATCACTTAGAAGACAAGCCTTGTTAAGTGAGCTCTTGACACGCATAGGCAAACAGGTGACCGGCTGGCGTAATGCCAGCCGAAAGCCAGAATCATGAAGGCTGCGGCGTTCATGAGCGAGCATGCTTTTGTTTAAAAGCGACAAAGGGACTGCTGTATAGCGGTTGATTCGTGTCTGCGTAAGATGCCTGGTGCAGACCAAAACACCTTTGTATTGCGCCTGTAGGGTTTTCGTCCGCGTTCTACTGGAGTTCGTCGCAGAACGACAACAACAATGCGTGGAACGTGGACTTTCCGTCAGGTAACGACAACAACGACAATAAGAACACCGAACAGCCTGTCCGTTGTGTCCGGGGTTTTAAGCAAAACAAGGTCACAATCGGCGTGGGCTTTTAACAAGTCCACGCCACTCTATTAGAATGAGACGATTGACAGAAAAGGAACAGAGCCGCATGAAATATGGTGCGACATTGGTGTCTTTATTTCAGGCCTATTTTGACTGTCGCAAGAACAAACGCAATACCATGAATGCGCTCCGCTTTGAAACGGATTATGAAAGCAATCTCGCGGCGATACGAGATGAACACAACTCCAGTACTTGGTGCCTTGGTCGCTCCATTGCCTTTGTGATTGACAAAAACCGGTAAAGCACGAAATCTTTGCTGCTGATTTTCGCGACCGAGCGGTGCATCACTGGCTGATTAATCAACTGAATCCCTTGTTTGAGAAAGCCTTTATTCATGACGGCTATGCGAGTCGCAAGGGACGGGACGCACGCATGGGTATTGCACGTGCGGCACAATTTATCCGCAAGTGTTCTTTAGATTACCAAAAAGACTGCTGCGTGCTAAAACTCGATATCATGATTTTTTTCATCCGCATTAACCGGCGTATCCTCTGGGAAAGACTTTGCCTGCTTCTCGAGAAGCATTATAACCAATCCGATAAGCAATTAATCCTGGAGGTGGCCAGAAATTCGTTGAAAATGAACCGGCCTGCCACTGCTTTATCAAGGGAAGGCAACGCGGCTGGTAGGATTTTCCTAAAGACAAGAGTCTTTTTTATGCGAAACCCTGCTGCGGATTGCCAATTGGCAATCTCGCAAGCCAGGTGTTTGCTAATTTTTATTTAAATCCTTTTGACCATTATGTCAAAAACGATTTGGGCGTGCGTTTCTATGGCCGTTACGTCGATGATTTTATTCTGGCGCACGAAGACAAGGCGTTTTTAAAACCACTGACAATCCAAATGGAACAGTTTTTACAGAAAGAACTTGAGCTTGAGCTCCATCCGCGCAAGCGATACCTGCAGCATTATCGCCAAGGCATTCCGTTTTTTTGGGGTGATAAGGGGCTGGATGCAGACTCCGCCGCACAGGAAGCTAATATCGCCTATCCTGCTTTGGCGAACCCGCTGATTAAAGTAGCCATACCGGCCAAAACCGTGGCCAAAGGGCTGAATTGCCTTTGCCATAAGGGCGAGGAAGTTTTTTGGGTCAATATCCGTCATTCAAAGCGGATAACCCTTTGTTATTTTCGCCTGAAACAAAGTAACAAAGACGCAGGTCTTTTTAAAAACTGTGCAGAAGCGCCTGTGGCGAGAGACTTAGGATGCAATGCTGCTGACACCCAATCAGCCGCGGCAAGTACTAGTTCTGGTGTACCACGGCCAATAAAGTTGTGCAAATAATTTTCATCTGTCATAATGGCCGTATGGGATGGCTATGGCAACTAAAGGGCTTATATCGTTTTTTGCCATATCGGGTGCTTTTCTCCAGACAACCTGCCTTTTCGGAACAGTGTCTTGACGCTATTTTTACTGATATCATGTAGTGCTGTCAGCCAGCGTCAGAAGGGGCGGTCGCTACGGGCGCCGCAGCAGATTTGGATAGCTATCCTTTCTGTCCCATTTGACGGTGGTGTCCTTGTGTAACTATGGAAAAATCGATGATTGACAAAGCGGCGCAATTTTGTAAAGAAAATGGCTATCGTTACACGGAACCGCGCGAGCGGGTTCTGAAAATTTTGCTCGCCAAGAAAAAGCCATTAGGGGCTTATGATATTTTGGCGGAACTTGCCAAGGAGATGGACAATCCAAAACCACCAACCATTTATCGCGCTATTCAGTTCTGGCAAGAGCATGGCTTTATTCATTGTATCGAAAGTCTGAAGTCTTATGTGGCCTGTTCCTGCCATCATCAGGATGACGGGGCACAATTTTTGATCTGTCAGAAATGTGGTGAGATTAAGGAATTGGAATCACACAGCAATAAACCCCTGCTATTGGCACAGGTCAACCAGTATGGTTTTAATCTCGATAATTGGACGACGGAAATCAAGGGCGAATGCCACAATTGTTCACAAAAGCAGGAGTAGAAGGAGCCTATGGTGATGTCCGCACTAACGCTCTGGGTTGATGCCGATGCCTGTCCGAAAGCCATGCGAGACATTCTCTTTCGCGCGGTTATCCGTCGGAAAACCAGGCTCGTTTTGGTGGCCAATTCCTACATTGCTGTTCCTCACTATGCGTTTATTAAAGCTGTTCAGGTGAGCAAAAGCTTTGATAGCGCAGACTGCTATATTCTGACGCAGATGGCAGCTGGCGATCTGGTGATTACCAGTGATATACCACTGGCATCGGCGGTTCTGGAGAAAAACGGGCATGTGATTAGCCAACGCGGGGAGCGCTATACTGAGAATGAAATCAAACAACGCTTAACGCTCCGGGATATCAATGAGCAATTGCGTTCCTATGGTGAGCGCTCTGGTGGTCCGCCCCCATTGGGTAATCGGGAAAAAATGCTGTTTGCCAATGCGCTGGATAAATGGCTTCATCAATTTGCCTGATGCCGGGCTTTCTCTTGTTCCACTGAGCAGTTGAGGATGAATACGCATACCTACGTCAGGCAGTGCGGTGATGAGAGGCATCCGCGTCAAACGTCTCAAATATGAACTACACTGTAACAGAAGAGGCCATCACAGGGACAATGCAGGAGTTGCGTATGAAAGAACACTATTACGCCTATAAAATTATGGAAGGTCATGCCGACCTGGTGTGTACCCACTCTGAATTTTCAGAAGATAAAATGCTGGATTTGTTGCAAGATATTCAGCAGTCGCATGCCCAGGGGTTATTCTGGATTTTTAAACAAACGGATCAGCAGCAGCGGGAACCGCTCAGCATTATTGATTGTGTGCATCAGCGTGTATATTATCACTATTCCGGCGAGGTTGAAAATTTGGATGAGACGATAGCAAAGTTATCACGTTAGTTTGTCATTGTACCGCAATCCCGGGCGTTTTTTATAAGCGAGTCTGTCTGTGCCTCGCGCTGCTGTGGTCGAGTATAGTACGTGAGTATTTGGATGTGACGATACAGCATATCCATGTTGGTGAAGCAGTCTATCGTAATGTCTTTAAGTATAATCTGGGAACATGGTTTTCCCTTGGTTAACTTTTGCCAGTGTGAGGTACCTTACCCAAGGTGAGACGAAGTTAGCCCAGAGCGGCAAGGAGCAAAGTCATGGATACCTTACAATGGCTGACCAGACTCATTGAATGTGATACAACATCCAGCCGGTCCAATATTCCGCTCATCAAGGTGATTGAGGCTTGGTTGCATCAGCAGCAAATTGACTCGCGTATTATCTATAGCACCGATAAACGCAAAGCGAATCTTTTTGTCACCCTGCCAAGTCAGGATGGAAAGAGGCAGGGAGGCCTGCTGCTCTCTGGCCATACCGATGTTGTGCCTGTCGAAGGGCAGATTTGGGATACTGATCCGTTTATCGCCACTGAACGTGACAGTAAAATTTACGGCCGTGGTACCTGTGATATGAAAGGATTTATTGCGGTTTTATTAGCTTTAGCACCTGAAATAAAAGCCATGCCCCTGAAGAAACCAGTACATTTTTCCTTGACCTGTGATGAGGAAATTGGCTGTCTTGGGGTACCGGATGTATTGGAGTATATCCGGCAGGAGAAGCTGCAACCAGAAGCCTGTATTGTGGGTGAGCCATCGGCAATGAAGCCAGTAACAGGACATAAAGGCCGTCTGGTTTTTCATGCTCAGTTCAAAGGGCAGTCTTCCCACTCATCTCTTGCTCCGTATGCGTGCAATGCTATCGAATATGCCTGTCGCTTGATCAATTTTATCCGCAATATGGCAGATTCTCTCAAAGAAAACGGTCCCTTTGAT
Source organism: Legionellaceae bacterium (assembly GCA_020831865.1). Lineage (GTDB taxonomy): Bacteria > Pseudomonadota > Gammaproteobacteria > Legionellales > Legionellaceae > JAFIFT01. The sequence goes on along the minus strand of JAFIFT010000026.1, from coordinate 68,890 downwards.
CACGACTTTGATGTGCCATTCACCACGATGACTACAACTATGATCAGTGGCGGTCAGGCCCGAAATATTATACCCGAAAACTGTGAGTTTCTGTGTGACATACGTTATCTTCCTGATTTTCCAGTGGAAAGGTTGCGTGGGCAACTGGCACATTATATCCATGAAACATTATTACCCGAGATGCAAAGGATATACCCCGGAGCTGCCATTGACTTTGACGTCATTTCTAACGCGGCGGGGTTCAATATTGTGGAAGAAGAACCTATCACCAGTCTGCTTCGTAGCATTACAGGGATACAATCGCCGATAAAAGTGTCCTATTCAACCGAAGCCGCTATCATTCAGCGTGCGCATATTCCCACTATTATTTGTGGTCCTGGCGATATCGCTCAGGCGCATCGCCCCAATGAGTTTATTAGCAAAGCACAACTGAACCTTTGTGAAAAAGTGCTGCGCAATGCCATTCATTTTTTTTGTCTGGTTTAGAGGCTGTAGCCCGAAAAAACTATTTTTGCGATATGACGCATGCAAAGGATAATATTCCAAAAAAAATTGAAAATGAATTGACGTCCGTCTGTAAGTTGCTATAATCCCAACCACCAAACGGAGAGGTGGCCGAGTGGCTGAAGGCGCTCCCCTGCTAAGGGAGTATGGGTCAAAAGCCCATCGAGGGTTCGAATCCCTCTCTCTCCGCCAGAACCGCAAGGTTTTTAGTACAATGTTTCACTTGTGACAGCGCGCCCGTAGCTCAGTTGGATAGAGTACCTGGCTACGAACCAGGCGGTCGGAGGTTCGAATCCTTCCGGGCGCGCCATTTTCACTTTTGGAAACGTGTAGCTTTTCAAGCCAACTCAGTGTTATTTGCGGTAAAACCAAAAATTCTGCCCGGTCTTTCTCTGGTGTTCGGAAGAAAATATCAAAAAAATTTTAAAATAAAGTCTGCGTTTTTTATTTTTATCTGCTAGAATACTTTCTCGCAAAGTCTGGCCCCCCTTATATGCAATTGTGGATAACTTATTCATTTTTTCTGCGTATTTCTTGCTCTCTATTGATCGCTATTTTGTAACGCCCTTGCGGATTAAGGCTTTTGTGTGGAATAAGCAATAGCAAGTCTGAAAATCTTATCCACAAAAACGGTGGATAAGGTTGTGGAAAAACTGCTGATGACATTGAAACGCAAGGCCTATTTTAGAATGTTTGTGCTTTGGTCATGCTGCTCTGCCTTGTCTGGTTTCTTGGGCAGACTCGCTGCCAGTCGACCATTCCCTTATGCTCAGAGGGCTGCTACTATGCTTGCCACGGCTGCGCAAGGAGTGGGCTTAAGGTGGAACGATAAAACTCGAAGAAAATTTTTGATTTTAGAGCAGCAGCAGCAGCAGCGTACTATAAGCGGACGTTTTTTCAATAACCCTTGTGTCAGGTTGAAAAATAGGATTGCCGCGTAGGGTTTTCGCTTTACACCTTCATACGACATTTTATGGGCAAGGAGCATCTATGACAGACCTGCGAGTTTTATCCATAGTTGTTACTATGCTCACCTGCAGGCAGGCGGGGGCGGGCATGATGGGGCCGGTTGGGCCGCAAAAGAGCAGAATCATCTTTACACCAATGACGTTTTATTGAATCTGACGTACGTGTCATAAGGATAAGACCATGCAAAAAACAATCAGAAATGTTTTACGAAACAAGTCCCTGACCGGGTTATTATTATCGCTCGTATGGGCAGTTGCCCAAGCTGCGGGGCCGCTGTGGACTATCGTTCCAGCAGCCGGTAGTAATCCCACGTTGACCGTGCCTGAAAACGGCACAGCAACCCTCCTGTATGTGGTACATAACCAGTCAAGCAAGCCGAAAACCCTGGTGATGAAAGCCCTGCCCGGCATTGCTCAAAGCACATCCTGTCAACTGGCGCCCAGAGGGCAGGCCGGTAGCAGTTGTACCTTAAATCTTGCCATTACAGGCAGCGCGCTACCTCCCGGTGGCGTGCAAGGCGGCCCGGCATTGTGTCAGGCCAATCCGGATGGCAGTCCGAACCCCAACCAATGTTATCAACCCAGCAGTGCTAACAGCCTGAATATTAGCAGGGGGCCTTTCACAGGGGCTACCATTACGGTGCACCCGTCTGCATTAAATTTTGTTGCAGGAGATAATGGATTGGTCACGGTAGCCAACAGTATGGCTTCGCCACAACCGGCAGAGAATGTAGCAGCAACGATTCCTGGTGGTAGTAATATCAGCGTACAGGACACGACCTGCGGAGCAACTCTCGCGATAGGAGATAGTTGTACGATTACCTTTACTTCAGACATACAGGAGGGACCAACCATTCTTCCCATCGCAGGGAACAATACCAACACGGTAAATATTGATGTGACGGTGACCAAACAGCCACAGATAAGTATTAGCAATCCAGTACAGCAAGATCGAGTCGTGACAGTATCTCCAATGCCTCTGTCTTTGTTTTTAGAAATCACCCATGATGTTGGCAGTGTTGAGTATGCCAATGCGATTACGGTCAGCAATAAGACAGCCTGCCCCAACCTGGCCGTTAATGATAGCGATTGTGACAGTGTGGCTCCTGGAGCGACGTGTACATTGGAACTGACGTCTGATACACCTTACGCACCATGCATGATTACCGTGAGTGGCAGCAACACAGCGAATGAGCCGGAAACCTTAATTGCTTTTTCGCATTTAGGAGGGTTGGTGTTTGAGGAAGACGGGGGGCACGGCAAGGTGGTGATTGATCAGAGTGATGAGTTTCAGCGTCTATGGACGGGTAATGATTCAGATATTGTTGGCGCAGACGATCTGAGTGATGGGTTTGCCAATACCAATACCATTGTCGCTGCGGGAGCTTGTACAGGCAGCGTTGATAACTGCGCAGCCCAAGGCTGCCGCAACATCGGTACAGATTGGTATCTTCCAGCACGTAATGAGTTATTAGCTGTTCATGGCGCTTTGTGCTCCAATCTGGATATTCCTTGTAATTTTGGCAGCTTTGCGTTCAGTAACTACTGGACGTCATCGCAATGGGACGAAAATCTCGAGTTAGTGTGGACTGTTCCCTTCCCGGTAGTGCCTGATCCTGGCGATGGAGGTGTAACCTTTAAGAACCTCCAGCAGAGGCCTGTTCGTTGTGTTCGGTCTTTTGCACCATGAAGACGCAGCGATGTGTCATGCCAGATACGATAGGAAGGCAGTTTTTTCACAGCCAGAAGCTAAGGGCTGGTTTCAAACCGCACAGCGACATACTAATCTTGTTTTTTTATCATCATACGCCTACGAGCTGTGTTATAATGGATTTTTATCCATGGCAAGAGGATTGCTGTTTTATACTGAGGCTTTGAATGAGTTTTACATCTTTAGGGCTTGCACAGCCTCTGATACAGGCGGTAACGGACTTGGGCTACACCCAGGCTACTCCGATTCAGCTGCAAGCCATTCCCGCAATTTTACAAGGGCGGGATATCTTGGCATCCGCCCAAACCGGTACCGGAAAAACAGCCGGATTTGTCTTGCCGGTGCTGCAAAAGACTAGCCAGCAGGCTCGCGTTGGCAGCAATCGAATCCGGGTATTAATTCTGGCACCGACCCGTGAATTGGCCGCGCAAGTGCATGACAGTATTGTACAGTACGGACAACATCTTTCCCTGCGGTCGGGTGTTGTGTTCGGAGGGGTTAAAATTAATCCACAGATGATGAAATTGCGCTCTGGCATTGACATTCTGGTCGCAACTCCCGGTCGTCTGCTTGACTTGCATCAACAACGTGCGGTGCGTTTTGATGAGGTGGATACGTTGATTTTGGATGAAGCCGATCGCATGCTGGACATGGGATTTATCCATGACATCAAGCGCATTATTAAACTGTTGCCCACCAAGCGACAAAATTTGCTGTTTTCCGCTACGTTTGCCGATGCCATTCGGCAGTTGGCCAATAGTTTGCTGCAAGATCCCTTGGAAATTACGGTAGCGCCTCGAAATACTGCGGCAACAGCGGTAAAGCAACGTTTGCATCCCGTTGATAAAAGCCGAAAATCGGCATTATTAAGCCACTTGATTCATCAGCATAAGTGGGAGCAGGTACTTGTTTTTTCAAAAACAAAGCATGGCGCCAATAAATTAGTCAAGCAGTTGGCAGCTGATCGTATTTACGCCGCGGCTATCCATGGTAACAAGTCGCAATCCCAACGCACTAAAATATTATCAGAATTTAAAACTGGCGCTTTACATGTCCTGGTAGCAACCGATATTGCTGCCCGTGGTCTGGATATTGAAGCATTGCCCTGTGTGATTAACTTTGATCTTCCCCAGGTTCCTGAAGATTATGTGCATCGAATTGGCCGCACGGCGCGAGCCGGGGCGACTGGCCTGGCATTATCGCTGGTTTGTGCCGATGAAGCACCACAATTGCTGGCTATTGAAAAACTGTTGAAGCGCAAGATAGAGCGGGTGTTTGTGGATGATTTTGAACCCCAGCATCATGTTCCGGAAGTGCTTGCGCACCATGCCACCCGAAAAAAAACAGCAACAGCTCATAAGCCTTTTTCCCGGGCCACCGATAAAGCTGCCAAATATCGACGGGCTAAAAGCTGAACTTTGGCGGGGATGTTGCCGCATCGCCTCTTGAAAATGCGCGCCAGTGACCGCTTCTATGCTGGCGGTTGCAATGAGCGCAGCGGCAGGCATCACTGACGCGTTAAGCCGTTCACTTCCGATATGAAAGCTGCTTGCGCAATCACACGTAAAAATTGCAAAATGCTGGCTTTTCCTGCTATCTTTAATATCACTCAGGTAAGCAGGGTTTAAACTTTGTTTCTTTTTTATGCGGGTTTCAGGAGGAATCATGAAGCAAAAGTCGAATTTGGCTGGGCGAACGGTCTATATAGTTGATGGAAGCCGTACCCCTTTTCTCAAAGCTAAACCATCAGGGCCTTTTACCGGTTCAGATTTAGCGGTGGCTGCTGGAGAGCCTCTATTAAATCGGCTGCCTTTTATGCCCTCAGATTTGGATGAAGTCATTATTGGCAGTGCCATGCCGGGTCCGGATGAAGCCAATATTGCCCGCATAGTAGCCTTGCGACTCGGTTGTGGCGATAAGGTACCCGCTTTTACAGTCATGCGTAATTGTGCGTCTGGCATGCAGGCACTGGATAATGCAGCCTTGCAAATTGCATCGGGGCGCAGCGATCTGATACTGGCCGGAGGCACAGACGCCATGAGTTATGCGCCTTTGTTATTTAATCAGCAAATGGCAGCCTGGCTGGGACAGTGGTTTTCTGCCAAGAGCTTTGGCCAGCGCATGGCCTTATTGCCGCGCTTTCGTCCTTCGTTTCTTGCTCCGGTGATTGCGCTGCTACGGGGACTGCGCGATCCGATTGTGGGTTTGAATATGGGGCAAACCGCTGAAAAACTGGCATGGCGTTTTGGTATCAGCCGGGAAGAGATGGATCGCTTTGCCTGTGACAGTCATTTGCGTTTGGCAAAGGCTTTTGAACAAGAACGTATGTCTGAAGTGGTGCCAATGATTGATAAAAAAGGCAAATTATATACCGAAGATGATGGTATGCGTCCGGATTCCAGCGAAGAAAAACTAGCCAAGTTGAAACCTTTTTTTGATAAAAAATACGGTATGGTGACAGCCGGGAACAGTTCGCAAATTACCGATGGGGCGTGTTTGCTGGTGCTGGCCTCGGAAGATGCCATTAAAAAATACAAGTTACCGATCATCGGAAAAATTGTTGATTCACAGTGGGCCGCACTGGATCCCAGTCAGATGGGGCTTGGCCCGGTACATGCGGCAACGCCGATTATGCAACGGCATCAGTTACAGAGCAATGATTTTGATTGCTGGGAAATCAACGAGGCGTTTGCTGCTCAGGTGCTGGCTTGCCTCCGCGCCTGGGATGATGAGCGTTATTGTAAGGAAGAATTAGGCCTCGACAAAGCGATGGGAGCACCGTCACTGGATCGCTTGAATCAAGAAGGGGGGGCTATTGCGGCCGGACATCCCATTGGCGCCAGTGGCGCACGTATTGTATTGCATGCGTTGGAGTCACTACAACAAACGAAAGGAAAACGCGCGATGGCTGCTATTTGCATTGGTGGCGGACAGGGCGGCGCAATGTATCTTGAAAGGACAACGAAGGTGGATGCGAATGACTAACTATAAACATTTTGAAATCCAGAACGATGACGATCGGATAGTCTGGTTGGGGATCAATCGCGCCAGTGAAGCGGTGAACTCCATTAATACCGAGCTGCTTGATGAACTGAACAGTATTTTACAAGATATTGCCCAGCAAACCGATGCTAAGGGATTGATTATTTATTCGGCCAAGGAAAAAGGTTTTATTGCCGGAGCTGATGTCAAATCCTTTTCACAAATGAAAGAGGCGAGCGAAGCATTGGAGTTTTTGCGCAAGGGCCAAGTTGTTTTTGCGCGTCTGGAAGCACTTCCGATACCGTCGGTCGCGATGATTGATGGTTTTTGCATGGGGGGCGGTTTGGAGTTAGCCCTGGCTTGCCGCTATCGTATTGCCAGTGACGAAGCCGATACCCGTCTGGGCTTGCCGGAAGTTTTATTGGGCATACATCCCGGCTGGGGCGGTACCGTGCGTTTACCGCGCTTAATTGGCGGTTTTGCAGCCTTATCCAAAGTGATGCTGACAGGTGCGGCATTGTCGGCTTCCCGTTGTAAAAATATGGGCATGGTCGATGATGTGGTACCGCTGCGCCAATTACGCCGAGCAGCAGTCTACTATATAAAACACCAACCCGCGCGCCAGCAAGCCGGTTTTTGGGCGGCTCTGAGCAATCGCTCGGGAATACGATCGCTTTTGGCACCCTTAATGCGTTACAAGGTCGCGCAAAAAGTCAACAAAAAACACTATCCTGCCCCTTACGCTTTATTAGATCTGTGGGAAAAAGAGGGCGCGTCAGGAGAGAGGGCCTATCACAAAGAAGTAGACTCCGTGCAGCAGCTGGTCACCCAAAATGAAACGGCCCGTAATTTGATTCGCGCATTTTTATTGCGTGAACGTCTGAAATCCTTTGCCAAAGACAGTGATTTCAAAGCACGGCATGTGCATGTCATTGGGGCTGGTGTCATGGGAGGCGATATTGCTGCCTGGTGCGCGTTAAAGGGACTGACCGTCACTTTGCAGGATCAATCAGCGGAACGTATCGCGCCAGCGATAGGACGGGCTCATCAATTGTATGAGAAAAAATTACGCAAACCAAGGCTGGTGCAAGCCGCGATGGATCGCTTGATTGTCGATCCACAGGGGCATGGCATTCCGCGCGCCGATGTGATTATTGAAGCGGTTTTTGAAAACCTGGAAGTGAAGCAGGACATTTTTCAGCGACTTGAAAAAGAGGCTAAAAAAACAGCGATTCTGGCAACGAATACCTCCAGCATTCCGCTGGATGACATCAGCGTGGTGATGAAAGATGCCAAGCGCCTTGTGGGTATTCACTTTTTTAATCCCGTGTCCCGTATGGAATTAATCGAAGTCGTGCGCTCTGAGAAAACGCTGCCGAAGGTTAGCGCCGATGCCTGTTCTTTTGTCGGGCAAATTGCCCGATTGCCCTTACCAGTGCAATCCAGCCCCGGATTTTTAATCAACCGGGTATTGATGCCTTATCTGATGGAATGCGTACAATTGTTGGAAGAAGGCGTGCAGGCAGAGCAAATCGATATGGCCGCCAAAGAGTTTGGTATGTTTATGGGGCCGGTAGAATTGGCAGACACGGTGGGGATGGATGTCTGTCTGGCCGTGGCACAAAACTTAACACAGCATTATGGTGGACTGGTTCCCCAGAAGCTGCGCGATATGGTTGAAAAAGGAGAGCTGGGACGTAAATCTGGCAAGGGCTTTTATGAATATAAGAAAGGAAAGCCCATTAAGAAAAAGGTCCAGAAAGCATCCAATAATGATGAAATCACCCAGCGCCTTATCATGCGCATTGTGAATGAGTCTGCTGCCTGCTTAAGAGAAGCTGTGGTCGCGGATGCGGACTTGCTCGATGCGGGTATGATCTTTGCCACCGGTTTTGCTCCCTTTCGAGGGGGCCCGATGCACTATGCGGAAAGCTTGGGTCAGGAACAGCTACACTCCGTTCTGACCACGCTCAGTTCAAAATTTGGCGAGCGTTTTTCATCTGATGCCCATGTGCCCATGGAAAGTACGACGGACTAGTTCAGGACTATGAATAGCCTGTCATGCCCATGGTAATCGTGCGCAGTCTCTTGCGGTTGCTTCTGGCTTTTATTACAGGGTCTGTGCTTGCCACAGACCTTAGGCTGCAAGAGGGGTAGCAAGTCATTGGCCAGCTCCTGTTGCAGGTGTCTCCGCCCCTGCAAACTACGACCACTGAGTTGGCCATCACTGCTGGCAAAGCTATCGTAACAATGTCGTATCCCACTTACAGCACTGGAAAATGCATTTGTTAGTCATGGCTTAGTAACCGAGTTGGCGCGGAGCGTTGTATCAGAGGATAAAACAGCAGCAGGCTAAACAGTAGAATGATGATGGATGCCAGTATATCCAGGGGATAATGCCAACCCAAAAACACACACGCCAAGAGTAAGATACCATTATTTATGATGAGCAGCATACGTGCCCACGGCCAGGGCCAGATGAGATAGACACATAAGATTGCCCAAATGCTGTGAAAAGAGGGCAGCGCTATCATGCCGCCGTCCATCGTCGTGGGCGCTATATATTGGCGAATTTGAGTAAACTTGATACCCGTATCATATTGGCTTTGCATAAACCAGGGGCTCAGCATATTACTGGCCGGAGCGGTGGTGGGGAAAAAATAATAGAATGCAAATCCAACAAAGACAGTCCAGAGCATCAATATGTAATAGACGCACAAGCGGTGTTCATTCTGATTAACAGAGGGCTGGTTGGTGACAATCAGTAGCAGTGGTAATAACGCCATTTGCAGGGCGAGAGAATCGTAACTATAGGCCATCAGCCATTTGATTCCGGGATACTGCTGAATCCAGTCCATCAGGTCAGGCAGATGGATACCCATTGCCGTTTCAAGGGCAATAATCTCTGTGTCAATGGGGGGATAAGGGGTGTATTGAATACTGTTCGTGATAAAGGCCAGTGAGCTCATCACCAGGAAAAACATTAATAATTGCAGGCTGATGGATGCCCAGCGAGTGCGAGCACCAAACAATATTCTGCTCCCGATATAGGATAAGACCAACACGATGGCGGACAAAAAATAATTGTCCGGTATATAATGATTGCCGGGAAATTGGTAGACCAAACGGTTTACGAGCGAACAAACAGCAGCAAGCAGTAAAACCGAACCGATAACGATAATGAATAAGCGATATAAAGCCGGTATCATTGTAATTAAGTGCTCGTGGCTTCCTGTTCCTTTTGTCTGATGGCATGATAAATTTCTTCGCGATGCACTTTGATTGAGCGAGGGGCATTAACGCCAAATTTGATATTGCCGTGCTCAGGGGTACGAAAGGCAATCACTTCAATTTTTTCACCATTCAAAACCACGGTCAGTGGTTCTTCAAAAGGGAGTGTTATTATTTCCATGGATACCTCACATAAGTTTCAATATAAGTATTGGAAAGCAAAATGCACCATCAGTTACAAAAGTATCAAATCTAGCGTATATTAGCACAAATGTCACGAAAAACTCTTGATTTTAAAAAAAATTTACATCTTTGCTCTTGCGAACAACCCTTTTTTTCCTGGCAGGAGCAGTCTTTATGGAGCACTAATTGTCGTTGGCATGGTTCCCAGCCTCAAGTTTGCTGGAATTTACAAGAATGGTCAATGCGCCGAACAAGCATGCGATTGTTTTGCCTATGATCCCACCATATAATTTTATTGAAGAGCGACTGGTAATATGGTATAAAGAGCACGCTTTATTAAACGACACACACTTTTCGTCACATACCGTTGGGTCCCGAAATAGCGGGTACGGTATGGGAAAAGTGGAGGCATAACCCTGGAGACTATTGAGATGAATATCAGTATGCGTGAACTTTTAGAAGCGGGGGCACATTTTGGCCACCGTACCCGTTTCTGGAACCCAAAGATGGGCCAATATATTTTTGGCAGTCGTAACAAAATTCACATTATTAACCTTGAGCATACCCTTCCTATGCTGCATGACGTGACCAATTATGTGAGTCGTCTGGCGGCTAACAAGGCAAAAATTCTGTTTGTGGGCACCAAGCGTGCGGCACAAGACAGTATCAAAGAACATGCGCAGCGCTGCGGAATGCCTTATGTGGACCACCGTTGGCTGGGTGGAATGTTAACGAACTATAAAACAGTTCGCCAGTCTATTTTCCGCCTGAAAGAACTGAAGGCGATGCAAGAGAAAGGTGAATTTGATAAAATGATCAAAAAAGAAGCGCTTATGCTTTCCCGCGAGTTGGAAAAGTTAGAGCGTAGCCTGGGTGGTATTCAGGACATGGGCGGTCTGCCCGATGCTCTGTTCGTGATCGATGTTGGTTTTGAGCATATTGCGGTTGAAGAAGCCCGCCGTTTGAAAATACCGGTCATCGGTATTGTCGATACCAATAATGATCCGGATCCCATTGATTATATTATCCCTGGAAACGATGATTCCATGCGTGCAATTGACTTGTATGTCCGTACTATCGCCGATGCTATCCTTGATGGAAAAACATCCAATACCGTTGGCGTTGCGGCATCTGAATATGTTGAAGTAACCGCAGGTGATGCAGAAGCAGATAAAGCGACTGATAAAGCCGCTGAGTAATAGAACAGGCAGGGGGAGCTATGCTTATACTTTTTAGGCATGCCCCCCTTTTTTTTAGAGCCTGATGGCAGAATGGTGTATGGATCAAAAAACGCAGCACGAGGGGTGAGTGTCGGGTAAATAAAAAATAGAGTGGCTCCACTGTTAAACGAGCGTCTCTTCTTTACCCCAACAGCCTGTTGTCTGCACCTGCCGATCGATCCATTTTGTCAAATGGCCTCGTATTGTGGAGGAGATGAAGAATGGCAATTACAGCAGCCCTGGTGGCGCAATTACGGGAACGTACCGGTGCCGGAATGATGGAATGTAAGAAATTCCTGGTGCAAACGAACGGTGATATTGAACAAGCTATTGTTGAAATGCGTAAATCGGGTCAGGCTAAAGCCGATAAAAAAGCAGACCGTGTTGCCGCAGAGGGAGTGATTGTCATCGCTCGCTCAGATGATATGATGTCAGCCGTGATGTTAGAAATCAACAGTGAAACTGATTTTGTGGCCAGGGATGAAAACTTTTCCGCTTTTGCCAATAATGTGGCCGGAACCGCCCTGAACAGCGGTGCAGCAGACGCGGATGCTCTGCTGAACGAAACTTTGCTTGGCGGCACTGTAACGGTTGAGCAGGGGCGTCAGGAACTGGTTGCCAAAATTGGTGAAAATATCAAAGTCCGTCGTTTGCACTTGCTCAAAGCCGATGCCGTTGTGGGATACTATTTGCACGGTTCCCGTATTGGAGTGATGGTTGCACTGAAAAGTGGTGATGAGGCCTTAGCCAAAGATATCGCCATGCACATCGCTGCCAGCAAACCCATTGTGGTTAGCCGTGATCAGGTACCTGCCGATGCGATTGAGAATGAGCGTGAAATTTTTACCGCCCAGGCACGCGAAAGTGGCAAGCCGCAGGAGATTATTGACAAGATGATAGAAGGCCGCATTAATAAATTTATAGATGAGGTCAGCCTGTTGGGACAAGCGTTTGTGAAGGATCCCAATATCAAAATTGCCCAGTTGTTAAAAGAAAAAAATGCGGAAATCAGTAGTTTTGTCCGTTTTGAAGTGGGTGAAGGTATTGAGAAAAAAGCGGACAACTTTGTGGAAGAGGTTATGGCGCAGGTGCGTGGGAATGAGTGAAGTGAATGATGCGCCGCTGAAATATCGGCGCATCTTGTTAAAATGCAGTGGTGAAGCCCTTATGGGCAACAGTTCCTTTGGTATTGATCCGCTGGTTTTGGATAAAATTGCCAAAGATGTGGCTGAGCTCATAGCGATGGGAGTGCAGGTTGGTCTGGTGATTGGTGGCGGTAACCTTTTCAGAGGAAAAGCCCTGTCTGAGGCCGGACTTGGCCGCGTCACCGGTGATCATATGGGGATGTTGGCGACGGTTATGAATGCGCTGGCTTTGCGGGATGCACTGGAGCGTATTGATCTTCCCTCACGCGTGATGTCGGCTATTCCGATGCTGGGTGTGGTTGATCCTTTCCACCGTCGCAAAGCCATTACCCATTTGCGCAATGGCCACGTTATTATTTTTGCTGCTGGTACCGGTAATCCTTTTTTTACGACGGATTCTGCCGCCTGTTTGCGGGCGATTGAGGTGGATGCGGATATCGTTTTGAAAGCGACCAAGGTGGATGGGATATATAGCGCCGATCCGGTTAAATTCCCGGATGCTAAACGTTATGATTATCTGACCTATCAACAAGTGCTCCACGATAATTTGCAGGTTATGGATGCGACGGCTATTTGTTTATGCCAGGAGCATGGAATGCCTTTGCAGGTTTTTGATATGGCTGCTCCCGGTGCGCTTAAAAAAATTGTATTGGGTGAGAAAATAGGGACTATAGTAGGAGCGAAAAATGATTAATAATATTAAAAAAGAAGCAGAAGAACGCATGCGGAAATCGATTGACAGCTTGCGTGTTGATCTGGGAAAAATCCGTACTGGCCGAGCGAATCCAGGATTATTAGATCATGTGATGGTTGACTATTATGGCAATCCAAGCCCTTTGTCGCAGGTAGCGAGTGTGAGTGTTGCTGATTCACGAACCCTGCTGGTGACTCCTTGGGAAAAAACAATGGTAGCCAGTGTGGAAAAGGCGATATTGACTGCAGATTTAGGTTTAAATCCCGCTACGGCAGGGAATGCCATTCGGGTACCCATGCCTGCTTTGACGGAAGAGCGGCGTAAAGAGATGATACGTGTGGTGCGTGGGGAAGGGGAAAATGCCCGTATCGCCATTCGTAATATTCGCCGTGATGCCAATACTCACTTAAAAGATTTGGTGAAGGAAAAGGAAATATCAGAAGACGATGAGCGACGCGCTGCAGATTTAGTGCAGAAATTAACTGACAAATATGTGGCAGAAATTGATAAGATACTGGCAGATAAAGAAAAAGATTTGATGGAAATTTAGAGTGGAGCGTGTTTTTATCAGGCATGCAACAAAAAAGGGAACTATCAGGTTCCCTTTTTTGTTTGGGGCGGGGTTATTCCGGTACGCAAAGAGGTTGGCAGTCTGCTTTGCTGATTTTGTGGCTATCACAAACGCTTTGCGCCAGCTGCATGCCTTGCGCTTTCTTTGGGGTGAGAAAAGACCAGGTTTCCTCTTTTTTATTGCTCACCACGCAATGCCAGCGGCTTTTTTTGACCCCAGTGTCATAGCAATCAGGTAAACAGTCTTTTGACTGAATGCCAAAAGTAGTGCAGACGGTGCTGGCAATTTTTTCTGCATCATCCTCTTCGGGAGCGGTGAAGGTATATTGTTGTTCTTTGGCATCCGTAACATTACACACCCAGTTTGCGTGAGCGCTCGTTCCAATCAGCAACAGTGCCGCAAGTGTTGCAGTTATCGATTTGTTCATGACGACTCCTTATCAAGATGAGAATTCGTGTAAGACCTTGACCAGTATAAATGAGAACACGGACAATGAGAACCACTTTAGCGTATTAACCTACGGGAGGCTGAGATAGACTATAGCCCCCTGATTTTGGCACCGCCAGCTGTCCCTGAGCCTGGCATCCCAGTGCACGGGTACCCGTGTTGAGGCTGAATTTTTGTCTTTAATGCTATTGAAAACAGACGCGTTTATGGCTATCCGCTATACTTCCCATGTGATACGGGCTTGCCAGCCCAGCCACTGCTTGCTACTCTGCGTAAAACTGCCGGATGTTTTCAGCTCGCACGCATAGCATGCAGACTAACGTTATACCTATGCTTGACGCTGACCGCCAGTCGGAGCGTTTGTTACGATGCCAGAGGGTGGTGATGGGATGAGACCCGGAGCGGCTCTGCTGTGTCAGAAGATGTGCGGTACCATCAAACGGGATAAAATGAATGAACAATAATGTGTATATTAACCGTCTTTTGAATATGCGTAAAATCCAGTATATCGGTCTGGACATGGATCATACTCTGGTGCGTTATGACAGTGAGGCTTTTGAATGCCTGGTGTTTCAATTAGTTATCGAGGGCCTGGTCAAACAACGCGGCTATCCAATAGAGATACGAAATTTTAAGTTTCACTATCAAGATGCTATCCGGGGATTAGTCATTGATAAAAAAAACGGCAATATTATTAAACTCAGCCGTTTCGGTGCTATTCGTCTGAGTTATCATGGTACAAGGCAGATGAGTTATGAGGAGCAGAAGAAGCTGTATCACAGCGTATACGTTGATTTGAATAATCCCCAATATGTGCCTATTGATACGTCTTTCTCGATTGCTTATTGTGTGTTATTTGCCGCACTGGTTGATTTAAAAGATCAAAAACCCGACTGTCTGCCGGAATATGATCAAATGAATGATGATGTGCGTAATATGGTCGATCTGATTCATGCTGATGGCAGTTTGAAAGGAGAAGTGAGCAAAGATCTGGCGCGCTTTGTGATTCGAGAACGCCGCCTGGTCGATGGTCTGAAGCAGTATATTGCGCATGGAAAAAAATTCTTTATCCTCACTAACTCGGATTATTACTATACTCGGTCATTATTGGATTTTGCCATTGGGCCTTTTTTAGAAAAGGGAGAGCACTGGTTAGACTTATTTGAATATGTCATCGTTTTAGCAAATAAGCCGCGCTTCTTTTACGATAATGTGAAGTTTTTATCAGTGGATAAAACCACAGGATTAATGAGTAATACCTATGGTCCAATGCAGTCTGGTATTTATCAGGGGGGCAATGCAACCACGTTTGCCGATGAGTTGGGTTTAAGTGGTGATGAGATTCTCTATATTGGTGACCACATCTATGGTGATATTGTTCGCTTGAAAAAAGACTGTAACTGGCGTACGGCACTGGTGGTGGAAGAATTGGGACATGAGGTGGCGGCGGTGCGGGCAACCCGCACGATCGAACAGAAAATTCAGGCAATTATGGAGCAAAAAAAGGAATTGGAAAAACAGGCCTTGCTTTGTAATGTCCCTGAGCGAAAAGCAGAAAAGGAACAGATTTTAAGGCAAATGACACATTTAGACAACACGCTCTCTGAATTAATACAAACGATGGAGGCGGTTTTTAATCCCAAGTGGGGCCAGCTCTTTCGCACCGGCGCGGAAAGCAGCTTTTTTGCGTATCAGATAGAGCGATTCTCCTGTATCTATATGGAAAAAATCAGTGATTTTTTAGCATTATCGCCCTTAAGTTATTTCAGGGCCCATCAAAGATATTTGCCTCACGAGCAACATACCTGAGCAGGGCCTGCGAAAGCGCTGACGCACGGGCAGGCTGAGCCTCACTTCCACATCCTGTCTTTGCGTTTTTTATACTATACTTGCCTTGAGTAGGTGGTTGTGTCACGGCACAGCCTCGAGGGCATGAACTTGTATTCTACAAGGATAACGCACACATGAATAAAAATATCAAACACCAGAATGTGCTAAGCGAGAAAGTAAACCGTAGTTGGTTTTGGTTGCTGTTGCTGGGATTATTGTTTGTTCTGTTAGGAGCGATGGGGTTGGGGGTCACTGCGGGGATTACCTTGTTTAGTATGTATTTTTTTGCGGTATTTGTATTTATGGCGGGCTTTTTACAGTTGACAGATGCCTGGTATTCCAGGGAATGGCGAGTAGCGTTATGGCACATAGCGGTAGCTCTGTTGTACCTCGTTGCCGCAGCTTTAATTTCCTATGATCCCATACTGGCTTCCACGCTTATCACCGCTTTTTTGGCCTGGGTTTTTATTTTTATTGGGGTGTCTCGTCTGATCATGCTGTTTAGTCTGTACCGAGCGCCAGGTTGGGGGTGGATGTTGCTGTCTGCGCTTGCCGCTATTGTTTTGGGTATTTTGATTTTATTGAAATGGCCTATGAGTGGGGTGTGGTTTATTGGGATGATGATTGCGATTGAGCTGATTGTGAGTGGCTGGACCTATATTTTGATAGCCCTTGCCTTGCGCAACATGCGTTCGGCTGGTTTTGACGTTTCGCCTAAAGCATAAGCGGAAAGGCGTTCATAGCAGGCTGAGCTGACCCCGCTATGGACGCCTTGGCTGGCCATCAGGCAACCACGAACTCTGATTTACGCAGGTATTCTTTGTCAGGATAATAGGCAAAAATAACGGAACCACCCTTGATAGTATTGATGACGGGCTTGGCCAGCGATTGGGCTATCGAGGGGCAGCCCCAACTGCGTCCGGCGCGTCCCATCTTTTTAATGAATTCGGATTCAACATACCAGGCGCCGTGCATGACCACTCGACGCGCATAGGCGCGATCATTAAAACCCTTTTCAAGTCCCTGCAAATTGAGGGAGTAACCTTTCGAGCCGATGTAGGTATCTTTGGTCACAAAAGTACCCAGGCTTGATTCCTTGCTGGCATTCTTATTGGAAAAATGATGGGGAACCACGACGCCGGAATTTTTACCATGGGCGACATTGAGTTTATACAATAATTTATTTTTTTGAAGGTCGAAAATCCACATGCGTTCCTTGGCTGAAGGAAGAGAATAATCAATAACGGTGAGTAATTCTTTTTTAACCGCACCTTGCAAGTCAGCATTTTTATAGGCGGTCAGGGCCATTTTCAGCACTCGCTGGTTAATATCGGGAGCAAGGCTGGACAGTTGTACCAACTCTTGATCGATATTGAATGGCTGGTTATTGGTATCGATTGCGTTAGATGCCAGATTGGCAGAAAGTAATGCGGTGGAAATAAACGTCATAAGCATATTCATAACTCACGTTGCTCCTTTCTTATTAATAATGATTCGAGGGGTTAAGCTGGACACTCTTGGGTTAGTACTGGATCCGGGACGATGGTTTGCAGCGAGCATAAGACTCCTGGCGAGCCAAAGAACCGATTGAGGATAGAGTGTCATCACAGCCGGGTTATCGTTCCCTATGACTTGTCGCAGGACAGGCAGGAAAGATAGTATTATTAAGCGATACTCAGGTTGTACTTTTAATTTTTGTCTCATTACAAAGGGTAAGTTCTCTCCAGAGTGGTATTCGAGGCATGGCTGGCAAGGTAAAGGACTGCCCCTTCGCTTTGCGCGCGTCACCATCACATACCGACTCAAATGGATTTC
Source organism: Legionellaceae bacterium (assembly GCA_020831865.1). Lineage (GTDB taxonomy): Bacteria > Pseudomonadota > Gammaproteobacteria > Legionellales > Legionellaceae > JAFIFT01. Next base: position 51,589 of record JAFIFT010000026.1, on the reverse strand, counting down.
TGTCAATGTGTGGACATCAAACAACCGGTTAAAAAGGTCGGATATATCCCGCATTGACCCGTGCGTACTTGCTTTGAGCAGGACCAGACTGAACCTGAATTCTATGGGGGCAACCGTGATACGCACAGATGAGGCCCAAAGAATTCATGCGCCAGCGCACCCTTGGATCTTGCTTGAAAGCGAGGCCATTATATTAACAAAAGAGGTAAAAGTAAATTAAATAGGGTAGTTAAAATTCATGATGAAAAATTATTCTGCAATATCAGTGGGTTGCATCGTGTGTTTTTTTCTCCCAATTTGAGTGGAGAGCGCGTGTATCCGTAGCGGCCAGAGTGCGCACCGTAGCCTACCATCGCCATACAGATAAATATTTGGCCATTGTGATCCAAATCATATCTGATTAGGGTGCGTTGATGCGATAAGTTTTAATTTAGATTGGAAAACTATTTTCAGCCGTAAAATGCTTATGATAAGCTAAAATAATCCGGGCTTGTGATGTATGGTATTTTTGTGGCTGAATAGGTCTACTTGGTCGCTCAGCGGGCCCAAATTTTTTTTCACCGACTCACCTTTTAGAGTCAATTTCCCTATGGAGCAGTCTATGCTTAAGCGTTTTAAGGTTAAGCCCTTAGAGGGCCTTATGGCTTCAATCAATGAGGCGTATCGAATAGCCGAACCAGAATATCTGCCCACATTGATTGAGCATGCGCATGTGCCAGATGGTACCCGGGAAGCCATTGAAAAAATAGCAATGACCTTGGTCGAACAGGTGCGTGCAGCGCGCAAAAACAGTGGCGGCATTGACTCCTTTTTAAATGAGTACTCCTTATCCAGTGAAGAGGGCGTGGCCTTGATGTGCCTGGCGGAAGCTTTATTGCGTGTCCCCGATAGTTCGACGATAGACAGTTTGATTAAAGATAAAATAGCACAGGGAAACTGGCAGGCTCATCGTGGCCAGAGCGCTTCGTTCTTTGTAAACGCGACAACCTGGGCGCTGATGTTGACCGGACGGGTGTTATCACCGGAACAAATGGAAAACCGACTGAGCAGAGCCTTAATGACCTTAGTGAACCGGAGCGGTGAGGGGGTGGTACGCAAAGCGGTGGATAAAGCAATGCGTATTATGAGCAAGCAATTTGTAACGGGACGTACGATTACTGAGGCCTTGCAGCGGGCTAAAAAAATGGAGGCGCAAGGGTACCTGTACTCGTATGATATGCTGGGTGAGGCCGCCTTGACGGAAGACGATGCGCAACGTTATTTGCAAGCCTATCGCAACTCGATAGAAGCGATAGGCAAGAGCGCCGATCCGGATAAAGCCATAGCACAGCGCGCGGGTATTTCCATAAAATTATCGGCACTTTATCCGCGCTATCATGAGACACACCGCGAAATAGCCTTGGAAAAAATGGTACCGCGCGTACTGGAACTGGCGCAGTTGGCAAAAGCCTATGATATCGGTCTGACGGTAGATGCGGAAGAGTCCGAGCGTCTGATGCTTTCGCTGGAGCTGATGGAACAAGTCTTTTGTGACCGAAGTCTGGCAGGTTGGCATGGCTTTGGTCTGGCCGTGCAATCCTACCAGAAACGTGCGTTTTATGTGTTGGACTGGGTGGCACATTTGGCCAGAAGCCAAGGACGTCGAATCAATGTGCGTTTGATCAAAGGAGCTTACTGGGATAGTGAAATTAAAAAGGCACAAATGCAGGGCCTTAGCGATTATCCAGTGTTTACCCGTAAAGTATACACGGATGTATCCTTTCAAGCCTGTGCCAAAAAACTTCTGAGCATGACGGATGCGATTTATCCTCAGTTTGCGACGCATAATGCCTACTCTGTTGCGGTGATCTTGCAATTGGCTGGTGATTATCGGGATTTCGAGTTTCAATGTCTGCATGGGATGGGGGCGGAGCTTTACCAGGAAATTGTGAGCAAAGAGAAATGGAATATTCCCTGTCGTATTTATGCGCCAGTAGGGCAGCATGAAGAGTTATTACCCTATCTGGTGCGCCGCCTGCTGGAGAATGGTGCGAACTCCTCTTTCGTCAATCGTATTGTGGATGAGAAGGCCAGCATTGCCAGTCTGGTTGAAGATCCGGTAGCCAAAGCCGCGCAATTATGTCATCAACCCAACCAACTGATTGTGCCACCTGCCGATATTTTCTTGCCGGAGCGGAAAAACTCGCGCGGACTGGATCTGAGCGATCGTCAGTTGATAGCAGATTTACAACAGCGCATGCCGGAACGAGAGTTACCCGCATGGACGTCACAGGCGGTTATCGTCGGCAAAAAAACACATGCCGAACCACGGACGGTTTACAGCCCCATGGACAAAGCCTTGCACGTAGGTAGTGTAATGGATGCTACTGAAGCTGATATTGATGTGGCGTTACAGGCTGCAACGCAGGCCTTTACACTGTGGAGTAAGCTGCCGGTTGCCGAGCGTGCCCTGAAAATAGAACGCTTTGCTGCTTTACTGGAGACGCATCGGGAAGCATTTTATGCACTGGCCTGTTTCGAGGCGGGCAAAACCTGGTTTGATGCCGTAGCAGAAGTGCGGGAAGCGATTGATTTTTGCTATTATTATGCCGAGCAGGCCAGAGCCATTCTCACAGAGCCCAAATTGCTGAAAGGCTACACTGGTGAGCGGAATGAATTGAGTTTGCATCCTCGTGGTATTGTGTTGTGCATTAGCCCCTGGAATTTTCCGCTGGCTATCTTTACCGGCCAGATCATTGCCGCATTGGTAACGGGAAATTGTGTCATTGCCAAACCCGCAGAACAAACACCACTGATCGCCGCCAAAGCAGTTGCCTTGATGCATGAAGCCGGTATCCCTGCCGGGGTTGTGCAGCTGCTGCCCGGAGATGGGGCGCGTATTGGTGGCAAACTGGTTGCGGATAAACGAGTGAAGGCGGTAGTATTTACCGGCTCGACACAAACAGCAGCGCTTATCGCTCAAACACTGGCACAACGTGAGGGTGAAATGGTCCCCCTGATTGCGGAAACCGGGGGGCAGAATGTGATGATTGTCGACTCGTCAGCCTTACTGGAGCAAGTGACAAGCGATGTGTTGATATCGGCCTTTGGCAGTGCCGGGCAGCGCTGTTCCGCCTTGCGTGTTCTCTACTTACAAGATGAGATTTACGATCGAACGCTGGACTTGATCAAGGGCGCCATGCGGGAACTGGTAGTGGATGATCCGCGTTATTTAAGTACGGATGTCGGTCCGGTTATTGATGAAGAGGCACGAAGCGGTATTGCTGATCATATTGCAGCCTGGGAAAAAAAAGGCCGTATTCTGGCACAATGCTCGCTGTCGGATGGGTGTGCGGCGGGATTTTTTATTCCTCCTACCGCCATTGCCATTGATCATATTGCGGATTTGCCTCGTGAGATATTTGGCCCGGTGCTGCATATTATTCGCTACCGCAAAAAAGACCTGGACAGGGTCATTGATGATATTAATGCGACCGGGTACGGACTGACCTTTGGCATCCATAGCCGGATTAATCATGTGGTTGAAGACATCCGCAGTCGTGTGCATGTGGGGAATTGTTATGTGAATCGCAATATTACCGGGGCAATTGTCGGACTGCAACCCTTTGGGGGAGAAGGTTTGTCGGGCACGGGACCGAAGGCAGGTGGCCCACATTATCTCTATCGTTTTTGCCACGAACGTCATTGTTGTACCGATACGACCGCGGCGGGTGGTAATGCCAGTTTGATGGCTCTGGAAGAGGGATAAGGAGAGAAGCTGGGCAAAGGGCTAGCATTTGGCAATGATGCCCCAGTCCTTATCCCAGTACACCTGCCGACAATTTTGGCTCACCTCTAGACGTGTCAGTAGTTCGGAGGCCAGTCTGTCCTTGCTGGCAATGACGACGAAATTCATCATTTTGGGGAGATGGAAAATTAAGGTGCTGGGAAACACGCTTTGTATTTGGGAAAATAACAGGCGTTGTTGTGGTGGATGATGTAAATTCAGGGTCAGCAGGCCACGGTCTTGTAAGCGCTGGCAACAGGCTTGCCAGAAGGAGACGGTGGCACATTGGGGGGGGAACTGATGGGCATTGGCGAGATCAATCAGGATATGCTGATATTGCTTTTCAGAATGGTGGATAAATTCACAGGCATCGGCTTTTTCTAATGTGAAAGGCTGCAAGTGCCGCAGGAGAAAATATTGCTCTGCGATCGTGATGACTTCGGGATCATATTCCACGAAGGTCCAGGCTTTCCCTGCCCGAAATGGAGAAAGGGCATGGGCTACACAGCCGCCACCCAAGCCCAGCAGCAAGAGATCCCCGGCTTCTTTTTGGTAGGCATAGGTCAGAGCCCTGACGCAGGCGGTTACAGGTTTTTCGGGACGGTGGCGATAGATAATGGACTGTACCGGAGCGCTGGAAAAGCTCAACCAGCGATACCAGGGATTTTGCCAGACCTGGTGCCCTTGCGGGGATTGATAAATACAATGCCCTAGTCGGGTTTGCCATAGGCCGGAATACGGCCTCATTGCTGAAAAGGATAAAAGTTGCCCAGATCCAGGAGTTTGGTCAGGGCATCAAGAGCGAATTGGTTTTCCTGAATAAACACCGGGTCAACCAGATCATCCACAACCAAGCGGTCGCGGTAATGCTCCTCTACCCACCGCTCCAACTGAGCGAGTCGGTGGCTATCGAGCAATACCCCCTGGTGCATCTGTTGCAATTGCATGCGGCTGAGCGGGACACGCAGACGCAGACAGGCCGGACCACCGCCGTTGCGCATGCTTTGCTTGAGATCCATAAAATGTACTTTGGTCAGGGCATTATCACTATCCTGTACAATATCCTCTATCAGTCTGCGTGCACGTTGATTTTCCTCACATTCTGCCGGAGCAATCATGACCATGCTCCCGTCTGAAAGGCTAACGAGCTGGGAGTTAAACAGATAGCTTGCAACCGCCTCCTCAACCGAGAGTGCATCCCGTGCCACCTGAAAAATCTGGAGTTCAAAATCCATTTTTTGCTGTAATTCAGCCAGTACGCTGGACTGTTGCCAAAACGCGTCTTCATGAACGAGAAGCAAGGATTCATTCGCTACCGCAATGACATCGTTATGGAAGACACCCGCATCGATAGCTTGTGGATTTTGACAGGCAAATACAGTTTGCCTGTCTGTCAGTCCATGGCTACGGGCAATGCATTCGCTGGCCTGTCGGGTTTGCCGGGCCGGGTAGCGTTGTGGAAGTGGTGTTTGGTGGTGATGCGAACCGCTATGGCCGTAAACGTATAAATGCAAACCAGCCTCCGCATGCGTGTGGCAGAGCCGACTATGGTTGGCGGCACCTTCATCCCCCATGACACTGGCGTGGGGCAAGACCGGGTGGTGGACAAAATGCTCAGCATCTGAAAAAATTTTTTTCAGGGCCAGGGCGGTAAAAGCCGCTTCCTGATGCCGATGCAAATTAGACACCAGGTTGGCAGGGGTAAAATGTACTTTCTGATCGCCACTGTCCCGGCTGGGGGTGATGGTTGCGGCATTGGCCGTCCACATGCAGGAAGCGGAATAACAGGCAGAGAGTAAGGCAGGAGCCTGTTGATGCGCTTTTTGCAGTAATTGCGTATCTGTGCCGGTAAAGCCACAATCACGCAGCAGCGTGAGGTTAGGACGCTCCTGCGGGGGCATGACAGCCTGGTGCAGCCCCAATTCCAGCAGCAGCCGCATCTTGCGCAAACCCTGCAAGGCAGCGGCCTTGGGATTGGCTGTTCGGTACGCATTGTGAGAGGAGGCCAGATTACCGGGGGAAAGGCCGGCGTAATGGTGGCTTGGCCCTACCAGGCCATCGATATTGAGTTCAAAAATGTCCACCTCAATGATCATCCATGGCAATACCAGGCATAGGTTGCTCCGGCAGGGTTAAGGACGTGGCTTCAACGCTGGCAATGGGATAGGCGCAATAATCAGCAGCAAACCAGGCGCTGGGGCGGTGATTGCCGCTTTGACCCACGCCACCAAAAGGCAGATTACCGGCGGCGCCGGTGGTGGGACGATTCCAGTTAATCAGTCCGGCGCGTACGTGCGCAAAAAATTGTCGATAGTGCGCCTCGCTATCGGATAACAGACCGGCAGACAAGCCATAGCGGGTATCATTCGCCCGTTTAATGGCCTCATCAAAATTCTGATAGCGCCAGACTTGCAGGAGTGGGGCAAAAATTTCCTCATCATTGTGGGGCGCGACAGAGCTCATATCAATAATACCTGGGCTGAGAAAGGCAGAGTTGGGATATTTTTGCGCCATTTTCAATACCGGCTCTCCTCCTTGTTGGAGTAATTGTTCCTGCGCCTGGAGATGGCGTTGCGCATGATCCGCGCGAATAATCGGTCCCATGAACGGTTCAGGTTGACTGTCCCAGGCACCCACTCGCAATTGTTGACAAGCTTTGCTGAGCTGCGAGAGAAACTCCTGGCCGAATGCATTATTCGGGATCAGCAGGCGGCGTGCACAAGTACAGCGCTGACCGCTGCTGATCATGCTGGACACCACCGTATGATACACCGCAGCGTCCATATTGCTGACTTCATCAATAATTAAAGGGTTATTCCCGCCCATTTCCAAGGCAAGAATCACTTCTGGACGACCGCCGAAGTGTTGATGGATACGTTTTCCAGTGGCATAACTGCCGGTAAAGAACACACCTTGTATATCTTGGTTCAGCAAATCACGCCCGGTTTGGCTGCCACCCTGCACGCCATTGAGAACCCCGGCCGGAATACCAGCTTCATGCCAGCAGGCCAGAATGAATTGCGATACCGCCGGTGTGAGTTCACTGGGTTTTAGTATGACCGTGTTGCCTGCAAGCAGAGCCGGTACGATATGGCCATTGCTTAAGTGGGCGGGAAAATTATAAGCACCTAATACGGCTACGACCCCATGCGGTTTGTAGCGCAGCCAATTGGCGACTCCTGATATTTTGTCCTGTTTTTCACCGCTGCGTTCCTGATAAGCGGCAATCGATAACGCGACTTTACCAATAACGGCACTGACTTCCGTCCTTGATTCCCATAGGGGCTTGCCATTTTCACATGAAATCAGCTCTGCCAGTTGATCTTTTTTCTGCTCGACAATATGGGCGAATTTTTTTACGATAGTCGCTCGTTCGTCAAAAGATACCAAGGCCCATTGCGGAAAGGCCTGTTGGGCGGCGTGTACGGCCTGTCGGATTTCATTCTCACTGGCCATACAGCCGCGCCATAATGTTTCACCTTTCGCCGGGTCAATGGAATAAAAACTCTCACCTTGTCCAGGATGCCACTGCCCGTTGATATAATGCTGTCCTTCATAAAGCTCACTGGCTTGCATGGCACAATTCTCCTTCTGTTGTTTTAATTTCTGCTTCCCGTTTCAAGGGAGCCAGACGGATACCATTACCGACGTTTACTTGCAAAAGCATAGCGGTTTCCCGGCTGATGACGCAGGTTTTCTTGTGGTGATTAAAAATGACATTGCCCAGTGTACAGCGGTAATCAAGGCTGGTATTGGCAAGCAGATAGGGGCGGCTACTGACCTCATCGCTCAGACTGGTTATGGTGTACAGACGGCTGGAGGAGATGGTTTTGATCTCATGCAGGGGCGCCTCAATGGTGGGGCCACCATCAAAAATATCGACATAATGGCTATAACGGAAGCCTTCTTTTTGTAAAATCTTCATGGCCGGTTCCGTTGAGCGGTGTGGCTTACCAATCACCGCCTGTGCTTCAGGATGAATCAGGGCCACATAAATAGGATTTCTGGGCATTAAATCGGCGATATATTGCTTATTGGTGGAGAGCGTTAATCTATCGGCTTCCGGAAAAGGCATTTTGAAAAAATGCTGCATGACATGTTCCCAGAAGGGGGAACAACCCTGTTCATCGGAAACCCCCCGCATTTCAGCGATAATGGTTGGCGCAAAACGCTGAGGGTGATGAGCCATAAACAGAAAGCGTGCCCGCGACAGGAGAAGTCCATTGCCATTTTTACGAAACTCAGGATTGAGATATAGGGTACAGATTTCACTGTGCCCCTGATTATCGTTGACCAGGCTTAAAACGGAATAGTCGGAACGAATGCCCAGAGTATGGCTTATCCGGGTACGGCGAGAGACTTTATAGGAGTAAAAAGGGGTATCGTAGCCAATCGCCGCCTCAACTGCGGAAGTGCCTACGATCTGCTGGCTATCCGTATCTTCAAGCACAAAAAGATAATATTCATTGAGGGGACTGTCAATCGATTGCGCAAAGGATTCACAAGACCAGCGCAGGCGCTTTTCCAGCAGCAGCGGATCTTTGGGTAAGGTCGTCATACCAATACCACTTTCCAGCGCCAAGGCATGAATGGCGTCGAGATCAGAAAGGGTAGCGCGGCGAAAAAGCATCATGCCTGCAACTCCTCAAGACCACCTTCGGCCAATTCCTGGAGCAGAAGGGCGCTGAGTGCCACTCGTTCGGTCAGGCTGTCGAGCAGCACAAATTCAGCGGAGCTGTGAATCTTGCCGCCCCGGACGCCGAGCGTATCGATCACTGGAACGCCATGAGCTGCGATATTATTGCCATCACAGCAACCGCCCGAATCCTGCCAATCAATCCGCAGCCCCAGGCGTTGTGCGATGTGCTGGATACGCAGAAACAAGCGTTCCGTTGCTCTATTGACCCGTTTCACCGGACGGGCAAAGCAGCCATGAATGTCCAGCTGGTAGTCCGGCTGGTGATGGGCATTGACTATCTTGTCCAGTTGGGAGCGGACCCAATGCTCATCCGAAGGGTCACTGATGCGAATATCCAGCTGTATGACCGCGTTCTCCGCGACAATATTCAAGGCCTCGCCACCGGCTATTTTACCGACATTAATGGTGACCCCTTCGCGTTCTCCATTCAGGGCATGAATAGCCGTGATCAGGGGAGCCATATAGCAAATTGCATTACGGCCTTCATAAAATGCACGGCCGGCGTGGGCGGCGCGTCCTGTCGCAACCAGAGTGAGCTTACCGGAGCCTTTGCGATTTTTAGCCAGGGTCCCTTCCGGGGTTTGCGCCGGTTCATAGACCAGGCCCGCCTGGCAGCGGGGGGCCAATTCATCCATCAGCGCCGCAGAGCTTGGTGAACCAATTTCTTCATCGGAATTAATCAGAACATCCCAGCCGATTTGCCGGGCGCATGGGAGCTGTTCAAATTGCTGCAAGGCATGGAACATGATTAACAGGCCTCCTTTCATATCCGCAACCCCAGGGCCATTGAGGGTATTATCGTTCAGATATTGCAGGCTTTGAAACGGATGGTCAGCATTAAAAACGGTGTCCATGTGGCCGGTTAGTAGAATGCGTCTTTTGAGTTCGGGGCGTTTTCTTAGTAGTAGATGTTGGCCGCACTGCCGTGCAACGGTTTTCCCCTGCATACTGATAATTGAGTCGCTTGGCGGTTGGTGAATCTGTACTTCATCGGCCAATGGTGCAAAAAGCTGTTGCAGTTCTGTGGTCATGTGTTGCAGACCGGCCAGATTATCACTCCCGGAATTTATTCGGCAAAGTTGATGCAACTGCGCTACCATTTCATGGTGTTTGGCATGGATAGCGTCAATAAAATCCTTTTCCATTCTCATTAATCTTACATCCAAAGCAGAAAGAGATTACACTAGCGCAATTTAGCAATTGTCGCAAGATAGGCTTGGTTACTTTTATGCAGGATGAATGGATAAAAAACACCCACCCACAATGGCATCCGCTGTTGCAAAAAGCGCTCGCTACCATTGAGCCTGCGTATTGGCGGGAGTTGAAGGGAGCGCCGCATTGGTTACCCGGTTTTGAGCGTATGCTGGCGGCTTTTTCTCTACCACTACAGGATACGCGATTTATTCTGTTGGGTGAGTCACCTTATCCCCGTGCGGCCTCCGCCAATGGCTATGCCTTTTGGGATGCGGCGGTAGGTGACCTGTGGTCGGCCAAGGGGATGTCATCGGCTGTTAATCGGGCGACCTCGCTGCGCAATTTCATCAAAATGCTGTTGCATGCGCAGGGGGCACTGCGGGATGATTTTTCACAAGAGGCGATTGCGCGATTGGATAAAAGCGGGTTCTGGCAAGATGGTTCCGCATTTTTTCAGGGAATGCTACGGCGAGGCTTTTTATTACTGAATGCATCGCTGGTGTTTCGGCGTCAACAGGTCGCGCGTGACACCCGAATCTGGCTACCTTTTATGCAAAGTATGTTGCAACAGCTGGCACAGCAACGTCCCGATATTACGCTGATCTTATTTGGCCGTTTGGCGGAAAAGGTAGCTGATTTTACGGCGTTGCCCTGTCTGATTGCCGAGCATCCCTATAATGTCAGTTTTATTCAGAATCCAAAAGTGTTACATTTCTTTAAACCTCTTGACCTCTTAACTGCTTATGAAGAACACATCAACCGTTGATCCTCTGGAAAAAGAAAAATTTGCGCAACATGCTCAGGATTGGTGGGATCCATCCGGGCCTTTGCGGACACTACATGCCATTAATCCGGCACGTTTGGCTTTTGTGCAGCAGCACCGGCCTTTGAAAAACGCCCGCGTACTTGATCTGGGTTGCGGAGGAGGGATTCTCAGTGAAGCACTGGCAAAACAGGGTGCCTGCGTCACGGCTGTCGATATTGAACCTGCCGCACTGGCAGCGGCAAAAGCGCATGCTGAGCAACAGCAACTGTCGATTGACTATTATTGTTCACCGGTAGAGGAGTTGGTTGAAGAGCCTTTTGATGTGATTTGTTGTATGGAAATGTTGGAACATGTTGCCGAACCTAAATTAATTATCGAGCACTGTGCCCGCTTACTGAAAGATGGAGGCTGGTTATTTTTGTCCACGATCAACCGTTCCCTGCAAGCCTATGCGGAAGTGATTGTAGCGGCTGAATATCTCTTAGCCTTATTACCGCGCCAAACTCATGATTTTAAGCGGTTTATAAAACCATCCGAGTTGGCTTCTCTGTTGCGGGATTGCGAGCTGGAGTTGGTGGACTTACGAGGTTTGACCTATCACCCCTTTACGCATCAAGCCCGCCTGACGTCGCGGGTCGCCGTGAATTATCTGATGGCTGCCAGGAAAGGCGCCTGAGTGATCGCATGAAAGCACTACGGAGAGACGGGGTGAGTTCAATGCCGGGTGTTCGTTCCAGTACGTTACCGGCGGGAGCGAAATCACCTGACATTGCTGGATTTGGCGGGCGCTGTTTCTATACTGTGCTTTAAATTAGCCTGTTTTTTTCGTGTCTGTTGCGGTGGGTTTTTCGCTACCCTTGCCGTTATAGCGTTGTTGATACCTTTGCCAGGCGTATTTGGCCTGTTCAGCGGTGACTATATCAACTTCATTACCGTATAAATCAACACGTGCCGTGTCTACTTTCTGGCAATTCAGGTAGGCTGGTGACGAGCTGTAATAGTTCAGTGCTTCGCGCAATGCCTTTTTACTGAAGGGAGGATGTTCCAGGCGCTCATAAAATGCGAGGATTTCATCAAAAATACCAATTTGCAATGGCTTGATTTGCTTAGCTTTTTTAAAGAAAGCATGAGGAAAGTGTTCGATTAGCCAGTCGATCACCAGATGTTTGTCTTTTTTTGCGTGCTGTTCTTCGCTGCTCATGGCTGGTCTCTCAATAATATCAAATACAGATAAGCTACCCAAAGCGTGCTTGGAATGCAAGTATTCTTATCACTCACGCCTATGGCCTGTTGGCCATTTCCCCCCGCCTGTGACGTGCCGCGGCATACAGAGGATATTCAGCGTAAGCCACAGGCCTGCATGAATTGGTCATCCATTGATTCAGAGGTGCCAACTCACATTATATAACGAATCAGGTATTGAACCTGATTCGTTTTCTCATCTACGAGATTATACAACCCTGCTGCTCGACATTTTTATTCGCTGTATCGCCTTCATTAGAATTATTTTGGCACAATCCTTGAAAGAACGAAACTGCCGACTCACGAATGCTGATGATACCGCGAACCGCTAATTTAGTCGTGTGGAGTATAAGTGACATTGTGGCAAATAACAGACTACAAACACTGATAGCCGCAGCAGCAACCGCAATAATGGGGGTGAGAAGACCGTATACAAACAGCTTGGGTATTGAATCAAAGTTAAATGAAAATATGGCGTAAATAAGTACAATTGGAGTTAATGCTGTAGTGATGGCAGCTGCAATGATTGATCCGAGACTTACGGCTAAAGCTATACCACTCGCGGCTAGTGGTTTACCAACGCCTTTTGCAGCGCTTTGCAATGCAGTGCCAAGGTCATCATCCCCATTTACACCATAAGCAGAAAAAAAATTATCCAATTCAAAGCTGTGCTTTGAAATTAATGTATTGATTGAAAAAATATCATCAAGAAGGGTTTCTAAACTTCTTGTAATGCTCATCATTTAATCCTTGCGATTATGTTATAAAACGCATATTTTACCATTACCTATTCTTTGTGCATATAAATAAATCTAAAAGGCTTAATTTTTCTTACCATGGCTTCTTTAGTGGCAAGGCAAATGAGGTTCATGGAATGCTGGTGTGCTTGATTCAAGAGGGCGGTTACTTTGCTCAGGTTGACAGTTTAAATTTCAAAATAGATTGTTTCATAAAAAACTGGATGCGGTGTAAAGAACAGTGGTAGACATTTCCTTTTTAAATCCAAGAGATCTCTCAATATCAACGAAGAAAACAGGCTAAACAGGAAGGGTAAAAGGGTGGCAAAATACCAGCATCATGATAAATAACACTTATTTTTGTAGTCGTGTTCATCAGCATGCCGCGTACTGGTATTTTTTAGGCTTGTGCCAGTCCATCTGCTTTGCTATTGTTTAACTGTGCTCTACAGGACTTAGAGCATAACAAATGGATTTGGCAGCAGAGGGAATTGCTGAATCAGGGACGATGGCAGAACAGGACGTTCTGCAGGATGACTGCAAGCCAGGGCATTGCCCTGGCTTTTTATTTTGTGTAACCCCCCAGATACGCCATCACTGAACCTGGTAAGAATCTTAAATGGATTCAATCAGTAGAATGCTTGCTCTAACTCTTTGTCAACTGGCTGGATATTTCGGGCTTGCCCCCATTGAGGTAATGGGGTGCTCAGAGATTTCTCCGCTCATATAGAGTCGCCTGTGTGTCTGGTATAATTCCGAGCGGGCATACTGGGTGATAGCGTGATTTAATTCATTTAACAGGCTGGTATTTTGAGGGTTAACGGCAATGGCCATCCCCAGGCCACAGGGAAAGGGCTTGCCTACGATGGTAAAGGTACCTTTGCCTCGTGCTTGCCAGTACAGCGCAGAAGGTTTATCGAGCAGAACCAGGCTGATGTTGCCGCGATACAGGGCATCAATGAGCGTATGTGTGTCGTTATAGGTAGTGATGCGGGCGTTAGTCACACCGCTTGAGCGAATAATATCACCAAAAATAGTACCTGAGACAATGCCGAATCGTTGTTGTTCGAGAAAGGACAGGTTCGGGTCCACACCCCTTATGTTACTTTTGCCCAAATAGGAGCAGAGACTGGGTAAATAGGGTTGAGTAAAATTAACCCGATCCGCACGGGCGCGGGTAATGGTTATACCACTTACCGCCAGTTGAACTGCGCCTGTTGCAACCGCATTAATGATCTGATCAAACGGTGCTGAGCGGAAGCTGCACTCCCTGTTCATTACTTTACAAAGATAGAGCATCATATCAATATCAAAACCATGAAAAACATTATTTCCAGTCATCATTACATAGGGCGCGGCGTCGCCATTCACCATAATTTCCAGCGGTTCGGCTCGGGAGATATGGGTTTGCAAAAGCAAAAGTGCTGCGAAAAGAGTTTTGATGGCAGTAGACATTTGGATTCGTCCGTGTCTTAACAGGAATGATTTCAGTATAATATAAAAAAGTCAGCTTTTGCGAGCTGCTTTGCGGAATACAGGAATATATTTTGCGTGCTGATGGTTGCAGAGGAGAGTGCTGCAAAGCTGCATACGGGATGTATGTCACAGCGCACAGGGGAGCGTAACAGAATGGATGATACCACTGCTATATCGATATTACAGAATGCTGGACTTGCGGCTTATATGGCGCACCCCTATCGCGACAGTATTTGTCTGCTGTTGGAATCCAGTGCGTTTATCCGACGCCACAGCGCGCTACTCCAGGCTTTGTTGGCAGACCATGATTGGGAAGCGTTGACCCGCGATGATTATGACCGGGAGCTGATGGCGATTGACCCATCGCAGTCGTTCAGCAATTATGGGCGCGCATTGCGCCGATTTCGTAATACACACCTGATTCGCCTGTGTGTCAGAGAATGGGCAGGGCTTTCCGATACGCAAAATACACTAGAGCAATGGTCTGACTGCGCTGAATGTCTTTTGTGGCATGCTCTGAATTTTTGTCAGCAGGAATTACATCAGCGCTATGGGCAATGCCAGGCAGAGTTGTATATGATTGCCATGGGCAAGCTGGGCGGGCGGGAGTTGAATTTTTCTTCAGATGTTGATTTGATTTTTACCTATCATGGAAGTGGCCAGACTCATGGTCCGACCGTGGTGGATATCCAACACTTTTATACCCTGACAATACAACGATTTGTGCAATTGTTACAGGATAATACGGCAGATGGGTTTGTGTTTCGGGTGGATTTGCGTTTGCGTCCTTTTGGGGAGAGCGGCCCTTTGCTCATGTCGTTAGCGGCAATGGAAACTTACTATCAGGAACAGGGGCGGGACTGGGAACGTTATGCAATGGTAAAAGCACGAGTGCTTGGCCCCAAAAAAGCCCCCTGGTTTGACCGGATCTTCCTGCCCTTTGTCTACCGACGCTACGTTGATTATTCGGTGATAGAAGCTCTGCGCAGTATGAAAAGTATGATTATACGTGAGTTGGCGCATCAACCCAGGCTTGATGATATCAAACGGGGAACCGGCGGTATTCGGGAAATCGAATTTATTATTCAGAATGTGCAGTTGATTCGTGGCGGACGCTTATTATCCATTCGCCAGCGAAATGTCGTCCTGGCCATCGGCTGTCTGGCTCGTGAGGGGCTCCTTGATCGCCACCAGGTCCTGTTGCAAAGCTATTTATTTTATCGAAAACTTGAAAATGCCCTGCAAATTCAAGAGGATCAGCAAACCCATCGGTTACCGCAAGATAGTAAAAAACGGGCGCAAATCGCGGCTTTAATGCAATTTTCTGATGTCAGCCTGCTTTTGGAACGTCTGGAGCAATACCAGCGCATTGTCAGTCAATTGTTTCAATCGGTTTTGCGCGATGGTGCGGTATTTGAGGATGAGCAGCGGACGATTTTTCGGCAACTCCACAATCTTTGGCTTGGTCATGTGGAAAAAGAGATGGCTATCAACAGCCTTGTCGCCCTCAATTTTAGTAACGCCGAGCGTTGCTTTTCTCTGCTTCAATCCTTTAAAAATTCTGCAAGAGTAAGACGTACGGGGCAAACCGCACAGATGCGGCTTGATCGTTTTATGGTCCTTTTATTATGGTCTTTAAAAGGTCGGGCGAACGGGGATCAGTTGTTATTACAGGCAATCCATCTGTTGGAGAAAATTGTCGGGCGCAGTGCGTATCTGGCCTTATTTGCAGAAAATATTACGGTCTTACAGGAGGTTCTGGAATGGTTTGAACACAGTCCATTTATTAGTAAGCTTCTGATCCAACATCCTTTTTTACTTGAGACGCTGGTTGATACCCAACCTGAGTGGCGCCCTTGGTCGCGCAAGCAACTGGAGGCGGAGTTGAGTCGTAAACTGCACGATTGTGCTGATGATGAGCAGTTTCAGGCTTATCTACGCCAGTTCAAGCTGAAAGCCTGGTTGATGGTTGCCCGCTCAGAAATGAAAGGTCGGGTAAATGCCTTACAGGTAGGACGTTTCCTTGCCGATCTGGCTCAGGTCATTGTAGATCGGACGAGCCAAAGGGTCTGCTCACAAATGGGGCAGCGTTTTCCCGAGCTATTGCCGGCTCCGTCTCGATTTGCGGTCATTGCCTACGGTAAGGCCGGTAGTCGCGAGATGAATTATGATTCGGATGTGGATATTGTCTTTCTGCACCGGCTACCCGTCAAACTTGAGTTTTTGGCGACACGCTTAAGCCAAAAAATATTACATTTCTTAACGATGCGTGGTCAGGATGGTGTGCTGTATTCGGTAGATACCCGTTTGCGCCCCTCCGGGTCGGCAGGTTTGCTGGTCAGCCGTCTTGATGCCTTTGTTGGGTATCAGTTTAATCAGGCATGGGTTTGGGAACATCAAGCCCTGTTAAAAGCCAGGGTTATTTCCGGAGATCGTGTCTTTCGCAAGGCGCTGTATCAACTGAAACAAAGTGTGATAGCCTTGGAGCGCGACCCGGCCAGCCTACAAAGCAGTGTCTTGGCAATGCGGGACAAGATTGGTTTTTCTGAGGATAATAAGGAGATTAAACGTCAACACGGTGGTTTGCTCGATATAGAGTTTCTCCTGCAATATCTGGTATTAGCGAGGCGAGAGCCACAGTTTGCCCGCTACAGCAATACGTATAGCTGGTTGCGGCAATTATATCTGCGCAACTACGTATCCTCGTCACAATTTGCCTATTTAAAAGAAGGGTACCAGAGTTATCACCAAATGCTGCATCAGCAGGTGCTATCAGCTGAGGTGTCCAGGCCGAGTGTGGACAGCAGGCAGGTAGAGAGTATTATTGCGGACGTTTATGCTCAGACAGCCCGATAGAGAGACCGATTTGCAAATAGCATGTGTTCCGTCCGCGCAATAGCGCAGCTTTGGTTTCAGTTTTTATCGCGGAAGGTAATGCGCCCCTTGCTTAAGTCATAAGGCGTTAATTCAACTTTTACCTTGTCTCCGGTCAAAATGCGGATATAATTTTTGCGCATTCGGCCTGAAATATGGGCGGTTACGATGTGGCCATTTTCCAGTTCTACTCGAAACATGGTATTGGGCAGGGTATCAATCACCGTGCCATTCATTTCAATATGATCTTCTTTTGCCATGGGTCCTCAAGTGACGTCTAAAAAGCAGTTATTCTGCACGATTTAGTTTTTAAAGGCAATTGTTTATGCGGTAGCTTTCGTAAATTAAAATCAAGTGGCTTAAAAAGCGGGTGCCATGGGGAGTTGGTCAGCAGAGTGTGAGGCGCCATTTCCCGATGTGCGTTGGATGGGCAAGACTTTGTTGCAGTCGATAGAGAAAGGCTTTTCGGGGCAGTAAAACGGCACCTAATCGTTGCAGGTGCGCATTAGGCAATTGGCAGTCTATAAAATGAAATTGCCATTTTTGCGCCAGTTGGCATAATTCATATAAGGCAATTTTGGAAGCATCCGGCGCCAGGTGAAACATGGATTCTCCAAAAAAGGCTTGCCCCAGCGCCAGGCCATACAAACCACCAATCAATTTTTCCTCGCGCCAAACTTCAACGGAGTGGGCATAGCCCATCTCATGCAATTGGCAATAGGAGTGTTGCATGGCGGAGCTAATCCAGGTCTGATTTTCTCGCTGGTTTGCCGTGGCGCACAAATGTATGACCTCGGCAAAAGCGGTATCGACGGTAAGCTGATAGGATTTTTGCAACGATTGTCGCAGACTGCGATGGCACTTGAAATCCTGGGGGTATAAGACAAGGCGGGGATCAGGACACCACCATAACACCGGGCAGCCAGGCTCAAACCAGGGAAAAATGCCCCGGTGATAGGCGGCAAGAATTCGCGTCGGAGCCAGATCACCGCCAATGGCCAGTAAACCCTGTTTGTCGGCACGCTCTGCGGCCGGGAAATAGTAGTCATCCGGTTCTGTACCTTGTGCCCGCAAGTTTTATGCTCCTAATCCATCGAGGAATTTTTCTGCGTCAAGTGCGGCCATACATCCTTGTCCCGCCGAAGTAATGGCTTGCCGGTAGACGTGATCGGTAACATCACCACAGGCAAATACCCCGGGAATGGATGTAGCGGTGGCCATGCCTTCCAGTCCGGAACGCACCACTAAATATCCATCCTCACGCATTTGTAATTGATTGCGAAAAATCCCGGTATTGGGATCGTGTCCAATAGCGATAAAGACACCATCCAGCTCGAGTGGATGTATTTCCTGAGTGAGTACATTTCGGGTACGAATACCAGTGACTTTCTTCCCATCACCTAAGACTTCTTCCAGGACATGATGCCAGAGCAGCGTAATGTTACCATTGGCGGCTTTGTCAAATAATTTATCTTGCAGAATTTTTTCAGCCCGCAGAGTTTCTCGGCGGTGAATCAGGGTGACGGACTGGGCCAGGTTGGAAAGATACAGGGCTTCTTCCACAGCAGTGTTACCGCCACCAACCACACAAACCGTTTTATTACGATAGAAAAAGCCATCACAAGTCGCACAGGCCGATACACCCCGTCCCTGATACGCCGTTTCGGAGGGCAGGCCCAAATATCGAGCGGAGGCGCCGGTGGCGATAATCAGCGCATCACAGCTATAGGTCTCACTGTCGCCGTGTAAAATAAAAGGACGTTTTTCCAATTCAACGCGTTGAATGTGATCAAAAATCACCGCCGTATCAAATCGTTCGGCATGGCGTTGCATGCGTTCCATTAACGCCGGCCCCGTCAATCCCTCTGGATCACCCGGCCAATTATCAACGTCTGTGGTGGTTGTCAATTGGCCTCCGGGCTGCATACCGGTGATGATGACAGGATGGAGATTGGCGCGGGCAGCATAAACGGCGGCGGTATAGCCAGCAGGCCCGGAGCCTAGTATGATAAGTGAGTGGTGTTGGGGGGTTGCCATGGTTCAGTCATCCTGCTTAGATGTGATAAGATGACCCATGGTATGATAAATTGAAATGTATTTAAAGTGGCTATGACTAAAACACAAACTGAAAAATCAGGTCGGAATAAAGCAGAATTACCCTCATTTATGGTGAAGCGCCTCAGCGAAGGGGCCTTTATTTTAATTTTGAGCGCTGCTCTTTTTGTGATCTTGTCTTTGGCAACGTATCACAGTACTGATCCATCCTGGATTCACAAAAGTGCCTCGCAGGGGGGGATCATCAATGCCGGAGGACAGGTCGGGGCGTTTATTGCTGATACACTGTATTGGTTTTATGGTTTTATGGCGTATATTCTACCGATTGGAGTGGCCTTTGTGGCCTGGATGATCCTGCAGGATCACCGCTTCCTGAAACTGGCCAGTAAACCGGCCTTACTGCTGCGGAGCCTTGGTTTGGTCCTGGTGTTACTGGGTGGCTGTGCGCTTTTGAGCCTGGAACAGCCACAAAGCGGCTATATCGCCATGCATACCGCAGGCGGTGTGGTCGGGGAAACGGTATCCATGGCACTGGTGTCGGTTTTTAACCCGCAAGGGGCCACGTTAATTTTATTGGCGCTTTTTTTGGTGGGGGTAACCTGGCTGACGGGCTTATCCTGGGTTCGTTTTGTCGAACTGTTGGGCCGTTATGCTTTGGTTTTGGTGCGTAGCGTTGTGTTGGCCTTGCGCCAACTTAGTGAACGAAGCCTGATATGGTTTCGACATCGGCAAGCCCTCCGGCCTGTCAAGAGTAAGCGTCCTCAACCCCGAGCCTTGATTCGGGTGAAGAACGAAAAGCAAGCGGAAGCCAAAACCGATGCGTTGCCGGTATTATCAGAAGCGAGTGAGCCCCCCCTTTCAGGAAAAAAAACACGCAAAACGAAGCTGGCCCATCAGGGAGGATTGCCGCCTTTCAGTCTGCTGGACAAGGGATTGGCCAAAAAAAGTCTGGGAGGATACAGCACCCAGGAGTTGGAAAGCATGTCACGGGAACTGGAGCAGCTGCTGTTGGATTTTGGGATTCAGGCCGATGTGGTCGCTGTGCATCCCGGGCCGGTGATTACGCGCTTTGAACTGCAACTGGCTGCCGGGGTTAAGGTAAGTAAACTCAGCGGACTGGCAAAAGACCTGGCTCGCTCTCTGTCGGTAACCAGTGTGCGTGTGGTGGAAATTATTCCGGGAAAAACTGTGGTGGGAATAGAATTGCCCAATCAGCAAAGGGATATGGTACGTTTGTCCGAGGTTTTAACCACGGAAGTCTATCAGCAGGCCCATTCGCCGCTCGCGTTGGCACTGGGGGTAGATATTGCCGGTGATCCGATGGTGGTCGACTTGGCCAAGATGCCCCATTTACTGGTGGCGGGCACGACAGGCTCAGGGAAATCCGTGGGTATTAACGCCATGATCCTCAGCATTCTTTTCAAAGCCTCTCCGGAAGAGGTGCGTTTGATTATGGTGGATCCGAAAATGTTGGAATTGTCCGTTTATGATGGTATTCCACATTTGCTGTGTCCGGTTGTAACCGATATGAAAGAAGCGGCCAGTGCTTTGCGGTGGTGTGTGGGCGAAATGGAACGACGCTATCGCCTGATGGCCGCCCTGGGTGTCCGTAATATCAGTGGTTATAATGTCAAGCTAACCGATGCGCAGAAAGCGGGGACACCGCTGACGGATCCATTGTGGAAGCCTTCTGATGGGATGAGCGAGTCCGCACCAGAGTTGGAAAAATTACCCTTTGTGGTGGTGATCATTGACGAATTAGCCGACATGATGATGGTAGTGGGTAAAAAAGTGGAGCAATTGATCGCCCGTATCGCACAAAAGGCCAGAGCAGCGGGTATCCACCTGATTTTAGCGACCCAAAGACCGTCGGTTGATGTCTTGACCGGCTTGATTAAATCCAATATTCCAACGCGCATCTCTTTTCAGGTGTCTTCTAAAATTGACTCTCGTACTATTTTGGATCAACAAGGCGCGGATCAGCTCCTGGGGCACGGTGATATGCTCTATTTAGCTCCAGGAAGTGGGGCACCTCTGCGTGTGCATGGAGCTTTTGTGGATGATAAGGAAGTACACCGTATCGCCGATGACTGGCGTGCCCGAGGGGAGCCGGAATATATTGAAGAAATTACACAGTTTTCTGGGGATGGCAGTGATCCCTTGCTAGCGGCGGAAGATGCCAAAGGTGATACGGAAGACCATGATCCGCTCTATGACGAGGCGGTGGAATTTGTGCTGCAAACCCGCAAAGCCAGTATTTCCGCGGTGCAGCGGCGTTTGAAAATTGGCTATAATCGGGCCGCACGCCTGATTGAGGAAATGGAGCGTACGGGAATTGTGGGTCCGCTGGAAGGTGGGCTACGGGATGTGTTGCTGACGCAGGTTGACCATGGATAGTTTGGGTGGAATGATGAGACATAAAATGTTAATGCGGACATGGATGGCGGCTGCCATAGTATCTCTGGCTATCAGTACCAGCTGGGCGCAGGATGCCGCAGATGATTTGCAACAGCGCCTGCAGGCTATGAAAAGTATGCAGGCCAGTTTTAAACAGGTGGTGACAGCTGATCGAAGAGAAGTGTCGCGCTCTCAAGGGACAATGGCCTTAAAACGACCGGGTAAGTTCCGCTGGGATACCAAATCCCCTATGGCACAGCGCATTGTTGCTGATGGCAAGCAGTTATGGGTTTACGATATCGAGTTGGAGCAGGTCACGGTCAAAAAACAGGAAAAAGGGATTGGCGGGACGCCGGCTTTATTTTTAAGTGGGGTAGATGATACCGTCAAACGGGATTTTATCGTAAAAGGATCGGGTTCGGCCAATAAGCGGGTATTCGATTTGAAAGCCCGTTCACCGGAAGCTAACTTTCAGCGCATCAAAATGATTTTCCAAGCTAATCAATTGACAGGTCTGGTGCTCTATGACCACCTGGGACAGGAAACCCGTGTTAAGCTTTATCAGATTAAGTCCAACCCGGTTTTACCGGCGCGGCTATTTCAATTTAAGCCTCCGCGCGGGGTCGATGTGATTCGTCAATGAAGGAGGAAGCCACCCAACATGCTCCTTTAGCGGAGCGATTACGGCCGCAGCATTGGCAGGATGTGATAGGCCAGCAGCATCTGCTCGGTGAAGGTAAAGCCCTGCAGCGCGCCTTTGCCTCCGGTAAAGCGCATTCCATGATTTTTTGGGGGCCGCCTGGCGTGGGGAAAACCACATTGGCGCGCCTGTCTGCGGCGGCCTTTTCCTGTGAATGGATTGCCCTGTCGGCGGTTTTGGATGGAGTAAAAGAAATACGGGCGGCAGTAAAGCTGGCTCAGGATCATTTGTCCGCACATCGGCGTACACTGTTATTTATTGATGAGATCCATCGTTTTAACAAAGCGCAGCAGGATGCCCTGTTACCTTTTACCGAATCCGGCCTGTTGGTTTTTGTGGGTGCCACTACCGAAAATCCTTCTTTTGAAGTCAATAATGCTTTGTTATCACGGGCACAGGTTTATACTCTGCATGCCTTGTCAGCAGCGGATTTACAGGTTTTGCTTCAGCGGGCGATGGCGACTTTGCAACCGCCCTGGAGCTTAAGTGACGCAGCGCAAGAGACCTTGTGTCATTATGCGGATGGCGATGCCCGCCGTTTGCTCAATGCCATGGAACAACTCGCGAATGCGTTTACCGACACTCAAACGCTCAGTGGTGAACAGGTGAATGCGTTTCTGGCGTCTTCCGCCCGTCGTTTTGATAAGGGAGGAGAGTACTTTTACGATCAGATTTCCGCCTTGCATAAGTCTGTACGTGGTTCTGCCCCTGATGCGGCCTTATATTGGTTATGCCGGATGCTTGATGGTGGGGTGGATCCGCAGTACCTGGCCCGGCGTATTATCCGGATGGCCTGGGAAGATATTGGTCTGGCTGATCCAAGAGCCATGCAAATCGCCAATGACGCGGCAATGACCATGGATCGTCTTGGCTCCCCGGAAGGGGAGTTGGCATTGGCTCAGGCCGTGATTTATCTCTCAGTAGCTGCGAAAAGTAATGCCGGTTACCTGGCTTATAATAAAGCCAGAGCCTGGGTGGCGCAAGATCAGAGCCGGGAAGTGCCCTTGCCGTTGCGCAATGCGCCCACCCGTTTAATGAAATCCGCCGGCTATGGACAAGGTTATCGCTATGCGCATGATGAACCACATGGCTATGCGGCGGGTGAGAATTATTTTCCGGAAGGTATGCCAAAAACCAAATGGTATCAACCGGTAGACAGGGGATTGGAGCAAAAAATTCGCAGCAAGCTTGCCTTTTTGCAAACGCTGGATCAGGATGCCAGCCAGGGAGATAATTAGTATCTCAGGATAGCGCGGGTATGGCCGTTGTTTTTGATGCTCCGAACCTTGTCCACAACAGGCGTCGCCCCAGATACCAGAGAGGGCGTGCCACTGATATGTTGCGTCTTGCTTACTGTTTAGGGAGTGCTTTTCATGATCGAGCAATATAAAACAGCCGCAGGGCTACTGGTTCACTATGATGAACAGCAGCTGCCCTATGCGGATGCCATTGATCCCCTGATTGAACGTCTCGATGCTCAACGCGGAGCCTTATTTGCTTCAAGCTTTGAGTATCCGGGTCGTTATACCTGTTGGGATATTGGCTTTGTCAATCCACCACTGGCTATTCGCGCCCGCAAGGTTGAAGTCATGCTCGAGGCGTTCAATGCACGGGGCAAATTACTCTTGCAAATGCTCACCCCCTTATTGCAGGAACAAACCGACTGGCGGCTGGTAGAGCAGAGCGAAGACGCCATTGCATTACACATCGTGCCCGGCAAGCAAAGTTTCAGTGAAGAAGAACGCAGCCGACAAGCTTCGGTTTTTTCCCTTCTGCGCCGCCTGTTGGCTTTTTTTAAGGCTGATGAGGACTATTTGGGTTTATATGGGGCTTTTGGCTACGATTTAATTTTTCAGTTTGAGCACCTTCGCCAGGCCAAAAAGCGAGAGGATAACCAGCGCGATATGCTTTTGTATTTACCTGATGAAATTTATGTGGTGAACCATCGCCGTGAAACGGCTCTGCTCCGGCGCTATGACTTCCTCTATCAGGGACTTTCAACGCAGGGTTTGTCACGCTCTGGCGACTATGCGCCCTGGGAGTCGCAGACAAAAGAAGGGCCGGACTGTGATCATGCACCTGGTGAGTATGCCGCTTTGGTGGAAGAAGCCAAACAGCGTTTTGCCTGTGGCGACTTATTTGAAGTGGTACCGAGCCAAACCTTTTATGTGCCCTACCAGAAAAAACCCTCCACGCTTTTTCAGCGCATGCGCGCTAAAAACCCTGCCCCCTATGGTTTTTTTATGAATCTGGGCGAGGGTGAGTTTCTGGTGGGTGCGTCACCGGAAATGTATGTGCGCAGCCAGGGCAAGCGCATAGAAAGCTGCCCTATCTCCGGAACCGTGCGGCGGGGGGGGGATGCGATTGAAGATGCCCAAAATATCGCCTGGTTGCTGGCGTCTGAAAAAGAATCGTCTGAATTGACGATGTGTACTGATGTGGATCGCAATGATAAGTCGCGCATCTGTGAGGCCGGTAGTGTACGGGTCATTGGTCGCCGTCAGATTGAAATGTATTCGCGACTGATTCATACCGTGGATCATGTTGAGGGTATTTTGCGGGAACCGTATGATGCACTTGATGCGTTTTTAACACATATGTGGGTGGTAACCGTCACCGGTGCGCCTAAGCTTTGGGCCATGCAGTTTATTGAAGACCATGAAAAATCGCCTCGACGCTGGTATGGCGGAGCGGTAGGATGGTTGGGTTTTAACGGCGATCTGAACACGGGGCTTGTGTTACGCACCGTGCGTTTATACGAAGGCCTGGCAGAAGTCCGGGTGGGGGCCACCTTACTGTTTGACTCGGAACCAGAGGCGGAGGAGCGGGAAACCCGCCTTAAGGCTTCGGCTTTTATCGAATTATTACGTGATGAGGAGTCGTTAGAGGCAAGACAGGTGAGCCTGACGCAGCCTGGTCAGGGTAAAAACGTACTCTTGCTGGATCATCAGGACTCTTTTGTGCATACCCTGGCTAATTATATCCGCCAAAGCGGAGCCAGCGTGACTACGGTGCGTTACGATAAGCTTGGTGATTTTATAGAACAGCAGAACTATGATCTGGTGGTGTTATCGCCTGGTCCGGGGCAGCCCAGTGACTTTAAGTTGCAGGATAGTCTCGCTTTGCTGTTGAAAAAGGCAATTCCTGTGTTTGGCGTGTGTTTGGGTTTGCAGGGGATCGTCGAATATTTTGGCGGAAAACTGGCAACCCTCTCCTATCCAGTACACGGTAAAGCCAGCCCGGTTACCCTCGATACGCAGCATCCCTTGTTTGCCGGTTTGCAATCGCCTGCCACCTTTGGGCGATATCATTCACTGTATGCCGATAAAGCCAATTTTCCTGAGGCATTGAGGGTATTAGCCGAAACTGAGGATGGGGTGGTGATGGCGGTTGCACATCGGAGTCTACCGGTTTATGCTGTACAGTTCCATCCGGAAACTATTTTATCGATGCATCAGCAGGCAGGCTTGCAACTTATCTTTAATATGATGGATATACTGAATGAATAGAAAAGAACCGATTGTCGTTTTATACTTCATTGCGATTATTCTGGGTCTGTTAACCGGTATCGTTGGCTCCTGTTTTCAATTGGCCATTCACCAGATGAGCGCTCTGTTGCACTGGGGCTACCAGCAGGCCAGCCTGCTTGGTATCCCTTTGGTTCTCACAGCGGCACTGCTCTCCATGTTGATGGTCTTTATCGCCTGGTTGATGGTGCATTGTATAGCACCAGAGGCTGCGGGCAGTGGCGTGCAGGAAATTGAAGGCGCCTTGGTTCAGGAACGCCCCATTTTTTGGCGTCGCCTTTTACCTGTGAAATTTATTGCCGGCGTGTTGGCCATTTCTGCCAAAATGGTACTGGGGCGTGAGGGGCCAACGATCCAAATGGGAGGAAATATTGGTGAAATGCTCGGGGAGTATGCCCGTTTGAGTCAAATGCACCGCTCAACCCTGATCGCCGCCGGGGCATCCGCTGGTTTGGCGGTTGCTTTTAATGCACCGTTGGCCGGTGTCCTGTTTGTGATGGAAGAGATGCGCAATCAGTTTAAGCCCAGTTTTACCAATATGACGATAGCAGCTATTTGCTGTGTGGTAGCAACCATCATGCTGCACAAAATTATTGGCGCTCAAGCAGTGATTACTATGGATGTTTTTGCCCTTCCCAGCCTGCAATCCCTATGGTTGTTTGTGATTTTTGGGATAGTGGTCGGTCTGGTGGGCTTGCTTTTTAATATCACACTGGTGAAAAGTCTGGACTGGACCGATCGCTTTCCCCGGCGTTTGCGCATGCTGTTTGTGCTTTTGGTGGGGGCGCTGGTGGGCGGGCTATCCATCACCTATCCGGCAATGGTGGGTGGAGGTTATGATATTATTGAACAGACTTTGCAATATGTTCCATCGTTTCCGGTGGTGGCATTACTATTGGTTATCCGTTTCGCAATGACGATGCTTTCTTATTCTACCGGCGTTCCCGGTGGTATTTTTGCGCCGATGTTGGCTCTGGGGACACTACTTGGGCTACTGGCTTCATTTTTTATGCACCATATGCTCAATGACAGCACGATTCATCCCGGTATGTTCGCAGTGGCGGGCATGGGCGCTTTGTTTGCAGCAGCGGTGCGCGCACCGGTGACGGGTATTGTGCTGGTTGTGGAAATGACACAAAACTATATGCTGATTTTGCCCTTGATGGTCACGTGTTTAACCGCCACAACGGTCGTGCAGATGGCGGGTAATTTGCCCATCTATACACAATTATTGCGCCGCGTTGTCAAGCGCAGCGGCCCCCATATTTGAAGGATATGTGAAACACGTGACCGCTTTTAAACACCATAAAACCTGGGCATATGCTTTTATTTTGCCACAAATACTCATTACGCTGCTGTTTTTCCTGACACCAGCCTTGCGGGCAGTGTATCAGTCTTTATTATTCAGCGATCCGTTTGGATTGTATTCGCATTTCGCCGGCTGGCAGAATTATCGTGATTTGTTGCAGGAACCCGCCTATCTGGAGGCGTTTGGCGTGACCCTGATTTTATCGCTTTCGGTGACTTTTTTAACGATGAGTCTGGGTTTGATGATGGCGGCACTGGTAGCGGGGCGCAGCAGAGGACAATGGTTTTATAAAAGTTGTCTGATCTGGCCCTATGCGGTAGCGCCTGCTATTGCTGCCATTTTATGGCGCTTTCTTTGTCAGCCGGATATAGGCTGGTTGAGCCGGCTACTGGCAGTTTTTGGCTGGAATTTTAACTATCTGGTGGATAGTAAACAAGCGCTTCTGGTGATTATTTTAACAGCCACCTGGCAACAATTTAGCTATAACTTTCTCTTTTTTTATGCAGCAATAGCAGGAATACCCAAGGCATTGAGCGAAGCCGCTCTTTTGGATGGCGCCAATGGCTGGCGCCGTTTTTGGAGTGTGATTTTTCCCATGATGGCTCCGACCAGTTTTTTTCTGTTGATCATGAATTTAATTTATTCCTTTTTTGATACTTTCGGCATTATCGATGTGATGACTCGGGGTGGCCCGGCCAACAGCACCACCAGCTTAATTTATAAAGTATATCAGGATGGCTTTGAGGGAATGGATGTGAGCAGTTCTGCTGCCCAGTCCGTGATTTTAATGCTGATGGTGATGGGGTTAACAGTGCTCCAGTTCAGATTTTTGGATAAAAAGGTGCATTACCAATGAGCACACAACGGTTGTGGCAGGGACTGGTACTGCATGCGTTTATCGTAGTGATGATAGCGCTCTTTAGCATACCGCTCTATCTGGCTCTGATTGCGGCCAGCAACGAAGCCGCAACGCTGATGCAGGGCAGCGCTCCTTTTTTGCCGGGTAGACAATTGTGGGTTAATGTGAAAGCTGTACTGCTGCACGGTGTCGCCGGAACGGATGGCGTACCGGTAGCATTAATGCTATTTAATAGCTTATTAATGGCGTTGCTTATTGCGGTGGGTAAAATTATATTGGCCTTATTTTCTGCCTTTGCCCTGGTGTATTGTGCTTTCCCTGCTAAAAAACTGGCCTTTGCCCTGATTTTTGCTACCATGATGTTACCGGTTGAAGTCCGAATTGTACCGACCTTCCAGGTGGTAGCCGCTTTTGGCTGGATGAATACCTATGCTGGTTTGAGTTTGCCATTAATGGCCTCCGCTACGGCAACCTTTTTATTTCGGCAATTCTTTAATACCATTCCAAACGATCTGGTGAACGCTGCCAAACTGGATGGTGCCGGTCCCTTGCGTTTTTTCTTTCATATTCTGTTGCCAATGTCAAAAACACCCCTGGCCGCTCTGTTTGTTATCTTATTTGTATATGGCTGGAACCAGTATTTGTGGCCGCTGGTGATTACAACCGACTCTAATTATTCCACGATTGTGATGGGTATTCGCTATCTGGCGGGTGTTGCGGATCAGATTCCGCAATGGCACTATATTATGACGGTTGCGTTAATTGCCTTGATACCGCCGGTATTGGTGGTATTGCTTTTGCAACGCTGGTTTGAACGAGGATTAATTCATTAATGGCAACAGTTTGTCTGGAGCAGGTCAGTAAGCATTACGCATCGCATCGTATTTTGGATGGGGTCAGCCTGACGGTAGAAAAAGGCGAATTTATGGTCGTGGTGGGGCCATCCGGCTGTGGCAAGTCCACGTTGTTGCGTTTGGTGGCCGGCCTGGAACAGCTTAGTGCTGGAAAAATTTTGATTAATGAGCGTTGTGTCAATGAAATTCCGCCAGCGAAACGGGATATGGCCATGGTCTTTCAGTCCTACGCCCTGTATCCGCATATGAGTGTTTTTGATAATATGGCCTACGCCTTGAAAATTCGCAAAGTGCCAAAAAAAGAAATTCAGCAGCGCGTACAACAGGCTGCCCAATTATTACAAATAGAAGCTTTTTTATCCCGAAAACCGAGCGATCTCTCGGGTGGGCAACGCCAGCGTGTTGCCATGGGGCGAGCGATGGTGCGCTCGCCTGCTGTTTTCTTATTTGATGAGCCCCTGTCGAATCTGGATGCCAAGCTGCGCAGTGAGATGCGTATGGAAATTAAAAAACTCCATCAAAAGCTGCAAACCACTTTTCTTTATGTCACCCATGATCAAACAGAAGCCATGACGATGGCGGATCGGATTTTAATCTTGAATCAGGGGAAAATCGAACAAATTGGCCCGCCGGCCACCCTGTATGCACAGCCTGCCTCTCTGTTTGTGGCCGGATTTATTGGTCATTATCCCTTAAATGAATGTGATGCCATATTGGAAGAGGGGGGGAGAGGCTTGCGCTTTAACAGCGGCAGTCGTGTGCGGCTTACGGCTTGTTACGGTCAGGATGGTGAGCGGGTCAGAGTAGCGATTCGCCCCGAACACCTGGCGATAGCGACGCCAGACGAACAGCATTTTGCAGCCTCTATCGATTTTGTCGAGGATATGGGCTCTGATAAATTATTACGCCTGCATTGCGATGGATGGTCATCATCAGTACTGCTCAGAGTAGAGGCCGATACTCTTTTGCCAGAGCAACGCTTTGCTATTAAATTGCCACCGGAGAAAATCCATTTATTTGATCCGGTGACCGGACGTCGTTTAGTGGGGAAAGCATGAAAAAAGACCGGCAGGGCGTACGCAAAATAGACGAGCCCCATTATTCGATCTGGCAGGCATTGGGGATGAGTTTTTACAGCAGCCGCTTGTATGTTGATGTATACAAACGCTGGCAGGGCCTGGGGATTCGGTATTTGTTGATTATGACTTTGTTATTTACGTTGCCGCCCAGTCTGAAAATTATAGTCGCCCTGGACCGATTTTATGTGCAGGATATTCTGCATCCATTGCAGGCCATACCGCCAACGCCCATAGAAAATGGACTGGTGCAATTTGATCAACCCATGCCCTGGGTGCAAAAAAACGCACGCGGCCAAGCGGAGCTGATTATTGATACGACCGGTGAAATCCAGGGCTTTGATGTACAACAATATCCTGACTTGCGCATACTCATTAGGGAAAACAGCCTCAGTGTCTATTTTCCCTTTGATAAGGCACTGCCAGAGCTGGGGATGGTCGAACCGGTCAGTGGGGAAATTATTTTTCCTCCCGATGTAACCGGCACCCTGACCGGAGATATGATTATGGAATCTGCGCACATTACCTTATTGCGCTGGCTTGCGGCCATCGTTGCCTGGCCAATGATTTTCACTTTGATCTTTGGTATTTATCTTTTCCTGATTTTAATGGTTTCTATGATGGGGCAACTCGCCGCGCAGGTGATATTCCGCTTTTCCCTCAGCTATACACAAAGCGTTCGCCTTATGATGGTGGCAGTGACACCGCAACTTTTTCTGACGCTATTTAGCATAACAACGGGTTGGCTCAGAAAACCGGCCGGATTATTGGCCATCATTTTGATTGCGGTGTATTTCAGTTATGCGGTACTGGTGAACAAACGTGCGGGTAACAAACTGGTACGCCAATGAACGAGAGGCAGCTGATTCATTTTGCTCATGGTAATGGCTTCCCGGCACCCTGTTATCGTCAAATGCTCAACCAGTTGGCACTTGAGCATGATCTGTGCTGGATTGAGAAAATAGGTCACGATCCCCGTTTTCCGGTCACGGACAATTGGCATACTCTGGTTGATGAGCTCATTGATAATATCCAACGCCAGGCCGCACTTCCCCTGATTGCGATGGGCCATTCTCTGGGTGGTATTTTGAGTCTGGTCGCAGCGATTGAACGACCGGATTTAATCAAAGCCGTCATTATGATCGATGCACCGTTGATAGGACGTTTCAAATCCAGCATGGTAAAACTGGCAAAGGCCTTGGGCATTATTGACCGTGTGACACCGGCTTATCGCACCAAAGGGCGGCGTACCCACTGGCAACACCGTGCGCAAGTATTGCAATATCTGGAGGAGAGACCCTTATTCCAGACCTTTAGCCAGGCATGCAGGGAAGATTATGTGGATCATGGTTTGATTCAGACGCAAGAAGGCTACGCGCTTGCCTTTGAGCGCCATATCGAATACCACATTTATCGCACCTTGCCGCATACCTTGCCTCGCTATAAAGGGTTGTTACGTGTGCCAGCGGTTTTAATTTATGGCCAGAAAAGCAGTGTTGTGGATCGGTTGGATAGACATTATATGAAAAAACATTATGCTATCGAAAGCATAGCGCTTCCCGGTACGCATATGCTGCCCATGGAAATTCCAGAACGCGTTGCGCATACCGCACTGGCCTGGCTCAGAACCCAGTAATGCAAAACCAGACTGGTCCTCTATAACTGTCAGGGTAAACGTATCTAAACGACGCTTGTAAAATCAAAATACCAATCCAGCGCCGCTCGTCATCCAAGATCGCTTGGATACCGTGCATAACGCGTGATACGTACAAAAACTAAGCTTTTTAGGGTTCAACATTTAGAGGCGTTTATTGTGTCCATAACCGGGCGGCATTTTCCCCACAGATATTGACTGACATCATTCATCATTAAGCTGTGAAGGATGATGAGGGAACTGAGGGTTAGGCGATTGACTTGATTTAACGACATGGAGATTTCCGCTGTCTCTGATGAATGGGAAATGTAAGGGGATTACCACTTATTGTCAACCCTGTAGCGAACCAGAAACTAAGGTCAGGGCGTGGTTACCATGTGTACTTTGTTTGTCCCGGAGGCAGAGAATTGGGGTGCTGGCAACACGAAACACCAGGGTATCTTGTCATGAGAAGGCTGTCGTCAGTCCGGAAGAAAAAAATAAAAAACAAGTCTGTTTTTTTCATTTTTATCTGCTACAATGACATGCTGTTGTGTTATACCAAGTTCTGTTTCTTCTGTGGATAAAATCAAAATATAACCTTGACGCGCCACTCTCCTTTTCCCCCTTCTACTACTATAAAACCCAGTAACCACCTGACTTTTTTTAAGATGAGCCTTGTGTTTTCATGCTGAACTTATCCACAAAATCTGTGGACAAGTCTGTGTGTAACGCTATAAATCCTGTGAGTTCCCGGGGGACGGCAGAACCTCGTGCGCTATCCATGTGGTCGCATCCGACACTGGGAACAGAGGGGAAAGATGAGTTGTAATATATTGATAATCCAGCTAGATTAAAAGGATAGGCGGGTTAATTTATTATGGGGAGAGCATCTCGTGAATGAAGGTCTTGTAGTGGTATTGGTTGCGGTGGGAATATTGTGGCTGACCGCCCGCCAATCTTCGGCACTGGTATGGTTGGTGAGCCTGCTCATTTTCAATGCTGTCGTGTGGCAATTTGACATCGGGGGGGCTTTATTCAAGACGAGTCTGGTGGTAGCTCTGGCAATATCAGCTTTCCTGGCGATAAAGCCGCTGCGTCGCCGTCTGATTTCCAGGCGCTTGATGCAGGCCATGCGTAAGGCAATCCCTGAAATGTCGTCGACCGAACGGGAAGCCTTGGAGGCAGGAACAATTAGTTGGGAAGGGGATTTATTTACTGGAGTGCCGGATTATCAAAAATTATTACAATCCCCTGTCGTAGCCTTTACCGCGGACGAACAGGCATTTATCGATGGTCCGGTTACCACCTTATGCCGTATGATTGATGATTGGGATATTACCCATAATCGTGTTGATCTGCCTGCTGAGATATGGGATTTCATTGCCAAACATAAGTTTTGGGGCATGATTATTCCAAGAGAATATGGCGGTTTGGACTTTTCCGCTTCTGCGCAAGTGGCTATTCTGGTTAAAATTTATTCGCGCTCCATCAGCCTGGCGACCACTATTTCTGTGCCCAATTCTTTAGGGCCGGCAGAATTATTATTAAAATACGGTACGCCGGAGCAACGCGACTATTATTTACCGCGTTTGGCGCAGGGTTTGGAAATTCCCTGCTTTGCCCTAACGGGTCCGGATGCCGGTTCGGATGCAGCTTCTATTCCCGATCACGGGGTGGTGTGTAAACAAACGGTGGATGGAAAAGAAATAGTTGGTGTGCGATTAAACTGGAACAAACGCTATATTACCTTGGCTCCGGTGGCGACGGTCATTGGTTTGGCCTTTCGTTTGTTTGATCCGGATAATCTGTTGGGCAGAGGGGAGGATATCGGTATTAGCTGCGCCCTGATTCCTGCCGAAACGAAAGGTGTGCGCACGGGTCGCCGCCATTTCCCGCTGAATGCGGCGTTTATGAACGGGCCAACACAAGGCAAAGATGTGTTCATCCCCCTGTCGGCTTTAATTGGCGGTGAAAAAATGGCCGGGCAGGGCTGGCGCATGCTGATGGAATGCTTAAGTGCCGGTCGGGCTATTTCCCTGCCTGCCTCAGCCAGTGCGGGAGGACAGTTGGCTGCTTTAAGCTGCGGCGCTTATGCACGCGTCCGTCGGCAATTTAACCAGTCTATTAGTCAGTTTGAGGGTATTGAAGAACCCTTGGCGCGTATTGCAGCAAAGTCCTATATCATCGACGCTGGCTTAACCATGGCCGCGGCAGATATTGACCATGGTGCCAAACCAGCGGTAGCGGGCGCAATCTTGAAATACCATACTACGGAACTGGCACGACAGATTGGAATGGATGCTATGGATATTCATGGCGGTAAAGGCATTTGCCTCGGCCCATCCAACTATCTGGGACGCGGTTACCAAAACAGCCCTATCAGTATTACCGTAGAGGGTGCCAATATCTTAACTCGCAGTTTGATTATTTTCGGGCAGGGAGTGGTGCGATGTCATCCCTACGTCTTTGCTGAAATGGAAAGTATCCGCCAACAGGATCTCCTGGCTTTTGATCAGGCGTTTTGGCGGCACTCTGCATTTATTATGGCTAACTTTGTTCGCTCACTGCTTTTTGGCTTCAGCGATGGGTATGGCAGTGCTGTGCCGGAAAGTCGGATGCGTCGTCAATTTCAGCGTTTAAATCGCTATAGCGCTAATCTGGCCTTTCTGTCGGATTATGCGATGGCTTTAATTGGTGGTGAGCTGAAGCGGCGTGAAAAAATATCCGCCCGCCTGGGGGATCTGTTAAGCAAACTCTATCTGATATCAGCCGTATTAAAACGCTTTCATGATGAGGGCGAGCCAAAAGCAGATGAACCGATAGTGCTGTGGGCTTGTGAACAACTGTTCTATGAGTCGGAAGAGGCCATAGCCAATATCATCGCGAATTTCCCCGGTCGCATGGCCCGTGTTTTCTTAAAGGGCATCCTGCTACCCCTGGGACGTCGGCGCAGTTTGCCCTCGGATAAGCTTGGACATCAGGTGGCCACACTCTTGACCAGGCCCAATGAGGCACGCGACCGTCTGACCCGCTTTGTCTTCAAAGAAGCGATTGATAATTGTCCAGTCGGGATATTGGAATCTGGATTTTTGAACATTTGTGCGGTAGCAGAATTGGAGCATCGCTTGACTAAGGCTTGGAAAAAAGGAGACTTAAAGGAGCTGACAGCTTTGCAGCGTATTGAAGAAGCCCTGAGCAAAGGGATGGTCAATGCACAGGAAGCGATACAGCTAAGGGAAGCTGAAGAGGCGCGGCAACGGATTATTGCGGTTGATGATTTCGATCAGGCGCAGTTGCAGCGCATGCCGCCACTCAATACTCAAAGTGCACCAGATAGCACAGAAGCCCCAAAAACGGTGAAGCGAAAGGCAGACAGAACCGCTGAGACCATGCCGGAATAAAGCGAGTTGAGTCGAGAGCCGGATGGTGGATTTACGCAGGTTGAAATGATGATAACCTTGACCATTGCCGCTATTCTTTGATCAATAGCGGTACCGGCCTGTTATGCGCTGTTCCAGTATAACAAGGTCATTGCTATGGCCAATATACCGTTGGCGACTTTTCACTATGCCCGACTGGAAGCGATTCGTCCAGGTCAGCAGGTCAGTATTTGCCCGGCGGCATCAGCCGCTTTGAACAGCTGTGGCCAAACTGGCCAGTGGAATCAGGGCGGGGTAGTTTTTCTCGTTCGTAATAATGACAATCTTCAGCACAGCAATGATGAATTAACGAAGCTTCATGAAGCGGTTCCGACCGGTATTCTGGTTCAGGTTGATAGGGATATGGTGAGCTACGATGGCGCCGGTTTCGTCACCACGGATCCTATGAATATGCTCATCAGTGCTACGGGTTGCAATCGGGAGAATGCACGAAATTTTAATCTTTCTGATTCCGGTCGTCTTAACATTGCCCGCACAGCTTGCCTCTAGTCCGTTTCCTTCATTGCACCCCCTTGCCAAAACTGATAATCTTTGAGCTTTTCTGTGCAGGACTGTTCATGCTCTTATCCGTGCAATTGCTGTTTTCTCCAGGATGTCGATATGAAGATAAGCCGTAACTCAAATAAACCATTGAGCCTGTTCTCGCTGGTCATGATTAATATTATTGCGGTGGATAGCCTGCGTACACTACCTATCGGTGCGGACTATGGTTTTTCCTTGATTGTGTATTATGTTCTGGCGGCATTTCTATTTTTTATTCCAGTGGCACTGGTAGCGGCGGAGCTGGCAACCGCGATGCCACAAACGGGGGGGCTTTATATTTGGGTGAGGGAGGCTTTCGGCTTGCGAGCCGGCTTTATTACGATATGGTTGCAATGGATTTATAATGTCGTCTGGTATCCGACGATTATGGTGTTTATCGTCAGTGCGCTGGCCTATTTGTTTGAACCCTCACTGGGGCAAAACAAGTATTTTTTGCTGCCCTTGTCAATGTTGTTATTTTGGACAGCAACCTTGTTAAACTGTCTGGGCATGCGGGTGTCGAGTCTGGTGAGTATTATCGGTGCTATTGTGGGTACTATCGTACCGTTGTTTCTGATCATCTGTCTCGCTGCCTACTGGCTGCTGAGTGGGCATGTTGCCAGTATCAGTCTGTCTTGGGATAGTTTATTGCCGGATTGGCATAATTCAAGTCAAATCGTGATGCTGGGGGGAATTTTATTTGGCTTGATTGGTATGGAAATGTCAGCGGTTCATGCCGGAGATGTGGTCAATCCGCAGCGTGATTATCCCAAGGCGCTACTTTGGTCTACGATCTTGATTTTTTTCTCGCTGTTGCTGGGGTCATTGGCCATTG
This sequence comes from Legionellaceae bacterium, assembly GCA_020831865.1. Classification (GTDB taxonomy): domain Bacteria; phylum Pseudomonadota; class Gammaproteobacteria; order Legionellales; family Legionellaceae; genus JAFIFT01. The sequence continues at coordinate 15,625 of JAFIFT010000026.1, read as the reverse complement.
CGATAGTGGTCCCCAAGCAGAATCTGGATATTGTCACCGGGCTGATGACGGCGTTTAGTTTGTTTTTACCGGGTATTAAGCATTCCTGGTTGATGAGCGCTGTGGTTTTGATGATCTTTATTGGTGCCATGAGTTCAGTGTCCACCTGGGTGATGGGGCCTGCCCGTGGTTTAATGATTTCAGCTCGCGATGGTTGTTTACCGGCTTTGCTGGCGCGAACCAATCGCTATGGTGCACCGTATAGCCTGCTCATCTTGCAAGCCATTTTATTTACCCTGTTATGCGGGGTTTATATTTTTTTTGACGATATTAGTGTGTCGTATTGGTTATTATCTGATTTAACGGCTCAGCTAGCCTTACTGGCCTATGTATTTATGTTTGCTGCGGTGATGTATTTGCGCTGGCGTTTTCCAACAATGATTCGTCCTTTTCGGATACCCGGTAGGGACGTGGTTTGCTATCTTGTGGCGGGTACCGGTCTGGTCACCTGTTTGGTGGTGATTGCGTCGGGTTTTATACCACCAGCGAGATTGAGCACGCTACAAAAATGGTATTTTGAGTCATTTTTGCTCTTTGGGCTCGTTCTGTTCTTTGTTATTCCCTGGTACGTGGCCGGAAGAAGACAAAAAAGCATAAAATTGGCATAGGCTTTGCTTTACCCATTGCAGAATGTATCGGATACCAAAAATGGGAACTACATGGCTGACAAAGATGTCCTGTCACAAGAGGAAATAGACGCGCTGTTGCAATCGGTTGATGGCGATGAGTCTGCCGAAGATCCGGTGGCTGCGGAAGCAACGACCGTGAACCATAAAGCAGATGTTGACGCGAAGGGGCAGAGCGCGGTCGGGGAGCATGTGACCGGCTTATCGGAAGACGCATCAAAAGATACCGTCAAAACCGTTAATTTTGGTAGCCATGAGCGCAATGTACGTGGTGAACTGCCCGTTTTAGAAAAAATCTATGACCGGACGGCCCGATTTTTTTCGCAGGATATTTATCAGTTGATGGCGCGTGACCTGGATATCGAGCAGGAACCGCTGGCGGTTATTCGCCACAGGGATTATCTGGCCTCCTTACCAAATCCAACCCTAATTACTATTTTTCAACTTAAACCATTACGCGGCAAAGGGCTCATCTGTTTTGACAGTACCTTTGTCTATGATCTGGTGGATTATTACTTCGGCGGCAGCTCTCATTTTGCCGCAGATACGGATCGTACTGATTTCACCGCTACGGAAAGCCGGGTGATGGACATTACCATTGGTAAACTAATGGCCAATTTGCAGCAAGCCTGGCTGCCCATTTTACCGCTGCAGGTGAGCCGGATGGGTGATGAAACCAACCCGCAGTTGGTACACATTACCGAGCCGGGTGAAATGCTGTTGGTCAGTCGTTTTAATGTCAAATTTGCGAATGAATCCGGTATGTTTTCCTTCGTCATTCCCTACACCATGGTAGAGCCTATCAAGCAACAGCTCGAATTAGGGGCGGCGCGTCCTGATGATGAAATTGATCCGAATTGGATCAATTCGCTGGTGGAAGAATTGATGGAAGTTGAATTGGAAATCAGCGCCTATATGGCAGAAGGCAGTACCTGTCTGGGGGATGTGTTGAAATGGCGCACGGATGATTTTATTCCATTGGAGCAACGTAAAGTAGTGACCATGGACATTGAGTGTACACCGTCATTTGAAGTGACCATTGGCAGTGCCGGCGACAAACTGGCACTGCAAATATTGCAGAAAATCAATTATTAAAGGATCGATAATGAGCAAAGCAAACGAAGCGCTGAAGCCGGAAAACAAAGACGATATCCCCATTGATGAGCAGGAAAAAATGGAAATGATTCTCGATATTCCTGTGTCTGTGACGGTAGAGATTGGACGCACCAAAATGCCCATTCGTAATCTGTTGCAGTTAAACCAGGGTGGAATCGTGGCACTGGATCGTCTGGCGGGGGAGCCTCTGGATATTCTGGTGAACGGAACGCTCGTTGCGCATGGCGAGGTAGTGGTGGTGAATGAGAAATTTGGGGTGCGATTAACCGATATTGTCAGCAAAGCTGAACGCATCAAACGGTTACGCTGATGCGTATCTGGACAAGCCTGTGCCTGATGGCCTGTAGCCGTTATTCTTTTGCTGCAGCCGTAAAGCCAACGGCAAGCCCGGGGGCTGATGAATTTTTACGCATGCTGTTTGCACTGCTGGTGGTACTCTTGTTCATCTGCATTGTATTCTGGTTATTGCGGCGCCTGCAAAAAGGGGGCTTTTCTCTGCAACAGGGAATGCGTTTTATTAGCAGCATGAGTATGGGTAGTCGCGAACGCCTGGTTTTGGTTGAAGTGGGGGGGCGCTATTTGTTATTGGGGGTGACCAGTGCACAAGTGAATCTGTTATGTGATTTTGGTGACGCCTTACCCTCCGGATTTGACACTGTCAATAAACCGTCGTTTACCAGCTTGCTGCAGCATGCCATGGGAAAGAAATCATGAATGTCAGACTACCAGTGATTGTTGTTTTGTGTCTCCTCTTTTTGCCGCTTGTCGGTTCTGCGAATACCCTCAGTCTTCCAGCGGTCACAGTGAGCCCCGCCAGCGGCGGTGGTGAAACCTGGAGTGTGAATCTGCAGATTCTGGTTGCCATGACGTTGCTGAGCGTCTTGCCGGGCTTATTGCTGGCAATGACCGCCTTTACCCGAATTATGATTGTGATGTCGATTTTACGACAGGCTATTGGTATGGCGCAAACCCCCACCAATCAGATCCTGATCGGTATTTCGCTGTTTTTAACTTTTTTTGTGATGTCGCCGGTTTTTTATAAAATAAATGATGACGCTCTACAGCCCTACCTTCATGATCAGTTGAATTTTATACAAGCCATTGAAAAAGCGAAAGCGCCGTTACGTCACTTTATGCTCAATCAAACCCGTAAAAATGATTTATCCCTATTTGAAAAGATGCAGACGCAATCCTGGTCAAACCTGGAAGACGTTCCCCTGACGGTCATTATTCCCGCCTTTATTACCAGTGAATTAAAGACGGCCTTTCAAATTGGGTTTATTCTGTTTTTACCCTTTTTAATTATTGATCTGGTGGTGGCCAGTGTTCTGGTTGCTATGGGGATGATGATGCTTTCACCATTGATTATTTCATTACCCTTTAAAATTATGCTATTTGTAATGGTCGATGGCTGGACCTTGGTGCTGGGCTCACTGGCGTCCAGTTTCGCTATCAATTAGGATAGAATGAGCGAGAACGCAGGAAACTATTATGACCGAAGCAACGGTGGTATCACTATTTAGTCAGGCGGTTTATGTCATGATTTTATTGCTGTCGGTGTTGATTTTGCCGGGCTTGCTTGTGGGTTTGCTGGTTGCCATGTTTCAAGCGGCAACGCAGATCAATGAAATGAGCCTGAGTTTTATTCCCAAACTGTTAGTCACCTTTCTGGTGCTGGTTTTTGCGGGGCCCTGGCTATTGAAAACGATGATAGATTTTACCGATGGCCTGATTAACAATATTCCGTATTTAATTGGTTAAGCGCGATGAATCTCGATTATGCCAGTGCTATTCATTCGGTTAGCCAGTTTCTCTGGCCCTTGGCGCGGATTAGCGGTCTGTTTTTAACCTTACCGATCGTCTCTTCGGTGATGTTGCCCCGACGCATTCGGGTAATTTTTGTGATGAGCCTGGCGATGGTGTGTGCTCCCACGGTATCTGAGCAATGGTCGCTTTTGCATTTTCAGACCAGTTACGTTGGGATAGTAGCCCAGGAGTTATTGCTGGGTATTTTGATGGGTTTTATTATCCAGTTGGTGTTTCAGGCCTTTATTCTTGCCGGACAAATTATTGCCATGCAGGCAGGACTGGGCTTTGCCAGCATGATTGACCCATCAAGCCGGGCATCTGTCCCTTTGGTTGGCCAGTTTTATTTGATTTTAGTGAGCCTGATGTTTTTGACTTTAAACGGTCATCTGGCGGTTTTTGAAGCCTTACTGACCAGTTTTAAAACGATGCCGATAGGAGAGTTACAGGTGGATATGGTGTGGCTAAGCGAAGTCATTCTCTTTTCGGGATGGATGTTTAAAGAAGCGGTACTGGTTGCGTTACCTACGATTTGCTCCTTATTAATCGCCAGTATGTCTTTTGGTATTATGGCCAAGGTAGCGCCTCAGTTAAATATTTTTTCGTTGGGTTTTCCCATTACACTGTTATCGGGCATTATTCTGCTGCGTCTGACACTCTACGGGGTATCGGATCAGATCAGTGACAGTGTTGCCGCGGGAATGCAGTTAATCAATGCGATGGTGCGCTGATGGCCGAGGAAGAACAAGCCCAGGAAAAAACCGAACAGCCCTCACCCAAACGGCTCAAAGAGTCGCGTGATAAAGGACAGGTGGCACGTTCGAAAGATTTAAATGCCATGGTCATTTTATTATTTACCGGGATTGGTTTTTGGTTTATCGGAGAGCGGCTTTCGCTCGCTCTTGCTGATATTATGCGGGGTGCCTTTCGTTTTGATATCAGCTTTCTGCGGTTGCCCAATTATGCCCTGCAAAGTTTGTATCAACTATCGCTGCAGGCTGTTTTAGCGCTACTACCGGTACTTGGTCTCATCTTGCTGCTTTCCTTTTTAGCGCCGCTTCTGATGGGAGGCTGGGTGTTTAGCACGCAGGCTTTTCAGCCGCAATTTTCCCGCCTGAGCCCACTGAAAGGGTTTAAGCGTATGGTATCGCTAAAGAGCTTGGTTGAAATGGTCAAGGCTTTCGCCAAATTTGTGTTAATTGCTGCTGTGGCGATTACGGTATTGTACGGCTATTTACCTGCTCTACTGGCCTTGGCTGAGTATCCCTTGGCCACTGCTGTGGGCAGTGGTCTGCTGATTTTAATCCAGTCTTTTATTATTATCAGCGCCAGTCTGGTGATCATTGCGTTTATTGATGTGCCTTTTCAAATCTATGAGCATCAAAAGCAGCTTAAAATGACCAAGCAAGAGTTGAAAGACGAATTTAAAGAAACGGAAGGCAAACCGGAAGTCAAAGCACAGGTCAGACGACGGCAGCAGGAAATATCCCGGCGACGTATGATGAGTGAGGTACCGAAAGCGACGGTTATTCTGACCAACCCAACCCACTACGCCGTTGCCATCCATTACCAGCAAAACGGTACGCGGGCTCCGTATCTTTTGGCGAAAGGACAGGACCAAGTGGCTTTACAGATTGCCCGTGTGGCCCGTGAACATCAGGTTCCGGTGCTGTCTTTACCCCCTTTGGCGCGGGCGATATATTTTTCGACTGAACTCAATGCTGAAATACCGCGCGGACTTTATGTTGCGGTGGCGCAGGTACTGGCGTACATCTTTCAATTAGGTGATCCGCAAAATTATGAGGTACAGCCGGAGCGTTTGCGCGACCTGCCTATACCGGATGACTTGCAGAACAAGAATGGAGATATTGCATAATGGATGCTATTTTACAGACCCTTCGTCATTGGCTCACCCAAGGTCTGGGAACACCGGTTATGATGAGTATCATGCTGGGGATGATGATCTTACCGTTACCGACCTTTCTTCTGGATATTTTGTTTACCTTTAATATCGCGTTTGCCCTTATCGTATTGTTAGCAGTCATTTATGCCGATAGACCACTTGATTTTGCGGTCTTTCCAACGGTAATTTTATTGGCCACCTTGCTGCGGCTGGCTCTCAATGTGGCGTCAACGCGGGTGGTATTATTAAACGGTCATAGCGGAACGGATGCGGCTGGTCAGGTAATCAAATCTTTCGGGGAAGTGGTCATTGGTGGCAATTATTCGGTGGGCTTGGTGGTTTTTATCATTCTCACGGTGATTAATTTTGTGGTGGTGACCAAAGGCGCGGGCAGAGTGTCAGAAGTGAGTGCCCGCTTTACGCTGGACTCCTTGCCCGGTAAGCAAATGGCCATCGATGCGGATTTGAATGCGGGCTTGATTAACCAGGAGCAAGCATTGGCCAGGCGCGAGGAAGTGGCGCAGGAGGCTGATTTTTACGGATCGATGGACGGTGCCAGTAAATTTGTGCGCGGGGATGCGGTCGCTGGTATTTTTATTTTACTGATTAGCATCATAGGCGGCCTTATCATGGGCGTAGCACAGCATAATATGTCTTTTGCGGATGCGGGCCACAATTATATATTGTTAACGATTGGTGACGGACTGGTCGCGCAGGTACCAGCATTAGTGCTGTCCACTGCGGCTGCTATCATGGTCACCCGGGTTTCCGGTACGCAAAACATGGGTTCAGCCGTTTTGCATCAAGTCTTTGCCAAGCCACGCTCGCTGATTATTACTGCCGTTATTTTAGCCGTTATTGGTTTGATTCCCGGTATGCCCCATGTGGCTTTTTTATTATTAGCGCTTGGTCTGGCGGGGATGGCTTGGTTGATGTTGCTGCACAAAAAAGCAGAAGGGGTAAGTGAAACGGGCAGGGATAGCGAGCTTAAAACACAGCAACCAAAAATGGCGGAGCTCAGCTGGGATGATGTGAATCCGGTTGATATTATTGGCCTGGAAGTCGGTTATCGTTTAATTCCTTTGGTGGATAGTAGTCAGGGGGGGAATTTGCTGGCGCGCATCAAAGGGGTGCGAAAAAAAATGTCGCAGGAATTGGGTTTTCTGGTGCCGACCGTGCATATTCGCGATAATCTGGATTTGACCCCTAATCACTATCGTATTCTGCTGGCGGGAGTGACTATGGCCGAAGGGCCTATCCATGCCGACAAATGGCTGGCTATCAATCCAGGGCAGGTTTTCGGTACTCTGGAAGGAATTAAAACCAGCGATCCGGCTTTTGGTCTGGAAGCCATCTGGATTCACGAAACGCAAAAAGAACAGGCACACACCCTGGGGTTTACCGTTGTTGATGCGGCAACGGTGGTCGCCACGCACTTAAGCCATATTCTGGAAAAAAATGCCCAGCAGTTATTGGGCTACGAAGAAACGCAGCAGTTACTCGACAAACTGGCTAAAACCTCACCTAAATTGGTGAAGGAACTGGTTCCTGATGCCTTGTCCCTGGGCACGGTCAATAAAGTCATGCAGGGGCTGCTCCTGGAGCAAATTCCGCTGACCGATACCCGAACCATTGTCGAAACCCTGGCCGAAGCAGCCGTAAAATCAAAGGAAGCAGATTATCTCATCAGTCAGGTACGCATCGCCTTGTCCCGGATGATCGCGCAAAAAATAAGTAAAATGGATGAGGAGATGCCCATTCTCACCTTGAAGCCAGAGTTGGAACAAATCTTGCTTAATAGTGTACAAAGCAGTGCAGGCCAGGGCGGGGGCAGTTTTGAGCCTGGTATGGCTGACCGGGTGCAACAGTCATTATTGCAATATGCCAAGAGTCAGCAGGAGAAGCAGGAATTGGCGATTTTGGTGGTGCAACCGGGAATCCGTAACTTACTGGCCCGTTTTGCCCGAAATATTGCGGATAATCTGCATGTATTATCGTATCAGGAAATACCGGATAATAAACAAATTAGAATTATTGGCACAGTGGGTTAATTATCATCAGGGGCAGGAAGGATGAAACTGAAACGATTCATTGCCGCGGATACGCGCAGCGCGATGCAACAAATCAAAGCGACCTTTGGACCGGATGCGGTGATATTATCCAGCGCCAAAGTCGAGGGGGGTATTGAGGTTGTGGCCGCCATCGATTTTGATGAAAGTATGCTCTCATCAGATATCGCCTGCGCTGAAGCGCAACCACCACGCCCTGTATCGGCGCAAAACAGCCATTCGCCCATGGACGAAATGCGTCAGGAAATCAGTACGCTGCGCAGTATGCTGGAAACCCAGATGCGTGGCTTTGGTATGGAATCCGCACCCTTGCTGGCGGTATTGACGCAACAATTGATGGTAGCGGGTACCAGTTATGTCAGTGCGCAGGCCTTGACAAAAGATATTGATCCCACTTTGAGTAAAGACGCGGCCTGGCAGCAGGTTTTGGCTGGTCTTGGACAGAGCATATCGATTCGAGACAGTCACCGGATTGAGGAAGGTGGCATCTATGCCTTTGTCGGAGCAACCGGGGTAGGCAAGACAACGACGCTGGCGAAAATCGCCGCACGCTTTGTTTTGCGTTTTGGCGCTGAGCAGTTGGGGCTGGTCACAATGGATACATACCGTATTGCGGCTGAGGAACAACTCATGCTCTATGGCAAAATTCTCGGTGTGCCGGTTTCGGTTGCGCATGATGAGGCGTCATTGGGGCGTGTGATTCGTCAATTGGGGGGTAAAAAGCTGATTTTAATTGATACCGCCGGCATGAATCCGGCAGACAGCCGTGTTAGCGGTCAAATGGACTTGTTAAGTTCCCGCCTGCATTCATTGTCCAATGTGTTGGTCTTGCCGGCTACCAGCCACTATCAGGTCTTAAAAGAAGCCATAGCATGCTATGGCCCAAGCCGCCTGGATCAATGTATTATCACCAAGCTGGATGAATCACGGGCTATTGGTGGCGTATTATCGGCACTGCTGGAATCCGGTCTCGCTGCCAGTTATTTGACGCACGGCCAAAGGGTACCAGAGGATATCAAATTAGCGACCCGGCATCAGCTCATTGAACATTTTGCGCATCAGGAACAAGCGATTGAGAAGCGGAGCCGTCTGACAGCAGAAAAGCAAGTAGCAGGGAGTGCATACAGCTATGAATGAACAAGCAAACCAGGCAAGCGGGTTAGTGAATATCAAACGCAGCCGACCGGTCAAAGTGATAGCGGTTAGTGCCGGTAAGGGTGGTGTGGGTAAAAGTAATGTATCGGTTAATATGGCGGTTGCTCTGGCTAAAAAAGGAAAGCGAGTGTTGTTGCTTGATGCTGATTTAGGCCTGGCGAATGTTGATATTATGCTGGGTCTGCACAGTAAGTATAACTTATCGCATGTGATGCAAGGGACCTGTCACTTGACGGATATTATATTGGAAGGGCCAGACGGCATTAAGGTGGTGCCGGCATCTTCCGGAACCGAATATATGACGCAGCTCAGCGCGGCCGAACATCTGGGAATTATCAATGCGTTTAATGAACTGACCGATGAGCTAGACTATATGATTATCGATACAGCGGCAGGCATTTCAGACACTGTCTTAAGTTTTGCCCGTTCGTCGCAGGAAGTGATTGTGGTGGTCTGTGATGAGCCGACGTCTCTAACCGACGCTTATGCCCTAATCAAAGTCATGAGCAAACGATATCAGTGGGAGCGCTTTCATATTGTCGCCAATATGGTGCGTCAAATGAAAGATGGCCGTGAGCTGTATAATAAATTATACCGTGTTGCCGGGCAGTTTTTGGATGTGCGCATGAACTATCTGGGAGCCATTCCGTTTGATGAACGGGTGCATGAAGCCGTTAAAAAACAAAAACCAGTGCTGAGTCTCTGGCCGGATAGTCCGGCGGCCAAGGCCTTTGCTCATCTGGCTGATACGGTGGATTCCTGGCTATTTACGGAAGATATGAGTGGCAATACTCACTTTTTTCTGGAGCGATTGGTTTCCGAATCGTAAGGATCTGCTAAGCTTAAGGGTAAGCACAATTGTTTGTTGATGGGATTTTATGTAAAATAAACATATAAATCATTGCGTTACGCAAGGAGAAGGCATGGATGCTTTGGCCCGCTATGGCAAAGTGACAAAAAACAATCAAGAGACACTGGTGATAGAGCATGCGGCAATGGTAAAGCGTCTTGCCTATCATCTTTTGGGGCGCTTACCCCAGCATGTACAGCTTGATGATTTAATCCAGGCCGGTATGGAGGGGTTGCTGGATGCGGCCCGTCATTTTGATGCGAGCAAGGGGGCGAGCTTTGAAACCTATGCCGCTATTCGGATTCGCGGGCAGATGCTGGATGAAGTGCGTCGCAACGATTGGGTCCCCCGTTCCGTCTACCGGAACGCCAGAACGCTTGCCGCTGCCGTCCAGCGTGCTGAAAACCGATTAGGGCGCGAGGCCACTGATGCGGAAATTGCAGCGGAGTCGGGTTTGTCACAGGCTGAGTATTTCGCTATTCTCAGAGATAGTGCGGGCACCAATATCATGGCTTTTGATGATATTGGCATGGTCGATGATACCATGCAGGGCGTTGACAGTGCGAGTCAATCGGAACCGCAACTGGAAGCGATGCGGGAAGAATTGCGTAGTCGTTTAGCTGCTGTGATTGATCATTTACCGGAGCGAGAGCGTTTGGTGATGTCCTTATATTATGAACAGGATCTGAATTTAAAAGAAATTGGGCAGGTTATCGGTGTTGGTGAATCGCGTGTGTCCCAGTTATTGAGTCAGGCTGTATTACGAATACAATCACGATTACTGGAGTAAAAAATTACATGGATTTATTAACCGTTTTGGGCTTGATTACCGGTTTTGTCGCCATTGCACTGGGCCAGTTTCTGGAAGGTGGGGAGTTGCGCTCCCTGATGAATAGTCCGGCTCTGCTGATTGTCTTGGGCGGTACAATGGGTGCCGTGATGGTGCAAACCCCCTTTCGTACCTTTAAAAACGCGATGAAAATTTTCCCCTGGATTTTCAGACCGCCAGCGTTGCCCTTTGATCAAAGTCGCGATAGTTTGGTGAGTTTAGCGAAAAAATCACGTCAATACGGACTACTGTCATTGGAAGAACATATTGAAAAAGAAAAACATCCTATTCTACGCATGGGACTTGAGCTACTGGTGATTGGTGTGGACAAGCACACTATTCGCCAAGTCCTTGAAAATGAGTTGATGCGTATCGAAGACAGTAATAAACGGGCAGCGCAGGTTTTTGAGAGTATGGGCGGCTACAGTCCTACCATTGGAATTCTCGGAGCCGTTCTGGGGTTGATTCAAGTCATGGGTAATCTTTCCGACCCCTCGCAATTGGGTGCGGGAATTGCGGTAGCCTTCGTGGCTACGATCTATGGCGTGGGTTTTGCCAACCTGGTGTTTTTGCCAGTAGCTAACAAGTTAAAAATCTATATTGATAATCAGTTACATCATGATGAAATGATTTTGGAAGGACTGGTGGGAATGGCTGGAGGGGAAAGTCCCAATATGCTGGCCTATAAATTAATTAACTATGGACTTCATCATAAAGATGCGAACAAGAAAAAGAAAGCAAGCAGCTGAACCGGATGACACGCATCGTTGGCTTATCTCCTATGCCGACTTTATTACCTTGCTTTTTGCTTTTTTTGTGGTGATGTACGCTATTTCATCGGTCAATGTGTCTAAATACCAATCTTTGGCGGAAGGCATGCAGACTGCGTTTAATACCCATGATAAACGGCGTCCATCCACCGTATTAAAAGAGCACAAGCAAACCAGCGAATATGTTGTTTATGATCAAGAGGCTTTTAATGAACTGGATAATGCTCTGGATGCCTTGCGTGATTCCGATTACATTATCCAGCGGCACGACGGATGGATCGAGTTGGATATTAAGGCCGGCGCATTGTTCGATAGTGCCAGTGCAGACTTACGGCCAGAGGCGTTGGCTAAACTGATGAAACTGGCCAATGTTATCAAGAAACTGCCCTATCCTATCGCATTGGAAGGCTACACGGATAATATCCCAATTCAAACTCCCCAGTTTCCATCGAATTGGGAACTGTCTGCCGCACGCGCGGCGGCTGTTGCACGGGTATTGAATGGTTTTGGGGTTGAAAACGGTCGCATTACCGTGACGGGCTATGGTGATCAATATCCGGTTTCTGAAAATAAGACAGAGGAAGGACGTGCCAGGAATCGCCGGGTTAATATTGTGATTGCCAAAGATAAAACCATTCCGCGCTTGTTGAATCCCGAACTGGGGCATTCTGAGGGGCAGCAGTCCTCACCATCGGCAGTCAGCACAATTCCAACGGTTGAAGTGGAGAAGAAAGAATGATGATGATTTTCATGAGTATAGGAACGGCTCTAATCATGGTGCTTTGGATGGTCGTAGTACACATGCGCTCACAGATGCGTCAACTACAGAAACAGGTGCAAAAGGACGTAAAAGCGGTCCACGAGCAGTTGAAAATGCTGCAACAGGAAAATGCCGCCCTGGTTAGTGCGGACCTGAGCTTTGGTCGACAGATCCATGAATTTTGTCAACAATTGATCAGTATTGAGCATCAATTGCAATCTCTGGAAAATAGCCGCGGTAATGATGGTGCCCACCAACATGCGCTGCGCATTTTAGCCATGGGCGGTGATAAAGAAGAGATTATCAAGAATTGTCATTTATCCAATGCCGAAGCAGAGCTGATTATGAACCTGCATGCCTACCGTGTTGCCTTAAGCTGACTCTTGCGTACGGCGAAAGAGAAATAGCCACAGAAAGGGCACGATTAAAAAGCCTACCAGACCGGCTCCCAGTATGGAAATGAACAGCGATGACGAAACCGTTTGGATTTGGGCGGGCGGTATAAAGCCGATAATAATGGCTAAGACACAGCAGCTCAGTCCAGTTCCGGCGATAGCCAACATGCCCCAGCGTCCACCGGGAACCTCAAAGCTACCCGTTAATTGCGGATAGGTAAAGCGCAATTTTATGGCCGATAAAAAAATCATGATATACACAATTAAGGCCATTTGGGCGCTGAGTTCACTGAGAATAAGATAAGCGGTATCAATGGAGTCCATTAAAGAAAAAATACTGCATAATGCACTGAAAACCACCCCCTGCAGAACGAGTACGGGTACCGGCATACCATGGCGGTTGACTCTGGCTAAAGGATGGGGAAGTGTACCATCGCGCGCGCAGACCAGCAGTAATTTGGCGGAACCAATAATCCAGGCAGAGACGCCACTTGCGCCGCCCAGAATAATCAGGATAGCCACACAGTGACTGAGCCAGGGCACATGATAGGTAGAGAAAAATCGATGATAAGCATCGATTAAACCCGAAATCAGTGATACTTGTCCGGCAGGAAGAATGATGGCTACACTCAGTGAGGCCATCGTGAGAGCGCTGATGATAATGATGACGGAAAACAACAGGGCACGCGGGTAGTCGCGCTGCGGGTTTCGCACATCCTCGGCATGTACTGCTGACATTTCCAGACCAACCAGGCCAAAAAGAATCTGGGTAAATAAAGAGAGATTTCCCAGCGAGTGTGATTCAGGAAGCAGAGAATCTGAACTATGAATACCCAAAGGTTGCCCACAAGCGGCCCATATGATGGCGACCAGAATAATGCCGGCCATGGGCAGCAGAGTACCGAGCGTTGCACCCAGGATACTGATTAATCCTGAAATACGCATACCAAAACAATTAAACAGGGTAAAAAGCCAGAAAAAAACCAGGGAAGTGATTAAAATAAAATACCGATTTGTTCCCATATCCGGGGCAAAAACGGTTGCCAGGGTGGTGGAAATAAACGCGAGTATGGTTGGGTACCATACAATATTATATATCCATTGCAGCCATATCGTTACAAAGGCAAAACGAGTGCCAAATGCTTCACGCACCCACAAGTAGATGCCACCGGTATTGGGGAGGGTGGTAGCCAGTTCGGCGGTGACCAGTGCTAGCGGAATAAAAAAAGCGAGAGCGGCTAAAAAATAATAGCTAATGAGGGAGAAACCAAGCAGGGCGCCAATAGGCAGCGTGCGCAGGCTATCGACAGCGATAACATTAATCATCACCAGCGAAAAAATCGACAGGGCGCGTCTGGACGTCAACACGTAGCTACTGCGAGGCAGAGCACAGACGGATTTCAGGAGCAAGGGCTAAGGGAAATATCATGGGTTTGCTCTTCAGAAAAAGTAGGAAAAATTTAACAGCAAAATGTATTTTTCACAAGCTATTTTTTTACGCTATCATGAATCTATTTCCATGATGGAAGGCGCATATTCCAGAGTGATGGGGTGACAGTGGTAACATCAGGCCGTCCCAGTGCATGGATGTCTGCCGGAATACGCAGGTATGGTGAGCGCTCTTTTTGCCATTGTTCTTTATCCCATTCATAAAAGTCATATGGGCTATAACCGCTTTGCCTGATAAGGAAAATACCTTCTGCCTGGTAGAGCTTTTTTCCATCAGCAAGATGTTCCGACGCTCTCAGGACATAGATGGGGTTGGTGGGAGCCAGTTGAGCTGCCTGTTGGAAATGTGGAATATAGGCTTCGTCCAGCGCGAAAAACAGCCGCATATCACCAAGGATAAAATGTGCCTGGGCCAGTAAATAGTGAAGTTCAGTATCTTTGGTGCCCGTTAATAGCGTGATCACACGCAGCAGTAGGGTTCGAGTCTCGGTAAAATCTTCCTGATGGTTTTGTATATGCTTGTCACGATTGTCTATCATATCCTCATAGTCGGCCGGCACCCTGATTTTTTCTAAAAAGTAATCGACTTGCCGCAGCAAACCTATGGCAAGCGCCCGGGAATGATAGCTCTGTTCCTCTGTTGATGTTGTTGAAATAAAGCATAGGCTGATGGATAATTTTTGTGTATCACCAGGTGACTGAACGCCTGTTGTGGGTAATGCTCTTGCCATTGTGAATCATAGTGTTGCACAAGTGCTACTTTATTTGGTGAATTTTGGGGCGCGATGGTCTATTTTGCCATTTCCAGTACCAAGGGGCTGTCTTTGACAAGATACCGCCTGTGTTGTTCGGCAGTAAATCGATTGCTGAGATATGTATGCATGTGTGGCATCCCATGAAAGATAACCCGCCAAGGATTTAAAAGGCTCAAAAAAGCATTTGCTGTATCACAAATATGGTAACCCGAAATTTTGGAGCTAAACGAGAGGAAAATTCCATAAGTGAGCAAAGTATGCTTTCGCCCTGGATTACAACAGGATTAGCATGACAAGCGCTTGTATGACTCATAAATTAATTGACTTTGTTTAGACCAATATGATAATATAATGCTGTTAATTTATCATATATTAGCATGTGTGACTGATATAAAAATTGTCAAATACGGTCGTCATGAACAATATCTAATGTCGTCATAACGATTAAATAATGGGGAAAACAATATGCCTATTACTCGCGACACCATCGAGCAATCAATAGATGGCAACGCACTGAACCTATCCAGTAGCAGCTTAATGGATAGCGATATCGAGATTATTTGTGCTTATTTAAAAGAGCACCCCGAGATTTGTTCGCTTAATGTGAAATCGAATAATATCGGATACAAAGGCGCAAAAGCGCTGGCGGCCAATACCAGCCTGACATTGCTTGATTTGAGACGGAACCAAATCGGAGATGAAGGCGCTACAGCGCTGGCAGCCAATACCAGCCTGACATCGCTTGATTTGCACGGGAACCAAATCGGAGATGAAGGTGCTAAAGCGCTGGCGGCCAATACCAGCTTGACATCGCTTAATGTGTTCTATAACCAAATCGGAGATGAAGGTGCTAAAGCGCTGGCGGCCAACACCATCCTGACATCGCTTGATTTTAGCTGGAACGAAATCGGAGATGAAGGCATCAATGCAATTATGGAAATGCTTGAAAGAAATCGTAAAAACATCAGCCGTGAAGCAAGCCCGGCAAGCATCAGCATGATGGTGCTGAGTGGCTTCATGGCTGCCGTAGGGGTAACAGCCATTGCCCTTGCTTTCACCCTGTTGAACGCCGCAACGTTGGGTGTGGCAGGAGTGGCGCTAGC
>JAFIFT010000011.1 GCA_020831865.1 Legionellaceae bacterium | reverse complement strand
AAGCTGCCTATACGGCAGTGAACTTACCAGCACCAGCAGTAGACTTGCATTGGTGTTTCTAAGCTGCCTATACGGCAGTGAACTTCCCCTAAAATAACTCAACCTTGATTTGCAAGTTTCTAAGCTGCCTATACGGCAGTGAACAAGTACCCCCCTCTGTAGGCATCCCCCTGAAATTTCTAAGCTGCCTATACGGCAGTGAACCATCCAACGTGTCCATACTGAAAGGCGGCACTTTTCTAAGCTGCCTATACGGCAGTGAACCATCGCGCCATTGCAATACGCTAATGTCATCATTTCTAAGCTGCCTATACGGCAGTGAACCACCATGGTGTGAACCATTGATCCAATCACCATAGTTTCTAAGCTGCCTATACGGCAGTGAACTATTGAAAACTCTCAGCAACAAAGGCAAACCGTTTCTAAGCTGCCTATACGGCAGTGAACGTATTAAGATTGCTTATTTGCAAAAAGTTCTGTTTCTAAGCTGCCTATACGGCAGTGAACAACCACAAGGAGAAGACAGCATGCCCGCAAAATTTCTAAGCTGCCTATACGGCAGTGAACAGAGCTTGAGCGCGTTGTGCGTAACGGTCTTGTTTCTAAGCTGCCTATACGGCAGTGAACCATCAAGCGAAAGGGCTAAAAACGTATTCTACTTTCTAAGCTGCCTATACGGCAGTGAACCCAACAAATAAAACATAAAAAATAGTTACAACAAAAACTTAACTGTAAAACATCAATTTACCCCATGTTTTTCAGTCATGATGTAACCATTTAAATTTAATATAAATTTTTAAAGAGCTCAAATTAATGGTGATGAGAACGGTTAACAGGATCCAGTTAGAACCATTTTTAACTTGTTCCCCAAAGGATCAAATGTTTGGCTCTAACTAAACACTTTTTCTGAATCCCATCTCATACAACCAGCTTGTCATACCCTCGCGTCAGTCAAACCAAGGTACAGTAGCGACTCTCGACAATCCAAACTGATCAAACTCACCAGAAACCGGTTGATCAAGCAAGTCACCGAACTCAATATAACGTCGGTGTTTTTGCCCGTTTGATCCGCTCACTAGTTCAACATAAGGATCATGCAGACCTTTAGAAAACATTTTTGCCTTGTATTGGTTGATTTCAGCTTCGGTCATGGAGCCGCGCTTAATTAACCGCCTCAATTTTGATTGACTCATTGTCGATTGTATACGTGAAACCGTACGGAATTTCGTATTGACAGGAACCGAAATAACCGAACTAACTGCACAATAACCACTCATACCATCTATCCAGTTCAATTCGTGCAATTCTTGCAACATCTTTTTATTTCCATGAATACGCAGAACGTTCCCCAAAGTAATATTGTATTTTGGAAAGCTGACGCCAATGGAGGTTGAATGGAGATCACACAACGCTTTATGATACTTGCTGTAAACAGCATTCATGAGTACTGGGATCGGCAATTCCGGGGCGGGAAGAATGTGTATATCTAAATAATGATCCATACCTCCCCCTATTTATCACTTTCGCCGAAAACACCACCGCGCACTAAAACCGCCACTACATAATGCTGATCTTCAAGTTTTGATAACTCAGCACCACGCGCCCAACCGTCAAAAAAAGTATAAAAATCTTGTTTGTCTGCAGGCGTTCGGAAGGCTTTCCCCAAATTCGTGACTGCTCCGTATGGTTCAATCGCAATTGGTCCTACGGAAACCATCGGATCATTATATTCCGGATACCAAGTGTCTATAGTACGCAGAGCATTACCAATCTTTTGCGAATGCATAGCTGCAATGTCACCAACGGCATAGAGTATTTTGCTTTTTTTTCCTTTGCCCTTGTCCAGCACCAGCTCTTCACTGGGATAAACATCCTGGGCTTTACCAATTTTAGCGTAACAGTTGATTTCGAGCATTAAAAAGTCATTATCACTTGCTAATGCGTTAGCAATGCGACCTGCCAGACTGTCAACTTCGTCTGTAGTCGTTTCCAAATCACGGGGATTGAACTTCAGCGCATCAAATTCCCAGTTTTGTTCTACGCCCTTATTTAAGGCTTTTACCTCTACCAAGACATTATCCGTACCCAAACGATTGCGCCATAAAAATCTGGCATTGGCGATATTCAATGCATAACGTTTTGCTAGTTCTCTCATACCCTGTGTTTTGAGATAATTGCTAACGGCCTGCTGGTAGCTTTGCGTCAAAACAGCATTATTACAGGCAGAGGGCTGCTTCAAACCACCTAGCACCTTAAGAGTAAAATGCAGTTTAAGGGTATCTTGTTCAGCGTTTAATGAACAAGCATCAACCGTTTGTAGATTGGGCTTCTCTACTTCATTATTAAGCGCGCCAGGGTCTTTTTGTAACGCTGGTTTGAGACGGTTTGAAATCGTCCCTCGTACAGACTTTTCATTTAATCGAAGTGGTCTGGCTTGATTTTTATTTTCCCACTGGCAGCCGTACATATAACCATCTGACGGTACGAGTTTTTTCTCAAACGCCAGCACTGATGCTGTATTTTCTTTTTTAGTCATAATAATTCTCCTAAATTAATAGTCTTCGTTACTTATTTCAGATTTAAATTGTTGTTGAATACAAAGGTAAAGATTGTTTTCAGGTTCTACATGGTAACGCCAAAGTAAATCTTCCTGTGAGTCCAAGCGGTAGGGCATTTTGAACTCACCAAGCGTCACAATGCTTTCAGCAAAACGATGAGGAATTTCTGGATCACGCTGGTTAAGGGCCGTTCCCAGTTCACTAATTCCATGAAATCCTGTAGCAATCGGTACAATCCAGCCTGTCTGGCCATTCGGTCCTGTGGATTTTCGCTTGCGTTGCCAGCTAATACGTTCCTGCCCATGGATGATTTCTTTGGTGCAGCTGTGATGAACAGCAAGATGATCCAGCATCGCATCCATGGCGTCCTGCCCTTGCTCCATGGCTGCTTGCATTAAATCCCTTCGTTCAATCAAGGCATAACCCGGCATTAACTTACGTTTTGCCGTCTGAAAATCGCGAATAATTTCAGGCTCCTTGCAACGTAGTATATCTCCACCAGCCAGTTTCATGCTGCCGAGCATGAAATGATATATTCGCTCCAGCATCCACTGTTCATCCTGCGCTTCAATGCCTGAGTACTCAATAAGAAGACTGACCTCCAGATGGCATCGGGCTTCTTCAATAAATGACGGTCGAACGGCATTACCTTTGGGCTTGCCTTTTTCGGATTTTGGCTCCAAGGGATTTCCAGTACCAATAATGGAGTGTACAAAATCGCCCGGCCCTTTGTAGGTTTGCAAATCAAAACGATGCACCACAACCCCAACAGCAGGTAATGCTACATGGATAGTATTTGTGTTCAATTTGCGCTGCAAAGCGTGTACCGCACCAAGCCAGGCCGTCATGGCCGGGAAGCCAATGGTAAAAGGACTGGATAATGCATTTGCGTTTTGCACTTGAATACGAGGCAATAAAATCAGGTTATTACTCATCTCAACACCTCCCTGTGTTCATTGATATAATCATTGATATAGAGACGTTCTGCCTCACCCAACATAATAGGATGTTTGATGCTGTTTTTATATGCGTTATTTATCCAACGAGAAATTTCCATGCACAATGTTTCGAGCCAATCATCTTGCTCTACCCTTTCTTTTTTATGCTGTTCACACAGCCATATTTTTTGCCATACAGGCAGTCTACTCGATTTTTCCCAAAAGTGCTTAGTCGATGCTTCGCGCAACGCCACCATTTTCTGCACAATTATATCCAGAATATCACCAAGACAACGATCTCTGCCTTTGCGGATTTTCTCTAATGAAATCTTTTCATTACGTTCGATTTTGAAAATTTTGTCGAGCCGCTCAAGAATTTCCCTGCAATCGTAGTAACGTAGGCTTTGTTTGAAAAAATCTCTGGTGGGAAATGTAATTTCACGTTTCTCCAACATTGGCGGAACAGATAATAATAGATGTGCTTTTCCACCATATTGGTTGTTCAGAACACTAACATTCTGTGGTTTTGTACCTCCATAACCAATGGTGGTTATATCATAAATTTCACTATAACCAGACTGAGAATAATTGTTGCTGCGCTTTAACTCACGTCCTGTTTGGACAGCCTCGGAAAACCGCAATGCATCAATCCTGTTACGGAACTCGAAAATCATGCCGGAGTTACTTATAACTGATAATTGATGGTAATCATCACCAATAGGAAAATAAACTTGTTTGATTTTGGAGCTGGTAATCTCTGTTTCATTAGAGGAAATCATCGCCATAAAGCAAGTTCTTAAGTTGTCATAGCTCTCTGCCTTTATAGTAAGCAAGGACTGCGCTCGTTCTGTATTCTGCTGAATATGCTCTACAACAGTTTTACCATTCTCAGTTACAAGGGATAAAAACTTATAAACGTCTAACGCCGCAGCATTACCAAGGGCATCTAACGCAACCTCTGTGTTACCTGAGCGAAAATAGCCATCTTCCCTGCGGGAAGCATTGGCAATAATAGATGTTACATAGCCATTTTTATTTTTTCTGGAGCTGGGGTGAGAAAAAGTACACGGATGTGTCGAAATAGACATCCATCCGGCACGCTTTGCCGCATTCGGCAGCCAGTTTTCAAGTGCAAATATCTCTTCGCATTCCTGAGTGATTTTCTCTACTTGAAGATCAGTCATATCCGATTTCAGTTTTTTCTTCAACCAGCCTTCTTTTCGTTCAGAAAAAAAAGCTGCGATTGCGGGATCAAGCATAGTCGCTCTCCTTTTTGTATAAACCTAATTGGTCGTTGTATTCATAGGTTGTATTGTGATTGGATTGATAAACATCAAGACTAATTTCACCATAGTGAATCGCGGCTTTATTTAAAGACATTTCAGATATCTCCATTTGTTCTTGTAGTAACTGAAGATAATCGCGCCGCATCCAAAGTCGTTCAGTCTGTTCTGCTGCCAGCTCTACGGTATTAATTTGGTAGGTATCGTCCTGGCGGGAAAATTCATCCGTATTGACAACGTAACTAAAATTTCCCCTTGCATCTCGTTCAGTAAACCAGGTTTCACCACTTTCATTCGCGACCCGGTATAGCTGCGTGGTTTTTATGCTTTGGCGAAAACGATTGAGGTATTGCGGCAGAGCTGTGAGATACCAGTACCACTGAATGTAACCTTGCAGGGTTTCGGGCCCTTTCCCTTTATAATCAGTAAGCTGGCTATCTATTACGGCATGCTCCAGTAAGGCCATTGGAGTTTTGCTGCCTTTAGGGCGTTCTTGAATTCTTGGAGTAGAATCAAGCCGGGTTTTTATCAGCTTATTATCCACCACCTTAAAAAGATCGTGGCTTTTAAGGCAATCGTCTTTTTGATTACTTAATTTGCTTGTTTGGCGCTTTTGTGGGTCTGGTTCATAACCTGGAAGATAGAAGCGGGGTTTTCTTTCTTCATCTCCGTTTTTAATTGTTCGCCAGTTGTATTGAAGAATGCTAATGTTGGGATGCTCTACTTCACCCTCACGATGTCGCATGACCCGTCCAGCCAATTGAATAATGGATCGATAGGAGGAAGGCTCAATAACAGCCCAGTCAAAATCATGGTCGCGGCCAACTTCTTCAACAGGTGTAGCTACCAAAATAAACAGTAAATTCATAACCTGGGGCTGGTTAACGGCAATTGTATCGAGATGCCTGCGAATCTTTTGATCATAAAAAGCCTGGGGTTGTTCATCCCTTTTTTCTTTCCGCTTTAATACGCTATCCAGATGTTTTTCCTGCGCATGACGTAGCAATAGTACTTGTCTGCTGTGATAAGCCATGATTCTTGCTTCGCTATGCTCAGGCCAGTTATAATTTAGTAAATACTTGGTAATCTCAACACAGGGTTGTATATTGGCGATACGTACAACACCAAAAGAAACATTTAAGCCTGTTTTTCTATCTACCGTGTTATTTAGCTTATGCATGTCCAGAGTTGTTTGGGCTATTCTATCGAACCAGGCCTCTTTTTTGTTTTTAATAACAGGCTCATCACTTCTACTCATAGCCTGTTCACAATTCATGACCATGGCTTTGCGTTTTGCGGGCTGCCTACCTAACTGTTCTACTCGTCTATCAATATATCTGTCATGAATTTTACGAAATTCTTTTGTTGCGTACTCTTGAATTCCAATTTCTTCTATTTTTGTTGAAAACTCATCAATCCATGCACATCCCACCAAAGGATTAGCATGACGGGTTTTACAGTAAAGCAACCATCCTTCACGGTAAGCATTGAAATAGCCCTCAGCCATTGCGGGCGGAATAGTGGCCGAAGAAATCATCACTTTGCGCCCCAGCATACCTGCCAGGTGAATCAGACGACCAATAGCTATTAAATCACTGCCGGTGAAGTCATCTACTTCATCAATGACCAAATCAGACGATAGCAAACGTAGAGCAGGCAAGATGTACCGTCCACCGCGAGTAGTTTCCGTGGCAGCAATCATGTGATCAATCGTACAAACCAGAACAGGCGCATAAAGTAGCTGCCTGTCTTTATGTTTCTTCAGTACGGTGGTTAACCCTTCCTCAGGCAATTCACCCTGATAAACAATTTCATCAGAATCTGCCAACAAAGATTCTGCGGACTCGGAACCTTTTTCTTCTTGCACATCTGTCTGCTCCAGACTGCGTTGGTAGTGTAAGTCCGCGATTGCTTTAGAACCAATCAATACCGCCAGATCAGAACCATCACTTTTTTGGAATATGCGCTCACGGTACTCATCTCCAGTTTGCAATGTGAGCGTACGTAGACCAAGCGCAAGAACATAGCGGAGACTATCACCATCCTCCGAGAGTGCCATCATCACTTTGGCATTGGCAAATGTTTTACCACAACCGGTGCTGGCTATGTTTATTGCAAAAAAACCTTTTCGCGAGTCATTACAAGCTATACGCCAATCGCGTATTTTTTTAGCGGCAGTGTCCTGCCAAGCAAAGGGTGGAGGACTTTTACGCTTCAATTCCGCAGTATTAAAGCTAGATTCCAATCTGTTTTCGATAAGAGGTAATTTCGATACAACATTCCGGGCGCTTTCATAAACACCAACCAAGTGCTGATCCAAAGCTTGCTTTGGTGATTTGTCTTTCTGCGTATTAGCGATCAATTCGGTAGTATATTTCCAATTGGGAGTTTGGCTTACCTCCAGTGACGAAAAATAGTGATCACCTAACATCAAAGATAAGCGTGCATGGTGCAACAGTACTCGATAACTGCCATTTTTGATAGCCTGGGCAATGAGCCCTTCCAAGTCTAATAGCTTGGCGGACCATCTCTTGATTTGCGATAACCATTTACTGGATTGGGTTAACAATCCATGGGGAAACTCTAAACAAAGACTCTGTTCATCAATAGTTTTATTTTCATATCCCCAGTTTTTGTCTATGAGTTTCAACAATCCACTCAAACTAGAACATACCCCTCCCTCGAAAAGGTTGTTTTGATTCACAGGTAACTTGTGATGACTAACAATCAACCAGGCAATTAACTTAGCGATATCTGGCAAATCGTCCAAAGGGTTTTCATAACTATTCTGAAGAGAGCCCCTGACAGCATTTTCATCAATTTTTCCATCCTTCAGTGTTTTTAACCAAGCGTAGTCAGAGTTTGGGTTACCGGTATTCAGGATCAATGCTTTGAGCAACAAACAGGATACCCATTCATGGCGCAACCTATCTGCTTGAGTACCATGATAATTCTGGGCTAGTTTTTGCTGGAAACGAGCATTGGCTTTGCCCCAGTCATGCAGTAAAGCCGCCAGACAAGTTAGGGCACGAATAACTGGGAGTAACTGCCAATCCAGCAAATCTTCTCTATGCGTCTGACTTTTCGATGTACAATTCACTGGAACTCTACCTTCGCAACCAAACTTACTTTTATTTCCAACCACCCAAACCAACTCCGTTCTCGAGCGTGATCGAATCCAATGACAACTCACCGCTGTATTTTTACTGGCGGTTTTGCGGAGAAGTTTCTTAACTGCGAGCAAACCGTCTTGAGTAATTGCAGTTTGCCAAGTGTTGTCACCGATCCGGTCAGCAAAAGCATCCAGAACACGACGGGTTCTGGCTAGCGCCTTTTTTTCGCATTGGGAAACAAAAACAACCATCATGAGGCGTTTTCCCCATTATTTTCAGTTTCCCAATTTGCATTTAAAGCCATCGCTTTTACCTGTTCAAACATAAAATCCAATGCCTTATGTTCGATAAAAGTCTGTAAACATTGCTGCCGGAATTCTTGTTCACTGCTGTTTTCTTTCGCACAGATAAAGGCCCAGGGCAGAATAAGCGCGTCCTTGATTAAATCAGCCACATCGAATACCAGCGCGCCCCGGCGCGTTTTTCCATGCATAACAGCAAAGCCATGAGGAATGCCGAGTACCCACAACGATGTTGCCGCTAATCCATAGGCAAGGTAATTACCATGGTTTAAAAAAACGTTTGCTTTATCCGAAGCTTCTCGTTCTCGACTAAATTGACCATATTTGGTACGATTAGCAGCATAACGGTAAAGCTGCTTTGTCAATCCTGCTTCAGCATTCATTAACTTATTAACATCTGTCGCACTTTTGATTTTTGTTTCACAAATTAATAATTCTTGCTGTAAATCATTGTAATTGAAGCCTTCCATGGTAAGATGCCGGTTTTTTTTCCAATTGATTTTTAGATATTCGATGCGAGATAGTTGAAATTGTTTTGCAGCATATAAACGTTTTTTCTCATCAAACCAGAACTTCATCCACCCCTGCATATACTCAGTGGGTCGATATTCGCTTTGTGGCGTGAACCATTCCACTTCGCTGGCCATTAAAAGTGGTGTTCCGCCACCTCCACAAAATCCAACCAATACACCGGCTTGAGCAAGCATACGCATTGCTGCTTGAGTAATAGAGGTTCCCGTTCCAAGTAACAGGCAGGTGGTATTGGCAATTGGGATATTCCAATACTGGTTCTCGTTTTTTGTCTCCGTGAGATACAGGACACGCCCATCTTTTTGCATTATTCGACATTTTTCCAAATAATAAATGTTGGCGCGCTTTGAATGAAGGATTGCTTTTAAATCTGTCAATATTTCCATGAATAACCAAAATCGTAAAATTTGTCATTTAAGTGCAAAAAAGCCTGGAGAATAAGCTTGTTACGTTAGTGGGCAATGGGTAAAAAATGATAAAGCGTTTAAAGGTCACCTGGAAATACACAATAAGCATGCAAACAAAAAGCTACCATAAAAAAACCATCAAGATCAAAAAAAAACCCAATAAACGCCTCGCAGAATACAAGTAATAATCAAAAAAATCAATATCTATCCAAAAAAACGAGTTTAATGAAATTAGAAACAATCATGCCGTCTCTAAATTGACCGATGTTGATTACAACAAATATCCCAACAACGCCAGATGTTTTCGTAAAACTACAAAATGGCTGCATTATGCCATTCATGGCCGAACCACAACAGAGCTAGTGACTGAGCGTGCCGATAGTAATAAATTGTACCGAGGGCTCTCAAACCGGAAAAATATTACCCTTGTTTAGCCTGTCAGGATATTGATTTAAAACAAATTTCCATAAATATTGGTGTTATTGATTTCATTTTGGTATTCATGTAATCTTTTCACTCTAAAGAAAACGCCTTGTCTAAGGAAAGAAGGCCAATGAAGAAAGCCTGGTTCTTTTTCACTTTACTCTCCTTCGTTCCACAAAGCTTCGCTGGACTCTATGCGCTTACGCATCACAGTCGAGCAAATTGCTTCGGATTCAACGAAACCATATCCTGGTGGGCATTTCACAGTTTCTTTGCCCGGGTTATTAGTGAACATTATCCTCATGGTAAAGATGTACCAAATTCAGAGGTTCATCATACCATCGATACAGACAAACAATACCGTTACCGCCATCCAGCCTACCATGCCACGGAAGCCTACGTGGGTAGTACGTATCGGGTGCGGGGCTATCACTACATGTATATCAATGGAAACCCAAGCCTGGTTCAGGTAGATAATGTTATTGATTGTTCCATTTACGATGGATGGTGGGATTAAGTGATGCGCAAAAAAATAAAAGCCGTGAGCTTGGCGACTGGGCTATTCCTTTCTTTCTCGGTCAATACATCCCAGGATATCCAAAGTACAACGTATTCATATTTAAAGAAACAAGGTCTACCTCTGCCTGGGGAAGGGGCTAAGGTCGTCAATGACATAAGCGCCAAAATTCCCGGCAAGTTAAAAGAGCAAAAAAAAGAAATGCAAGAAAAAGGCTACTATACCTCTGATTCTGGCCGCCCTACTGAATTAATGCAGATGAAAGAACGCGCAAACGCCATCTTTGCAAAGACATCTCAAACGGAACTAAAACCAACTGCACAGCAAATTCCACTGGGATACCAGTTTAATGCGCTTCCCAAAAACTCAGGAATTGATGTCACGGCTTTTGCGCCATCCGGAGGCTATCATAATGGCTGGAATGGCATTGTAGCCTTTTTTGAGAAAGAAGGATTGGGAAGCTGTGCCTACACTGAAAATAACATTACGCTCAGCCAGGCTGCCATTTATATCCCTCATCATGAAGCGGAGTACCGTGTCAATGGAAAATTAACCTTGACGGAGGTTGGTGGCTCAAAAGACACCGGATTTTTATATACGGTACATTGGTTTGATGAGCGGTTTTTTTATAGGCTGGAATGCGCCAGTATCCAGTATAAAATGTCTTTAAAAAACGAAGTGATTGCGCTGGCAAAAGAACTCGATCATCGAACATAAAAAATACTACCTGGTGTTTTCCGCTGGCTTAGGGAATGGTAAACAAACGCCCCCGGAGCCATAGTGCAACATTAACAAGAAAAATCAGGATTGGAACTTCCACAAGAGGCCCAATCACCGTTGCAAACGCAACGGCTGAATGTAATCCAAATGTAGCGATAGCTACCGCTATTGCCAGTTCAAAATTATTGCTGGCGGCAGTGAAGGATGCTGCGGTAGTTTTTTCATAATTCGCCCCAATACATCTCCCCATGGCAAAGCTTACAAAAAACATCACGAAGAAATAAATACCCAAAGGTATAGCGATGCGAATCACATCAGATGGGAGCTGCAAAACCATCGCTCCCTTCAGTACAAACATGGCAAGAATTGTAAACAGCAAGGCAAATAGCGTGATTGGCGAAATTCTGGGAATAAAGATAGCTTCATACCAATCAATCCCTTTTTGCTTAATGAAGATAACGCGGGTTAGAAATCCGGCACAAAAGGGGATACCAAGATAAATTAAAACACTTTCTGCAATCGTCATAAAATCAATATGAATCACCTGGCCCTGTAAACCTATGAACGGAGGCAGAACGGACAGAAAGAACCAAGCATAAAAACTAAAGAAAACCAATTGAAAAATGCTATTAAAGGCGACCAGTGCTGCAACATACTGATTATCCCCTTCAGCCAGATGATTCCAAACCAGCACCATCGCAATGCAACGCGCCAAACCAATCAGAATCAGTCCCGTCATATATTCTGGGTAACCATGCAAAAAGACAACGGCAAGACCAAACATGAGAAAAGGACCAATTAACCAGTTTTGAAGTAATGACAATAGCAGGATACGCCAATCTTTAAAGACCAGAGGTAGTTGTTCATATTTCACTTTTGCCAGAGGTGGGTACATCATTAATATCAGACCGATTGCGATAGGAAGGTTTGTCGAGCCTAGAGACAGTGAATTTATAATATCAGGCATTGTATGAAATATTGAACCAATAGTGACTCCGGCCGCCATTGCCATGAAAATCCACAAGGTGAGATAACGATCTAAAAATGACAGTCTGCGTGTGCCACAAGTACTCATGATAACAAATCCTGCAAATATTTTGGGAGCGCCCAACATCCCTGTCATTCTACAATGATAGAGACTCGATGGTTAGTCAAAAAATTAATATTCGATACAAGGAAGAAAAAATCAAACGGAGTTGCTCGTGGCATCAAAAATACGAGACTGATTTGCCAGTCATGGTTTTATGGTACACAATCATAAGACTCACCCACTAATTATAATCTTTGAGGCAATGATGAGGCTATCTCATGAAAAACAAGTGTTGGTTGATGCGTTTCAACGACATGTTGATGCAGAATTAAAAGGTGACTTGGAAGCGACGTTGGCAACAATGACCCCTGAACCACATTTAAATAACATTCCAACTATTATAGGAGGTATGGGGCAGGAAGGTGTTCGAAAGTTTTATAGTGATTTAATATTGTCAGGAAAATTTTTTCCGCCAGATACTGAAATGGTATCGGTTTCTCGAACGATAGATGAGCACCAACTGGTCGATGAAATTATTTTCAAATTCACCCATCACTCTGAAATTGGATGGATGTTACCTAATATCGCCCCAACAGGAAAAAGAGTAGAAATTCCTTTGGTCGTAATTGTCGGATTTTCCAAAGAGAAAGTGACCCATGAGCACATATATTGGGATCAGGCAAGCGTGCTTGTCCAGATAGGTTTATTGGATGCAAAAGGATTACCAGTCAACGGGGTTGAAACCGCCCAAAAAATGGAAGCCTTACGCCAACGGTACACCTGATATCAGCTGAACCTAATCTGACACCACCACTTAGGCCAGATGTGTCAAATGCGGAATTACTTAAAACATAGTGGACCAGGACCGTTGCCAATTGTGTGATTCACTCCACCTTTTATGCCGATTTGAATAAATCGAATAGCTTGGTTGATAGCTTCTTCTACACCAAGTCCCATAGCGAGATAGGCACTGATGGCTGTTGATAACGAACAGCCAGAACCGTGGGTGTTTGTGGTATTTATTTTTTGATGCTGAAAGCTGATAGGCTGTTTTCTACCATGAAAATACAATTCATCACAGATGGTTGATCCATTTGCATCACCTCTCGTTATTAAACAAGCCGTACAATTCAACAATTCTGCTATATTATTGATCTCAGAAGTTTTAACAAATTGAGATAATAATTCAGCCTCAAATTGATTAGGCGTAATGACCGTCACCAGCGGAATAAGTTCATTGACCAGGGCATGCAGTGCCGGTGAGAGGAGTAAATTGGCACCGCTAGTTGCAACACAAACCGGATCTAAAACAATAGGAATGTACGAATATTTTTTACAAGACTGAGCAATGGTTTTAATAATTTCTTCGTTAAATAACATGCCAATTTTAATGGCATCAGCACCAATGTCTTCCATTACCGCTTTAATTTGCTGTCGAATGATATGAGTTGAGAGGGGAAGTATTTCTTGTACCCCCAAGGTATTTTGCGCAGTGATGGCTGTAATAGCGGTTGAGCCGTGACAACCCAATTTATTTAATACACGTAAATCTGCTTGAATTCCAGCGCACCCACCAGAGTCAGAACCTGCTATTGATAATACTCTGGGCATTGTATTTTGTTTCATGATTGACTCAACGCATTGATAAATTGTTTAGTTTGATTCTTTACGGCGGCTAAATTGGGTTGACCACAAAGAGCTGAGGCAACAGCAATACCATCCAAACCATATGAAAGAATCTGCTTGGTATTGCAAGGTGTAATGCCACCAATGCCAATCAGTAAATGCTTGCTATGCGCTTTTAATTGTTGTATTTCACTTGCAGTCCATATTCGTTCAATGTTTTTTTTCACTGAGCTTTTAAACACAGCGCTAACACCTAAGTAAGCAAGCTGATAATGATTGAAACGATTTATCTGTTCAGGATGATTGATGGTAAGACCAATATGTTTAGTGTGACCTATGAGCTGTCTTGCCTCGACATAACTCATGTCCGCATTCCCCAAGTGCACGCCATCGGCATTGACGGCCAACGCCACATCAACTCTATCGTTTATAAATAATGGTACATGATAGGTGGTGAGTAATGTTTTTAGGGCCCTACCAAGCTCGATGAAATCATAAGTCGAACAATATTTTTCCCTTAGCTGAACACAGTGAACACCTGCACTAACAGCAGCCTCAACAACCTCGATCAAACTATGATGTTTTAAAGACTGTCTATTGGTAATCAAATATAATCGATAAGGATTCGTCATTGATATAATTCATCTAAAAACAACGTTTTAAATGTTCCTGGACCATTTGCTTTAGCTGCGGCTTTTTCACCTGCCAGGCCATAGAATTCAACCACATCTAATAATGAATCGGCATTTAAGTCTGAAGCAAGTGCCGCAGCTAAACAGCCATTGAGCGCACAACCCATTCCTGTGACACGTGCCATTAATGTATGACCATATTGATTCGACATAATATTTTCGCCAACCACATAATCAGTTTTACCCGTAATAACAATATGATTTATATTGGGTGTTTCTATGAGTATTTGTGCTGCATCTAAAGCAGCTTCAGACTGATGGTGACTATCAACACCTTTGGTATTAGACTGCAAACTTACTAAAGCCATTATTTCGGAAGCATTGGCCTTGATAGTTATTTGGTTCGCTTGTGATATTAACTTTTGCGATGTTTCCGTTCGATATTTGCTAGCGCCAGCACCAACAGGATCAAGCATAATGGGAAGACTGTATTGATTGGCAATATCAACCGCACTCATACATCGCTTAAGGAAAGTATCGTTTAATGTACCAATGTTAATTACTAAAGCATCAGCAATGGAAAACAAATCAGTCAGCTCTTGTACAGCATGACTCATTATGGGACTACCACCAAACGCAAGCAGCGTGTTGGCACAAAAATTTTCTGTTACCGAGTTTGTCAGAAATAAAACCAGTGGTGTTTTATCACGTATCATTTTAACGGTATTTAAGCGCATAGACATCACTCCAAAATTGGTATTCAAAATTCATTGCCTGTTTAAAGGCATTCATCATAGCCTTTTTTGTTTTTTGGCTGGAATTTGCATAGGTTTGGTTTGCAAGTTGAATGAATTGCTTTGTAGTTTGTTGATAGCTTTGGTGTTGATAGGTTTTGAGCCAATATTGATAGGGGTTATATTGAATTGCGCTGTGGTTTGATGTTACGTTGTAAACGCGTTGGTACAACCATTGGCAGGGCAACATAGCTGCTATTAAAACTGCATTTGATTTTTTCTCAGCAGTGTCAATTAAAAATTTTGTATAGGCTTTATTTGCTGGGGTAATCTTTGTTGGTTGTGCATTATTGATTTTAATCTCATAATCGAGACTCTGTGTCAAAGTAAAAAGTGATTTTTGGCTTTTCGGTAAGTGATGATAGAGCCTTTGCGCTAAACGCTCATACACTCTTAAATAATAATTATCTTGTGCAAGAAAAGCATTAAAAGTTGACCGTTTCAAACTGCCTTGATTGAGTTGTCGGTTAAATGGGTGGCTTAAAATTTTATTTAAAATAGCGTGGTTTTGCTTTAATGCTTTAGAAAAAAACGTTTCTTTCTGAGCGAAAGAGATTAGAGGCAACAGCAAAAACAGAAAGATAAAGAATCGGTTTAACATACATCATGCCCTCAAATGGGAAGACAGAACGCATATATAATCGATTGAACATTAGATGTTACCGATAACTGAGTTCCGCACACTCCCTACGTAGGTATTAGCCTAATCAGGTTCAAAGGGACTGACTTATGTCATCTCAGCAATCGCACCATCTATGTAAGATGATGCTAAAATGCGCCCCTGGTACGGATTACAAGATAATGGGTTTTGATGAATTGGTCAAGGGGGCCCAATCAGGGCAAAATCATGAATGCTCTAAAAAATGTCATTTAGCAATTTTTCAGTATAATCTGGCATAAGAGCAGCCCGATATCGCTTGGCTTTGACACCGACCTTCACGGTTTTGTCATTTTTAATAGTATTAAGGGCTACATG
>JAFIFT010000010.1 GCA_020831865.1 Legionellaceae bacterium | reverse complement strand
CATGTAGCCCTTAATACTATTAAAAATGACAAAACCGTGAAGGTCGGTGTCAAAGCCAAGCGATATCGGGCTGCTCTTATGCCAGATTATACTGAAAAATTGCTAAATGACATTTTTTAGAGCATTCATGATTTTGCCCTGTGCTCATAAAGCAGAAAAATGGCAAGCACAGCACTTTTTGTTATATTGCGCACATTTTCTTAATAATTTATTAAGCATAGTAGTTTATAGTTACCCTATCAGGTAAAAATAGTTGCCCTAACAGGTAAAAATTAAAGAAAAAATATGGCTTACACTCTTACATTATTAGGAACCGATACACAGTTCACGCCTAATCAGCTGGCAAACGCATACGATCGTGCCGAAACCTTAAGTTACCTTTCGACTTTGATTCATCCACAGTCAACCATGCAGACTGATGCTGTGACTCAGTTTAGGAATGCGCATGTTTGTGTTATCAATGGTCCGACCACCTTGGGCTCAGAAGTATACGACAGAATTTCTCGTGGCGTTGCTGCCGTTCTTGAAGCGGTGAGTCGAGGTGAAACAAACGTTAGTGTGATCGCACATAGCCGCGGTGCGGTTGAAGCGATTTTGGTGGCTCATGAATTAGAGCGCATTCAAAACGTATTCAATGAAAAAGGCGATGCGGCTCTGGAAGAGGTGGTAAATAGTTCTTGTCAATCGACAAGAGCGATGATGAACATTGGCCATAAATCTGAATATCAAAGTTTGGACCTGAAGAACATTAGTCAGAATATAGCCGGTCTAAAATTATCCATGTTAAATATTGATCCGGTTCCAGGTGGCAATTACGTTGGTATCACTCGTGTATCATCACTCGCCTGGAGAGATTCCCGCTTTTACGAAGTGCCTAAAATTGTACAAGAATATGAACAGTTTGTTTATGAGAATGAACGAACCCGTTGCTTTAAACCCATTGTTCCGAAATGCGCCTCTCCTGAAACAAAATTTAAATTAAGTAGTTTGCCAGGTCATCATGGCACTGGCTCTGGAAACTTGTTGGATCAACAACGTAAAAACACAAAATCTGACAAATCAACAGAACATGTGCAAGAATTAGTTATTGCAAAGTTGGTAGATTTTCTCAATAGAAACGGTATTGAACTCACACCAAGACAAGAACCTGATTCAGACCCATTTGTAGAGTTGACTAACAGGTTGCTTAGAGATAAAGAACCTTCTCTCGAAGTCAGATTAAAAGAGATATATTTTCAGTTGTATAATAAGATTTTGGTAAATAAGGACGCCTATAATTCCTATAATCAAACATCATATGCGGTGCTTGGACAAGAGCAAGCTCTAGCTCGTTTAGTATTTAAGGTGCTCGATCAGCGGATCGTCCACTATCAAACGCATAATGACACCTATTTACATACCATTATTCCGCCAGTGCCTGGAGATCACTTTCTAAATTTCGAGCATGCTCGAATGCACTTGAATAAGCAATTGGGTTTATCGGACACAAATACTCTGAGCGAGACGCTCGATACGGCGAGAAAGCGGTTAATAAAAATCTGTGAGAATACCAGTAGACTAGAAGAGTTAAAAAGCACAGAAGAACGTATGAGCCAGTCTCTTCAAGAAGATACAATAGCGCATATATGTTTAAAGTCTAAAGAAGCGTTTGACTTGCTGCTGGAGGGGGTGAGTACGCTCATTGAACAGGTCAGGCAGCCTTATCTCCAAAATAAATTGGTCGATCCGCGCGAACGAGCTAAAATATATGATGCTATTCAATCCATGTTCGAAGTATTTTCTAAATTTGACCGCAACAACCAATTAGCTACAACAATTTATGCACAATTAAGAACCGACTTGAAACACACCCTCAACATTAAGCATGATAATTTAAAACACCAATATTTAGCTCTCAGCAACAAATTAAAAGAAAAACAGTTTTTGCATGAATTAGAGAAGAACATTCGAACAATCGCAGAGAATGTCAGAGATAATGAACCGCTCAAGAACCAACTGTATAAATTGGAATCCAAGCTAGTGAGCATTGGAAAACAACAACCTTTATCCAGTACAATAAGAACGTCTTTAGCAGAAGAGTTTACTGTGTTGAATGACATGAAGCTCTCCAGTGACTCAGCGGAAGAGAGCCGTTCTTTGGCATGTTTGTTATTGCATGAAGCCATTGAGGAAAACTTTACCTACTTGTTCCCACAAATCATTGAAGAGGTGATTGCATTATCCCACGCGCTTGAAAATTTTAAAACATCACTTCCAGACTTCAAAGCATTGGATAACGCTCTGAATTATACGCAATACCAATTGGAACTGGAGCAATATAGAGCACATGTCATTGAATTGGCGGCAAAATACATTCATCGAAATACGATCCCGCTGGACAATGTCAAAGCCCTATTTTCGATTGAAGATGAGGGTATCTATAAGCAAATTGAAGGTATTGCTATCGCTTTGGGGGCTATTCATCCTTTATCGCTTACCATTGATGAAAAACAGCAAATTATTGAAGAGCTATCAACCACAATAAAAGATCAGGCAACACACATCAACCTGTTGACCTCGACATTGCAAGAACAAGCTGAATTAATTCGTCAGTTACAATCGGATAAAAACGAGCAAATGCAACTTGTGCAGAAATTAACATCAACCAACCAAACACAAGAAAGGCTCATAGCACAATTAAGAGCAGATAATAATCAGTTAGAAGATGATAATACTGCGCTGCGTACCAAAGTAACGGAGCTTAATAAGGCGTTGGAAGACATTCACAAATCACAAGATTTGACCGCCACCATAGATGAGGAAGCCGAGTTAAATCTGCAAATCATCATTAGAGACAAACTAAACCCTTTAACCAAAAATTACCTGACCCATTTAGCCAATGAAGTCAAAAAATCGGTTGATTCGACCTTGGATACAAGCGACTTATCCAACTTGGTTGACCATGTGAAGCAGATTGAGAATTGGCCGAATGATGCAGCGTCCAAGGCTTTAAAACAAAAATTCGATGCCGTCAGTGCATTATTTAACATTCTTGAAGAAAGAAACAAACCTAGCGTGAAAGTTAGTAAATTCTTTAATACACTAAACGAGACAGACCAAGTGATTCAGGCTCACAGAACACCTGCGTGGCGGCAGTACGTAATGAAAGCACTTTTCGTATTGGCCACAGGAATTCTGCCAGGTTTAGCGATATTGGCTTATTCTGCCATAACGAGTAATACACCCAAAATATTTCAGTCTTCAGGCATGACCTTTTTCAAGAGCTGTCAGGAAGAAGCCAAAGATAGCTGGACAGAAGCCCAAACGCTACATTCCATACCCGAATTAAACGAAGTTTGAAGACGCCCCGGACCCTGAGATGGATTCAAAATCCCAGGGTAACGGGGTTGGACATGACCAACCGTGTTTTTCAGGCCAGTTCAATTTTATCATAGTGATACCCGAGCTTTCCCTTCCACATCGGCAGCCAATGAAAATTAAGCCCCGACATGCATAGCCTTGCGGCGTTGTTTTTGTTATTGTTTTGCTTTCTGCAACCGAATGATGATGCCGTGTTAGACGATCGCCTCCAAAGTATTCGCCAAACCATTGCGCAAGCCGCACAAGCTGCCGGTCGTTGTGCGCAGGATATTCAACTGCTGGCGGCCAGTAAAGCGCAAACGGCCTCGATGATACGCGCTGCTTATCAGGCGGGACTTCGCGATTTTGGAGAAAATTATCTGCAAGAAGCGCTGGCCAAGCAACAGGCATTGGCAGATCTCCCGATTAACTGGCACTTTATCGGCACCGTGCAAAGCAGAAAATGCGCTTTAATTAGCCAGAATTTCAGTTGGGTGCATTCGGTTGACCGGGAAAAAACCGCATGCTTGCTCAATGAACATCGCCCCAAGCACTTGCCTCCGCTGCAGATTTGTCTGCAAGTAAATTTGGATGATGAAGAGCATAAAAGCGGCGTCAGCCGAGCTCACTGCCGGGCACTGGCACAATTCATCCATCAGCTGCCACAATTAACATTGCGTGGTCTGATGGCCCTCCCTTCCCCTCGCCACGAGGCCAGGGAACAATACCACAGCTTGTTGCGCTTGCAGCATTTACAAGCCCAACTGAATCAGGATACTACCTTGCAACTCGATACCCTTTCTATGGGTACGTCTGATGATCTGGCGGCGGCCGTCCGCGCCGGCAGTACCATCGTGCGGCTGGGACGGGCTTTATTTGGAGAACGTATATGAAAATCTGCTTTATTGGCTTTGGCAATATGGCCAAGGCTATCGCCAAAGGACTGACCTTACAAAGGGATTTGGATATCTATGCCTGCAGCCCCTCACTGCCGGAAGGCAAAAATCCATGGGGTATCAGCACCCATTATGATAATAATAGTGGCGCAGAAGGCGCGGATGTCATTATACTGGCGGTCAAACCTCCACAGATTTTGCCCGTTATTGCCGCATTAAACCCGCAACCGGAAGCACTGTTTATCTCGGTCGCCGCCGCTATTCCTCTGCAAAAAATCAGCGATGCCTTGCCGCATCAGGCGGTGGTGCGAGCCATGCCGAATACCCCGATTGCGGTAGGCTATGGAGCCACCCCCTTAACCGCTAATTCCCACTGCCAGGCACAACACATCAAGGCCGCCGAACGTATTTTTTCAGACAGCGGTATTAGTGCCTGGGTAGAAGAAAGGGAACTCGAGGCACTCAGCCCCTTATCCGGTAGCGGACCAGCCTATGTCTTTCTCTTTTTGGAAGCCCTTATCGAGGCAGCCATAGCACTTGGGCTTTCGGAAAGCATCAGCCAACGCTTTGCCAAACAGACCCTGGCCGGTGCGTTGGCACTGTGTGAAAACAGTCCAGAAGCCATTGCAGATTTGCGCCGACAGGTCACCTCTGCCGGCGGTACGACCGCTGCGGCACTTGCTGTATTCGAACATGAACACTTCAACGGCATGGTCACACGAGCACTACAAGCCGCTCAACATCGCGCCCAACAGTTACGAGAGGAATTACTATGAACGCTTTAATGATGACGCTGTATTTTATAATCAGTATTGTTTTTAATTTATTTATTTATACGCTGTGGATACGTATAGGGTTGCGTTATCTGCGCTTTAGCAGCCTGCATCCAGTCAGCCAATTAATTTTTACACTCACCAATCCCCTGGTACGTCCGCTGCAATCGATAGTGCAAAAAAATGCCAAATCAACCCAATTGGAATGGGGCAGCATTATCCTTCTGCTACTGGTTGAATTATTCAAGTTTATTCTGCTTGGCCTGCTGTTTTACGGTCAACTGTTTCCGCTATCCTATCTCCTGGTGTTTATTCTGGCAGATCTGGTGATTCAACCCCTAAACCTGCTCTTTTATATGATTCTCATTCGAGTCATTATGAGTTGGGTACAGCCGGACTGGCGTCATCCAGTAAATGAGCTCATTAGCGTGTTTACCAATCCAATTTTGCGCCTTGGGCATCATTTTATTCCACCTATTTCCGGCTTTGACTTTGCCCCCTTGATTGTTTTGTTCATTATCAAAGCCATCACGCTGTTTATTTCTGCGTCTTTACCCATTCATATCCTCTGAAACAGGAGTATGGAGATGCGGGAATATAGTATGGATAACCCCCCATAAAAGGAAAATAAACCGATTCCCGTATCTTGGCTATATTTGGGTATATACTGTAAGTAGATGCTCAAGACGTGGAGACACTGCATGAAAAAATCCTGCCTGCTCAGTCTGGTACTGCTGGGTTTATATACCAAGGTATTTGCCATTCAGGATATGTATTGTCCTGCCAACCATGCCTATATTCAAATCGGCATGAGCCAACAGGATGTTTTAAGCGCCTGTGGCAATCCCTTGCGTAAAGAAACCTCCAACCGCCCCGCTACAGAGAGAGTAGCGGTCACACAATTATTTTATAATATGGCCGGTAGCCCCACTGCTTTCTTTGGTATTTATAATATACCGGTCGGTACAGCTTCCGGAGCCAATATTGAGGTTGACGTTGTCAATCAAAAAGTACGGTCGATTCGCTTGAATGGTTCTGGTACCAATGCCGTTTCGGTTTGCAGTGGCGGCGCCTTTACCGTAGGGGATCCGGTCAGCAAAGTTTTCAATGCCTGCGGCGATCCTTCCGTACGAAATGAAACCTTTGTCGAACAGTACGTCCCCGATGCGGCCAAACCCGAGATATGGTCATATCAGTTTGATCCGTACTCACAAAAGATCACGAACTTGACATTTGTCGATGGCAAACTACAATCCATCAGTCCTTAACGTGGAGAAAACAGCGTAATTATGAGTAACTCAATTGATGAATTAAGTATTGGCTATGAAGAAAATGGCATTGAAACCACTCGCCAACTGGATAAAAAGGTGCTGAGCAAAGGTGCCTGGACGACCATTATGTTTAAATATCAGGACTGGGATAACGCCAAAAGCGCCTACGGCCCTATCAAGTTTACCATTCGCCGCTATCAAAAGCGCAATGATCAATACTGGATGAAATCAAAATTTAATATCTCCAGCACGGATCAGGCACAAAAAATCATTGATATCTTGTCAGATTGGCTTCAGGAAGCAGTCTAGCACAGAGCGCATCAAGGGAATGCCAGGGTGCTGCCATTAGCCAAGCGGTAGCGCCCCCTTCTCATAGCGGTTGTATTCCATAGTGATCATTTTTCATGATTAGACGGGTCGCCAAAGACCAGGGTAATATCCGTATTAGCAGCCTTTAGACAATTTTCATGGTTAATGAAAGTGTAGGGAGCTTTGAACAGAAGCGCAAATTTAGTCTAAAATATAAGTAATATGATGGATTATTTCCCAAAAAAGGGGGTTGTGATGACACGCAAAGACGAAGCGCTCAATATGCCAAATGCGCGTTTACTATCTGCCGTTTATTTTGGACTTCTGGCGGTTGTCGCTACCATTATAATCGATACGCTTTTATACCTGATGGGCGTTGGCGAATTGATCCCGACGTTCAAGGCCGTTGTATTAGCCACGCTGATTGCCGTAATAGCCGGTGCGATTTTTGGCAAAAAAATTATCTACAGCAAAAGACCCTATCAGAAAACGGCCTTTAAATGGGGGTTTTTGATGGTTTTAGTGGCTTTACCTTTTTATGATTTCGGCTTTATGTGGGTGATTCAGCACCATCATCCGGAAAGCTTCAGTACGGCTTCGTTAGCGAACTGGCTTTTACTTTATGTGATTTTGCTCGTATACAGTTTTGTACTGGCAGGCTTTTGGCTCGCCATTGCCGCCGGATTTGCTGCAATCTATCTGCGTGGCCGTCTGGTCTATGATATCATGCACAGTGAAGAAAATGAGGTGGAACTGTCTGCCCGCCGAAAAAAAAGCAAGGCAAAACCCCTTGGCAAACCGCGGATAAAACACCCGTAGTCCCAAATGCGGTATTTGAAAAAACAGGGCTATCGATTGAAGATAAAGCCGCTCTACTGCGCTATACTACTGCCAGGCAATAGTACTTGAAACCACTGATTAGGCTTAGGCATGTTTGAATTTTTACAAGCGCTTCCCAAAGACACCTGGGTTATAACTCCCAATAGACGGTTAAGCCAGCACTTGCAAACATTATGGGCTAATCAATATGCTGCCAGCATTTTGTGTCTCCCCCGCTTTATACCCTATCCCGAACTGCTGAACGCGCTCTACCAATGTCTGCGCGAACAAGACTATCAAAACCCTCACCCGCAACCCCTGAACCAGTTTCAGTTTTATGCGCTGATGACGCAAGTAGTGGAACATCAATACCCACAGTGGTTCAATGCAAATCTGGTGCACCATCTGATAGATACCTGGAATCGCTGCGAAAACTGGGCAATAGCAATAGAGGAGCCACTTTTTTCCACAACCCGGCAAACCCAGTTGTTTTATCAGTGCGCGCAACAAATTAAACAAGAACTGCGCTCCCTGGCAGCTATCAGTCAGGCCGAGATAGCAGGCTATCTGCTGCAGCTGCAGCATCAGCTCACCCCTCCCTTCCACTCCCTCATCTGCTATGGTTTTGATGACTGGAGTCCGCGGCAAACCCAAGTCCTGGACTGGCTGAAACGAGCCGGCGTACAAGTCTACCAGCGCGATATACAGTCTTCCCCCGCCCCTCGCCTGCTATTGACAGCTCGCGATGAGCAAGAAGAACAGGCACAATGCCTGGCCTGGCTGAAAGCCAAACATCACCCTGACAGGCAACTGGCGGTGGTGATTCCTGACTTGACTGATAAAGCCGATGCCTTCTCCCGTCTGATGCTGCGACATTTTCCAGCGGAACAATGCAATATCTCTCTGGGAAAACCGCTGCTTGACTACCCTATCACCGGACAGGCATTGTGTGGTCTGGGACTCCATCGCCACAGCATTATCAACAAGCGGGAAATGCATCTGTTATTGCTCAGCCCCTTTATTGGCGACAACAGTGAGGAAATGACCGCACGCAGCAGCTTGCTGGAGTCTGAACCCTTTATGCGTCATCGACAAATGACATTGAGCGTGTTTATCGCCTTGTGTCGCCCGAAAGCGCCGAAACTGGCACAACGCCTGACGGCTTTAACCGAATTTCCAGAACAAGCCAGCCCCTACCAATGGGCGCAGTATTTTGATGAACGTCTCACCGCGATGGGTTTCCCCGGCGATAGCGCCCTCAACTCTACAGCGTACCAGACCTATCAACGCTTGAGCGAGGCATTGAATGATTTTCGCAGCCTGAGCCTGATTCAGCGGCAATACACTCATGCCGAAGCCCTCCAAAGCTTACGACAGCTTTTACAACAGATTATTTTCCAACCCCAGGCCAGCCCGCAGGCCTGTATTCACCTCTACGGTTTGTTAGAAGCGGAAGGGATCCCTTTTGACGGGATATGGATAAGCGGGTTGAGCGATACCGTACTGCCCCAAGCAGTGCGCTATTCGCCATTCATCCCTATTCCTCTGCAACAGCAGCATCAAATGCCCCATGCCAGCATGGAACGCGAACGCAAGCTGGCGCATATTATTATAGATCGTTTCCACCGGGCAAGCCCGGAGGTTATTTGCTCCTATCCCGCCAACAGTGGCGATCGCCCTAATCTGGTCAGCCCCATCCTCTGCGATGCAGCAGCCTATGCGGGGGCTGCCTTACCCCATTCTGAGCGCCAGCATCTGGACCGTTGGTCGGAACAGTATGCTATTGCGCTTACCAGGGAGGAGTCATTGCGCGGCGGCAGTGCTATCCTGGCGCAACAGGCAAAATGCCCCTTTAAAGCCTTCGCCAAATACCGCCTCGGCTGTAATCCCCCCATACCCACACAAGAGTCGATTGAAAGTCGCGATCAGGGTACCCTCATACACCGGATTATGGAATTAATCTGGAAAAAACTTCAGTCACAAGCAGCTCTGATCGCCTGCAGCGACAGCCAAAAACATCAGTTAGTCCATGACGCCTGTCAACAGGCATTGGCAGAATTTAAGCGACAGCACAACGGCACGGATAGTGAGTTCAG
This sequence comes from Legionellaceae bacterium, assembly GCA_020831865.1. GTDB lineage: Bacteria > Pseudomonadota > Gammaproteobacteria > Legionellales > Legionellaceae > JAFIFT01. The sequence goes on along the minus strand of JAFIFT010000010.1, from coordinate 75,439 downwards.
CCTGGCCATTGAACAACAGCGCCTGTCGCAACTGGCACTGTCGTGTTTGCAACAGGATGAACAGCGCCCCCCTTTTACAGTGCACAGCCTGGAAAGCGTGCATCACTACCCCATTGGTGAGCAGCAAATTCGCCTTAAAATAGATAGGCTGGATATGGATGAGACCGGGAGCAAATGGCTGATTGACTATAAATCATCTATCCCTTCGCCGCTCCCCTGGAATCAGGAACGCCCGGAAGAACCGCAGCTGCTCTTGTACGCCCTGATAGATGAACACATCCACACCCTCAGTTATCTGCAGCTCAAGACCGTCCAGGTCAGCTATAAAGGACTGAGTACCACCAATCATGCCATCAGCGGAATCAGCTTACCCAAACCAAGTTGGCAGGAGTGCCGCCAACAATGGCAAGTGGCCATCCAGAATTTGCAACAAGAATTTGCGCAGGGGTATTGCCCCCCGCAGCCCATCAAAGACTCCATCTGTAGCTCTTGTGAATACAGTGGTCTTTGCCGATTTAAAATGCAACCCGTGGAGGACGAATGCACGCTGTAATCGTAGGCTATGGATACAGTGGCTTTTTTTTGGCGCAAGAATTGATCCGGGCAAAGTTACAGGGCATCGCCCTATCGCGTCATTACGATCCCTTGTTATCAGTGGATGGTATGCCACATCTCTCTATTGATATTGGCCAAACGCCTCTGCCCAGCGATCTGGAAGACATCGTCTTATATTATTTTGTACCCCCTCCTGCCACCGGCCAAAGTGATACGCTGCTCACCCGCTTCCTGCAACAACTGGTGCCGCAGCAATTACAACGGGTAATATACTGCAGCTCCAGTGGCGTCTATGGTGATCACCAGGGTGCCTGGATTGATGAAACCGCCAAATTGGAGATTTGCCATGATAGACAACGGCGCCGACGGCATGCGGAGCAAAGCTGGCAACACTTTTGCGAGCAACATGATATTCCCCTGGTTATCCTGCGTACCGCTGGTATTTACGGCCCCGGGCGCATTCCCTTGACGGCCTGTGCCCAACAAAATCCGGTACTCTCTCCTCATGAAGCGCCCTTCATCAACCATATCTACGTGCATGATTTAGCCCGGGTGGCAACCTGCTTTGCCAGGCACAGTGCTCCAAGCGGCTTTTTTAATCTGGCCGATGGCAAGCCAGCGCCTATGGGACAGATGCAACAAAAACTCGCGGCCTTGTTGCACTATCCAGCCGCCGCAGAACAAAGCTTTGCTACAGTATGGGAACAGGCAAGTCCCATGAAACGTGAGTTCATGCAGGCCAATAAACGCTTGTGCATTCGTAAACTTTGCGCAGCCCTGCCCGATTTTACCCCGACGGAGCTGGAAACGGCACTACATCAATCATTACAAAAGGAGTGGTCACTATGAAAATTTTAATTGCTGGCGCCAGCGGTTTCATTGGCCAGGCCCTGGTGGCGCATTGGCAAGGCCAACATCAACTCAGTTTGCTGGGGCGCGATCACCACAAAATGCAACGCTGGCAGTCCGACAACCTAGAGATCCTGGAGTGGTCACAACTTCCCGAACAGGATGCCCATTCCTATGATGCCGTCATCAACCTTTGTGGAAAAAATATTAGTGAAAACCGCTGGTCTGACAGCGTCAAACAAGACTTAATTGACTCCCGCGTCAAAACGACCCGAACCCTTATTCAATGGATTCAACAACAGCAGGCGCATCCCCATTTTTACTGTGCCAACGCCGTAGGTATTTATGGGTTGCAAGCCAGCGGGGATTCTCAAAAGCTGGATGAGCACAGCCCCGTATTTGTCGGTCAAGCCAAAGATTTTTTACAAGACATTGGCCGCCACTGGCAAGAGGCGGCGGAAGAGGCAAAAACAGCCGGCATGCCACTGACGATCACCCGCTTTGGTGTGGTACTCAAAAAAGGAGAAGGTATTCTGAAAAAACTGAGCCCTTCTTTTTATTGCGGACTGGGCTCCGTAATTGGCAATGGAGAACAAATGCTCTCCTGGATTCATATTGATGATCTGGTACGTGCCTTTGATTTTCTCTTACAACATCCTGACAAACTGCAAGGCCCTGTCAATCTTTGCGCTCCCCACCCCAGCAGTCAAAAAGACTTTGCCAGAGCTCTGGCCAAAGCCATGCACCGACCGCTATTTTTAAAAACTCCCCCCCGCCTTATACGCTTTTTGTTCGGTGAAATGGGCGAGTGTTTAATGAACCGTGGGCAGGCTGTCGTTCCCACACGCCTGTTAGACGCCGGCTTTCAATTTAACTATCCAGATATTGCGCCGGCTTTATGGGCAGAATGGGGTAACTAGTCGATGGATTTGTCCTCAACACAACGACAGATTCTGCAATTACTGGGTGAAACGCAGCATCTATCAGGCACTCAGCTGGCGGCAAGGCTTGGAATATCACGGACTGCCGTCTGGAAACAGATCCAGAAACTCAATAGCCTGGGGATCGCCATCACCCGGCAAAACAGACAAGGCTACCGCCTGCCTGAACCACTCATTCTGCTGGATGCGACCAGCATCCGTCGTAAACTGAGTCCAGAGTGGTTAGCGGTAAACCCAGTGCTGTACCTGCCCAGCATAGTAGACTCCACCAACTTGTTTCTCAAAGACGCAGACAAACAACTGCCCTGGGCTATCTGCTGTAGTGAACAACAACTTGCCGGCCGTGGCCGCCTGGGCCGACCCTGGAATTCTCCTTTTGGCCACAATATTTATTGCTCCGTCAATTGGCGTTATGAGGGCTCCCTGCATCAACTATCAGGTTTAAGTTTAGCGGTCAGTCTCGCCTTGCATCAGGCACTGTCCGCCTGGGTTCAGCCAGAGGTACTGCAAATAAAATGGCCGAATGATCTGCTCTGGCAGGGCAAAAAAATAGCGGGGATTCTGATTGAAATCAGCGCAGAACCCCATGGTGGCGCCCAGGTTATCATTGGTTTTGGCATTAATATCAATACCCATACCCCCACATATCCGCTTAGCGATGCTCCCCATTGCTCACTACGCGACATCAAACCGCAGTATTTTGACCGCAACCCCATTGTCGCGCAGTGCCTTAATCAACTGTACCGACTACTCTCCCAATTTGAACAACAAGGCCTGAACGACTGGCTGCCCGCATGGCAACAACATGATGCCCTCTATGGCAAAGCCGTCACCATCTACCAACAACAGCAACAGATAGAAGGCATTGCCCGCGGCATTAGCCCCACAGGTAATTTACTACTTGAGATCCCATCAGGACAAACCGTAGAAATTACCGTTGGGGATGCCAGCTTGAAACCATAAACCAAGCCCCAGCCAGCCCCCATCCACCCTGGTCTGAGGTGGATGGGGCAACCAAATTGATTTGGACGTTAGTTGCCCACAGGTAATGAACCCTGCAAACCAGTAGCGAAACTTTGGGAGGCATGTATTTCTGTCGATCCCTATGGTTTTATGCACAGGAATTTCTGTGGATAGTCTTGCTCTGCATGTGCAACTTTCTGAACGATAAGGAATAAAAAAAGTATAGTTAGGAGGTTCTGGTCTTGCTGCCATACCGCCCATCTGCTACTACCCCACTCCTTTTTCGACAAAAATATCAAAATTCCCAAAAAAAAACTTGAAAATCCCCCGAAAAAAAAGTAATCTCCCGCTCCATGGATAAAAAGTAACTAGTCCGGTCTTTTAATATCATTTAATGCTATGATTTTATTGAGGTTGTTATGGAAAAAATTGCATATTTTGCTATTGGTGTCGGTTTATTTTGCTCTGCTTCAGCCACGTTCTATCTTGGCTATCGATGCTTTTTGAAAAATAATTCAAAACCTCGTGAAGATCTTCCTTTTTCAGAAAATAATGCCCGTAACATTGACCACAATAGGCCTGAGATTACTGATGCCGCATCAGGATCGCCTCAAGTGGTATCCCCTTCGTCTCAATCAAGCTTTTTCAATCAACCGCTGGCCTTTTTTAAATCTTTAGTTAGAAAAGAAAGTGGATCGCCTGCATCAAGATCAGCGCGTGACAGGAGTTCATCCGAACTGATGCAAATTATGATGGAACTAAACGCTACTCTTGCCCGCGTCAGGTCTGAAAGGGAATCGATTAACCAACAAATAAATGAGAAATTTTCGGAACTGCAAAGCTGGCAAGCGTCAAGATCTGAGTATAAGCCAGAAGTGGTCGAGCAATTAGCTAAGGAGATTGACACATTACACCGGCATCTCCAAGCATTTAGGCAATCATTTGCCTTATATCCAGTAATAGAGACAAACGATAAAACAGTGGGAGATGAATTAAGCCAGTATGCTAAAGAGCTTGAAGAGCATCATGCTACTATTAAAACTGCGGCAAAGCACTTTATCGATGAACTGGATACCTGTAAAAAAATTCTTGAAGCATCAGGAGAATATGTCAATGACGTGAGATTGCAATGATGGAAAATTATGCTAATTTTTTTAATCGTCAAGAACGAAGCTATCTAAAGCAATATATCGACCGCCATCGCAATATGAGGGCATCTTATTTGGCCCGATTTGATTCAGCGAACAGCTTACGGAATCTCATTCGATCTGATATACAGCGCACCGGTTTCTTTTTTATCCAAGGCATCATTGACGCTTATAATGGCCTTAAGAAGTGTCTTCAGGGACTGTACTATCTCGGTTTCCATGAATTGGAACAAGCCAAGCGTCACTTGAAGGATGCTGGTTTATCCGCGAGTGCTGGTTTATTCAAGTTATCATTTGCACTGATCGCTTCCGTCTGTTCGATGGCACAAGTCATTTGTCAAGCAATCGTCACGCTGGCATGGGGGCTGCTTAAATTACTAACCCGTTCATCAGGATGTTCTGAAGAGGCATCCCCTTCATCGGAATCAAGTTTTTTGAATCAACCGCTGGCCTTTTTTAAATCGTTAGTTAGAAAAGCAAGTGGATCACCTGTGTCAAGATCAGCTCTTGACAGGAGTTCATCCGAACTGATGCAAATTATGATGGAACTAAATGCTACTCTTGCCCGCGTCAGGTCTGAGAGAGAATCGATTAACCAACAAATAAATGAGAAGCTTGATGAACTAGAGAGTTGGCAAGCGTCAAGATCTGAGTATAAGCCAGAAGTGGTCGAGCAATTAGCTAAGGAGATTGACAGATTACACCAGCATCTCCAAGCATTTATGCGATCATTTGTCTTATATCCAATCATAGAGACAAACGATCAAATAATGGGGGATGAATTAAGCCAGTATATTAAAGAGCTTGAAGAGCATCATGCTACTATTAAAACTGCGGCAAAGCACTTGCTCGATGAACTGGATACTTGTAAAAAAATTCTTGGAGCATCAGGAGACTATATCACTGACGTGAGATTGCAATGATGGAAAATTATGCTAAATTTTTTAATCGTCAACAACGAAGCTATCTAAAGCAATATATCGACCGCCACCGCAATATGAGAGCATCTTATTTGGCCCGATTAGATTCAGCGAGAACCTTACGGAATCTCATTCGATCTGATATACAGCGAACCGGTTGCTTTTTTATCCAAGGCATCATTAACGCTTATAATGGCCTTAAAAAGTGTCTTCAGGGGCTGTACTATCTGGGTTTCAATGAATTGGAACAGGCCAAGCTTCATTGCTGGGTCTTCACCTTACCAGTCGTTTTTATATATAAACGTAATTTGTAACTCCCTAGGTTGTGGATAAGTATGTTTCATCCTTAGGCAAAACGAACCAACGTCATCCTGAACGTAGTGAAGGATCTCCTGAATTAGGCTCTGATTTAATCAAATCGAGATCCTTCACTACGTTCAGAATGACGCACCTGGGGCGTTACCTTAATTTTAAAATAAACAAAAGAGAGAGTAGTGAAAGATGTTTAATTGGTTTAGAAAGGTAATGAAAAATCATGTAGGGAAGTTTGCTCTTGCAAGCGCTGCGCTGACGGTAGGCATGGCTGCTGTTTTAATTTCCTGCCCCCCTGCTGGCGCGCTATTATGGGGCAGCGTTGCCGTGGGAGCAGGTGTGGCATTATCAGGTACCTCTCTTGCAACGGGTGGTTGGCTAGCCTTGCAGGTGAATGAGGATAATACAGATGAGAAGCCTGAGGAGCAAAACAAGACCATCGAGAGTTTAAGCGCCACGGTTGCAGAAATGAAAACCGAGCTTAAATATATACGGCAACAGAATGATGGCCTCATAGCCAACCAAGAAAGTACTGAATCTAAAGTTACCAACCTCAATAATGGAATAAAGGCTTTAAGCGAGCAAATAGCTCTGGAGCAAGCCAACATCATTGAGAGTCAAGAAGTAATGAGAGCAGAAATCGAGACCCTTGCTATACAGATCGAAGGGGCAAACGCCCGCCAGACCGCCCCACCACTCAGTGAACAATCCTTTTTTCGTGCTCCCCTGAGACCACAAGATGGTCAAAACATAGTACCTCAGAGTAGGGTTTCAGCATCACAAGCGATACATTGATTGTTTAAACCTGCCCCTCGTATGAGGTTAAATCATACGATGAGAGCAAATAAACACCGCCCATTAATGGAAAAAAAATAGTTCAATTTAAGAAGGAGTATGTCTGTGGTATTCACTGGAAAGTATCAAAAAATCTGTCGCGAACTTGGATTAAAAATCACAGCAAAACCAGTTCAGCATAAAACAAAAACTGACGTATCAACTCCGTCCGTGACTCATCAGATTTTAAAAGATACCACCGGCAATTATAATCTCACCAATCTAGCCTTGTCGCCAAATGCCAGTGGCACACTATTGGATGGTGATAAAAAAATCTTAAGCTGGCATTTGTCTGATAACTATGATCTTATCATTGACATTGAGTGCGAGTCCCAGGTTAACGTATGGGATAATCTTGCCGTTAAAAATCTTTTTGTTAAAAGCAAAGGGCCTTTGTTAATGGGGGGTAAGGTCGATTGCACCCATAGTATGATTACAAAATCTCTATCCTTTGCAACTTTGGAACCTATCAACTGCCGAGAAACGCTTGTGGTTGAGGCAAGCAATGGAGCAGGATTTTTCTCGCCTATTTCGAGCAAGTGTACAGTTGTGAAGTCTTCCACGATTTACCAGACTGACAGTATGGATATTAAAGAACAGGCAGACTTTACCTGCAAACTTTTTTCATCTGAAGAGCATGCGAAACTTGCCAGCCCTGTTTTGAGAATCATATCTGAGAATACGCGTCTGTCAGGTCAGGTGGATATTACAAATACATGTCTTATAACTGCAAAACAGCTTACGTTAGGCCAGGACCAAGTCGATTCAATGATTGCATTAGCTGGTGAAAGCCGTATTAATGTCGATACTTTGACGACAATTGGCGATAGTCAACTTTCAATCACGGGTCACGGGGAACTTCCTTCTCATCTGGTTGTTGAAAGATACGCACTCATTCATGAAAAAGCTCATGTCACCCTTGAGAATATCTCATCTGATATGGGTACCATCGACGTGGCCGGTACTTTAAAAGCAAATCAGACTGCATTGAGCTGTGAAAACATATTAAATAGTGGTGTTTGTGAAGTGCGTCACGGCCAATTGGTAGTAAACCAATCCCATATCACTAAAAGTGGCGGCCAACTCAAGTTATCCAATACACACGCCATCATCCATCAATCACGATGCCTTGATGGTCAAGCCGTTTATGACAATGCCCTCGTACTTGGTAAAGCGCAGTTTATTCTAAAGGGCAGCTTATCAGTGACTAATCAAAGCAAGTTGTGTTTAACAGATGTGCTTCGATCGGGCCAACATACATCCTTTGAAGTATCCAACTCAACCGTGTCGAATGGTCAAAAAGCAGTGCTTAGAGGCTCGGTAGATATCCATAACGCCACACTTGAGGCGCCTGTCATTCAGTGTCACAACCCTCATATTAAAGCACAGCAATATAAGCTAAAAGCCTCGAAAGAGGTTCTTTTGTCAGGACAACCAGAACTGCGAAACGGCTCGATTGATACTAAAAACTTGTTGGTAGAGGGTGAAGTCACTATTGATGATGCTCGTTTCTATGTTACCCATAGCAAGTTTAAACTGCCTGAGGCTGACATCAAAAATATGCGTTTAAGAGCTAAAACGCTAGAGCTTGGGGGGGGTATCTCCCCTGAAATGGTCCAATTTACCCGCTGTTCATTCAATACAGAACATATCTCAACCAGCAAACAAGTTAAACTTAGCTTCTCAAATGTTAATATTATCGGCGGAGGTGAAAAAATCCAAAGCCTTGGTGAAAATGTTGTGCTCGATCAAACGCGATTAATCAGCAAGAAACGTATTATTCAAGAAGGATCGGGGCGATTGAAACTGGAGGGGCATAGTCATTTTTCAGCCCCGGAATTTTATTCGCAGGGTGAGATAGAGAGTTATTTTTCAACTATGTTTGGTCAGCGGCTAAGTCAGATTAAAGGGGCGTTAAAGGGTAAAGGCGCTCATATTTATTTGACCGAAAGTCTTGGTATGCTTGATAGTGATGCAAGTCTTGGCAATCAATCAACATGTGTGGTACCTGAGATACGGTTTTGTCGAAGCCAATCAGCATTGACTGGTCAAAGCAGTTTAATTGCCCCCAAATCAATCACAATTGATGCTGAAAGTACATTAACCATAAAAGATGCTTTGGCAGCCAGTAAAGATATTAATGCATTGGGCAATCTGTCCCTTGATGCTTCCCTTTTAGCAGCTGAAAATATTACTGTCTATCAGGCTTTTGATATTGCCAATCATTCGCAGGTAGATGCAGAAGGTCTCATCACCGCGGCTAAAAACTCTGTTACTATTCTAAAAGACTCACAGATAAAAGCAAAGCAGGTAGATTTAAAGGGTAATATGTCTGTCTCTGCAGGTCTGCTGAAAGCAGAGGAATCGGTTAACGTTGCTAAAGAAAGCACTTTAACGCTTGATCCTCAATCAGTTGTTATGGCAAAAAATATGGATATATACGGTAGCGTGGATTTACGCAAGGCCGGTGATCAAGATGGGGAAGAACTTGTTCCCGCACAGCTAAGAATTGATGAAAAGTTGAAGGTTCACTCAGATGCGAAAATTTCTGGCGAAGGTTCTTTATTGACAGAAACACAGGACTTTTTGAACTTTGGCTCAATCAATATCGGCGATAATTTGATAAGCCGGGGCGCCCGACTTTATAACTTCGGCAAAATAAGTGCTGACAGTATTTACTTTGGTTATGATGATACGGTGGTAAATAGCGGCTTTCTGTCCGCTCGAAACATGACAGTCCATAGTAATTTTGTCAATTTATTTGGTGACGTTGCTGTTAAACAATCACTCACATGTTCAGGTTTGTACAGTTTAAATTTGGGCGCTATTGTGGCTAATAATTACTCCAATACCAATTTGCTGTCTGTGAACGCGGGACTTATTTTACCAAATTTTTCTGCTGATGCTAAATATATCTTTTCAGCGAGCAACTTGATGAGTGCCGGTCGCATTATTATGACAACCATAATGCCCGGTTATTCTAATTTGATTAATCTTGGTTTTATGGTGCCTGGAATAGTACAGTCAGGAGCTACTTTGTATGACTTATATCGAAGAAGCAGCTTCGATGATCTCAAAAAGATGAGACGACATGAATGGATGCCTTATGTCGGTCAAATTCACTCTTTTACAACCCTTGGTATCAATGCTGCGACAACAGGCTTTCATACTGGCTATGAGCTTAACAATATCCGTGTTAAGGGTGTTTGTTCAGGCTTTGCAAAACCACAGTGGAAAGAAGCTGGTTTGAAAGTAGCAACCTTGTTTTCCGGGTCATATCGGGATTCGAGCCTGGCTCATTTAAACTTTGGTGCTTCTGTTGCAGGCAGTACAACCAAATCAAATTTTCTGCATAGCAATGTTGGATTGGAGACCTCCGTTCTGGCTCATGCCATTAATACACACTGGTTATATAACCGTGGTATTTCTGCCGGTTCTGAAAGCTCATTCACCGCATCAAGTGTTTATAATGATGGAGCATTAACAGGAACAGTATCATTTTTTATGGATGCCGAGAATTTGAATAATGGTGACCAAGGACATATCAAAGCAAATAATGGTATTGTAAAAACAAAAGTTTTAAACCAGAAAGGTGAGCTTGAAATTACCGAGGGTATGCTTTCTGCTAACAATATGGTAAATACGGGGCACACTACACTTAAGCGCGATAGGATAGAAATTGGTCACTTAAGTCAGGAAGCACAACTTGAGATACAAGATTCAAGTGGTGAAATCCAGCATTTTCATGACCAAATTGATACTGAGACTGACATAAAAAATAGTGCCATCACCGGTAAAACATTTGAAACACAGGGCTTGATGGACCTTGACAGTGTATCATTAAATTACGAAGAATGGATTCATGTTCAGGAGCAAGGCCAGGTTCAGAGTAAAAATGTTTGCCTCAAAACCGCTGAATTTGAAAACTCGGGTCATTGGGAATATGAGGAAGTGCTCAACATCCATGCAGAGAAAGCTACAATTACCGAAACTGGTGTTGTTAATGGCGCTAAAACAGACGAAGCTGATTTATTCAAGGAAAAAGATAAGTCTGAAGATACCGCTCCCGACATGCTACCACTGACAGAGCCTGATACGCAGGATAATGCATCTGACAGTATGCCTTTAGAAGAGCCCGATAGTGACGGGAAAGATTCAGATAGGCTTCCTGTAGAAGATGCTGATCCTTCTGATTCTACTGATAAAAACGACAAAGAGACTGATAAAGTCTTTGATCCTCAACATGTATTTATATTGGACGCCGATGAAGTCGATATTGATGGGCAGCTCACCGGCGGTGACTACACTCAGATTCGTGGTCGGCAAGACGAACAGAATGTTTCTGACAGTGATAAAGAGACAAGTCCTGCAAAAAGTCAGCACGTCTACTTTGGCAGGAATGCTCATGTTGATTTAAAGTACGGCTCTATTAAAGCTGAGGATGTAGTAAATACTGGCCATCTTCATTTGGATGGTTTTTCGCTTAATATTGAGCATGTAGCACAAAATGGTCAGGCGCAAATTGAAAGAACCACCGGCACAATCACACAACTTGAGGATAGCGACAATGCGTTTACCAAGATATCAGAGAGTGTGTTCAAGGGAGATACGGCTCGGTTTCATGGTCATGTTGATGCCTGTCAAAGTGCTTTTGATTACGAAACAAGTGTGGTGATTGATTCTACAGCCGAAACTCATTCTAACAATGTACAAATATCGACAAAAGAATTTGTCAATACCGGCAATCTGGAGTATGAAAATTATCTTGAGATAAATGCAGATCATGTCCTGATTGCTGAGGGTGCTGTGTTCAATGGTAAGCGCACCAGTGAAGATGAGCTATTTCAGGAAAAACCTCAAGAGAAGGTTGAAGGAGAAACATCTCAAGATCAAGCGAAAGAGCCTAAATCATCCGATGCTGAGCCTGCGAAAAAGGAAGCATCCAGCGCAGAAAACTCTGAGAAAACAAGTCCCACTGATGGTGACGAGAAAACTGGAGATACAGAAGATAAAGAGCCTGAAAAAGAGTTTAAGCCTAAACATATTTTGGCCATTAATACTAAAAAACTTGATATAGATGGGAAAATGTCGGGTGGTGATTATACTCAAATCCATGGTGGAAAAATTGCACCACCAGAGACCCCGGCCCCCTCTGATCCTACCGGTCAAGAAACATCTGCTGCAGATTCCGCGACAGGTAGCGAATCGACCGAAAATGAAGCGCCCTCAAAATGTGAATCAATCCATATTGGTAAGCATGCGGATGTTAATCTTCATTATGGGAATATCGCGGCAGTATCGATGGATGTTGAGGGTGATATTGGGCTTAAAGGCTTCAGTGTAGAGATGGATCAGACCAAGATCCGTAAGTCGGGTCATTTCACTGAAGAGCAGACCAGCATGAAAGGTATTGATCTTCAATCTGACGGTCAGTTCGACTTAAAAGGGTCAGCCATTGATATGTCAGGAGAGGTCCGCTTATCTGCAAACGCCAAGGAGCGGTGGGAAGATTCCAGTGTCACGGCTCATCAATTTAAAGACCGTAGTCATATGAAAGAAAAAGGCCAGGTTGCCATTTTCACTGATGACTATCAACATAGCGGCCTTGTTGAAGCAATACCTCAAGATAAAGGCTCTGATAAAACTAATTTGTTTTATGTGGAAAGTAAAACGGGCTCTTTAAATGGTAAAGCACATTTGGACTCTGCCATTTATAATATCGACGAGTTTGCCGCAGCTGAAGCTTTCATCAGAGGCGATGGTAAATATAGTCATTATCAGTTCTCGGAAAGTCTCGGTGTAGCAGTCAATAGAGATGTCAATTTGACCGGTAAAGTCAACCGACATTGTGGGCTGCTGGTCAAAGGCAAATCAGTAAGAGTAAATACAAACTATAAAACAGACCATGATTTAACCTTTATTTCAACACAAGGTGCCGTACAATTAAGCGGTCAACTTAATGCCCATAAGGTTTATGGGGAAGCTCAGACCAATATACGTGTAGATGGTACTGTGAACGCTGATGATCTGATTTGCCTTCAGGCCAAGGGAACCTTCGAAAACCGGGGAGGTACACTCAATGGCGATACCGTCAGCATCAAGGCAAAAGAAATAAAAAATGTTGCAAACAAAAAAATCATACAGAATAAAAAACCGAAGACCCCGTTTCGTCGAATCCTTCACTCAGCTACCCCTCCCAAAAAAGTAACGTTTGAAGGGGGCATCATCAATGCGAAACACAAAACTTTTTTGGAAGCAACGGATGGTAATATTGAAAACCATGGGGGCATTATAAGAGCTGGTGAATATGCTCAACTAACGGCAACCGGAGATATTAAAAATTTATGCAATGTGAGCAGCCACTGGAATGGATACAGCTATGTCAATGATTATGATGCCGGCTTAATATCCGGTGGTACTGGTGTAGGCACTGATGATATCGGTTTGTATATTAAAGCGAACGGCCAAGTGATATCTGATGCGTCTGATTTTATATCCGGTGGTATTAATTACATTGAAGGGGATAAGGGGCTTAAATGGGGGGCACGTTCACAGGTCTATGTTTCCAGTCAATGGACCTCAAAAAAATGGTACGGTAAAGAGGAAACACATACTGAATATTCTACCAAAGTTCGCGGCACCACCATTCAATCAGGAAAATATAATATCTTGCGAACGGAGCATGGTGGCATGGACGCAGTAGCAACCAAATTTTCATCGCCTGGAGGCAATCTTGTGTATGCCAGAGACGATATCAATTGCTACAGCATCAAAACCACATCAAGAACGGTGGATACTAAAAGTAGTTTGTGGGGATTAAATAAATCCAAGCATACTGAATTTCATGAAGACGCAACACCGACCATATTTATTGATAATGGACTAACACAGATTGTATCTTCAGAAGGGACAATTGATGCCAGAGGTGCCCTATTTCTCGGGGCTGGTGATCTGGAAATGGAAGCGCAGCATCGTATTAAATTTGGTTGTGATGTGCTAAATCATGAAATCACCGATGAGTCAAGGTCTTTTAGTGTTTCGCTACCTGGTTCTCAAGCCTATTCTTCCTGGAAAAATGGCGGCAGCTGGGCAGATGTTGCCACGGCTGAAGATGCAATTTTAGCTAAACTAAACCGTATGGGCAATTGCAGCAATACTCAAGAGCGGTTAGCCCATTCTGCAAACCTTGGTATTGATTTGTATAATACCACCAGTAGTGTGATGCGCGGCCTGGCTAGTGACAATCTATCAGGTGAGCTTCTTCTCCGTTACGGTTTAGGCGGAGCAGATGGTTTTTCACCAACCCTTACATTTTCCATGACAGAAAATAAACAAACAACTCGATATCAGAACTTAGGCCCCGGTGGTGTTAACAAAGGGGGCAATGTTAAGTTAAAAGCAGGTGATGGGGTTAATTTAGAGAACGGGGTAAGAGTTCACTGTGATGGTAATATGGATGTTGATGCGCCTGAGGTATTATTATACGATGCAGCACTGCATTCATCATTTGACCAGAAAACCAGATCTGAATCTGTTGGCATTACGCCAACGGGACTGTTTCAATGCGCTTCTTATTCACAATCTAAAGTACATGCTGAGGCGACAAAGCATGTGAATTCTGAATTATCAACCGGTGGTAATCTCTATTTACACCGTGGTACAGAAGCTATGGATAGGGTTGATTTAAATGGCGGAAATATCCAATGTCAAACACTAGATGCTGATATCAATCACCTGAACATCCGTGATAAACAGGATACGTCAAGCAGTAGTACAAAATCAGCAAGTGCCAGTACCACAGGCCAAGTCTCTTTTTACAAAAGTAAGAGCAGTAGTAAGATAACCAATCAGCATAGTGGTATTCATGTTACAGATGGTATTAATAATAATGGACATTCAGTGCACGTACGTGATGCTTACATGGAGGGTGGAAAAATCACATCCGATGGGAAGAATAATATCGAAATCGATCATTTGGTTGCCACACAACTTCAGGATGAATCACATAGTTCAGGCTTTGGAATCAGTGTCAATATAAATGATTTGGGTCGCTTAGCTGGACGTCAGTCGACCAATGAAACTGGTGAGCAGGCGATTGCAACGGCGAACGTGACCTACACTCATGTCCACTATGAAGCAAACCAAACATCGGTTATCCATGGTGAACAAGGGACTGAAATCAAAATTGGTGAGTTGGAAGGCAGTATTCACACTGATTCTGCAGATGGCAGAACAGTGACTCAGGATGAAAAAGTGGATTTGGTTCTTGATATCCCCTTAACCAATGTCTCCTATTTAGAATCTGCTTCTAAAAATATTCAAGCAGGAAGCGCTAAAATTGGTGACATGACAGGCGCCAAGTCTGCTGAGCAAGCCATTGATAAAAAGGAATTAAGTGAGCCAAACACTGAAAAAGAGATAATGGATGCCGATGATTTATTAGACGATGATATTGATACTCTCAGTGATGGTTCCAGCGATAATGAGGATTTTTTTGAACCTGAAGAGTTGGGGGACTGCGGCAATGACTGCCCTGAATCTTCCATACCATCTATTGGCGATGCAAAATCGAATGAAGGTGATGATGACAGTCCTTCGGAGGTTAAAACCGGCTTGCCTGAAGAGCAATGGCAAGAGATTAAAAACCGTCCTAAAGTTCAGAAAGCAAGACAGGATGTTCAGAATAAAGCAGAAGATTATAAAAATAATCCCACTCAAGAAAATGAAAAAGCGCTTGCAGACGCCATCAAGCATTCCGTGATGGTTATCCTGCAAGAAGCTTCTGAAAACGGCTGGGATGGTATCAAAAATATGATGACGCATGAATTTGAGTCGCATATTCAACAGATTATTGGGTCTGCTGAAAATGGTGTCAACATGTCGACCAAAACCTACATGAATGCTAAAGGCTATTTGATAACCTTCACCTTCAATCTTGGGCTTGCATCAATTGATAGCAGTATCAAGTCGGAAGATATCATCAAAGAAGGTGCCGCGTCTGCCACCGCGGACATTGTCATGGGTATTGTGATCAAAGCGGCAGCGGGTGAGGCCGCAGCAGGACCTATTGGTTGGGTCTTTGTGGGTCTGGATGTACTTGACTCTTTTTTTTATGATCAGGCGCAAGTTGATAAACTTATTCACTCTGGTATCGAGAATCTTGCAGAGTCCCAACGTTTGAGACAACAAGGTCGATATTTTTCTTCTTTTGGATTGCAACAGTTATCCGCTGACCAAATGCGAGCAGCATCCTTGGCCCAGGTTAGCCATATGCTGGCCAGGACGGGTGATCATATCACTGATGGTGTAAAGTGGGCTGGTGGTCAGGTTAGAGATGGTGCCAAATGGGTTTGGACACATACCCCACCGTCATTTGCCAAAACAAAACCTCCTGCTATTGATGATAAAAGTGGATATGTCAGTGCTAATCAAAATAGTTTCTTTAGTAATGATAAAAAGCAAACTCAAGAGGAAAAGGCATCACAACCATGTATGAAATGATTAAAAAACTTTCTTTGATCTTAACCTGCACGCTGGTGATTCTGACCACCAGCGCATTTTCTCAAACATTGTCCTTTGCAGAGTGCAGCCAAAAAAGTGATGCTTATTTTGAGCATGGCGAGCCACAAAAAGCAATTTCTTATCTTCAATCCAAGATTGCTACAGGTGATTTCAGTGAGCAGGAAAAGATTGAGCTAACGTTTAAAATGGTTGACTATGCTGATGAGATGAAGGATGGCGAACAGGCCATTCAATTGATTAAACCCTTTTATATGCAGTTGCAAAAGAAACATCCTCACAATGGATATGCATTTATTTTAGGTAAGTGCTTAATTAGAATTTATAGTAAGCAAAAAAAAATTGATTCCGCGTTAACTGTGGCCAAAGAGAATGTGACCAATGCGCCGATTCGTTATTTTCAAATCATCGCGTTAGCGGACATAGGTAAATTGTTAAGTGATTTGGGTGAAAATAAAAAAGCAATCCGATATTACCATGCTGGCCTGAAAAAAATCCGGAAAATGAACAAAAATGGACGTTATAATGATCTCAAAGGTGATATTTTTTATGATATCGCTCTGTGTCTTGATAAGGATGGTCAAACCCAAAAAGCAACCAAAGCCCTGACCAAGCTCATGCGATGGCAAAAATATCATCATCTTCATTATGGTAAAACGGCGACCTACCTCGGGTTGATTGCGATAACAAGCGGGAATTATGACGAGGCTTATCTATTATTTGGACAAGCATCTCAAGATTATAAAGATAACAATCTTCAGGCATATCTTAAAGCTGAGAATTTTCGAGGAGTCATTTCCCAGAATTATGGTCATTTTGACAGAGCGAAACAACATTATCAGACTGCTTTTTCTGTCGCAGATAAGGAGAATATTTTAGAATGGCAGATACAAACACAAAACAACCTTGGTTCATTAGCAATTCGTACTCATGCCCTCGAACAGGCTCAAATACATTTACAACGAGCATTTGAATTAAATGAAACATACCATTCCAGTGAAATACAAGTTTCAATTTATCACAATCTGGCTTTATTAGCGGATGCCAAAAAACAATTTAGTCAAGCAAAACAGTATTACGAAAAGGTTGTGGAGATGCGTGAGCACAGTCCGGATAAAGCGGAGTACGCCCATGCATTAGTTCATTTAGCCATGAATTATCAAGAAACGAAACAATTTACAAAGGCAGAACCTTTATATTTAAAAGCTATTCATATTTTGGATAAGGTTGAACCCAAAGGGCAAAAAATGGTCATAGCCATGACAAATTTGGCTACCTTTTATGTGATCACCAAACAATATGAAAAAGCCGAACCTTTGTTTAAGGATGCCATAGATATCGCACTTGAAAAGTTGGGAGATAAGCATCCTGATCTTGCTTACAGCTACAATAATCTAGGCCACCTTTACAGCTTACAAAATAAAGATAAACTGGCATTAAATTATTATAAAAAAGCTCTCGCTATTTCTGCTCTCGGAAACAATGATGCGAAGACCCGGCTTTATCGTAAAAATATGCTGCTTTCTGTGATTAATAGTAAAGTGCGTGAGCGCCGCTTTCATCACGCCGGGTAGATGCTGAGCAAGTGCTGTGTTGAATGCCTGTGCCAGCCAGAATGCGATAGAGCTCCGTTTTTGTCCTCTGATTGATTGCATAATATCTTCAATCGGACATTCCGCAGCATAAAATTTAAAATTTCAATTTAGGGCAACAAATGGAATGAGCTCGAAAAAGAAGTCAAACTGTTCTATATTTAGAACAAACAACCGATGTGAGCACAAATGCAAGCTAAAACTGAAACGAGCAAATCACCCCCAGGTGTATCATGGGAATTGTTGCATGGTCTTCTGATTCATGCGGATTTTTTTAAAAAAGGTCTTGTCGTCGTAGCCACCGATCAGCATGAGAAAGCGACCGACATTAATGTTGCCAGCCATACCCTGACTTTTTCAAGCCCTGAGAAAAAACCCCGCGCACGGGAGTTTAAAAAGGGTCAAAAACTACTTCATCAACTGACCAAATATAGCTCAAAGTCAGACATTCCCATTTCATCGCCCCAATCGGATGTCTGCCTGTTCAACGCGAAAAGAGCCGGGGAGATTTTTTTTCCTATTGGCCTGTCAAGTGCTAATGGAATGTATGTTCTTCCATGGTCAGGTAAACCGCTGGATGCCAATTTTGATGGTTTTGAACGTTTCGTAACTGCAGGTTGTATGTTTGGTGGTGCATTACAGGCTGTATTGACCGATAAAAGCCGTATCCCTCTTATTGACCATGCTTTAGTTCTGCCGCCGCCTAATATGGTTGAAGAGATTGAATATAATACAGAAATGGCAAACCCTTTTGAAATGGTTTTGTTTCATGAATTTGAGAAAAATTGCGAGATGATAAAAGCACTGACCAAACAGGGCCAGCGACCTAAGATCCTCCACCACTTGCCCGCAGAGGATTACATGCTTTTTGGATTTAAGTTATATATCCAAGGCAAAATGTCGAAACCGGCACTGGATAAACTGTTACAGTCTGTGCTAGTCCAAAAACAAGAACATACCACAAAGCTTCATACACTTTGTAGTCACTATGGAATCGATCTTGAATTGACCTCTCCGTTTGAAAACATCTTTTCCGGACTGCACGCCCCGTTGACGACTGATACCGTATGCACCCTGTTGGGGCTGGATATGCAGCAAAAAATAACGGCACAAGAGGTTGAGAAGAATATGACTCAAATTTGCCTTAAGCTCCTACAAAAAAACGGTAGAAATACTACCCATCAGTTGCTTTGGACTCAGCTCACAGACTCACCTTCTTCCGTCAATGATATTGAATCTCTTTTTCATGTAGGGAACGCCTTAATCATCGCTCAAGGCGCTAACAACAAACAAGATAATCAAGTGTGTTCCATACTGCCTTTGTCCGAAAAACAGATTCAGGTTCAATATGATGTTTTGAAAAAACATAGTGCCGTCCCGTTACCCTCTGTCGTCAACCTTACCACACTCGATCCTGTTATCACGTATTCCCCAACAAGCAAAGGATTAATATTTTATTTGATGCTGGCTTTAGACAATCTGGGCAAGCTTCTGAAAGAAGATGGTGTGTTGCAAGCCGCCTCGAAAAACCTCAAATTCTTTTCTGAATCTGATACGCCGGAGACCCAGAGTAATCTTTCGGAACTTCAGGGTATCGGTTGTAAACATAAAGGATAAGCATGGATGAGCATTATGAAAAAACGGTTCAAGACATTAGAGAATATTATGAAACGATCATCTTATGCATGCCTGGCAACGTATACTGGTTAGACACCTCATTACGGGCAAGGGGCTGTAACCAAAATGTTCTGGATATGTTTGGCCTGGATGATATCCACCAATTTATCGGCCTGAGTTTTGAAGAAATGGCAAAAGTCTGTGGCTGGTCACCGATAGCCACCCAGAAATTTAAAAGTGAAAGCATAGAAGTCCTACATAGCAAACTCCCATTACTTAATCGTGAAGACCCTCCCATTACACACGCGAATGGAAATGTCATTCATTTTTTAACTCACAGAGTCCCCATTTTGGATAAAAATAATAATATACTGGGTGTTGTTGGCATCTCAATAGATAATACCGAACGAAAAGAGATGATTGATAAGCTAGAGCACGCAAATAGCGCCAAATCCCAATTCATCGCCAACATGAGCCACGATATCCGAACCCCATTAACCGGGATCGTTGGCCTGTCTGATATCCTCTTTGATACCGTAAGCAAGCCTGAAAACAAAGAATACGCCAAAATGCTTCACTTAAGCGGTGAGCAACTGTTGTCTTTATTAAACAGCGTATTGGAAGTGGTATCCAGTGAGTCTATCAGCCATGATGTGATAGAATTCCATTCTTTTGCCCTGGCCGAGGTCTTACACAATATTTTTGAGCTTCAGCTGCCCGCCTTGAAATTGAAAAACCTAAGTCTGGAATTACAGCTAGACGATGATATACCCGCCACCATCAGAACCGACAAGGGCAAACTCTATCGCATCATACTCAACCTGTTGTCCAACTCAATAAAATTTACCGAACAAGGCAGTATTAGCATTCACATCAGTAAGCAGGATAAGGGAGATAACCAGTCGATACTGTGCTTTGATATTATCGATACCGGTATTGGCATCCCCAAAACGGAAACCAACAAAATATTTCATGCCTTCTACCGGGTGCACCCTTCCTACGAAGGTAAATATCTGGGTTTTGGTGTGGGCCTGCACCTGGTGAAACAATATGTCGATGCCCTAAAAGGGAATATTTCAGTGAAAAGCGTCGAGGGCATGGGCACCCGATTTCGCCTGCTTCTGCCCGTTGAAATACCAGAATCCGACCATCACCCTATCGAAGCTGACACAAAAGAAAGCCTGCTTCACGTCATCGATGATCTCAATCGCCCGAATGAGTCCCCTCCACAACCTTCAATGACATTAACAGCAGAGGGCGAAAACAGCAGGGCTAAAACAGAAGCTGCCAGCGCCCATATTTTATTGGTTGAAGATAATCCCATGGCAATGAAAATCGCCGATATGATAGTCAGAAAGCAAGGCGCAACCACCGACAAAGCCTATAATGCCCATGAGGCACTGAGCCTATTTAAAAACAATCACTACGACTTTGTCCTCACCGATATTGGCCTGCCCGATTTTTCAGGCTTTGAGTTAACCCGGAAAATAAAAACCTTTGAAAAAGAAACCAATGCCCCACCCACTCCCATTATTGGCCTGACCGCGCATGCGAAACAGGAAGCTTTGTTACAGGGGAATCAATGCGGTATGCTGGAAGTATGCGAAAAACCACTGACCGCTAAAACCGCACTTAGCTATATTGACTTGTTTGGCAGCCATAAAAAAACTCAGGCTCAGCACTTAAGTGAACCCTCGCCCACCTCATCTGATATACCGCTCCTCGATGTTGAGCTCGGAATCTCCCAACTTGGCTCCATTGAGGATTTGAAAGAAATGCTCGATATCATGATAAAACAAAGCATGGTGGTAACAGTCAATGACATCGATGCCAGTTTTCAAAACCAAGACTGGCCTGCCTTTAAAAAGCAGGTGCATAAATTTAAAAGCAGCTGCCTGTATTGTGCCACCACTAAATTATTGAAATTAACGCAGGATTTAGAAGGGCTCGCCGATTCAAACGATCTCAATCAAATAGAACCGGTTTATCAGCAGTTTTGTGACTGTGTGATATCAACCCATCAATATATTGAAAGCTGGCTGTCAATGAAATGGAGCTAACTCCACATTAACAACGCACTTCAAAGAGCATGGTAGAACTGAGCACACCACAGCTGTTTGCCTGACGCCATTCAAGGTAAAACCAGTATGCTTTCACCGGAGAAAACCAGTCTTTCCCCTTAAATTGGGTGCTGTTTAGGAGGATGATGCCACCTAAAAGCACCAGACTAATTGGAGTACGTTCTGGTGGCATCATCATTTGACGCGATCACGCTAATTGGTACAAGCCAACCTCAGTAATAAGTCACTATGGCATCGAAAAATCGAACAGTACCATCAGTTTGATATAGCGCAAACCAGGGTAAGAATACTTTTTTTGCCGGATGAAGCGCTATATTTTTTCTTTTAAATTGTCACAGGATTTCGAACCCATGATTAAAAGATACCGGCAATAGCATGCGCAATGTTGTTTTCCAGGATTGGTCTTGCGTCTGCAAATTTTAAATTAACCTTATCCGCATTAGATACCAGACGCGTTCGATACCTTTTGAGATTGGTATCCTCTGAATAATCCTGAGTCGTATTTGTGGATGCGCCATTTTGCAGGTTGGCGCGGGTTCTTTGTTTAATCTTCTGACTGGTTCGCTCACTGATTTGGATATCAGTTATCATGGCGTAATTGACATCTTTAATCAGCGCATCTGCCGCAACACTTGCCAGCCCTCCTGCCAGTCCTCCTGCAATCATGGCATTGGAGCTGTTCGTTAGGCTGCCAACCGCAGCACCGCCACCAATGCTAGCTAACCTTGAACCAAAGCCGGCACCGATAGCAGATTCTGAGGCACTACGGCTCATTTTTCCAATTTTCAATACGTTAGCCTGAATAAGATAATGGGCACTCCCCGGGTTTTTAACGACCTTATAACCATGAGACTCGAGCGCTTGTGCTAACGGCTTGCTGAAATCAATCGTTTGATCGGAGGTGTTTTTGACCGAGAGATGTACTGTTTTTTGCTGGTTTGGTACCGGATCGAGAAAGATGGTTTCTGACATTTTAGTGCTGGTTGCCAGTTTGCCATGCTCGAGCGCTGTCTGGGTCGCAGCACAACTGCACAAAGTTGCCACTACAGCGCTGATCATAACGGCTTTGGATGTATTATTGATTCCACTCATCATTATTTTCCTTTTATTAAGAGTTGTTTCAAATGGATACGGGCTGTTCTTCTGTTTCAAAGTCAACCAAATAACGGCGCAATAATGATGATGGACTACCATCATTATTTGCGCCCAGAACCTCACGATGACCAAAAACAATGAAATGATCTTTTGCTCTTGATACCGCAACATTCAATATATTTTTACTACTGTCATAAAACTTTTTACCAGAAAGGTTATTGCTGCCATATACACTGGAAAATATCACAATAGACCGTTCTGCCCCCTGGAAGGTATGAATGGTTCCCACGGGAATATGGCCTAATCCATATTTTGAAAATATCTGCTTGATGACTACGCTTTGCCGGTTAAATGGCGTGATGACCGCTAAAGACGCTCTTTTTTTTGCGTCAGGGAACAGTGTTTTTTGATTGTGTACAATCCAGTTAGCAATATATTCCGCCTCCGACCGATTGGTTCGGCTGCTTCCCTCGGATTCTGATATACTATCGTGGTGTATAAAACTCATAGCCGGTACGATATGGCCAGGCTCTGCATTTCCTCTGAGTGGTTCTAAATGACCGTGATAAACAAGCGCATTGCAATAGGCAATAATCTCGTTATAACAACGCCGATGCTCGGTTAAATACAAGCCAGGGTGCAAGTCTTCACATTGATGTTCTTTCACATGCCGATGAACCACTTTCATAAAGTTACCTGAACTGGCGTTCAGTGCACTCGGTAACCAGTAATTTTGATATTCTTCTGTATGGTGCAACAAATGAAATTTTTGTAAATTTGCCATATCAAGACCCGCACGTAATGACCATACCGGTTCGATTTGTTCAACATCACCTACGACCAATGCTTTTTTAGAGAGAACGATACTTGCTGATACCATGTGCGGCAATGCTTGACCGGCTTCTTCAACTATTAATAAATCTATCGCGTCAAATAATGGGGTACAGCGCCAGGACTCGCCCTCTTTCTCAGAAACAGAGAAAAAATGAGGCAGCATATTAAAGGTGGCTACGAGGCAAGGGGCTAATTTTGCGTATCGCTGATATCTTTTGAGAAGCTGTGCTGGGGTTTTAATGTCTTTATAGTGAATAGGGGCTTCTAATAACCACTTGGCTTCCCAATAATGAGTGGCAATTTTAAATAGTTTGAATCGCAGGGTTGTATCCAATAGGTTGAACAGCTGGTTGTGATCACAGGATTCCAGCCTCACACTATCATCAAGTGTTTGAACGTCTTGAACCAGTGCTTTTCTGGCTCTTAATAATGAAGATTTTAGGAGTGTAGCTTCATTAAAAGAGGTTTCTAAGGCATCCAGTTGTTTTTTTCTCGCAGAGGATGTGTTTCTAAAATATTGTGTTATGGCCGCATCACTGTATTCTACAGTCTCTATTTCCATGTTGTTGGCAATGATTTCGTTGCTCATTGCTCTTCGTGCTTTCACCATGGGTAGAAATGAAAATATATTTTCAAGAATCGATCTTTTTTGCCAGCTTGTTAAAAACTCATGATACCTCGCTTTTTCTAATGATATTTTGTCTCTTACATGGTTTAAGCGCTCAAGAGTTCTGGTAAGCCATATATTGAAATCCTTTTCGCTACCATAGACGTTCTCTATTTTGTGTATCAGTACATTAATAGTTTCAAATTGTTCCAATAGCCTTGTTTTAAGTTGATCATGTTTTTTTAATTCGGCTAAAAGAATAGAGGCCGCTTTATCAAGGCAGGTAATAGGCTCACCGGGAGTGGAATGCCATTTTTGAAACGCCTGTAAGAAGTAGGTTTTAGCTGATGTGATATAGGCTTCGTTGTCCATTTGGGCCATGATACCAGCGCCCTGCTTGGTCACGTAGGGATATACATTTTTATCATTTGATTTATTTGCGCCACAGGCAAATAAACCGTAGGTTGAAAATTCCGGTAACCAGCGTCCTTTTAGCGTTTCTTCGATATTGTTTTCTTCTACCTTTGCAAAACACTCAATAATATTCGTCACCGCTTGATTATTACTCGATGCTGCCGCAATGATAGGAGGGGCTTTTTGATGTAAAGCCGCGTCTACCCAAAGATTTGCAACGACGGATCTGAGCAAGGTGGTCTTACCTGTTCCCGGAGGTCCATTAACCGCCAGGAAATTTCCATCGTTTAATTCACTGAGAAAATGCAGGGCATTCCGTTGTTTGTCCGCCAGAGGAAATTCTGACGTCATTTGTGCATAATGCTGTTTGGCATGTGGTATGGAGGTAGACAGTGATACATATTTCTCTTTTGGCATATCATCACGAGAAATCAATTTTTCATATAGGGCATTGGCTTTTCCAAGTCTTAAAACTCCATCTAACACATTAACAATATGAAATCCCGCTCTAATTGGTATTTCTAATTGGGCTAAACAGATGTCCTTTTTTAATCTGTAGTCTTCATGAATATCAGGGCGCCAGAGCTCATCCGCATCGTTGTCCCCATCGTCTATAGCCGGATCCTTTAAAACCGCCGCTTTTAACATTTTTCCGCAATAACAAAGCAGTTCGTCCCAGGCTTTCGCTTTAAAAGGATTGCGTGTTAAAAATTCATCGATAATGCTCACGTCTGAAAAGGGGATCTGATTGGAATGGTTAGGGGCCAGCCACTCTCTGGGAATAAAAGGGGGACTTTGGTTTGGCTTGAGTTGTCCTGAGCGGTTCAGACTGACTTCAACCACTAATGGAACCATAATAGGACTTTGTTTGCCTTTGATGGCTCCATCACAATATTTGTGCAGATCTATCCGAGGGAACCATAATAAATCAATACCGTTCACTTCTTTGGTTACGTGAGCTGCTTTAAAAATTTCCTGGGTCCGTTCAAGGGATACTTGTCCTTTATGCCAAACATCACTTGATAAAACAAAGGGTGAAGTTTTATGGATAGTTGCAAATTTCTCTGGTTTAAGGGCTTGATATAAGGCCGGGAGATTAGGGGCTAATCGCTCGCTATCCAGAACAGACGCTCGAAAATACCCGGTAATATCTTTTATAGTTGTGACTTCCATGATAGTCCATTTTGTCTTTCATCATATCCTGTATCTTAGGATATACTTACTTGTATCCAAGGCATTGTATCTAACGCGCAATTCCATATCATAGAGCGTTAAATGGCGCGCTCGGAGGGACTCGAACCCCCGACACCTTGGTTCGAAGCCAAGTACTCTATCCAGCTGAGCTACGAGCGCGTGTGCGATGTTGCCTGAACATGGTGGGCCGTATAGGATTCGAACCTATGACACAGAGGTTAAAAGCCTCCTGCTCTACCAACTGAGCTAACGGCCCCAAAGAGGCTGAAATGATACCGTATTGGGCTAAAATATCAAGTATTTTTTGTCTTATTTTTTATAAGCGGCCATCAAGGCATTTCTTTTGTTTATTGTTTGAACAACCCTTCCCTATCTCCTCTCCTCAGTCGGTTAGCTGGCTTTATTTTAAGATAGTTAGGCATTATGATGCGTTCTGGCACCCGTTTCATAGCGCCTATTAGCTATACTCAATGCAGGGGTATCAAGACAACATGGGGGACCGGATGAAGATCAATCTGGCAGGCACGCTGCAACGTTTTGCAAGACAACGCACCAGCATTACACTGCCCGATACCAATGCGGGGAAAATCCTTGCTTTGCTGGCGCAACAAGAACCCCAACTTGCCGCGGCATTGCTGGAGGAACAGGGTACACTGAAGCCTTATGTGCAACTTTATATTAATCAACAGGCCCTGGACCAACTGCCATCGGATCACCTGATCAGGGATACGGATGAGGTGATCCTGTTAAGTTCACTGGTGGGTGGTTGAGCATGTTAAACTCTAAGGATTTGCAACGCTATGCGCGCCAGTTACCCATCATTGGCATAGAAGGACAGCAGGCTTTGCGAGATGCTCGTGTTTTACTGGTGGGTGCCGGCGGACTGGGGGCACCGGTTGCTCTTTATCTGGTTGCCGCCGGGGTTGGGCATTTGACGGTTATGGATGGAGACCGGGTTGAGCTGTCCAATCTGCAACGCCAGGTTCTTTTTCGCGAAGCGGACTTAGGCAATAATAAAGCACTGTGTATGGCCGAAAGATTAGCCACCCTGCATTCTGGCTGTCGCATTCATGCCTTACCCCAGCATCTGGATCGCAACACGTCATTGGAAAGCCTTCAGCCCTTTGATGTCATTGTGGATGCCAGTGATAATTATTGTGCGCGCTATCTGATTAATCATTTTGCTCATCGCCTGCAAATACCGTTCGTTTCAGCCGCTTTGTTTCAGTTTGAAGGGCAATTGGCGGTCTTTAATTATCAGCAAGGCCCCTGTTACCAATGTCTGTATCCCGCCCCCCCTCCGGCGGATGTCATTCCAGACTGCGCCGAGGCGGGTATTTTGGGTGCGGTAGCAGGCATGCTGGGCTGCCTGCAAGCCACCGAAATCATCAAAATTCTGTTGGGGCGGGAGGAGGTTCTGTCCGGAAAACTGCTCCATATCAATGTATTACAACATCAATATCACACCGTTATGGTCAGCAAACATCCCCAGTGCCAAACGCAACACGGCAGCATACCCGCCCCTGAGGAAAGCGCCGCCCACAGCGTTACCAGTATCAGCGCACAAGCCCTGCAGGAAGCGTTATTACACCATCCGGAGCACTATCAACTCATCGATGTCCGGCAAGATTTTGAGCGTAAAATATGCTCATTGGGCGGGCTCTTCATTCCCCTGCATCGTCTGGAAGAACACCTGGACAGCCTGCCGTCGAATAAAATTCTGGTTGTCTACTGCAAAAAAGGTAGCCGCAGCCATAAGGCTGCGATACGATTAAAGCAGCATGGCTATAAAACGGTGTGGTTCCTGGACGGTGGTATTCTGCACTGGATTGAAAATATCGATCCCGACATGCAACGCTATTAAAACGTAGTCATCACAATGAAACAGGACGGGAGAGCATGATTGACTTGGGCGGCACCTATCGGGAATGCTCGGCGGAAGAGACCCTGCGGCGGATTCAACCCTGGCTTCTGGAACCTTTTGCCATTACCCGCGTTGCCGATGTGACAGGACTGGATGATATCGGTATTGATACCGCAATCTCCTACCGTCCGAATGCGAAAACGCTCTCCTGTTCGCAAGGGAAAGGATTATCGAAAACTCTGGCGAAAGTATCAGCCTTGATGGAGTCTATAGAGACCTGGCATGCCGAAGAGTGCCCACCCGCAGACCGCATTGGCAGCTATCATGACTTGTCACAACAGGAGCGGTTGTTAGCCCTCGATCAGGACAGCCTGTCAATTATTCCAGAGCATTTACCTCATTTCAGGTTGGAATGGTTGCAAGCCAGGGAATTGAATAGCGATAGCGCCGTATATATTCCTCGTGCCATGGTCTGTATTGATCACCAGCAGGCTAATTATAGTAAATTAATTTTCTTTTCCAATACGAATGGACTGGCCTCGGGAAACAGTTTTGCAGAAGCGATGTGCCATGCTGTGTATGAAGTGATCGAGCGTCATGCCTATACTCTGCATGGCAAGCGCTTTTCCCGACAATGTGACTTGGACAGCATTCAGCACCCTCTGTGCCGACAAATGATAGACAGGATAAAACGCAAAGGCTACCGATTATATATCTTTGATTGCACCAGCACTATCAATATACCGGTATATCAAGCCATTTTGGATGATGGCAATCAACTGCGCTCGGTTGGGCGATTTTTTGGTTTGGGCTGCCATATACTGCCGCATATTGCGGTATTGCGTGCCATAACCGAAGCAGCGCAATCACGTCTGACCTATATTTCAGGGGCGCGCGACGATATCCATGCGGCATGTTATCAGCCAAAACACTCAGCTCTTCCCTTTCCAGACCACGGTACCCTGCCTTTTCCTGCCGCACCTCAAACCACCCCCTCCTCGATGACAGCCTGCCTTGACTACTTACGATACTGCCTGATGGCCGCTGGAATGAGCGAGATTGTGTATTATGATTTAACCCATCCCCAACTGCACATTCCCGTTGTCAAAGTGCATATCCCGCAATGCCGCTTTGATCCCGCAATGATGCTCGCCCCGATAGCGGAGCTGCCATGAGGCAAACCATTGTCTTTGTCGGCCCCACTCTGAGCGCGGCGCAAATTCACCAGGCTCTACCTGATGCCTGTATCCACAGGCCGGTTAAGGTGGGCGACATACTACGGGTACTGCGCCTAAACCCCGCACGCCTCATTCTCATCGATGGCTATTATGAACAGACGCCATCGGTATGGCACAAAGAAATTTTATACGCGCTCAGCCTCGGCATAGACGTGATTGGTGCCAGTAGCATGGGGGCATTACGGGCAGCGGAACTGGCACACTTTGGGATGCGTCCGATTGGCGCCATTGCCCGCGGCTATCAGGATGGCAGCCTCACAGATGATGATGAAGTCGCTATCCTGCATGCCGGTCCAGAGCAACAGTACCAAAAACACAGTGAGGCACTGGTTAATATGCGTGCTACGTTTTCCCATGCCGTGCAAACAGGGATTATCACCGCCCACGAGGAAGCAAACCTGCTCGACACCGCCAAGGCAATGTTTTATCCCTACCGGAACTACAGCCCTCTCTTTGCGCAAACTCCCCTCAGCGAAGAGCAACAAAACGCCATACGGGCACAGGCGATTGATCAAAAGGCCCTTGACGCCAAAGAAGCGCTTGACTGGGCATACCAGCATCCACCAAGTCCCGCTACCCGCAGTTTTGACTTTCGGCAAACCTTCTATTTTTATCAGTTACTCTATCGCATGAACAGCAGCCCTTTTGACCAGCCCTATCCATGGTTACCGGAAGCCGAGCGCAGCGTGCTGCAATTCCAACACACCCTGGGTGAAGACAGCTGGTTTTTACTCCAGGAATTAGCCTACCTTTGCCAAATTCTCTATCAAATTTTTCTCCAAACACCAGAGGCCTTTACTGGCATGACCAGTGGTTCCAAGAGCCATCCCCCGGGAAAGGGAATAGACGGTCTTCTGCACTGGCTGTCCGAACAATACCAACAACTGGCGGATACCGAGCCCTCCCTGCGCCAGTTGAACACGATTCATCAACAACTGTTCTATAAAACGTCCAAGCCTGCCTCGCCGCAAACGCAAGCGCTACTCAAAGCCTATACGGCAGGATGGCTCCAACTCGGTCAGAATCTGGGGCATCGTTTTTTACGCTGCCATCCCAAATACCAGACTATGATGCTCAATACCCTGTGGAGGCAATGGCATTTACCGGATGACAGGCAGCGTCAAATATGGTTAAGTCGCCATCAGATAGATGTGGCTAGCGTCAAAAAATGGGCCAAACTCGCCTATCGCAACCATATTTTATATCAATTTTTTGCTGGAAAAGGACTGGTCGAAACGCCTCAATTACAGGCGCATAATTGGCTGGCGGAACTGCTATTTTATTTTTGCCCTGATTGATGCGGCCAAAAGCAGGCTTCAGGAGCGTTTTACTTGTGAGTCGATACCTCGTCAGCCCTTCAGGAGGAGCAAGGCTCGTGATAATAGATATCAAGCGAAGAGGCCAGAATAGGCAATTGATGCCTGGCACAAAACTGGCTCAATTCTGATCTGGCTGTTGCGGTAAAAAATACCGCAATCACATCCGCCCCCATCGCACCACAGCCTTTGGCACAGAACACAGCAGGCAAGGCGCTAAATTGAGTAATGAGATCCTGGCTGTGCGCTGCCAGCAAACCAGCTTTTTGCAGGCAAAGACCTGCCTTTTGCACGCTGGCGATCCACAAGGCGGTATCTTGATTTTGTAGCGCCTGCCAACCATCGTTGCTATATTGCCCCAACTCCGCTGCACAATCGGGAAGCGTTTCTTGTTGTAAATAATGATGCGTTGCCAGTTTTTGGCCACTGTGCACCAAAATAAAATCCAAATCCGGCAAGCTCCATCGAACAGAACGTGCGGTATGTTGCCGACGATTGCAAAAAAACAGGCCGCCTGCCCTTTGCGCCATCAGATCATAGGCGCTGGGTCGTACGCCTGTTCCATCCCAGGCGAATTGATAATAGGCCGCCAGCAGATCAGCCTCATGATCACCACCTGCCACCATCGCCGTCTCTGCCTGTGCAAGCCAGGCACCAATGAATTGCGCACTGGATGCGCCCAGCCCGCCCTGCCCCTGCCAGGGATCGACAAAGCGCAAACCATAAGTGGCCTTGGCATGGTGTTGCCAATATTGGCCGGCCGGAGATAAAGGATGAATGCCAGTCAACACAGGCTCGGATGTTTTTTCAACCTGAAAACAGGGGCGGGTCGTCGCGATGATAGCAGCAGCATCCGCCAATGCGGCATACTCACCCAGCAAAAAGGTTTTTGCCGGAATCTGCCACCTCATACCCCAACCTGTCGCTGGCGTATTTCTGCCAGCAGCAGGCTGGCGTCTGATAAACTGACCCGCTTGTTTTCAGTTAAAATGGCCTGCAACTTTGGCTTGAGCAAGCGCATCTCCTGTGCATTAGCTCCCGCGCTTAACAAGAGATTATCGATATGCAACTTCATATGTCCCTGAATAATACCTACCGTACACAAGGCGGTTATGGCACCAAGATTTTGGACCAAACCTACCGCTGCTATGACCCGCGATAACTCATCCGCCTTGCTAATCCCCAGCATGCGAAGGCACATTTTTGCCGTGGGGTGCAGTGCGGTCACCCCGCCTACGGTTCCCACAATTAAAGGCGCGCAGAAATATCCGGTCAATTGCCGCGTCTCCGGATGGTAGCGCCAACTGGTAATCGCTTGATAGCGTCCGTTGCGTGCCGCATAGGCATGCACTCCCGCTTCCACAGCCCGCCAATCATTGCCGGTCGCAATCAACACCGGATCAATCCCGTTCATCACTCCCTTGTTGTGAGTCGAGGCCCGATAGGGGTCTAACTCCGCAAAACGGGAGGCTTCTTCAATGCGCTGTCCCAGCTCTGGCTCAATCGCATGCAGTGTGACACGAGCATGCGTTAATTTCTGATCGTTCAAATTACTGAGAATACACATACTGACTTTTTCATTGCTCAGATTTTCCAGCGTCGGCTTTAAGTATTCTAAAATCTGGTTAATGATGTTGGCGCCCATGGCGTCACAACTATTCATGAGTAAATGAATCACAGCCATATCACCGCCTTCTTCCCGTTGCAGGCGGCGCAGTTGTAAATCGCGCACGCCGCCGCCCCGTTTTACCATACTGGCGGCGACCTCTTCATTGGCTTTTTCAATCAGAAAATCCTTGTTTTGCATCACAGCATCATACAAAGTCTGATAATGATTCACCTTGGCAAACTGAATTTGTCCGACAATGCACTCCCCTTCCACCCAGGTGTCAATCTGTCCGCTTTGCGCAATCCACTTGGCGGTTTTAGATAAGGCGGCAATAATTGAGGTTTCTTCAACGGCCATGGGAATCACACAGGTGCGCCCATCAATAACAAAGTTGACCGCGATTCCAAGCGGCAACTGAAAATAGCCCAGGCTGTTTTCAATCAGCTTTTCTGCCAGTGTCGTCGTTTGCACACCACCTGCATCCAAAAAGGCCAGATCCTCTGCGGTTAGGGCACCCATTGCCACTAATTTTGCCAAGCGTTCACTGCGATCCAGCTTGGAAAATCCTTTAAAAAACTCCTGACCGGGAACATCTAAAGACATATCTTTTCCTGTAACTGCGACAAACATGCGCTACCAGTGCAAAACATGGCAACACGTAATTCGTATTCTATTTGCTGCATTTTCAAAACCACCGCTTCCGCCGAGACGAGCGCCGCCTCCAGCATTGGTTTGGCAAAACCGATGGTTGATGCGCCAAGCGCAATGAGTTTTGCCGCATCCAAGCCATGACGCACCCCGCCCGAGCCCCAAAGTTCGCAGGAAAGCTGGCTGTCGCGGGCTTGCAACAAGCTGCTCAGCGTGGTCATCCCCCAGTTTCGAAAGGTGTGTGCGGCTTGCTGGTGTACCGACTGCACGGTAGCACGATGCCCTTCAATGCGCCCCCAATGGGTACCGCCCAGGCCACTGATATCAATGGCAGCCACGCCAATGTTGGCCAGGCGCTGCATGTTTTGGGCATTAAATCCGCAACCAGTTTCCTTGACAATCACCGGCACTGGAGTCTGATGCAGCAAGCGCTCCAACGCTTCCCAGCATCCTTTAAACTGCGGAGTTCCTTCCGGCTGGATGCTTTCTTGCAGCGGATTACAATGAATAATCAAAGCCTGTGCCTGTAAGGCGTCGACCAGACGCTGGATTGTGGCAAGGGGAGTGGTGATCAGCTGCGCAATTCCCAGATTACTAAATAACGGCACGGCAGGATAATCACGACGCAAGTCCCGCCATTCTGCGGCGGCGTCCGGATCGGTTAACTCACGACGCTGCGATCCCACACCCATTGCCCAGCCCTGCCGCGCGCAGGCAGCCAGGAGATGCCGGTTGATCGGTGCGGCATTGCCGTGTCCGGCCGTCATCGAACTCACCATAAAGGGATGGCTAACCTGCACACCAAAACGTTCACTCGTCAGGGAAACTGCCGATAAGTCAAGATCCGGCAGGGCCTCATGCGAAAAAGTGAGCGCATCCAGATCATGACACTCACTTGCCTGATTCTCCGGCAATAGCGCCAGTTCTATATGATCGCGTTTGCGTTGCTCAAACTGTTGGAAATCAGTCGCCATCAGTAGCTCGTTCAAAATAATAACCAGGATAAATTCCGAAATGTTTCATGATCTCATCACCAAACGGGAGGGATTGTAGCATATTTTGCCCAGCAGAACCATCAACACAGCGCAATCATTCCTCTTACCCGGACGGCTCAAACCTTATTGCGCGGTTCAACCGAATCACGCATCGTGACTGCGACTCTGGTTTGCCAATGATGCATGCTCCCGAAAGCACCACGCAGGAAAATGACCATCCGCTGGTTGCAACTGAGTCTGGCATGCAGATGATTTGTCATATTTTTTTGCGCTTCCAGGCACTTTCATATTATCCTAGGGTATGTGATCTTGAAGTTGCACGCAATGCCTGAACTGGATGCTGATTTATTTCATTTTGATAACGCGACTGGCGAGCTCTATTGTCAAGGGCAATGGACCGTACTGCGTCTGCACCAACTCAGGGAGAAACTTGCTGATAGCCTTCGGGAAGCCCCTGAGCGTTTAACCGTGAACGGCGCCAAGCTAACATCTCTGGATAGTGCCGGAGCCTTGGCGCTGCATCGCGCCTTGCAGTCCTTGCGCCAAAGCGGCAAAAGCTATCACTTGACTGATTTTAGCAAGCCCCAGAAAGCCATGCTTGATTTGATTGATGAGCAGCAGGAGAAGCTGGACGATACCCCTCCCACCAGACAACAGGATGGTTTTTTTGCCAAAGTAGGTCAGGAAACTATCGTTAAACTGCAACAGGCGGATGGGCTCATCATCCTGATTGGTGCGCTCTTCGCCAGTATTTTTGCAGCCTTCGGCCAATGGCGGCGTTTTCACAGTGCCAGCATCATCGCGAACGTTTTTACAGCCGGTATTCAGGCGTTGCCGATTATTGCCCTGCTTTCGTTTCTGATTGGTATTGTCCTGGCCTATCAGATGGGGCTTCAGTTACAAACCTATGGTGCCAATATTTATATCGCGTTCCTTTCCGGCATGGCGATATTTCGCGAATTTTCACCCCTCATCACCGCTATTATTGTGGCAGGGCGTACCAGTTCAGCGTTCACAGCCCAGCTGGGCAGCATGAAAGTAAATGAAGAAATTGATGCCTTGCGTACCATGGGATTATCACCGGTAGAATTACTGGTCGTACCGAAAGTCTTTGGTCTGATCCTGGTATTCCCACTATTAATTTTCTGGTCGGATATTTTCGCTATTTTTGGCGCCATGGTGATGTCCAAATTTATGCTGCAAGTCTCATATCTGGATTTTCTTGAACGCGTTCGTGACTCCGTCGGGCTGAAACAATTTATGCTCGGGCTCTACAAAGCCCCTTTTTTTGCATTGCTGATTGCTTTGGTGGGTTGCTTTCAGGGGTTTAGAGTAGAGTCCAATTCAGATAGTATTGGCCGTCAAACCACCAAAAGCGTGGTGCAGGCTCTTTTTCTGATTATTATCGCCGATGCCGTCTTTTCCATTATTTACAGCTGGATGGGGCTATAGGATGAGCACACCCGTTATTGAAATCACTGGATTACAAAACTGCTTTGCTGGACAATGGGTCCACCAGGATGTCAATCTCCGTGTTGAGCGTGGTGAAATTATGGCCATTATTGGCGGTAGTGGCAGCGGAAAAACCACAATTATACGCAGTATCCTGATGCTCCTAAAACCCACGGCCGGATGCATCAAGGTATTCGGCCAGGATATTGCCACCCTGTCAGAGAGCGAGGCTACGGCCCTGCGACGTCGCTGGGGCATGTTATTTCAACATAGCGCCTTGTTTTCTTCGATGACGGTACAGGAAAACATTATGTTTCCCATGCGCGAATTTACCGATCTGGAAGAGCCGTTCATGCGGGAGCTGGCCTTGTTGAAAGTCGCGCTGACCGGCCTGCCCCGGGAGGCGGCCTATAAATACCCCTCCTCCCTCAGCGGAGGCATGCAACGCCGGGCGGCGGCCGCGCGAGCCATCGCCATGGATCCAGAACTTTTATTTCTGGATGAACCCACAACTGGTCTGGATCCGCGCAGTGCACGGATGTTTGATGATTTAATTTTGTTTTTGCGCGAGGCACTCAATTTAACCATTGTCATGGTCAGCCATGACATTGCCTCCTTGCAAAAAGCCTGTGATCGCATTGCCTTTGTCGGGGATGGTAAAATTCTGGCCGTTGAACCCATCCAGGAATTAATGAAAAATGATCATCCATTGATTGCCGAATACTTCAGTACATTTTAGACTGTAGTATAGTAGGGTGAGAATATATACCAAGGGAGCCAAAACTTTTGGAAGCTAAAGTCAACCATACAGTAGTCGGTTTAACCGTCATCCTTTTGAGTGCCGCCTTATTGGGAACGGCGCTGTGGCTTTCTGTCGGTTTTAACACAAAGACCTATAATACCTATGCAATTTTCCTGAATGAAGCCGCTACAGGACTCAGTGAAGAGGCTCCGGTCCGGTTTAGCGGCGTTAAGGTCGGCTTTGTCAAAAAGATTTCGCTAAACCATAACAACCCCGAGCAAGTTATTATTCTGCTCAATATTGAAGAGGGAACCCCAATTACTATCCACACCACCGCCACGCTGATTTCACAGGGCATCACCGGGGTATCCTATATTGGCTTGACGGCCAAAGGCCCCAATCTGACCCCCCTAAAAGCGCCAAAAGGTTATCCCTACCCCATCATTCCCTCGAAACCCTCTTTATTTAACCAGCTGGATAAAGCGATTAGTGAAGTTTCCGAACATATAGGCAGTGTCAGCACCCAAATTAACCGGGTATTTGACCCTGAGAACGCCCAATACATCAAAGACACCCTGCGCAATATCGACCGCTTCACCCAAACGATTGCCGATCATCGCGAACAGCTCGGCCAAACCTTGCAATACAGCAGCCAACTCACCCATAATCTGGCACAGGGTTCTGAGCAGCTGCCCCAATTATTGCAGGACATCAAAAGAGCTATTGGAGATTTTAACCAAATGTCCGGAAGCATCAATGTGGCGGGTAAACGCGTGTCAACCGCTATGGATGCTGGTACCTCGGCCATGAATAAACTGGCGCAACAGACGATTCCTTCGACAACGAACTTCATCCAACGGCTGGATAAAATTGCTATCAACCTGGATAAAATCAGCCAAATGATGCAACAAAATCCATCGGTTATTATCCGCGGAACCGCCCCCGCCAAACCCGGTCCTGGAGAACGATAACATGAAAAAACTACTGCTTTGTCTGGCTGGAAAGCCAACTATTTGGACGTGTCCAGGCTATCTTGTGCTGCTGTCTCTGGTTCTGTGCGGCTGTACACCGGTTAAATCGCCCGTAAGCCATCAATATAAGCTTACCGCATTCAGTGGCCGCCAACTCGCAAAGCACCCCGGTCATCAAACCCTCCTGGTATCACCACCCCAGGCAGTAGCGGGTTATCAGGGTACACAAATGCTATACGTTGATCAAAACTATGCCCTGGCCTCTTTTGCCCATAACGCCTGGGTAGACAGTCCGGGCAACATGATGTTTCCGCTCATGTTGCAAAGCCTGCAACAGGCTAATTATTTCCGGGCTGTGGCATCCAGCCCCTATTCCGAAAAAACCGATTACCGCCTGGATACCCAGATTTTAGAATGGCAACAGAACTTTCTTAAACATCCAAGCGTGATACAAGTCAGCATCAAGGCGGTCTTGTCGGATATTAGCAACAGCCGGGTACTCGGTTCCGAAATTTTTCGCCAGCAGGTCAAATGTCCTCAAAACAATCCCTATGGGGGTGTCATCGCCTCCAATATTGCCGCAGCGCAGCTCACCGCCGCCATCACGCGTTTTGCGATCAGCAAGGTGGAGAAACGACCGATAACCGGCAAGTGAACCCGATTTCAGGCACCAATACCCGTGCCGGTGCCGCATCTGGATAGCTATCCCCGTGCCCCCTGATGCAAATCAGTAATATTATCAGCCCACTACGGGTTGACATCACGAGCAAGGTTATTTCAAAACGTGATAATTCCCTTTTTTCCAAAAGAATCGTACAATAGTGTCGTTGTTGCGCAAGACATTTCAATGTGACTTGCGCCCCCATTTTCCATTCACAGGAGTTTATGATGCGTGCTAAATACCGACTTGCCTATGGATTAGTTGCCAGCAGCATACTGTTTCTCGCATCCTGCTCGCAGCATATGTCAGGCGCCAGTGGCCATGAGACCGACATGGAGGCTCGCGGCCTTGGTGCCTTTAGTCGCTTTGGCGCCCAGGAAGCAGGTGAAA
The DNA here is from genome assembly GCA_020831865.1 of Legionellaceae bacterium. GTDB lineage: Bacteria > Pseudomonadota > Gammaproteobacteria > Legionellales > Legionellaceae > JAFIFT01. Next base: position 38,078 of record JAFIFT010000010.1, on the reverse strand, counting down.
TCTACACCACCAAAGCCCCCCATAATCAAACCTACCTCTTTGCGTTTGACAACAGCGGCTTTGCGCCCAAATATCAGGCATCCCTGATGGCGCAAGCACAGTACCTCAGCACGCACCCGGCTGCACGTATCATGCTGGCTGGCCATACGGATGCCCGCGGCAGCCGGGAATATAACATTGCCCTCGGCGAACGACGTGCCAACACCGTCCGCGATCAATTGCGTCAGGCCGGCGTCAGCACCCGTCAAATACGAGTGGTAAGCTATGGCAAAGAACGCCCGGCGGTTGATAGCCACGATGAAAATGCGTACCGTCAAAATCGACGTGTTGAACTAATCTATGAGGCAAACTAATGAAAAAAACCGGCATCCTGATCCTATCGCTAAGCCTGCACGCTTTTATCAGCCTGCCCCTCTGGGCGCAAGCACCCATTGTCGATGACAGTGACCATTACATGCTGGCCGATGAACTGGAAACTGCGGAGGAAGCCAGTGGTCTGGCTAAATCCCAGTTGGCTCAGGAGCAAGCGCCGCAGGAACAGGATGAGGAAACGGAGGAACTACAACCTCTGGCTCAGGATAATAGCCCTGACACAACAGATACGGTTCCGGTGAGTGAGAGTAGTGAAGCATTGCAGCTTCTGCAACAGGAAATACAGGAATTAAGAGGCCAACTGGAAATTCAAGCCCATGATCTCAAGCTCATTCAGCAGCAACAGCTCGCCTTTTACAAGGATCTCGATTCACGCCTGCAAGCGACGAAGGGAGAGACGAATACCAGCAAAACAGACCAGGAAACCCGTCAACCTGCCCTGGAGATGAGCGCCAATAAGGCCAACGAGCGCCCGAATCCGGCCAATGAGCAAATCAGCTACCTCGCTGCCTATGATCTGGTGAAAAATAAACGCTATGATGACGCTATTCTGGCGATGCAAAATTTTATCAAACAATATCCGAAGGGAGGCTACACCGCCAATGCCCATTACTGGCTTGGAGAACTTTACCTGCTGAAAAACAATCAAAATATGGCCATCTATGAGTTTGAAACGGTTTTGACGCGCTTCCCCAGCTCCAGCAAGGCAGCCGCCAGTGAACTGAAAAAAGCCTATGCATTAGCAGATACAGGCCAACGCGAGCAGGCCAAACTCATTCTGCAGGATATTATGAAAAAATATCCAGATACCAACACCGCCAAACTGGCCACTGTCAAATTGGAGTCACTGCAAAATTTATGAGCCGTTTCGAAGATGCTTTACGAATAACGGAAATTTTTCATTCGATACAGGGAGAGTCAGGAAAAACAGGATTGGCAACCGTATTTGTTCGCCTGACCGGCTGCCCGCTGCGCTGCCAGTACTGCGATACCGCCTATGCCTTTAACGGTGGCCAGATGATGGCGATAGAGGCTATCGTCCAGCAAATCAGCCAATACGACTGCCCACATGTTTGTATTACCGGTGGTGAGCCTCTCGCACAGATCGGGTGCCTCAACCTGATGGATCAACTCTGTGAGGCCGGCTTTCAGGTGTCTTTGGAAACCAGCGGTGCCCGTGATATTCAGCATGTGAACCCCAAGGTCTTGATTGTCATGGACCTCAAGACCCCGGGTTCCGCCGAATGCGATAAAAACCTCTGGCAAAACCTGAATTATTTGAAGGCGAATGATGAAATAAAATTTGTCCTGTGTAGTGAAGCAGATTATCACTGGGCGGTAGAGATGCTCAATACGCATCAATTGCATCGACATCATCAGGTGCTGTTTTCGCCAAGCTGGGGACAATTGTCACCCACCGAGCTTGCCAACTGGATCCTGCGCGATAAGCTGCAGGTGCGTTTTCAGCTACAATTACATAAAATCCTCTGGAATGACGCTCCGGGACACTAGACAACACAAAGGAGAATCCGGTATGCAATGGTTTGCGCAGGCACCCGCCAATATCGCTTTAATTAAATATATGGGTAAATTGCAGGAGGGAGAAAACGAACCCGAAAATCCCTCTTTCTCTTATAGCTTGCCAAAGTTGTTAAGCTCTGTGCAAATGGAAACGATAAAGACCCGAAAAGATTACTGGGAACCACTACATTCACCGGGCGCCCCTCTCTTTGTCTTATCGGAACCAGCGCAACAACGCTATCTACAGCATTTGACCCGTATCAAAGACCATTTTAATTATCAGGGTAGCTTTGTCGTACGTTCCAATAATAATTTTCCGCTCGGCAGCGGTCTGGCCAGCTCGGCGTCCAGTTTTGCCGCCTTAACCAAATGTGCGGCTCTGGCCATCTGTGAATTGACAGAACAGCCCCTGCCGGATGTGATGACGCTGGCCAGGCTGTCACAACGTGGCTCCGGCTCCTCTTGCCGCTCCTTTTTCTCTCCTTGGGCCATCTGGGGACGGCAATGGCTGGGGGCGGTGAAAACACACTGGATGCAGTTGGAACATCAGGTGATTGTGTTGTCAACGAGCGAAAAAACCGTATCCTCCAGCGAAGCCCATCAACGGGTGAAAACCAGCCCGGCCTGGAGCGGCCGACGTGAACGTGCCACCACCAATCTGAAAGAGTTGATCCAGGCGATGGAAGCAGGTGACTGGGCAACCTCGCGCAGCATTTGCTGGCGTGAATTTGAAGATATGCACCAGCTCTTTGCCACCGCCAGTGAACCCTTTCACTACATCACCCCGATCGTTCGCGAAGCCCTGGATTTGCTACAAAGGCTGTGGGAGGAAATGGGAGATGGGCCCATTGTCACTATGGACGCCGGTCCGAATATTCACCTGCTCTATCGCCCCGATCAAAGCGCCCTGGCCCTGAAACTCAAACAAGACTATCTGCTGGGCAATTATGATGTTCTCTAGTTGTTGCATTCGCACCTCTGGAAAATGGATTTTAACGGGAGAGCATGCCGTGTTACGCGGCAAGAAGGCCATTGCCTTCCCCCTGCCCTCCCGCCAATTCATTTTAGAGTATCACAACAATGAGCAGCAGCTAACCGCCCATTGCACGGGGGAAGGTGCTGAGGATTTGTATCAGGCCTTTTGGCAGGGCTTTGATAAGGGGCTGGCGCTGCTTTCTTTAAGCCGCAAAAACATGCGTGGGCATTTTCACGCCCGCAATCACATCCCGATAGGCAGCGGCATGGGGGCATCGGCAGCCCTTTGTGTCAGCCTCGCTCGCTGGTTCATTGAGCAAAGATTACTGCCCGCCACAGAATTAACCGCCTTTGCCACTGAACTGGAACACCTCTACCATGGTCAAAGCAGTGGCCTGGATATTGCCGGCGTGCAAGCGCAAAAAGGCATTGTCTTTCAAAAGGGAGATTCCCGGGAACTGCCCTTGCAGTGGCAGCCGTATTGGGGTATTTCGTACTGCGGAGAGACCGGTACCACCGCCCATTGTATTGGAAAAGTACAACAGCTCCGCGACATGAACCCCAAGCTGGCTGACCGGCTCGATAGCCAGATGCAGGAAAGTTGCGAACTGGCATTGGAGGCATTTCAACTTTCTGCGGCCAGTGGTATCACCAAACTCAGCAGGGCACTGACCCTCGGCCAGGACTGTTTCCGACAATGGGGATTGATAAGCCCTGCGCTGGAAAAACACATACTGGAATTAACAGATCGTGGCGCGTTAAGCAGTAAACCAACCGGCTCTGGGGCGGGAGGCTATGTCGTGAGCCTGTGGGCTACCCCCCCACCGGAAGATTTGTGGCATGATCAGCAGCTGCCGAAGTCATCTCAGGGGAATCCATAAACCATGATAGAATTTGTCAATGTCAATAAAAAATTTGCATCGGTAAGCGCCCTGCGCAATATCCATCTTTTTATCCAGGAAGGTGAGATTTTCGGAGTCATTGGAAAGAGTGGCGCCGGTAAGTCGACGTTGCTGCGCAGCATCAATCTTCTGGAACGACCGGATACGGGCGCGATCTCCATTGATCAGCAGAATATACTCGAGCTGGATACCAGGGCATTGCGTCAAACCCGACATAAAATGGCCATGATCTTCCAGCATTTTAATCTCATGCAAAATCAGACGGTCACCGAAAATATTACCCTGCCGATGCGTATTCAGGGCATGTCGCCAGAACGGATTACCGCCAAGCTTACCGAACTTTTAGCCTTGGTGGAGCTCAGTGATAAAGCCAATGCCTATCCTTCGGAACTCAGCGGCGGCCAAAAACAACGGGTGGCCATTGCCCGCGCACTCAGTACGGAGCCGAAAATTCTGCTCTGTGATGAAGCCACATCTGCTCTTGATCCTGCCACCACGGAATCCATACTGGCTCTGCTTAAAAAAATCAACCAGCTCTACGGGATCACTATGGTCCTTATTACCCATGAAATGGACGTTATTAAACGGATATGCCATCGGCTAGCCGTGATGCAAAACGGCGAAATTATTGAGGTGACCGGTCTTTCCAGCCTCTTTGATCGGCAAAAAAGTATCGCGCGCGAGCTCATTTTTAGCCAGCTCAGCCCGCAACTTCCCCCTTCCCTGGCGGCAACACTGTCTGCTGAGAAAAACCATAAGCCCTTGCTGAAACTGCGTTTTCAGGGAGCAAAGGCCACCACCCCCTTCATCAGCCAATGCAGTCGTGAACTTCAGCTCGATATTAATATTTTGCTGGCCAATATTGACCGCTTTGATCATTTAACCTGTGGCGTACTCATCGTCGAATTACATGCCGATGCTGCTGTTTTAGCGCAATTTATAGAACGCTGCCAGGCACAACAACTTTCTGTGGAGCTTTTAGGCTATGTCCATGATGCACTTTTTTAACCTCCTGCTCACGGCCACCGGTGAAACCCTATACATGGTAGTACTGAGCTGTATATTAGCGGTGATTTTTGGTTTGCCGCTGGGAACCTGGCTTTTTTCCTGCAAACGACTCCGACGGCGCCCCTGGCTCTATCAACTGCTCGATGCCGCCATTAATATCAGCCGCTCGATTCCCTTTATCATATTACTCATCGCCTTGATCCCGTTTACCCGCCTGCTGGTCGGCACCTCTATTGGCATCAACGCAGCAGTTGTGCCCTTGACACTGGGAGCCATTCCCTTTTTTGCCCGGCTGGTGGATAATGTCTACCATACCTTGCCCAGAGGTTTAATTGAAACGGGCGAGTCAATGGGGGCGAGCCACTTGCAGATTATCCGTTCCATTTTACTACCGGAGGCGTTACCGGCAATGATTCAAGCCATAACCATACTCGCCATCACGCTGGTCAACTTTTCTGCCATGGCGGGTACCGTGGGCGGCGGCGGACTGGGAGATCTGGCCATACGCTACGGTTATCAGCGCTTTAATCCTGCTATTATGGTATCGACCATAGTTATTTTAGTGTGTATTGTCCAGATTCTCCAATGGAGTGGTGATTATCTGAGCAAGCGCTTTCAACATCATTAGGAGTAATCACATGCGATTTTTAGCGATTTTGGCTCTGCTGCTGACCCTGTCAGCCTGCAGCAAACCCAATCCTAACACCCTGGTTATCGGCACCATAGCCGGTCCGGAAACCGAGCTGGTGGAAGTCGCGGCGGCGGTCGCGAAAAAAGAGTACGACTTACACGTTAAAATCGTTGAATTCAGTGATTATAATCTACCCAATGAAGCCCTGCAGGATGGCAGCCTGGATGCCAATGTATTCCAGCATGAACCATACCTAAAAAGCGCCAGTGCCGCGCATGGTTATCAACTCAAAGTGATTGGCAAGACTTTTATCTTCCCGCACGGCATCTATTCGACCAAGAGAAAAGACCTGGCAGAGCTGCCAGATAAAGCGATTATTGCCATCCCCAATGATCCCAGCAATGAACAACGCGCCTTGATCTTACTGGCCAAGGCGGGACTCATCGAACTGAAAAGCCAACAAAATGCCAGTCTCGAGGATATCAGCGCCAACCCTCGGCAGTTCGTTTTTAAAGAAATTGACGCCGCACAACTGCCCCGAGTGCTGGATGATGTGGATGCCGCTGTCATTAATACCACGTTTGCCGTACCCGCTGGTTTAAGCCCTTCCCGTGACGCGCTGTTTACTGAAGACCGTGACTCTCCCTATGCCAATGTCATTGTGGCACGCAGAGACAACCACAAGGAACAGCAACTGCAAAATTTTGTCAAGGCCATGCAGTCTGAGGTCGTGCAAGAAAAAGCACAACAGCTCTTTGGCAATGACGCCATTGCCGCCTGGAAAGCACAAAACGGATGATATCCCTTAATGAAAAATTAAGCTACGTCTGTTACACTGAATAGAAAATAGACGGTTAAATGAGGTTTATGATGGCTATTCCCGCATTTTTGAGCAATATATTTAATCCCGCCAAAAAAGAATCCTATGATGACCGGTTGCGCAACTACCAGCAGTACCAACAGGTGGATAAGAACTTTCGCTTAGGTTGTGCCAATGAACCGGTACAGCTTAAAAAAACGACTATCGATGCGCACAGCCTCAAAGAATTTACCAATAATGAGGGCATCAGTCTGAGCGATTTTTTATCCGACAAAAATCTGGACAAAAATACGCGCAATAATTATCGTACCGCGCTCAGCATTCCTTTGCAATTTGCAGACGCTGCGCCGGAAGCACAAAACCTGCAAAGCGGATTGGATGATTTCAAAAAGCATATTGACGCCTTAAATCACCATATCAAAGACAAGGCGCCTCAAGGTGTCAACTATGCGTCTTTAAGCACGCTGCTGCGGGAAGAACGCCAAAAAATACAATCCGTTATGACCACCTACCAGGACAAAGAATTACAGGCTTTCAAAAGCATGCTGGACACAAACAAAAAAGATCCGGAATATCGCAAAGCTGTAGCCGCCTTCTATCGTCTCGATAGCGATCAAAACAAAAGCGAGCTTGACCGGGCTATTGATGCACTGCAACAGGTGCAAACTACGGAGTTTAGCACCCGGCAAAAACAAAGCAAAGAAGCGTTGGATAAGAAAATTGCCGATGACCAAATCCAGTTGCACAACCGCATGGAGCTCGAATATCAGCGGATAGCTTTCTTTGCCATGTATGCCAAAGGAGCGGGGGACGAAGAGGCCTTTAAATATACCAGTCTTGCCGAGGCACAAAAACACAACGTGGCACAATTGACCAGTTCGGGCAAAACCAGCATTCAATACGACCCGGAAAAACAGAGCATCATGGTTGATTTAAAAAGTGCAACCAGCCTGCTTGGAAAACTCGACAGTGACCAAGCCTATCGAGAAATGGATGATGTCATGCAAGCAGCCAGGCTGGCTGACATTAAACCCGTTAAGATCACGATTACTGGTAAAAAACCAGAGGATGTGGCAGAACTAGCCCGCCGCGCATATGAGGCGGCTCGAAAAAATGGCTATGCTGCCAAAGATATTCAATTAGTCATTCCCAAACACAGCCGTCCCGCTGTCCAACAACAAGACAAAGATCTCAAAGAAACCGACATTGAATATATTTTCAACGGTGCGCCTGGATTTAAAGAACGGATTGAGCAAGAAGCCGAAAACATGGGACAACACCGTACCGAAACTCCCGAAAATGCGGCAAAGATGGCCAAAGAATTGGCACAACTCAGAGCCGCTATACAGGAAGGGAGACCACCGGAAGATGCGCCTCGCATAGAGAATAATGACGGCGGAGGCTCTCCCAACATAAGTTCCTGATCAACCCCCTCCCCGCACCAGGCAGTGCCCGCCCGAAAGTCCTCTGCTGCATTGGGAGATTCATCACAGAAAAGAGTATCCTGCTATACTTAAGTCATCAAAGTTAGGGATATTCATTATCGATGAATCAAGAACAGGATAGCTGCGGATTTGGTCTTTTGGTCAATACTCACTCAGCAGCCAGTCACCGCCTGATTAGCCAGGCTCTCACCGGACTTTCCCGCCTGACCCATCGTGGCGCAGTAGGTGAAGACGGTTTGGCAGGTGATGGCTGCGGCATCATGCTGCAACTCGACCAAGGCTTTTTTCGTAAACTGGCTGCGGCAGAGCATATCGCGCTGCCGCCCCATTTTGCACTGGGAATGTGTTTTTTAGAGCCGCAACATCAGCAGGCCGAACGCCAATGCATCGAAAATACCCTGGCCCAAGAGGGGCTGTCGGTTGCCGGCTGGCGTGCGGTTCCTGTAGAGACCGCCGTACTGAGCAAAAACCTGCAAGCCTCTTTACCTGAGATAGTACAATGTTTCATTGGCAGACCAGCCAATATGCCCCCCTCCCGTTTTGAAAAAAAACTCTATATCGTGCAAAAGCGGTGCGAATGGCACCTGCGCCACCATGGCGGCTTTAGTTTTTGTTCGCTGTCAAGCCACAGTGTGGTCTATAAAGCCTTAGTCCTGCCGGCAAATTTGGCAGGCTTCTACCCTGATTTACAGCAATCTTCCATGAAAGCGCAAATTGCCCTCTTTCATCAGCGCTTTTCCACCAATACCTTGAGCAACTGGCAACTGGCCCAGCCGTTTTCCACCCTGGCCCACAATGGTGAAATTAATACCGTACAGGGCAATCGCTTTTATCTGCGCCAAATCTCACACCACTTGAGCCAGCAGCATTTTCCGGCACTGAAAAACATGGATAACCTGATTTCAGAATCTGGCTCCGACTCACAAAGTCTCGACCAGTTTATTCAATGCCTCCGCCACTGCGGCCTGTCAAGTGCCGAAGCGCTCCGAATTTGTATACCACCGGCCTGGGAACATCATGTGCATATCACGGACGCAGAACGTGATTATTTTCGCTTCCATGCCCCACTGCTGCCGTCCTGGGAAGGACCTGCCGCCATTGTGTTTTATGACGGACACTATGCCGGTTGTATTCTTGATCGCAACGGTTTTCGGCCGGCGCGATGGCAAGAATATGCCGATGGTCTGATTTTTATTGGCTCGGAAGTCGGGCTTGTCGATGGGGAAGTGGCGCAACTTAAGCAGCAAAGCCGCTTGCAGCCCGGTGAGCTACTCTTGATTGATACCCTGCGCGGTGAACGACAGTGCCATGATGGCGCCCCCCCGACATTCTATCAGCGTTATCCTTACTCCAGCGAGGTCTCCCAAGGACACTTTCCGCTCCATGAGCATGATGATGCCCCCGCATCAGAAACGCCGCCACTGGATAGTCTGTGCCAAAAAGCTTTTGATTTATCCTATGAGGAAATAGAACAATCGCTCCGTTATATGGCGTACCATGGCATAGAGCCCACCTCCTCCATGGGAGATGATACCCCTCTGGCCGCTTTATCCTACCAGCCCCGACAGCTATTTGATTTTATGCGCCAGCAGTTTGCACAAGTTACCAATCCACCGCTGGACTCCTTACGGGAACGCTCGGTCATGTCGAGCGAACTAAGCCTGGGCTCACGGCAGTTCACACTGCCATACCAGCGCAAGGACAGCCAACAGATTATTTTGCCCAGCCCGCTGTTAAGCCAGAGCCAATTTCTGTTTTTATCGCATTTACACAACGAAAACTACCGGGCCTGCCGACTTTCCCTGCATTATGACGCGCCACTATCGCTCTCTTTAGCCCTGGATCAACTGACCCAACAGGCAGAACAATGTCTTGGCGCACCCCATCACTGCCTGATTATTCTCGATGACGAACCAGGGGCGTCACTGCAGCGCTCCATTCACCCGGCACTGGCCGTCGGCGCTTTACACCACAGCCTGACTCGCAGTCACCATCGCTCAGAGGTTTCCTTAATCGTAGCATCCGGTTGGGTACGGGATGCGCACCATTTGGCAATGCTCATCGCCAGTGGCGCTAATGCGGTTTTCCCCTGGCTCGCCTACCAGGTCATTGCAGGTTTTACCGATGCCCCCCTCAGCAAAATGGCCAATTATCGCCAGGCCTTAACCAAGGGACTACTCAAAATATGTTCCAAAATGGGCGTGTGCACCCTCAACAGTTACCAAGGCAGCCAGTTATTCCAGGTTCTGGGTCTGCATCGGGATATTATTGAGCGTTGTTTCAGTCGTAGCGCCTATGCCCTGGAACGCTATGACTGGCACAGCCTGCAAAGCCATCAGGAGCGCTTCTGGGAACAGGCGCTGGACATCAGCATACCAACCCGCCACGGCGGTTTATACAAATATGTAGAAAATAGTGAATATCATGATTACCATCCAGCTGCCGTCACGCAGCTGATTCATGCCGTAAAAACACAAGACCATCAAGAATATCAAAGCTTTACCAAGCTAGTCCAACAGCGTAAACCCGTTATGCTACGGGATTTTTTTGCACTGGCCAGTGAGCGTGCGCCCATTGCGCTGGCACAGGTTGAAGCGGTGGAACAGATTACCAGCCGTTTCGAAACCGCAGCTATGTCACTGGGCGCCTTGTCTCCGGAAGCCCACGAATCCCTCGCTCAGGCGATGAATGCCCTGGGCGGGCGTTCTAATTCGGGGGAAGGCGGGGAGGCCGACTATCGTCATGGCACGGATAAGCGCTCCAAAATCAAACAAATTGCCTCCGGTCGCTTCGGTGTAACCGCAGCCTATTTAATGCAGGCCGAAGTTATCCAAATTAAAATAGCCCAGGGAGCCAAACCCGGCGAAGGCGGACAACTTCCTGGCGTGAAAGTCAATCCATTGATTGCCAGGCTGCGTTATTGCTCGCCCGGTGTCACTCTGATATCTCCCCCACCCCACCATGATATTTATTCGATTGAAGATCTGGCCCAATTAATTTTTGATCTGAAACAATTAAATCCGCAGGCCTATATTTCAGTCAAACTGGTTTGCGCCCCCGGTGTTGGCACTATTGCGGCGGGGGTGGTAAAAGCCTATGCCGACTGCATTACCCTGTCAGGCTATGATGGCGGTACGGGCGCATCACCACTCACTTCCATTCGCTATACGGGCTGCCCTTGGGAAATGGGGCTGCTCGAAACCCAGTCGGTGCTCCTGGAAAATCAACTGCGCCATCGGGTGTGCCTGCAAATCGACGGCGGCCTGAAAACAGGGCTCGATGTAATCAAGGCCGCCTTGCTTGGCGCTGAAACCTTTGGTTTTGGCACCGCGCCAATGGTAGCTCTGGGCTGTAAATATCTGCGCATTTGCCATCTGAATAATTGCGCTACCGGTGTCGCGACCCAGGATGAAACCCTGAGACGCGAGTATTATCAGGGTGACAGCGAACGGGTCAAACAGTATTTCCAATGGGTCGCCGAAGACGTACGTGAGGCTTTAGCTCAACTTGGTTATACCCGGCTCACCGATATTATCGGACGTCACGATCTCCTGCGCTGCCTCCCCGATGCTCCCCTTCCCTTGCCGCCAGTCCACCCCTCGCAACACTGCGCACAACAACGGGCAAGGCTTTACCAACAGCCACGCAATCCCTCTTTTGATCAAGCTGAGCTGGCGCAACAGATATGGGCCGATGTGGCAACAGCGCTGCCCAAAGGGCAGTCATTTGAGCGGAGCTATGCTATCTATAATCACTGTCGCAGTATCGGAGCCAATATCGCCGGTGCGTTTATCCAACACGGCCAAGGCAAAGACAGGCCCGCAGCACAGATAAGCCTTCACTTTCAAGGCAATGCCGGACAAAGCTTCGCGGCATGGCTGGTTGAGGGCATGGAGTTGCGCTTGACCGGTGCTGCGAATGATTATGTCGGAAAGGGGATGAATGGTGGCTTGCTGGTGCTCATGCGCCCAGCGGAAAGCCCGCTTGCCAGCCGGGATTATTGTATTGCGGGTAATACCTGCCTGTATGGTGCCACAGGGGGGGAATGCTATATGGATGGTGTGGTGGGCGAACGTTTTGCCGTGCGGAACTCTGGCGCCCAGGCCGTAGTGGCGGGCGCCGGATTCCACGCCTGTGAATATATGACGGCCGGAGTCGTTGTCATTCTGGATACCCCCGCTCCCAATTTTGCCGCCGGTATGACCGGTGGTCTGGCCTTTGTATGGGATCGCAGCGGCTATTTGGCACAGCACATCAATACAGAAACGGTCGAATACCACGCATTAAACCAGTGGTCAAACCGCGATGACCATCAAACGCTGTATGCTCTGTTACAACAATTTCAGCATCATACGCACAGTTCGCTTGGTGCTGCCGCCCTGACACATCTTGACCAGGGCGGTGATGCATTTTATGTCATTGCACCCAAAGATCAAGCGGCCAAATCTCAGTCGTCCAAGGGGAGCCCGCCATGAAAGAAACCCGTATCCCCCTTTTCCAATTTATCGACCAGGCGCGCAAGCTGCCACCCAAACAAAGCGCGGATGAGCGTATCCGCCATTTCGCCGCCATCTATAGTGGATTTGCCATCAAAGATGCCAAGATACAAAGTGAGCGCTGTATTGATTGCGGCAACCCGTACTGCCAATGGCGCTGTCCGGTGCATAACTACATCCCGCAATGGCTGCATTTAGTGGCGGAAGGCAAAATTATGGAAGCGGCCGAGCTGGCTCATCAAACCAATAGCTTACCTGAAATGTGTGGCCAGGTTTGTCCCCAGGCCGCTCTCTGCGAAGGGGCCTGTACCCTGGCGAATGCCCCCGGTGCGGTCACTATCGGTGCTATTGAATATTACCTGACCGATAAAGCGCTGCGCCAGGGATGGCGGCCTGATCTGTCAGCGGTGCGTCCTCTGCCCTATTCCGTTGCCATAGTGGGGGCAGGCCCTGCGGGATTAGCCTGTGCCGACCGACTGGCCCGTCTAGGCATCAAAGCCCAGGTTTATGACCGACATCCTGAAATTGGCGGGCTGCTGACTTTTGGCATCCCCCAGTTCAAACTGGAAAAGCATCTGGTTCAGCGCCGGCATCAAATTCTGCAAGGGATGGGCATCGAATTCCATACTGGTATTGAAATAGGGCGTGACCACAGTGCCGCAGACCTCTTAAAGAGCCATGACGCGCTCTTTCTTGCCATGGGTGCCGATGCCGGCATCCTGGCAGATGTCCCCGGTAAAGAATTAGCTGGAGTCTATGCCGCACTGCCCTTTTTAATTCAGCAGATTAAGATCCTGCTGGGATACCCCCATCAGCAGGCATTCGATTTCCAAGGTAAAACCATATTGATTCTGGGCGCTGGTGATACGGCAATGGACTGCGCCCGAACGGCAATCCGCCTCGGCGCCAAAGCCGTACATTGTCTGTATCGGCGCCGGGAAGAAGATTTGCAAACCAGTGAAAAAGATTTTCAACTGGCCAGAGAAGAAGGGGCACATTTTCATTGGTTACAGCAGGTCACCGCGTTTCAAGGTGAAAAAAAAGTGCAGGCGGTGCAGGTTGAAACCACCTGCATTGACCGCAAAGGGGACTTGTGTTTCACGGGAAAAACCAAAAAAATGGCCGCTGATGCCGTGATTGTAGCCTACGGTTTTACAGCCCCCTCCCATCCCTGGCTGCAGCCCTTGGGCATACAAACGCGCGAGCAAGGCTTAACGAGAGTAAACGAACAGCCTTATCCACTGCAAACCGACCATCCCCGTATCTTTGCGGGCGGTGACATGGTGCTGGGTCCTAATCTGGTAGTCAATGCCGTAGCGCAAGGACAACAGGCTGCTCAGTCGATTTACCAGTTCTTACAGCAAGCATCGACCTCCCCTCCCCTATCCCCTGGTAAAACCTAAAAACCATAGTCCCCTGCGGGTAATACGATGTCAGGTCTTGGCGGCTGTCAGCAAGGCGCTCTTTTTTCCCAAAAAAAATTCTTGCATTAAAATTCCAGCTTGCTAGTATCTTAGACTGGTTCATTTAAAAGGATGTTAGCATGAGTAAACGTATTTCCATCGCGGTATTGTCACTGTCGTCCTCACTGGCCTTTGCCACTCCCTTCAGTATTGACGGGGAAGTCAGTGTCCATATCACCCCCCAGGGTCAGGGACTAACCAACACCGAAACCATGCAGTTTAATCTGCCACGCATTAAATTATCCGCTCAAGCGAAACAGTATCTGAGCGAACAATTACAAAATTATCCGCAAAGCGCTTACCGTCCGGCACTCTTTAGCTCAGAACTGCCACCCAAAGTGAGCCTGGGCATGCAGGGAACCCCGGTTCTGAACCAGGGCCGGCATGGCAGCTGTGTCACCTTTGCCAATACAGCGGCTATTGATGCGGTATTGGGTGCCGGTGATTACATCAGTCAATTATGCAGCCTCGAATTAGGCAGCTGGCTGGCGATTAACGACAAGATCGAGTACAGTGGCTGGAATGGCTCCTGGGGACCGGTAGTACTCGATCAGCTCATGGATTACGGTATTATCAGTAAAAACCATGAAAAGTATCAGGGTTGCGCAGGCGTACAAAGCTATCCCTTGCATGATGAAAATGACGAAGGCCATCCCATGTCCGAGGATGATTATAAAAAATACAGCATTCCTCTGTCCCGTCTTGTCGACTGGAAGCCTTTGCTGAATGTAGAACAGGCCTTTAGTTCACAGATCAATCCCGACATGCTGGTTTGGCTGGCTAAAGAACAGTTGGCCAAAGGCCATCGCCTGACGATTGGTATGATGCTCGATGTCAATGTGGGCCATGCCGGCGCTCTGGGAAGCTACAAGGCGGCCAATGATACCTGGATGATTACCCCGGAAATCATTTCCGATGCCGTGAATGGTGATATCTATGCCGGTCATGAGCTGGTCGTAACCGGTTATGATGATAACGCCATTGTCCTGGATGATGCAGGCCATGAAAACCGCGGTGTCTTTACCCTGCGAAACTCCTGGTCTGCTTTTGCCGGCGATCAAGGGAACTACTATGTCAGCTACGATCACTTCAAGTTTTTCACAGATGAGGTGCAAGTCATTCGTTTGAAAAAATAAGGGTTCACCCGCAAGACTCACCCTCTGGCCAGAGGGTGAGTCATATCCCGCCTTTCTCCCGACAACTATTTCCTGACAGCCACTTCTCTTTACAAACCAAAATGCTATGATAAAGCTTGATTGCTGTTTTCTCTTTATTGCGGATGCTTTTCATGAACAAAAGGATTTTGTCGTGCCTGGCCGCTGTATTTCTGCTTCCTGTGTCAGCATATGCCAGTATTTCTGCTCTGGACAGGTTAATACACCGTGTCGACCCGAAAATTAACCTGGGCATCCAGGTCGTTGACTTACACAGTCATACCATTCTCTATCAGCGTAATGCAGAAAAATTATTTGTACCTGCCAGTAATATGAAACTGTTTTCAGACGCCGCCGCCTTATTGTGGCTGGGACCCGATTATCAATTTCACAACCAATTAAGCCTGCAAGCCTTATTCATTAAAGATAACCGATTGCAGGGGCATCTGATTCTGCACCTCCCCGGCGATCCGTCTTTTGACCAACAACAACTCCGGCATCTTTTCCAGAGCATAGCCGGGCATGCGTTAACCACTATTGAGGGGGATATCCTCATCGACAGCCAGCTTGCCACACTTACCGCCCACCCGCCCGGTGGCATGGAGGAAGATTTAGACTACGGCTATGGAGCACCACTGGCGCCGTTAATGCTCGATCAAAACCGTGTACGGGTTACAGTGAACCCTGCTGGCCGGGCAGGACAGGCGGCCATTATCGAAGATAATACGCCTTATGGACTATCGATCATCAATCACGTCACTACCGCCAAAAAAGGCCAGCACTGTAGACTGGCCTTTAAAATGGATACAACCAATACCCTGACCGTCAAAGGTTGTGTTGCACAAGGACAGTGGGCGGTGGTACAACAGTTAGCATTGCAAAACCCGCTCCAACATGCACAAAAGAGTATTCGCCAGTTGCTCAAACAGCAGAATATCACTCTCAACGGGCGTATTCGTTTGGCAAAGAGCCAGCAGCCCAGCCTATTGCTTAGCAGCAGTCACTCCCCCAAACTCTCACAGTTAATTGCTGAAACCATGAAAAGCTCGGATAATCTTTATGCTGACGCCTTGTTCTTGCATACCGCTGCGCAAATGCACAACAAAGCCCTGGACTGGCCAGAAGCACAAGCGGCGATTAAACAGTTTTTACATCAGCAAGTGGGGCTTGATTTAGCCTCCGCCCATCTTACCGATGGCTCCGGCCTTTCGCGCCACAATCGGCTCAGCCCAGCCCAAACCGTAACGCTCCTGCGCTTTTTACACCAGCATTTTGCCCTCACCTATGAATATGTATCAGCCCTGCCGGTTGCCGGTCGGGATGGCACCTTGCAAAAGCGCTTGCGTCTGCCCCGGCAAATGGATAGGGTAAGAGCAAAAACTGGCACCATGCGAGGCGTGGTCAGTCTTTCCGGGTACATGGATACCGAGAACGGCCATACCCTGGCTTTTGCAATGTACATTAACCAGCAACCCGGCACCCATTTCAAACCGGCACGTCGTTATCGCTACCTCATTGATGCCATTTGCCAGTACTTTTTACAACAATCGCCAACACAAGCTCCCCCTGTGGTACAGGTATTACAGCAATCGCCCCTGCGCTTTCAGGGGCAAAAATCACAGGCAGAACAACAACGACAACAGACAGCCCGCTGGCGTCGTCTTGAAACACAGGTGAAAAAATTTTCCCAACAGCAACAACTCACGATCCTCTTTCGCCCACACGAGCTGATCATTCAGGATCATCAAGCACCACTGGAACAGGTACTGGACGCTCTACAGCGTTTGCATCAGCGCTATCCCTTTGCCGTGATTCTGCAAAGCGCCACAGCGCCAATCCCAAAAACCGGCTTTCCGCTGCTATGGCAGCAAACGCCAGGTGAGAGCACAACGACGCGCACCTGGATTCTGCGCCCCATCGTCTAGGGTGTGTTGACATTTCACATAGGCAACCACAAAAGAGCACAAGCCATAGCAACTACTGACACGTAGTTGCGCTTTAATTTATCAAATCTTGTAGAAAGCCCGCGAAAATGTTTTATTCTTGCGAATAAATTTTCAACTAAATGTCTATATTTATATAAGCACCAATCCATGTCTGCATTACCTATTTTGGAATTACTTTTTCAATGTCAACACACCCTACTGTAAAACACGCATTAAATGATGGGTTTTCAGGCTAATAAAGATACAGGGACAAGCCACGGTACGTAGCGGGGCTGTTTACAATGTATACTTTGATGCTCTCGGCCTGGTTTCCCTGCCCTCCCCTTGACCCTTGTGAACTTACAAGATACAATTCGACCTCTTTTTTTATTAATGGGTGAGTAAAGAGTATGATAACTACTAAGTCGAGCAGAGAAGATGTCCTTGCGGCCGTTCAGCAAAATGGGATGGTTCTTGAGTATGCGCACGAAGACTTCAAAAAAGATAAAGAGGTGGTGCTTGCAGCTGTTCAGCAAAACGGCCGGGCACTTCAATATGCGCACGAAGACTTCAAAAAAGATAAAGACGTAGTCCTTGCGGCCATTCAGCAAAATGGCTGGGCACTTCGAGATGCGCACGAAGACTTCAAAAAAGATAAAGACGTAGTTCTTGTGGCCGCTCAGAAAGATGGTCGGGTATTTGAATATGCGCACAAAGATTTGCAAAATGATAAAAACGTAGTCCTTGCGGCTGTTAAGCAAAATGGCCGCGCGCTTGAATATGCGCACAAAGATTTGCAAAATGATAAAGGCGTAGTCCTTGAGGCTGTTAAGACACATGTCTTGGCACTTCAATATGCGCACAAAGATTTGCAAAATGATAAAGGCGTAGTCCTTGCGGCCGTTAACCAAGATGGCTTGGCACTTGACTTTGCGCACAAAGATTTGCAAAAAGATCAAGACGTAGTCCTTGCGGCCGTTAACCAAGATGGCCGTGCACTTCAATATGCGCACAAAGACTTCAAAAAACAAGAAGACGTGGTGCTTGAGGCTGTTCAGCAAAACGGCTGGGCACTTCAATATGCGCATGAAGATTTGAAAAAAATTAAAAAAGTAGTCTTGCCAGCCGTTAAGCAATGTGGCTGGGCAATTAAATATGCGCACGAAGATTTGAAAAAAGATAAAGAAGTGATCTTGGCGGCATCTACTGGTGGCGGTATATTGCCTTATTATCGTTCTGTTGCCGCTTATCCGGGGTTTTTTGGCGATGGCGCGGATCCCAAGGGTAAGAATATGTCTGAGCTTGCGAAGACGCCTTCTAACCGATAAGCTTAACTTTAGAGTTTGGCCCACTCAAAACAGTCTGGGGTAACATCTACCCCAGAACCATAGCTGCAAACATGAAAAAACACTTCAAATTTGCTTGACCACGTCAATCTTGAGAGGTATCACAAGGATAAATAACTTCAACGTCCAGACTATCAGGAGCAAATCCTTTTTCTTGATGAGTCCAGAGCAGTCTTCTTTGAAAGGCTCTCACTTCATTTGCCTCTTCACTATTGAAACAAATAATCACTTTTTTAACCATTGCGAGCTCCAAAACCCCATCAAATAAAAAGAAAATAGTGCTTTATTAAATTGATACTATACCAGTATAGTACAATACATGCTCACTAAAATCTAAAATAGAACGAGTAAATTGCCTAAAAAAATGATACTGAAGATATTCGGGCCCACTATGGATTAGCTCTATCAGAAGCTATATTTTGATCATGCTAAAAAACGCTACAAGTACTTGAGCGATCTTGTCCAAGCCACTAATACCATTCGTGTTTTTTCTATATCTATTTTATCAACCTCATGTATGCCCGGTTACCATTTCTATGGTACGGGAATGAGAACGCCTAACCCCCATGATGCTAAATCCTATCCATGATAAGCGGGCTTCATTAAACACCTAGCGCAAATGACGAAAATAATGTACCCTTTCATGATGTTGTAATTAGTTGAAGTTAAAAGTGATAAGGATATATCTAACCGACTCAGAGCGTTCAGAACTGGTGCGTCTTCGCCTTTTAAAAAATACGAATATTGGAGAACGTGCGCACTATGTGCTTTTGTGCGCTGAAGGCAAATCAGCCCCAGAAATAGCTCGTCATTTGCACAGAAATATTATTACGGTACGCTTATGGCTTAACCGTTACGTACAAGATGGGGTGGAAGGTTTAAGGACCAGAAAGCCACCTGGTCGCCCGGCACAAAAAGCCCCCATTATTGAAAGTCAACTTGAGGAATTGCTTCATCAATCACCTCAAGACTATGGTTATCAAGAAGCTGGCTGGCAAATCAATGTATTGAAAGACTGGTTTGCCAAGCAAGGTTTGCACGCTTGTGATAATACGATAGTCAAGTCACTCAACCGTCTAGGCTATACTTATAAACGTTTTTCCAAAACATTGCCTAAAAATGCACCACCCGCTGAAGAAAAAAGAGCTCGTATCAAAGATATTGTTGAAGCCATTGGGCAAAATGCGCCATCAGACATTGAAATATTATTTTTGGATGAGACACACTTTTCAAATCAACCCTATGTCAGCCGGGGCTGGTTTAAAAAGGGAGAAAAAAAGTAGTCCATACGGAAAAATCCCGCTTGGGAAAAACTGTGTTTGGAGCTTTAAATATGCGGACAAGCCGCGTTTACTGGAAACAGGCGGATAAAGGCAATAGCCAGCAATTCATCATGTTTTTACACCAGCCACATAAAGCTAATCCTGACAAAAAAATGATGATCATTCTTGATAACGGCCCTATACACAAAAGCAAGAAGGTTCAAAGATTCTTGCAGAAGCACTGATGGGTAGAGCTGTTCTTTTTGCCACCTTATTCGCCTGAGTATAATCCCATTGAACGGTTTTGGCATTGGCTTAAGCAAAAAATTTATGGCTGCAAATCCTTTTCAAAAATGGAGGACTTAATCCAACAGGTAAGAAAATTGATCTGGCATTACCATGAAAATAGGACTGTTTCTAATATAAATTTTAATTTTCAGGCTTACAATGATTTACGCTAGGTATTTAATGAAGTCCGCTTAATAGTGCGCTCAGCCCGTGTCCTCATCAAACCGGCAATTTTTTCAAGCAGAAATTGGGAGTTTGTGGCAAGTCCTGATATAATCTACCTTACCTTTTTCTATTGAGACCATTGCATGACCTTGAAGGGCATGTATGACAACATTGCGGATCATTACCAAACAGCGAATCGTTTTGGGTCCATCAGCAGAAGTCATCAGCTTGCAATAGAGCAAATTACAAAGCATATTCCCCATCCCCGAGACCATTATAAGGTTCTCGATCTGGGCGTAGGTAATGGCCTTTTTCTAAAAAAACTCAACGAGTCGATGCCCAATGCCGATTTAACGGGTATTGATATTTCATCAGAAATGCTCAAACTGGCTCGACAGCATCTTGATATTAAGACCATTGAAGGCAGTGCTACCGATGCCGATCTTTACCTGCCGATGCATAGCCAGGACTTGGTGCTGGCGCATTTTATCAATGCCTATATTCCGATTCACGCCCTGTTTAACCAGGCTAAAAACCTGACGCGATCGAATGGCTATTTCTCATTGATTACCACCACCTATGAATCCTTTCCTCAGGCACAGGCCATGCTGACCGAATTTATCACGCAAGACTCCCTCGTCAGCCGCATGGTGGGACACTACTATAAAAACATGGTACGGAATACGACGGTCGCCTCCGGACAGGATGAACTGCTCCGGGTCTTTAAAGAGCATGACTTTGAGGTACTCGAGCATCAACGCTTACACATTCCGGTACGGCTCAACGATATTGACGAGCTGTCTACCTTTGGAATAGAAGGCACCTGGTTTCTCAATAGCCTTTCCATTCGCATGCTCCCCAAACACTTTCTGCTGGAACGCCTGAAACGCTTATTCAGCCGAATTTTCACCTTCCCTTATGAAGATACCCACATTATTGATGTGGTTCTGGCTAAAAAATAAAGCTGAACGTGCTTCGCTTTAGTCCAGGGTCCTACAAGACCTCAATCCGGTTTCGCCCTGATTTTTTCGCCTTGTACAGTGCCGTATCCGCCCGGTCAAAGAGCATTTCCAGATCATCATCTTCCTTCAACATGGTTACACCAAAAGAGAGGCTAATATCTACTTTTGTATTGCGATAATAAAAGTCGGTGTCCTGTACCAACTTACGCAATTCTTCCAGAATCTTCTGCGCCTCATCCACCGGGGTACGCTCAAACACCAGAACAAATTCCTCTCCCCCATAACGAGCCACAAAGTCTACCGCTCGAATGCTGGAACGAAAAAGATGGGCGATTTTTTTTAATACCTTGTCACCAGCAAGGTGCCCATAGGTATCATTAATGGTTTTAAAATGATCGATATCGCCAATAGCCAGACTTAAATCACCAAAACCACGCTGCCAGCGCTGCCAGGCATGCAGGAGATGCTCATCATAAGCTGCCCGATTGGGCATACCGGTCAGACGATCCAGGTGCATGTGCAATTCGCGATAGGAGAGCATCTCCTGAATATCCGCCACCTGTTGCTCTGCCCGTACGACATTTTGTTGCAAGGTCTCAACCTGTTCGGCATAGGCTGCAATGCGCTGCTCTTCGTGGGCACGAAATCGTTGCATGCGTTCACCAATTTGCTTAAAACCTTTCTCAACACAGTGTATTAAATCAGCCAGATCTGTACATTGATGCATATGCTGTTGTATCTGACTGATTTGATCATCAATCCCCCCTGCTAACTCTTGGCTTTCTTCACGCGCATTCTGACCAAAAGACTGCGAAATTTGCAGATAACTTTCAAAATCGACCAATTGCTTGCTGATATCCTGTAAAAAAAGTTTCAGGCGATTCTGCTCCAAATTAAATGCCAACACCACTAATTCGGTCACCTGATCCAATACATCAACGAGACGCTTGTCCGATAAAGGCTGCTGAAGCATCGCCAGTAATTGACTTGTCTTATGCCCCAGCTGTTCGGGAAAGGATAAAGAGGTTAACAATTCGCGCAGGCTGTCATTTAGCATAGGGCCTAAAAAAACAGCGGTTCGTTTCGTCTGCTCTGCCCCATCCCGCTCAACGCGCTTATCAGGACAGAGATCGCCCAAACTTTGTTGACAAAACTGAAGGTACTGTTGCAGTACATTTAAAAATTGATTCGCCAATAATTTTTCATTGGCTGGCTCTGCTAATGACTTTTCAAGTTTACTCATGGGTTTGCTAAAAACATACTGCGCATCGGCAGCTTTCAACAAGTCCGTCGCTCGCCTGATAAAGCGCTGTATTTGCTGTTGTTGATCCTGGGTTTTACTTTGTAAACTCCGTAGCATCTCCCGTAATATCAACAAACGGCTATTCACCTCCGCAGATGGATGTCCACTTAAGACGGTCTGCAAGGCCGTGATATGGATATCCCCATCAGGATGATCTGCAGACGGGATTTGGTTGTGTTGTGCAATCGTTTCGCGCAACACGTCCAGCTCGGTCTGTAAGTGGTGGCACTTCTCCTCATACTGAGAAATAGTATTAATAATTTTTTTCTTCAGCTGCGGATCAATTCTGTTGAGTTCTTTCATGAGGTCTCTTGCCCTGCTTATAATGCATATTGACTATTCTGTCTTGGTATTTAGCGCTGCGCTGAACAAGCGCAAGTGGGAACCATCACATAAGGGAGGCTCTGCTGTTTCAGTACAGGTACAAAAAAGTAAGGTTTCACTGTAACAAGCCCGGTAGGTAATTTTTTTATCACCACAGTCATCGCCATCACAAAAAGGGGGTGAGGCCGTTTCCCCGCAAGAACACCAATAGTAGAGCTGTCCAGCCTCTACCGCATGGGCAATGGGGAATCGCTTAGGCTTATCCATATCCTGTATATCCAGAGCTTTTCTTTCAGTTTAATAGGTATGGATATAATTTTCCAGTTGTTCGATAACGCGCTGGTTATCATCCAGCAAATAATACAGAATATCACCAATAGAAATCATAGCGGCCAGTTCTCCATGCTCCTCAATCAACACATGGCGTCTTTTGGTGCTGGTCATCACCTGCATCGCCTGTTCAATCGTATCATCAATTTGTAATACAGAAATATCGGCGTAGGCCACGTCTCCTGCCGTAGTCGTATGGATATCAAGTCCTTTGTTCAGACAGTTGCGGACCAGATCCCGTTCCGACAAAATACCCACAACATTATTGTCATCGACCAGTAACAATGCGCCGATGTCCTGTGCCAGCATGATTGCAAGACATTGCTGAACACTCACATCCGGCTGCACCCGAGCGATAGGGCGTCGAGGTTTTGGGAGTAGCGATAAAATTAAACGGCTCATGATGCCTCCCCTGCTCCAGTCTACATACTGCTCTAATTATAGCACAAAACAGGGATGAAAAATTATTGCACAACGATATGCTTAGGAGGAATGCATCTAAACGAACACTGTAAAATCAAAATACCTGAGTTCCGCGCTTTATGTGCGGAATCCAGTTCCGCGCTTTATGTGCGGAATCCAGTTCCGATCGCCATTCAAAATCGCTTGGATACCGTGCATAAAGCACGGTACATGGGCAAAAATAAGATGTTTAGAGTTCAAAATTTAGATGCATTTAACCCGGAATATGGCAGAGCATGATGAACACCATACATGCTCTGCCCCTACCCGAAGACCCGTCCCGTGTTACTCAACAACACGCCAGGAGCCATCCGACTGACGACAGGCCTTGCCAAAAATTTGTTGTGATTTTCCGCCAATCATGGCTTGTGTCGTATATTCCCGGCAAGCCTGGCGGCCATGGTAATAGGTACGCGTTGGTTTCACGGTGTAGCGGTTACCATTGTCCGGATTACGCCAGTTCACGGCTCTGCCTGTGGGGGCTGTTTCCAGGGCACGCTGCATTTCCATGCGGTCTTGGCGATCCATCGTTCGGCCAATGTTGCCACCCACCCATGCTCCTAATAAAGCACCACCTGCTGCCGCCGCAACACGGCCGGATCCCCCACCAAACTGACTTCCCAATAGCCCGCCAACGATACCACCCGTAGCCGTACCCAAGCCTTGATTACTGACCTGCGCACAACCACTTAATACAAGCGTGGCAACCAAAGCTGCGCTCAGAGTTCTTTTCATGATACCCTCATCGATTTATGGTAAAAAACAAAGCGATTCTATCAGTATTGTTACAAACAAACCAGTCTGTACCGGCACAAAATTAGTCATTCTCCGCCGCAAGGACGGTCGTTGTGTACAGGGAAGGACGTATCTGCTGTTGGCAGAGCAATTCATAGGGGATCGTTCCGGCCTGTTGCGCGACGTACTCAACAGGGATGCGATTTCCCCAGAGTTCAACTCGATCATGAATAGCAACCGTTGGACAATCGCTGATATCAACTGTCATCATATCCATGGAAATATGTCCCACGATAGGTGCCTCGTAGCCAGCGATAAAGACCTTGGTGCCAACCGCCACATGACGGGGATAACCATCGCCATATCCCGCCGTCACCACTGCGATTTTACTGGGGCGCTGACTTTGCCAAACGCCCCCATAGCCAATGGGACTTCCTGCCGGGAAATTCTGGATGGTTAACACCTGGGCATAAAAACTCATCACCGCCTGCAAACCAAAATCCGGTGCCAACTGCCCGACAACAGGCGAAACACCATATAACATCAGACCAGGGCGGACACAGTCATAATGACTCTGCGGACAGCTTAGAATAGCAGCAGAATTAGCCATGCTGAGCAATCCAATGCCACCCAATTGCGTGCGAGCCTGCTCAAAGCACTGTAATTGTTGCATGCTATACGGATGTTCTGGCACATCAGCACAGGCAAAATGCGACATCAGACCAATCTCCGGCGCCACCCAGTGACAGGCTTGCAGTGCCGCATAAACCGCCGGTAGCTGTGCCGGCGAGAAACCCAGACGATGCATACCACTATCGAGTTTCATCCAAATGCGGAGCGGTTGCGCCAGTGCCGTATTGAGCAACAATTCCAATTGCCAAAGCGAATGGATGACCAGTTGCATGTTTTGTGCAGCGGCAAGTCGTAACTCTTCCGCATTGAACACCCCCTCCATTAACACGCAGTCTTGGCCGATACCCAATTTGCGGATGAGCATGCCTTCTTCCAAACACGCCACTCCAAAAGCCCAGACCCGATCCTGCAGGACAGCCGTCACAGTTTCAATACCACAGCCATAGCTGTTGGCCTTGACCATGGCAATAATATGCTGTGTGGGCGCTCGTTGACGCACGATGGCCACATTATGTTGCAGTGCATCCCGGTTAATGTTGATACCCGTTTGTCGTGCCATTAGTCACTCTCTTGGTATCCACTGTAGGCCAGATCTTCAAAGCGGGTATACTTCCCAAGGAAGGCTACTCGTACTTTGCCAATCGGCCCGTTTCTTTGTTTTGCCACAATAATTTCCGCGACCCCTTTATCGTGGGTTTCCTCATTATAAACCTCATCCCGATAAATAAAACAGATCAAATCGGCGTCCTGCTCAATCGCGCCGGACTCCCGCAAATCGGACATAACTGGCCGCTTGTCCTGCCGTTGCTCAAGGCTACGGTTTAACTGGGACAAAGCCACAACCGGCACATTCAACTCCTTGGCTAATGCCTTCAAAGAACGGGAAATTTCCGATATCTCCGCTGTACGGTTCTCCGCCTTAAAACCAGGGATCTTCATTAATTGCAGATAATCGACCACCACCAAGCCCAATTGGCCATGCTCTTTCGCCAGGCGTCGCGCACGGGCACGCATTTCCATTGGACTTAAAGCGGGGGTATCATCTATAAACAAAGGGGCTTCAGATAACATATGTACGGCCGAAGTCACCCGCGGCCAGTCTTCTTCTTCCAGTTTACCGGTGCGGATGCGATGCTGATCAATCCGTCCGAGAGAAGACATCATCCGCATAGCCAGTGAGTCTGCCGGCATCTCCATGGAGAATACCAATACCGGGTTTTTGGCCTGAATCGCGGCGTGTTCGGCCATATTCATGACCAGAGTGGTTTTTCCCATCGAGGGACGACCGGCAACAATCACCAAATCAGACGGTTGCAAACCGGAAGTCATTTCATCCAAATCCGACAGCCCGGTGGCCAATCCGGTAATGACATCGCCGTTATTGTACAATGCATCAATCTTTTCTACCGCTTTCACCAAAATGTTCTTGATGCTCTCAGGACCACCATCGGTACCGGTTTGTTCGGCAATGGCAAAGACGCGTGTTTCCGCCATATCCAGGAGTTCGCTCAGATCACGTCCGACCGGATTATAGGCTGAATCCGCTATTTCACTGGCCACCGCAATCAGTTGGCGCTGCACGGATTTCTCACGTACTATTTCCGCGTAAGCGGTAACATTTGCCACGCTGGGAGTATTATTGGCCAGTTCAAAAAGATAGGTTTCACCACCGGCTTCATCAAGAGCGTCAAAGTTTTTAAGGGTGTCCAGAAGCGTTACGACATCAAAAGGTTGCTCTTTGCGTACCAGATCAACAATAGCCCGATACAGAACCCGATGTTCGGTCCGATAAAAATCATCTTCACACAATTTGGTGCTAATTTTATCCCAAACCTGATTATCCAGCATCAGGCCGCCAATAATAGCCTGCTCTGCTTCAGAGGAATGGGGAGGACGTTTTAATAAATCCAGCGATTTTTTTTGTGCCTGTACCGTTGCTTCAACCATAATTTTTCAATTCATTGCATTCCATAGACTACCCTATTGTAAACTGCTTGCGAGCAATGCACCACTCCTGTGTCGAATAAAAAGGCACAGCCACAGACCATCGTAGATAGGACGAAAGACAGGTTGGTTTTTGATGCGCAAGCTTATGGAACCTTTTGAAATCCTGGAACAGAATGACACTCCATTCAGAATTTCAAAAGGATATCAAAGGGTGTCAACGGAAACGTAAAGCCCCTGGACACAGGCTACCTCCGGTATCCGGGCTATTAACGTACCCAGACTTGGGTTCGGCCCAGCAAGGAAACGCCAACATAACCGCGCACATAGAGCTTATTCCCCTTGAGCGTCACTTTGGCATTGTATACTTTACCCGATTTGGGATCGAGAATTTTACCACCGCTCCACTCACCGGTTCCTGTTTTTTTCATACCCCACATGAAGGTTAAACCTGCAATAGGTTTTCCCTTAAAATTGCCAGGGCACTTGCTACAAATACCGGTATCCCCCGGCCTTTTGCTAATCACCTTCACAATACGGGCACTCAGTTGCCCACCGCTTTCAGACACCCGTACCAGCGCCCGTTTTTTTCCATCGGCATCGTCGATAGTAGTCCAGGTTCCCGAAACGGATGCTGCGAAACCAAAAGGCAGTAGCGCAACCATCATCACAGTTGCCAGTGCCAGACGAAATTGCTTCATTGACCTTCTCCTTAAGTGAACAACTTTAATCATAGGCCATGATAAATTGCTTTGCAATTGACATAATTATATAATTAACCTTCCTATTCCGGATAAAAGCATAGCGGTGTATGCGTCTCTGTCATCTGCGCAGAATGCATCAGAGCACTATTTGAGCGGGTTGCGCGACTAATGCGCCTTCATTGCATTCGATAATCTAAGGTAAACACAATGGACATGATGAAAACGATTGTAATTATTATTGCCGCCTATGGTATCGGCTCGATATCTTCTGCCATCATCATGGCACGTCTTTTTGACTTGCCGGATCCCCGTCTTGAAGGCTCTAAAAATCCGGGGGCGACCAATATGTTGCGTTTGGCTGGAAAAAAATATGCCGCGGTTGTCATGGCAGTTGACCTGTTGAAAGGCTTTTTGCCACTTATCATCGCCAAACTACTTGCCGTCAATACCCTCACCTTGGGTTATGTCGCGCTGGCAGCAGTGCTGGGGCATATGTTTCCTTTGTTTTTTTCCTTGCGAGGCGGTAAAGGCGTGGCTACCGCTATTGGCGCAGCACTGGGCCTGCAATTTATTTTAGGATTTATGGTCGCGGCAACCTGGTTGATTGTTGCCCGCCTGTCGCATTATTCCTCCCTGGCTTCCATGATAGCCATGATGCTGATGCCGCTTTATGCCGTCTACACCACAGGCCATATTACTCTGGTCACACCGCTGTTCTTTATCACCCTGCTGATCTTGTATAAGCACCGGGAAAATATCAATCGCTTGATTGATGGTGAGGAAAGTAAAATTGATTTTGCCCGGTTTTTGAAAAATGCGCAAAGCAAGGAAAATACCACAGAGGAGTCTTGACAAGATAGCCGTATTTAGGCAAAATCATGCTTTAAGTTTTTTTGTTATTGTGGAGTCTATTAAGTGGCAAATATTAAATCAGCGATTAAGCGTGCACGTCAAAACGTAAAAATTCGCCAACAGAATACCAGCGCACGATCCATGTTCCGTACCTATGTCAAAAATGTTCTGAAAGCGGTTATAGCGGGCGACAAAGCAGTCGCACAGGAAGCCTACGGCAAAGCACAGCGCATCATTGACAAAGCAAGCGGTAAAGGGCTCATTCACAAAAACAAAGCTTCTCGCATTAAAAGTCGCCTCAGCGCTCGTGTCAAGGCAATGGCTGCTTAATACAGCGTTTCCGTCGCTCTAAAGTCCGAAAACACCCGAACCGGATCCCGGTTCGGTTTTTTTGTTTTCCTAAAAGTACTGCCCCCTGCCCTGCCTGTGGAGATGATAAAGCACACTAGCCATGAATAACGCCATTACGTAACTCAAGGCGAAGCGCTTAGCTCATATCTCACCCGTGATACTACAGCAGGCTTGTCAACTTAGCCCCCAATGTGACCAAACCAATAACCGCAACCAAAAGATCACGCGGGAAATGTCGGTATTGCTGTAGTGACGGGACAGAGTACAAGGCATAGAGCGGCATCAGAAAAAGAATCACCGCGATAATAGGGCCGCCCAAAGTCTCAATCATTCCCAATATGGACGGATTCAGTGTGGCAATCAGCCAACATACACTCATCATACTGCCATCGACAATTGGCCGTCGGCACCGTTGCCCGGCTTGTTGAGGAACGACTTTATGCCATAGCCCCTGCAGCCCTTCTCTAGCCCCCAGATAATGCCCTAAAAAAGACTTGGTGATGGCAATGAACGCAATGCCCGGCGCAGTATAGGCTATCAGCGGGTTTTGAAAATGATTGGCCAAATAGGAAAGGATGGAAATATTTTCCGCACGGGCACGCGCCAAATCGAAGGGCGTTAAACTGAACACGCAACTGAATACAAAAAACAACACCATGACAATCATTAACACATGGCTATAGAGCAGAATAGCTCCCGATTTTCTATCCGCATCAGCCCCGTAGCGCTTACGTTGATCCAACGCAAAAGAAGAAATGATGGGCGAATGGTTAAAAGAAAAAACCATCAAAGGGATGAGTAACCAAAACGCATTTACTACAGTGGCCGAGGGGGAAAGCTCTGCTGTGCTGATTAAAAGATTATGCGTCCAAAACTGCAAATTCCAGTGCGGCACCAAATAAAGCGACAATACGAGTAAAGCGAGAATAAAGGGATAGACCAGTAGACTCATCGCCCGCAGGACCATCGCCTGTCCCACCGTCACAATCAACCACAGGCCACCCAACAGTAAAGCCGCCAGGAGCGCTCTGGGAGGGGCGTTCCATTCTAACTGGTGAACCATGAAGCTCTCACAGGTATTGGTGATCGCAACACTATACATCAGTAAGATCGGAAATATGGCAAAAAAGTAACAAAAGGCGACCAGGGAGCCCATGGTGCTACCAAAATGCTGCTGTGCTACCTGCGTCACATCATGTTGTGGATTATCACCGGATAAGACAAAGCGCGTTAAACCACGGTGGGCACAAAAGGTCATAGGTAAGGCAAGCACACTAATCATCAGAAGCGGCAGTAACCCTCCTGCCCCGGCGTTGATTGGTAAAAATAAAACACCTGCCCCAATTGCCGTACCAAAAAGGCTCAGCATCCAAACCGTATCTTGTGTATTCCAACGTAAAGAGTCAACAGGAGAAGGCGCGGTTGCCGCCATAGCCGGGGGGGGTACTGCACTCATTAATACCTCTTTTCAACGACCTCAAGCTATACCAGCCGACAATAATACCATAAAAAAGGCATATTGTGTATTTTTGTTGAAAAAGGAAGGGGGATGTCTGCTGAAGCCTTGCCGAAAAAAGGGAGTCGTGCCATGATGGCAACGCTCCCTTTATCCCGTCTGGGCGTAGTCGACAGACCGTGCTGATAGCAGCTTAATCTAACAATCCCTTGCTCTTGACCAAATCACGCTCTTGGCGTAATTCTGCCAAAGTAAGGGCCAGCTTTTCTTTGGAATAGGCATTCAGGACCAGATCTTCAACGACATGGTTATGATAATAGTCGGTAAAGCGATCATGAGTGGTTTTGGTCGGGAAAGAAAAGATTAAGCCTTCATCAATGCCATACTCTCCTTTTGAACAACGGCACATTGAATACATTTCATGGGCGGGAGTTTCCGTTACCAGCTGATGAACTCCCGTCACGATGGCATTAGCCGCACTGGCCGCAGAAGAAGCGCCCCGGGCCTTGAGAATTTCCGCACCACGTTGTTGTACTATTGACACAAACTCTTGCTGCAACCAGGACTCATCATTAATCACTGATGCCGCAGAACGTCCGTCAATTTTAGCATTATAAAAATCGGGAAACATGGTAGGAGAATGATTGCCCCAGACCACCATCTGAGAGACTTCACTAATATCAACCCCTGCTTTTTTGGCCAACTGGGTCCGTGCCCGCAACTCATCCAGCATGGTCATGGCATAAAAGCGATCATTAGGAATGTCTTTGGCGCTGTGCATGGCAATCAGGGCATTGGTATTACAGGGATTTCCCACCACAAAAACACGAACACTATCATCTGCATGCTCATTAATAGCACGACCTTGCGCGGTAAAAATACCGCCGTTAATCTCCAGTAAATCAGAACGCTCCATTCCTTTTTTTCGTGGTACCGAGCCGACCAGTAACGCCCAGTTCACCCCATCCATGGCCTCATCCAGGTTTGACGTGCACACAATGCGCTTGAGCAGGGGAAAGGCACAATCATCCAATTCCATTGCGACCCCTTCCAGAGCGGGCAAGGCCGCCTCCAACTCCAGAAGGTTCAGTTCCACATCCACATGAGGGCCAAACATTTGACCGGAGGCAATACGAAATAATAAAGCATAGCCAATCTGGCCGGCTGCGCCCGTCACCGCGACACGTACACGTTTATGATTCATTTTTATTTCCTCTTTTATTTTTTGCAAGCCATTCTTTGCATAAAAACAAGGCAGCTATACTCCTTGCTTCACTGAAGTCCGGTCGGTTTAACAAGTCTTCCATCTGATGCAAGGGCCATTCAAGCACCTCAATTGGTTCAGGCTCATCCCCAGGCAGTCGGGAGGGAAAAAGTTCCTCTGCCAACACCAGGTGGATACGGGCGCCGAAATAACTGGGAGCCAAGCTGAGCTCGCGCACATAGTGTAACTTTTGCGCCGCAACACCAACCTCCTCCTGTAACTCACGATTCGCCGCAGCCAGAACATCTTCGCCGGGTTCGATCAAACCTTTGGGAAAAGCCAATTCATACTGATGTGTCCCGGCGGCATATTCTTTAACCAGCAATAAGCCCTGAGCCGCCGTAAAAGCCACAATTAAAACCGCCCCCTGGCCATAGTGGCAAATGCGCTCATACTTCCGCTCAACGCCATTGGAAAAGGTCAGATCCATTTGTTCAATGGTAAAAAGACGCGACTGCGCAACTATGGAGCGTTTTTTGCATTTCGGCAAAGGTTTGTCTACCATCGCAACCATTCAAACTATGAAAGTGCGCTCATTATAATCCTAAATCACACCCCATTACCAATACTGCCCCGCCTTATCTGTTGAACGGACTTGAGACCTGCTGGTGAAGAGATACATTTGAGGACAAGTTGTTTTCTATAGATGCGACGCCATGGTGGCAAGTAGGGCAAGATGCAATATGGTACAATCTCACTATATCTGCTACCATTAGGCACACTGTGCTATTACGCCGTTTTTTATGCCATCTGCTGCCCTTTATATTCATATCCCCTGGTGTATTCGCAAATGTCCCTATTGCGATTTCAACTCGCACAAAAGTCCTGATACGCTGCCAGAAAACAGCTATATCGATCACTTGATTGCCGATTTTGCGCAAGACATTGAGGATTTTGGACCCCGGCATATTAGTTCGATCTTTATAGGCGGTGGAACACCCAGCCTGTTTTCGGCATCATCCTATGAGCGATTATTGCGTGAACTTGCCCACATCAATCCCTTCGAACGCACGATTGAAATCACCCTGGAAGCCAATCCCGGCACGGTTGAACACGATAGTTTTCAAGCGTATCGCCAGGTAGGAATTAATCGCCTGTCTCTGGGTATTCAAAGCTTTCATCCACAAAAATTACAGACATTAGGTCGCATTCACGATGCAAAACAAGCGCATCAGGCAATCTTAAGCGCTCGCCAGGCTGGTTTTGATAATATCAATATCGATATTATGCACAGTCTGCCCGAACAAAGCGTCCATGAAGGACTGCTGGATCTGCAAACCGCTCTGGATTACCAACCAGAACACCTATCCTGGTACCAGCTTACCCTCGAGCCCAACACGGTGTTTTTTAAAAAGCCACCGCAACTGCCCGGAGAGGACAGCATCTTTGCCCTCGAGCAGGAAGGGATGGCTTTGCTGAAACAGAAGGGCTTTACACGCTATGAAATTTCGGCCTTTTGCCGACGCAATAAAATGGCCCAGCATAACCTGAACTACTGGCAATTTGGGGATTATTTTGGCATTGGCGCTGGCGCACACGGTAAAATACGTTCGCTGGATGGCCAACACATCTACCGTCGCCAAAAAAAACGGCAACCGAAAGCCTACAGTCAACCCAATCCCGGGTACAGCAGTGGCGAGCAACGGCTGGATGATGCGACAATATTGTTTGAATACATGCTCAATGCCACCCGCCTGGAACGAGCGTTTCGTTTCAGCTAATTTGAACACGCCAGTGGACTCTGCCGTACGCAACTGCTGCCACTCTTACAGATTGCCCAGGACAAAGGTTTGCTTGCGATCGGGGATGATTATTGGCAGATCACTGCGTTTGGCCGTCAATTTACCAACGAACTCCAAGCCATATTCCTCTAGTACCTCATCCGCTAAATACGCAGATCGTTACACTGACCACTGGGAAGACAACGACAGACAGCGCAGTGATCAGGGCAGCCGCCGGATTCCGCCCATTATGGAAAAAGACTTTTGTGAATAGCAATATCCCGCGCGCTATAGCGCGCAATAACATCGGCGTTCACCAGTTGGGTTAAATGCTGATCAAGCGTTTGCATACCGGCTGCTTGCCCGGTTTGGATAGAAGAATACATTTGTGCAATTTTATCCTCACGAATCAGATTGCGAATCGCGGCATTGCAGATCATGATTTCCAGCCCTGCCACTCGCCCACCACCATTTTTCTTCAAAAGCGTTTGCGCAATAACCGCCATTAAAGATTCCGAGAGCATCGATCGCACCATGGATTTTTCTTCTGCCGGAAATACATCGATAATCCGGTTAATCGTTTTGGTCGCTGAGTTGGTATGCAGGGTACCAAAGACCAGGTGACCCGTTTCCGCGGCGGTCATGGCTAAACGAATGGTTTCTAAATCCCGCAGTTCCCCCACGAGGATAATATCGGGATCTTCGCGCAACGCGGAACGCAGGGCAGCATTAAAGCTGCGGGTATCCCGATGAACTTCGCGCTGATTGACCAGGCACTTTTTACAGGAATGGACAAACTCGATAGGATCTTCGATGGTTAAAATATGCTCGTAGCGATTACGGTTAATATAATCGACCAACGCAGCCAGGGTGGTACTTTTACCGGAACCGGTGGGGCCGGTTACCAGCACCAACCCCTTGGGATAGCTGGCAATATCGCGAAATACGGGCGGCAGGCTCAGGTCTTCGAGGCTCAGAATAGTTGAGGGAATGGTGCGAAACACCGCACCGGCGCCCCGAGCCTGATGAAAGGCATTAACTCTGAAACGAGCCAGATTTTGTATCTCAAACGAAAAGTCAGTTTCCAGTGATTCTTCATACTCCTTGCGCTGCTTATCATTCATAATGTCATATATAAGTTTTATGACATCCTTATGGGTAAGCGTGGGTAAATTCATTCTGCGCAAATCGCCATCCACACGTATCAAGGGCGGCAAGCCCGCCGACAGATGTAAATCCGACGAATGATTTTTAACCGAAAAGGCTAGCAGCTCTGCAATATCCATGAGTGGTATTCCTGATTCTCATATTCTATCTCCTAGTGTAAAGGAGTGGCACTGGCAACGTCCACATCCAGGGCAAGCGCACAAGGGCTTGCAAACTACCCTTTAACCCTTTCTGGCATCAACCCTGGAGTCCGCGAGCAGCAGTTTGATTTTGGTGCTCAAGGTGAATGGCAAACAAAGCTTCTTCTGAAATTGCGGTGGTGATATTTTTTTTGCTTTATAGTTCAATTGGTTATGCGCTCATCATGTTTTGTCATCCTCATCAAGCCACTTTTGAGTTTGCTTCTTCCATTCTGCATAGCATGCATGGCCACAAAAATATCGGACATAATCATCCCCTTCAAAGGAATGAGCGGCTGATTTGGGAACCAGCGCAAGGCAGGAACAACAATGTTCTGTCTCGCTGTTTTTCTGGTGAGGAAATGTTTCAAGGGAAGTGCAAGAAGCCAGGGTTTTTCGATCTTCTTCGCCATGGGCCTTGAGTGCTTCTTTACGATAGCCCAAAGCCAACCCTCCGATCACAGTATGCTCTTTGGGGATGGCTAACTGTTGCTGTGTACTCTCTTCATCCAGGCTCACCCAGCAACAACCAATATCCAGGGCGGTGGCGGCCAGCCACATATTTTGCATGGCCACCGCACCGCTGTATAGGTGCTGGTTATGTTTTTTTAACCAGACATCAATATCAACCTTGGTATCCACCGTTACGATAATGACTAGTGGCGCTTGTGCGAGAAAGGAAGCATGTTGCGCTTTTGCAGCCAATGCCTGCCGGGTATCCTTGTTGCGAACCAATGTGAAATGCCAGGGTTGTGAGTTTAAAGGACTGGGAGCAAATTGCCCGGCTTGAAGAATAATATCAATCTCTTTTTTCGATAATGCGGTATGACTAAAAGCTCGCACCGCACGTCTTTGCGTGATTATGTCTACAATATCCATATCCATCATCCTTATTTATATGTGCTTTCCCATAAGCCTTCCATGAGCGCATTATCCGTGCTTCTGAGCAAGCAAATGACCAAAGAGACCTTGTTCAGGCTTACCCTGTTCATCCCGTTTATGCAGCAGTCCTGGTTTTTCTTTATACTCTGGAATAGACCAGCCCTGATCTTGATAAAAGTGGTATAGCTCCCGCCCCTGCGCCAGATAGGTAAAATGTTCAGGATAGCTATAGGGTTCAGCCTTGATGGGAAAAACCAGAAAATGCATCCCGCCTGGTGCGGTAAGCGATTGCAGCTCCGTCAGCAAAGGCTTAATGCGTGACGGTTTTAAAAACTGCAAGGTCACGGTCGAATAGATAAAATCATAGCATGTACCCTGGATAGGAAACGCTTGATTCAAATCATGCGTATGAGTAGTCATGTTTGTTATTTGCTCTTGCGCGGCAATATGGCGAATATGTTCAATGGCCTCAGTATGCTTGTCAACACCCACGATGTCATGCCCGGATAAGGCCAAAACTAATGGATTTCGACCAGAACCACAACCGACATCTAAAATAGCCATGTTCTCCCGCTCTTGTAGATAGGCTTGATAGATGTACCATAAGTCATGATGGATAGGTGCCAGGCGATACTTTTTCTCAAAATAGCGATGCGGTTGGCAATAGAACTGTAAAGTAGCGTTAAATTCAGGGCTCATCGAGGTAATTTTGTGCCACGATGCCGGCGGGATTATCAGGGAAGGTGACTTCGCATGTAAGCTATGAAGGGAGCGCTCTTTACCATATCCATCCAAAAAAGCAAATTCAACAGCGCCTTCATGCAGGGTTAAATATCCCCAGGTTCCTTCTTTGGTGCTGTGTTTATTCAGAAAAAACTGAAGATTTGTCTTGGAGTTGAGCTCGATTTTTTGGTAAACCTTTAAGGAGCTCATGGTAGGCCAATGCGTAGTCATGAAGATACCTGAGGTTGTGTTGAATTGTCCAGACGAAAGCAATGGATCAGCAATTGATCCAATGAGTAGCGTCCCGCACCTACCACCAACAAGTAGCAGGACGCCATTAGCATGGCCCAGTCGGTTCTGGATTCATGCATAAAGCTCCAGAAACCATAGCGATTGAGCTCACGAACCTGAAAAATCCACCAATCACTGCCCAGAAAAATGGGAATCTTGGTGGAAATAAAAGCAATAATCATAATCATGATTAATGGGAGACTAACGAGCCGTGTCAAAAGACCCAATAAAATGAACAGGCCACAACAGAGCTCCATCCAACCCACAAAAGGCCCCATGAGCTCGGGATACGGAATACCGATCCGCATAAACCGTCCGGCACCCAGGATGTCGGGGTAGAGTAATTTTTGAATACCTTCCGGCAAGAAAACCAAGCCTAGGGAGAAACGGATGAAGAGCACCCAGGGGGAGGCAGCGCTATATAACGCCCGATAGAAGACGGTGTTCAACATTCAATACTCCCCCTTTCCTTGACCTTTTAAATAGTAACGATGAAAGCGATGCCACAGGAGCCCCAGCACAATGAGCATAATGCCCGATAGCCAAATGTCCAGCGGAACCCAAAACGCCAGAAATACACAGGAAATAAGGCCTGTCAGCGCGATGACGTTCGGATATAGCCGCTGCTTTTTCGGTAAATACAGGGCGGCAAGATTCGTAATGGAGTAATAGATCAAAACCGTGAACGCACTGAAAGACCAGGTGGTTTCGACGCTAGCGAAGGCACTCAGCGCAGCAATGCTAAGGCCGATACCAACCACGGCCGCAACTGGTGTACGAAGTGTAGGGGAAACAGCTGCAAAATATTCCGGTAAGTCCTGTTGGCGTCCCATGGCTAACGCAACGCGCGACAGTCCCAGTATAAGATTGAGCAAGACGCCTAACATGGCCGTGCAGGCACCGAGTGCAATCAGCGTCGGCAAGCCAGGCTGATTCATGGCACGCGCCGCTATTTCAAGCGGTGTAGCCCGGCTTTCTGTCGTGCTTGCCAGCTGCTCTGAACCGACCAACGCAATCGCGACCACAGCGACCAGAGTATAAATAACCGCACTCACCAGTAAAGTGACCACAATGGCTTTGGGTATGGTACGAGCCGGTGTTTTTACTTCTTCACCCAGAGTGGCAATACGCCCATAGCCGGTATAAGCGACAAACATCAAAGCGGTTGCATAACAAAAATCATGGAAACCATGAGCGGTGGCTTTCGGAAAAAAAGGAGATAAATGTTGTCCGCCATATTTCAGCAAAGGGGATATGCCGAAAAGTACAAATATCACCAGGGACAACAGCGTTATTGATACGATAATCAGGTTACCTTGGTTCGAACGCCTGATACCACTTAAGACAATCAGGGTGACTATCAGCACAACCGATACGGCAACAGGGATACTGGAGACCTCAGGGAAGCCCAACAGGTGTAAAAAATAGCCAGCAAATCCGAGAGCTGCTGTAGCTGCTGACGCGGTTTTCGCACATAAAAACATCCAGCCTGCCGTAAATCCCAGTGCCGGATGCAAATAGCGATATCCATATTCATAGGTTCCCCCGCTCACCGGGTGGCTGGCAGCAAGCTGCGCACTGGACAAGGCATTGCAACTGGCAACCAAAGCAGCCAGTATAATGGCAAAAACAACGGAGGGACCGGTCACACCAGCAGCCACCCCAATACTGACAAACACCCCGGTACCCAGAATAGAGCCCAGGCCCATCATGATGGCACCGGACAGCACCAGATCACGGCGCAGTTTGTGATGAATGGTTTTGTTGCCCATGCCTCGTCCTTGTCGCATCATTAGATTGCTTTTATTACCATAGCATTTTCAGGATGTAACTCAAATGTATTTCAAATGCTTTGCGTAACGCAAGCGTATTGGCGTATCGCCAGGGCAAGATCACGAGTGACTATTAATTAGTCACGAAATATGATCAAATACACCTATTTTAACTTTTGGGTGTAAAATTATGCGTGATTCACTAGTAGAACACTTTTCAGTGCTCCCTGATACAAGGCAGCGTTGTAAG
>JAFIFT010000007.1 GCA_020831865.1 Legionellaceae bacterium | reverse complement strand
TCTAGTGCCTCGTCAACATTTAATCTTGGGGTAAATTGATTTCAGTTTATGCCGCGCTTTCTCGATACTGAATTGCCAATTGACGCCCCTTTGTTTTTGATTGGTTTTTTTAGCCCACTCCTGAATTTCTTGCATTAAAAGTTCTATTGTACTAAATCGTCTATTTTTTATACATTGACTTGTCATAGCACTGAGTTCGCATTCTGCAATATTTAACCAACTTCCATGCTTCGGTGTATGGTGAAATTCGATTCGTTGGACTATTTCACGTGCTTTTTCAGCAGGAAATGCCTCATAAAATGCACCGCGCGTATGTGTATTCAAATTATCACACACCAATATTATTTTTTCGGCATTGGCATACTG
Organism: Legionellaceae bacterium; assembly: GCA_020831865.1. Classification (GTDB taxonomy): domain Bacteria; phylum Pseudomonadota; class Gammaproteobacteria; order Legionellales; family Legionellaceae; genus JAFIFT01. Next base: position 109,428 of record JAFIFT010000007.1, on the reverse strand, counting down.
CGTGCGCAACAACTGCTCCATTTCGATAGCCCAATCAATCTTTGTACGATGAGGGCGCACGCTAACTCCTCGTTTGCACGCTAGCGGTTCACAAAACATGAATATGGATGCTGTGCCTGCACGCTCATATTCATAATCAACACGGACAGGATGATTTTGAGTTGCAGGGATTGGAGTTCGTGTTTCCCCTAACAGCTGAATTGGTTGTTCATCCATACAAATGACGGGGATTAATGGATTATAAAGTCTTGAGTAAATATCAAGCACATCTTCCATGCAAGCAGCAAATTCACCATTTGATTCCGGCGGAATAACCCAATATTCAATTTTTTTACGGGTTAATCCGTTTTTTTTAGGGTTTCCTTATTGTTTCGTGGCTAATATCTTCAACGATTTCCAATGCAATCATATTGTTCTTCAGTAATTTTAACGTCCAGCTTCCATAACCAGCAGGAGGAGAACCCAATCGCAGTGCAATTAATTGCGCTTCTTGCTCTCCGGACAATAGTTTTTCTCTTGGTGGATTAGGGCGTTGTTTTCCATTGAGTACTGTTTCAAAACCTTCTGTCACCAGACGTTCGCGAACGCCTTCAACAGTTTGCCTTCGGCAACCAAATGCTTCAACGATTTTTTCATCAGTCCAATTAGGACCATTTGCATCTGCTTTCAATAAAATTTGCGCTCGAACTACTTTTTGGGAGCTGCCTTTTAATTTCTTCACGACATCTTCAAGCAGTGTTTTCTCTTCATCTGATAAACGAACTATGTATTTCTTTGTCATAACATCCTGTCACCATTTTTATTAGTGGACAGAATGTAAATGAAGACATAGTTAAAAACAATAGTGTGTTGGCAATGGTAATTCAGCATCGAGAAGGCGCGGCATAAACTGAAATCAATTTACCCCAAGATTAAATGTTGATGAGGCAATAGAACAGAGAAAAGCCTACCAGGAAAAGAGACGAAAAGCATATAAAAAATCCACCCGCAAGCATAAAAACACCACTTCGCTCGCATGTTCAATAACACCAAGCACGTTACAGGAGTATCAACACAATATGGCACACTTGTAAGGTCATTTTTATCTTTCCTTTATATCACTGCAACTGCTTTTTTTTCAAGAAAAATATCGACAGAACTTAGTCAAAAAACTCAACTTCACCCTTATCGATATGATACAAACCACCGACAATCGCTATTTTTTGCTCAGACAGCAGGCTGTCGAGGATGCTACTGCGTTGTGCGAGCTCTTCTACAATGCATTGGATATTCAAACGGGTCACGTGCTCCATAAATTCCGGACTGTCCTCCTCAAGATAAGGGTGCGCCATTTTAACTTTGGTAATTACCGGATTAATTTTTCCCAATACCTGGCTCAAATAGCCAAGCTCCACTCCTTTGCAGGCTCCCTGAATAGCGCCGCAGCCAGTATGACCTATTACCGTGATCAGTTTGGCGCCAATAATTTTACAGGCAAACTCCAGGCTGCCAATAATATCCTCATTGAGAATATTGCCGGCAATGCGCAGACTAAAAATATCCCCCAGTCCCTGATCAAAAATCAGTTCTGCCGGGGCACGGGAGTCCATGCAGCTCAAAACGGCGGCAAAGGGATGCTGTCCCTGAGACGTTTCATTGACCTGCTGCAACAGGTTGCGATTAATTTTAAGGTTATTAAGAAAGCGTCGGTTCCCTGCCTTGAGCAATTCAATAGCCTGCTTTGGCGTGATATTTTGTTGCTGTTCTTTGGTTAAGGTGTGCATGGCGGTAGTCCTCGCAATTGAATTGAAATATCCTGGGTTTCGGCACTTTTAATGAAGTTGTCTATCACTTCACGCACATCGTTGTCAATAAACTTGGAGCGGCTGCCATCAATGATAAGCGTGGCATTCGGAGGAATTTGTTTGAGTTCATGGATAATGTTGCCCTTGTTTAAAAACGACACTTCTTCTGCCAACTCCAAATGATAGGTAATACCTTCTTCGAGGAAGATTTTCGTATCATGCGAATTCAAATAATTGTGGCGTAAGATAATGAAAACCGCTACAGCAAAACCAATACCAATACCAAAGAGCAGATCACTGACGACTATACCAATAATGGTAATGATAAAGGGTAAAAACTGCTCCCAACCTCGCTGGTATATTTCCCTGAAAATAGTCGGGTTCGCCAGTTTATAGCCAATAATGATGAGAATAGCGGCCAGTGACGCCAAAGGAATGCGATTCAGTAACTCCGGGATGCTTAGCACACAAATGAGGAGAAAAAAACCGTGCAGAATAGCCGATAGCTTGGTTTTCGCTCCAAAGGTAATGTTGGCGGAGCTTCGCACAATAACCTGAGTAATCGGCAGTCCGCCTATCAGACAGGAGAGCATATTACCCAAACCCTGTGCCTTCAATTCACGGTTTTTAGGAGTGATTCTTGTATAAGGATCGAGTTTGTCTGTCGCTTCCACACACAACAAGGTTTCCAAACTGGCGATCAATGCAATAATCACTGCGATGCGATACACTTCCAGATTGCCCAACTGACTGAAGTTTGGCAGAACTATGGCGTGAGTCAGATCCGCCATTTTCTGAAATTCCGGGATTTGTACCAGCTCTGATGGCTCCAAATAGAAAGGCAGCCAACGGTGCTCATAGAGCCAGGCGAATAAAAGACCGAATAAAACCACCACCAGGGGAGCCTGTAGAATTTTAAATAATCTGTAGCCTCTGTCAGTAAATTGCTCCCACAACACCATGGTGGTCAACGACAGGACACTAATAATCACCACACCAGGGTTAATATAATCAAACGCCTCCCTGATATAAAAAAGATCAAGCCGGCCATTAGTTAACTCAGTAAGCAACGGCGATACATCATGCCCTAATAAATGCGGGATTTGTTTTAAGATGATAATAATGCCAATCCCACTTAACATGCCTTTAATGACAACGGAGGGAAAATAATAAGCAATAATTCCACCACGCAGAAAACCGGCTATCACCTGCAATATTCCGGCCAAAAATCCCGCCAGCAAAAATGCCTCCCAGGAACCAAGAGATTCGCGAGCAGAGAGCACAACGGCGACCAAACCGGCCGCAGGACCGCTCACGCCCAGAGCTGAACCACTGGCTATCCCCACCACAATCCCACCGATCACTCCGGCGATAATGCCGGAAAACATCGGCGCTTCTGACGCTAAAGCAATCCCCAGGCATAAGGGTAAGGCAACCAGAAAGACGACAATGGACGCCTGTAAATCATGCCTGGCATGAGCAAAAATTCCTTTTTTCATTCTTGGACCTCTTGGTTGCACGCACAGAGAATGATGTGTATTTGAGCTTGTTATTACGGAACGACCAATACGAACTCCGCGTCTTTATTTTGACCCGAAACGAGCCAATCGAAAGACAAAAACCCCTTGCAGCGAATGATACTATTACACAGACTAGCATGAAAAGCGCTTCTACTACAAAATTTTGTTTCTGTTCACCAAATCAGTATCAGACATCTGTTCAATCTCGGTTATTAACATAACCGCAGCTTGCGCAGTTGCCGTACCTAAATTCATCCGGCCGCAAGCGGTGAGTAGGCAGGAGATGTTGGCAATTAAAATCTAACTTTTGCTTGACTTTATGTATTTACAATAAAATCAAACAGCAAAACAGTGATTGTGGATAACTTTCATGACTTTTGCGGGCTGCTGTGATCCATTTCAGCGCATATAACAGCAACAAATTGATTTATAACAATTTTTTATTGATGTTTAATTTTTTGATAAAAAAGTTTATCCACATTTTCTGTGGATAAACTTGTGCGTATTCTGTAGAAGTCCTTGAAAATAAAGCCCTGCCCACGCTGCTGGAGAATCAACCAGTATGCACTCTGCCAGCAGTCTTGCCTCACCGCCTATGCTGTGGATGTTTTTGCCTGTTCCGCATGACGCTCATCCGGCCATAAACCGACTCAGCGTACATCAAGCCACTACTTGTCATCAGGCAAAATAATCGACCAATCCTGAGCTCACAGTACGCAGCTCCTCAGCAGCCGCAGCGGCCTCTTCCACTGCTGCCTCCGCTGTTTGTTGGTAAGCCGGCATGGGACTGTTTTGTCTGGATTGCGGATTACGTTGCTCGATATTGACCTGATCAAGTTGCACACCCTGACTCAGCAACATTTCTCGCAGTCGGGGCAACGACTGCTCAATCAGCTCCTGCACCTGTGGGCTATGGGTATTGATATGAAGCGAGGCGCCCTTTTCAAGCATTTTAATACTTACTTCCAGGGGGCCAACGTCTTTTGGATTTAAACGCAAAACAGCTGATTGTATTTTTTGCTGCCCTAACCAAACGATCTGTTGATTAAAATGATCGCCCCAGCCTTTGTGCTGAATATGCTGTGGCAACTCAAAGGGACGAACGACATTGTGCGAGGGGCTCATCTGCGTTGCAGGATGGGGATGCTCTAAAGGAGCGCCGGGTGTTACCGAAAGCATAGACTCCGACAGTTCTATGGCATGGTCTGACAACATCGGCATCGCGTTGTCACCGCCAACAGACGTCATAGTGGACACATTCACTAGATTGGCCGTATTGGTCACATTCGTCACCTGCGGTAGATTATCCGCATCCGCTTGATAACGATGAGGCTCCCTGGCCATCCCCCCGTCAGGTTCAGCCTGGCTCAGAGTATATGAGGTTTCAGGGGGCTCCGATGCGGGCAAGGACGTTAGCGTGGCCGCAACGTTTGCCCTCTCGATATGGTTAGCCACAGGAAGGGAGGATTTGGTACTTTCTGCCGATGAAAACCTAGTCTGACTGTCAGAGTCTCCAGCGGAACGATCTAGGCGGCTCATGTGCGGCAGTGAAAGTACGGGCGCTGTGTTGTCTGCTACCGCGGCCTTATCCTCCAACGGCTCAGGCTCGCAGGGCAGCTGCAATAGCACGGCGTTACTATCCTCCGCTCCTGACGCTTCCTCCTCCACTGCATCCAGATTCTTTTCTGCTGTCTCCGTTTCCGAGGCAAAAAAATGTTCCGGATCAAACCACACGTTTGGCGCGGCGTGTAAATTACCTGTTGTATTTTCAGACGTTGCAGACGCATCGCTGTTCAGGGAGTCATCAATACGAGGCTCCGCAACAGACGCTGGCGCAGAGGACGACGCTGCCGAGAGCAGCAAGGCCGGTATCAACAAAAGAAAATCATCCACCCCACGATCATTCCCGCGATCATTGTCCTGCACAGGCATTACTTTGCCACCAGGACTTTGTAATATATCCAGTACGGCAGACAAGTCCATCATTTCCACTATCCTTTCATTTTCGTGGCCATACCCAAAATTATGCAATTTTTATACCATAATTGCGACAGCCGCGTTTACCCTGAAATTTGCTATTTGCGCTGTCATCAACTAGGGTGTTAGAGGAAGAGATTCTGTAGTAGAAATACAAGAATCTTGAACTGATGATCTATCATTCAATCAACTGGAGTGAAACATGAAAAACATACTGATAGTCTTATCCATGTTAGCCGGATTTTCCCTACCACTGCTAGCTACCGCCGATACCCCTCAGGCCACCACCAATGCCAGCCAAGCGGGCAACGCGCAAATCGAAGACGCCGACCTGAAAAAATTTGTACTGGCATCAAAAGCTATTAGCCAGATTCAACAAAAATACCAGACGGAAATGCAAGGCGAAACGGATCAACAAAAAGCACAAAGCTTACAACAGCAAGCCCATACCGATATGACAAAAGCAATTATCGATAACGGATTAACACTGGAAGAATATAACAAACTTGCGCAAACTATCCAGCAAGACCCTGAATTAGTGAAAAAAATCCAGACGATGATGTAAGCCTGGTATCGACCTCGCGCCCGGTTCGGTGGTTTATTTTCCGGATTGGGGGCTGGTCTGGCCAGTACCGGAGGCATGCTCACTCTTCCAACGCTTGACCACATCGACATCGATATCAAACAAATCTAAAACCCGCCCCACGCTATGATTGATAAGGTCATCTATACTTTGGGGTTGATTGTAAAAGGCAGGAACCGGAGGTGCCACAATAGCCCCCATCCGGGTTACCTTTTGCATATTTTCCAAGTGCCCCAGATGTAGGGGAGTTTCGCGCACCATCATGACCAGCATCCGCCGTTCCTTCAAGATAACATCCGCGGCGCGGGTCAGAAGATTACTGGTAATGCCATTGGCAATAGCCGCCAGGGAACTCATGGAACAGGGCGCAATAATCATACCCTTGGTTTTATAGGAACCACTGGACAGACACGCCCCAATATCATTGATGGGATAGTAGTGGTCAGCCAGTGCCCGCAGATCAGCCGCACTGAGACTGGTTTCACAAAGCCGGGTTTGCTGTGCCGCCTTGCTGACAATCAGATGCGTTTCATAAGGCGTATTGTGCAATAACTCCAAAAGACGGATGCCGTAAATAATACCAGAAGCCCCGCTAATACCGATCAATATACGTTCTTTCATTGTCCTGTCATCTGGAATATGGCATGCATTTACTGATTATAACAGTAAAAATAACCGATTGGCAGTACGGTATTTCTGACACCATGCGGATACATGAAATTTCTAAAAAAATAAGCTAAACTACCTGCTTTCTATATTCGGAGTCAGTGCATGAAAGTTGGACAAGATAGTCTGCAAACCACTAAAAAATTAGAGGTGGACGGTAAAACCTACCATTATTTTAGTCTTCCTGAAGCAGAGAAAAAGGAGCTGGATGGTATCCGGAAACTGCCTTTTTCCTTGAAAGTTCTGCTTGAAAATCTGTTGCGTTTTGAAGATGGCAGCAGCGTTACCACTGAGGATATTAAAGCGGTTGCGGACTGGCTTTCGCATCAGTCCTCACGTCATGAAATTGCATACCGCCCTGCCCGGGTTCTGATGCAGGATTTTACCGGTGTACCCGCCGTCGTTGATTTAGCCGCCATGCGGACTGCCATTGAAAAAATGGGAGGCAAAGCCGAACAGATTTCCCCCTTATCACCTGTCGATTTAGTAATTGACCATTCCGTAATGGTCGACAAATTTGCCTCTGCCGGTGCCTTGAAGTTTAACACCGACATTGAAATGCGGCGCAACCACGAGCGCTATGAATTTCTGCGCTGGGGGCAAAAAGCCTTTGCCAATTTCCAGGTGGTGCCACCAGGCACGGGTATTTGTCATCAGGTCAATCTGGAGTATCTGGGCAAAACCGTCTGGAGCAGTGAAGACCAAGGTAAACTCTACGCCTATCCCGACACTCTGGTAGGAACCGACTCCCATACAACCATGATCAATGGTCTTGGTATTTTGGGCTGGGGTGTGGGTGGCATTGAGGCCGAGGCGGCAATGCTCGGTCAACCGGTTTCCATGCTGATACCGGAAGTGATTGGCTTCAAACTGAGCGGCAAACTGGCCGAAGGGATTACCGCCACAGATCTGGTCCTCACCGTGACGCAAATGTTGCGTCAAAAAGGTGTCGTGGGCAAATTTGTTGAGTTTTACGGGGACGGTCTGGCGGAGTTACCACTGGCCGATCGAGCGACCATATCCAATATGGCACCTGAGTACGGCGCTACCTGCGGCTTCTTCCCGGTGGATAAAGAAACCTTGCGCTATATGCGTCTCACCGGGCGAGATGAGCACACCATTGCCTTGATTGAAGCCTATTGTAAGGCACAGGGCATGTGGTATGAGGCGGGTGATGCCGATCCGGTATTTACTGATACCCTGGAGCTTGATCTGGCCAGTGTGGAGCCCTCTCTGGCAGGACCAAAACGTCCGCAGGATAAAGTCACCTTGTCAACGGTCGCCACTGAATTTGATCTCCTTGCCAAGCAAAATGGCAAAGCCGAAGAATTGGATACCGCCTTTCCTGTCGAAGGGGAAGACTGGTCTCTGCACCATGGTGATGTGGTCATTGCCGCCATCACCAGCTGTACCAATACATCAAACCCCAGTGTCCTGATGGCTGCCGGTCTGGTCGCCAAAAAAGCGGTTGAGAAAGGCCTGATGCGGAAACCCTGGGTGAAATCCTCACTGGCTCCCGGCTCTAAAGTCGTGACCGACTATCTGCACCATGCCGGGTTGCAGCGCTATCTTGACGAACTGGGCTTTAATCTGGTGGGCTATGGTTGTACCACCTGTATTGGGAATTCCGGCCCCTTACCGGATCACATCCGTGACTGTATTGATAAAAATGGCATGGTCGTGAGCTCTGTACTATCAGGAAACCGCAACTTTGAAGGGCGTGTTCATCCGCAAGTTCTGGCCAACTGGCTGGCCTCTCCTCCATTGGTTGTCGCTTACGCGCTGGCAGGAAGTACCCGCCTTGATCTGAGCAAAGACCCTCTCGGTCAGGATCAGCAGGGCAAACCAGTCTATCTGAAAGATCTCTGGCCGAGCAATGCCGAAATCGCAGAACAGGTCGCCAAAGTCAGTGGCAGCATGTTTCGCAAGGAATATGCTGAAGTCTTCGCCGGCGATGCCAGCTGGCAAGCCATTAAAACCGGCTCTGACAGCACCTATGCCTGGAAAGAAGATTCCACCTACATCCAGTATCCGCCTTTCTTTGAAAACCTGCCCAAGAATCCCCAACCCATTGAGGCAATAAAGCAAGCTCGGATATTAGCGCTCTTTGGCGACTCGATTACCACCGATCATATTTCTCCTGCCGGCGCCATCAAGGCCAACTCCCCCGCCGGGGAGTACCTGAAGTCAAAGGGCGTGATGGAAGTTGACTTTAACTCGTACGGCTCACGCCGCGGCAATCATGAAATTATGATGCGTGGTACCTTTGCCAATATCCGTATCCGTAATGAAATGACGCCAGACGTGGAAGGGGGGTATACCCGCTATCTGCCCAACGATAGCGTCATGCCAATTTACGATGCTGCCATGCAATATCAGGCAGATAATACTCCCCTCATCGTAGTGGCGGGTAAAGAATATGGTACGGGCTCCTCACGGGACTGGGCGGCCAAAGGCACCCGTTTACTGGGGGTCAAAGCGGTTATTGCCGAGAGTTTTGAACGGATCCACCGATCGAATCTCATCGGGATGGGCGTACTCCCCTTGCAGTTTGACGAAGGCAGCACGCGCAAAACTCTGCAGTTAGATGGTGCAGAGCACATCTCAATAGCACTCAGTGACGCTTTACAGCCCGGCGAGCAACTGACAATGTGTATCCGCCGCACCGATGGTACGCAAGACGAAGTAGCCGTATTATGTCGGATAGATACCGCTAATGAGTTGGAGTACTATCGCCACGGCGGGATTTTACAGTACGTGCTGCGTAATATGTTGTAATCGCTCTGTAGCCAGTGCAGGCCGCCTGGGTGCCAAAGGCACCAACAGACGCCTGCCGGCGCCCTTGCGTTCTGGAGGTTAATGCGTATTGGTGTGCGAAGAGCTGCTCTCTGCTCTTCCAGGCTCAAACAGGCTTATCAGCTTGCGAATGGAGCCACCGAGCCCTTCCAGTCGCTTACGCTGTTCCGGCGAAATATTGTCGGGATCAGCACCATGCAGGATAACCTGCTCCAGCACTTTTGCGTCCAATTTCTCCCGCGAAGAATATTTTCTGCCAAACAAACCATGTGAAAACGACTCATCCCGTATCATGCGTTGCAGTTTGAACACGCCGCGTATGGCAGCATCAGGACAGTTTTTCGCAAGCGCCATTGCCGTTTTATTTTGTTGATTTTTTACATCCCAACGCACACCTTCTTTTAACAGGCGAAACACCAGTGCCGTATGACCGTTCATAACCGCCAGATGCAATGGGGTATTCGCCTCCGTATCTACGCTTTCTTTATCCGCGCCACAATAGGGCCACAAATACTCAATATCCGCAAATTGAGAACGTGCCGCAAGATGGAGCAGATTTTTGTTATCTGTGTTTTTCAATGCCAACAACGCTGCCACCGTTTCAGGTCTGCCGTATAAAACAGCGCGTTGCAGGGGAGTATGGCCATTGATATCGGTAGCCGTACAGAGCTCGTTAAATGCCCCATTTTTTTCAGCACTCAATTTAGATACGAACAAAGAGTGCACCCGAGGCACAGCCAAATATAACTCCTGCATCCATTTATTATTTTCGCTAAACAGAACGCTGCCCTGATTCAACATCAGCCTGACCAAATCCAGGCGCCCTGCCTCCATGGCCAGAAAACAGGCGCTTCGACCTTGTGCATCCTTGTGCTGCATATCGACGTTATGATTGATCAAAAACTGGATCAGTCGTACCGCATCAGGGTTTTGTATGGCGTAGTGCAGCAGGCTGAAACCGCCCGGTCCACGTTCATGCAGAGAGGCATGCTGACATTGCTGCGTGAGATGATAAAATTCTTTACAGGAAAAATATTTGGCCGCAAGATGCAACGCACTCAAGGTCTGTGGCATACCAGGCTGGCTTGCCATAAAGCTCTTTAGTTTTTTTCCGGCCGTATTACGTGCGCTTGTCTTGGCACCGGCTGCAATCAAACAATCAACCGCCTGCCAGTTCCCAAGTTGGGCTGCCGTTAATAAAGGCGTATTGCCGGCCGCATCTACCGCTTCAATATCGAGCGTCTTATTTTTTAGAAGCGTTTTAAGCCAAAACAAATCCCGGTTGCGGGCGGCGTAATGTAATAGCGTGTTCCCCAGCTCATCAGGTAATGGGTTTGACAAATCCCGTACCCATGATTTTTTTTCTACGTTCTTGGGCTGATGTTGGCAGGCAATAGCCAGATGAAGAAAACGAATACCATAGCCAATGGACCATGTATCAGGCTGAACGGCCCCCAGACTGTTAGCATAATTATAATTGGTGTAAACACGTTCTAACACATACTCTAGCATCGCCTGATGCTGGTTTCTTTTGGCCCAATCAAGCATGGAAAAGCCATTTTTATCCTTGAGAGTGATAAACCAAAAAAGGGGGGCTCGGTCTAATTTCTGCTTTATAAATGCCAGATCACCAGATTTGGCGGCCCAAAAAAGCCGACTCGGTTCTAACTTCTGTTCGAAGAATTCAAGATACAGGCGCTCTTCCTGAGTCAATGCCTCCCCATTGCCAGATTTTTCCTTCAACTGGTTGATATACGACTCATAGTACTCAATATCTCCTTTCTCATAATCACAACGCAATGTCTCCCATTGGTCGAAACCCTCTCCACTGACTTGAGCATCAGACGGATTTTTTTGAGGTAAGTGACAACGTTCCGTTTTTTTAGCTTGCTCATAAATCTGCGGAAAATCATGAGGAAAAAAGTAACAGGCTTGTTTTAAGGCATGCACGGTGTCATCTGAAAAGCGAGCAAAGGGAGATTTTTTTTTGACGGTCAAGGCATTAAGATAATCGGAAAAACTCAGATAATTCGTGATAGAATAGATTACCTCCTTTGGCAGCTGCGCTAGTAGTGCCTCTTCAGGGGAAATAGTTTTGGCTAGGGGCATAATGATCTCAATCCGAAATTAAAGGTTAAATATGGAGTGCTATGATTATTTATTAATCAGCTCAAAAATAATACCAAAACAACACCATTGTGTCAAATATTAAACCACTCACTTGGTGTTATTGGTACTTTTTTAGATCATAACTCGCCTATTCTGCAATATATCTCAGCAAAAGGGCTGGTTGCGAAAGACTTGCCAGATCAGACGGCGCTCTTCTATCCTGGTGCATTTTCTCTTATACTAGCCGCCCCTGCAATTAATAAGGCTGTTTGTATGGCTGTGACTTCCTCTGCGATAGAAAAAAAACTTCTGCATTACACTGGCAAAGCGATTGCTGACTACCATATGATCCAAAAAGGCGATCGGGTCATGGTCTGTCTTTCCGGCGGTAAGGATTCATTTACCCTTCTGAGCTTACTCAATGTACTGCGCCTGCGCAGTGGGAATAAATTTGAAGTATTCGCGTTCACGCTCGATCAGGCACAACCCGGATGGGATGACAGTAAGCTGAAAGCCTGGCTACAGGAGCGCAATATTGCGCATGAGATCGTAAGGCGGGATACCTACAGTATTGTCAAAGACAAAATCCCAGAGGGTAAAACCTATTGTTCACTTTGCTCACGCTTACGCCGAGGCATTATATATCGCTATGCAGAAGAACATGGCTATACCAAAATCGCCCTCGGACATCACCGGGATGACTTAATCCGCACCCTGTTGATGTCTATGCTCTATAATGGCGACATTCGCTCCATGCCCCCCAAACTCTTAAGCGATAATCGCAAACACATTGTTATTAGACCACTATGCTATGTGCAAGAAAACGACATTATCCAGTATGCAGAAGAACAAGCCTACCCCATTATTCCCTGTAATCTCTGCGGCTCTCAGGAAAATCTGGCGAGAAAAAAAGTCGGACGGCTGATTGATGAACTGGCGAAAGACAACCCCAAGGTGCCCAGTAATTTATTACATGCCTTGCAAAGTATCAAACCCAGCCAATTAATGGATAAAAACTTCTGGTCCTTTAAAAATCTCGAACAGCAATTATTGCGCCCTGATGCCAGCCCGCTTGCGGATCTTGAGGTTTTGGAGTGGGAGACAGCGGAATCACCCCTGGTTGCGGAGTAAGCCCTACCGTGTCGATAAAGCAAAAGCCGGCACGTTTGTTTTTTCTCTCGATAAAGCCGGCTTTTAGATCAGGCTGATTCTCGCTTCCTGTTAACAGATGGGACAGCGTAAAGCGCCTGGCAGGCACAGCGAGTGACAGGATCAGGCTATCCTCGCCCCGCTCCTTAAGCTGAATGAATTGCGACACATTAATGGGAGCTCCCTTGGCGTTTAACCAAACCACCTCTGATGCCGATTGCGCTCGTTCCAAAGGCACGGATAACGCATACAGTCGGCTTTGATCGTCAAAAAAACAAAAGACTCCCTCTATTAACGGGTTCGTATTGCTCTGACCCTCCCGACGAATATGCCGATACCAGTTTTCCCTGGCGGTCACAAACTCCTCTTTTTTGTGATCATCAAAACGCACATGACCATTCATCTGTTTAGGGGCGAGCATGATTAAATCAATATCCTTTGCCAAGGACTTTTTCTTTTGCGTCATATCGCTTTGCTGTAGTAATTCAACCCGAAAATTAAAGCTCTGCTCTTCGCTGGTTTTTAGCCCAAAAATCCAGGAATTGGAAATGGGATTAAAGCGCATAAAGGTCTTGCCGACGCGAAAACTATGTTCATGTTGCGCCTGCGTGGTTTCCTCGCTGTGGTAATAATGCAGATAAGATGGAGAGCGGTCTTTGAGCAGTAAAGCCTGAACCGTAGTCCATTGCCCCTGTTGCTGCAGTTGAAAGTAATAATAATAGAGTTCATCCGCTTCATTGCGAGCCTTTCCCACAAAAGTCCAACTCTGGAACACAGCGGTCTGTTTCTCAGAGCCATCCCGCCCCTCGTCAGGCGCGGCCATTGCAAGGCTGGACAACAAAAAGCTTACGAGTGCCGTCAGCAGATAAAAAAAACGATAGTAGTTACTGTTGCTCATAAAAGTCCGCTTGTCTCTAGTTTTTTATCGAGCGTATTCCAGAAATGCTCCGTCAATTGCGCTTCGATCACTAAACTATAGCAATTATCCGGTGCAAAATCCTGGCATTTTATCGCATCTTTTTCCGTCATAATAATACTTCCCTGAAATGGGGGAAAATCGGCTCGGGAAAAAGCGTAATGATCCGGATACTCTTTCTTCTCAAACACGCATCCCATGGATTGCAACGATTGGTAGAATCGCGCGGGGTTACCAATGCCAGACAAGGCCAATATCGGCAAAGCCAGGCTCTCCAATGCCACCCTTTTGCCGCTTCGCACCTGGCGCAAAACCACGGGTTGACACTGCATCAGGTGGGCACCGGGCCAGGTACCGCTGTTGACGACCAGCAAATCAACCTCCCGCAAACGATGAGCCCTTTCCCGCAAAGGCCCGGCGGGCAAACACAAGCCATTGCCCAGCTGGCGTTGGCCATCAATGACCGCAATTTCTATCGACCGCCCCAGAGCATAATGCTGCAGTCCATCATCGCTGATGATAATATCCAGATCATGGTGAGCCAATAGACATTCAACAGCCGCGACCCGGTTGGGAGCGATAGCAACAGGGCAGCCGGTTTTACGGGCAATGAGTAATGGTTCATCACCGACATCCTCTGCCCGATCTTCAGGTGACAGCAAGTGCGGAAAAATTTTTGTTCTTGCTTTGTAGCCACGACTGACCACACCCACACGGTAGCCTTTATGCTGCAGGTAATCCAGCAACGCGATCACCAACGGGGTTTTACCTACACCACCACTACTGATATTCCCCACCACAATAATGGGCAATGAAAAGGTTTTCTGCCGAAATCGACGCAGATAATGGCGCCGAGCACCGCTCACCACTTGCCAGGGAAGCGACAAAGGAAATAGCAAAAACCCCCACCATACAGGCTTGTACCACAGTTTATTGAACCAGGCGATCATGACAGCATCGTTTCCTCAGACACGGATGACGTTTGCTGGCGCTGCTTCTGGCCATGATAAAGGCGCGCATACGCTCCATTTTTAGCCAATAAGGCAGTATGTTGGCCTTGCTCAATAATGCGCCCATGCTCCAGTACTGCGATCTGATCTGCCTGCTCAATGGTTGATAAGCGATGCGCAATCACCAGAGTGGTGCGATTTTTCATCACTTCACTAAGTGCCGCCTGGATATAGCGCTCTGACTCCGAGTCCAGGGCAGAGGTCGCTTCATCAAGGATTAAAACCGGCGCATCTTTCAAAATAGCGCGCGCAATCGCCAAGCGTTGACGCTGACCACCCGAAAGCATCAAACCATTTTCTCCCACCATCGTATGATAGGCTTGTGGCAGGGCCATAATAAATTCATGGGCATAGGCCTGCTTGGCCGCTTTAATAATCGTGTCCAGCGGTATATTCGGTTGACCATAGGCAATATTATTGGCCAGCGTGTCGTTAAACAACACCACATGCTGGGATACCAGGGCAATTTGCTCACGTAAACTATGCAAAGCCAAGTGCGCAATATCCTGGCCATCCAGCAAGATCTGCCCTTGTGTCAGCTCATAAAAACGCGGAATCAAACTGGCAATGGTTGACTTCCCGCTGCCGGAATGTCCGACCAGGGCGACTGTTTGTCCCGCTTCGATGGTTAAATTAATATCTCGCAATACCGGTTGTCCGGCACGATACGCAAAACCAACGCCTCGACATTCAATATGGCCACGTGCACGTTGATGCAACTCCTGCCCGCCTGCTTTTTCCGTCGGGATATCCAGCAAGCCGAAAACACTCTCCGCACCAGCCAGCCCTCGTTGTATCACCGCACTCAGGGACGTCAAGGTTTTCAAGGGCTTAATCAGCTGGAGCATAGCGGCAATGATGGCGAGAAAAGCACCTGCCGTGATAGTGATATAAGTGGATAAATGAATTGCCGTACCGATAATGACCGTAATCCCTACCGCAATCACGATTTGCACCCCTGATGTATTGACCGCCTTACTCACCGCCACTTTCATATCATTGATACGCGAAATTTCTGTTGCCTGATTAAATTTATCGCGCTCATAGCGCTCTCCGCCAAAAATGCGTACCACCCGATAGCCATCAATCGCCTCACCCGCAATTTCGGTCACCTCACCCATTGTTTTTTGCACACGGTGGCTAATACGGCGAATACGCTTGTTCGTGGCATTCACAATCAAGCCGACAAAAGGGATCGTTAACATAAACATCAGTGACAATTGCCAGCAAATAATCATCATGACCGTGAGCAAGCCTATCACCAGACAGACATTTTGCAGTAAATCGGTCAACGCATCGGCACTGACCTGCGCGACCTGTTCAACATCATACAGAATTTTGGACAGCATTTGTCCTGAAGAAGACTGATCATAGTAACTTGCCGGCATTTTCATAAAATGCGCGAATACCCGCTGTCGCAATACTTTGACAACCGAGCGCGCCACCCAGGTCATACAATAACTGCCCAGCGCACTTACCATTCCGCGCAAGGAAATACCGATAAGCACAATAAGAGGGATGGTTTTGATAAAATCCATATCGACATCAATAAAGCCTTTGTCCATAAAAGGCCGCAGCATATAGGTGAAACCGGCATCAATTCCCGAATAAAGAATATTGGCTATAACACCAAGAAGCAATACGGGCCAGAAAGGGCGAACATACGTCAGTAAGCGCCGATACAAAGGACCCATTTTGGCATGCGCCTGATTTTTCATGCGACCGTCTTCAATCGATTGGAAGGCCGACTATTGTAGCCTTTATCAGACAAAAGTGCCAATAGCTGCCCACAAAGATCGTGTAGAAGCAATAAAAAGAGGAAAGCCGGCAAGCGGCTTTCCTCTTTGTGCCCTAAGCTCACCCACTAACCAAAGGGAGCCTTCACGTACCTGGTAGCCTGGACTAACGGCGCCAGCCACGCCCACTGCGGCCATGGACCGTTCTAAACGGGCTACGGCTGTAATAGCTACGACCACCATAATAGCCACGGCCATAGTAGGCACGACTACCCCGCCAATATCGTCCTGAACGCCATCCATAGCCACTGCGATATCCACGGCCGTAACGCCAGGCAGGTGCCGTATAAATCCCAACGCCCGTGTATCCACCATAAGCCGGGCCGACACCACGGTACGTCGTACAACTGCTCAGAAACAAGCTCGACACCAGTACACTTAAAGCAATAACGAGTGATTTCATAATTTTTCCTTACTTATGAACCGCTCTAAAAGTATACTTCATGATCATATTTTAATCAAAGTGAAATGCTACTTTTATACTCTTGCGACAGACCATATGCCCGGAAAAACCACTGGTAACGCGGCTGTCGTATAGCACTTTTTCAGCAAAATAAAAGATTCGCGCAACGCACCGTGACGTTCTTTTCTTCAGATCTCACTGCCAGCATAGTCAAAATACCGAGGAAAACCTCACGAAATGCCGCCCTTGTTGAATTTTACCAGACATCATCACAATACCAATAAAAATCGGCATCCAGAGGGTAAGTATGCATAGCCAGGGTTCTAGCGAAGCACTTGACAAAAACTGATATTGATTTCTATAATTCGGCCTTTATTTAATCAGCCAGACTCCGTAACCACAGTATCTTATGCCTCCTACCACGTATAGCAGCATTTTTGACGGCTCATCTATTATCACTAAAAAAGACTTATGCGCTATTTTAAACTTAAATATGGCAAGACCTGGCTTGACATTCAGAGCCAGTGAAATCAATAGCGCGTATCGAAAAAGAACACTGCGTATGCATCCGGACAGACAATACATATTTCCAAACCCCATCCCGGAGGCATTATGCAATGCATTGATGCAGGATATTAGACTGGCAAAAGAGTATATGCTGTCGGGGAAAGACTATATCTTCGGTCGCTCTTTTCCGGAAAAAAACCGTTTTTTCAGCGGGACTGATTGGGTGAACACGGCAATCGCTGCTTTGCATACCATCCAATCAGGCGGCTCAAAACTGCCTGCGTATATAAAGAGTCTCCACGATGCAAGCAGCAACTATGTGTTGATACCGATATTCGCTACCTTTGTCAATGACAAGCTAACGTTTCGTGTTGTAAAGGTATTGTCAAAAGAATTAGCGGCCATTCGTCCCTTTTTACAAGGCATCAATGGCCACGCACTGGCTGATTTTTTAACCCAATTACAAAAAAAATTACCGAGCATCGATACACTGGACAGTGCGACACTCTTAGCATTCATCCAGCTCATTGCGCCTGACGCGATGGCGGATCAAAAGCAATTGGAAAAACTGCTCGCGACCATGCAAGATACAGCCAAAGCCCTAGAACACCTGCTCACCGATGAGTTCATCCAACACCTTACCCATATTGTAACCTTTTGGCTCCATTTGGTCTGCACGCCCCCTTCCTGGACGCATATTCTGGCAGTTTCCTTTCTTGCGCTACTGTTCAACGCCACCAGCCTGCCTAAGTTTTTTAATGCAACGACTGTCATTGCCGAAGTGCTCTGGGAATTCAAAAAAAACATTAATATATGGGCAGCCGCCCCCCTTTTGTTGACGCTGGCCATCACCCTTCTACCGGTCAATATCGCCTTTCAGCTAAGTGGTCAGCTCCTCTGGATAGCCACCAAAACATTACATCAAATGCTGATACAGAGCAGTAGACTAGCCTTTACGGTGTTGAATCTGTTTGATTCGCTCCTTCCTGGCAGTTCACAAAGCATCTCACAGGCCAGCCTGGCACTATTGGAACGTATTTTTAACCTGACGATTCGGCTTTGTTTGACAACAGTACTGGACGTTCTGGATGTCCCTGTCTTTATGCTAACCAACAAGACCCCACTCCGTTTGTACTACAATACCATATGTGATCACATGACAGACAGAGCGCAGCCAGTCAAAGCGCCGTTATTGCCTGAATGGTCTCTGATTGTCGCTCCGAATGAGAATCGCAACAGCGGCGAGTCCACACAATCATCATCGACAACCGACTTTTTTTCCAACTCGTCTTTACCACTTCATAATGAGGAGGACAAGTGGCTGCATCAGGTGTTAGATACCTTCGCGGAGGAAGAACAAGCCGAAAACCCTATGGAGCACAATGCATCCGGCATCACCGCTTAACCGGCTCTCAGTCCGTTGACTCTTCTGTCCATACTGGTACAAAGGCGCTGGCTCAGTCCAGACTCCGCACTATTTTAGACAGTAAGGCGGGGCCCTGATAAATTAATCCCGTGTACAGTTGCAGTAGATCTGCGCCACTGGCAAGGCGCTCGCGGGCGGCGTCCGGACTGTCAATACCGCCCGCACCGATTAATACCAGTGACGAACCGAGCTGGAAGCGTAAGAGCTGCATGCAGGCATTAGCGCGTTCACGCAAAGGCCGGCCACTAAGGCCGCCCTGCTCTCTGCTCATTACCGTAGGGTACCGTAGATCCCTTGCAGCCGTTGTATTGGTGGCGATAATGGCCTCCATCCCCTTAGCGGCGATGGTATCTGCCAATAGTTTAAGTTGTTCATCGGACTCATCTGGTGAAATTTTAATAGCCAGTGGTACGTGCCGTTGCGTACGTTCCGTTAATTCCTGCCGCTTGCCGGCGATGGCGTCCAACAATTGATGGAGAAATTCCGCTTCCTGTAACCGCCTGAGATTAGGCGTATTCGGCGAGGAAATATTAATGGTAATATAATCGGCCAGACCGTACACCGACTGCATCGCCAGACAATAGTCCTCCGCAGCGCTTGCAAGCGGAGTATCTTTGTTTTTCCCTATGTTAATCCCTAAAACTCCAGGGTAGGTACGTTGCGCCAAGTGGTTTTGTAAGGCATCGACGCCCTGATTATTGAAGCCCATCCGATTGATAAGCGCCTCTTCCTCACTGAGACGAAACAGGCGCGGCCTTGGATTACCCGACTGTGGGCGTGGCGTGACGGTGCCCACTTCAATGAAGGAAAATCCCAGTTTGGCGAGCCCATTCACATATTGCCCATTCTTATCCAGACCAGCAGCCAGCCCCACCGGATGCCGAAAAGTAAGGCCCATCAATTGACGGGGCTTTGCAGGCAGCCTGGGAAAAACAAAGGCTGGACAGTATGGCAACGCGTTCAGTGCCAAGGCATGGGCACGCTCTGCTTCCAGACAAAACAGCAACGCACGCAACAGTCGATACGGCATTTACTCCACCTTGCACTGTTGCGCCCAGACTCTTAGCATGGCGTTGCCTGATTTTTGCAACTTATAATTGATATCTTTGACCTCCACGCCAAAGTTTTCATTTTGCAAACGGAGCAAAACGGGCCCGAGTAATTCGGAAACCTGGCCATGGCGGTCAATCAGCGGAAAAATACGCACATCTTTGGCCACCCGTGCCAATTCGCTAATGACCTGAACATGAAAGTCCAGCGTTTGATTATCCAGGCCTGCAAAAAGATAATGGGAACAGAACGCAAAATCAAAATGAAAATCCGTATAGGGCAAAGAGCAGTTGGTCACGGGGATATAACGTTTTTCCTGCAAACCCAACTCATAATCGGCAAAAAATGTTTCCATCCCTTTTTTGCGATCCCAGACCAGTTTATTTAAGCCCCCATTTTGCTCAAAATCAAAGTGATCAGCCAGTTTCTGTACCTCAGACACCATTTCCGCAAAAATTAAACTGGTTTTGGCCGACAGAGTATCCTTGTCAAGAACAAATAAGGGATCTGCACTGACCACCTGAGGCAAAGACGCATTAATCGCACTCGGACCACAGGCAAACTCCAAAATATTTTTATTCAAATCTGCCTTGGACACAGCGAACATCTCTACATAATCCGCCGGGTGATGTCCCCACAAAACCAATTTTCGCATACTGCCCCCCAAAACTCCTGAAACCCAACATGAAGGTCTCATCCGCAAAAAAGGCCGAATAAGACCGAAACTATCGCTGGATTCAGCATAATGCATACCTACACGCTTGGCAATAATAGAGGGCTATTCAAACACGGCCATCCAATTGCCTTTATTGCCGAATCCGTATAGGCTATAGTTCGCACGGTCAAAATCTGCGATTTTGAAACCGCCTTATCGTTGCGCTTCCTGCGATTATTTTCGGCGCAGATAATGATGACCCCCAGTATTCCCTGAAAACGGAGAGGAAGAACCATGTACCAAGGAGCTTTACATCATTTTGATGAGGAAATTAACATGCTGCGCGCTACCGTTTCCCAATTTGCGCGCGATGAAATTAGCCCTCTGGCCGCCAGCATAGATGAGCAGAATGAATTCCCAGCCGAGCTATGGCAAAAATTGGGTGCCCTGGGCTTGTTGGGTATCACGGTTAGCGACGACTATGGTGGGGCCAATATGGGCTATCTGGCCCATTGTATCGCAATGGAAGAGATTTCCCGGGCATCTGCTTCCGTGGGTTTGAGCTATGGCGCTCACTCCAATCTATGCGTCAATCAAATTTATCTGAACGGCAATAGCCAACAAAAAAACAAATTTTTACCAAAACTGGTCAGCGGTGAACACGTGGGTGCCTTGGCCATGAGTGAGGCCAATTCAGGTTCTGATGTCGTCAGCATGCAGCTCGAGGCACGTACAGCTGGCGATCATTACATCCTCAATGGGACGAAGATGTGGATTACCAACGGCCCCAATGCGGATGTCGTGGTAGTGTATGCCAAAACAGATAAGACCGCAGGCAGCAAAGGGATTAGCGCCTTCCTGGTGGAAAAAGGTTTTGCCGGATTTCGGACAGCCCAAAAACTCGATAAGTTGGGCATGAGAGGCTCCAACACTTGTGAATTGGTTTTTGAAGACTGTCGCGTACCCAAAGAAAACCTTCTGGGAGAACTGAATAAGGGAGTCCGGGTGCTGATGTCCGGTCTGGACTATGAACGCACTGTACTGGCGGCCGGCCCTATTGGCATTATGCAGGCTTGCCTGGATGTCGTCACTCCCTATATTCACGAACGCACGCAGTTCAAGCAGGCTATTGGCGAGTTTCAACTCATCCAGGCGAAGATGGCTGACATGTACACCAATCTCAGCGCCTCACGTGCCTATCTCTATGCAGTAGCCCAGGCCTGTGATCGGGGGAAAGTCGACCGTAAGGATGCCGCCGGTGTCATTCTCTATACTGCCGAACGCGCGACACAAATGGCCTTGCAAGCCATACAAATTCTGGGTGGAAATGGCTATATTAACGAATACCCCACAGGACGTTTGCTCAGAGATGCTAAACTGTATGAGATTGGCGCGGGAACCTCTGAAATTCGACGGATTCTGATAGGGCGAGAATTATTCAGGGAAACCGCCTGATACCAAGGTACTAAACACAGGGATGGATATGATCCCATTATTTCACACACCAAAAAAGGACAAAGACCATGGAACAAAATGATATTGTGATTGTCGCAGCCAAACGCACCCCGATGGGCGGAATGTTGGGGGCTCTGTCTTCATTGAGCGCTCCTGAGCTGGGGGCCATTGCCCATGAAGCAGCCTTACAACAGGCGGGTTTGACGGGTGCCGATATTGATGAGGTCATCAGCGGCTGCGTACTCCAGGCCGGTATTGGACAAGCGCCGGCACGACAAGCGGCCATTAAGGCTGGCATTCCCAATTCCGCTGGCGCCACCACCTTGAATAAAATGTGCGGTTCCGGAATGAAAGCGGTCATGATGGCGCATGATTTAATCAAGGCTGGCTCAATTAACATAGCCCTGGCGTCAGGCATGGAAAGTATGAGTAACGCCCCCTACCTGCTGGCCAAAGCACGTGCCGGCTATCGTCTGGGGCATGGTGAGATCAAAGATCACATGTTTCTTGATGGTTTGGAAGATGCCTATAATAAAGGGCAGTTGATGGGATGCTTTGCCGAAGCAACCGCAGAGAAATTTGGCTTTAGTCGGGCCGATCAGGATGCCTTTGCGTCCCGTTCTATGACCCGTGCGCTGGCAGCACAGGAAAGCCGTGCCTTTGCAGATGAGATCGTACCCGTCCAGATACAAACCCGTCAGGGCAACATGCTGGTTGAGCAGGACGAAGGGCCAGATGCAGGAAAAATAGCGAAAATGGCCAAATTACGCCCGGCATTTCAAGCCGATGGCACCGTTACCGCCGCCAACTCCAGCTCGATTTCCGATGGTGCCGCCAGTTTGATTGTCATGCGCGCGGAAACAGCCAACAAACGCGGCCTGAAACCCTTAGCCCGCATCGTTGCCCACAGCAGTCACGCTCATGCGCCTGAATGGTTCACCACGGCACCGGTTGATGCTATCAAAAAAGTATTAAGCAAGGCCGGTTGGAGCAGCAGTCAAGTAGATTTATATGAAATTAATGAAGCGTTTGCTGTTGTCACCATGGCGGCCATGAAGCAACTGGAACTGGATCCGGAAAAAGTGAATATTAATGGAGGCGCTTGCGCGCTGGGCCATCCTATTGGTGCTTCCGGTGCCCGCATTCTGGTGACCTTAATTCACGCATTAGCCAAACATCAGAAAAAATACGGGGTCGCTGCTTTGTGTATTGGCGGCGGTGAAGCAACCGCTATGGCAATAGAATTACTGTAATCCCCTGTTCAGCAAAAACAAACCCTCCGGAGGATGGTCAAGACCTCCTCCGGATGTACTCGTGAACCCTAATCCTCAGCTTTGTTTTGGCGTTGAATCTGTTCCACATCATAATAACTCACACCAATTTTAATTCGCTCACGTTCATTTTGAGCCCGCCAACGGTTGGTATCACGCAGCGAATACACGCAGCCGCAATATTCCTGTTTATAGAAATTTTCCCGCTTGGCAATCTCATACATACGGGCCGCACCCCCTCCTTTTCGCCAATTGAACGTCCAGTACGTCAAATCAGGATAACGGCTGGCGGCTTTCAGCCCGGCGGTATTAATTTGATTCATGTCTTTCCAGCGGGAAATACCCAGAGAAGAACAGAAAACGGGAAACCCCTGTTCGTGCGCATATAGCGCTGTTCTTTCAAAACGCATATCAAAGCAAGCCGTACAGCGCTTACCTCGTTCGGGCTCCCACTCCAAACCTTTTACCCGCTCAAACCAGTTGTCTTTATCATAATCTGCGTCAATAAAAGGAATGTGATGTTGTTCGGCAAAGCGAATATTTTCTTCCTTGCGCAGGATATATTCCTGTACCGGATGAATGTTGGGATTATAGAAATAGATCGAAAAATTAATATCAGAAGCCAGTAATGCTTCCATGACTTCGCCCGAGCAAGGCGCACAACAAGAATGCAATAATAATCTATCAGCGCCTGCCGGCAAGTGCAGCTTCTCACGGTGTAAAGTTGCCATTACTTCGCCTCACTTTTTTCCAGATTGATAAAATGCTGCCGATAATATAGCAATTCATTGATCGAATCACGAATGTCCTGCAAGGCTAAGTGCTGAGATTCTTTGTAAGCACCGCTTATCAGTGCCGGTTTCCAGCGTTTCACCAATTCTTTCAGCGTGCTGACATCCAGATTACGATAATGAAAAAAATCCGCCAATGCGGGCATATAACGGTATAAAAACCGCCGATCCTGGCAGATGCTGTTACCACACATCGGCGACTTTCCCTTATCGACAAATTGAGATAAAAAGGCAATCGTCTGTGCCTCTGCTTCGCTTTCGCTTACCTGACTTTCACGAACACGCGCCACCAGTCCTGATTTCACATGCTGATGGCTATTCCATTCATCCATCGCCCGCAACAGTGCTTCCTCCTGCCGGATGGCCAATACCGGCCCTTCTGCCAGTATATTAAGTTGGGCATCAGTGACAATAGTTGCTATCTCAATAATACGCTCTTTCTCCGGATCCAGTCCGGTCATTTCCAAATCAATCCAAATCAGATTACTGTTATTTTTCATTCTTATTCCGCATGGTTTCTATCAGTTGTGCACAAGCAACGCGTCGCCGGTGTAACTCGTCTTTGAGCGATAAGCCGCGAAAGCCCTGTGCCACCAACGTTTTAGAGGATATTTTAACACATTCCGCCAATAAATATCGCCATTGTTGCGCTTGTCGGTAGTCAACTTCCTGAGCGACGCCCCGGGCATCCGCCTCACAGGTTATAAGTAATTGCTGAAAACGGGTTTCTCGGCGAAAGGCATCTGTCTTTTCCAAAAAACACACGCGCGCATCCGCATCCATGTCCGGATAACGGTGCACCGTCAAGTGGTGCTCACAGACTAATAGGGCAACGTCACGATACGACGCCGGAATACGCAAATTAGCACAAAGTGATGTGATAACCGGGATTCCAGCCAGATCGTGCTCTGCATGCCGGGGCCACAGATGCATCGGCGTGACTCCTTTCCCCAGATCATGCACTACCGCGGCAAAACGAACCAGCGGATCATCACTCAACCGACAGGCAACCTGCAAGGCCATCAAGCTATGAATCCCACTATCAATCTCGGGGTGATAACGAGGTGAACTGGGAACACCAAACAAACGGTCAAGCGCCGGAAGGACAACGGCCAGTGCTCCGCATTGGCGCAGCGTGAGAATAAACTGTTCCGGATTGGCTTCCAGAAAACTACGCTGCCATTCTTTCCATACCCGCTCCGGAACCAGACTGCGCAATTCCCCACTGCGTACCATGCGATACAGGAGACGTTGTGTTTCACTGGCCAGACGAAAGCCAAGATGATAAAAACGCGCGGCAAAACGGGCTATCCGTAACACACGCAAGGGATCCTCAACAAAGGCAGGCGATACATGACGCAAAAGTTTCGCTTTCAGATCCGCCCGTCCTCCATAGGGATCAATAATTCTCCCGTTTGAATCCATGGCCATAGCATTAATCGTCAAATCCCGTCGCAGCAAATCCGCTTCCAAACTGACATGCTCATCGGCATGCACGGCAAAACCATAATAACCGGTACCCGTTTTGCGCTCGGTACGGGCCAAAGCATATTCTTCTCCGGTGACCGGATGCAAAAATACCGGAAAATCCTTCCCCACTTGCTTGTAGCCCTGTTGCAGCATTTGTTCGACGTGGGCACCGACCACCAACCAGTCCTTTTCCCTGGGCACCAATCCAAGTAATTGGTCACGAACCGCACCTCCCACCAAGTAGATTTCCATTGCATACGCCTTCTATTTATCGACAGATTTGCAGAATCAGTTCATACTGTTGTCATCATTGTACTGGAAGATACGCAATTTCTGCTATGGCTTTTTCTGAACTATGGTTATTTTTATGCACGCTCCAACCGGGATCAGCATATGCGCACAGTGAGGTTAGCACCCCATCACCATGAGTAAACGTCGATTAAACAAACAGCAAAGCCGTCGCATCCTGCAAGGGCAGCAAAAATTTCAACAAACGGCACTGGACAACTTGCGCGAAGGGCTGGTCATCACCCGTTTCGGACGAAATGCCGAAATTGAAGCGCCAGATCAGACACGCTACCTGTGTTCCATCCGGCCGAATATTGATTCACTGGTAGCCGGTGACCAAGTCCGCTGGCTGCAGGAAAGCGAATCTGATGGTGTCGTGGTCAGCTGCGAACATCGTCAGAGCAGTTTACATCGACAGGATCAGCGTGGACAAATTAAGGTGGTCGCCGCCAATGTCACTCAGCTGGTTATCGTGTTCGCACCTGAACCCACCCCCTCCTTCTTACTGATTGATACCTACCTGATGCTTTCAGAACTGCTCCATCTCAAGGTAATACTCGCGCTGAATAAAGCCGATTTGCCCTGTCAAACCTTACAAAAAACGATGGCAAACATTTATACCCCCCTGGAGTATCCACTACACCTGTTACAACAGCACGATCGCTCCACACAAGAGAACCTCCGTCACCTGCTCAAAGGCCAGGTCACCGTGATCGTGGGCCAATCCGGTGTTGGCAAGTCATCGTTAATCAGCCGCCTTTTGCCAGAAGAAAAACATATTCAAACTGCCGCCCTGTCCGAGCAGAGTAAACTCGGCAAACACACCACCAGTCATTCCCGTTTTTATCATTTACCCGGTGGCGGCGCCTTAATTGATTCACCCGGTGTGCGTGAATTTAATCCCGTCGCTCACGATCGTCAGTCCATTACCTACGGCTTCAAAGACTGCGCCGCCCTGGCCCCATATTGCAGATTTCGTGATTGCGATCACCATAGCAGTCCAGACTGCGCCCTTGTAGCTGCGCTAAACGAGGGCAAACTGCATCCACAACGCTATCATTCGTTTTGTAAATTATTAGCTTCCCTGGAACGTCGGTAGAGTAACTCGATACCCTCCATTACACGCGTTGAGACTGCCTCTGTTCGGCAATATTTTGCGCGAAGCGACGCAGGCGATAGCGTATGGACTGCTCCGCTTTGGCTAAGGCGTCTTGTACACTTAATTGATGGGAAAAAACCGCTTCAAGACTTTGCTCGAGCACGGTGCGGATTTGATTTTGCGGCAATAGGGCAATGGTCGGGCGGGCTTTATGCAAGGCGTTCCAGGCCAGTTGTAAAAAAGCAGGATCCTTTTCTGACTGCAGCATTTTCTGGTAAAAAGCGCGGTCACCCATCGGCAAATAGCCAGTACGTTTATACCAGCGATATTGCTGTTGCGGTGCAGCTAAAAACTGCAGAAAACGGGCAATTCCCTGACGCACGTTTAAAGGCTGATGCGCCGTCACCCAGATCGCTGCCCCGCCAAAAGACGCTTGCGCCGGCCCCTTCGTCCACTGCCTGTCATAGGGCAAGGCTGCGACGCCCACTTTAAAAGGAACCATGGTTCGTAAACTGCCCAGGCTACCCGATGACTGGCTAAATAAAGCACAACGCCCGCTGGTGAAGAGTACCGTCGCATCACTATTACGTCCCCCATAGGCAAACAAGCCCTGGCGCTGCCAACGCAGGAGGCGTTGCCAATGTGCCAGCAGCGCCGGCTGCTGCGTAATCCGATAATCCTTGCCAACCGCCGGATCAGCAAAGCTCAGATCATGCATCGCCGCATACACTTCCACATGAATCCAGGCGGGATAGGCTGTGGTATAGGCACAAGCATATCCTGCCTCTTGCAATGTCAGCAGCAGTGTTTCAAATTCAGCCCAGGTTTTAGGAAAATTCTGCTCAGTGACGCCCAGCTCCTGCAAAGCATCCTGATTATAATACATAATAGGTAAGGAAATGTTTAAAGGGAATGCCTGCAACACCTTTTCCTGCGTATAAAACGATGCCACAGCCGGCAAAAGAGCCGCTGTGAGATCAGGATAGGCCAGGTCAGCCATTAAAGAACCAACGGGTTCAATCAAACCCGGCGTTTTTTGCATTAATGCACTACCCACTTCAAAAACCTGTACCATAGCTGGTGCTTTTCCGGCATGTTTTGCCGCCGCATAACTGCTTAAGGCTTCTATGTAGTCCCCTTTATACTGGGCTACAATCTGCACTTCGTTCTGCGTCTGATTAAAAAGCTGGATTTGCTGGTGTAACTCCTCCCCCAGTTGTCCGGCAAAAGAATGCCAAAAGGCAATAGGTATGGCTTTCGACCACAGTGAAAAGGATAGTAGCAGGAGACCCAACGTGCTCACTATGCGCCCTGCTCTACCAGTTGGTGCGAACTGAGTGTTCATTTCAGTAAATCAGGGTAATCGCTAAAGATAGCATCCACACCCCAATCAAAATACTTCTGCGCCTGTCGGCGTCGATTTACCGTGTACACGGCTAGTTGATAGCCTTTACTTTTAATCAATTGCGCTCGCTCCCGTGTCAGTATTTTTCGGTTAAGATGGACGGAACTGACCTGCAGACTTTCAGCTTCTGCAAGCCAGTGTTGCTGCCAATCATGCATTAACAAGGCTAGAGGCGTTTCGGGTGCCAGTCGACGGCAGAGTTGCAGCACTGACCAATCAAAGCTCGAGATCAACGGCAGGGTTTGATTCGGAGGCCAAAATCGGTTCAGACAGCTCATCACCGCAATCGCTGTTTGGCTCGCAGTGCCGGGAAAGGGTTTTATTTCAATGTTGGCCTGTATTCCCGCAAAGATTAACCACTGCAAAACCTGCTTTAAATGCGGAATCGGTTCTCCCTTGAATTGACGAGAAAACCAGCTTCCGGCATCGAGAGATTGCAGATACTCGGCACTCACTTCACCGACTTTGCCCCGACCGTTGCTCGTTCGCTTCAGTCGCTCATCATGAATGACAAAAGGCTCACCATCCTCACTCAGCATCACATCAAATTCTAACATTCGCGCGCCCATGACCACGGCTTTATCAAAAGCCGCTATCGTATTCTCCGGAGCGTAAGCAGAGGCCCCGCGATGGGCAATCAACGGCTCAAGCATTTTTTTGAGCCTCGGCGCTTTTCACTTTGCCAGCGACCCGATTGGATGCCAGATCCACAATAGCGGTCATCAGCAGTTCATTGGATACACTGATAGGAGCAGCCGCCGCATCCTGGGCCATAAGCATGGTCTTCATTTCAGAGGCACGACGGGGAAGATTAGCCGGGTGCACCGCCCCTTCCACCAGTAGCAGTTGATTAATCGTATAATGTTGCTCCGGGTAGACCGCATTTAATCGCTCTATTTCTGCCTGCACCTGCTGATAGAGCTTGCTTCGTAAAGTGTTTTTCGCCGCCTGTTGCTCGGGTAGTCCCGGACTGAAATCTATGCTGTCAATTCGATAAGCAGCACCGGGCTTGCTGATTTTCTTAGCCAGATCATACACATTGGTTAATGCACTTTGCTCAATGCGTGCCTGTGCTACAACCGATAATTGCTCCAGGCCTGAGCTGTCCTGGGAGCGGTTAAATTGAGTGATGTGCCATTCCCCTTTGGCAATTTTCTGCAAATTGTCCAATATGTCTGCCCGCGCCTGTACCATATCTGCGTTATTCAAACGCATATCCACACTGGCTTCCAGTAACGCTTTATCCGTACTGACCCAGTCTTTGGCGCTCAACTGAAAACTGACCTTATCCAGCACCAGGGGCGCCTCATCGGCCCATGCCGCATGGCTCATGAACCCCAACACCAACAGCACAGCTGCTATAGATTGAAACATCCCTCTCTCCTCGGTAGGTATAATAAACCTTAAGAGTATATCAACTCTGCATCATTTCACAAATGAGCACCCCGCTTTTTTTAAGCGTCTGCAAAAGCAGGAGAGCCAGTATTGGCAGGTATCTATGCGTATTTTACTGCGTTGCGATGACGATTTTATAATTGCTAATTTTATCAATAAGGTCTATAAATGCATAAAACCCATTTTCAGGAGCGAAGACTAATGATGTCCGGTGAATTAATAAGACAAAAAAACGCAGACCCGATATTTGAAACTGACTTTCTTGATTATGCTTTAAATCATGACTTTACGGATTTGCATTTTAAGGTTGACCCCAAAAGTGGCATGCGTGCGATTATCGCCATTCATAGCACCAGTTTAGGCCCAGCCCTTGGTGGTTGCCGTTTCATTGAGTACCCCAATACCGACAGCGCCATTTATGATGCCATGCGCCTGGCACGCGGCATGAGTTATAAAGCAGCCTCGGTTAATCTGCCCCTGGGTGGTGGCAAAGCCGTGATTATCCGTCCCAAAGCCGATTTTGACCGAGCCGCTTATTTTCATGCCTTTGGCGAGTTTGTAGAAACACTGAACGGACGCTACATCACCGCTCTGGACAGCGGCAGTCTGCTGACAGATATGGATATTGTTCACCAGCATACGCCCTATGTTGCCAGCCTGTCACAGCACAATGGCGACCCCTCGCCGTCAACCGCCCTGGGGGTGTTACGCGGCATTGAAGCCACAGTTGCCCATAAACGACAGCAGGAGACATTGGACGGAATACACGTTGCCATTCAGGGTCTCGGACATGTTGGTATGCATCTGGCTCGGCTGTTACACCAGCGAGGAGCGCAATTAACCGTTACCGATCTGAATCCGGCCAATGTTGAAAAAGCTGTCAAGGAATTTGGCGCGAAGAGCGTCCGTAGCGCTGATATCCATCGTGTGTCCTGTGATGTATTTTCGCCCTGCGCGCTAGGGGCTGTTTTACACGAACAAAGTATAGACGAATTACAAACCGATATGATTGCCGGCGCTGCCAACAATCAGCTGGCACACGCCTATCATGGCCAGATACTCCACGATAAAGGAATCTTGTTTGCTGTGGATTATGTCATTAATTCAGGTGGCCTTATTTTTGCAGCCAGCCAGTATCTTTTTCATGATGCACAGCAGGTAGCGGAAAAAATCGATGGCATAAAAACGGCGATGCTGGAAATTTTTGAACGCTCCGCACGCGAAGACAAACCAACCAATCTGATTGCTGACCAACGCGCCAGAGAGAAAATACAACAGTCGGCCTAAATTTTTGCGGTTGATGCTGCGGTACTCATGTAACAGGTCAAACAATGTAAAAAGGAGTTTATAATGAGAGAAAACCCTTGTGGCTTGAATGGCTTTGCGTTTCTTGAATTTTCAGGACCGTCACCCACTGCCCTGTCCCAGCAATTTCATGCCATGGGCTTCCAGGAAGTCGCCCGGCATACTGATGCTGATATGATCCATTTCAGGCAAGGCGATATTGATTTTATCGTCAACGCAAGTTCTGACTCACAAGCCAGCACGCATGCGAAAGTGCATGGTGCCGGTGCCTGTGCAATGGGCTTTGTGGTAGAAGATGCCGATAAAGCTTTGAGTCATGCCCTCAGGAATGGTGCCCGTGAATTTCACGAACCATCCCGGACAAAACATAACCTGCCTGCCATTGAAGGCATTGGCGGCAGTGTGATCTACTTTGTCGACGCACGGCATTCACTTTTTCAGGAACAGTGGATACCGGTAGCAACCACCACTCCCAAAGCGCAGGCAGAGGTCGGATTAGTCCACATTGATCACCTGACTCATAATGTCTATCGTGGCAATATGGATAAATGGGCTGACTTTTATCAGGCTATTTTTAATTTTAGAGAAATTCGCTTTTTTAATATTAAAGGGCAAATCACGGGACTGGTTTCACGGGCACTGGCCAGCCCCTGCGGTAAAATTAAAATTCCTTTAAATGAGTCCAAGGATGATCATTCACAGATTGAAGAGTTTCTGCAGGAATATCACGGTGAAGGGATTCAGCATATTGCCCTTAGCACAAATACTATTATCAACAGCGTGAAAAAACTGCGTCAAAACGAGGTACGTTTTCTGGATGTGCCCGACACTTACTATGACATGGTAGATACACGCATTCCCTGGCATCAAGAACCATTGGCACAATTACAAGAACAGAAAATTCTAATTGATGGCGAACCCGACCGTAGCAAAGGTTTACTGTTGCAAATTTTTACTGAAAATATTTTTGGCCCCGTTTTTTTTGAAATTATACAACGCAAAGGCAATGACGGTTTCGGAGAGGGAAATTTTCAAGCCTTATTTGAAGCGATAGAGCGTGATCAAATTCGACGAGGGAAACTGGAGGTGAGCGAATGAAATTAGCCAGCTTAAAAAGCCCCGCATTGCGTGATGGTGAATTATGCGTGGTTAGCAAAGACCTACAGCGTGCGGTCAAAGTGACGGATATCGCGCCAAGCTTACAAATCGCCGTAGAACGCTGGACCGAACTGGAAAAACCTTTACGAGAACGCTATCTGGCGCTGAATGAAGCCACCGTGACAGGAAGTTTCCCCTTTGATCCCAAAGCCTTTTGCTCACCTCTGCCCCGGGCATACCAATGGGCCGATGGCAGTGCGTACGTGAATCATGTGGAATTAGTTCGGAAAGCACGTGGCGCTGAAATGCCGGAGCAATTCTGGACCGATCCCCTGATGTACCAGGGCGGCTCGGATGCGTTTATCGGTCCCTG
The DNA here is from genome assembly GCA_020831865.1 of Legionellaceae bacterium. Lineage (GTDB taxonomy): Bacteria > Pseudomonadota > Gammaproteobacteria > Legionellales > Legionellaceae > JAFIFT01. Next base: position 77,131 of record JAFIFT010000007.1, on the reverse strand, counting down.
CGATGATATTTTAGTGGCCAGTGAGGACTATGGGATCGATTTTGAGGCAGAAGTTGCGGTGATTACTGATGATGTTGCCATGGGAACGACCGCCGCCGAGGCGCTGCCCCATGTCAAACTGATCATGCTGGTCAATGACGTTTCTCTGCGTCACCTCATACCCGGCGAATTGGGCAAAGGCTTTGGATTTTTTCATGCCAAACCCGCCAGCAGTTTTTCCCCGGTTGCGGTGACGCCTGATGAATTGGCTGATAGCTGGCGAGATGGAAAAATACACCTGCCTCTCTACAGTGAATTGAATGGTAACGCCTTTGGTCATCCGAATGCCGGTGTGGATATGACCTTTTCCTTCGCGGACTTAATCGCGCATGCGGCAAAAACACGGCAACTTTCCGCCGGTACCATTATTGGCTCTGGAACCGTATCGAATTGCGACCGCAGTAAGGGCTCCAGCTGTCTGGCAGAAAAACGCATGCTGGAAACGATTGAGTTTGGACAAGCGAAAACCCCTTTCATGCGTTTTGGCGACCGCATTAAAATTGAAATGCACGACACACAGGGCGCTTCCATTTTTGGGGCTATCGATCAAAAAGTCACCGCATTTGTCAAGGAATAACTCTGTATGCGTTTATATGATTACTTTCGCTCCAGTGCCAGTTATAGGGTTCGCATTGCGCTCAATCTAAAAAATATTGCCTACGAGCGCTCTGAGGTGCATCTGCTGAAGGATGGTGGCGAGCAGCACACGGCTCGCTATCAACAATGCAATCCTCAAAAATTGGTTCCCTGCCTGGAAACCGATGCGGTGCATCTCAGTCAATCTATAGCGATCATCGAGTATCTGGAAGAGCGCTACCCTGAGCCCGCGCTGTTGCCCAGGTCCCGCATGCAACGGGCATTGGCACGCAGCATGGCGCAGCTTATCAGCTGTGACGTCCATCCTTTAAATAATTTACGCGTCCTCAATTATCTGAAACATCATTTTCATGCCGATGAGACTGCCATTGCGGACTGGTATCGACACTGGATTGAAGAAGGCTTTAGCGCTTTGGAGAGACAACTGAAACAGCATCAAAGCCAGCCTGAGTTTTGTGTGGGTGAACAGGTCAGCATTGCCGACGTATGCCTTGTTCCACAAGTCTATAATGCCAGAAGATTTAAAGTAGATATGCAGGCCTTTCCCCGCATTGAACAGATTGACGCGGCATGCCGCGGGCTACCTGCTTTCATGCAGGCAGCCCCCTAAGTCACTCTATCAAAGGGACGAAGAAAGCGGAATAACTCAAAATCAGAACACCGAGAAGGGCAAAAATCGTAGCGGCAACGTAGTAGCCTCTTCCCGAAAACATTTTTTGACTGAAGCTAATCATACAGTTAGGCATGGTCAACCAACAAACCGACTTAATCACAATAAACCAGGCAGTTAAGGTGACCACCACATAAGCCTCCCATGCCCACATATTATGGATTGAGATCAAGAATAAACCGAAAACCAGAGAAAAAGAGGCAAACGCCAGCACCGCTGTTTTTTCCTTATCCATATGTTTTAAAACGTCACGGTAATAACTGGCATTGGCCAGCATGGCAATCGCCATGACAATCATATACAGCCCCAGCACTTTTGCAAAAATAAACGAATGAAGAAATGCACCGATCATCACAAGCTCCTTTTGGATTCATATTCCTATAGTATTGGCCTTAATACAATAAAATTCAAGGAAATTATTTATATATTGGGCGCCACGTTGCAAATACCACGGGTATAGCGGCAATTTACTCTCTGTCGTAGACAATGCATAACAATTTTGCTATAAATATTCAGATACGTTTACAGGGATCTATTTCCACTTTTTATCAGCAGCCCATCCCTTTAATCAGGGCAGTGTTCATCCACCCGAAGAGAGAAAATAACGTGACGAATGAAACGACAGTGAAACAGAATAATATTACGCATTATGAGGAAAAAGACGGCGAAGAATATATGAATGAGAGGCAACTTGCCCATTTGGAAAGCATTCTTGTTTCCTGGCGTCAATCTTTAATGGAAGAGGTTGATCGTACAGTAACACACATGAAAGACAAAGCCACAAATTATGCGGATCCATCGGATCGAGCCACCCAGGAAGAAGAAATGAGCCTGGAATTACGTACCCGTGATCGTGAGCGCAAACTGATCAAAAAAATTGAAGACGCGCTGGAACGCTTGCGTGATGATGATTTCGGTTATTGTGAAGCCTGCGGCATTGAAATTGGTCTGCGCCGGCTGGAAGCCAGGCCAACCGCTACCTTATGTATCGACTGCAAAACTCTGGCAGAAATTCGCGAAAAACAAAATCAGGCCGATTAAATCCCACCGGCGCGAGCATCTGCTGTTGTTGTTTTTACGACAGCTCGCCAAGCCATTTTTTAGGGCGCACAGTCAAACACCAGACAACGCGCTCTAAAACAACCCACGATCGAAAAAAGCCCAATGGAGCGCATATTTTTTCCCTATATTGTAGGCGCACTCCCTGCGAGAGGCTGTGCACCATCGTTCCACTCAATCTCTGGGGAAGATCCGTTCGATATAGCGCTGTAGCGCGCCTTTATTGCGTTCCAGTACTGCTTGCGCACGGTGCACCAGCTCAGCGCGTGCCTGGTGATCTTGATGCAAACGGATGATTTCCGCGGCCAACTGCTGACTATCTTCAACCGTAAGCATGGCCTCTTCTGCCAGTAAATCACGCGCAATAGCTTTAAAGTTCTGCAAATGAGGGCCACAAATCACGGGGACTCCGGCAAACAACGCTTCCAACATATTATGCCCCCCTACCGGCACCAGACTACCACCTACAAACGCAATATCACTGATAGAATAAAAGGCAGAGAGTTCACCTATACTGTCAAGTATGGCACCGTCACAGGCGTCTGACCAAGTAGCCGCTTGACTGCGCCTGGCAAATTGGTACCCGCGTTGCTGTACCAGCCTCTCCACTTCCTCAAAGCGCTCGGGATGCCGAGGGGCAATCATCAAAAACACATGCGGAATCGCTTGTTTTAGCTGTGCATACAGCGCCAATATCTGGTCCTCTTCCGAGGCATGTGTGCTGGCGGCGATAATCACAAAGCGATGCTGCGCGCATCGCTTTTGCAGGGAGCGGGCTATATCAAGATTTTTAGGCAATGGCGGTGCACTATCGAATTTGATGTTCCCTATATTTTCCAGTTGTGCCGCTTTGACCCCCAGACGTTGAAAACGTTGAGCATCTTCCGCAGATTGGGTGAGAATTTTAGTAAACTGACGTAACACTGGGGTTATCAGCCAACGAATTTTTTGATAGCCCTCTACAGAACGGGCGGATAATCTGGCATTTAACAGATAGAGAGGGATCTCAGCCTCACTCACGGCTCTAATCAGGTTGGGCCATAATTCAGTTTCAACCATAATGACTGTATCAGGCTGCAGTATGCGCAAAAATCGTCGTTGTAGAGTTAATAAATCATAAGGCAAATACTGGTGCGCAATACTATCGGCAAATTCCGCCTGTAATTTCGCCGAGCCTGTTGGTGTGGTCGTGGTTACCATTAGCCGCTTGCCCGTAGCCAATAATGCGCGGATAAATGGCGCCACAGCAATCACCTCTCCCAGGGAAACCGCGTGTATCCATACATCAACCTTGGACTGCTGCGGCATGGTCAGGGTAAAACGTTCCCCTATACGCTGCCGGTACGCGGGCGCTCTTGCCCCTTTGATATATAATCGCAGAATAACGAAGGGTAACAATAATACAGTAACGACACTATATAAAACAAACATACATTTTTCTCTTGTAGATAAAAGAAACGCCAGGCTACAGTCGCAAAACGCTCTGGTGATACAGTAAGGCGGCTCCAGAGAAAAACCATGCAGTGATCTTCTCCTGTCAGCGACCTGGATCGCAGCGACATTATACTACAATCAGGATAGTGCGTCCGACTTCATTTATTTTTTTGATGCCGGTACAATGGAGTATCATCATTAGCAGGCCATCCGTACATGAATTTACGCAATTTCTTTTCTGGTAAAAACTGGTGGGGCAAACTGACGGGTGCATTTTTTGGCTTCTTGATGGCAGGGCCTGTAGGAGCAATCATTGGTATTATCATCGGTAACTTCTTTGATCGCGGCCTGAGCCAACATTTTTCCCGCCCTCATTGGTACTATCACGCCGAACAGCGAAAAAATGTCCAACGCGCATTTTTTCAAACTACTTTTTTGGTTCTGGGCTATATTGCCAAAGTCGATGGTCGAGTCAGCCAACAAGAAATCCAGATGGCAAAAGGCCTGATGGATGAGATGCGCCTGAACTCCGCACAGAAATCAGAAGCCAAACGTCTTTTCAATAAGGGGAAGGAAACCAGCTTTAATCTGGGAAGAGCGCTGACCATGCTTAAGGAAAACTGCCATGATAACCCGGACTTGTTACGCTTGTTTCTGGATATTCAATATCGCGCTGCGCAAATTGATGGCCTCAGTCAGGCTAAAATTGATGCCTTAAACACTATTTTTCAAAGAATGGGCTTCGCCCCACTCTACCGTCAATATCAATTTTATGAAGACTTCACCCAACAATACCAGAAACAGCGCAACGAACAGCAGCAATCACAATACCAACAAGACTACCAGCGCTCACATCACCACTCTTCCTATCAACAGGCATCTCGCCACACCAGCCTGGCACAGGCTTTTGCCATCCTCGAAATACCGGAAACCGCCAGTAAAGCCGAAGTAAAACGCGCCTATCGGCGACTAATGAGCCGAAACCATCCCGATAAACTGATCGCGCAGGGGTTGCCGGAAGAAATGATAAAAATGGCAACTCACAAAACCCAAACAATCAGCAAGGCTTATGATCAAATATGTGCCAGCAAAGGCTGGTAACCACTGATGATTGCCCTGTCTGATGATACTCCACGCGACCGCTCTGATTGAAGTTCAATAACAGCGTTAAACATCCGGATTCACCGGCGCCCGGTGAATTTTGGTGGATGGCAAATCCTCTAACCAAAGATGCACAACATTCACCAGGACAGGAAGCTGATATTGGTAGTAATGATCGGCACCGGATACTGTATAACTTTGATAGGCACTGCGCACCAGCTTCTGGCGTTTTTTCTGATCCGATAAAACCTGTTTATAATCAAATTGGGCAACAATATCCAGCAGAGGAAAGCGTAAGCGAATATCTGTCGTACTGTTGGAAAAAAACCTTTCACCGTTCACCGCGGAAATAAAGACTAATCCCCCGACTTGTTTGGCCTGTGGCTGAGTAAAATATTCCAGAAGACGGTCACACTCCTCGCCATACATAATCACAGCGAGTTTCGTCCCCACCTTCTGCCGCATCACTGCCATCTTTTCTGCCAAATGGGATTGCCATTCCTCATCAGACAGCCGATTCAAAGAAAGGACATCGACCACCCAACCCATCGTTTCGAGTTGCCGCGCCACTTTCTGGGAAAAATAGAAGCCGTTAGGCGCTGACTCCGCATAGCTAACCAACACACCTCCCTCTACTTTGGCGCTCTCGGAATATTGCCCGGCAGCGGAAAAAGCAGAGGGTATGGCGCAGCAACCAATTAAGAAAAAGCGCAAGTAAGCCCAGCGATTAGGCCAAGTCACTTTGATCATCAGGCTGTTTGTCATCGCTGAAGAGTTTCAGGACCTCCAGAGCTAATCTGGAATGGGCGATTTTGGTTGGATGGACCGGATCGAAAAATAAATAACCGTCGCATGCCGTACGGTTATAATTCTGTTTATAATAAGGCTGTATGTTCTGGGCAAAACGCATGATTAGCTGCTCGCTTCCCTTCTCAATCACAGCATCGTAACAGGTATCTACTGTATTCGTAATGCCATAAGGTTCCGGATTCTGCATGACCTTGTGCAACATCGCTTCTACATCATAGAAGTACCAGTTGCGCTCGGGATTATCTCTTTTTAGTTCATCAAAGATCGATTGCAGACGCTGATTGTGTTTCGTGGAGTATTCCCGCATGCGTTCAATCTCACCAAATTCACTGGCTACGGGCACAGTACCCAGGTCGGGTATATTCATCACCAGAATATGCTGTGAACCGGCATCTAATAAACGTTGCAGTCCGCGGCGAATGCCGCCGGTTACTTCCTCAACTGCCCCATCCACATCATCGGGTATCGCAAAATAATTATTCGCTCCTATCCACACAACATACAGACTGTCAGGATCAGCGACATTATCATGTGCGCTCAGAAAGGTACTGATCTCTTTTTTCAAGGTAAACATATCCGCATCGTCATCACTTTCCGATACACCTGCGCCACCAAAGGCATAATTCAGTATAAAATCCTGGGGATTCTCCGGTGCCCAGGCTTCAGCAAGACCCTCAATCCACAGCGGCCCATTGGAAAAATGTCCTTCATAATAAGGCGGTGATTGCGGAATCTTATGATCCATATACTCATACAAATTACCGGTATCCGACAAACTATCTCCGAATACAACAATACGATTAAAGGAGGGACCAGCGAAAAGACTGGCAGATAAAACCAAACTCAATAGACTTGAAAGTATGCGCATAGTTTTCCTTTTTTTCTAATGAACCAATTTTTACATTACATGAAAAAAACCAGACACGCCACTGGCCGCTCAATAAAAAAACAATGCTTTTCTATCGATCAATCCAGTTGCCATAATTCTGATAGACTGCTCCCGAAATGAGCGCGGATGTTTACCCTTTAGTTATCTACTCCACAACCATATATTGACGAGCAACGCTAAGATCATCAAGCGTATTGATGTCCTGCGCGGGTAACACGTTCGCCTCAGCCAATTGCATTGTATACCCCGCATCCAACATCCGCAGCTGCTCCAGGCACTCATGCTGTTCCAGCATACTGGGCGGTAATTGCGGCCATTGTCTGAGAAAAGAGACGCGATAGGCATACAGCCCGATATGCCGCCAGGCATTTGCTATACTGTCCACATCATCACGATGAGCCGGTATAGCACTGCGTGAAAAATACAACGCCTGCTGCCGTTGGTTAAAAACCAGCTTGACAATATTGGGATTATGAAATTGCTCCCGACTTTCAATGGCGGCATAGAGTGAAGCCAGTGAAGCCGTAGACAGAGCCAAAACCTCTGCCACCTGTACAATAAGCTCCGGAGCGATAAACGGCTCATCACCCTGCACATTCACAATAATATCGTTATCCGCAAAATCTGACTTGTTGACCAGTTCAGCAATACGGTCTGTGCCACTTTGATGTTTGCTGCTGGTCATGACACAGTGGGCCGGAAAGCCAGCAACATGGTGGGCTATTTCTTCACTATCCGTGGCAATCGTCACTGTAGCAGGGTGCGCTCGCATCGCTTGCTTCCATACCCGTTGCAGAACGGTTTGCCCATGAATATCCATCAATAACTTTCCCGGCAAACGCGAAGAATGGTAGCGTGCAGGAATGATCACATGAAAAGGCTGCGTCATAAGGTCTCTTTTTCATCTAAAGGGATAAGCCGTGCCTCTTGTTCGAGCATCACGGGAATACCGTCACGAACAGGGTAGGCCAGACGATCAAATTTGCAAATCAACTCATGTCCTTTCTTGATTAATTTTCCCTTACATAAAGGACAAACCAAAATGTCTAACAAATGTCTATCCATTGGAAACTCCTTGGGTTACTTGATTACGTATATACACCGGCTGCGCTTTTTCCACGCTCACCGGATGAATCATACCCTGCCGCACCAGGCTCATCATCGCCCCCACATCCGGCCCCTGTTCCACTTGTCGCTCGATTTTATTGTGCAGAAATTGAGGCATATGTTCCAGATAAGGGGTGTAGGCTTTACCCGCCAGAATAAAAGAAGTCGCATCAAGCGTAATCGCTTGTATTTCACTGACCTGTTCAGCACCAATATACGAGCCCGAAGGAACAAAACTCCAATAGACTTGCTGCATTCGCGCATCCATCAGCGCTAAAACAGGCGCATCCTGCCAGGATTGCCGCACACGCTCTACGATACTGGCCAGACAGCTTACAGGATACAGTGGTAAATCACGCGCCCAGGCAATACCCTGTGCCAAAGCACAGCTCACCCGCAATCCGGTAAAGCTGCCCGGACCACAACCAAACACCACCGCGTCCAGACTAGACAAAGGCCAGGCGGCTTCAGCCAGTATGGCATCAATTTGTGTCAGCATGTTTCGGGAGTGTTCACGTACCCCTGTCAGTTCACGTAACAGATCATTCTGCCCGTCACTTAGCGCAATCTGCGCGGTTTCGGTGGAACTATCCAGTGCAAGCAGTTTCATTTTCGAGTGCTAACTCCTCTATAAAAGCCAATACCCGCGTTTGATCGCGGGTGCGCGGGACCTTGGGCAAACTGGCGAAGATGACCTGGCCATAAGCACGGCCTGTTAATCTCGGGTCAGCAATAATTAATACCCCTTTATCATTTTCATCCCGAATCAGCCGCCCTACCCCTTGCTTTAAGGCTAAGACCGCATTGGGTAAGGATAATTCATGAAAATCAGATAATCCTTGTTGGCGCAGGTGAGCCATCCTGCCCTGGGTAACCGGATCGGCAGGACTGGCAAAGGGAAGCTTGTCAATAATTACACAAGACAAAGCCTCTCCTTTGACATCAACCCCTTCCCAGAAGGTCGCTGTACCCAATAACACCGCATTGCCCAATTGGCGAAAACGCGCGAGTAAAATGGATTTCGATTCTTCACCTTGTACCAAGAGTGGGAATTTTAGCCGATTGCCTAGCAAACCTGCAACCAATTTTAAAGCCCTGTGGCTGGTAAAAAGAAAAAAACAACGTCCACCACAGGCTTCTATCACCGGAATGACCTGTTCCAGCAGCGCTTCATAGTACTTGCGATCTTTTGGATCTGGTAACGATCGGGGTAAATAGAGCAAGGCCTGTTGCTGATAATCAAAAGGACTCGGCAAGATAAGGCAACGAGCCTTGTCCAGGCTCAGGGGTTTGGTAAAACTGCTAAAGGAGTCCGCCATGGTCAGCGTGGCGCTGGTAAAAATATAACTCATCGGCTGGCGCGCCATGGTGTCTGAAAAGAGCTCGCCGACTTCATAGGGGGTCATGTGAAACGTAACCGCTTGTTTATGGCGCTCAACCCAGTAAATAGAACCTGGCTGATGCGCCTGAAATTGCTGACTTAGGCTCGCCAGCTCCTGCAATTGCTCGCAGGCTTTCCGCAAGCCTTGCTGCCCAGAGCAATCGACTTCTTTGAGCACGTCCATACTTTCTGCCAGCAATTGACCTAACTTTTCCCAGGCAATGATAAAATTTTTATTCTGTAACAAGCTGTTCCAGGCATAGCGCTCATCACGATTCGGTAAGGCTAACAATAATTGATCCACAATCCTGGTATATTGCAGATGGAGGCTTTTAAAGGGTTGGTGGGCCAAATCGGTCAAAGGCCACTCCTGCACCAGATCATCAAAGAGCAAACGCAATTGACGGGTGCTGAAGTGTTGACCATGAAAATGGGTAGCAATGTCGTGAATCTGATGTGCCTCATCAAACACCACCACGTCCGCACCAGGCAACAACTCACCAAAACCGCTTTCTTTTAATTGCGAGTCGGCAAAAAAGAGATGGTGGTTAATCACTACGATATCCGCCTCCAAAGCCCTGCGTCGCGCCTTAACCAAAAAGCAATCCTGATAAAAGTCACAGTCTGCACCGAGACAATTATCCGTAGTCGAGGTTGCGTGCGGCCAAACCGTGGAGTCTTCCGCAATTTCAGTGAGCTCGGAGCGCAGCCCTTCCTGCAGTCGTCCGACACGTTGCCGAATGAGTTGCAATTCCTGCACATCTTTCAATTGATTAAAACGTCCTTCTTCACTATGCAGTTGGACGCGGTATCGACAAATATAATTGGCTCGTCCTTTGAGATTCTGCACTTTCAAACCCAAACCCAGGGCATGCAGCAAGGCTGGAATATCTCGGGAATACAGCTGATCCTGTAAGGTTTTGGTTGCGGTGGAGACCAAAACCTTTTTACCGCTTAAAAGGCAAGGGATGAGATAGGCGAAGGTTTTACCGGTTCCGGTACCTGCTTCAGCAACCAAAACCTGATTAGCCTCTATTGTCTCCGCTATGGCAACCGCCAAGGCTATCTGCGCATCGCGCGATACAAAACCTGGCAACGCGGTTTTCAGGCGACCCTTCGCTGACAATACCCGTTGGCACTGTGCAACCAAATTCTCACCTGTGGAACTTAACTCTCCCACTCTTTCTGCAACAGATCAAACTTGTTCGGCGTTCCTTCCCAGGACTTGGCATCGGAGGGCGCTTCTTTTTTGGCATTAATATTAGGCCAGTTTTCCGCTAATTCTGCATTAAGCGTCAGAAATTTTTGCTGATCTTCGCTCAAGTCATCTTCCGAAACAATGGCGTCAACTGGACATTCAGGCTCACATAACGCGCAATCAATGCATTCATCGGGATGAATAACTAAAAAATTGGGGCCTTCATAAAAGCAGTCTACCGGACAAACTTCCACACAGTCGGTATATTTACACTTGATACACTGTTCAGTTACGACAAAGGTCATAGCATCCTCTTGGTTTGGAAGACAATACACATGCTCATTCTACCTTAAATACGTTGTGGGCTCTAGCCCCCAATCTCCCAGGGCAAGATCATACCATATTAACTAAAAAACCATTTTAATATTTAACCAGTCGATCAAAAAAGCACACGGTCATAATCTTGTAATCATTGGCAAAGTATGATTTTGCCCTGCTCAACCTGCAGGCTTATTTGACTGAGCTGCCCGCCAGTAAAAATTGAAAATTGTTTTGCACCAACTCCATATCAAATTTATTTAAAAATAGCGACATGCTTAACCAGGCACTCAATGCGGAAAAATCACGAAAGGGCGTTGGAATATATGCCGGATCACGCAGCAGCCCATTTTTTTTCAATTCCGCTAATAAGGGCAGATCATCCAACACAATTTTACCGGAAAACAGCAATGGAAGCATATCAATGCGGTTTTGGGCGATGGCAAATAAAATAAAATTATAAATTTGCACAAAGCCCTTGGCGTAGGATAGATCCTTGGTAAAGGCTCCACCGGTTGGTGTGGAGCCTCGAAAAATACGTACCGCATGATTATAGCTGTCTTCTGCGTTTAACCCGCATTCACCAAAATACCGGTACACGTCCACAAAGCTGGCTCCATTTTCCACCATATCGAGCGCAATGACGCGATTGGTGATCTTGCGCAGCCGAGCCGGATTGGAAGAAAAAGTAAACACCTCCGTAATGACGGCCAACCCTTCCTGCAAAACGCTGCAAGACGGCGAACCCTTGGATAGAAAAGCACAATAAGGTTGCATCATGCCATTCAGTGTCGTACCGACGTGTACCCAGCCTTCATGCACCTCCAGATAGGCCAGATCACGCTCACTAAACATGGCGCGCTGACTTAATTTAATTTTATCAGCCCCGGCTGCGGCATCCGCTACCATATCATCACTGACCGATACGGTAACGCGGCCGGGATGATGAATAAAGAAACGAGCTAAACGCTCTTGCAATTGCAACTGAGCCTGCTCAGGGGTATAGGTTTTGTCATCCGCCTGCGTTTGGAGATGCATATCCAGGGCATCCAGCACCCCAAATAATTGCGCGCCCATTTCACTCAGTTTGGGACCACCAACATAAAAGACATCATCAGGACTGCCATATAATTCCTGAGCCAAATCGCTAAACAAAACCGTACCTCTGGCATTGAGCATGTTGACCGCAGTAATATATTCTTCACACCGGCGCCGTAAAAGCCGGGTTACCGATGAGTACTGTCCCAGCTGATTGCGGGCATCCCGCAATATAGCGCGAAACTCCTCTTTTTTTTCACTGGATTTAAAGGGCAAAGGGTATTTTTGATAATAGCTTTTGTTGACGGCAGGCTGCTTTTGGCAACCATGAGCAAAGAAATCAGCTTTGATCGACTCATCCCATTTCACCGCATCCAAAATGCGAATGTGTTTTTGAGCCTCAACAATACGCAGGGAAAGGGATTGGGTAATTTCTTGTTCTTTGCTGATATCCGCCATAAGCATCGTCATCCGTCAATTCATTTCAGCATACCCACTCTGCGCAGGCAAAACAATCCTGGGGAAGAAAAATAAGTATAACGCCCAGCATGGCGGGCTTTGCGCGCGCTACCGCAACCAAAAATAATATAATGGGGGCAAGGACGTCACTAAAACAATGAACTCCAAAGGGATCCCCAACCAGAGATAATCAAAAAATTTATACCCCCCTGGCCCCATGACCAGGGTATTATTTTGGTGACTGATTGGTGTCAAAAAAGAACAGGAAGCACCAATCGCAACGGCCATTAGAAAAGGGTCGATACTTAAATGCATCAATTGGGCGATTGTCACGGCGATAGGCGCCATAATGACCGCCGTTGCCGCATTGTTCATGATATCCGATAAGGTCATGGTCACCAGAAGCAAGAGTCCTATAATCAGCAAGGGTGAACTTAACCCGGCAACACTGACCACTGTTTCACCGATTAATTTCGCCGCACCCGTGCTAATTAAAGCATTACCCAGGGGAATTAAAGCCCCCAATAACACAATGATCGACCAGTCGATGCTTTGATAGACACGGCGCATGGGAATGAGATTAAACACGACCAACAATATCACCACCAGAACAAAAGCGACGTCAACCGCCAGTATTTGCGTACTGGTCAATATAATACCCAACAAAAACAAAGCGAGAGGAATTAACGTGCTACGATTAAAACCAACGTGAATCACCCGCTCAGCCAATGGCACCAAACCCAGGCTAATAATGTTTTCGCGGAAATCCTCTGCCGCTCCCTGTACCAATACCACATCGCCTGGATTCAGGTTCACATGATTCAGCCGATTTTTTAAGGCTCTGCCGGAACGTGCAATAGCCAATAAGTTCAAACCCAGTTTGGAACGAATACGCTGTTGTTGCCAGGAGCGGCCGGCCATACGGGAACCAAAGGTGACCACAGCCTCACCGGTCGTAATCTCTTCTCCCAGTAAACTTTCCGGAGAAATAATATCTCCCTGCGTAAGCTCCAGTTTTCCCGCGGAAATTAAATTACTCAAATCTTCATGAGAGGCTTGTATAATCACAATATCACGGGCCTGTAACTCCTCGTGCGGCGCGATCACCAACCGTTTTTTTCTGCCCCGCATTAAACCTAAAATTGTAAAGTCACCCTCAATTAATTTCTCCAGCTCGCAACGTTGCATGCCCACCACCGGAGAATGCTCCGGGATAGTAATCTCAGTGGTATAATCCTGTATATGATACATATCTGCTGTGTATTTGTCCGCAGATCGCCGCACCGGAACCAGACGCCAACCCACTACAGCAAGAAAAAGCAAACTGACAATGGCCACTGAAAGCCCCACAGGTGTAAAATCAAACATCGAAAAGGGAGTACCCGTCACTTGTTCTTTGTAGGCAGAAATGAGTAAGTTTGGTGGCGTACCAATTTTCGTTGTCATTCCCCCCAGAACGGTGGCAAATGATAGTGGCATCAGGATTTTGGAAGGAGATAGTTTGGCGTTAAGCGCGCTTTGTATCGCTATGGGCATCATTAGGGATAATGCCCCAACGTTATTCATAAAAGCCGACAGAACCGCACCCACAAGACAGATTAAACCAATATGTAACACCGCATTCTCGAGAAAAGGCTCAAATAATTTTAATAACCATTCTACGAAGCCGGTTTGGCCGATGGCGGCTGTAATGACCATCACCGCAGCCACGGTAATCACCGCTGGATTTCCAAAACCACTAAAGGCCTGATCCGAAGGGATAATACCCAAAAGCACCAGCGAGAGTAAACTCATCAATGCCACAGTGTCATAGCGGAAATATCCCCATATGAACATCAGCAATGTCAAAAAAATGACAATGAAAAGCAGATAGATATCCTGCATGCTTGAGCACCTTGGCGTATTAAAATTCCTCTTCCTCAGCAGGGAAGACGCTATGCATATCAATCCCTATCATCCCTACCGGCAGGATATTCCCCAGATTCATTCCATCATGAGATGGCCATTTCGTCAGCTGGACAACGTGGGCGGAACGATGCTTACCTCAGGATTCGGGTTCGTTTGTAACGCTAATTGATAAAAATAACTAATATTGCTATTGCTTAAGGGCGCTGGAACTTCCAGCATCCTGCCATTGCGGCTTTTCAGGTACAAACTTTCACCATTGGTCGCATATTTAGACTGACATGCCACCAAAAACAGACTCATCAAAGATAAAACAACAAATTTGTTCACAAACATCCTCACTCTTACAACAAATTTAACGAGGTTAATACGGCTTCAAGCCTGGCATGGTGCACTCGAGACAGTGGTAACAAGGGTAAACGAATCTCATCACTCATCAAACCTAATTTACTCACCGCCCATTTGACCGGAATGGGATTTGACTCCGCAAATAATACATCGTGCAGCGGTAATAATTTTTCCTGCAATGCCAGTGTTTCGGCTCGTGCCCCATCCAAAGCCAGATCGCAGAGTTTGGCCATCATTTTCGGTGCCACATTGGCGGTCACCGAAATAGCGCCTTTGGCTCCGGCCAGTATCCAATCGGCAGCACTGAGGTCATCACCACTGTAGACATCCATAGCCGAACCGCACTGCTCAAGAATAGCCCGCAGACGCTCTATATCGCCACTGGCCTCCTTGATACCAACAATATTGGAATGTGTGGAAAGCTGCGCTACAGTTTCTGGCAGCATGTCACAGGCGGTGCGGCCAGGAACATTGTATAAAATAATCGGCAAAGGCAGACTTTCAGCAATATGGCGGTAATGCGCCAGTAAACCGGCCTGGGTAGGTTTGATATAGGCGGGAGTCATAATCAAGGCCGCATGGACTCCCATAGCCATAGCCTCACGTGTGAGCGCAATACAATCGCGGGTGGCATTCGCGGCTGTTCCCGCAATCACCGGGATACGGTTGTTGACCTGGTCGACAACCGTCTGGATCACTTTCAGCTTCTCAGCATGATCCAGCGTACCGGCCTCACCGGTTGTTCCAGCAGCGACAATGGCATTCGTTCCTTCACTAATATGAAATTCCACCAGTTCAGCCAGGCGAGGATAATCCACTTCACCATGCAACATTGGGGTGACCAGCGCCACCATACTGCCATGAAACATACTGACCTCAATGATTTTAACCAACAATAGCTATCAGTGTAACCGTGCTAATAAAAATTGACAAGCATTCGGCACCTGTGGCGCTGCTTTGTGTCATATACTTGCAGATAACCTGCGTAATGAACGCGCAACGGATGGAACAATCAACGACAGAGCATGGGATAATGCCGATGCATGGTTCGAAGCCGATAAAACTGAAAGTTGAGGAAGCGACAGAGGATTAGACCATCGACCTTTTGGACGCTATAATGTGTTTTTTTAAACGTACAAAATCAATGGATAACTTAAGTGGATAATCCCATGTTGGACGGGCGCCTGCGCCAGGCACAATTAAAAATGCTGAACATGCTGAAAAGCGTCGATAACATTTGTCAGGAAAATGGTATCGATTACTGGCTGGAAGGCGGCACATTACTGGGAGCCGTGCGCCATCAGGGCTTTATCCCCTGGGATGATGATCTTGATA
Organism: Legionellaceae bacterium; assembly: GCA_020831865.1. Lineage (GTDB taxonomy): Bacteria > Pseudomonadota > Gammaproteobacteria > Legionellales > Legionellaceae > JAFIFT01. The sequence goes on along the minus strand of JAFIFT010000007.1, from coordinate 61,443 downwards.
TATCCATGCCGCGTGAAAGTTATGAGCGATTTTTAAAAATTGCCCCCAGCCAGCTGCCAGAGTCCCTTTTTTTGCAAACGCCGCAAACAGACCGGGGATATTTCAACCTGGCCGTTCCCCTTAAAATTCGCGACAAAAACAGCTACTTTGTCGAGCATCATGAACGTGAATCCGAGCCATACCAGCAAGGCCTTTTTATTGATGTGTTTGTATATGACACCTTCGATGAGGATGAAAAACGTAGCCAATGGAAAAAATGGCGAGCCAAGAAAATATTACGTTTACTGCAACCGAAATACAGTACCTTGCGTACGGGGCATCATTACTGGCTCTATAAAGGCCTGAGCCACTTCACCGCCCGCCAAAGGCTGGAAAAACATTTGCATACCCTCATAGCCCAGTCCGCGACGCTCAACAGCCCCTGGATGGGTATAGGCTTTGACAGTGTGAATTCCAGTCGGGTGCACCGGGATGACATCTACCCTTTGCGCCGTATTCCCTTTGAAGGTCTTGCCTGTCCCGTCGCCAACCGCGTTGAGGTGATTCTCAGCCAGTTATACGGTGATTATCAACAGTTACCACCCGAAAACGAGCGAGTGATGCGCCATTGCAAGTCGCTTATTGTGGACCTGAAAACACAACCAACAGCAAAAGAGAGCGCTCATGAGTATTAAATTAGTCCTTTTTGACTTGGATGGGGTGCTGGTTGAATCCCGCGAGCACCATTTTGTCGCTTTAAACCGTGCGCTGGAAATGATAGACCCCCGTTTTGTCATCAGCAAGAAAGAACATCTTCAGCACTTTGACGGCTTAAGCACACGCAAAAAATTAGAAAAGTTAAGCGCGGAACGTGGACTCAAAATGGCTGACCATGAGACTATCTGGCAGAAAAAACAGGAACTGACCTTCCAGGTTATTGAAGAAGTGCTACGTGAAGATCCGCAAATCACCCACTTGTTTCAACAGCTCAAAAAAGACGGTTTAAAAATCTATGTGTGCTCCAACTCCATTCGACACACGATTAAGCTCATCCTGCTTAAAATGGGTCTGATGCGCTATGTTGATGCCTTTATTTCCTGCGAGGACGTCCGTTCGCCCAAGCCCCATCCGGAAATCTTCTGGCAGGCTATGATTCGCGAGCGGGCGCTGCCGACAGAAACGCTCATTGTGGAAGACTCCTACGTGGGCCGCTCAGCGGCGATTGCGTCCGGCGCCTACCTCTGTGCGGTAAAATCACCGGCGGAAGTGTCTGTCGATCGCATCTATAAGGCCATGACTCGTTCCGTTTCATCAGCCTGCTGGACCGATGAAAGCATGAACGTGATCATTCCCATGTCCGGCGCCGGCAGCCGATTTGTCAATGCCGGTTACAGTTTCCCCAAACCGCTTATCAGCATCGGTGAAAAACCGATGATTCAATTGGCGGTGGAAAATCTCAATGTCAAGGCAAACTTTATTTTCATCGTGCGGCGCGATCACTATGAACACTACCATCTGGAGTCTATGCTAAAAATGATAGCACCAGGCTGTAAAATAGTCATTACAGACGGTATTACCGAAGGGGCGTGTTGCTCTACTCTCCTTGCAGCTGAATATATTGATAATGAGGCTCCCCTGCTGATTGCCAATTCTGATCAATTCATCAAATGGGAAAGCGGTGCTTTTTTCCATAGCATGAATGCGCCGGGCGTGGATGGTGGTATTTTAACCTTTAACAGCAGTCATCCCAAATGGAGCTATGTCCGTCTGGATGATAACGGTAATGTAGCGCTGCTCAAAGAAAAAGAAGTCATTTCCAATCAGGCCACTGTAGGTATATATTATTGGTCACGTGGCGCGGACTATGTCCACTATGCCCGCCAAATGATAGCCAAAAACATTCGGGTGAATCATGAATTTTATGTGGCCCCGGTCTACAATGAGGCGATTGCTGATGGCAAAGCTATCAAAACCTGGCCCATTGATGAAATGTGGGGGCTGGGCACGCCGGAAGATTTGAATCATTTTCTGGCTCACTGCAAAATAGTCCAGTCGGTACAGCAAAGCCGGAATAACGCACTAACACAAGGAGTTCGAGATGCAATGGTTGTCGACTCTGCCTCTTAAGAGTATTTTCTACGCTATCCTGCTGTTTGTAGTGGGCCTGATGATTGCCAAACGCACTGCGCAATTTGCTGAAAAATACACAATGAAGCATTTTTCTCGACACCAAGCCAGCTTAGTACGACGTTTGATTTTTTATACTATTTTTCTTGGTTTTCTGGTCTCTGCCCTGCAACAGTTAGGTTTTAATCTTACTGTGCTGATAGGTGCTGCCGGCGTGCTGACAGTTGCTATCAGCTTTGCCTCGCAAACTGCCGCCTCTAATCTGATTAGCGGAATTTTCATGATTTTTGAACGCCCGTTCCTCATTGGCGATTTCATTGAAGTGAAAGGGATTGGCGGTACGGTTGACGCTATTGATTTGTTATCAACAAAGCTCAAAACTCCGGATAACCGTGTCGTACGTATTCCCAATGAAACCATGATCAAGTCGGAAATCACCAATTTAAGCTACTTCCCAACCCGGCGCATCGATTTATTGATTGACATCAGCTATAAAAACGATATTGATGCCGCTCGTCAGGTTCTGCTGGAACTGGCGCGTGAATGCACCACGGTGCTTCCTGAACCTCCCCCGACCGTACTCCTCAGTTCTTTTGCCGAATCCAGTATCCAACTCAAATATATGCTCTGGGTAGAACGGGCGAATGTGATTTCTACCCGTAGTCTGTTACAAGAAAAAATAAAAACGCGTTTTGATGAGGCTGGGATTGAAATACCCTATCCCCAATTAACCCTGCATAGGGGGTAGCGATGGATCCCATCACCCAGGGCGCTCTTGGCGCAGCTGCCGCACAAACCATTCTGGGGCATGACGAACATCGTCCGCATCAAATTTGGCTGGCAGGCGCGCTGGGCGGTATGGCGGCTGATTTGGACATTGTCATCCGTTCAACTCACGACCCTTTGTTATCCTTGCTCTATCACCGCCATTTTACCCACTCGCTGTCCTTCATTCTTCCAGGAGGCCTGCTGGTAGCCCTCTTCCTGGTTCTTTTCCCCTATTTTCGGACACGCTGGACGATCACGCTTTGTGCAGCCATCATTGGCTATGCGACCCATGGTGTGCTCGATGCCTGCACCAGCTATGGCACGGTCTTGTATTGGCCTTGGAGTACACAACGTATCAGTTGGGACTGGATTTTCATCATTGATCCCTTTTTTACCACCCCCCTGGTGGTGGGAATTGCGTTTACCGTCATCTATCATCAAAAGAAAGGGGCGGTGATTGGTCTTTTTTTGGCCCTTCTGTTCATGGCGTTTTGCGCACGACAACACAGCCTGGCACTGACTGCGGCCAGCCATTATTTTCAAAAACACAGGCCGGATGCCGAGCATATCCGCGTTGTTCCCGAGGCCCCTGCAGCGCTGTATTGGCGAGCCATAGCACGCACCGACAGCCAATTGCTGCAACTGCAACTGCGGCTTTCTGTCCTCGGCACAAGCACCATCACCGGCCATCAGGCCTATCCCTTGTTTAACGAACAGGACTTACCGAATGATATCCGCCATTCTGCCAGCCTAATGCGCGATTTTACCGTTTTTGACTGGTTCACTGATGGCTATCTGATTAAAGTGAAAGACCAGCCCTTAACCCTGGCTGATGGCCGATATGTCTTAGCGCAAAAACCACCCCGCTCGCTATGGGGCATTATATTTTTCCCTGACAAGCCACACATCACCAAAAAATACTTCATTATTGTGAGACCTGAAACATGACTATTGCTTTTTTAGTAACCGGCGATGAGATCGTCCATGGCGATACCTTAAATACCAATAGTCAAAAACTCGCCCAGGCATTGTGTGCGGAAGAATTATCCTTAGGCAGCCATTTGTGCTGCAGCGACAAAGAGGACGATCTGCTGGAAAGCCTGGCCTATCTCTCCCGCAGGCATGAGATCATCATGATCACAGGAGGGCTGGGGCCCACCAGTGATGACCGAACACGTTTCGCTCTGGCACGCCATTTACAGACCCCATTGCAAGAGTTCCCTGAAGCCTCACAACATATCCAAAGCTACTTTGCCAAGGCAGGCAGTCCTAAAGCGAAGAATAATGACCAGCAAGCCTTGTTTCCTGCCGGCAGCCAACTGCTGGCCAATCCCTATGGAACCGCCATGGGGGCGGTGATTCGCAATGCAAGCCATACTTACATTTTGTTACCAGGACCGCCCCGAGAATGCATACCGATGTTTAATGATCATGTCTTGCCTCTGCTGGTCTCTGGCAAGCACTCGGGCAAGGATATTTTACGCTGGCGTTTATTTGGTGTGGCCGAAAGTGAAATAGCGCGCCTGTTTGAGGACGCACTGGCAGATTACTCTTGTCAAACCGGCTATCGTCTGGAAACGCCTTATGTTGAAGTAAAAGTTCGCTTTCCCAAAGGAGAAAAAGATAACATTCGTCAAACACTCGATCCCTTGCTACAACCCTATATTATTTCACCCCTGCATCAAAGTGCGTCCAGCCGGTTACGGGAGATGCTCGAGAATTGGACCATACCTTTTTCTATTCATGATACGGTCAGTGGTGGTATTTTACAAAGTCTGATTCAAAGTCCTAAAAACCACAAAATAGTACAGTTCACGACTACTCCGCTACAGCCAGTGCATTTTAATCTGCGCGGTTTTCATGAGTATTGGGCAGGTATGCCCGCTAAAGAAGGAAAAAGCAAAATCACGATTGAATATCAAAATGCCGAACTATTGGGCAGTGAGGAACATCTGGTGCCTTGCCGCAGTACTATGGTTTTACATTATGCGGCCGAGTGGCTAAGCTTCCGCCTCTTTCATCTGCTCAATCAATTGCATTAAATCATAGCACAGTTGTTCTGTACCATCTGCGCCCAACGCAGATATCGCATACACTGGCCCCTGCCAGTTCAGGGCCTCACAAATACTCTGGCGCATCCTTTCCCTGCTCTCTTCATCAGGAAGCAGATCCATTTTATTGAGGATAAGCCAACGGGGTTTTTCCAGCAAACGGGCATCATAAGCTTTTAATTCTTCAATAATGGCCTCAGCATCCTCCACGGCTGAGCTACCGTCGACCGGCAGCACGTCAATAAGATGCAACAGTATACTGGTACGGGAAAGATGCTTTAAAAAACGGTGCCCCAGGCCGGCACCTTCCGCCGCACCTTCTATCAGACCGGGAATATCGGCCATAACAAAGCTTCTACCCGCCCCCACACGCACCACACCCAGTCCGGGATGCAGGGTAGTAAAGGGGTAATCGGCAACCTTGGGCCGGGCGCTTGAAACGGCGCGAATTAATGTCGATTTACCGGCATTGGGTAAACCCAATAAGCCTACATCCGCTAATAAACGCAATTCCAGACGCAAATGCCGTGCTTCCCCTGGTGAACCATTACTGGTTTGACGTGGCGCACGATTGATACTGCTTTTGAAGCGGGTATTGCCCAGTCCATGAAAACCGCCCTGCGCAACCAGCACACAGGCATCGGGGGCATTCACATCACCAATCAATTCCTGGCTATCGACATCATACACCATCGTGCCAACCGGCACGTCAATATAGAGGTCATCACCCGATTTACCCGTGCAGTTGCCGCCCATGCCTTGTTGACCATTCTCTGCTTTAAAGTGACGCTGATACCGAAAGTCCACCAAGGTATTCAGGTTGGTATTTGCACGCAAATATACTGACCCCCCATCGCCCCCATCACCGCCATCAGGGCCGCCTCGGGGCACATATTTCTCACGACGAAAACTCAGACAGCCGTGACCACCGTTTCCCGCATTGATCTTGATTAGTGCTTCATCTACAAATTTCATGGGCATTCTTTTAGGTTGTTAACTCGGGTTATGCAACAGGACGTTCTGCGTAGGCCAGTCCCACGTCATCCTCACCACCGCAGCGGGATACGGAATACGTAGGGGCTCAGGGCACATTTCTTCCGTCCGTCTGCTGCATCCTGGGGGCGTCTCATGTCTGTAGCTCGATCGATCCAGTGAGGTCTGGAAGACAAAGAAATATCCTTGACCGGGGAGTACGAAACATTCATCATGAAATGACAGCGACGCCCTTACTCAACAACGGTGTTGACTGAAAGCCGGTCCGCTCCTGAATAACAACGCCGCATTACGTAATCTGAATTTACAATCTACTCAGCAACTTCGATAACATCGACAAATTTTCGCTTTTTCGCACCCCGTTCGACAAAGCGAACGACACCGGAAACCAGAGCAAAAATCGTGTGATCCCGGCCGCAACCTGTACCATTTCCAGCATGAAAACGCGTACCGCGTTGTCGCACAATAATCTCACCCGCATTCACATACTGATCGCCATAGCGCTTGACACCAAGGTACTTGGGATTCGAATCGCGACCGTTACGGGTACTTCCACCTGCTTTCTTATGAGCCATTATTAAATCCTCACTTAACTCTTAATATTAGTAATTTCGACCTGGGTATAATTTTGGCGATGCCCTGCCTGTTTCATATGATGCTTACGACGACGAAACTTGATGATTTTAACTTTCGTATGCCGGCCATGGCCCAGAACCTTCGCCTGTACCGATGCTTTATCCAATAAAGGCGTACCACAGCTGGTCTTGTCACCATCTGTAATCATCAACACTTCATCAAAGTGAATTTCGCTGCCAACATCTGCTGACAATGTTTCCAGTTTGAGGACATCCCCTGCTTTCACCCGGTATTGCTTACCGCCAGTTTTAATTACCGCATACATACTCAAGTTCTCCAATGCGCCGCTATGGCCATTCACGTTCAACAAAGGCGCCTATTGTATGAAATTACGCGAATGACTTCAAGTTGAATTTAAATTATTGTATACTGCATCGCCCGTAAGGGAAATAGACCAATGCCCACTGTCGCTAAAAACTTTTTTATCGCAGACGGAAACACGTTCTATGATTCTGAATTGCAGGCTGTTTTGGTCGCGAAGCAGCCTTACTATTTATTCTGTGGAGAATTTTATGTCAAATATGGTATTAGAAGCAACAGAAAGAACCGATACAGGGAAAGGTGCGAGCCGCCGCCTGCGTCGTCTTGAAAATCAGGTTCCCGCTATCATTTATGGCGGTGACAAAGAATCGGTAAACATTATGTTTCCGCACAATAAGGTGGTCAAAGCGCTGGAAAACGAAGCCATCTATTCTTCAGTGTTTGATATTAAACTGGGCAGCACGAAAGAGCAGGTCATCCTGAAAGATTTGCAACGCCATCCTTACAAACCCATTATCATGCATATGGATTTACAACGCGTTTCAGCCAAAGACATGCTGGTTAAAACCGTACCACTGCATTTCGTCAATGAAGAAAGCTGTAAAGGGGTCAAGGCCGGTGGCATTATCAACCGGGTGATGAACCAGATAGAAATCCGCTGTCAAGCTCGTAATCTGCCAGAATTTATCGAAGTTGATTTATTAAACCTGGAAAAGGACGCTACCATCCATTTGTCAGAAATTCAGCTGCCCAAGGGCGTTACTCTGGCGACTGAAATTCAGGATAAAGATCACGACCATCCTGTGGTAGCGGTGCATGCACCCCAACGTGAAGCAGCCGCAACGGATGACGGAGCGGAGGCATCCGACGCAGGTTAATCCCATTCACGCTTTGATTCATCTGTGTTGCCAACAGGCCCGCTGTGCTCAGGTTAGCAAAGGGGGTCTGTTTCCTGTTATCGTTTTTATTTATCAATGATTCCAATCTATGAGCATCCAACTGATCTTTGGTCTGCAAAATTCAGGCGCAGCCTATCGCTACACACGCCACAATGCTGGAGCCTGGTTTGTACAGGCTTTTGCTCAACGCTGTGGCGCCACCTTCCAGGTAGATAAAAAAAACCATGCCGAGATGGCGCTTTGCGAGTGGCGCGGCCATCAGGTCAGGGCCTTTTTGCCTCTGGGCTTTATGAATCAAAGTGGGCGGACAATAAAATCCGTGTGCCAATTTTACAAGGTTCCCCCAAGTAATATCCTGGTCGTCCATGACGAACTGGATATGGAACCCGGACGGCTCAAGCTCAAAACTGGCGGTGGACACGGTGGCCATAATGGCTTGCGCGACATTATCCAGCAGTTAGGCAGCAATGAGTACCACCGACTGCGCATTGGTATCGGCCATCCCGGGCATAAGGATATGGTATCCTCCTATGTACTGGGCAAACCAGGCCAACAGGACAGGCAACTGATTTATGATGCGATTGACCGAGGTTTGGCGGTCATGGAGCCAATATTAGCAGGTAATCTGGCGATTGCCATGAATGAACTGAATCGTTAACGACAACCATCCAGGGGGATATATGGGCTTTAAATGCGGTATTGTCGGCTTACCCAATGTAGGGAAATCCACACTTTTTAATGCGTTAACCCGAGCGGGTATTGAAGCGGCCAACTACCCTTTTTGTACCATAGAACCCAATGTTGGCATTGTGACCGTTCCCGATCCTCGCTTGATGGTTTTACATGACATCGTTAAACCTCAGCAGGTTGTGCCGGCCACAATGCAGTTTGTCGATATTGCAGGCCTGGTGAAAGGAGCCGCCAAAGGCGAGGGGCTGGGCAACCAGTTTCTGGCTAATATCCGCGAAACGGATGCCATTGGTCATGTCGTACGCTGTTTTGAAAACGATGATGTGGTGCATGTAGAAGGCAAAGTGCATCCCTTACATGACATTGAGGTCATTAATACCGAGCTGGCACTGGCTGATCTGGAGTCTGCTGAAAAGGCGTTGCTGCGCACGGGGAAAAGCGCCAAGTCCGGCAACAAGGACGCCGTGCTGGAAAAACAAATTTTAGAAAAGATTATCGCATGGCTCGGTGCGGGAAATCCGGTTCGAACCCTGGAAATGACCGCTGAAGAGATGCTGGTCGTCAAGCGCTTTTTCTTATTGACCGCAAAGCCAGTCTTGTATATTGCCAATGTCAATGAAGACGGCTTCGAAAATAATCCCTTACTGGATCAGGTCACCGCCCTTGCTGCTGCAGAAAATGCATCGATTGTGGCTATCTGTGCTGCTACCGAGGCTGAGCTGATTGAATTGGAAGAGACGGAGCGGCTGGAGTTTATGCAGGAGATGGGCTTATCTGAACCGGGATTAAATCGCGTCATTCGCTCCGGTTATGAACTGCTGGGCCTGCAAACCTATTTCACAGCCGGTATTAAAGAAGTGCGCGCCTGGACTATCCCCAAAGGGGCTACCGCTCCCCAGGCAGCCGGCGTCATTCATACCGACTTTGCCAAAGGATTTATCCGCGCAGAAGTGACGGCGTATGATGATTTTGTACAATATCAGGGCGAACAAGGCGCCAAAGATGCCGGTCGTTTACGTGTGGAAGGCAAAGACTATATTGTGCGCGATGGGGATGTCATGCACTTTCGTTTTAATGTGTAAGCGAGCCCTTTTCCGGCAGAGACATGTCAGATTGTGCTTGCTTTAGTCCCATTGCTCCTAATAGCAATACTTACGTCACAGGAGCAATGGTTCATAGGTAGCATGCGGTATCTCATCAAAATAACGTATTGGATAGTACATCCACTCCAGGTTTGTGGCTCCGCTGTTTTAGTCTGCGCCGCACTTACGGGTCCACTCCAAAACGTTGGATGCGGTAATGTGAACTCACCAAGGCCATCAGGATATGTCGTCTTGGAGGTCACTGTTTGCAGCAGTATCGCATCAGCGATGCCTTGGCAGGCTTGTCGATGTGCAGCTTCCTGGCCTTTATATGATCAACCCTGAGCATTGGCATGACTTTCCACGACATTGACAGCCCCTAATCCAATGATACAAAAAACTGCTCGATATCGTGTGCTGATAATTTGAACCCACCTTGCTCTTGTGGGGCAAAGACACCATCAATCAGTTGACGTTTTCTATCCTGCATCTGCAGAATCACTTCCTCTACCGTTCCTCTGGCAATCAAACGATAGACAAACACTGGGTTATCCTGACCGATACGATGGGTACGATCGGTTGCCTGATCTTCCACAGCCGGATTCCACCAGGGATCATAGTGGATTACCGTATCAGCCTGAGTCAGATTTAATCCAGTTCCACCCGCCTTTAAACTAATCAAAAAAATCGGGGCTTCTCCTGCCTGAAAGCGATCAACTAATTGCTGTCGGTGTCGCGTTTGTCCCGTTAATTTAAGATAACCGTAACCGCGTTGTATTATGGCCTGTTCAATCAGCATCAACATGGAGGTGAATTGACTAAAGACCAATACCTTACGTCCCTCATCCAGTAAACCGTCCAATAACTCCAGTAATAACTCCAGTTTTGCTGATTGCCCATGCGCCATTTGAGCGGCGGGGATAGAAAGCAAACGGGGATCACAACAGACCTGACGTAATTTCAATAAGGCATCCAACAACACAATATGGCTTTTACCCAGTCCCTGTCTGGCAATCGCCTCCCGTACCTTCTTTTCCATCATCATGCGGATACCCTCATAGAGATCACGCTGATTACCTTTCAGTTCAACCATCCGGGTCATTTCGGTCTTGGGAGGCAGTTCTTTGGTCACTTCTTTTTTATTTCTGCGCAAAATAAAGGTTTGCACCCGACCGCTTAAAAGCCGCTGGCGCTCCTTATTGCCTTCTTTTTCAATCGGATTGCGAAAATACTTCCTAAATTGCCGCTCATCACCCAACAAACCTGGCATTAAAAAGTGAAACAACGACCACAATTCACCCAAATGATTTTCCAGCGGGGTTCCGGAAAGGCATAAGCGATGGCGGGCCTTCAATTGCTGAATCACCTGCGTTGTTTTTGTTTTATTGTTCTTGATAAACTGAGCTTCATCCAGAATCAAATAGTAAAAGTGGCATTCGCAAAAACGCGCTTTATCGCGCTGGATAAGGCCATAGGTTGAGATGATAATATCATATTGCCTAAAATCATCCTGATGCCGATCCTGGCCGTGAAAAATGAGCACATTTAGACCGGGAGTAAAACGTTGCGCCTCGTTAAACCAATTTCCGACCAAACTGGTGGGCGCAATAATCAAGCTTGGCTGATGCAAACGCCCCTGTTCTTTCTCCAGGAGCAGATGGGCCAGCGTTTGCACTGTTTTTCCAAGCCCCATATCGTCGGCCAATATTCCGGAGAACTGCGTCTGCCGTAAAAATTGTAACCAATGTAATCCCTGTAATTGATAATCGCGCAGCGTTGTCTGCAAACCAGCCGGCGGCTCAACATCTGGTATACTCTTATTTTGTAAACGCTGTAATTGTAGGCGCAGACTTTCCTGTCCCTGCCAACGCGCATTGGTGGCAAGCGTTGCCAGCTCCGTCTCCTGCATCAGCAAAATTTGATAGCGGCTTAACTGTATGTTTTCTTCTTTCAGTGTTTTTTTCACCCCGTATTGCAGAATCAACCGTATCAGGGGTTTGATCCGCCCTATGGGTATTTCCAACCATTTTCCTTGAGGTAACTTCAGGAGTACTAAGTGCTGATCGTCCTGCGCGTCCAAGGCTTTGGCATCATGGCTCGCGATCAGCTCGGCAACCAGCGGCACAATATTGATTGCTTTGCCATTAATAATAATACCCAATTGCCAGGAAAAAAACTGCTCTCCCTCGGCACGGCTATCGGAATACCACTCAAAGTCATCACTATGGATAATCTCATCATATAAAGAGTGGTGCAAAAATACCTTGAATCCTTGCGCGCGTAACGAAGGCACCAAAGCCTGCATAATGTTCTGGCCATCCTGCAGACTGTTGTACTGGGCTAACCAATAGCCCCCCTGAAAAGGAAGACGGGTCAGAGCCGTGCTATCAGGACTCAGCAACGCTTTGCACTGCCTGAGTAACCGTTCTTCTGCAAGCCTGTCCCGCTGCACTTCAACCAGGGTTTGGCCCTCAAGATAATAAAGGCTATCCTCATCGGCTTTCGCTGCTACGGTTATCCCATCGTACTGCACGCATAATACGCAATAATAGAGCGCGGCAAAACCGCTGAAGTCTATCAGCCACTCCTCCGGCGGCACGATACCCTTGACCACTGCTTGGTCGACCTGCCAATTATGGGCATAAAAATGCACGCCAAGGGAGGGCTGCCCCATCACAGCTTGACGCTCGGAAAACTGGTGTGGCAGGGGAAGCTGGGGATAGTCCTGTTGTAAGTGGGCGCTAACCCGCTCAAGTTCAGATAAGCTGATCGGCGACAGGTGGGAGAGCTGCGCTAGTCCTTCTGTGCTATAAGGGCTATGCAACGGACCCATTTCATTGTCATCCGCATCCAGATACCATAATTGGTCCAACATGATAAGCTCCAGCGGTCTGTCGCTGGCATCCCGTATCCGCATACCCTGTGAGCCATCCTGTTGTAACTCCCAGCGCAACACTAAATCCCGTGCCCTCCCCTGCTGTATCGGCCGTTGTTCGCTATCCAGCAAACGTCCGCTGTCTAGTATGTGTTGCAGATATTTGTGGTGTTTTATTTTCAAACTCTGCTGTGGTATTGCCTCCGGTTGTAGATACAGCAGCTCGGTCAGGATAGCGTCATCAGTCAAGTCAGCAAAATCAGTATACGGTTCGTTGATATCACTCAGCCATTTGATTTTCCCCAAGCGCCCATTTTTTAGTTTTCGGGCCACGGCAAGCCGTATGCGCAGGGTCCAGGTTGGGGATTGCCCTGTCGTTTGCAAGATATACAGCAGAGCACCCTGGCGTGGCCCTCTTGAAGCGGGTATAGCAGGTGGAAGCGCGATCGTTTGCAACCATTGTGAAAAAACACCCTCCCCTTTACCGCTCGTATTGGCAGAGCCTGGGTACTTATCTTTTTGTAATTGGCATTCCATCATGGCGGCGGCCGCATGCTTGCAATTTCGCCCAACCGAACAGGTGCAGCGTGCCGGCGAAAACGGCCAGTCTTTAAGATTAAGATAGACATCATAAATCTGTCGCTGACTGCCTCGCACTCTGGCATGCAAAAGACCATCACTAATACGTAAATTCATAATGTGGCCATTTTGTTGATATTGTCGTCCTTGGATCAGCACAGCAGGGGCAAAAACCTTCTCCATATCAGTAATGGATTGGTTCATGGGTTTCTCGCTCAATCAAAAAAATAGCCAGACAGGATAACACAATATGATAGAAAGATCCCTCCTTGAAAAGAAGGGGGGTGGGGCACTTCCCTTAACATTTGGCGGTTTACCAAGTAAGCTCTGTGACTGGTGGGCAGGCCGAGCGCGCTCCAAAACCCCGCTTACTGCTCCCATCGATAACAGCCCCTTCACTGCCAGCACAAAAAAACGGACTAGTGGATGGTCTGGTTTTTAATCATACAACGGCTTATCACCTGACGGGTAATATAATCCCCTTGAGCTTCACCGTATTGACTTTGAAAGTGTTCGGCCAGCACCGCGACCCAGGGAGAAAGCCGGAAGTCCATTTTTTTCTCAATCTCATCCACCACCACCTCAAATAAACCTAAAGCCTCTAATTTATGACGGCTGGCATAATCCTCCATAATACGCTGTGCCGTGATTAAATCTTTTTCTTTAGTAGGCCAGTTTTTATTCATAGATACCTCCGCATACTTAAGCCCATACATTGGGGTAGCAAGGCTAAAAAACAAGGTGCCCATAGCAAGAAAAATCAGACCCCTCATGGGTTGGCATTAAACACCATGTTAGTACTATTTTAGCACCAAAACGTCTCGTTCACCTACTTGTGATTCCTGCCACAAGGTAATAAACAGGACCATGACAATGGGGCCTATGAATAATCCCAGTAAGCCCAATGTTTCCACTCCACCCAAAATACCAAATAAAACCGCCAGAAATGGCAGCTGAATAGCGCCACCGATTAATACTGGTTTGACGAAATGATCGGCAATAAACATCACCAGCGTTCCCCATATCACCACGATAATCGCCGCAATCAAATTACCGGACGCAAATAAAATGAACGCCACGACGGCAAAAACCAAAGGGACGACAAACGGGATCATAGCTGCCAGCGCTGTGATAAATCCGGTTAAGGTTGGGGCGATAAAACCGACAAGGGCATAGCAAATCCCCATGAGCAGACCCACACCCAAGCCAACCACAATCGTACCATTGACCGTCCCTCGCAGGGCAGAAGGCAAACGTTCCGCATAACGATACCAGCGACGGCCCAAACAGAACTCTCCTACATGATTAATCTGCTCAAATAATTTGTTGCCATCCCGATAAAAGAAAAACAAGGTGAGAAAAGTAAAGCCGAGTTGAAAACCACGGTGGGCAATATTCATCCCAATTTGTTTTAAATAGTAACTGGCCGGTGTTAAACTCAAATGCAAATTAGATAAAAACTCGCGCACTTTGCCAGGCTGGCCAATATTATCCTCCCAATAGTGCTGCAACTCCTCAGCAAACAGAGGAAAAGACTGAATAAAATCCGGCACATGCCCACCCTGCCGATTCAAAAGCTGCAAGTAATTAATTAACAACTGAAATTCTTTGACCAAAAGCGTCAGTAACCAGCTTAACGGAAATAAAATAAAACCACTTAACAGCAGAGTAAACAAGAGCGCTGCGGTATTATGCCATTCGCCAAACAAGCGCTGCCAGCGCTTGTATAATGGATAGGTCGCAATCACTATAACCGCCGCCCAGGCCATGGAAGGCAAAAAACGATGTACGATATAGAGCGCAATCGAAATAATGGCAACGGTCAGAAAGATACTCACTAATTCACGGTGATTTTCATTCACAGCAACCCCCCGGCAGACATGCCCCATAACATCAACGCTGCCGGAACCGCAGCCAAGACATCATCCAGCATAATCCCCAGGCCGCCATGCACCTGTTGATCCACCCACCGAATGGGCGGCGGCTTGGTAATATCAAAAAACCGGAACAGGATAAAGCCCCAAAGTACCGCCGCAAAGCTTGGGGGGACCAATGCCATAGTGAACCAATAGCCCACAATTTCATCCCACACAATCCCCTTGTAATCATGCACACCCAGGGCATCGGCGACATAGCCACAGCACCAAACACCATATAGCAACCCGAGCAGACAAAGCATGGCATAGGAAAAAGGAGTCAGGTGGGCCATCAGCAAATAGAGCGGGATTGCCGCAAGGGTACCCCAGGTACCAGGGGCAAAACGCGCCAAACCGCTGCCAAAGCCGAAGGCCATAAAATAATGGGGGTTTTGAAAAACACGTATTCTCATTTGTACATAGGATAACATAGGCTTCTCACGAAACATGGGTGCGATAGTTATACCATATACTGTGCAGGCTCACAATTTGCCGTTTTGTGCCAGCCTTTTCGAGCCGCCCAGCAAGCATCGTTTTAAAAATGCTGATATCCTCGCGCAGGCATGGCTACCTCATCTGCTCCCCGCTGTAAATATAACCCGGCTCCTGTTCGCATCTGCCCAATAATACTGACCGCCAGACCTTGTTTCTGGCAATAGGCCAGGCAGGCATCACGCATGCCTGGGGCTACGGTAAAGCAGATTTCATAATCATCCCCCCCGCTCATGGCAAAATCACAGGCGGGGGTTCCGAGGTAATGTCGCACTAAAGGATGGATGGGAATCTGTGCCAAGTCTAGCAAACAGCCCAGTTGGCTTTGCTGACAGATATGGTTGAGATCAGCGGCCAAACCATCAGAAATATCAATGGCGGCTGTAGCGAATTGCTGTAAACAAGGGATAAGATCCGTACGGGCTTTTGGACATTGCAGCGCCTGCAATAAAATGTCCTGATGGGCTTTGGGAAAGCGTTGCGGATGTTCGATCACCTCCAGGGCCAGGGCGGCAGCACCCAGATTTCCACTGACAAAAATATAATCGCCTACCTGTGCCTTATCCCGTCGAACCGCCTTTCCCTGGGCAACCGTACCATGAATGGTCAAGGTCACAGACAAGGGGCCCCGCGTCGTATCGCCTCCAATCAGGTGCAAGCCATAATAGGCCAGTTGCGCATGGAAACCTTCGGAAAAATCAGCTACCCAGTCCACATCCAATGCGGGGAGCGTTAAGGCCAGGCTGATAAACAGGGGATGACCGGCCATGGCAACAATGTCGCTGACATTAACTGTGACTGCTTTTTTCGCGATAAGCTGTCCAGGCCATTGCGGAAGGAAATGAACACCACTCACCAGGGTATCGGTACTGATCAACAGATCGCTATTGGCCGGCAGAGACAAGATAGCAGCATCATCACCAATACCGCGTGTCAAATACCGCACTGGCTGCTGACGGTTAAAAAATTGTTCGATCAGACTAAATTCATCCATAAACACAAACTATTGATTAACTGGACTTTGGCTATTTTTGAAAACAGGGCAAAAATTGTCGTCTTTGCGAACCAAGTGAAGCAATCCAGATCGATTTTTAATTGAAACTCCGAACGGCATTGCTTCACTTGGTTCGCAAAGACGGGCTTTTAGCTAATTTTACAAAAATGGCCAAAGTCCAGGATTAAGAATTTTCCGCTTTGATTTCAACGGTACGGAGCCTTTGCGCAACCTGATTTAAAATACCATTCACATATTTATGCCCATCCGTTGAGCCATATTCACGGCCAATATTGATGGCTTCATCCAACACCACTCGCCATGGCAACTCCGGACAATAGGCCAGCTCATAGGTACCCAATCGAATAATCGCCAGTTCTACTGGATTCAATGCAGACAGCTCCCGGTCCAGATACGGCTCAAACAGTTCATCCACCGTCTTTTTCTGTTGAATAATCCCTTGGAATAAATCAGAAAAATACGGCACATCCACGCGTTCCATATTATTGGTCACCCGAAATTGCGCCTCAATTTCCGATGCCTCAAGCCCTGATAATTGCCATTGGTAGAGGGCCTGTAAAGCCAGACGCCGGGAGCGGCGTCTGCTGCGAATTTGTTCTTTATCCACTATTACCTCGTATTAAGAATGGCCATCTTTCATTTTGTCGATGGTGTCTCGGAACTCACTGATATCTTTGAAGCGTTTGTACACTGAGGCAAATCGCACATAAGCGACGTGATCCAGCTGGTATAATTGTTCCATGACCAATTGACCAACCCACTGCGCGGCAATTTCCCGCTCTCCCTTACGGCGAATCATTTGCATAATACGAATAATCGCCTCTTCCAAGGCATCCATGCTGACGGGACGTTTTTCCAATGCCTTTAGCATGCCTGAACGCAGATTTTCCAGATTAAAGGCTTCGCGCCGACCATCTCGCTTAATCAGTGCCGGCATGATTAATTCTGCGGTTTCAAAGGTCGTAAAGCGCTCCTGACAGTGCAGGCACTGTCGGCGGCGCCTCACCTGAGCGCCATCTGCCACCAATCGAGAGTCAATGACCTTGGTTTCATCAGCACGACAAAAAGGACAAAACATAGTAGACCTAAACCTGATGAGCGGAATAAACCGGAAACTGATGACACAGCGCGAGCACCGCGTCTCGGGTTTTGGACACCACCTGATCATCTTGCAGCTGATCTAAAATATTGGCAATCCAGTGTGACACCTGGATACATTCTGGTTCTTTAAAGCCACGAGTAGTGATGGCCGGTGTTCCCAGTCGCAGGCCACTCGTCACAAAAGGAGAACGGGCATCATTGGGTACCGCATTTTTATTGACCGTAATATTTGCCAGCCCCAGTCGCGCATCGGCTTCTTTACCGGTAATGCCCTGCTTGGTCAAATTCAGTAAAATCAAATGATTTTTAGTACCATGGGAGACTAAATCATAGCCCCGATCGACCAAGGTCTGTGCCATCGCCTGGGCATTGACGAGCACCTGGCGCTGATAGTCGACAAAATCAGTCTGCATGGCTTCAGCAAAAGCCACGGCTTTGGCTGCAATCACATGCATTAAGGGTCCGCCCTGCATTCCCGGAAACACAGCAGAATTTAATTTTTTTTCCAGTTCCGCATTCGCTTTGGCTAGAATGAGGCCACTGCGGGGCCCACGCAGTGTTTTATGTGTGGTGGTCGTGACGACATCCGCATACGGAACTGGCGAAGGATACAGTCCGGCGGCAACCAGGCCGGCGACATGTGCCATATCAGCCAGGAGCCACGCACCGCATGCATCCGAAATTTGACGAAAACGCGCCCAGTCCAAGACTTGCGAGTAGGCCGAAAAACCGGCAATAATCAATTTCGGTCGATGCTGCAGAGCCAGTTTCTCCAGCGCATCATAATCTATGAAGCCCGTTTCAATATCCAGCCCATATTCGATAGTCTGGTAAAGCTTACCGGAAAAATTGACCGATGAGCCATGGGTTAAATGTCCACCATGGGGGAGTGACATCCCCAGTATTTTATCACCGGGCGACAGAAGGGCTAACATGACCGCAGCATTCGCCTGGGAACCAGAATGGGGCTGCACATTGGCATAATCAGCTTTAAACAGTTGTTTTGCCCGTTCAATGGCAAGATTTTCAGCAATATCAACGAACTGACAGCCGCCATAATAGCGCTTTCCAGGGTAACCTTCGGCATACTTGTTCGTCAGCAACGAACCTTGCACGGCCAAGACACGCGGACTGGCATAGTTCTCTGAAGCGATAAGCTCAATGTGCTCTTCCTGTCGGCGTGCTTCACCCCGTAGGGCTTGCCATAACTCCGGATCAAAATCTGCGATACTATGAGCCTTATCGTACATAGATACTCCCTGTTAATGGATAGTTGACTTCACCACAATATTGTTGCGCACCAGGCGAACATCCGCAACATTGGCCGCTATTTTGCCAGCCCGTGCCTTAATCACCGGATTATCGACAAAACCGCTTAATTGCACTTCGTCTTTAAAGGTTTTGACCTTGATAGCAAAACCACTCGTGCCAAGGACATCCACTAATTTCGCTTTGACTTTGGTCGTGATAGCCGCGCTATCCAAATATTCGCCCGTGCTTTCTGATGTCGAGGTCGCCGCACAAGCTACCAGTAAGGCCAGTATGGTGAAAACAAGGGTCACACGCATTAGCTTCATGATCGAGATTCCTGAAAAACAAAAAACTGCCTCAGAGTACCACAACCAGACTCGGCTGTCATGGGGTACAGGGGCAGTGAGAATAGGTTTTTTGCAGGGTTATTTGGCCTTGGGCTCTAATTTCACCCGCGATGGCTGCTGGCCAACACTGGCCTGAACCGTAACTACCTGATAAACCGCCGTGTACCTGTCATATATCAGGTGTCCATTCACATTACTGATTGTCAAATACATACCGGGTTGGCAACCGTAATAATACAAACTGATGTAATGCGGATATTCGTAGGGGTAGATAGTAAAGGGGTCTAACCAGTCCCCATCGATGAATCGACCAGAAACGTTGACCGGCTCAAAGCTGCGATTAATAACCTCGATTTGACAATAACCAGGCAACATCATTTTCTTTTGCACAGCGGATTCGGTGTTATTGCTATCGACAGGAGACTGATGCATGTGTCGGGAACCAGTGGCAAAAGCAAGGGAGCTCAGGGCAAGCGCTGTACACACCAGTAACGTTTTTAACTTCATGATGACCTCTCCACTACATTAGTGCGCTGATAGTAATAAATGTTGGCAATATGATCAACTGTTATTTTCTAAATGGGATGGAAGATTTAATGGATTTCTCCATAAAATATGATATTCTGCTCAATTACATGCTACGTTTGGATAGGCACCACATGACAAAACATTCCTTGCTACGAAAGAGAATGGTGATCATGATCATCGCCCTGGCTCTGGTTTTTGGCGGCATTCTGGGCTGGAATATTTTTAAAGGCATCATGATAGACCGTTTTCTGGCCAGCTATCAGCCAAAGGCTGTCAGTATTTCCACCGTTACCGCTACCCAGGGAAACTGGTATCCCACCCTGTCTTCCGTAGGAACCTTTCTGGCTGTGAATGGTGTTGATGTCAATGCCGAGACCGCCGGTAATATTGTCAAAATCTTCTTTCAGTCCGGTGAGTATATTGAGGAAGGACAACCGCTCATTGTCATCGATGATAGTATTTTACAGACCCAACTTAAATTTAATCAGGCCGAGCTGGATCTGAAAGAATTAAACTACAAGCGCCAGGAAAATCTCTACAAACGCGGCGCCGCTCCTATTTCAAATGTTGATGAAGCTAAGGCGCAATTACAACAGGCTCAAGCAAATGTTGAGCAAACCCAGGCAGAAATTCGCCAAAAGCATATCCGCGCTCCTTTTTCCGGCCGCTTGGGTATACGGCTGGTTAATCTTGGGCAATATATCACCCCTGGGCAAACCGCTATCGTCAGCCTGCAATCGCTAGATCCTTTATACATCGATTTTTTTCTGCCGGAACAATACCTGAAGGATATTGCGGTTGATCAGAACATTTATGTGGATATCGAGGAGTATCCGCATCTCCAGTTTAAAGGCGTCATCAGCTCCATTAACAGTAAAGTCGACCCCAACACCCATAATATCAGGGTACAAGCCAGCATGCCCAATTGTTCTGCCGGCGCATTGCGAGAACCAGAGGGATCGCAACTCCTTGAGGTTTTGCAGGTTCCCGGCGCCTCGAAAACAACCATCCTCTGTAACACTCAGAATAATCACGAGCAAAAGATTGTCGATTATGCCTTTATCCCAGGTATGTTTGCCGCGATAAATATTGAGCAGAAAACCATTCCCAATCAAATTATTCTGCCATCTACGGCCATTTCTTACAGTCTGTACGGCAATTCAGTCTATCTGGTTGTCGAAGATGAAGAGGGCAAGAAAGACGCTGAAGGCAAACCCTTATTGCGTGCCAAACGTGTTTTTGTAAAAACAGGCGAACAACAAGGCAATTATACACGCATAATTGAAGGCATTAAGGCAGGTGATCAGGTCGTCAGTGCGGGAGAGATTAAACTGCAGGAAGGCACTGCGGTGCAGATAAATAACAGTGTGCAACTTCCAGATATCCAAAACATTGACAGTCTGGGACAATAAGCGATGAATTTTACTGACCTCTTTATCAAACGCCCGGTCCTGGCCTCAGTGGTCAGTCTGCTGATTCTGTTATTTGGCCTCAACGCCATCACCCAAATGCAGATCAGGCAATACCCGCGTATGGATAATACGGTCATCACGATAACCACCAGTTATCCTGGCGCCGATGCCGCACTAATCGCCGGATTTATCACAACACCGCTGGAGGCGGCTGTAACCAGCGCAGAAGGTATCGATTACCTGACCTCCTCCAGTGTTCAGGGACTCAGTACCATCACCCTGAACATCAAACTCAATTTTGATCCACAAATAGCCTTTACGGACGTGATGTCCAAAGTACAACAAACACTGAATCAGCTACCGCCCCAGGCGCAGCAGCCGGTCATTGTCAAAAGCTCTGATAATTCGACCGCTCTGCTCTACATCAGTTTGGACAGCGAGGAAATGACACCGCAGCAAATTACCGATTATGCCATTCGGGTCATCCAACCCCAGTATGAAACGGTCGATGGGGTGGCCAAGGCAGAAATTATGGGCGGCTCCACCTATTCCATGCGCATTTTTCTGGATCCAATAAAAATGGCGGCTCTGGGCGTCACGCCAGAGGATGTGAGCTACGTGCTGGCCCGAAATAACTTTCTCACTGCCGCTGGTAATACCAAAGGTGAGTATGTCGCGATTAATGTTACCGCGCAAACTGATCTAAATGATGTCGAGGAATTTCGTAACCTGATTGTACGCAGCGCCAGTAACGCTATTATCCGTCTCAAGGATATCGCTACCGTTGAATTGGGCTCTCAGGATTATAATACCAGTGTCAGCTTTAATGGCAAAAAAGCCCTCTTTGTTGCCTTGTCACCAACCCCGACTGCCAACCCTCTCACCGTTATTAATGACGCGCGAAAACTCACCGTGGATATCCAAAAAAACCTGCCGCCCGAGTTGCATGCCACCATTGTTTATGATGCAACCGACTATATCAGGGCGTCGATTACCGAAGTCGTCCACACGATCATTGAGGCGGCGTTGATTGTGATTGTCGTCATTTTTCTTTTCATCGGTTCCATTCGTTCCGTGCTTATCCCGATTGTTACCATCCCATTATCCTTGATTGGCGTCTGTTTTTTGATGTTGGCCTTAGGTTATTCCATTAATTTATTAACCCTCCTGGCCTTTGTACTGGCCATTGGACTGGTAGTGGATGATGCCATTATCGTGGTTGAAAATATCCATCGCCATATTGAAGAAGGCTTGAGCCCGCATAATGCGGCACTGATAGGAGCCCGGGAGATAGCCACACCGGTTATTGCTATGACCATTACCCTGGCTGCAGTCTATGCGCCGATTGGTTTTATGGGCGGATTGACCGGCGCCCTGTTCAAGGAATTTGCCTTTACCCTTGCCTCTGCTGTTATTATTTCCGGTGTTATTGCCCTTACCCTGTCTCCTATGATGTGTGCACGCTTATTAACATCTCACACCGGCTCAGGCAAGTTTGTCACCTTTCTCAATACCCTTTTCGACCGCTTAAAAAACGTCTATCAACGCTGCTTGCACAGCCTTCTGGATACACGAGCCATTATGCTGGTTTTTTCAGCAGTCGTATTGGCCATGTTGCCCTATCTGTACAACAACACCCCAAAAGAAACGGCACCCGAGGAAGATCAAGGCTTTTTTTTCGTTGCCTCTTCCGCGCCCAATTATGCGACCATTAACTACATTGAAGCGTATACCCGTGCCTATGATGCCATCTTTCAAAGTTTTGATGAAACACAATACTATTTCAATGTAAATATGGCCTCGCCCATCTCCGCACTCGTATTAAAACCCTGGGATCAGCGTAAAACAAGCCAATTTGCCCTGAAACAACCACTACAGGATAAACTGGATGAAGTTGCCGGCTTAAAAAGCTTTGCCGTCATCCCTCCCGCCTTACCAGGTGGCGGCGGGGGTACCCCGGTTCAATTTGTCATTAAAACCACCAACGATTTTGCAACACTTTATACCATTACGGAAAAGTTAATCGATGAGGCGCGCAAAGAAGGTCTCTTCATGTATCTGGATAATAGCTTAAAATTTAACCAGCCCGAGCTTAATTTTTCAATCAACCGCTCAAAAGCCAGCGAAATGGGCTTGGATATGCAAAGCATTGGCAGCAGTTTAACCAGTGCCTTATCCGGCAATTATGTCAACTATTTTAATCTGCAAGGGCGCTCCTATCAGGTGATCCCTCAGCTGGATCGACGATTTCGCATGGTGCCGGAACAGCTCAGTAATATCTATGTCCGCACCAATACTGATGTGATGGTGCCACTATCCACCGTCATGAGCCCAACAAACCATGTTCAACCAAATGCGGTTACCCACTTCCAGCAGATGAACTCCGCTACTATCCAGGCTGTGGCACGCCCTGACGTCACCCTGGGACAAGCCTTAAGCTTTCTGGAACAAAAAGCGCAAGACATTCTCCCTCAGGGCTATACGGTGGACTACGCCGGGCAGTCCCGTCAATTTATTCAGGAAGGCAGCTCCCTGATTGCGGCGTTTTTTCTGGCTATTCTGATCATTTTCCTGGTGCTGGCCGCCCAGTATGAAAGCTACCGTGATCCCCTGATTGTGCTCATTTCCGTCCCCATGTCCTTATGCGGCGCCTTAATTCCGCTGAATCTGGGAGCGGCCACGATTAATATTTATACCCAGGTTGGCTTGATTACTTTGATTGGACTCATCAGTAAACATGGTATTTTGATTGTAAATTTCGCCAATCAATTACAAGCTGAAAAAGGTCTGGATAAACGTGCGGCAGTTGAAGAAGCTGCGGCCATTCGTTTGCGCCCTATCTTAATGACAACAGCGGCCATGGTCTTTGGGGTCTCTCCCCTTTTAGCTGCTACGGGCGCTGGCGCCGAAAGCCGTTTTGACATTGGCCTGGTGATTTCAACCGGTCTGATCGTAGGAACCTTTTTTACGTTGTTTGTCGTTCCAACCATGTACACCTATTTAGCCGCTGATCACCGACCATCACCGCCTGACCAAGACGGCGGTCAAGGTGAAATACCCCCAGTACCCTCATGATAGCTGCCGCTGCTCCCAGCAAATTCTGGTGCCCTCTTCAATTTCATGGCAGTTATGATAGAATGCTCTGCAATTAAATCCCTCAGGCTTAACCATGGATAAAACATACTCACCCCAGGCAATTGAGCAAGATTGTTATACGCGCTGGGAGTCACGCCATTATTTCATGCCTTCTGGCTCGGGCAGTCCCTTTTGTATCATGCTCCCCCCCCCCAATGTCACCGGCAGCCTGCATATGGGGCATGGTTTCCAATATACCTTGATGGATATTTTATGCCGTTATCACCGCATGCAGGGTGATAATGTTTTATGGCAACCCGGTACAGATCACGCCGGAATTTCCACACAGTTGGTTGTCGAACGCCAACTGGAAAGTAAAGGCCTCTCCCGTAAGGATATGACCCGCGATGCCTTTCTGGAAAAAATATGGCAATGGAAAACGGAGTCAGGCGGGCAGATTACCCGACAAATGCGACGGATGGGAGCCTCTGTGGACTGGAGTCGCGAACGCTTTACCATGGATGAAGGGTTGTCTGCTGCTGTACAAAAAGTCTTTATTCAGCTCTACGATGAAGGGTTAATTTACCGGGGCTCACGCCTGGTCAACTGGGATCCCAAACTGGGAACAGCGGTTTCCGATCTGGAAGTGCTTTCTGAGGAAGAGGAAGGTTTTCTGTGGCATATTCGTTATCCTGTCGCTGACAGTGAGGAATCCCTGGTCGTTGCGACCACCCGTCCGGAAACCATGCTGGGTGATGTGGCGGTAGCCGTGCATCCAGAAGACACGCGTTATCAACATCTCATTGGTAAAATGCTGACACTGCCCCTGTGCGATCGCAGCATTCCGGTGATTGCCGATGACTATGTTGAGCAAGACTTCGGCTCTGGCTGCGTTAAAATCACACCCGCCCATGATTTTAATGATCATGACGTTGGTAAACGGCATCACTTACCCCTTATTAACATTCTGACCAAAAAAGCGACCATTAATAAAAATGCCCCCCTGGCCTATCAGGGTATGGATCGCATGGTGGCCCGAGAGCAGATACTCAAAGACCTGGATGCGGCCGGATTATTGGTAAAAACAGAAGCGCATACACTCAAAGTACCGCGCGGTGAAAAATCCAATACCATTATTGAGCCGCTGTTAACAGATCAGTGGTACGTTAAAACCAAACCGCTTGCCGCCCCCGCTATTGAAGCGGTACAAAGTGGCGCCGTAAAATTTGTGCCCGAAAACTGGAGTAAAACCTATTTCCAGTGGATGGAAAACATTGAAGACTGGTGTATTTCCCGCCAACTGTGGTGGGGACATCGCATCCCGGCCTGGTACGATAATCAAGGCAATATTTATGTCGGTTATAGTGAGAAAGATGTCCGTTTCAAGTACAAACTCGACAAAAATACCCAGCTGAAGCAAGATGAAGATGTGCTCGATACCTGGTTTTCTTCTGCCTTGTGGCCCTTTTCCACTCTGGGTTGGCCAGATGAAACCGAAGAATTGGCACACTTTTACCCCAGTTCGGTGCTGGTGACCGGCTTTGATATCATTTTTTTCTGGGTAGCCCGCATGATTATGATGGGCTTGAAATTCACCGGTAAAATACCCTTCCGAACCGTGCTGATTACCGGTCTGATTCGCGATCAGGACGGCAAAAAAATGTCAAAATCCAAAGGCAATGTCCTGGATCCGCTGGATATTGTAGACGGTATAGAGTTGCCTGACCTGATTCAGAAACGCACAGCAAACCTGATGTTGGGTTCCGCTAAACACCAAATCACGGCCGCCACCAAAAAAGAATTTCCCAAGGGTATCGCCTCTTATGGCACGGATGCGCTGCGTTTTACCTTTTGCTCCCTGGCCTCCACCGGCCGCAATATTCGCTTTGATATGGGCCGGGTCGAAGGCTACCGCAATTTTTGCAACAAACTGTGGAATGCCGCGCGTTATGTCCTGCAAAATACTGACGAAGAACAACTGGACCTGGGAGATGGGGCCTTTCAATATAGTCCGGCTGATCAATGGATACTCTCCTGTTTGCAAAAGACGGTCCGCCAATGTCACCAACATCTCCAGGAATATCGTTTCGATCTGTTAGCCCAATGCCTGTTTGAATTTGTCTGGCATGAATACTGTGACTGGTATCTGGAACTCTCCAAGCCCGTTTTATACCACGACGATATTCTGGGTTCCATGAAGCGTGGTACCCGTCGCTCTCTGATTCATGTCCTCGATCAGATTCTGAAATTATTACATCCGGTTATGCCTTTTATTACTGAAGAAATCTGGCAACGAATCAGCAAACTAACCAGTCAAAATGGCGAAAGCATCATGTTAAGCAGCTATCCGCAGGTGCATGAAGACTTTATTAATGACGCCATCGAGACAGAAATCAGCTGGCTAAAACAAGTAATACAAGCGGTGCGAACCATTCGCAGTGAAATGGCCATTTCCCCTGCCAAACTCATTCCCTTAAATCTGCGCAATCCTTCGAATGAGACTATTCATCGGCTAAAAAAATACGACAACCTGTTGAAATCAATGGCGAAATTAACCCATATCCATATCCTCAGTGAAGATGAGCCCTCTCCCCTGTCCGCTACCGCTGTGGTCAATGAAGCCGAGATACTCATCCCCATGGCGGGGCTCATTGATAAAGATGCCGAGCTTGCGCGCTTGCAGCGAGAAATTGAAAAACTTGCAAAAGACATGACCCTTATCGAAAGTAAACTGGCTAATCCGGCTTTCACGGGCAAAGCCCCGGCTGAGGTTATCGCAAAAGATAGCGAGCGCTTGAACCAGGCTAAGCTGGCGCATGAAAAGTTAAGCCGACAATATCAGCAAATACAAGCGATCTGAGTACTTGCCCTATAGATCCACTACCCTCTGTATAAGCAGGGGGTGGCGCCCCAGCGCAGGCTTTTCATACGGTGACGATGTCGGGCATAACCACAACACGTACGGCCTCAGAATCATCAAAGTCTGTCGAAATATTTGCCGCAGGCTCTTTTTTTCTCTACAATCGTTACTTCAGTTTCAATAAGGATAGATTATGCGACGATTGATTTATGCCCTTCTCTTGATTTGCAGCAGCAGCTTTGCCGCGCAACCTCAAAACCAAAACATAGTTGAGCGCAAAGAGGTTCAGCAGTTTATCCAGCAAATGGTCAAGGAACATCATTTTGATCGCAATGAATTAACCGCCGTCATGGCGAACGTAAAGCTGCAGCCGAAAATTATCGAGTCGATACAACGTCCCTACGAAAAAAAAAGCTGGGATGTCTATAAGCAATTGTTTCTCACCCATAATCGGGTAGAAGCCGGCATGCAATTTTGGAATGAGAATCGCGCTCTGTTAAGCCGCGCGGAAAAAGAATATGGTATACCGGCCAATATTATTGTCGCCATTATTGGGGTTGAAACCCTATATGGCAAAAATCAGGGCAATTATCGGGTCATTGATGCGCTATCTACCCTGGCTTTCGATTATCCCAAACGCTCCGCCTTTTTTACCAAAGAGTTGAAAGAATATTTATTGCTCTGTAAAGAACACGGAATAAACCCGGGCACCTATAAGGGTTCCTATGCCGGTGCTATGGGGATGCCCCAGTTTATGCCCAGCTCCTACCGTGCTTATGCGGCTGATTTTAAAAAGAGCAAAAAGAAAGATCTCATGAATGATAAGCAAGCGGTCATTGCCAGTGTCGCGAATTACTTTAAGCAGCACGGCTGGCAAAGTAACCAAGGCATTGCACAGCTCGCGAAAGTACAGGGTAACGCATACAAAGCACTAAAAACCAACACCCGCAAACCAGAGTATCGCTGGGAACAATTACAAAAAGCGGGTGTGAAACCAGTCACCGCGGCTATTAATACGCCTAAGAAAGCAGGACTGATTGCCTTGGAAACGGCAGAGGGCTCCGAGTACTGGCTGGCATATCCCAACTTTTATGTCATCACCCGTTATAATCAAAGTCCCCAATATGCCCTTGCGGTTTATTTATTAGCCCAGCAATTGCAAAACCAATGGACGAACGCCTACAGCAAACACGATTATGCCCTGGCATAATCGTCATCAAGGCCACCGTGAAAACTCTGCTTTGTTATAGCCACACCCTTAGTGATACGCACTGCCAATGCGTCGGGGTGCAGCAAGGGCGGCTCGACCCCGCCCTGCCTCTCGCCATGCGAGATCTGGCAGACATTAAAAAACTCGCGGAAACCTACCGTCTATTTTTCATCCTGCCGCAGACCCAATGCAGCCTTCATCCTCTGGAACTGAGCTGGTTATCCGAAAAGAAAGCCCGTATGGCAATCCCTTACGCCCTGGAAGATCGATGTTCTCAGCCACTCGACCATCTTCATTTTTCCTTTAGCAAAGCATTCTACCAAAACGGTCGCTATCTGATTTTGTGTACAGAACGGCAACTGCTGCAAGAACTTATACACCGTTTACAGCAAGCTCAATTGCACCCGGATGTGATCACAAGCGACTGGTTTGCGTTAAACGAGCAATCACAAGCGTTTGCCAGCGACTATCTTCTTGTCAACACCAGCCCTTTTCGGGGAGCGCTGCCCTACGCCCAGCTGAACTTTAGCAGCACAGAGGATGCGCAAACCCTGCAAAATATTACGTTCACAGACAGCCCAGAGGCTTTACTGCCGGAAAACCATCTGCCCACGGAACGGACTTTTCAGGAATGGGTGGCCGTACAACTATCGACTCATCCCAGCATTAATCTACTACAAGGGTCCTTTGCCCCCATCTATCACAAACAAAAACAGGCACTTGCCTATCGGCTGACCACTGGCCTTGCGCTATTCTGGATATTGAGCGTCTTGGGAACCCAACTCTGGCAATGGCAACAGCTGCGTCAAGAAAACACCGCTGTAGAAGAAAAAATAGCGGTGATTTATCGGGAGTTTTTTCCGCAAGCCAAGCAGATCATCAGCCCACGTTTTCGCATTGAGCAAACATTAAAACATCAAACTGGACAACACAATCGTGCGTTCTGGCAAATGTATTTGGCACTTATCCTGTCACTGCAAGAACATCCCTTTGAGGTCAACTCACTGCGCTATAGCTCACATGCCCTGATGGTCAACATCAGTGCCAACGATTTTTCCACTCTTGAAGCATTGCAAACGCATTTGCAGAAAAACAAACTGCAAGTGAAACAGAGCAGAGCAGCTACCAAAGAAGGCAGAATAACGGCGAATCTGGAGTTAAGCCTATGATACGTGAGTACTGGAACCAGTTGGCAGAACGGGACCAATGGGCGCTCCTGATTGGTGGTATTAGTTTGACCCTATTGATGCTTTATCAATTAATCTATAGTCCCCTGAGTGATGCGCTTAGCGTGCAAACGCAGCAATTACAGGAAAAGCATGCCACCTTACGCTGGATGCAAT
Source organism: Legionellaceae bacterium (assembly GCA_020831865.1). Lineage (GTDB taxonomy): Bacteria > Pseudomonadota > Gammaproteobacteria > Legionellales > Legionellaceae > JAFIFT01. The sequence continues at coordinate 31,953 of JAFIFT010000007.1, read as the reverse complement.
CCGTACGAGGTCAAGTACAGGCAGGCCACAGTACGCAACAACGCCTGAATACCAGTAAATTACTGGCGGTGATTAATCAGCAATTGGGCAGCGGCGACTTAAAACCCTTCCCCTTTCAGCTACAACAAGGAGGCAATGCCGAAATTCAACTGGCATTTGAGCAAGTACCCGCTACGTTTTTTATGCAGTGGTTGTGGCAGTTGCACCAAAATTATACTTTTAACATCAAGCAATTACAGATAGATAACTTGGCTGAGGCCGGCATGGTGAAAGTCAACCTGTCACTTGAACCCACGATATAACACATAGAAGCCATACCTACTCGTCTTTTCGTTTTCATCAGGTAGAAACAACATGAATGATTCGCTGGCTCATTTTTTCCTCTTTTTTAGCAGTTTGCCCTGCGCCATAGTAATCAGCCTATTTGGCTTTGTTTATATCAATCGCCCATTATTCTACCAGACCGCCTGTCTGGGCGCCTTCAACCTGATCATCAATGTTGCGCTCAAAGGAACATTCAAAATACCACTGCCTCCTGAATTACATCCCGGTTATGCGTTTCCGAGTGGACATATGCAGTTTTCGGTAGTATTCTACGGCTGGCTGATGCTGCATTTGCCGTCTGCTGTCCTCCGCTGTCTGGTATTGCCAATACTGTTTGGCATTGGTGGCAGCTTACTGCATTTCCATTATCACAATCTATCGGAAGTACTGGCAGGCGCCTTTTTTGCGCTCAGCCTTATTCTGCTCTATCGTGTGCTCTTACAATACCGGGCAAAGAATACCCCGCTTTTTCTGATAAGCTGTAGCAGCCTGCTCATGGCATATATTGCGCTGGTGTATGAACAGATTCCCAGTCACTGCTGGCCTGCTGTATCTGTTTTATTTAGCATCGTCATAATACCCGCCCTCCTATCGCGCAGGTATCCAAAATGGAAAAAAAGCCTCGACCGTTTGCAACTGCCCACCTAATCCTTACTTATGCTCCGGAATGGGCGACTAGTAATGCCTCTGCACCGAGCTCCACTTTTTGATCTGTGCCTGTCCGCGTAAATCTTCAGGCAAGGCCTCCAATGCCTGTTTCGCTTCGTCATAGCGATGATAACTGCCATATAAACCTCTAAAGTATACCTGACCATTTTCAAAAGACTTAAGAGTCGCCATCCGATCACGTTTTGGTGCACGCGTCAAAGCAGCCGCAACAGCAGACGCCTTGGCCCCTTCCGCCAACTGAATCGTATAGCCCTGAGGATTTTGACTGCGTATCCAACTATTATCCCGGCTTTGATGCCGTTCAGGAGAATGACGGGAACCGACATGATAGGAGTCAGGCACGGACACCCTGCTCGAACGCTGTTCTTCCATATTGCGTTGTTGGTCATCAGAATACTGACCATACTCCGGATCGATACGCTCCTCATAGTCACCGTACGTATGTCCCTGGTACAAGGAGCGTTCGGAATAATAGCGTCCGCCATACTGCATGCAGGCACTCAGGCTAAAGGCACCAATCATGACCACAGCTATACTTGTTTTTTTCATAAGGCCCCCTTTTTATTGTCTTTTTCGGGTATGAGTGCTCTAGTATAAGTGTAGTCAAATGCCAATCTAAAGCAAAACATTAGACGGCGAGTTACCAGCTCGTATCGTCACGGGATACCAGCCTAAAGTGCTTTCATCCGTTATTCTGTTGAGGATGAGATGGAGGAATGTCGGCTGTTACACTGTCTATATCTTCGCGTAAGTTTTTTGACAAAGGCTTAAAAAAGTTAATACTAGAGCCACCTGTATCATATAATCGTTTCGATGCTAAGCAAACAGTTGGGATAACCCCGATTGCAACAATAACTAAAATTACGGAAAGAATCTTCAACAGGTATTCAGTATCTGATTGCTGATTTTTTTCCAAAAGCTCAGACGTAATTGGATTTTTTAGCTGCAGGGCTACGGCTTTGAGTGCTTCTTCATCGTTTAACGTGGCATCATCTAAAATCGCTTCTAATTCTTCTACCGCAAGGCATTTACCGTAACTGTCAAGCGTAGGAAACCAAGTATTTAATTCCCTTATCAAAAAAGAGCTTTTGGGGCGATATTCGACTAACGTGTCAACAAAGCTTATTAAAGACTTTAATTTCATTATGGACGTATAAATTTGTACTGAAACAGGGTCACTATCTGAACAATCATAATCCTGTTTGCAGTCAGCTTTGTACGCACTCCATTTTTGCTCAAAAGCTGGCTCTTTATTTTCATCAATCATGATAAAAAGCAGCAAACCATTTAATACATTTAAGTTATCCAACAGGTATGTGTTCTCCGACACAACAAGGTCAGGGTTATCGTACAAAATAGTATCATCAAAATAAGTAGTTCTTTTTCTGCATGGAGGATAATTGTCCTCATAATAAGGAGCACCAGTACTACAATAATTTTCTTTTTTATTTAAAAATGCGATTTTATCAAATAAGTAAGCATATTTACAGGCTATCCAATTATAAAATCCCCTGCCTGCTGTTTCGGTTCCTAGTGCTCTCTCATAAAAAGTAAAACTTGGAATTATGGGCGATTCTGCGGTAAGAGTCGAGAGCTGTTCTCGCTTATGCAAAATATATCGCTCACATGCTTTTTGTAGTCTTTGGCGTGCTTGCGCATAATTCATTGGTGGCATTGCTATTCCTCATTAAAAACCATCTACGTTTAATCTCTTTACTGAGCAGTACAAGATAGTTCATGTTACTGCTCTAGCGGGGTTTAAAGATGATTAAGCTTACATAATACAGCAGCTGATACCTGCGGGTTTTGAGCGAGGCATCCTATCGTTTGTAACATTTGCATCTTCACCTACATCTTTGCAGGCTTCCATGATATCGTTAATTGGTGGGCCGACATCTCGTGACGACACTCCTAACAATACTTCTATTAACACCGGAAACCTCGCTTTTTCAGGTGGTTGTGTCAGATTAGATTGGAACTATTTAACATTAGGCTTTATAGATGGCGCTATTGATGAAGATTTCGTAGATTCCTCTGCTGTGTCTTCATACGCAAAAAAAGATGCTTTATTATTACTGACATGCTTTAAAAAATCTTCATTAAGCTTTCTTCTGTTGAGATATGTTTTTCCAGTTTCAATCATATAAGTAAAGATCGCCATATGGGGCTTTGATCCTTCCTTGCGAGGATCGAATGCTTCTGGATGCCATTGGACACCGATCATTGGAACACCAAATTTGGTTTCAAAAGCTTCCACACAGGTCGAAGGATTCATCTTCAGACCTTTTTTGTCTTTATTTGAGCTATAAGGAGCAATATTGTCATCGTTCATCGAACGTGCGCTTATTCTTAATAATTCAGGGACCACAGCAGTTTGGGAATCATCAACTGCTTTCCAGTGCACACTGTTAACAGGAAAAGCTTCCTGTTTTTTATGAGTATTCCCATTTTTTTGGCTATCAGACGCTACAGCGTCATATAAAAAAGTATTAGGGGCCAGGCTAACGTTGTGTACTAGGGTATTATGACCAACTTTGTATTTTTTCTTGTCTTTATTAAATTTATCAACAAGCGTGGGCATTTTTCTACTACAGTGTTCGCGAATATCATCCTTAAGTTTCCCACCGTAGGTCTCCCACAATGTCCAGGAACCGGCACAAACTGCAAGAACAGGCTGCCCCCTATATCTTGCCTGTTTAATAAGTTTTTTTTCAAATTCTAATCTGTTTTTATGACTTTCGTTTTGATCGTTTTCAGATTTGCGCGTATATCCAGGTATAAATATAAAAAGGGAGTCCTGTGTATCGCGTATTGTTTCCGGCAGAGTGTGTTGAGACAGTCCGTACTCTCCCCTGCTTTTTATTTCTTTAAAAAACTTTCCAAATTCGGGCGTCTTATACCTATGAGCAATTTTGGTTGTGATTTTTTTTTCATCCAGTGTAACTTGCCAATTTCTCTCGTACTCTTGGATTATGGATGTCATAACAAAATGATCAAATAAAACACCACCTCTGTTTTCATCACCACGATACGTAATCGAAATATGCATAGGTCACCAAGCTAAAAAAAGACACATAATAACTAATGGTTACTCTATTGGTCAATAATTAAATAAAAATCATACATGCCAAGATACTGGACTTTGTCCCCCCTGCCAAACAACTCCAGTCCGAACATCATTTAGCCGTGGCTCTACAGTTGACTTGCACTTTCGCACACCCTACAGTACACCGATGATAACTAGAAAATAGAAAAACCATGTGGACACACCGCCGCTCCGGCCTATCCCATCAACGTGGACAACACGATCACCGCAACCCCTATGAACGGGATGCCACTCGGGTTATTCATTGCCCGGCCTTTCGTCGTCTGCAACGAAAAACGCAAATATTAGGTACCGATGAGGGTGATTTTCACCGTACACGGCTTACCCATTCTCTGGAGGTGGCGTCCATCGGCCGTAGTATCGTGCGCAATTTAAGTCTGCAAAGTCCGGCAGCCCATATCCACAGTATCCTGCCTCAGGATGACTTGATTTCGGTCATCTGTTTACTGCATGACATTGGTCACCCCCCTTTTGGTCATGGAGGCGAGGTCGCCTTAAACTTTATGATGCGCGATGATGGCGGATTTGAAGGAAATGGCCAGACTCTGCGCCTGCTCACCAAAATTGAAAATAGTTATGGTGCCTTTGGTCTCGATTTAACCCGGCGTTCTCTGCTGGGTATTTTAAAATATCCGGTAGCCCATTCACGCGTTGTGCGTCTGGAAAAACCAGCGGTTCCCCTGGCACACAAACCCAATATTCGCATCAATGACTGGTTGCCGGCGAAAGCCTATTTTGACAGCGAGCAAGAAGAGATGGATTGGCTATTGGCACCCTTTTCAGAGGAAGACAGACACCTCTTCCAGGCGCTTGCCCGAGAACCAGAGCGACATCAACATGGCAAGGCCGCCTGGCACAACTTTGATTGCTCCATCATGAATATGGCCGATGATATCGCCTATGGTGTCCATGATTTGGAGGATGCCATTCACTTGCGGCTCATCACTCGTGAGCAACTGCAAAGCACCGAGTTTTTACAGGCTATTGCAGAAACCCAACTGGCTCAACGCTGTGATACTCTGCTCAAGCATCTTTTTAGCCCACTACTTTCCGAGCGTAAACAGGCCATTGGCGAGCTGGTCAATTTTTTCATTACCTCCAGTGAGGTACGGATTACCGATGAGCGTTTTTCCGACCCCCTGCTGCGCCACAACATTTGCCTTTTTCCTGAAGCAGAGGCTTTACTGTCTTATCTACAAGCCTGCATTTATCATCACGTGATTGATTCACAAGAGTCACGTACCTTTGAATATGGTGGACAGACCGTAGTGCTCCGACTGTTTGAAGCCATCAGCTCCAATCCCACCAGCTTGCTGGATCAAAAAAACCGTCAACAGTATCAACAGGCGGCTGATATCGATGCCAGTCAGGCCATGCGGGTCATCTGCGACTATATCGCCAATATGACCGATGAATATGCTTATCGCATGCATGAGCGCCTTTTTGGCTTTAATACGCGCACGATCTTTGAAAGACTGTAAAGGCTGCTATCCGAAGAGCGAGCATGGAGAAAAGAAGAAGATAGTATCAGGATATATTGGGATGACAGAACAGGCTTACTCGCAGTAAAATGGCGTCCCCAAGGGGATTCGAACCCCTGTTACCGCCGTGAAAGGGCGATGTCCTAGGCCTCTAGACGATGGGGACTTGCGTTACAAGTCACAAAAAACTGCGTTACTGCATTGACACGTTACCATAAAAAAATGGCGTCCCCAAGGGGATTCGAACCCCTGTTACCGCCGTGAAAGGGCGATGTCCTAGGCCTCTAGACGATGGGGACCCTGGACTTTACATCTCCCCGAAAGAAGATTGGTGGAGCTAGGCGGGATCGAACCGCCGACCTCTTGCATGCCATGCAAGCGCTCTCCCAGCTGAGCTATAACCCCGAAAAGTGGATCGAAGTTTACTTTCCATGAGAAATTCTGTCAAGTATTATTTGCTAATTTTAGCGAGAGGAGGCTATTTTCTGAAATAACAGTCATAACGAATTGTCGACCCGTTTAATTGCCAATCGGCGGGTGCAAGGGCTGCTTGCTTGAGCGGCCATTTCACCACTACCCGCCCCTGAGCCAGTGAACGGGCCAATCGCAGCAATTCTCCGGCATCATCATCCGGGCCAATCCATTGCTGCAAGATATATAAGTCTTTTTTGACACGGGCAGCTTTGTTCCGCTCCGGATGCATGGGATCAATATAAATGACCTCCGGTGTATCGTGCGCCACCAGAGCAGGCAATCCGCTTAAGGCATCCTGCGAGTACAGTTCCAGTTGCAGGCGTTCGCGGGCCAGGGTATCTTGACGCAATAACCCATCTTCCAGCAAGACTTGCATCACAGGATGCCGCTCAAATAAAATCACCCGGGCCCCAAAACTGGCTAAAATAGCCGCATCGCGCCCCCAACCAGCCGTACAGTCTACTATCGTGATTCCCGGTCTGGGCTTGCAGGCTCGTACAATATCCTGCTGTCGTCCCTGTTGGCGACGTGCAGCTACCGCTTGCCAACTAAAATCCACTCGCAGCGGTTGTTGTCCAACAACATGGAGAGCCAACCCCTCCTCACCCAGCCTCAATTGACAAGACGCAGTCTGATTGAGAGGCAGGGCAAGACGAGCCGCAATGGACGCCGCCCGTGCTTGAAAGGCCTCAGACTCGGCGCAGACGGTCAATTCTGACCACATCATGACAATACAGAAATATCCGCTACGGCCTGCAGGCGCTTTTGTAGTGCCAGCAATAAACGCAAACGGTTGGCGCGTAAGGCCTCCGCTTCAACCATGACCATCACCTGATCAAAGAACCTGTCAACGGGCTCTTTGAGTTCGGCTAAATGATGCAATAAAGCCGCATAGTCAACCGCCTCTCCCACAGCCAGATGTTGTGGCGACAAGCGTTGTATCTGCTGCCACAGTTGCCGCTCGGCTGCTTCCTGAAACAAGGTTTCATCAACTGGAGCAGCATCGACCTCCTGCTGCCGCAGAATATTATCCACACGCTTGCAGGCGGCAGCCAACACTCTGGCTTCCGGACGCGTCATAAACTGGGTGAGCGCATACAAGCGTTTTTCAATATCAACAATACAGTCCTTCTCGACAGCCAACACCGCTTGAATCGCCTCAGCGGCAATTCCCTGCCCCTGATAATGGGACATGAGACGCTCGATAATAAAGGCATGCAGCTCCGGGTATTGGCTTTTGTGGCTATCCAACTGGTTACCGTACATTGCCAGGCTCTTGTCAAGCCAGGTTTGTAAGGACAGGGGAACGGGAATACTGGCCAGCAAACGCACTACTGCCAGAGCGTGTCGACGCAGTTTAAAAGGATCTTTTACCCCACTGGGCTTTTGACCAATGGCAAAGATCCCCACCAGGGTATCCAGACGATCCACCAGAGACAGAGCTTTTCCCATGAGGCTCAAGGGTAATGCGTCTTTGGCAAAACGCGGCAGGTACTGCTCACCCAAGGCTTGCGCCAGCGCCTCAGACTCCTGATGGTGCAGGGCATAATAATAGCCCATCACCCCCTGTAACTCTGGAAATTCGCCCACCATACCACTGAGCAAATCACATTTGGATAAGCGTGCAGCCTGTTCTGCTTCCGTAGGATCCAGCGATAATTGCTGCGCCAGAGGCAACATAAGACGCTGTATACGCTCCGTTTTATCATAAAGACTGCCAAGTTTTTCCTGAAACACCACACGACGGGTGCCCTCGATATGGGCCTGTAAGGGTATTTTTTTATCCTGCTCAAAGAAAAAAGATGCGTCACTAAGGCGCGCGCGCATGACCTTTTCATTACCGGCACGGACTCTTTCCGGGCTGCTGCTGGCGATATTAGCAACGGTAATAAAGGCCGGGAGCAGTTTTCCCTGTGCATCTTGCAATGCGAAACATTTCTGATGCTCCTGCATGGCCGCAATCAACGCTTCTTGTGGCACCTGCAAAAATGTTTCATCAAAATGCGCTAATATTGCAACTGGCCATTCCACAATCGATGTCACTTCATCTAATAGCGACTGCGGCACAATAGCCTGCGCCTGCTGTTGACCAGCAATCGTCTCTATCTGTTGGACGATCTGCTGCTGACGCTCGGCAAAATCAACTCGAACAAAGGCTTTTTCCAATGTCGGCACATAATCGCCAGCCTGGGTCAGCGCAATAGAATGATTGGCATGAAAACGATGGCCACGGGTATAGCGATCACTTTGGATGCCAAATAATTCCAATGCCAAAACGCTCTCGCCATATAAGGCCACCAGCCAGTGTACCGGTCTGGCAAATTCATCCTCCCGACTCCCCCAGCGCATGGGTTTGACCAGAGGCAACTTATGCATGATATCGCAAATTATTTCAGGTAATAAGGCCATGCTCGAGCGGCCTTCCTGATGTTGTTCGTACACCATCCACTCGCCATTATCGGTTTGCAGACGCGTCAGGGCAGAGCAATCCACCCCACAAGATTTGGCAAAACCCAGTAAGGCACGCGTGGGCTGCCCCTGTTCATCAAATGCCTGAGTCACTGCCGGTCCGCGACGCTGGCTTTGCTGTGCCGGCTGGCTGTCGGCCAATGCGGTGATCATCAGCGCCAGGCGCCGTGGTGTCGCATAGGCCTCAACCCGGTCAAAATTCAGCTGCGCTTTTTCCAGACTCTGAACCATGGCAAGCCGCATCGCTTCCGAAAGGGATTTTACCGCTGCCGAGGGCAACTCTTCACAGCCCAGTTCCAATAGAAAATCTTTACTCACCGTCCACCTCTTTGAGCATAGGAAAAGCAAGTGCCTCTCGTGACTGATAATAGGCCAGAGCCACTGCCCGAGACAGTTGGCGGACCCGCAGAATAAAACGTTGTCGTTCCGTTACGGAAATAGCATGCCGCGCGTCCAGCAAGTTAAAGGCATGTGAGGCTTTCATGACCATTTCATAAGCAGGCAAAGCCAGTTGGAGATCAATCAGCTTCTGCGCTTCCGCTTCATAATAATCAAAATGCCCAAACAGTGCCTCCACATTCGCGTGCTCAAAATTGTAGGCCGACATTTCCACTTCATTTTGGTGAAACACATCACCGTAGGTCACCATGCCATGGTGCGTGTGTGCCCAAGGCAATTGAAAGAGATTATCCACCGCAAGGACTGACATGGCAATGCGTTCCAAACCATAGGTGAGCTCTCCGGTCACGGGTTTGCAGCTCAGACCGCCGGCCTGCTGAAAATAGGTGAACTGTGAAATTTCCATTCCATTTTGCCAGACTTCCCAGCCCAGACCCCAGGCCCCCAGGGTGGGAGACTCCCAATTATCTTCTACAAAACGAATATCATCTTGCAAGGGGTCAATGCCCAACGCACGCAGGGAGGCAAGATATTTATCTTGAATATCGAGTGGGGAGGGTTTTAACACCACCTGAAACTGGTAGTAATGCTGCACACGATTGGGATTTTCGCCATAACGCCCATCAGTGGGGCGACGGGAAGGCTGGACATACGCAGCCATCCAGGGCTCAGGGCCAATGGCTTTCAGAAAAGTCGCCGGATGAAAGGTTCCTGCTCCTACCTCCATATCCAACGGCTGTAAAATAATGCAACCCTGTTCGGCCCAAAATTGTTGGAGGGTCAGGATAATTTCCTGAAAGGTTTGTGGCTTGTTCATGTTTATGCTATTCCAATCGTTGTCCGCAAATGCCCCAGTGCTTTTTTAGTCAAAACCCCCGACTTTGGCCGGTCTGGTGATACGGAAAAACTAAACTCAAGAGCGGCTATTCTACCACAGCCAGATTGAAATTAAAGCAAAGACAGGATACTTATGCGGGAAGGAACAGCCCACCGTACCCGGAGCCAGAGAGCTCAGATGCGGTGGGATTGACGTGATCGGTAGCAGGGTATATCAGCTGTTATTAGACGCTTTTTTAATCAGATCTTTCAGCGTCTCTTTACTGGCAGCACCGGGAATAAAAGCAGGCTCTGGTGTAGCTTTGAATTGGCCATTGGGTGTTGCTGCAACCACAAAAGCCGGGGTGCCCATCAGATGCATGGCTTCAGCCAGTTTACGATTATCCTGCAATACTTGCGACACCGCGTCACTTTGCATATCTTTTTTCAGCTTGGCCATGTCCAGGTCAACGGATTGGGCCGCGGCCATAATACTCTCTTCGTTCAGCTTGCCATCCTGCTCAATCAATACATCATGAAAGGCTTTATACTTGCCCTGTTTGGCGGCAGCCAATGCCGCTCGTGAAGCGGTTTCAGAGCTCTTGCCAAAAATGGGGAACTCCACATAAATCACACGCAGATCTTTATTTGCCGCCACCAGCTCACTCATCACAGGCGCCATTTTTTTGCAATGAATGCACTGATAATCAAAAAACTCAACGATGGTAACATTGCCCTTCGGGTTCCCTATACTGGTCTTGCTGTCGGCAAACAAGGCACTGGCATTTTTAATAATTGCCTCCTGTGACTGCGCTTGCATTTTTTGCTGCTGCTTTTGCTGCAAGGCCTGAGAGGCTTCCATCAGCACCTCTGGATTAGAGACCAGATAATCATGAATAATTTGCTCAATTTCTTTTTTTTGCGCGGGCGAGATCGCTTCGGCCGCCATGGCGGCGGGTGCAGCCAGAATAGCGCTCAATGCCATCCCTACTACTATTGTTTTTACTTTCACATTCATCCCCTTGGTTTTAGTAAAAATTCGCACCTAAACCTAGCACTTATCAGCCCAATTTGCAATCTTATACCGCGCGCTGCCGTCCCCTCATGCCTCCGTCAAGTTCGCATACGCCAAAACCAACCACTTACTCCCATTGTCGACAAACTTCACCTCCACCCGGGTATGGGCGCCACTACCTTCCATACTCAAAATCGTCCCCTGACCAAATTTGGCATGCTGAACCGTTTGTCCCAAATAATAACCGCAGTCACTCTGTGTTTGCACGGGGGCACGAAAACTCGCCTGTTTGGGCGTATAGGCCGCTTGCTGCACTCGCACAGCCTCCAAAAATTCGGCAGGAATTTCTCGTAAAAAACGCGAGGGACGGTGATATTCTTCACGGCCGTATTGTCGGCGGATTTCAGCATAACTCATATAGAGTTTTTTCATCGCCCGAGTCATGCCGACATAACAGAGACGGCGCTCTTCTTCCAGACGCCCGGACTCTTCAATGGATAACTTGCTAGGAAAGACCCCTTCTTCCATACCCACCATAAATACCACAGGAAACTCAAGCCCTTTGGCGGCATGCAGTGTCATGAGATTCACCGAAGGTTGCTGGGCGTCCGCTTGCATTTCTCCCGCTTCCAATGAGGCATGGGCTAAAAAAGCATTTAATATCGGCATCTCTTCTTCACCATCGTTATAATCATAACGAAATTGTTTGGCCGCGCTCACCAATTCCTGCAAGTTATCCAGTTTTGACTCCCCTTTATCGCCTTTCAATTTGGCAAAATGCGCCTGCAAACCACTTTTCAGGTTAATCTCGCTGACCATGATATCGAGTTCTTCATCCGCCAACTCGGCGCGTAAACTGTCGACCAAGCGCAAAAAACCCTCCAGCGCATTCGCGGCCCGTGCCGGCAATAATTCCTGTGCCAAATGCTGTTGGGCGGATTGCCATAAAGAGCATGACTCCTGTCGGGCCAGCTCACGCAGACTCTCGAGTGTTTTTTCACCGATGCCCCGAGTAGGGAAATTGACGACCCGCTCAAAAGCCGTATCATCATCGGCATTGGCCAGCAATCGCAGATACGCCATCGCATCTTTGATTTCCGCGCGCTCGAAATACCGCAAACCACCATGAATACGATACGAAATACCGATGCGCAACAATGCTTCTTCCATGACCCGAGACTGCGCATTGGAGCGGTACAAAATCGCTATCGCATCAGCGCTGGTACCGCCCGCCATTTCCGCTTCGATGCGTTGCGCCACAAAGAGCGCCTCTTCAATCTCATTGAAGGCGCTATAGAGCACAATTTTTTCACCGCCCCCACCTTCCGTCCACAATTCTTTTCCCATACGCTGATCATTATGGGCAATCAATGCATTGGATGCCTGTAAAATGGTCTCGGTAGAGCGGTAGTTCTGCTCCAGGCGGATCAGTACCGGCTCAGAAAAATCGTCATTAAAACGTTGCAGATTTTCCACTTTAGCTCCGCGCCAGCCGTAGATTGACTGATCATCATCTCCAACCGCCATTACTTTGCCATTCTCTCCCGCCAGCAGCCGAATCCAGGCATACTGGATAGTATTGGTATCCTGAAACTCATCCACCAGAATCACCTGAAAGCGCCGGCGATAATGATCCAGAATATCGGGATTATCCCGTAACAGTTCATGTGCTCTGAGTAAAATCTCCGCAAAGTCAATGACGCCGGCAATATGGCATGCCTGCTCATAGCCCGCATAGATAGCAAGCCAGGTCTTTTCCGGGCCATAGTGGAGCGGTTGAATATGGCCCGGCCTGAGCCCTTCGTCTTTCTTTTGGTTAATGTAGTATTGCGCTTTTTTAACGGGCCACTGTTCAACATCCAGATTCATGGCGGCTATCGTTTTTTTAATTAAACGGGCCTGGTCATCGCTATCAAGAATGTGAAATTGCTCTGGTAACCCCGCTGATTCATAGTGACGGCGCAATAAACGATGGCACAAACCATGAAACGTTCCTACCCACAAGCCCGCAACGGGTATCTGCAGCATTGCAGACAGGCGGGACTTCATTTCACCTGCCGCTTTATTGGTAAAGGTTACAGCCAGAATGGACAAGGGGGAAAACTGTTGCTCTGCAATTAACCAGGCGATACGGCTCACAAGCACCCGGGTTTTCCCCGAACCGGCTCCCGCCAACACCAGCATATTTTGCAAAGGAGCGGTAACCGCCGCCTGCTGGCGCTCATTCAGACCTTCCAAAATTTCAGGTAACCGCATGCCTCTCCCCTGCTTATCTAAAAAAGCGATTATCCCAGAAAAAAACCAGACAGGCTACCGCAAAGCCTTGTATATGAAAATTGTCATCTTTGTTTCCGGGTTTCAGACGACCTGACCGGCGGCCCAGCCGGATGCCCAGGCCCATTGGAAATTATAGCCCCCCAGCCAACCGGTGACATCTAATACTTCCCCAATAAAATAAAGTCCAGGCTGGCGATGACACTCAAAAGTCTGCGAAGACACCGCATTGCAATCCACACCGCCCAGCGTGACTTCCGCCGTACGGTACCCTTCGGTATTATTGGGTTTAATGTGCCAATGCTGTAGCGTAGCCGCCAACATAATCTGCTCTGTTGACGAAAGCCGTTTCAGGGGTTTCTCCAACACATCTGCGGCTAAAAATACCGCCAAAAGGCGCTTGGGGAAATAGCGTGAGAGCAGGGTTTTTACCTGCTGTTCCGCTTGTTCTGCCTGCTGTTGTTGCAACAGGGCTGGTAAATCCAAATCAGGTAACAACCGAATCGTGAGTTCCTCTCCAGGCTGCCAATATGAAGAAATCTGCAGCATGGCCGGGCCACTGAGGCCACGATGCGTAAACAACATAGCCTCTCGAAAAGACTGTTGACGGCAGCTCACCTCACAATCTACCGCCACGCCACTCAAGTCCGAAAAACGGGCTTTGTCCGGCGCATGCAGGGTAAAAGGGACTAATCCGGCACGAGTGGGATAGACTGGTAAACCAAACTGTTCCGCCAACTGGTAACCGAAAGGACTGGCGCCCATACTCGGGATTGACAGGCCACCGCACGCCACCACCAGCGCATCGCCATAGCACGAGCTATTCGGCAATGCCAGTTTGAATCCTCTTGGCATGGCATGCACACTCTGAATTGCCTGATTTAAGCGAATCGTCACCCCAGCTGCCTCACATTCCGCTAGGAGCATCTGCACAATATCGCTGGCTTTGTGACAGCAAAATAATTGCCCCAAGGTTTTTTCATAATAGGGTATTTGATGTTTCTCAACCAGAGCAATAAAGTCCCAAGGGGTATAGCGGCTTAATGCCGACTTGCAAAAGTGCGGGTTATGGGACAGGTATTTGTCGGGGCTCACCTCATAATTGGTGAAGTTACAACGCCCGCCACCCGACATCAGGATTTTTTTCCCCACTTTATTGGCCTTATCCAGCACCAACACGCTCCGCCCCCGCTTGCCAGCCTCAATAGCACACATTAAGCCCGCAGCACCGGCCCCTATGATTACCACGTCATATCGATTCACACGACACCTTACACATTAAGAAAAATATCAGAGCATGGGACGTATTCTAACCTTAGCCCATCGAAGGACACTATACTTTTGTAGCCGAAGCTAGCGGCACAGGTGCGTGTGGTACGCTCGGATCAAAAATTGTCGTCAGTAAAACAATAGGTTATACTTGGCGTGATGATTTCGCTATTTGGTTGCCGGCTTCTCACATGCTGATAAAGTTTCTATCTACCCTCGTGATCACCTTCGTTTTGTTCATCAATAGCAGTGTTGCCGAAGCCCCCTGGTTTACAGGCCCCCTGCTTGCGCCTACGGGCCATACTATCGACCAGGGTGTGCGCATCTTACAGCCCTACCTGTACCATACGCGCTATCCTGACCACGTTACCAGCAATCGAGCCGGCCTTTTCTTTGCCGTTGGCCTGACGAAAATGATCGATCTGCACCTCATCTCCCATTATGAGTTTCTTGAGCAACGCGGAAAACATGCCCATGGTGTCAATGACACTGCCGTTACCTTGGGCTTTCAGGCATTGGAACAAAAAAACAGCGACGGGTATCCTGATCTGCGCTTTGCTGTTCGGCAACACTTTCCAACAGGGCGCTACAACAACCTGGCTCCCGAGAAAGATGGGTTAGACGCCATGGGTTTAGGCAGTTATCAAACGGCATTATCGGCAAATGCCCAGTATTTATCAAAACTCCCCAATGATCATTATTTCCGTACCCGGCTTGGCCTTACCTATATTTATGCCAATCCGGTTCGCCTCAGCGGCATAAGCAGCTATGGCGGAAGCACCATGACACGCGGAAGGATCAAACCAGGGCATGCATTTACCCTTGATTTCTCAGGAGAATATAAACTGACCCGACAGTGGACAGCAGTCCTGGAAAGTTTTTATCTCTATCGACAGGCAAGCAATTTTAGTGGAGTTGCCGGTATGCAGCAAGATGGTCAGCCGGCTGGGGTGGGTTACCCCACCAACGCCTTTTTCTCTTTGGCTCCGGCATTGGAATATAATTTTTCCGCTGACTTCGGAATTCTGGCGGCATATTGGTTTAGTGTCAAAGAACGTAACAGCAACCGTTTTGCGGGTCCGGTGCTTTCCTGTATGATTGTTTTTTAATGTTCCTCTCGTATCCATTGTACGTCATACCACTGGCCATACCAGCAGCAACAAGGATTCACTTGCAAAAAAATCCTGACACGATAAGATAATCGCTTACTCCCAGATGGACTCAATCTATCTGCTTATGATCAGATTAATAACAACAATAAAGGGACACCATGAAAAAAATGCTTTTGGCAGCTTCTCTGCTCTCTTGCAATCTTGTAAATGCGGCAACCCCCATTGATGGCCTTTATCTTGGTGCCTTTGGAGGCTACAGTTATGTGCCAGACAATCTGAACGTAAGCCGCGCCGGGCTGACACGCAGCTTTGCGTCTTATAATGATGGCTGGAATACCGGTCTGCGTCTTGGTTATCAAAGCAACCCCATGCGCTACGAACTGGAATATACCTACTTACGTGCCAACCTGAAACACTTCCGCATTAATCATATTCGCCAGCCCAACGTATCTGGCTTTAATGACGTGTCTCTGCTCATGGCAAATGCTTATATGGATTTACCCGAAATGGTACCGCTGATCTCGCCCTTTCTGGGAGCAGGTCTTGGTTATGCCCTGGTACGTGGAAAGTTTAATAGCGCTAATCCACCAGAATTCAGCCGTTATCACGCCAAAAACAATGTATTTGCCTACCAGGCCACCACCGGACTGACCTACAATTTCGCTGAAAATTATGCCATTAACCTGGCTTACCGTTTTGTGGCCACAGTCAGAGCCGATGAGTTTGGTCGCAGTTTCCAAGCCCATATGGCCAACGTGGGTGTGCTGTATCGATTTGATGAAGCCCGTTATAAATAAGGATGTTCCATGAAAAAATTTGCTTGTGTTTCGCTTTCCCTGTTCTGCCTGGCCAGTAGCAATACGCAGGCGAGCGACATGGTCAATGGCTGGTATGCTGGGTTGACGGGCATTATTAGCCGGACTCCTTCCACCAATTTTAATGTGTTTTCCGCTGATAATACGTTGAGTGCTCCTGGTAGAATCAACTACAGTATTGGTGGCGGACTTGCCGGCCAATTGGGATACCGCTGCAATCATTGGCGAGTCGAAGTAGAGGCTCTGGGAAATTATAATGAGATCAACGAACTAAGGATCGGCGATCTGATTATCAAAAAAAAAACCAAGAACATGTTTGAAGGTACCACCCTACGGGGAAGAACGATAGCAGGGGCCGGCTTAATCAATGGAATTTTTGATTTCAACAGTGCACAAAGTATCGGCGACGTCTCCCCTTATGTTGGATTAGGTATCGGTTATGTCCATCTGAGCTCACAAATTCGCTTTTTTGAAGACGATATTGAAATTGGGAATGCATTGAATACGACTGACAACCATGTCATTGGACAAGGTATTTTAGGCATCAGCTATGCCCTCGATAATTACACCATGATAGGGATAGATTTTCGCTACCTCAGCAGTAATAAACAGAAAAATAGTGATGATCGTTATCAGTTGCAAACCATCAATTTACTCTTTAACGTTGCCTTTGATGACGCCAGTAATCGATAGGAATATAGCATGACGGTCTTGATTTCCCCATCCCTTCTCTCAGCGGACATGACCCGTCTTGGCGAAGAAGTCGCAATAGTATTGCAGGCAGGCGCTGATATGATCCATTTTGATGTGATGGACCAGCATTATGTGCCGAATCTGACCTTTGGCCCCATGATCTGTGCCGCTATCCACCAACGTTTTCCCAAGGCTGTCCTGGACGTGCATTTAATGGCCCGTCCGGTAGATAATTTAATTGCAGCCTTTGCCAAAGCAGGTGCTCAACGTATTGCCATCCATGCCGATAGTACCATTCACCTCGATCGCAGTTTGCAGTCTATCCGTGAACACGGATGCCGGGCTGGTTTGGCCCTCAATCCGGCAGACGGCCTGGAGAGCCTGCAATGGGTGCGGGAAAAACTGGATTATGTGTTAATAATGACCGTGAATCCTGGCTTTGGGGGGCAGACCTTTATTCCCGCCATGTTGGATAAAATCAAACAACTCCACCAGTTCTGTCCTGAACTTCCCATCTGTGTCGATGGCGGTATTAATGCCAAGACCATCAAAGCTGTGGCAGCCGCCGGGGCTAGCGAATTTGTCGCAGGTTCTGCTATATTCAATAGTAACAACTATCAAGCAAGCATTGAGAGCATGCGTCATGCCGTGCAATGATTGCGCCATACAGGCAAAACCGGATGAAAAAAACACTGCTGTGGATGAGCATATCCTGCTTTCTGTTGAGTCCGTTATTGTGGGCCAATCCGGCCTATCTGCAACGCTTTCAAAATTATCAGCAGTGGCGGGAGCATCTGCCAACTGACCCTGAACCGGAATTTATTGCTTTCATACAGGAATCGAAACCCTTAAGCGAAAGGCTTCGTAATCAATGGCTCTTCAAATTGGCGAAAGAACAAAAATGGGATGCTTTTTTACAATTCTACCAGCCTACTGACAGCTCAGACCTGCAATGCTATCACGCCTGGGCGACCTACCAAAAAGGCGATAAAGCGGCAGCCCTAAAGCTTGCCACCCCCCTTTGGCTGGTGGGACGTTCGCAAAGTGCCGCCTGTGATCCCCTGTTTTCAGCCTTAATTAAAGACAAGCAGTTGGATAACCGCTTGATTGAACAACGGATCACCCTGGCACTGCGTGTCCGTAATTTACCGATCAGCCGCTATTTACTCAAACAACTGGTACCCCCACGCACCAGCGACTCCAGCTTGCTGATTCAAATTTATCAAAATCCTGGCCACATCAATCAATTATCGACAGCTCCCTTGCATGACGAGTTTTATCTGTATGGGCTAAAGCGGATGGTATCGACCAACATGGATAAGGCCATCCAATATTGGCAACATGTCCGTAGTAAAAAATTACTGAACGAAGCACAACAACAGGCCTTTCTGGCCCATGTCGCACTTTACAAAGCCATGCGTCATCATGAGGATGCCCACAGCTGGTTTAGCAAGGTAAAACCAGAATACTACAATGATGTTTTGCTGGAATGGCAAATTCGCTACGCCCTAAAAAAACGCCAATGGCAACGCGTCGAAGCATTGATTCAACATATGCCTGATCAAGATGATCCGGGTCTCAACTACTGGCGTGCCAGAGCAGAAGAGCAAAATGGTAAAGAACAAGCAGCAACGGCCCGCTACCAAAAGCTGGCAACCATGCGCCATTATTATGGTTTTTTAGCCAATACCCGCCTGAAAAAACCCTTTCATTTTGAAAAAGAAGCCTCCACACATAATCTGGATACCCTCAAAGTCTATCAACCGGTTCTCGATAAAATAGAACAGTACTACAAAAATAATCAAATGCCCGCAGCCTCACGCATGGTCAATGATTTTGCCAGTGAGTTACCCAAACATGAGCAAAGCGCCCTGGCGAACTGGCTTGCAGATACCCTCCACTGGTACGGCAAGTCCGTTTACCTGGCTAACGATAATATTCTGCATAACCAGCTTGATTTGCGTTTCCCATTGGCCCATGCTGATATCATCCAGACACAATTAAAAAACAAAGAGCTTCCTGAGGCATTTATCTATGCCATTATCCGCCAGGAAAGCGCGTTTCGAGAACAGGTGGTCTCACCGGTAGGTGCACGAGGCCTCATGCAACTGATGCCGAACACCGCAGCCATGATCGCTCAAAAAAGCAAAATCCCTTACCGAAGTACCCAGGAACTTTTTAATACTGAAAAAAATATCACCCTTGGTATCGCGTATCTCCAACATTTACATCAGCGCTTTAATGGCCATCCTGTTTTCATGTCGGCGGCTTATAATGCCGGCCCCCACCAGGTGGAACGCTGGCTCAAAGATAGCCCGCCAGCAGAGATGGATATTTGGATAGAGAGCATCCCCTTCCATGAAACACGCAACTACCTGAAAAATGTCATGGCTTTTTTTGCCGTATATCAATACCGCCTGGGCAACCCGGCAAAACTCCACTATTTTCTCAATGAGCCAACTCGGGAAAACAAGTCTTGACCCCAGACAGTATGACGCCCCTCTCGAAAGGGGCCCCGTGCCACTCAGGATATTCCGACATTGCAATGCCAGTAACATCTGTGACATTAACCGAAATTACGCTATGATATAGTCAGCATCGTACTAACAAATAAGAAAAGGTCGCTCTCACATGCTCAAACACGTTCTGCTGTACCTTATCCTTAGTATCCTGGTGGTCGTCTTTGCAAACTATTTTCACATCTTGATTGTGTATATTGATATGCTGTATACCTGGATCAACGTCAAAATCAGTCCGGTGTTTAACCGAAACAGTCTTGGTGTCACCATTCGTCACATTCTGGTACTGACCCTCTTACCGGTTATTTTAGCGGCTGTTCCTGCTTTGCTGTATCGTCTGTTTAAAGGCAAGACCATGCCACATTTGTATTTCCTTACCTGGTTTTTCTGGCTGGTCATTGTGTTAAGTGTCTTATTGATTCGTTAGGGAGAATACATGGCAGTTTTGCATTCACAGATTGATCCGGCTGATACCACATTTCAACATAACCAGCAGATCATGTCGGCACTGGTAGATGAGCTGAAACAGGCGCTCAACAAAATCAGCGAAGGTGGCGGTGAAAAGGCCCGGCAACGGCATTTACAGCATGGTAAACTACTACCCCGGGAACGACTGACCAGGCTACTGGATCCGGGCAGCCCTTTCCTCGAGTTCTCGGCCTTGGCCGCCTGGCAGGTGTATCCTGATAATGTGCCTGCTGCCGGGCTGATTTGTGGTATCGGCCAGATTCAAGGCCAGGACTGTGTGATCGTCATCAATGATGCCACGGTAAAGGGAGGAACCTACTACCCGCTAACCGTTAAAAAACATTTGCGCGCTCAGGAAATTGCCGCCGCCAATCATCTGCCTTGTCTGTATCTGGTTGACTCTGGCGGTGCTTTTTTACCCCTGCAAGATGAGGTCTTTCCTGACCGCGATCATTTCGGGCGCATTTTTTATAACCAGGCTAATCTCTCCGCACAAAATATCCCCCAGATTGCGGTGGTCATGGGGTCTTGTACCGCTGGTGGAGCCTATGTTCCGGCCATGGCGGATGAGTCGATCATGGTGAAAAATCAGGCCACGATTTTTCTTGGCGGTCCCCCCTTGGTAAAAGCCGCCACCGGCGAGATCATTTCCGCAGAAGCCCTGGGAGGAGCCGATATCCACTGCCGTCAATCTGGCGTAGCCGATCATTATGCCGAAGACGACAGCCATGCGCTGCAAATCGCCCGACAAAGCGTCCTGCATTTAAACCGACCAGCGCCTTGCGTACCACGTATCGCAACACGCCCTCCTCTCTATCCCAGCGACGATTTAAATGGCATTATTCCAGCAGATCCCAGAAAGCCCTTTGATATCCGGGAAATTATTGCACGTATCGTTGATGCCTCTGAGTTTGATGAATTCAAAGCACTCTATGGCAGCAGTCTGGTCTGTGGTTTTGCGCATATCTATGGCTATCCGGTAGGCATCCTCGCTAATAATGGCATTTTGTTTGCGGAAAGTGCCATGAAAGGTGCCCATTTTATTGAATTGTGTTGCCAGCGCGGCATTCCCCTGCTGTTTTTACAAAACATCACAGGCTTTATGGTAGGCAGTAAATATGAAGCAGGTGGCATTGCCAAACATGGCGCCAAAATGGTAACCGCTGTTGCCAATGCGCGTGTACCAAAACTCACTCTGATCGTAGGTGGCAGTTTTGGCGCCGGAAATTATGCCATGTGTGGTAGGGCCTATAGCCCGAATTTTCTCTGGACTTGGCCCAACGCGCGTATCTCGGTGATGGGCGGCGAACAAGCGGCCAATGTACTGGCGCAAATCAACCGGGATAAGCACGAAAAAAATGATACCCAATGGCCTGTCGCCGAAGAAAACACGTTTAAGGAAAATCTGCGCAATCAGTATGAATCACAGGGCAACCCTTATTATGCCAGTGCACGTCTGTGGGACGATGGGGTGATTGCTCCGGCCGATAGCCGAATGGTGCTGGGCCTGAGCTTACGTGCCTGCATGAATGCCCCTATTGAACCCACTAAATTTGGTGTTTTTCGCATGTAGAAGGAGTGTGCAATGTCTGATTTACACTGCCATTTGGAACAACAGGTGATGCATATATACATGGCTCGCCTGGAGCGTCATAACGCTTTTGATGATGTTTTTTTGCAAACGCTGCAAGACCGCATTAAAGCCGCCGATGCCAATCCTGAGGTACGCGTTATTGTCCTTAAAGCGGAAGGACGACATTTTAGCGCCGGTGCCGATCTGAACTGGATGCAGCGCATGCGCGAGTACAGCGAAACTGAAAATTTCAAGGACTCGATGGTATTAGCCAATACCATGGCGGCACTCTACGATGCCAAAAAACCAACCATAGCGGTTGTACAGGGCTGTGCCTATGGCGGCGGTGCCGGCCTGGTGGCGGCTTGCGATATCGCCATTGCCGAGGAAAATGCGCGCTTTTGTTTTTCAGAGGTCAAACTGGGATTGATTCCTGCCGTTATCAGCCCCTATGTTATCGAAGCCATCGGCCCACGTGCGGCCAAAGCCTTATTTATGAGCGCTGAACCATTCGATGCAAGCCGTGCCCTGCAACTAGGGCTCATTCAGCACTGCGTACCGCACGCAGAGTTGTATCTTTTCGCCGATACCCTGGCCAGTAAACTGACCATGGTTGCTCCTCTGGCTACTCAGGAAGTCAAAACACTGGTCAAAACTGTGAACGGCCAAGTCATCGATGAAAAGCTGCGACAGTATACCGCCCATCTCATCGCAAAAAAAAGAGTATCTGCGGAAGGACAACTGGGTATCTGTGCCTTTGTCGAAAAACAAGCCCTGGACTGGAGTCAACGACATGATGTTTAAACGCTTACTGATTGCTAACCGGGGTGAGATTGCCTGTCGCATCCTCAAAACGGCACAAGCAATGGGCATTCATTGTACGCTCATTTATTCCGAGGCAGATGCCCATAGCCGAGCCGTGCGCCTGGCCGATAACGCCCTATGCCTCGGACCGGCTCCTGCCAGCGAAAGTTATCTCAATATTGCAAAGATTATCGGCCTGGCCGAGGCAAACCAGATTGAGGCCATTCATCCCGGTTATGGCTTTCTTTCGGAAAATGCCGACTTTGCCCGTGCCTGTGCAGAAGCAGGTATCATTTTTATCGGTCCATCCCTGAGGGCACTGGAGTCTATGGCATCCAAACAACTTGCCAAACAACTGTTGCAAGATACCGATGTCCCCCTCACTCCAGGTTATCATGGCGACCGGCAGGATGAGCAAACTCTGCGGGAAGCTGCGGAACATATTGGATTTCCCGTTCTCTTGAAAGCCGCCATGGGAGGTGGTGGCAAGGGTATGCGGGCGGTACATCAGGCCGCGGACTTCAGCATGGCTCTGGCCGGCGCCAAACGGGAAGCCAAAGCCAGCTTTGGCGATGAAAAAATGATTATTGAAAAGCTGGTTGAACAGCCTCGCCATGTGGAAGTACAAATCATGGCCGATCAATTTGGCAATGTTGTCCATATGTTTGAACGTGACTGCTCGGTACAACGTCGCCATCAAAAAATCGTTGAAGAGGCTCCCGCTCCTGGTCTTAACGATACGTTACGCCATCGCATGCAGCAGGCAGCCATCACGGTTGCCCGCACCATTGAATATCAAGGTGCCGGCACAGTGGAGTTCTTACTGAGCCCGGAGGGAGAATTTTATTTCATGGAAATGAATACCCGCTTACAGGTTGAGCATCCAGTTAGCGAAATGATCACAGGGCTTGATTTTGTCGCCTGGCAATTGCACATTGCCAATGGCGAACCACTACCACTGCCACAAGAAGCCATCCAGGCCAATGGCCACGCCATAGAGTGCCGTATTTATGCGGAAGACCCTGACCTGGACTTCATGCCTGCCCCGGGAACCATACACTATCTGAAAGAACCATGTGGGGAGGGGATACGGGTTGATAGTGGTATCGAACAGGGTGATAGCATTAGCCGTTATTATGATCCCATGATTGCCAAACTCATTAGCCATGGTGACAACCGGACCGTAGCCTTGTCTCGCCTGCAGAAAGCGCTGTGCGATTACCACATTGCCGGCGTCAAGCATAATATTCCTTTTTTACGGGCACTAACCGCACAGCCGGCTTTTGTGGCCGCCAAGGTCCACACCGGATTTTTACAACAGCACCCCCTGAACTTGCCAAAATTATCGGATGAGCTGGCTCTTCAGTTTGCAGTATGTCATGATATAACCCAACTACGTACTCAGAAAACCGATCCCCTCTTACGCGATGCCTTTGCCTGGAGTTCCCATGAGCACATGAGCTGGTATCGGCTCTACCAAATTCAGCAAAAGCGCTATCCTTGCCAAATCACACCCTTGACCGCACACTCGTGCCAGCTTCAGGTGGAAGAGCTGAAAAAAATCCTACATTGGGAGGTCAAAAACGAGTTCCTTCGCATCGAAGATGAGCCACATGGTTTTCAACAAGCAAGCGTTGTTCAGCAAGCGGATACCCTCTATATTTTTCACCGCAACGGTCAAGCCACCCTCAATCTGATTGCTGATCCCTACGAAACACCGGAGCACGACCAGAGCGCCGGCCAATTAACCGCCCCCATGCCAGCCACCGTGGTTGCCTTGCTTAAAAATGAGGGTGATAGGGTAAAAGCGGGCGAGTCCTTACTGGTTTTAGAAGCCATGAAAATGGAACATACGATCAAAGCCCCCTCCGATGGGATTATTAGTAACATCTTTTTTAGCGTGGGCCAACAGGTCGATGAGGGCGTGCAACTGATGACCCTGGCCGACAGCTGCAAGGAACACGCATGAACTCTGGCGATCATATCCGCATAGTGGAAGTTGGGCCACGCGATGGCCTGCAAAATGAGGGAAATTTTGTAAGTACGACAACCAAGGTACAACTGGTTGATATGCTCTCTGACTCGGGGCTTAGTGATATCGAAGTCAGCAGCTTCGTCTCCCCTCGTGCTATTCCACAATTAGCCGACAGTACTACCCTCTTTCAAAACATCACACAAAATAAAGCTATCCGTTACTGGGCTTTAGTACCCAACCAAAGAGGGATGGAGGCCGCAATAGCCGCCGATGTACGCCATATTGCGGTATTTGCCGCTGCCAGTGAAGCCTTTAGCCAACGTAATATTAATTGCAGTATTGCGCAAAGCATCGCCCGCTTTCAAGAGGTCATCACAATGGCTAAAGCGGCCAATATCAAAGTACGCGGTTATATTTCCTGTGTACTGGGGTGCCCCTATGAAGGGCAGATAGACCCCACACAAGTGATGCATGTCGCTCGTCAGTTACTGGCATTAGGTGTTGATGAATTGAGCCTGGGAGACACCATTGGCGTGGGCACCGCCAAACAGACACGCGCCCTGTTACGTACTATTTTGAGTGAAATTCCCCAATCTATGCTCGCCATGCACTTTCATGATACCTATGCTCAGGCTATTAGCAATATCTATGCTTCACTGGAAGAAGGGATTCGTAGTTTTGACAGTTCCGTTGCCGGTCTTGGCGGCTGTCCTTATGCGCAAGGCGCCAGTGGCAACGTAGCCACAGAAGATGTACTCTATCTTTTACATGGCCTTGGTTTGCATAGTGGCGTTGATATCTACAAAATTGTTGCTGCCGGCGATATGATTTGTAACGCACTAAAACGCCCTAATCAATCCAAAGTTGCCAACGCATTGTTGGGTGGCGGAGCTTTATCCGGAAAGGCTTCCCGCTAAGATCTCAACAATCTATTTGGCATTGCGCAGACCAGACACCTATCTTAGGCCAAAAAGCATACGCCTGCTATCCCTTATCCATAACGATGAATGCTATCCGTTTAGAACCCGAAATAGCAACAAAGCTTTTCCGAGGTTAAAAATCGCCAGAGTCGCCATAACCAGAAAAGTCAGCCCCATCCCCAATATGCGACAAAAAAATTTCTGGTGTTGCTCACGCCAGATGAGTCCAAAAGCATGCACACCACGACCAAACACCAACAGGATTGCCAACATCAAAAACAACCACTCAGACATACCCAACACCATCGCAATTGCTAACAAAATCAGAGCAAAGGGTACATTTTCCGTAAAATTAGCATGCGCACGAAAACGCACAATAAACGCCTTATCCTGGTTAGTTAGATAAGCTAATCTATGTTTTCGCCGCTGCAAAATCACAAGACAACTCAGGTAAAGATACAAAAAGCACAACAAACTAACACAAACGGCAAAAATAAGATAACGATTATCCATCACAATTCCTTTATCAAAATAAACGATCCAAGCAAGCCAATCCTTCAGCCATAAGGACACAGGACAACAGTATAACGTATAAAAGTTCGGATGAATGTTTTATTACAAAAACCCTTGCCATATCCGCCCAAAACATTTTATACTTCCAGTCCAAATCCGGGCCCATAGCTCAGTTGGTTAGAGCAGCGGACTCATAATCCGTTGGTCCAAGGTTCAAGTCCTTGTGGGCCCACCAATAAAATCAATAACTTACACTTAATTTCCCTGATCCCTAATAACCCTCTTCGGGAGATCTTCGGGATTTATTTTTAAATGTGACTAAAAAATGTTCAAATTTTGGGTTTATTTCATCACATTTAAATACAATAATAACTCAATTTGCACCCATTATAATTTAAATTAATAGAACCAAAACCTATGTTTGTCCGTTGGTTCTAGCCATCAATTTTATAATTCTTGCTCATGGCTCTTAATATAGTATCCAAGACAATATCTAAATTCTTGCTAACATCTTCTGCAAGAAATCGTAAGACCAGATAGCCACTCTCCTGCAATAACCAATCTTTACGTCTATCTCTGCGATAAGCCTCCTTTGAAGCAAGGTGCTGGACGCCATCAATTTCAATAACAATACGATTTTCTTTACATAAAAGATCAACCTCCATGGAGCCTAAAGCGTCAAAAGGAATGGTTAATTCCTGGTTTAATTTGAAACGACCTTGTGTTTGTGGCAATGTTTCTAAACGATAATAAAGAAAAGCCTCAATTAAACTTCTCGCTCGTTCAAATTGCTCATTTTCTATTATTGAAATATCAGCGAATAACTGAGCCAATGATTGATCCGCTCCATCAGAAACAAGTCGGCTGATCGCCCTGCCATGCTGTCCCTTCCATAAAGGATCAGTTGGTAATGAAATCTGTGCAGGCCAACCAGGATAAGCGCTGGCTGGCTGCAGGATTTTATATCCTACTGATTCATAAGCTTTGCAACGACGTTGAAACATTTTATCAAGCATAGCAACCGATAAATCTGCATAGTCATAGACATGTACCTCTCTTTTAGAATCATGTAGCCGATTCAAACGACCTACATATTGAGCAATTGTTCCCTTCCATGAAACAGGTAAGGTCAAAAACAAGGTGTCCAATCGCGGATCATCAAAACCCTCTCCTACAAATTTTCCCGTAGCTAAAATAAGCCTTTCTTCATTCTCCGGGATTAATGTCAATTGGCTTATTGCGCTTTTCATTGTCTTCGTGCTCATTCCACCACGTAAAATAATAATATTATTAATCTGGGGTGATAACCTTTCATTTAAAACATCAAGGTGTTCATTGCGCTCTGTTAATACAAGTGGCACCCTTCCCTTTTTAACTGCGTCAACGATGTCAGAACATATTAAATTATTTCTATTCTCATCCTGGATCATTTGCTCATATAATTGCTGGAACTGGATTCGTAAATCATCATTATTTTCATTGAAAGGTATAAATGATGTAGGTCTGACAAAAACATAGTGCTCAAATGGACGGTTAACAGCCTGCTCCTTCGCATTTACCACATATCGTACTGGACCACATCTCATGGTAATAATTGGATGATGACCATCTTTTCTGACTAATGTTGCCGACAAACCTGTTATATATCTGGCTTTTACCTGCCTGACAATCTCATCAAAACTAACCGATGGAATATGATGACACTCATCCACAATGATGTGGCCATATTGGCCAAGAAATGAATAGATATCCTTGTGCTTCACAAGACTTTGAATTAAAGCAACATCAACAATGCCATGAACTTTTTTTCTACCCCCTCCATAGGCGCCAATTTTCTTCGCAGGAATCCCCAAAAACTGCTCTATACGTTGCTTCCATTGGTCTTGCAGTTGCTTAGTATGGACAATGACCAAAGTATTAACCGCACGCTCAGCTATGAGCCAAGTCGCCACTACGGTTTTTCCAAAAGCTGTTGTTGCTGACAACACACCTATATCTGTTTTAATCAAAGCATCGACCGCCAGCTTTTGATCTGGTTTTAAATGCCCGTTAAATTGAACATTAATTGATTGACCTTCATGTAACTCAATTTGCTCGGAATGTTTAACACCCAGTTCTTTAACCAATACCATAATCTCATCAAGACAACCTCTCGGTAAGCCAATGTGGTGGGAATAATCACGAGCACAAGCAATAATTCTTGGTTTATCATAAACTGGTAGCCGCATTGCCTGAGCTTTGTAGAATTCAGGATTTTGAAATGCTGCTATTCTAATAAGACGATTCAATAAAGCTTTTGGCAAAGATGCTTTCTCAATAAATATTTCATTACTAATCACCAAATGAATCTCTTTGATGGAGTTAATCACAGGAAACTGGATTGCAGGTAGCCATGGTGTGCGATTTTCTTCTTCATCAATGTGAATCTTAACACCAACAATACGTCCTTTGGATTCTGCGGCATTAACCACTGATTCAATTTCACTAACAGCTATTTTTTTTATATCTGCAAGAAAAGCCCATTGATCATCGTAAGCTTTTAAATGTTCATCAATAAATACACTATTATCTTGATGTCGAACGGCTTTTTGCAAGGGCAATGCTATCAAATTGCCAAATCCACCTCGAGGTAATGTATCTTGATTTGGAAAAAAGCGGTCATATGAATCAAACCCCATTTCCGGGTTAGATTCCATTGTTTCAGTCAGAACATGCGCCCCTAACTTTCTTGCTAACGCGGCACTCACCGCCTCTTCAAAGAATAACCAAACATGGCCACCATTGCCAGAGCGCGATCGTTCCAAGACCGCAGGTAAATTCAAACGATGACAAGTTTTTAAAAATGCAATAGCATCCTTTTCCCAATGACACTTATCAAAATCAACAGCAAGGAAATAACATGTTTCATCCAGTAACATGGGGTACACGCCCATGACAAATTCTTTTCCTTTATCATCAACTCCCAGTAAATGCCACACAATCACTTCATCACTGACAGGAACAAACTGTTTGTGCTTGCAGTTCATGCATTTTATTTTAGGTTTCTGGCAAACATTTCTAACCCACTCATTTCGACATACAGGGGTATATCCTGACTTTTGTGTCTTTCTATTTTGAAAACGTCTTGGAAACACATCTGCACGACCACGAAAAAGGGAATGGAACAAAGCCACCTTATCTGATACCGGCGAGAACTGATTGATCATTTTTTAAATTTCAACCCTATCATTAAGCTTTCTTTCGAAAGCCGATATGGTATCAACAACCTCTTCAAAGGCAGGAACCTGGCCAAAAACCATACCACTCATTGCCTCATAATCTTTCTTTAATTCTTTTATCATTGATATTGATGGAGCAATTGAAAAAGTTCCAATATAGGCCGTCTTTAAATCAAGGGCAGAACTATTAAAAAATACTTGTGCATATTGAGAACAATCAATCGCCAATTCTTGTCTCTCAAATGCTCTTTGTCCTGTTTCTGAATTAAGCAACTTATATACATCGTAATAGTGCCTTGAATATCTATGTCCATTTTGTCTTAGCACTCCTTTGATATCAAACCATCGCCTTATGCCATGAAGTATAATAATCTTATCCCAAAAAGTTCTTTCAGCCTCAATAGTCACGATATTATTCACTGTGAATAATGGATCTTGCATATCATCAGCAACATACGGTTTTATTGACATCACTTGATGTGGGTCAAGGGCTGATTTTGCGCCACATTCAATTTTTACTGTTGGCATTACATAAGCGTGAGCATGATTTAATGATGAATACTTCAATAATAATGTCTGATGGCTCTCGTCACTTTGATCAATTACCACACTTGGTACCCCGGAAGAGTGACTTATTGTTTCAAAAATGCCATCCAATACCAATTGCAGGTGGGGTTTTAGCTCATAACAAATATACTGCTGCGAAGCATTTTTTATTTTATCAAAATATTTTCGTTGCTGCTTTCCTGATAACTGCGCCAGCTCATCAAGTTTCATGTCCAAATCTAAATCTTCTCTGAACACAGTAATATCGATATCTTCTGAAAAACGTGAAATCAGCGAGTAAGCTTTAGATAAAGAAGTTCCACCTTTAAAAAGAAGTCTTGGACTATTATCTGCACGATTATTAAACAGCAAATCAAGTACGAGACAAACCCAAAAGTCCTTTTCAATATTTTCAAAAGGAACGCCTAACCGATTTGCTGCCGCAATAAATAATCCACGCCTATCTTCTTCTGAAGCATTCAGAATTGTTATAAATGATTGATTCATGCGACCGCCTAATTACTTTTTTCTAAAACTAAAAATATCGCTTTCAAATAAGATTGCATCCATGCAGGTAAAGTTGGTATGCCTTTTTTCAGATCATCAACAATGACATCTTTATCTTTCTGGCTTTGCAAATAAAATAACAACTTCTTTTCTATGGCTTGTTTCTGTTCCAAACCATCCTGTTCAATAACATCCCTTAACCAGTGTAACGCCTGAATAACCCGCATTCCTGGTCGATTAGCCCAATACAATTTACTTGGTGCCGTATATTTGAACTTAATAACCAATCCATCAATTTCAATTGGTTTCAAACGACAGTCTGTTAAAACATTCACCTGACCTGGGACCGCATTTGTTAACCCCAAATCATTAGCTGATGTTAACCCATCAATGAGCATCCTCGCTTGATCACGACGTGATATTGCAGCAATAATCTGTTTATAATCAGGAGGTGACTTTCGCCCCATAAGTGGATTTTCTCTAGGTACATCATATAAACCTCTGTCAACTCGCCTTATAAGGTTTGATTTAACCAAACGTTGCAATACCTTATCAACTGAGTCTCGATTACCAATATCAAGAAAATCAAAAGCAGTCCAAACTTTAGAAAGTTCAGAGCAGTTTATTCTATTTAATATTAGGTCTTTTAATGTCATTATTAATTATCCAAGTATCGTCCGATAAACGTATACATATTTCGGACAAATGTCAAGTAGATAAATGACTATCCAATGCGTCCCTTAAAGTTTAAACAACAGGAATTTATCTTGGTTTTAGATAGATTACAAGTAAGCTATAGCTTCGGGAGATCGTCGTATTTGGGTACGACATTGTTAGACACAGTACGACATTTTAACGAAAAACCCACGGCCAAAATTATAATAAAATCAAGTGGTTAAAAATGACGCTAGGGGCTCATAATCCGTTGGTCCAAGGTTCAAGTCCTTGTGGGCCCACCAATGAAATCAATAACTTACGTTGATTTTCCAAAACTCCCAAAAGTCCTTGCGTGACTTTTGCGTGACCTAGATCACGTAATTACAAATTTACTTGCGATTCCCTTTGAGTATTTTGACTGGCCGGTCTGCTCTTAGAGTTTCGCAATAAAGTTAATATCACACCACTTTTTCGATTTTCACAAACCTTATTGGCAGCTTGATGTAAACTTTGTAGCTCAGCTGAAGAATAGTGAGTTGTGATCCTTCCCGAACGATGCCCGAGTAAATCCTGCCGGTCTTCAAAACTTACCCCAGCAGCCCTTAATCGCCTGCCGAAAGTATGCTTTAAATCATGCACTCTCACTTCAGGCAATTTCGCTTTAACCCTTGCTTGCCGCCAACCAGTCGATAACATTCGAGCCAAGGGACGACCTCTAAAGCTAAAGACATGGGTAGGATGTTTACCTCTCTGCCCTTCTATCACTGACCGCGCCGTTTCATTACAGACAACCAACCGCTCATCACCATTTTTGACCAGTTCACCCGGTATAATAAAAACAGTAATATGCGGCAATTCTGGAATCTGGATTTCCCAATCCCATCGCAATTCACATATTTCCCTGTCCCGACATCCTGTATTCACAGCAAATAGTGCCATGTTTTTCAGGTGCTCAGGTAAGTGATCAAACAGCTTATGTTGTTCATCTCAGCTTAATGGATAAGGTTTGCGTAAATCTGGCTCAGGAAAAAGCTTTATCTTTGGCGCTGAAGTTAACCACGTTAAACCAAATTCATCCATCCACTCACTGGCCGCTAAATTTAAAATACGCCTAACGATTTTCAAACCATGATTGATTGTCCTGCAACTAACACCATCTTTTTTTCTACCTTCAATAAAAGGCTGCAGGCTACCAATGAAAAAATCTTAACACAATACAAAGAACAACAAGTAGTTGAAGGAGGTTTTCGCTTTTTAAAAGACCCTTGGTTCATGATTGATTCATTTTTCGTGAAAACCAGACGACGAATCGAAGCATTGATGACGATTATGACATT
>JAFIFT010000004.1 GCA_020831865.1 Legionellaceae bacterium | reverse complement strand
CATCAAGCGGGCCGGTCACGACTTTGCCTGTGTTGCACGCATCGACCTCAAAAACTATACCGCCCAAGTAATTGTCACCTATATTTAAAGCGGCCTCAACACCAACACTGACCAAAACTTCCGGTGTATTGCTGCCCTGGATGCTGATGTTGCTGGCAGAGGCGGAGTTGACTCCCACCAAATCAATAGTGCAGTCGTCACCAGCCGGAAGCGGGTTAGGGCAGTTATTAGTTACAGTGACATCACCAGTAAGCCCATCAAGGTCTACGTCAATGCCTGCAGCAGCTACTGTCATGGAGGTATTTTCAACGGTCAAAACGCCTGCTGTTGGACATCCGGCCACCAGGGATATAGGCCCGCCGGTCACCGATAAACTGGCCTGAGCAGGCGCACTGACCGACAGTTGTGCTGTGACCTGTGTTGTGTTGCTGCCGACAATGGGAACCTGTGCGGCCCCATGCGCTGTTGTGCCGGGAGTAAACTGCAGCTGACAGGTACCGCCATTGGGCGCAATGGCAACACAATTACTGGCATCCTGGGTCACATCGGTCCAGCTGGCCGGCAATAGTGCCTGAACATTCTGCGCGGTAATGCTGGTTGAGTTGTTCGTAATAGTTAAAAAACCCGGCGTACCACTGTTCGCAACCAAATCAAGGGCAGCAGGATTTACCACAATCGCCGCCTGCTCTGCTGTTTCTTTGCCAATATTCAGAATATAGGCCGCACTCGGCTGGTAACACTGATTGGGATTAGGGCTGCCGTTGGCGTTGGCCTGACACACGTTGGGGCCGCCATGAACTCCAACTTTTGGCAGGGAACTACCGGTAATGGCAAGATTTAAAATGCAGCTGTTGCCTGCCTGTCCTTTGGGAGCCAGCTGACAGGTTGTGGTTTGGACAATACCGGGTATTGATTGAATCACCAGATGCTTTGTTCTGGCGGATTGGTTTTGTACCACATACTGTACGGTGGAGGTGCTGTTTTCCTGTACCGTCTGAGTGGGATTGCTTCCGGGGGCCGGAACGATAGTCCACAGCGGCACTACTGACTGAGCAGTTACCCACATCAGGGAAGCGAACACACCAGACAGTATCCTGCTCATTAATCTTTTTTTAATATTGCTTTTCATGATGATTTAGTCCTTAGGCCACGTAGGTAATCGATTGGAATCACATGGGAGTAAATGCACGAACGTGCAGCATAGAATTTAAGCAGAGCAAAGAGATGAAGCAACACCCTGAATGAAGGAACGAAACACAATAAAATATAATGGAGAAGAATGAAAATAAGGGAAAACCTAGTGCTGATTGCTGGCAATGGTCCAGCCATTGGAGTTATGGGCAAGTCTTGTATGATAGCTAACAAATAGTTCATTCCCTGCACCAGCATCTTATAGGTTATTTAATATTGAAAAACCATTTCAAATCACGATACATCGTTAATGATTTAAAATCAAAAAATTCCCTCAATTTTTATCCATCAAACGCACTCCAACCATTTAGGGACAGCGACTAACAGTCCTGGCAATATACCCCACAGAAGTGGGGCTATTTAACACAAGATCTCGTAATGTATTAAGACCGTAGCGAAAATAGCTTATCGCTTTACGGCCATGTTTCTTGACGTTGATTTCCTTTGGTTCATTTCGCCATTTATCCGTTTTGTAAGCCCAGCAAAAGGCCATAGTCAGCCAAGCATATAATTTTTCGATGCGCTCAAGCTTTGTGATGTGGGTATCCGCAAAATTGAAACCCTTTGATTTTAAGCACGTAAACAAACACTCAATTTCCCAGCGTTTCCCATAAGTCAGGAGAGGTTCTGCCATTAATTCATCCGCTGCAACAACCAACAGCTCTCCATCAGTGTTAACGATTGTCCGCTTAAATCAAAAAAATAAAGGACCCATGAAGCTAACTCCTTGAAAAACTGTCTAATGCGTTTGTCGCGTGACTCTATGCTTGCAAGGCTGGAAAATCCGCAGGCTAATTCTGTCAAATTGACCGTTCTCACGTTGATGAGCGCAAGCAACATCCCCACAAAACAATGCATACGGCACGTGTTCCAGTGCAAATATGCATTTAACATTGCTGCAAGCTCACTGTGCTCCATAACAATACACCCTTTTCTTCGCAGAAAACCATGCATCTTGGAGAATGCGGTGGGCTGCTTCAAGCATAAAGATTTTCTTTTAATCCTTTAAAACCCGGGCAAGGGCACCGGCACGGATTAATTCAGTGATTTTTTGTCCGCTACAAAGATTGTTACTATGGACAGTTGACAAGAAAGCACAAGCGCGTTATGATTTTCCTTGCGAGGTTGGACTTGCTATGTGTCATTCCACTGGGTCAATTGGCGACACACTGATTGGCCCTTTCTCTTTTCTTCCGATTTCCCCAAAATCCCAGACTATTTTCCTTTCCCCATCGGTTCTTGCATTGAATTTTTACGGTAATGGTTTACACTGAGATTTCCTGTCAGCATGGAGTTAGACAATGTTTGGATTTTTTACAGTAAAAACAGAACCTGTCACGCCTGTAGCTCGTCCTGTCGGATCCTTTTCCTATCGGAATACTGAGCATCTGGTCTATCTTGAGCAGCAGATGGATCGCTTTGAGGCTCGTTTGTCTGCTATGCGCTGGCTGGATCAGCAGCTGGTTGGCGCGTTTACGCTTGCCGGCTTATGCACCTATGGTCTGAGTTCCTGGTGGCTCATGCCCTCCCTGGGCTTGCTATCGGCCTGTTATCTCACCTATTTATACCCCCAGCGCGGACCGGCCTTTGAACAATATCGTGAATTACTTATGGAGTTAAAAAGGGACTACCTTTGGGCCATGGGCTCAGGGGGCAGCAAGTACCATGAGCTGGGATGCAAGAGCATTCAACGTATGCTGCGGCTGCTCGGACCACTGCTAGCGCAGGAAGATGTGGTAACCTGGCAGGATAGCGATTTGGAGAATAGCGTTTTTTCCTTGTCCCAGCGTAATCCGCTGCCAGAAGAGTGTAAATTGTTGCTCCAGCAATTAAAAAAGGGAGATGCGCGCTTCGATCTGACGAAAAAAATCTATGGTGAAAAGGGCGTGGCGGATTTTCTTCCGGTACTGAAACAAATGAGCCTCAACCTGATACCAGATTCCGTACGTGGGCTTTTCAGCTATAGGGCAATTGCTGCGCCTTCAGGCAATTGAGTACAGGAGCAGAAGGCCCATTCCAAGCATTAGCCCGCCACTGATCCCATTTAGCCACGACCAGACCTTAGGTCTGGTCAGCAGGCTGGAAAAATGGTAGGCCGTCAGGGTTAGGGTAAAAAACCAAAGCAGACTGGCTGACAGCACACCCAGAGTATAGGCGGTCAGATGATCGCTATAGCGTGAACTGCTGCTGCCAATAATAAGCATGCTGTCAATGATGGCCTGTGGGTTGAGCAGGCTAAAACCCAGAGCGAAGGCAATAATCTGTACCCGCTTGTTGCGGTCAAAGCCGCTGCTGTGCGGACTCGTTTGCCGAGCCATGCTGGCCAGTGCCTGGTGGCCATAGTAGAAAAGAAAAAGGGCACCCAGCAGGCTGAACCACTTCGTCAGGTTCGGGTGCCTTGCCAATACCTGATGGAGTCCGGCAATGCTCGCCCCCATGAGGATGATATCGCAGCAAAAACAGACCGTGGCAGAGAGCAGGGCATGTTGGCGTAGTGCCCCTTGCCGGATGAGAAAAATATTTTGTGGCCCCAGCGAGATAATGAGCGCGAAACCGAGAAGCAGCCCGGAGAAGAAAACCATGAGGTTTGGCTCAGTCATGAAAAAATAATAGTATAGCAATGGTCCCGTTTTCGGTACAGTAATTTTACATTCGAGGCGGTTGAAGGACGAGATGTATTGAAGTCGAATCATTTTAGGATACCCATGAGAAAAAAGAAGGGGAAAGTTGCATCACGGAAGCGGCACGTATAAAATGACGCTATGAAATGACCTGCCCTTGTGTTCAATGACAGCCGAACCACAGTAGATTAAGAAGAATAAAGGAGGGAGCGTGCGCTCTTTGCAAATAAATAAAACCCTTTGGTTTGCGGTAATCGTGCTGGCCGTCTCCGGCATGACGTCGCTGCAGGCGCAAGACCCTAAAAAAGAAATGCAGCCTGTATTACGGGTGGAACCGCATCTGGGCGGCTATTATCCGGAGTACCCTCCCACCAAGCCAGCTAGTGGTGATGCGGAAAAATTAATTAAGCGCGGTGAGTATCTGGCGAAGATGGGCGACTGTATTGCCTGTCACACTAATGTCAAAGACAATAAACCGGCTTTTGCCGGTACTTTACCGATTGCCACACCGTTTGGCACTTTTTATAGTCCGAATATTACCCCGGATAAAGAAACCGGTATCGGTAACTGGACTGAGGAAGATTTTATTCGCGCCATGCGCGAAGGCCGTGATCCCAAGGGGAGAAATTACTTTCCGGTTTTTCCCTACCTGTATTTTTCCCGTACGACCGAAAATGATCTGAGGGCAATGTATGCCTACTTTATGAGTATTCCAGCGGTGAAACAGGAAAATAAGCCACTGCCCTTTCCCTTTGGCGTCCCCGGTGCCCGCTTTTCGCTGTGGGGATGGAATTTGCTCTTTTTCTTTCCTAATGATAACCAAATACAATATGACCCCAACCGTTCTGCGGAGTGGAATCGTGGTCGATATATTGTCGACGGTCTGGGGCATTGCAGCATGTGTCATACACCGCTGAACGCCCTTGGCGCTCCCAAGAACCGCTTCTATCTGACCGGTAGTTTTATCGATGGGTACTGGGCACCCAATATTACCAAGTACGGGCTGGAAACGGCCAGTCGTTACGAGGTATCCGACGTTTTTGGCAAGGGCCAGCTGATTAATCGAGCCGGGCCGGTGGCCGGCCCTATGGCGGAAGTTAATCACAACAGCCTGGGGTATCTGACAGAAGAGGATCGCCTGGCGATTGCCACCTATCTCAAAACCGTGGTGAGTGAAGAACCGCTCGGGGTCCCACCCTCCGAACGGCAGCCCACCTTGAAGCGTGGTAAACAAGTCTACGTCAATGCCTGTATTATTTGCCACCAGAATGGTGAAATGGGGGCGCCCAGAATTGGCGATGGGGCCAATTGGTACATGCGATTACAAAGCAGTGGTCTGACCGGGCTTTATAGAAACGCCATACATGGTTACAATAGCATGCCGTACAAAGGGGCCTGTGTAACCTGTTCGGACAAGGATATTATTTCTGCGATTAACTATCTGTTAAATAAATCATTGTCCCGCTCGCAATGGGAAGGACTGGCACGAGGTGGTGCACAAAAATATCCAGCGAATGGCAAAACCGTTTATGAGAAAAACTGTAGTGTTTGCCATCAGGACGGAAAAATGGGGGCACCTAAAACGGGCGATACGGCGGTATGGGAGCCTTTGATCAGACAGAATATGGATGTACTGATCACCAATACCTTGCATGGTTCGCATCATCCTGCCAATGGCGGTTGTAAACATTGCACCACCGGTGAGGTGATGGAGGCCATTAAGTATATGGTTTCTCAATCAAAAAGCGACGGCAATTTCAGTTTGTGGTAAGCGCAACAGTGCACTATCAATAATAACAGCTAGAATGGGGGGCAGCGGTCGTTTGCCCCCCCCATAAGATGAGGTAAGGGGATGCTAAACCGCTCTAAATTTATTCCGTTCACGATAGCGATGGCAACCATGTTGCTCAGCTGTCCGGTCATGGCGGCTGCTGACTACTGGCAACTGAACATGTATAAAGGGGTGACCCCTATCAGTAAAGATATGTATGACCTCCATATGATTGCCATGGTCATCTGCGCTATTATTGGTATCGTTGTTTTTGGGATCATGATCTACTCAATTATCCATCATCGGCAGTCAAAAAACTACAAACCTGCTTCTTTTCATGACAATACGCGCCTTGAGATTGTCTGGACAATCATCCCTTTTCTGATTCTGATAGGCTTGGCAATACCCGCCACCAAAGTTTTAATACGTATGGATGATAGCTCGCAGGCGGATGTTACCGTCAAAATCGTAGGTTACCAATGGAAATGGCAGTACCAGTATCTGGATGAAGGAATTTCATTTTTCAGTAACCTGTCTACTCCCTTTGCGCAAATCGAAAACGAAGAAACAAAGGGACAATGGTATTTGCTGGAGGTGGATAAACCGCTCGTCTTACCTATCCATCAGAAAATACGCTTTCTGGTGACCTCCAATGACGTCATTCACTCCTGGTGGGTACCGGAATTGGGCGTCAAACGGGATGCGATTCCTGGCTTTATGCACGAAGCCTGGGCCCGCATTGAGGAACCGGGCGTATACCGCGGACAATGTGCCGAACTTTGCGGTATCAACCATGCCTATATGCCGATCGTGGTGAACGCAGTCAGCGCCGGCGAATATCAGGATTGGGTGGCGGCTCAGAGCAAAGCGCAGGATAAATACGCCGAAAGCGAAAGAAAGCCGGAGGCTCAGCGCAAAATGAACCGTGCCGAACTGATGGCCCTGGGTAAGGAAAAATACGATCTGATCTGTGCGGCGTGCCACCGCGTGGATGGAACCGGCATCCCCCCAATGTTTCCGGCCTTGAAAGGTAGTTCGGTCGCGGTCGGCCACCCTATTTCACGGCATATTGATATGATCTTGCACGGCATCCCCGGTTCTGCAATGCAAGCCTATAAAGATCAGCTATCGGATGAGGAAATTGCAGCTATTGTGACCTATGAACGAAATGCCTGGGACAATAACACCGATGACGATATTCAACCGGCTGAGGTTGCTGAGCGCCGCAATGCGGATAAACAGGAACCAAAAGTCATTAAAAAAGCGCAAGTTGGAGGTTTTCGATGAGTCAAGTGATAGCACATGATCAAAGCCATGACGATCATGGACCCGAACAGGGTAGAGGGTTCCTTGGCTTTATAAAGCGCTGGTTGTTCACCACGAACCACAAAGACATTGGCACGCTGTATTTATTTTTGGCATTATTGAGCTTTTTTGTTGCCGGTGCGATGGCCTTGTTGATTCGTGCTGAATTGTTTCAACCGGGTCACAAGTTCATTGATCCGAATTTTTACAACCAGATGACGACCATGCATGGTCTGATTATGCTCTTTGGTGTGGTGATGCCGGCCTTTACTGGTATGGCCAACTGGCAGATCCCCTTGATGATCGGCGCGCCAGATATGGCCTTGCCGCGCTTGAATAACTGGAGCTTCTGGATTCTGCCCTTTGCCTTTGCGCTCTTGGGTTCGACGATGTTCCACGCCGGTGGGGGCCCCAATTTTGGCTGGACCATGTATGCACCGCTGTCGACCCGTTACGCGCCGCCCAGCACCGACTTCATGATTTTTGCGGTCCATATGATGGGAGTTTCCTCCATTATGGGCTCTATTAACATTATCGCCACAATCCTCAATATGCGGGCACCCGGCATGACCATGATGAAAATGCCCATGTTTGTGTGGACCTGGCTCATCACGGCTTTCTTACTCATTGCTATTATGCCGGTCCTGGCCGGAGCCGTGACCATGATGCTGACTGACCGTCATTTGGGAACCAGTTTTTTTGAAGCGGCAGGCGGTGGTGATCCTATTTTATTTCAGCATATCTTCTGGTTTTTTGGGCATCCGGAAGTCTACGTTCTGGTCTTGCCGGCCTTTGGTGTGATTTCCGAGATTATTCCCACCTTTAGCCGTAAACCACTGTTTGGCTATACCTTTATGGTCTACGCGACGGTCAGTATCGCCCTGCTCTCATTTGTGGTGTGGGTGCATCATATGTTTACCACTGGCGTGCCACTGGGGGCGGAGCTGTTTTTCATGTACACCACGATGCTCATTGCCGTACCAACGGGAATCAAAGTGTTCAACTGGGTAGGAACCATGTTCAAGGGGGCTATGAGCTTTGAAACCCCCATGTTGTTTGCTGTCGGCTTTGTCTTTTTGTTTACGATTGGTGGTTTTACCGGTTTGATGCTGGCTCTGGTGCCAGCGGACTATCAATATCAGGATACCTACTTTGTGGTGGGGCATTTCCATTATGTACTGGTGCCGGGGGTTTTATTTTCCTTAATGGCCGCAACCTACTATTGGCTACCGAAATGGACCGGCCATATGTACAGTGAAAAAGTAGGTAAATGGCATTTCTGGTTATCGGTAATTTCCGTCAATCTGACGTTTTTTCCCATGCACTTTTTGGGTTTGGCCGGTATGCCGCGCAGGATTCCCGACTATGCACTGCAGTTTACCAATTTTAACATGATAGCGACGATAGGGGCCTTTGTGTTTGGCTTGGCACAATTATTGTTCCTGTACAATATCATTGCCACAATTCGCAAGGGTAAAAAGGTTGATGGACAGGTGTGGGATGGTGCACGGGGATTGGAGTGGACCGTCTCATCGCCTCCGCCTTACCATAGTTTTACCACACCGCCCAGCATTCATTAAAAACAGACCAGAGGTTCCTCGGTGTGGCTTGGTGGCGGCAATGAACGTACGAGTGAGAGAGAAATGACGGCAAAAAGCCATACGCGCTTGCTTATTATCCTGGCAGCGGTTGTCCTTGGGATGTTTGGTTTTGGTTTTGCCCTGGTTCCCATTTATAACAGCCTCTGTCAGACGCTGGGAATTAACGGCAAAACAAATGCCAGCGCCGTGGCTTATAATGCGGCTGAGGCACAGATCGATGAACAACGTCTGGTCACGGTGGAATTTGTGGCCACTAATAATGCGGGAGTGCCCTGGGATTTCTACCCTAAAACCCGCAAGATTAGCATTCATCCCGGTGATATTGCGCAGCTGGCCTTTTATGCGGAAAATAAAAGCAGAAACCGCATGACGGTACAGGCGATACCCAGTGTCACGCCGGGCATCGCCGCCAAATATCTCAAGAAAACCGAGTGTTTCTGTTTTGAACAGCAAACCCTCAATAGCCATGAGGCGATGAATATGCCACTGTTGTTCCACCTGGATCCGGCTTTACCGAAACATGTGCAGACCGTGACACTGGCCTATACATTATTTGACGTTACCAATCGCTATAATCAATAATCATAAACTGGTGTGGCTGCTAAGCCTGCTAATGATCACGACAGGAGAATAGAATTTATGGGAGCTCATGGTACTTATTACGTCCCTAAGCCCAGCGGCTGGCCTCTGGTAGGTTCAATTGGTTTAACAACCATGCTGGTGGGGGCGGCGTCATGGTTGCATGCGGACTGGTACGGCCCGTACATTTTTACCGCGGGCCTGTCCATTCTGGTATTCATGATGTTTGGCTGGTTTGGGCAGGTGATTTATGAAAATGAAAAAGGCCTGTATGACTCCCAGGTCGACCGCTCATTTCGGTGGGCGATGTGCTGGTTTATTTTTTCCGAGGTGTGTTTCTTTGCGGCTTTTTTTGGCGCCCTGTTTTTTACCCGTTATTGGTCGGTACCGATACTGGGAGGGGAAAATCTGAACCATCCTATCACCCACTATACCCTGTGGTCTGATTTTCAGGCAACCTGGCCTTTATTGGTGAACCCGGATAATGCGCAGTTTGTTGGCGCGAAACACGGAATGGGAGCCTGGGGACTGGCGGCCATTAACACTGTGATCTTGCTGACCTCAGGCTTGACCATCACCTGGGCGCATTGGGCTTTAAAATACAATAAGCGGCAGCAATTGCTATGGGGTATGGTTGCCACCATCGCTTTAGGTCTTTTCTTTTTAAGCCTGCAGGCTTATGAATATTACGAGGCCTACACTGAAATGGGGCTCACCCTCAATGCGGGTATTTACGGAGCGACTTTTTTTATGCTGACCGGTTTTCACGGCCTGCACGTGACGATTGGAACC
Organism: Legionellaceae bacterium; assembly: GCA_020831865.1. Classification (GTDB taxonomy): domain Bacteria; phylum Pseudomonadota; class Gammaproteobacteria; order Legionellales; family Legionellaceae; genus JAFIFT01. The sequence goes on along the minus strand of JAFIFT010000004.1, from coordinate 129,529 downwards.
ATTATGCTGATTGTCATTACCATTCGTTGTGCCAAAGGACATTTCACGCCGGAACGTCATTTTGGTTTTGAGGCTACCGCCTGGTACTGGCATTTTGTGGATGTGGTGTGGTTATTTTTGTTCATATTTGTCTACTGGTTATAATAACGCGAGGCTTTGCATATGCTTTTCATGAATGCAAAGCGTGACAGGCCCTGAATCAGGGGCCGCGCATCGATGTTGCCCCGAAGCCCACATAGAGTTGCAAAAAAACCAGAGCAGGGCCATAGTAAAGGAACCACTATTGTGTGCACAACAAGGAGGAGCAATGTCATACGTGGATGGATTTGTGGTTGCTGTGCCAAAAATTAATAAGAAACAATATCTTGAGCATGCAACTATCGCGGCGAAAGTTTTTAAGGAACAAGGCGCTTTGCAAGTGGTTGAGTGCTGGGGAGATGATGTGCCGGAAGGCAAAATGACCTCTTTCCCTATGGCGGTGCAATGCCAGGCAGACGAAATTGTCGTGTTCTCATGGATCCTCTGGCCTTCCAAAGCGGTTCGCGATGAAGGGATGGCAAAGGCTATGACGGATGCACGTTTACAGCCGGATATTAACCCCATGCCTTTTGATGGCAAGCGTTTAATTTATGGAGGCTTTGAGCGGATCCTGGAGCTTTGAGCACAGGCTGCTCTGCACAAGGGCAGGGGTTTGATAGGCCCTGCCCGTTGCGGGCAGCCCCGTCCTCAAGACTCTGTTTTGGCGCGATATAACACCACCAGATTACCAATGATCTGGATGATCTCCGCTTGCAGCGTTTCAGCCAGTTTGGCGAAGCATTGTTTGCGTTCCTCCCGCTCCATCCCATTGATTTTAACCTTGATTAATTCATGCGCTAACAAAGCCTGTTCGGTTTCGGCCATGACATTTTCGGTCAGCCCTTTACTACCAATCAGAACAACCGGGTTGAGCGTATGCGCTTTTGCTTTTAAGGATTGTCGAAACGCAGTCTTCATCATAGAGTGATTCCAATAAAAATGGTGAATTATTACACGTTTTGCTAGGAAACAACAGTGCAATTTAGTATGATGCGGCAAACGGGCTTAAAAAAGATGATATGCCGCGATCAAAAAGTAGCAAACGCTGGCTTCAGGAGCACTTTGATGATCCTTTTGTCAAAAAGGCACAAGCCGAAGGCTATCGCAGCCGGGCGGTTTATAAGTTAATTGAGTTGGACGAGCGCGAGCGCCTGCTGCGTCCGGGTATGGGCGTGATCGATCTGGGAGCCGCACCCGGTGGCTGGACCCAATATGTATCGCGTCGTCTTGACGGTAATGGCCGCATCATCGCTCTGGATATTTTAGCGATGGACGCCTTGGCGGATGTGGCTATTATTACTGGTGATTTTCAGGATGAACAGGTGTTGCAGCAACTCCTGGCCCTGCTTCCTGCCGGAGGGGTGGACTTGATTTTATCCGATATGGCCCCAAATATGTCAGGAAACCCTGCCGTTGATATTCCACGGGCGATGGCATTGGTGGAGTTGGCACTGGACTTATGTTCGCTCGCCTTAAAGGCCAATGGAACCTTGCTGATGAAAGTCTTTCATGGGGAAGGATTTGATGAGCTGCTCAAGCAGGTACGCCATCAATTTACTAAAGTGTCCATGCGCAAACCAAAAGCATCGCGCCCACGCTCCCGAGAGACGTATTTACTGGCGAAGGGCTTTAAAATGGTGTAAGTTAAGGGGATACAATGAGAGGGCTTTGTCATTGTTTGCCTGGCAGCTTTCGTCAACTTGTGTGCGGTGTATGACACCGGGATGTGTCCTAACGTCCGGTTTGGAAAACACAACCGGGAATGTAGACACCCAAATCTGCGATCATAGGGGTAATTATTTTGAACGACATGGTAAAAAATCTTTTTTTGTGGCTGATTATCGCTATAGTGCTGGTATCCGTCTTTAGTAATTTTGGCCCGCGGCATGCCACAGCAGAAAAAATATCCTATAGCACCTTCCTGAAAGAAGTGAACCAGGGTATGGTCAGCCGGGTGCTCATTGAAGAAAATAAAGTCATCAAGGGCACTACTAAAAATAATCGCAATTTTGTGACCTATATGCCGATGCCGGATAATGCGCTGTTGGGCGAATTATTAAAAAGTGATGTCGATGTCAGCGGTCAGGAAAAAGCACAGGAAAGCTTCCTGCTGCATTTATTCATCAACTGGTTCCCCATGCTGTTACTAATCGGCGTATGGATCTTTTTTATGCGTCAGATGCAGGGGGGCGGCGGCCGGGGTGCCATGTCTTTTGGCCGTTCACGTGCCCGTTTGCTTGGTGAGGATCAGGTACGGGTGACCTTTGCCGATGTCGCCGGCTGTGAGGAGGCCAAGGCTGAAGTGGTCGAATTGGTCGACTTTTTGCGCGATCCCTCCAAATTCCAAAAACTGGGTGGCCGAATCCCGCGCGGTGTGCTCCTGGTCGGTCCTCCCGGTACTGGTAAAACCCTGTTGGCAAAAGCGGTTGCCGGTGAAGCCAAGGTTCCGTTTTTTACCATTTCAGGCTCTGATTTTGTGGAGATGTTTGTGGGCGTGGGAGCCTCGCGCGTGCGGGATATGTTTGAACAGGCAAAAAAGCAGGCGCCCTGTATTATATTTATTGATGAAATTGATGCGGTGGGTCGTCATCGGGGAGCCGGCCTTGGCGGCGGGCATGATGAGCGGGAGCAGACCTTAAATCAGCTGCTGGTTGAAATGGATGGTTTTGAGGGGAATGAAGGGGTGATTGTCATTTCCGCCACCAACCGGCCGGATGTGCTCGATCCGGCTCTGCTACGGCCGGGGCGCTTTGACCGGCAGGTGGTGGTGCCCTTGCCTGACATTCGCGGCCGTGAACAAATTTTAAATGTGCATTTGCGTAAGGTGCCTGTCGAGCCCGGTGTCAAGGTGCTGCCTTTGGCACAGGGAACCCCCGGATTTTCAGGCGCTGATCTGGCGAATCTGGTGAACGAAGCGGCTCTGTTTGCCGCGCGCAACAATAAACAAAAAGTGGGCATGTCCGAGCTGGATCAGGCAAAAGACAAAATTATGATGGGAGCGGAGCGCCGCTCCATGGTGATGGATGAGAGTGAGAAAAAGCTGACGGCTTACCATGAAGCTGGCCATACCATTGTCGGTCTGCTGGTGCCAGAGCATGATCCGGTCTACAAAGTATCCATTATTCCCCGTGGCCGCGCTCTGGGTGTGACCATGTTTCTGCCCGAACAAGACCGCTATAGCCACACCAAAAGGCGTCTGGAGAGCCAGTTGGCCAGTTTGTTTGGCGGGCGGGTAGCGGAAGAATTAATCTTTGGTGAGGAAAGCGTCACCACCGGTGCTTCCAACGATATTATGCGGGCTACGGAAATTGCCAGAAAAATGGTGACCAGCTGGGGATTATCCCGCCTGGGGCCTTTGACCTTTGGTGAGGAGGAAGGTGAGGTGTTTCTGGGGCGGAGTGTGAGCCATAATAAAGAAATTTCAGACCACACCGCGCAACGTATTGACGAGGAAGTACGCGACATTATTGACAGAAATTACCAGCGTGCCTGTGTGATTCTCAAGGAAAATTTAGATAAGCTGCATAAGATGGCCGAAGGTCTCATTAAGTATGAAACCATCGATATTGATCAAATTAAAGAGATTATGGCGGGTAAAGAACCGACGCCGCCGGCCGGCTGGAGCGAAGGTAAGACTGTGGAGCAAGGTCCTTCTGACGAGGGTGATGACCCTCAACCCGTAAACCGCAAACCGCTGGAAGAAGACCCGGCGGTTTAAAGCCGGGTTGGATGGGCGTTGTTCCGCCGGAACGCCAAGCAGATGGTTCGGCGTGATGTGGCGCCTTGGCAGAGCCTGATTTTTATTTGTTTAATGGTGCTCGATTGTGACCCCAACTGATTTTGCGCAATGGTGCCGTGACTGGCACCAGCGACAAGACACTCCTCCCCTGATCATGGGGATTTTGAATATGACCCCGGATTCCTTTTCTGATGGTGGCGCGTATCGCGATGCTGACCAGGCCTGCGAGAAGGCCTTGCGCATGTTGGCTGAGGGCGCTGATATCATCGATATTGGCGGGGAGTCCAGCCGACCGGGCGCAACGCCAGTGGCTTTGGCGGTGGAACTGCAGCGGGTGTTGCCGGTGATATCCGCACTGCGCCGACAGACGCCAGCTATGATTTCGATTGATACGGTCAAACCAGAGGTGATGGCTGAGGCGGTGGCTGCGGGTGCTACGATGGTCAACGATATCAATGCGTTGCAGGCCGAGGGTGCGGTGGATTGCGTTGCCCGATTAGGGGTGCCGGTATGTGTCATGCACCGGCAGGGAACGGCGCAAAGCATGCAAGCGCATCCTGCGTATCCTGAAGGGATCAGTGCCTGTTTGCAAGCGTTTTTCAAGATGCGGTATACTGCCTGTCGGCAGGCGGGAATTGCGGCCGAACATATTATTTTTGACCCGGGATTTGGTTTTGGTAAATTACGTCACCATAATATGAGCCTGCTGAAAGACATCGCGCAGATCACGGCGCTGGGCAGCCCGGTGTTATTGGGGGTTTCCCGCAAAAGCAGTCTGGGCGAGATTACCGGGGCTGGGCCTCTTGAGCGTCAGGCGGCCGGTCTTGCCGCGGCGGTTTATGCGGTAGAGCGGGGTGTGGCGATCATCCGTACCCACGATGTGGCGGCAACCAGGCAGGCTTTGCAAATTCTGCAGGCTATTCGGCAGACAACAAACCCTAATCACAAGGAAACTTAAGGCATGAGTCGTAGATATTTTGGTACCGATGGTATTCGAGGGCGTGTCGGTGAGCAGTTGGTCAATCCGGAATTTATGATGAAGCTGGGTTGGGCTGTTGGCCGGGTACTGGCCAATGGTGAGCGGAAAAAGGTGGTGATTGGTAAGGACACGCGTGTTTCTGGTTATATGCTGGAGTCCGCCCTGGAGGCGGGTTTGTCAGCGGCCGGGGTGGATGTCCGATTGCTCGGTCCTATGCCCACACCGGCTATCGCCTATTTAACCCAGACCCTGCGTGCGAATGCCGGAATTGTCATTTCTGCATCGCATAATCCCTTTGAAGATAATGGCATTAAGTTTTTTACTGCCGAGGGCACCAAATTGCCGGATGAGCTGGAATTGGCGATTGAGCAGGAAATTGACAAACCACTCCGTTGTGTGTCATCAGCCAACCTGGGTAAAGCGGCACGCGTGGAAGATGCGGCGGGTCGTTATATTGAATTTTGCAAATCCACCATCCCCTCCTTGAGCCGCCTGACCGGTCTTAAGATTGTCGTTGATTGTGCCAACGGTGCGACCTACCATATTGCGCCCAATGTCTTTAGTGAACTGGGTGCAGAAGTGATCAGTATGGCCGATAAACCGGATGGCTTTAATATTAATCAACGATGTGGTTCGACCGCCCCTGAACTGTTATGCCAAAAGGTGTTGAGCAGCCAGGCTGATGTTGGTATTGCGCTGGATGGAGATGGCGATCGGGTGATCATGGTCGACAAACGCGGTCATGTCATTAACGGCGATGAGCTGCTGTATATCATTGCCCGCGACCGACAGCACAAAGGGCTTCTCTGTGGTGGTGTCGTCGGTACGGTAATGAGCAATTACGGCCTGGAGCTTGCATTCAAAGAACAGGGGATTGGTTTTCTTCGCAGTAAGGTGGGCGATCGCTACGTGCTGGAGAGCCTGATTGAAAAAGGGTGGAAGATTGGCGGCGAACCTTCCGGTCATGTGGTCTGTTTGGATAAAACCACCACCGGTGATGGGATTGTGGCTGCTCTACAGGTTTTATCCGCAATGCTCAAACAGGCCAAAAGTCTGGATGAATTGCTGGCCGACCTGTATCTGTTCCCCCAGGAGCTGGTGAATATTAAAACCGATAATGCTGCTGCCTTGCTGAACCACCCCAAGGTGCTTGAGCTGGTGACGGCCGCTGAGAAAAAATTAAAACGCCGTGGTCGTGTCTTGTTACGACCTTCCGGTACCGAGGCGCTCCTGCGGGTGATGGTTGAGGCGGAAGATGCACAAATGGTGCATAATATGGCTGTTAGTCTGACGGAAAACATAGGCGATATTGATGCGGAAATCAGGCGGTCACTGCCAACGTCAATAACCTCATCCTAAATGTTATGGATCCCTGGGAAAGCACAACACCGATGGGTCAGAAATTTTTACAACATGCTGGCAGGGTAGAGCAGGGGAACCAATGAGAACCAATATCTGTCGAACCGTCTGGGTATTTTTTTACTCGGCACTCATTACGGCTGAAACCAGTATATTAGCCGTCTGCAAGCAACTCTGTCGGACGATTAATCGGCCATGGGTCGACCGCGCCCTGCAACATTGGACGAGCCGGTTGCTGAGGGTTGCCAGAGTACGCTATAAGGTGATTAACCCTCATGCGGTCGAGCCTGTGGCGGGCAAACCCACCATTTTGATGTGTAATCACAGTAGCATGTATGATATTCCCCTGGGTTATAAGGCCTTTCCCAGGCACTCCATGCGTATGCTGGCCAAAAAGGAGCTGTCACGAATCCCGTTGTTGGGTCAGGCCATGCGCGATGCAGAATTTGTGTTCATCGACAGGAAAAATCGTCGGCAGGCAATGAAGGATCTAGACCAGGCCAGAGCTTTGATGGAAAGCGGAATTATCATGTGGATCTCACCGGAAGGCACCCGCTCGAAAACCGGAAAATTATTACCGTTTAAAAAAGGCGCTTTTATCACGGCGATCGAGGCTAACGCCACCATCATTCCTATGGGGATTCGCGGTGCGTTTAATATTTTACCTCCGCATACGGTTTTTGCGTTGAATATCAACCAGGAAGCGGAAATTCATATTGGCGAGCCGGTCGAGGCCAGCGACTACAGTCTGGCCAACAAAGAGGAACTTATCGAGCGAGTGTGGCGGCAAATGCGGGAGCTGGTGGGGGAAGCTCCGGCGACTGCGACTTCGACCGGGGCAGACCAGCCTTTGCCGCCGCTTAAGGCATCTGGGAAGGATGGCTCTGCTTAATGCGGCACAGCCTGGACGGCAGTCGCCTGTGTGTCCTCATCATCCGTATCCGTTGTCAGTATGGAGACCAATATATTACCGCTGTGCACAATGCTATCAAGCAGATTGGCCGAGAAGGGAATGCTGCTACAACCGGTACTGGCGGTCTGCGCCAGTGCGCCCAGTCGCAGCAGATTCAGGCTGGCTGCGCCTATGTCGGCCAAGCAGAAACGATGATTTTGTAACGACCAGGCGCTTATCAGGTGGACACTGATATCCAGCACCAGTTCACCTGCTATGGCTTCGGGCTTACTGAATAAATGGTAGGCCGCTAGGCTGGCAGCGCTGACATTAATGACCTGGGTTATGAATCTGGCTTCGTTGCTGCGGTTAAAAAAACCAAACATGATAGACTCCAAAGAACCGTTGGGGGACAAATTAGATAATATTATGCAAAATTAAGCAAGTTATTTGTGCATTATGTCAAATAATTTTGATTATCATGGTCGTTGTTGTGCGGGGAGAGTGAGTGTGTTGCTCGGCGATATACCGTGCCGGCAGCTCGTAACAAAACATGATCGAGTTGATTGTTGTCAAAAAGATTGTTATTTTTACATATTGTGTTATAATGAACATAATTTTCTCCTGTGGGTAATGCTATGAAAATCTATAGTATTTTCTTTAAAAACAAGACAGTGGATAAAATAATTGCCGTACTGGCCGCCCTTCCCCAAACGCGCCGCAGGCTTAATTTACGCGACAATGATTTGGGTTGGCTCCCAGAGGAGGCGCTGGCTCGTGTCTTTGCCGCGCTTCCCAGGGGGCTCGGCTGGCTTGATTTATCATCTAATGATCTCGATAATCTGCCCAAAGACACGCTGGCACGTACCTTTTTCGCACTGCCTAAGATGCTCCACAGTCTTGATTTATCCCACAATGAGTTGCACGAGATGTCAGGCGCTGAGTTGGCAAGCATTTTTACCACTCTGCCCCAGGGCTTACGCAGTCTTAATTTATCACGCAATGCGCTGAGCAATCTGCCGGAGGATGAGCGGAAAAGCGCCTTCGTGGCTCTTCCTGGGGGGCTACGCAGCCTTAATTTAGGTCATAATGGCTGGCATAGTTTATCAGAAGCCGCGCTAGTAGACACCCTTGCCGCTCTTCCCAAGGAGTTGCGCAGGCTGGATTTAGATCATAATACCTTGTCTCGCTTTTCAGGAGGAGAACTTGCACAGGCCTTTGCTGCTATTTCCAGAAAACTCAACGCTCTTCATTTAAGCCACAATGACTTGGGAAAGCTGCCAGGCGCGGTACTGGCAAGTGCCTTTGCTGTTCTTCCCAACAGGCTGGGCCATCTTGACTTAGGTCAGAATATGCTCTCTGGCCTAGCAAAGGACATGCTGTCTACTGTCTTTGCCGCGTTCCCTGCAAAGCTGCGTCGGCTCGATTTACATGGCAATAATTTAGGTTGGCTAGCAGGTAAAGAGCTTGCGAGCGCTTTTTCTTCTCTCCCCATGGGGTTGCACCGGCTGGATTTAAGCTACAATAATTTCAATTTGCTACCGAAAAAAGAGCTTGTACGCGCTTTTTCTGCCCTCCCCAAGGAACTGCGCCGGTTAGATTTAAGCCACAATGCTTTGGATTGGCTATCGGGCACAGAACTTGCGCAGGTATTTTCTGCTCTCCCGAGTGCTATCCATACCCTGGTTTTACGTCATAATAATTTGCGCCGGCTATCGGGCAATGGGCTTGCGCAGGTATTTTCTGCACTCCCGCGCTCGATCCATACCCTGGATTTAAGTCACAATCAATTTCGCCGCTTATCCAGCAAAGAGTTTGCCGAGGCCATCGCATCTCTGCCTGCTACGATAGGGAGGGTTATTTTAGGAGGAAACAACCTTTTTACCGGCAGAACAACTCGTAAAATTGATCGCTTGCTGAATTTGCTCAAGCCTTACGAGCAAGATGGTCGGCTGGATTTGTCACAAAACGGCGAGCCTGCTGTGGCCAGAATGGTAGCGCCGTTGGTGGATATGGTGTTTGCCGACAGAATTCCGGCGGAAATCGCGGCACGGATTATGGCATTTGCCAGTGGCGATCCCGGTGCCAAAAAGCACTCTCATTACCAGGCTAAACTAGAGTTGACTCTTCAAGAGCAGTACCAAAAAAGACTGTTACGGGCAGGGCCCATAGGGGCCGGCATCCAAAACATTATCACGCAGCTGAAGGATAAAGACCCACAAATACCGCTATTGATCGAGGCCGCTATTAAACCGATGCTGAAAGATATGAGTGTATTAGAGTCCAATTTAATCGCGGCGGTTCAAGATCCTGGCAGTGATTTGTATCAGGCGCTGAATTCTCCCAGAAAGAGTCCTGTGCTGACTTTTTTTGGAGCCAAGTCCAGCGCGCCCTCTGAAAGCAAAAGTCTGACAAAAATCAAGGAACTGATTGACCGCGTTGAGCAGGAGCTGGAGGATGAGGATCCTCCGGTGCCTGGCTCGAGCAGCTAACCCCGCCACTTGAGGTCGGTTGGAGGTAGGCTGCCTGGCTAGGGTGTTCACCCGCTCTGGAGCGGGGCAGAACAAACCCTGCCGCAGCGGCTATTTCAGAGTCGATTGTAAAACAGGGCGCAACTCCCTCACTATCCGCCAGTTGTCTATACCTTCCAGCGCTTGATAATGAGCTTCACCTTGATGCCTTGTCCTTCCAGGCGAATGGAACTGGGCAGATCGCCTTTTGGGGTGGCGGTGTATTGCAGATATTGTACGCTATAACCGCCCTGGCGTAAGTGGCTGATATGATTATAGCGATCCCGGCTTATTTTTGCCCCCCCGCCGGGAGCCGGCAGGGCGCGGACCCAATAGAACAGGTGATGCACGGGCAGGCTCACACCGGTTTCCTGCGCCAGTAACTTGGCGGCACTGTGGGAACTGGCACGTTTGGGCCCATCTTGCAACACCACCTTGTTTCCTTGTTTGCTGATGAGAATCGTTCCGCTGCCCAAGGGCCCAAACAGGCGAATCTGGTAGCTATTGGCGCCTTGTTGCCGCCAGTTAATGGATGCGGTCCAGGATTTTTCCGGGTTACGCACGGCAATCGCGCCATTCAGATCAAAGGATTGGATGGACTGCACTTCTGCCTGTCTTTCCGCCACCGGTTTTACCGTATTGGGTTTTACCGTATTGGTCGGTGGTTCCGGTGCTGGTTTTGGCGGTGCGCAGGCGCTGAGCAGTAGGGAAAGCAGAACCATCCATTGCAGAGTAGTGAACATAATGACATCCTTTCATAGTGCGATGGGGGCAGGCAGGGCTGCCTTTGAAAAATAAAGGCAGCCGCCCGATGGTTTTTTCTCACCATTGGCCACGCCCTTATCTTGTAATTTCATTACGATACGATAGACTGAGACAAGATGCAATCCTGTCATGAGCTAAGGAATCGTTATGAAGGCGATAGCGGTGTATCCGGGCACCTTTGATCCGGTGACCAATGGGCATATTGATTTGATCCAGCGGGCAGCCCGCCTCTTTCCCCGTCTGGTGGTGGCGGTAGCCGCCAACACGGCAAAAAAGCCCTTCTTTTCGCTCAAGGAACGGATTTTGCTGTTGGAGCAGGCATTGGGGCAGCTCCCCTCGCTGGAAATTATTGGTTTTGAAAATTTACTGATTGATTTCGCCAGACAACAGGGCGCCTCGGTGATTATTCGGGGCTTGAGGGCCGTTAGTGATTTTGAATACGAATTCCAGTTAGCCGGTATGAACCGCAAGCTGAATAAAAATATAGAAACCCTGTTTTTAACACCGGATGAAAAGTTAATGTTCTTATCCTCAACGCTGGTACGGGAAATCGCGTCCCTGGGCGGTGCGGTAACAGACTTTGTGCCCGTCTGTGTTGAACAGGCTCTGTTACGTAAATTTAAACTAACCTCATAAGAGTTCCTATGTCCGATTTTTTTCTCTCTCCCTTTCCTGGCTTTGCTGCAAGCGGCATGAGCATCAGTCACTTGCTGCGAATGTGCTCACTGGCTTTGGTGCTGCTCTTGCCGGCTCCCCTGACCGCAGAGGCAGTCGCCACCAAGCCGCAGGCTGAGGCCATTGCCAGTGCCCATCCCCTGGCGACCCGGGCTGGTTTGGCGATTATGGCGCAAGGAGGCAATGCTTTCGATGCCGCGATTGCCGTTGCCTCGACGTTGGCGGTGGTTGCGCCCTATCACTCCGGTTTGGGAGGAGGAGGTTTTTGGTTGCTGTATGATGCCAAAACGCAAAAAAATCAGTTTCTGGACAGCCGGGAAGTGGCTCCCCTGAAAGCGCATCGCGACATGTTTCTCGATGCCAAAGGAGAGCCCATAAAAGGCTTATCCCTGGATGGCGCTTTGGCTGCGGCTATTCCGGGTGAACCGGCGGCACTGGCCTATCTGGCGCAGCACTATGGTCATTTACCCCTGGCACAATCTCTGGCTCCGGCTATCCGATTGGCTGAAAAAGGCTTTATGGTGGATCAGCAGTTTTATGATTTTGTCATGATGGAGGGGCGGCTTGCACAATTACGACGTTTTCCGGCCACGGCCAAAGTGTTTTTAAAGAACGATGAACCCTATCAACCGGGTGAATGCCTCCGACAGCCTGAGCTGGCCCGTACCCTGCGAGGGTTGGCAGAGAAAGGCCATGATGGCTTTTACCGGGGCGAGGTGGCTCAGAAACTGGTAGCGGCCGTGCAGGCAGCAGGGGGGATTTGGACTATCGACGATCTGGCGACTTATCAGGTTAAAATGCGGGAACCACTGGAAGGTGCATTTCGCAACCTTCTGATTGTGACCGCTCCCCCACCCTCTGCTGGTGGCGTCGCTCTGCTGACCATGTTCAATATTATCCATCATTATCCGATGGATGCCTTGCCCTCGGTACTACAGATTCACTACCTGGTCGAGGCCATGCGCCTTGCCTTTTGGCAACGCGATCAGTACCTGGCTGATCCGGATTTTGTCAAAATACCGCTTGCGCATTTGCTTTCCATGGAAAATGCCCAGGCCTTATTACGCTATATCAAGCCTGATAAGGCAACGGCCAGTAGCGAGCTTGGCGCAGTACAAGCGGAAGCGGCCAAAGTAGGGAATACAACGCATTTTTCCATTATCGACCGGGAAGGCAATCGGGTTGCGGCCACACTGACGGTCAATTATATTTTTGGGTCGTCACTGGTTGCGGAGGGTACCGGCGTATTATTGAATGATGAAATGGACGATTTCAGCATCAAACCGGGTGTTAAAAATGTCTTTGGCCTGGTCGGCAGTACTATCAATACGATTGCTCCTGGAAAGCGCCCGCTCTCCAGTATGACGCCCACCTTTTTAATTCAGGGACAGCGCCTGGCCATTGTGGGTACGCCAGGAGGCAGCCGTATTCCAACCATGCTGTTGCTGGCGGCTTTGCGTTTCCATGAAGGGAAAGGGGCTATCAGTATGGTGTCGCGTATGCGTTTTCACCATCAATACCTGCCAGACTGGCTGCAGTTCGAGCCGGATAGTTTCAGTGCCGAGGAGCAGCAAAAGTTAAAAGCCATGGGTTATTCTTTAATGGAATTGAAACAATATTACGGAGATATGCAGGCTATAACCTGGGATCAACGCCGCAACTTCCTCACCGCCACTGCCGATCCCCGGCATATCGGTTTGGGTGTCGTGGTGGATATGCACAAAGGGGGGTATGGTTTGCATCATTAGGCCGGCTTTTAATATTTTTTGGGTGGACAGTTGACATCGCGGTTAAATCTTTGCAAAATACGCTTCGTTGTTTTGACAACATTGCCTGTAAGCCATAGACAATGTTATGATCAGCGTATTGGGGTGTCGCCAAGTGGTAAGGCACAGGGTTTTGATCCCTGCATACCTAGGTTCGAATCCTAGCACCCCAGCCAACATCTTGTTATTCAAGTAAACAGACGGCAGAAGATAACTGGAAAGGATGCGCCTGGCGCTCAAATAATAATGATATCTTGCTGGCTGTCTTCTGCTATGTGTTTAGGATTATGACTTAAACTAATTTTTCTTGAAACTGGTTAAACCCTGAAAGAAAGGCCTGACACATGTCCACTATGATGATTTTTAATGGTAATGCCAATTCAGAGCTTGCGCTTAAAATTGCCACTCACCTGCAAATTCCCCTCGGTAAAGCCAATATCGGTACCTTCAGTGATGGTGAAACCATGGTGGAAATTCTGGAAAATGTGCGTGGGCGTGATGTCTTTGTGGTGCAGTCGACCTGTGCGCCCGCCAATAACAACCTGATGGAAATGCTGACGATGGCGGATGCACTGCGGCGCTCATCTGCGGCGCGTATTACCGCGGTTGTTCCCTATTTCGGTTATGCCCGGCAAGATCGGCGGGTGCGTTCCGCCCGCGTGCCGATTACGGCAAAAGTGATTGCCGATATGATGGCGACGGTCGGTATTTGTCGGATGTTGACGGTTGATCTACACGCTGAACAGATCCAGGGCTTTTTTTATATGCCAGTGGACAATGTCTATTCTACCCCGGTTTTGCATCAGGATGTGTTACATCACCATTGGGATCGACTGATGGTGGTATCCCCTGATGTAGGAGGGGTGGTGCGCGCCAGAGCAATGGCCAAGCGTTTGAATGATGCGGAGCTGTCAATCATTGACAAACGGCGCAGTGGTCCCAATAAATCAGAAGTGATGCATATTATCGGCGATCCTACCAACCGTAATTGTCTTATCATTGATGATATTGTGGATACTGCCGGAACACTCTGTACTGCGGCCTATGAGTTAAAGCAAAATGGCGCCCAAAGTGTTCGAGCCTATATTACCCATCCCGTGCTCTCGGGAGACGCGGTTGATAATATCAATCACTCTGTGCTGGATGAGATTGTCGTGACCGATACCATTCCCCTTTCCGATGCGGCGCGGAACAGTAAAAAAATCCGCGTGGTTAGTCTGGCAGAAATGTTGGCGCAAGCCATTAAACGGGTTAACGTCGAAGAATCTGTCAGCTCCATGTTCAACGAATAAAGCCCGTTGCCGGCAATAGCCCTGATGGGTCTTGCGCCGTCGAAGGCAAGATTCTGTCGGCATGGCTTCATCCGGTCAATCATCTCCTTGTTGCTGCCACTGAGTATTCGAGGTAGCAGTCCCCCACTCCTGCATCCTCGTGGTCACTGTCGGAATCGCTCTGCTCAGGGCTGGCGTTATGATCGTCATTGGGGTAGTAATATTTATAGCACAGGACTGCCATCAACAGCAGGAGTGGCAAACCGGTACACAGCAGCAGGAGAGTAGTGGGCAGCCCATGCTCCGGATTTGGGTTTTGATTCGGACAAAAATGGAATTCCGATGGTAAAACGGGAGGCGGCACTACCGGTGCTGACGATAGCGGGGCCGCCGGGGGAAATAGGGGAGGATACGAGGCTGTGCGTTGCGTCTGATAGGCCGAGCCCGGCAGTTCGGTTTTGTCGCGCGGTTGTGGTGGTATGGGCTCATCGGTGGATGGAGTGGTCAGGGGCTGGGCGGGCATCGCCTCCGCTCTGTTGCTTTCCCGGCTTTTGTCCTCCGATTGCGGCAAGGATTGCAGTTGGGGTGGCAAGGGTAGTCCCAGCCGCTCGTTTTGTTGCAGACGCCATTGGTACATCGCGCCAAGCAGCAGTTGGGCTTCCTGCTGTACATCCATAAGACGCAGTTGCTGCTGTTGGAGAAACTGCTGCGAGCGAAGCTGGCTGCTGGCGCGCAGCAACAGTTCGGTGACCTTGCGCAGACTATCTTCCAGCGACGGACGGTTAATGGTAAAGCGCGCCAAATTATTTTGATTGTTTAAATAGGTCAATAATTCCCCTTCACGGCCGCGCCATATTTTGTTCCACCAACTTAAACTTTGCAGCTGGATAATGCTGTCATGATAGACTTTGTCATTTTCCTGGAGTAATTCCAGTGCCGACAGGTGTGCTTTTTGAAAAAACTGATCAACCTGATCAACAAGACCCAGCAAATCCTGACGAAAATAATGCAGGGTGAACAGTTCACCGGCTTGCTCGGTTAAGCGTTGTACTCTCATCAGCATTTGTTTAAAGCGAAGCAACTCTTGTAAATTTTGTAAATTATCGAGATAAAGCTGCTGTTGCTTTACGCTGGTATCGGATAAAAATTGCAGATTAGGACAGTTTGGCAGAATGCTGATGATCGACGGAGGCTGGTCGTGCGGTTGGGTGAGGCAATGTTGTCCAATCAGGGTGGGGAAGGTTGTCAGGGGCTCAGGCTGGTTTTCCTGTTGGGCAAACAATTCCCAGTACGGATGCTCATTTACCGGTGTGGCCACCAGGGCAAAATGCAGTAGAGTATGGTGGCGCTCGCCCAGATATTCCAGGGCGCTTTGCAATTGTGACAGGATGGTGCCAAATTGCCGGGAATCCAATTGGCTGGCAATTTCCTGATTGAGCACCTTGCGCAGGGCAATCCGGCAATCATCAATAAATAATTGATCGCTGCTGTCACTATGAGAGGTGAGGATGGAGGTTTGTTGTAAATATTGACTAAGGCGGGGGAGTTGCGCCGCCACAAAGGCGCTATCCGGATGCTGTGACAGACGGTTGATGATTTGAATGATATCGAGATAAAAATAATGCAGGGGATCGTTCAGTTCCGCATCGGATAAATCACGGCTGCGCAGCAAAAGGTAGTCGCCTATTTGACGCGTCAAGATAGACAGGCTGGTCCAGACCGGTTGTGTGCTCCTGGACGTGATATGGAAAGCATCGCGTGTGACAGGGGTACGAGGTGTGTACATGGTTTCCAGAAACCAGGCATCCTGATTGTTGATGATATAGGCAATGCTCTCGTCTTCATGAAACCAGCTATTATCCGTTTGCAACAGGCTGGCATCCAGGCTGGAGTGTTGCCGCAAAATGAGAATTTTCTCGCGTATACGCCGTTCCGCTGGAGTATAGCAGGCATGGTCGTACCATAGGCTTTGCCAAAAATGACGTCTGGGTTGTGGTTTTTTGGCTTGGTATATTGTGGTGTCGGTCTTGGGCATTTGATGATCATCCTTAACTCTACATGGGACACAGATCGCTGTATTTCTGAGTGTATCAATATCCATCCTATCGTTATTGACATAAAATGACAGCGGCGTGTTTTCTAAAATAGAATAAATTTTTTTCAATGTAAATGACAATCACTGTCTTTGTGATACAGCGCTGTGAGGGGCAGCACATCGGGTAAGGTTCGTTTCCATCGCAAGACATTGAGAATAGCGCGTGCAAAAGATCCAGAGTAGTCTATCCTTAATAAGGGGAAGAGGCGCTATCTTGCCACGGAACCAGCAGGTAACATACGTCTAGCAACAACAGGGAGAAAGTAGATGGCCTATATTATTGGTTGGCTTTTAGGGGTGCCCTTGAGTCTATTGGTGCTCATCTGGCTGCTGGCTCGTATCTTTTAGAGCGGCCTATTCATGAACGGATTATTACAGGATACAGGGAATCGTATGAAAAATGAAAATGAACTGATACCAGAGACCTATCCACAGCGGCGACATCCTATCTCATGGAGCGCTATTTTTGTGGGTGCCCTTGTGGGGGTGGGTTTGGGATTTTTACTGCATCTTTATGCCTTGGCGATTGGATTGAGTGCCTTTAATCTCAGCGATGATGGAGCTGCGGTGATGGCCTATGGCGGCCTGCTTGGCTTGATGGTGGGGGTGATTGCGTCCACCCTGGTTTCCGGTTATACCGCCGGTTATCTGGGGCGCAATGCCTGTCCTGAACGCAATCTGGGTATTCTCTACGGTTTTACCACCTGGAGTGTGGCCTTGTTGTTGAGTGCGGCGGTTGCCGGTTCGGTTAGCCAATATGTCGCCAGTGCTGCCGCCAATCTTGCCCCTTCGCTTTCAGTGTCAACCGAAAATGTCGAAGAGGTGGTTGCGGTAGACACTACAACCGCACCGGGAGCTGCCAGCCAGGAGACCGTCAATGTCACCACTTCGGAAAGCACTTTGGCATGGAGCGCCTTTATTTTGTTTGTCCTATTTTTCCTCGGGGCGTTCTTCAGCTGTCTCGGCGCCTGTTGGGGAATGGGGTGTCGACGCCAGAATTAGAGGCAGTTTTCCGGTATTCATTGAGTTGTGGGGCGTGCCCTTGCGCACTACCAACTCATTGCTAAGGACCAGCATGAGGTGGTCGTTCGTTTTTGAATGCCATGACCATATCAGGATGGGGCCTTATGAACCGTATCGGGATTGTTATCAATACCAAGGCCAGAAACGCGGCTTCCCTTGAGCGTTATTTAGCAGCCCTGACCGAACATGGGCTTGCGTTTAAGCTGTATAAGGCTGAGCCGTCTCAATTAGAGCGTGCCATCAAACACAGCATCAAACATCATCCACTTCTTTTGCTGGGCGGAGGGGATGGCAGTATTCGCAGTGCGGCGCAACACTGTGTTCACAGCTCTACCATACTTGGTATCTTACCTTTAGGAACGATGAATCACTTTGTGAAGGAGTTAGGTCTGCCTGCCAACGCAGAAGAAGTAGTACAAGCGATTATCGACCAAAACAGCATCACGATCGATACAGCTGTTGTGAATCATCATGTTTTTGTGAATAATTCCTCCATTGGATTTTATCCTGCTTTTGTCAAAAGGCGCGATTATTACAGCAAATTTTACAATAAATGGTTAAGTTATATCCCAACCATGCTGCACACAATGTCCCAGCATGAGGTTTTTGCACTGCATATTAAAAACTCCGCCATAGACAGGGCACTACAGACTTCTTTTTTTATGATCAGTAACAATCGGTATTCGTATCAATTTCCCCTGACGATTGAACGAGAAAGCTTTCATCAGTGCGAGTTGGGAATTTATTTTTTCAAACAGGGAAAACTACGTTTACTCACTCTGCTGCGGTATTTATTTAAAAGAAAAACACATTTTGTCATAGAAAAAACCAATCTTCCATTGGAGATTCACTTATGTGATCGCAAAAAAATCAGTGTCGCCCTGGATGGAGAAACCATGGAGATGGAGGGACCTTTAATATATGAAGTACAACCGAAGTCATTACGATTGCTGGCGAGTAAGCCATGAAAATAGTCCATATTTCTGACTTGCATTTTGGCCGGCATCAAGACGCGATTGTAGACTGCTTCCTGAAGGACCTATCATCGCTCAACCCGGATCTGATTCTGATTTCCGGTGATCTGACGCATCGGGCCACTTCCGGGCAGTATCAACAGCTGCAGTATTTTTTAAAGCAACTGAAGGCTGTGGTGTTAATGGTACCCGGCAATCATGACATTCCGCTTTATAATCTTGTGGAACGTTTTTTTTCACCCTTTGCAAAATACAAGCGTTATGTTCAGCCCAATCTTACGGTACGCTATGGCAATGAGCTCATTCGTATACTGGGAGTCAATAGCGTCGATCCGTATCGGGTTAAAAATGGCCGTTTGTCTGCCGCTACCATGGAGGCGATCGAAGACTATTTCTCCCCTGCATTTAATGGACTGAATCTGCTTTTTTTACACCATAATTTTGATTATCGAGAAGGTTTACATAAACCACTACGCAACTATGCGGCATTATTAGCCTATCTAAAAAAAAGCGCCGTGCATCTGGTCTGTAATGGCCATGTGCACTATGCCAATATCTGTCTGCTGGAGAAACAAAATCAGCGAGCCTGCCTCATGCTCCATGCCGGTTCGCTGTTATCTGAGCGCACCAAGGACGGTTGTAACAGTTATTATATTTTGGAGGCAGATCATCAACGGTGCCAGATATCCTGGCGCGTGCTAAAAAACGCTGCTTTTCATACGCTAAAGCAGTATGACTTTGATCGCAGCAAAAATTTTGTAAGCTTGGCCACACCATAGACGACTATCCTTTGATCTTCCCATCTGCCCTTGATAGGCGATCATGAGTAGGGCTGCAAAAGAACGGTTGGGCACTTGAGTCCGAATGTGCCGCCCTAAAACGTCATGACCACTTGTCAGTTCCCCCCATTGCGTTACAATCGAAAGAACAGCTCTTGCACATGATGGTTTGTCGTCACAGGGAGTGATGGGTATGAATGTACAGAAGAATGCGTTGCTGGCACAACTGAAGACATTGCCTCCCTCCCGGTTTGCCAGTGCATTACCCGGGTTATTGACCCGGCTGTTACACGCCTTGCATCAGGAGGCGCAAGCTTGTCCCTCTTTTCACAGCGTTGTGAACGGTCTGCAAAGAGATGTTATCCGCTTGCAATGTTTAGAGAACCAACGGTATTTACAGCAGCGACAAAGTACGCGAGAAAACCGCTTGCAAGCAAGCTTGCAAACAGCGCGAGAGCGTCTGTCCCTGACAGCGATTGCAGCCTGTCTTCAGCATTACTATCAGGAACTGGGTCATTCGCCAGAGGCCAGTCGGTACATGCCATCACTGACGCCAGAAGAGGCGCTGGAAAAACAGGCCGATTTACAGCAATGGCAGGTACGTTTGTCAGAGCGGGTGGCAAGCCTGCGAGAAACACTGGCACGCCATCAACTGCAACAGGCACTGATGCGTGGTGAGCAATATCAACAGGCACTGGCCGCATTCAAGGTAGGTGTGATTAGACAAAGCCTTGAGGCGAAAAAGGCGCAAGATGCTGCCGCGCAGGAGGTGGAAAAAGACCAACGGGATATGGCAGAATTTGCACGCTGGTATGCGGAGGGCAAGTACTATCAGGAGTATCAGCTCCTGATGCATGATCTGGAGTATGCGCGTCGCGAACTGACCCAATGTGCGCATGCGATTGTCCACATCGAAAATGTGACTCTGGAAAGTATTTGCCCTGATAGTGAGCAGGCACTGCAGTGGAAAGCAGAGTTTGCCAGCCTGCCGCTCGATCAATACATGACCTGTCGTGATGAGCTGACAGCCAAACAAGCAGTGAAAAGCGTCATCTCAGCAAGCCTCAATCTGGTTGATAACCTCACCCGACATTATTTTTCGCTCGATAGCCGTCTACAGGATAAACAACAGCGACAAAAAGAACAGTTTTTTTTAGCGTTGTTTGAATGGAAGGACTGGCAAGAGAAAAAACAGAAGTGGGAACATGAATTGCGGTCTCTGGATGGGAAAATTCCACAATATCAAAGGGTGCCAGACACAACCTCCCTCATAGAGAAAGCAGCAACGCTGCCAGTATCCTTTGACATTGATGAAAAGCTGCTGGCCCATCCGCGCCAGCTGGTCAAAAACATAAGCCGAGACTGGCATGCTCTTGAGGAGAGGGCGCGGCAGAATCAGCAAAAATGGCAGCTGCTGGGCCAATTACGGGCGCAATGGCAGCAGATTGAAAAGATTCGCCAAACCTATCATTTCACCCAGGATGATGATTTTTACCGGCAACAGAATTTGAGCCTGAGCGTAGAAACGCTTAGTGAGACCTTAGCTGAGCAACAGCGCTATTTACAAGTATTACCAGCCTTGATCCAGCAGTTGCAAGACTATGGAGCGGCCAAAAGGGATTGGCAGAAGGCAACGCGCGCCCAAGCGGACCATGTATTCCGGCCGGCTTTGCCCCTGCTCGAACGCAATATCAGTCAATTGCAAGCGCAGATGAGTGCTGATATTCAAACGCTCTTACAACATAGCCTAGTGGTCTCCGCATTCGAGGGCGCTGCTCCACAATCCTGCCGCACAGCCTCTCTGTCCGGGAACAGGCCATCATCCTGCTCGAGCTGGCCTGCCATCCTGACAGGCTGGCAGCAGGACATAGCCGCACTGACGGTCGGTATTCCGGATGGATTACACGCATGGTTACATGGTCTGTTCCAGGGCATGCGCAGGCTGCCGCTCAGCCCGCAAAACCGTTTGCAATGCTTGCAGTTATTGCATGATATTCGTCAGGAATTGCAGACAGCTGCGGAAAAGCCAGACTATAGCCTGCTTCTGGCCTACCAGAACATGGCGCCGCAGCCTGCCCAGGCATTGCATGCCTTACTGAGCGTGAAGCCGGATATTCCCTTGCCGGGAACGCAAGACTTGCCACCTCTACGGCACCACCCGGCGTTACAATCGGCACTGGCAGCGCTGGCGGCGCACTGTACCGAACCCCCGCTTTCAGCCCATGCTGTGCGTGTGCTGGAACAGGCCCGTTATCATCTGCATTACCTTGCCTGGCAGCGTGAACAGGATCCCCAGGTTCCGCTTACACGCCAACGCCTGCGTTTTATTGCTGATCCGCTTTATCAGCGCCTGCGGGAGCACCAGGGACTGGCGCGAATCTGGCAACTGCTGCTCAATGCCTGGTGCGCGCTTCTGGACAGGTTGCAACCGGACAAGGAACATCGTTGTCAGGACCGCTTTTTTTACCGGCCCACAACCGCAGAACGCTTACTGGACAAGGCCGCAGCAGAAGTGCTGTGCCTGGCCTGACGTCAGGTAGTGAGCGTTGGCACCAGACTCAGGATGCAAAGAAATTTTGGATTTCCGTGGCCTGTGCCATGGTATCGCTATAACCGAGGTCAATCAATTCGGAAGTATATTCTGCCTCAAACAGTAAAAAACTCAACAGCTCACCAGAATGGCTGCGTGCGCCCAGTCCATTTAACAACAGGCGCAGTAACGCGGGCATGCTGGCGTATTGTTCCTGTGCGATATGCCCCATATCCTTGCTGGGGCGTAAATGCAGCGTTTCCAGTGGACGCCAGGGAGAGTAACGTTTGCGCCACAAGGATAACAGGCGGGCAATATCATTCATTCGATTCACCATTTCGATATCCCGGTCAAGGTTATCGAGAAACAAGCTATTGAGCACGCCACCCAGAATATGCGCCAGCCCAATATCACCTTCCTGCAAGACTTCCGGGGTGGAAAACTGGGCAGGTTGGCGATTACCGACAATCAGTACTTTATGCATGGAAAAACGAATAGCGCCGCGCAAGGGGGCTACCAATCCCATACTGCCGTCACCATAATGCTGGGTATCAATTTTGATCGGCGGGAAAAAAAGGGGCAAAGCGGAAGATGCCATGACGGTGTTGGCGCTGATATCGGAACGGCGCGAGCAATGGCGGGGATACGCCCAGTTCTCAAAGTTTTGCTCATAATGCTGATAGAAGGAGACGGTTTGATTGGCTTCGTAGCAATGGCTCAATATTTCAACGGTCTGCAAGCCATTCTCGGATAAATTGTCATTGATTAATGAAAAATCGATTTCTTTGTCTATCAGATCCCGTAAGGGGGAGCTATCCAGCAAATAGCCGCTGTGGCGCCGTCTGATGAGAATATTGCTCACATTGCGCAATACCGTTTTTCCCAAATGATAATTGGAAGTCTTAAATACCCGATTGCAATGCAGGGAACGCCACATGCTTTCCAGCCGCTCTACTGCCAGAGGAAAATCATGAGCCAGAGACGCCAGCAGACTCGCATTAATGCTGCCCACGCTGACGCCGCTGATCATGGCAAAGGGTACTTGTCTGACCTGCAGAATGTTATTGATAGCTTTTAACACCCCGGCCTGGTAGGCACCGCGCGCGCCGCCTCCGGCCAGATAAAGCGCTATTTTTGTCATGGTGAACGCGTGAGGGTTATAGGTTTAGTTTCAACTATAGTGGAAGCCTGATAGGCTTAGCAAGTCCTTTATAGTGAAAGGGAAATTTTCCAGACAGCGAGACAGTATGGGTTTGACAAGAGAATCGTTATCCGTATACTCGGGGATGATTGATCCGGATAAACTCGTGATGCTTTGAGATGATCAAACCGGCGCAATGACCGACAGCGGTAAGCTGTGAACAATGTTGATAACAAGCAAGGAAGAGCAATGAAATATACTTTATTTTACCAAGCGGACAGGGGAGCCTCTGCTCCAACGATGGCGGCGTATCCACGACGCTGGCTGGCCAGCAGCATCATCTTGTGCTGTGCTGTCTCGACCCCGGTGGTCGCGGGTACTGACGGCAGCGTACAATCGCCCTCTGCACCCTGGTATTTAGTGGGCAGTGCGGGTTATTCTGCTACGAGAGACGCCAATATCAGAGTTGACCCCCAAGTCTGGGATCAGGCGGTGCAGGGCTATTCTGACAAACTGGGTTCTGCCGCTGCCCTCGCGTTTGGTGTGGGTACGCAACTGAGTCCGTGTTTGCGGATGGATCTGCGTGGGGAGCATCGTGGTGATTATAAATACTCCCGATACCAGGTCGGTACCGTTGGAACACCAGGTTTTACCGGTGAAGAACGGATCCGGCGCTTTAAGGCATCCAGTAATACCCTGATGTTGAGTGGCTATGTTGACCTGGGTCATGCCTCTGAACATTTGCGGTGGCAGGCCGCTCACTTGAGTATCCAGCCATTCATTGGCGCAGGTATTGGCGCAAATTATCTGAAAGTACATGATTTCCATACCTTGGGTCCGGTTTATGATGCCTTGGGTCGTCGTATTGTTGCCTCGATGAATTCCTCCAGCACGGGCACAGAATTTGCCTGGCACGGAACACTAGGTTTGTCTGCGCAAATTAACCAACGCACGACTTTTGCAATAGGGTATAATTATTTTGATGGGGGAAATCTGCCCTTTCCCAATTATATTGATGGCTCGACTTCTCCTCCGGATAACCGTGATGGCACTACGGTAACCGCATGGCGTGGTAAACTCAGGGCCAATGAGGTCTTTGCGGAGCTTCGGGTCCAGATTTAATCTGTGCTCAACATATCCAGCTCAAGTGCGGGAGGTTAATCCCCACTTGAGCATAGTAATATGGGTAATGAGCGTTATATTCTAACTATACCGCTGGTCTTCGCTAGCCTCTCGTCAGTTTCCGTCTTTTCAGTGATAATATCAGGACTTCGTATTAAAGTGCAGGCATCAGTTTGACCTTTTCCATTGAACAACCCAGAAAGTCTGGCTAATCTTTTTTTTCTCCGATATAGTAAAAATTGAATTCATGGATTGATGAGGACGTATGATCAGTTTATTCCGAGCACAACCCCGTCCATTCTTTATGATTTTTCTGCTCGAAATCTGGGAGCGTTTTGGCTATTACACGGTGCAGGGAATACTGGCACTCTATTTTATCCGTTTTTTGGGTTTTTCACAGGAAATGGCTTTCTACACCTTTGGTGCGTTTTCGGCTATGGTGTACGGAATGGTGGCCATTGGCGGCTATTTGGGTGACAAGGTCTTGGGAACCAAGCGTACCATTGTTATCGGTCTGGTCACCTTGGCCTGCGGGTATCTGGCACTGGCCAATGCCGATACGAGCACCGTCTTTTATGCTCTGGGTTTAATTTGTGTGGGTAATGGTCTGTTTAAGGCCAATCCTTCCAGTTTGCTGGCCAAATGTTATGAAAAAAATGATCATCGCTTGCACGGCGGCTTTACGCTGTATTATATGTCGATTAATCTCGGTTCCACGGTTGCTTTAATAGCCGGCCCCAATATCTCAGCGGCGTATGGATATCCGCAAGCCTATTTTCTCAGTTTTATAGGACTGTTGCTTGGACTGATGAATTATATCTATCAGCATAAGGTCGTGGCCGATATTAATAATGCTGCCGATAAACGACAATTGGCTGCCTGGCATTGGCTGGTGATCGCTGCGGGTATCGTTATTGCGACCTTGGTCAGTGCCTGGTTGCTGCAACATGTCAAGGTCACTGAGGTTTTGGTCTGGGGTGTTGTGGCCTGTGTGGTGGTGATTTATTTTGTATACCTGTTTCAGCAGGAGGAGCAGGAGCGGTTGCAAATGTGGATTGCACTGGCGCTGATGTTGGAAGCGATTGTTTTTTTCACCCTGTATCAGCAAATGCCGACCTCTTTAAATCTGTTTGCGGTCAATAACGTCCATGCTGAAATTATGGGATTCTCCTTTGATGCGCAGAGCTTTCAGGCCCTTAATCCAATCTGGATTATTCTGATGAGTCCAGTCTTGGCTGCCTTTTATTTGTTTTTGCATCGACACAAAGCGGATGTGTCCATGCCCTATAAATTTGCGTATGGCATGTTTTTTTGTGGTTTGAGTTTTGGACTGTTATTTTTTACCCGCTATTTTCATGATGCGAATGGTATGGTCTCGGGATGGTGGCTGGTCGCCAGTTATCTTTTTCAAAGCCTGGGGGAGCTACTGGTTTCGGCGTTGGGCGTTGCCATGGTGGCAGAGCTGGTGCCTGCCAGTATTGCCGGTTTTGTGATGGGTATGTGGTTTTTAACCTCCGCGATTGCCGGATTTACCGGTGCCTTTGTTGCCTCATTTTCCGCCTTTCCCAATACCATGGAAGCCGGAGTGCATTCGTTGTTGCTCTATTCTAAATTATTTGGCTGGATTGGTTTAACCACTTTGTTGCTGTCTGGCTTGATGTTTGTAGTGGCGCCGATGCTTACCCGCTATATTCGTCCCCCCTCAACCAAGCTGGTGCAGGAGGAGCCGCCGATTATGCAGCATGCCAGCGATTTACAAACCGGCCAGGTGTAGACATGTGCTGGCGTTATAGTCTGGCGGTGCTCTATGATGGTTTTATTGTGCTGGCAATAGCCTTTCTGCTGACGTTCATGGTGCTTTGCTACCGTGGCGGGACAACCATCCCGGTGGGTACGCACTGGTATCAGGCGCTTTTATTGATGGGTGCTTATTTGTATTACATGCTGTCCATCGTAAAGAGTGGGCAGACTATCGGGCTGAAAGCCTGGGGCTTACGCCTGGTTTTTCCGCCGCAGGTTTCAGCCGTGCAGGCGGTCCATCGACGTTTGCTGTACCTGTGGCCACTGAGCCTCTGGGCGTTTGGGCATCGGCAAAAACGGCAGCAACAGTTGCGGGCCTGTCAGGCCGCCATCATTATCAGGAACGTAGAGGGCGCTTAGACTGCCCATGTCCTTTACGAAACATATCGCGAGGAGAGGCGGCGGGAAAACCATAGTTTTGCGCCATCCGTTTGATCACTTCCAAATACTGCTCTCCCCAGTTGCCGGGATCAAAATTGAGAATGAGGATATTCTCCTGCATATTAATCACCGAGGCAAATGCGTAGCGTATGGCTGATTGATAGCCATGGATGGCAATTTGCACTTCATCCTCACTGCCAATGCCACCACTGCGCAAACGCTCGTGCAAAAGCCAGAGCATCTTTTCAATTGTATAGTACAATTTGCAATGGGAAAAACCGGCATGAAACATTTCCTCTGCTTTGGACGTTGCCAGGCTATCACCCGTATCGATAATCGGATAGACGTGTTCGGCTTCCTGTTCCCTATCTTCCAGGGAGTCCGGCATATGGATAATTGACGGGCGGATGGGCTCAATATAGGGGCTTATCACATGTAGGGAAAACCAGGCGCGAAAGGCATTGATCGAGTCTAATGCGACCACACGCAACATGGGATCATTATCGAGCTCCGCTGCTATGTCTTCCTGCGCAGGTTTGCGCGTACCGTCAAGGCTATCGATTTTGGCTTCTTTCTCTTCCGGCATAACTTGTTCCAATGATTACCGATAGTATAATCATAGCGTAAAATCGCAGCATCGAACACTCATCCGCGCCAGCGGCTGAAAGTATCTTTCGCGCCGCCGGTGAAGTGTTCCGGCCGGCGTTCTGTATTTTATATCCTTTTTTTACAAAGGCACTTTGTTTTTTTTATCGTCATTAAAAATTTGGTTGATAATCATTCGCATTTGGGTTACAGTTTTGCCTACCTAGTAATGCGCGGATGAAACACAATGAAAGCAAAAAAAATTCCTTATTACCTTCTTATGGGCACATTGACCCTGGGAGCCAGTTTAACGCTTGGCTTTTTGAGCCTAACCGGTGCGATGGCAATATGGCCCACCCTGTCGGTTGGTGTGCTTTTTTTTGGTTTGTCCGTCATTTATGAAGGTGAAATTTATCTGCAAAATATCAAGGGGGCGCTGAATAAACTCTATTTTCAAAAGGACTATACGAAAAGACAGTTGGCCCGGGCGTTTTTAACAGACCATCTGCCGGAACAGATTACTGCTGAGCATCCGGCCTTCCTGCGAGATTATAGTCAGCTTTTACAGCTGGCCCGGCAGGTGTCTGCACAGCCATCAACCGCGGCTAACCGTAAGCACCTGCGCGCTATCCAGAATAATATTCAACAGTCGGAAAAATATTTTTGTGACGGTCTGTTCCCACCGAAGGGGCAGGAGCCGTCGCTATCATCCTATGATGCGTCCTTGTTGGCCTGGTTACAGGAGCAAGGGGCGCCCAAAACACAGGCGCAGCTGGCCAATCGGCACCGGCAATACCGCCTGGCCATGGCGTTCAGCGCCATTTGTGGTGCCTTGATGGCTTTGGCGACCGTCTATTTAATGAGTGGCGCCCTTTTAACGCTGCCGTTTGTCGCCGCCGTACCCTTTGCCGCCCTGGCCGCATTGATTGTGCTGGCTTCGGTATTGGCAGGTGCGGCTTATGCCTGTCTTACCTATAATTCTATTACCGATATGATTCACAATGATACCTTGAATCGCTGGTATCAGCGGATGAAACGGGACTTGGTGACCAAACCGGATGTTCGTGCGCTGGCCATGGCGGCTGTAGCGGTTGTGCTGACGGGGCTGGCTGTGGTGTTAACGGTGTTTACAGCAGGTACCTGGTGGACCATCGTGAAAGAGTCGCCGGCATTGTTTCAATGGATGAAGCGCATCCCAACTTTTTTTTCCAAGCTGGTGATGCCGTTCTTTCTCGGCTTGTCGGCGCTGGTTTTTAATCTGGAAAACAGCGCGGAGAGTATGGATTTTATTGATGATATGGCACAGCAATCGCCGCAACAGCCGGGCAAATGGCTGCGTGCCCGCTGGGCTATGCTGATGCAAACCTGGCAGTCGGAGTCGCTGTTGCAATTTATGAACCCG
Source organism: Legionellaceae bacterium (assembly GCA_020831865.1). Taxonomy (GTDB): domain Bacteria; phylum Pseudomonadota; class Gammaproteobacteria; order Legionellales; family Legionellaceae; genus JAFIFT01. Next base: position 101,663 of record JAFIFT010000004.1, on the reverse strand, counting down.
TTTCGCCTTGTGTTGAAGCTGAGCTATGAGCCGATTCGGATGGGCTTGTTTCTGGGGCATTTGTTAAGTATTGCCTTTACGTCCGACAGGGTACCGGGTATAGCCGATGGCGTTTCTCGGGCCACCAGTTTCTTTCAGGAACTGGGTACGGATGTGCATTACTTTTTTGATGCCCATCATCAGGCGGATGATATTCCCAGCCGCTTGTTGAAAGGCTGTTTTCTTCCCTTGTTTGCCCTGGCAGCCTTGTGGGATTTTATCTGCACCAGACCAGGCCATGAGCCGGCTTCCTATCAAAAAAGCTGGCAAAAATTCTATGCGGGCGCGGCCGAGACGGTGGCCGAATCCCAGGCACAGCACGCACCACTCGCCACGCTCTCTGAGGAATGGAAGCAGCGGCAGGTACAGTATCGTGTGCAACGTTTCCTGGCGAAACATCCCGGTCTGCCGCAGGAGCAAAAAGCGCAATTAGCCCGATTATGCGAACCCTTACCGCAGAACCAGAGCATGCAGGATAGACTGGCGCAGGAAAAGACACAAAGGGAGTACCATCCGCGTCTTTTCGCGAAACTACAGCGGGTGATTGCCGTTGATCAGCCGGAATTATTGGCAAAACCTTAAACTATCTTCCTTTTTCAGGTTATACTTAGGAGGGCAGTTCCTGTGGGAGAGTACGTTGTTTAATCGCAGCAGTAAACGTGAGGCATCTGCCTCACGCAAGTTGGTTAAGGATTTAATGCGTTTGCAGAGTGCAGATGAGTTGTTTGCCCAGGAGCGGCGAGAGACACTGTTACTGTCCATTCGCTCCCATATGGACCTGAGTGACAGCCGTTACCAAAGTCTGGCCCAGAGTCTGTTGTTGACTATTGTGCAGTATTATCAGCAACTTCCCGAAAGCACGGCCAGCTATTACCAGCATGCCGGCGGTTTGCTGGATCACGCCCTGCAACGCACGGACGCGGCCTTAACGATTTTTAAAAGTTATATGCAGCCGGATGGAGACGGGAAATTTTCTGAAATCCAATTGCAGTGGCAATACGCACTTTTTACCGCGGCGCTGTTACAGGGGATTGGTAAATTATTTATTGATTATCAGATTCAGATTTACGATGCGCAAGGTACATACCTCAAACACTGGAACCCGCTGCGTGAAAGTATGCTGGCTTCCGGTAGCTATTATCATTATGAGTTCAATCAGCAAGAGGCCTCGGAGATGCGTTCGCGTCTGAATATCCTGTTGGCACGCCAACTGATGCCTGCCAGTGGATTTAACTGGATCGCCGCAAATAGTGATATTCTGGCGATATGGCTGGCATTGCTGGATGAAGATCTCTACCGTTCCGGAACCTTGGGATGTATTCTCGATAATGCCGATGCGGTTGTGATTCAACATGAATTGAATCGCATGCACAAGCGATATGGGGGCAAATTAAGACGTCTGACCCGCTTGGGAACCTTCAATGATCATTCCGCCGAAGCGCAGGTACAGCTTGAGCAACAAACAGGCATTCAGTTTCTTCAGTGGGTGCAACAGGCCCTGGCTGCGGGCACATTGATGCTCAATAAGTCGCCTTTGTTTGTGGTGCCGGGTGGTATTGTGCTGTCGGTTGATATTTTTAAGCTGTTTATTCGCGAACATCCAGAATTTAAAAACTGGCAAGCAGTGCAGAAAGGGTTTACCAGCCTGGGCTTGCATGAGCATGCCGCTGATGGTTCGCTGCTCAGTAAATTTGAGCAGCATAAAAATCAACATGTCATCAGTGGTATTGCCCTGGGCGCGCGTTCCGCGGTTATCTTGCCGCAACAAGCCCGCATGCTGCATCTGGGCTCCGGTGAGGTGATGTCCCTGTCGACTGTGGAAATGATTAATCAATTGCGCTATCAGCGCGATTTTCAGGCCAGTGCCCAGCCCGTCTCTGCCGTACAGCCGCTGGCCTCTCTGAGTGGGGATGGGCAATGGCTGGCGACAGCGCCGCCCGCCCGGGAAAGCAGCCATCCGCTGCGTATGAGCGCCAGGCAGACCTCATGATTTATGTGATAGGCGATATCCAGGGCTGTTATGAGCCGCTGATGCGTTTGCTGGATACCATTGAGTTTTCCGATACCTGCGATCAATTATGGTTGTTAGGGGATGTGGTGAATCGGGGGCCGGACTCCCTGGCCGTATTGCGGTTTTTGAAAAATCTTGCGCAGCCGCCACTCATTACACTGGGTAATCACGACCTGCATTTTTTGGGACGCTTGTTTACAGCTGATGGCTGGACAGGGGCGGATGATACGCTGGATGCCCTGCTGGCGGCAGGGGATGCGCACGACTTGGGCCATTGGCTGCGCCAGCAAAAAATCATGCATTATGATGCGCAGGAAAAGATAGTGATGAGTCATGCCGGAATTGCCCCTTGCTGGGATTTGCCCCGTGCCATGGCTTATGCACGTGAATTGGAAAACGCACTGCGGGCAGATGATTTTCGCGACTTTTTGCAGGCGATGTATGGTAATGAGCCCGCTGTCTGGCAGGATGATCTGCAGGGTATGGACCGTCTGCGGGTGATTTGTAATTATTATACCAGGATGCGGTTTTGCGATGCAAAAGGTGCCTTGCTGCTGGATTACAAGGGCGGTTTGGCGGAAGCGCCCGCCGGTTTTTATCCCTGGTTTTCAGTGCCCTCTCGCCAACCGATAGCGGCGGATATTCTGTTTGGCCACTGGGCGGCCCTGCAAGGGCATTGCCCGGTGCCGGGCATCCATGCGCTGGATACCGGCTGTGTCTGGGGAGGGACGTTGACGGCTCTGCGCTTGTCTGACCGTCAGCGTTTCAGCGTGTCTTGACCGAACGCAGCATCTCCAGCACGTCAGTGGTCTCGGGGTATTGGCCATGCCATATGTGAAACGACGCCGCGGCTTGTTCTACTAACATGCCCAAACCATCCACGCCCTGCCAGCCCAATTCGCGGCATTGTTGCAAAAAGGCGGTGGTCTGATGGCGTGAGTAGGCCAAGTCATAGACAAACGGCCTACCCTGAAACGCGGCGGCCGACAGGGGGAGCCTGTCGGCCTGCAGACTGGCGCTAGTCGCATTAATCAGCACCTCAAAACGCCCGCCCAATGATTCCCAGGGGATAAGCCGTATGGCGGGAAAATCCTGCTGCAGTTGCTGCGCGCGCGCGGGGTGGCGATTACTGACCACCAGTTCGTTGCTGCCGGCTTCCAGCAGGGAACCTGCGATACCACGGGCGGCTCCTCCGGCCCCCAGCAGAAGCACACGCGTACCGGCTAAAGGCAGATAGCGTTGCAAGTCGGTGATTAGCCCGGGGCCATCGGTATTGTCGGCATGAATTTTTCCCTCGGCAGACCAGAGGGTATTGGCCGCTTTGGCCTGTTGGGCCCGCGGAGTGCAGACATCAGCCAGCGCAAAGGCGATCTCTTTTAAGGGGACGGTGACATTGAGCCCGTTACCGCCTGCTGCAAAAAACCGCGCTATCCAGTCGGCAGCCTGGAGTGCATTCATTTCAATGCGCCGATAGTCGAGGGCGATGGCACAGCGCTCGGCAAAATGTCGGTGAATCAGGGGCGACAGGCTGTGATGAATCGGTTGTCCGATGACGGCAAACTGCTGCATGAGTTGCTCCGGCGCAAAGGGGTACTGCGGTCAGTGTATCAGGATGTGAGTGCCTGTGCGAGCCGTACCCAGTCGGCTACCGCGACCTGTTCCGGTCGCTGGGTCGGGTCTATCTGCAGTGTGCGGAGTTGTTCGGCACTGAGGTAGCCTTTTAAATTATTGGCCAGGGTTTTGCGGCGCATGGAAAAGCCCCGTGCCGTGATGGCTTCCAGCGCCGGGCGGGCAATGGGAGGGTAGATGGCGGTAGTATGGGGACTTAGGCGCACAATAGCCGATTCTACTTTAGGTGCTGGCGTGAAACAGTGCGCGGGAACGGTAAACAAATGCTCGACATGGCAATAATACTGGCAAATCACCGACAGACGGCCGTAGGTTTTGGTACCCGGTTCAGCTGCCATCCGTTCGACGACTTCTTTTTGCAGCATGAAATGCATATCTTGAATGTGGTCTATATATTGCAGCAGATGCAGCAGGAGAGGGGTTGAAATATTATAGGGAAGATTACCCACAACCCGCAGCGCTGTGCCCCATTGACGATAGTCAACGGTGAGGGCATCTTGCGCGAGCAAGTCCAGTTTGCCTTGCAGTGCCGGCATGGTCTGTAAATACGCCTGTAGATCGCGGTCAATTTCGATGGCATGCAAGGTCTTTACGGAGGCGGCCAATGGCAGGCTGATAGCACCCATACCCGGGCCAATTTCTACGATACAATCATCGGCTTTGGGAGCAATGGCGTGTACGATCCGGGCAATAATCGCGGGATCATGTAAAAAATTCTGACCAAAACGTTTACGGGCACGATGTTTCAATGGAGATCGCCTTGTGTGAGATCATATAAACCAGGAGCAACACTATAGCGGAAGGGATGCCTTTTTGTCATCTTAATTCGCTATGGCCGGTCTGGCAGAGCTCCGCTCGGGTCTGGCCATAGCGTGCAAAGCATATACCGAGCTCATAGAGCGCACATAGCGGAAGGGCCAGCAACAATTGTGATAACACATCCGGTGGCGTAAAGAGCATCCCCAGGGTGAAGGCAAGTACGATCATATAAGGACGAATGCTCTGCAACTGCTCTACGGTCAGGAGATTGCAGCGCGTTAGCAGCGTACAAATCAGTGGTACTTGAAAGCTTAGGCCGAATAAAATCAGGATGCGAATGATAAAATCGAGGGTTTGGCTGATATCGGGTAATAAATGCACCCCTTGTGGCAGTACCTGAATAAAAAAGAGAAAGAGGCAGGGCAACGCGACAAAATAGGCAAAAGCAGCACCGAGCATAAAAAGCAGTAGCGAGCAGCCAATGGCCAAGCGTAGTGATTTTTGTTCCCGCCGATACAGGCCGGGGGCAATAAAAGCCCAGAGTTGCCACAGGATAAAAGGCATACTGAACAGGAGGGCCAACTGCATGGCCAGGCGCAGTGGCGTCAGCACGGTGGCAGTGACATGCGTGGCAATCAGCGTGCTCTGTTCGGGGAGCTGCTGCACTAAGGGGCGTACGGCCAGTAAATAGAGGCTATTGGCCTGATAAAAACAGAAAACAAAGAAGAGCCCAAAGCACAGCAAACACCAGAGCAGGCGTTTTCGTAACTCCAGGAGGTAAGGTATCATGCTGCTATTCCTGTGGATTGCCAAGCTTCTATGATAGCATTGCGTGTTTATTCTGTAACTACGTCAAAGACCGGGCCGGCATGGGGCTGGCGGTTGAGGACGTACCGTTGAAGATGAGGGGTTATGTCCGCTGCAAATTTTATTGGCGCCGGTCGCCTGGGTTTGAGTTTAGCGCGGTATTTACTGCATCAGCAAAAAATTAGCATAGCGGCCATATGCAATCACAGCCGCGCCAGCAGTGCCAATGTAGTGCGCCAACTGGGACAGGGGCAAGCGGTGGCGAGTTTGGCGGAACTGCCGGATGCGGATTTTTATTTTTTGACCTGTACCGATGATGCGTTGCCACAGGTTGCCAGGCAACTTGCCGATGCAGTCGACTCTCTGGATGGGAGGGTAGTGGTGCATTGCAGCGGCAGTTTGGAAAGTGCTGTTTTACGCCCCTTGCGGCAAAAAGGTGGCCAGATTGCCAGTTTGCATCCCTTGAAAGCCTTTACCGCCGCCATGCCGCTGCATAGTTGGGATGGGGTCTATTGTACTCTGGAAGGCGACACGGATGCCTGCGCTGCCCTGCAGGCGCTTTTTCATGGCAGTGGGCTGCGGATATTGGCCATGGCCAGCCAGCATAAGACGCTTTACCACGCGGCCAGTGTCTGTGCCAGTAATTATCTGGTGACTCTGGCCGCGATGAGTCAGGACTTGTTTCGTGCCGCTGCGTTTCCGGAGGCACAGGCCCGGGCGGTGACCCTGGCGCTGATGGAACAGAGTCTGGAGAATCTGCGTGCCCAATCCTCAGTGCAGGAGGCACTGACCGGCCCTTTGGCACGCGGTGATCTTGAGTGCGTTATCCGTCATCTGCATGCCTTGCATGATTATCCCGAACACCGGGATACCTATTGCGCCCTGGCGGCCGCCACCCTGGCGCTGACTGCCCTGCCGGAAACCCTGCGTCAGTCGATAGCGGATATTGTCCGGCCTGGACGGAGGCCTGATGCTGACGATGGCCGGCAAACGTGCATCGACAAAAGCGCATCATTGGATTAGGGTATTGCCGTGACCCGGCTATAAGGTACAGACTTTTACAATGCGGTGAACCGCAGAACTGCCAACCACCATCAGAGGAGATGCGTCATGGCTATCAAAGCACAACATATTATGGAGTTTGCGTTTCAGTATATTGATATTCAAATAAAAAAATATCACAGACTGGCGAGTGTGGGGGTTGGTCCGGATGCCAAAGTCAGTGCGGCGTTGATTCAATCCCAGGTGACTGAGCTGTTGGAAGCTTTAACCCCGTTAGTGCAGCAAGACGCTCCAAGCGACCAGGATTGCCTTGCCTTTGCCGGGCTCATGAGGTTTTATTTAGACTGTGAATATCTGCGGGGGCGCGCTGGCTGGTTATTGGATGACAATCGCATTCACAATACGGTATATGAACGGGTGTCACAGCAACAGGCGGCATTAGACGCCATTTGCGCGGAAAGCGAGGATGGGGCCTTGTGGACAGAAAAAGCGCTCTCCCCTCTGCAACAGCAGTACTGGCATGACAGTCATGCCATCGCCTTTCGGATCCTGGATTTAGTACGGCTGCTGAAAGAAAATCCGCAAAGAACGGATCTGGGTGCCGATAACAATTTGGGACATGGCTTGCGCATCATGCGCCAACATGCACGCCCTGACGGACGTTATTATGAGGAGGCCATAAGCGCTGAACTGGTGGAACGGTGGAAAGATTCGCAGCAATTTTTACAGCATTCTCTTTTGGAAAAAAGTACGCGGCAGTGCGATAAAGAAACAGCCAGACAACATGTGGAAGAGGATAGGCAGCAGTGGCAGCAGTTATTTACCCAATTTTTACAATGCTATCCCGATAGCGCGCTTGGCAAGGCCGATCATTCCTGGTTTGAAGTGGCGACGCTCACCCCCACCCCGAAAGCAGCGCATGGGCTGCGGCACTTGGGTTTGTTTTCCGTGGATATTGCCTTGACAGCTGCCGATGCCGGTGAGCTTGACTGGTTTCCAACGTAGTCAAAGGATACCTCATCGCTAAAGCGAGGGGGCACTCGCCTGGGGAAAGATTTGGCGCATATCTTATGCAGTCAAACACACTTGTGACGACAGCCTCTAACACAAGGGCAATTTTTTTTCTTTCCAACATTCAAATAAATGTAGGACATCAGCGTAATGTTCGATTTCCTGTAACAGGAACATTTTTCTATTGGAAATGGGCTTTATGAGTTCGTCATAGAGGAAATCATCATCAAAACCATATTGGGCAGCACATGTGCGATCTGCGATAAAATAACATTCTCTGAGACCCGACCAGTGGATGGCAGCCAGACACATTGGACATGGTTCCGAGGTACAATATATGACGGCGGAATCCAACCGATAGGAAGCCAATTGCTTTGAGGCGAGCCTAATCGCATTCATTTCAGCATGGCACGTTGCATCATTTTCTTTTAAAACAGTGTCGTGTGCTAAGGCAATGATCTGACCTTGATTAACAATGCACGCACCAAATGGCGCTCCATCACCTTTTTCAATGCCTTGCATCGCTTCCTTTAAGGCTAACTTAAAATAAGTATTCATGTGATCTCGACTGTGGTCATTTTTTTAACTTTGCCATTATTCACGGCAATGCAAACCAGGTTTCTGCAAAACGCCCATGAACATCAGCATTCCTACCGTATATTTTGCCGCGCCCGCAGTCAATACCGTAGGCATTCGTCATCATGCCCAAAAAGTTCTTCATACCTGGTTTTCCTGCAATCTGGACTTCTTGAAAAAATACGCCTGCTCGAATCCCCGCGGCGAAGACCGCGGGGACCATCTACTGCGTTATCTCATGGTATAAATCGTTCCATTTTGGATTGTTTTTTTGGATAAGATCTATCTTCCACTGCCGTTTCCACTCCTTTAATCTTTTTTCTCTGGCAGCAGCTAAGGTTATGTCATTAAAAATTTCATAATACACGAGCATTGTGACATTGTATTGTTTGGTAAAACCAGGGACAAATTTATTTTTGTGTTCCCAAACACGCCGAATCAAATCAGAGGTTAATCCAATATACAGTGTCCCATTGTACTGACTCGCGAGAATATACACGTAGCTTTCTTTCATTTGAACTTGCCTCTATTCCATTACAAGAGTTTACCCCATGAAAAACCAGGGTTGTCAATGGGTATTAGTGGGTAATGGTGCCGATGCTTGTATGGATCTCGCTCATACCTGTATCAATGCGGGGGTAACACTCCTATCTCGATTACGGCTGGATGCCCAACTATTTGATTTTCCCGAGAGGGTGAGCTGACTTTCTCGGATATCATAGTCAGTGTGCATCGTTCCATTTGGAAGCAACGGTATTTTTCAAACTCCGATAATAACCTGGAACTCGCAAAAACAGGTGGGCAATCTGAAAACATCTTGCTTTATCAACTCGCTTTAGCTGCTTAAAAGACAAGGCCAACTTAATACACTTCAGTTGCTGTTGTTCTACTAAATGGTCCCCGCGGTCTTCGCCGCGGGGATTCGAGCAGGCGTGTTTTTTCACAAAGTCCAGGCAATCTATCCATATAATATTGAGAAGAAAATTGACAGTGCTTTAAGCTGGAATTAATATAAATGCTTTATAATTGCCCATTCTGGCTGTGCAAGATAAGAAGACATGTCCTCCATTCATGAAACGCTGATGGTTTTTGCTGAGTACCTTGCATCGGACTCTACCTCGCTTCTGGAAGAGCGGATGCAATTTTACCGGAACAGGCGGGGCCGGCTGAAAAAAGATTTTCACAGGCTCCGGATCAATACGCCTGAGCTGCAGAAGGATATTCGCGCGATCCTGGATCGTTTGGAGGTAGCCGAGCCGCAAAAGAGCCGATATTATAATGCCGCTTTGACGGTTTATGAGTTTTTGGCAGAATTACGTACCCTCATCAAGCCAAAGCATGACAAACTGAACGAGTTTTTGCAGCGTATCGAGCAACAGAATCAGGCGGTAGAACGGTTGCTGAATCTGGTACTCGGTACCTTCATCATCCTGACCTCTTTTTTGCTGGCGGGCGGGGTGAAATTGGTGCAGGCTATCTTCACCAACCCTTTTATTGTGCCCGCGGCAAGCCTGCTCTATACCCTTGCGGTTGCGGCGTACAGCTTGTATCAAAGCCTGAGCAAGCCTGATGTGTCGTTTTGGGATCAGTGTATTGAGAATTTTGCCTTACTGGCCAGTACCGCGTTGCAGGTTGCCGCTTATACTGCCTTGTTGGTGGCAGCGACTACGATGGCGCCAGTCGCAGGCATCCTCTTTGTTGCGGCCGCTGCGGTCTCTGTAGTGAAGCTGACGATCGATCTGATCCGTCTTGCCGTCAAGGATAGAAAAAATGGCGCCATTCAGGAGAGTGATACCCTGGCTGAGCGTCAGCAGAAACTCCGCGATGCCGTTGCACAAAAAAAAGCCAGAAACCTGCTGCTCATTGAATTGGGGGCTGCGGTTCTTATGGTTGGGATAGTTGCCGCTTCCGCTTTTGTGTCCGGGGGCATGGTGGTTGGTATCGTGCTGGTGGCGCTGATGGCCGTGCTATACCTGGCGAAGTACCTGGTGACGCGCTACCATGACAAATACATGCAAAGCGCTTTGGAAGCGGATTTTGCCCGCGTGGAAGCCGAAGACGCGGAAAAAGCGTTTGAGCTTGCGCAGACACCAAAGGCTGTGCCTCCGGGGCAAAACTATCCCCTTCAGCCAGAATCCAGGCCGGAAACGGAAGGATGCAGAACGCAGCCATCGCAGACAAGCACCCTGGCCCGCCTCAGTCGATCTGGCATGTTCTCCGCCTCTGCTCTCAATGGCAAGACGCCAGCAGATACGAATGCGGATAATCTTCTCCCTGCCCTGAATTGACAGTGCCAGCTTGGCTGATCGCTATGATGCGCTCAGGCGAATGGATGCACATTGACCATCATCCCCGTGTGAGGGTACCCGTTCAGGGACATCACCGTGATTCGCGCGCTCGGATCACCCTATCCTTGTCACCGGCAATGTGTTATAATTTGCACTATTTTTTTATTGTATGGCGTCATTATGAACTTGAATTGTCACTATGATGTAATTGTGGTCGGTGGTGGGCATGCGGGTACAGAGGCAGCGCTGGCCAGTGCCCGGATGGGGAGGGAAACCCTGTTACTGACCCATAATCTCGATCTGTTGGGGCAAATGTCCTGCAATCCGGCGATTGGCGGTATTGGCAAGGGGCATCTGGTCAAAGAGATAGATGCCCTGGATGGGGCAATGGCGTATGCTGCTGACCGGGCCGGTATCCAGTTTCGGATCTTAAATGCCTCGAAAGGGCCGGCCGTGCGTGCTACCCGGGCGCAGGCTGATCGGGTTTTGTATCGCCAGGCGATCCGGCATGTCCTGGAAACACAGCCGCGGTTGACCTTGTTTCAGCAAGCGGTCGATGATCTGATCATCGAAAATGGTCGTGTCACCGGGGTGCTCACCCAACTGGGAATCCGCTTACGGGCCAAAACGGTCGTGCTCACCGTGGGGACATTCCTGGGCGGCAAGATTCATGTTGGCGGTTATCACCATGCCGGTGGGCGCGCGGGCGATCCACCAGCAAAAGCCCTGGCCGAAAAATTAAGGGCATTGGATTTACCGGTGGGGCGTTTGAAAACCGGTACGCCACCGCGTATTGATGCGCGCAGCCTGGATTATAGTCAGATGAGCCTGCAACCCGGGGATACGCCGGTACCCGTTTTTTCCTATTTGGGGCAGGTCGCGGACCATCCCCGACAGGTGCCCTGTCACATTACCCACACAACCGAAAAAACGCATCATATTATTCGCGAAAATTTACACCAGTCCGCAATGTACGCTGGTTTAATTGAGGGAGTTGGCCCGCGCTATTGTCCCTCTATCGAAGACAAGGTGGTGCGCTTTGCCGATAAAAACGCCCACCAGATTTTTGTCGAGCCGGAAGGCTTAAGCAGCCATGAAATTTATCCCAATGGGATTTCAACCAGTTTGCCTTTTGAGGTGCAGGTGGAGTTTGTCCGTTCCATTACCGGCTTTGCCAATGCGCATATCACCCGGCCCGGTTATGCGATTGAATACGATTATTTTGATCCCCGGGCACTGACCCCCTTTTTACAGACCAAGGCGATTGCCAACTTATTTTTTGCCGGCCAGATCAACGGCACCACCGGTTATGAGGAAGCGGCGGCACAGGGTTTAATTGCCGGGATCAATGCCGCTTTGCTGGCACAGGACAAGCCGTTGTGGTCGCCACGGCGGGATGAAGCCTATGTCGGGGTATTAATTGATGATCTTATTACCTGCGGTACACAGGAACCCTATCGCATGTTTACTTCGCGGGCAGAATATCGCCTCTTGCTGCGTGAAGATAATGCCGATCTGCGCCTGACCGAGCAGGGCCGGCAATTGGGGGTGGTGACGGATGAGCGCTGGCAGCGCTATTGTGAGAAACGGGAGGCGGTCGAGGCAGCGCAACAGCGTTTGCAAGACTGCTGGGTACGTACCGCGCATAATGAGGCGCTGGCAGCTACCTTACAAAAAAGTCTGCAACACGATACCCGGGCGGCTGATCTGTTAAAACGTCCTGAAATCCATTACGCTGATCTGCAGGCTATCGAGGATCTGCAATTGCCGCTTTTGGCGCCAGCGGTTGCCGAGCAGGTTGAAATCCAGTGTAAATATGCCGGCTATATTGAACGCCAGCAGCAGGATATTGAAAAACTGCGTAAACAGGAGCATACCCGATTGCCTGCGGATCTTGACTATCGGCAGGTGAATGGCCTGTCGGTGGAAGTGGTGCAAAAACTGAGTCAGGTGCAACCTCAAAGTCTGGCGCAGGCGGGTCGAATTTCCGGGGTAACGCCTGCGGCTTTGTCGCTTTTACTGGTGCATCTGAAAAAAATGCGGTTATCGGCATGAGCCTGGATCCCGAGCTGGAACAGCGTTTGCGCAGCGGCATCACGCAATTGGGTCTGGAGCTGGATACGTGCCGGTTAATGGCCTATCTGGCTTTGTTACATAAATGGAACAAGACCTATAATCTGACCGCTATCCGGGATCCGGCCGATATGTTGGTGAAACATCTGCTCGATAGTCTGGCTATTATACCCTTTGTGCAGGGTGAACGGATATTGGATGTGGGCACCGGTGCCGGACTGCCAGGCATTCCTCTGGCGATTGCCCGCCCGGACTGGAAGCTGACCTTATTGGATAGTAACGGTAAAAAAATACGCTTTTTACGCGCGGTACGGCGCGAATTGGCCTTGCAAAATATTGATATAGTGCAATCGCGTGTCGAAAGCTACCACCCGCCGCATAGTTTTGCTACAGTAGTGAGCAGAGCTTTTGCCGAGTTGGCGCAGATGCTGTCTTTAAGCACCCACCTGCTGGCAGAAGAGGGTATCTGGCTGGCCATGAAGGCTCGTGTACCCGAAGCGGAGCTCGCTGCGATTCCCTATATGTGGACACAGCATCATTACCAGGTTCCCACATTAGACAGCGAACGTTGCGTTATCGTTATCAATCATTCATCCAGGATATAAGCTATGGCCAAAGTCATTGCCATTACGAATCAAAAAGGCGGCGTGGGTAAAACGACCACCGCAATTAATCTGGCCGCCTCCATGACGGCGAATAAACAGTCTATTTTGCTCATCGATCTGGATCCGCAAGGGAATGCCACGATGGGTTCCGGCGTTGATAAAAGTAATCTGGTGCACAGCAGTAATGATGTGTTACTGCGGGATTGCTTGCCGGAGCAGGCTATTTTAACGACCAGTTTTGCCTATGATCTGATGCCGGCGAATGGGGATTTAACCGTTGCCGAAGTCAGCCTGATGGAGCGCAATCACCGGGAAACCTTTCTGTTCAAAGCGCTGCAAAGTATCAGCAGCCGTTATGATTTTATCATCATTGACTGCCCGCCTGCGTTAAATACCCTGACGATTAATGCGTTGGTGGCCGCAGATTCTGTCCTCATTCCCATGCAATGTGAATATTATGCCTTGGAAGGCCTGGCCGCACTGATGGGGACTATCGAACAGGTGAAAGCCAGCGTGAACCCCCGTTTGCATATCGAGGGCGTTTTGCGCACTATGTATGATGCCCGTAACCGTTTATGTTCGGAAGTTTCCCGACAATTGCTGGAACATTTTCACCATAAAGTCTATCGTACGGTTGTGCCGAGAAATATTCGCCTGGCAGAGGCTCCCAGCCATGGCATGCCTGCCCTGCATTATGACAAGAATTCATCAGGCGCCTCGGCGTACATGGTACTTGCTGCGGAAGTGGTGAGTCGTCAGACGGTGGTCAGTTAATCAGGAGGCGCTATGAGTGGACGAAAAAGTGGATTGGGCCGTAATTTATCGGCCTTACTGGGGCAGTCTGCCGTGCCACTGGCTGAGTCGTCCCCAAAACAGGATTGGATGAGGCTGCATCCGGAGCAACTGCAGGCCGGTAAGTACCAGCCGCGTACCGATTTTGATGAGCAGGCCTTACAGGAGTTGGCCGATTCCATTAAACAACAGGGCTTACTGCAACCTTTGGTGGTGCGCGAGTTGCGCCCGGAGCAGTATGAAATTATTGCCGGTGAGCGGCGATTTCGTGCCTGTCAATTAGTGGGCTTGCGCGAGATTCCGGTTGTCTTGCGCCAGGTTGATGATGAAACAGCCATGGCCATGGCTTTGGTCGAAAATCTACAGCGTGAGGATCTGAATGCGGTGGAACAGGCTCGTGCCATGGCTCGACTCATTGACGATTTCGATCTCACACATCAACAGGTTGCCGAACTGCTGGGGAAATCGAGAGCCAGCGTCAGTAATTTTCTGCGCTTGCTGAGTTTGAGTACCAAGGTCCTGAATCTGTTGGAACGTGGCGAGCTCGATATGGGACATGCCCGTGCCCTGTTGTCTTTGCCGCATAGCAAACAGGAGGCGCTGGCCCAGGACATTATTGCCCACCATTGTTCGGTGCGGGAAACGGAACAGCGCGTCAAAAAATGGCAAAATCCTCCTCCTCCTCCTCCTCCGGCTCGCTCAAATGCAGCGGTGGCGGCTCTTTTTACGGAAACCCTGCAACAACAATCCCGTCTTCTGGCATCGCAACTGGAGACGAAAGTGCAATTAAAAGGGCAGAAAAATGGCAAGGGTGCATTGCTCATTCATTTTGAGAACCCAGAAAAATTAGAATTGATTTTGCGCAAGCTGGCATCGGGTTGACCGTGGTGTTGTGTTGGGGGTTTGGTAAAGTTTTTGCTCAGGTTGCCGATAGAAATGGTAACTATGAGGTGTGCCATGAAAATCCAGCCCAACCAGCAAACGTCCTTGACCTTATCTGACGGTGAGCAGCAATGGGAAGCCCGGTTACTGCATATCAAAGATCATACCCTGACTTTGCTCTGCCAGCATTGGTCTGGCAAAGGGCAAACGATTCGCTTCCAGTCTTCTTTTTTTTATGGGGAAGGCACGGTGAGCGCTGTTCAGGGGAAGGGGAGTCAATTAGAGTTGCAGTTGCTCATTCAAACGATTCATTTTCGACCGGGGATTGTGATTGATGAGATTCTGTAAGATAGCGACAAGACGCGATGAAGGCTGGCCTGTTTTCGACAAGCCTGTGGGCGCAAGACGTGACAGCTGATGAATTTTTATATAAACTAAATATGATTATCCTGTCTGAACTGGTGCTCAACGTTTTTGTTCCACATGATACGGAGCTATCCGCAGATACTGAAAATTTCCGGTGAACGGATAAACATGTTAAGACATCTACCTAATGCTTTAACCCTCATGCGCTTGTTGTTGATAGTGCCTTTTCTGCTCATGCTTTATCAAAAGCACTATGACAGGGCATTGTTCCTTTATATTGTGGCCGGACTCACTGATGGCGTGGATGGGTGGCTGGCCCGACGGTATCGCTGGCAAAGTACGCTGGGGTCGATTTTAGATCCTCTGGCCGATAAACTGTTGGTGGTGACCAGCTTCATGGCACTGGGCTTGATTGGCGTTTTGCCCTGGTGGTTGGTGATTTTGGTATTATTTCGCGATCTGACGATTACCCTGGGCGTTATAGCCTGGCTTTTCTGGATTCGGGAAAAACTGGATTTTGAGCCCAGCAGGGTGAGCAAGTTGAATACCTGTGTGCAAATTGCATTGGTGACGCTGTGTCTTTTTGAGCAAGTTTTCTTTTTTCTTCCCCCTTATCTGATCACTGCCTGGATTGCGCTGACCGCCAGTACCACCACGATCAGTTATGTCGATTATGTGTGGACCTTTAGTAAAAAGGCCTGTACGGCACGGGAAATCCGGCCCCATGAATGAACAACTGACTCTCGGTATTCATTTGAACGATGAGGCAACTCTGGATAATTTTTGCTGGGGCAACAATTTGCTGATTGAGCAACAAATCCGCTGCAGTTTAGAGCAACAGGGGGAACGGTTTCTCTATCTTTGGGGCAGCAGGGCCTCCGGAAAGTCTCATCTCTTGCAAGGCTGTTGCCAGGCGGTCGGCCAGGGATTGGCATCGGCAATCTACTTGCCCTTGCGTGAGTTGCAGGTCTGGGGAGCGGCTGTATTGGAAAATATTGAACAGCAGCCCCTTATTGCCATTGATGATATTGATGTGATTGCTGGACAGCCGGAGTGGGAAGAGGCCTTGTTCCATCTTTACAATCGCATCCGGCAGCAAGACGATACGCTGTTGCTGATCAGCGGACAGAGCCCCCCAATGGCTCTGCCCCTGGCCCTGGCTGATTTACGTTCGCGGCTGAGCTGGGGCTTGGTCATGCAGCTACTCGAATTGGATGATGAGCAAAAAACGCAAACTCTGTGTGCTATTGCCAGGCAACGTGGCATCACACTGACGCCCGCAACCGCGCGTTTTCTATTACATCGCAGTACACGCAACCTGCATCATTTGAAAGCGATTCTTGATCGCCTCGATCACGAGTCCTTGAAAGCAAAACGTAAAATTACTCTGCCCTTTGTGAAAAAAACACTTGAAATTTGACAAACAGCGGTATTGAACTATATTGTAGAGATATTACTTTTTCCAAGGATGGAAAATGCATATTATCAATGGCTTACATTGCAGAGAAGTTCCATGGGATGAACTGTCTGCCAGTGATCGTACCACTATGTTTAAACAGTTGATTGCGTTTGCGCGCCAGCACTACCATATTCCGGATGCAGCCGCTTTTGTCGAACAGGTCCTGCAACCGAAGCGGCCTGGCCGCCTGGCAATTTTCAGCCGGGGCGATCAATGGTTGGGGTTTACACGATTATACTCGCTGACATTGGTGACCAGCGAAGGCGAGTTGACCGTTTTTTCAGGCAGTACCTGGCATGATCAAGCGATCAAACTCACCCCCTATGCCGCTCGTTTTGCTCTGATGCATACCTTGCGTTACAAGCTTTTTCAACCGCAGGCGCGGCTCAGTTATCTGGCCACTGCCAATACCCCACAGCGCTATAGTGCGTTGTATCAGCTCAGTGCGCATTGTGAGCCACAGCATGATGGTCGTATGAGCGACAGTACCCTGGAGATCATGAACCAAATGGCTCTGGCCATGGATTGGGAACAGGATGCGCAACGTCCCTACATTATTAAACAAGCGTTTCGTGTCCGCCAATATGCGCAACAAGCCAGCGATGACGATCCGGCTTATACGGCATTAAATCCGGATTATCAGCACGGAGACTGGCTCATTGTGTACCTGCCATTGGATCTGCAGATGATTGGCAAGTGCCTCAAACAGAGTATCTACGAGGTCGCGGCCTGAATACCGTGGGATGGTGGTCTGCTGCGTTGCGGGGTGTGAGCTCTGTGGGCGATGTCGTATCAGTATTGACCGGCGGCAGAAAGAATCGCTCGCGATGGCGGGTGGGCGCGGTGCGATCGGCTAATCGTTCCTCGACTGCCTGGCACAGTGCTTTGCTGCGCTCATATTTGTCCTGCAAGTCTTTACCACAAAACCTGTCTATTGCCTCTTTGTCGCGCTTAAACCAGCGGCTCACAAACACCTCAATGCCTGGGCGTTCAACAAACCAGTAAATCGCGAAGGCGGCTACGCCAATTAAAAGACTAAAGGCCAGTACCGGTAAGAGCGTTGGTGTAGCCGCGGCACCTAAAATAATAGCCGCTGCTTTGAGAGCGACGGTTTGGCCGGCAAAAAAACCGCCGGAAAAAAATAAAATACCGGCGGCGACAGAAACCGCATAGTTCGTTGCGCAGAGCAGGGGATTGGACGTTCTTTGTTGTAACTGTGCCTGGATAGTGAGCAGGGTCTCATAACGCGCAAGGAGCATGCGTAGTAGCTGATGGTATTCGGCCAGGGCTTCAGGTTCCGCCGTTTGCCAGCCTTTCATAATGCGATGCCGCGCCTGTTTCATCAAAGTGAGTTCTTCAAGACAAAAATTGACTAATTGTGGTGCCGGTGTGCTGGCAATACCTAAATTATTGGCAATTTCTACCCGATCAAAACTATAAAAGACAATCACCGACAGGACAGAAAAAAACAGACCAGCGGCGAGTAACAGGATAGCTGGCAGGGAGAAAATCCCCAGTAAAGCTGTAATTCCATCAAAGCCTTCACAGCCGAAATATAGGGTTCCTGCCAGTAACAACAGCAGATATTGTATTTTGGCTTTGAGCTTGGTCGGAGGTTTTTCCGTTTTTTGCTCAAGCCATGCGCGCAGTAACGCTATCTGGTACTGCGCGATATCACCGGACCGTTCAGGCTTTGCCAGTTGCGCCTGGCTGAAATGTTTCTGAAAAAGCTCACGATAGGTGCTCGGCAGCGCCTGCGGGTGCGGCCCCTCCAGCGTTTGCGAAAGGCGATTGGCCTGTTCTAGCAGTGGGTTGGCAGGTAATAGGCGTTTAGGCATAGGGATATTCCTCTCTTTGTGGCAAAACTGTACACTTTGCTTTTGATAAAGTCAAATGGTTTTTGGGGGAAGTTCCCACATCCTTTCTCAGGCCCGGGATGAGCGTGCGTACCGGAAACAGAGTGCGCCCTGCCGGCATTGGTGGCGGAGGTTAAGGAGGTGGTGAGGTTTGTGCCATTGCGAATTTGGAGCGGGCCACTTCCTCCAGACAGTTGATATAGGTTTCACCAATGTGATGCCCGTTAAATTGAGTGGACGCAATATCATCCCAATGTCCCGATTCATAGGCAATGATAAGCTTGAGTAACTCGCCCAGCGGCCCATGACGATAGAGTAAGGCTTGCCGTATTTCATCCGCGATAGGGATGTGGTTTAAGATCGCTTCCAGTGGCGCGTCCATCAGGCTGTCCAGTATGGTGAGCAAGCCAGTGGTATAGGCTACACTGGCTGAGCTAATCTGGCATTCACCTACAACCAGCTTTTCTGCCATTTTAGCCCGAATTAAACCGGACTCCACTACTTCAGCAGGTTTGTCTGAGATCGTATGAATCGCCAGCAGCTGCGCCCAGTTTTTGAGATTCTCGATGCCCAGTCGGAGTAGAGCCTGCTCAATCGACTCAATGTGAGCCATGCCGGAAAAGGCTACGGAATTGACGACGCGGAGCAACTGATAGCTTAACAAGGGATCGGTGCTAATCAGGGCTGAAATACGGGTTAAATCCGCATCGGCTGCCTGCAGATTGCTAATTAATTGCAAGACATTCTGTTTATTGGCGGCCAGTTCGTTTGTACTTCTTTCTTTGGGCTGCATGATAAAGTCACCACAGTAATAATCCATGGTCATGTTGCGGCATTGTTCAAAGCTCATATGTTGCAGGAGTCCATAGGCAATGACTTTGCGTTGGTTCTCCTGGCTGAACTTGACCACTTTTCGGACATCAATGCGGTTCATGAGTTCGGTACTCAAGGCGATATATTCGGCAAAATTCAGCCAGGCCAGTTGCGAGGGATGCTCGATTAACAGGGCAATGGCCTGTGACGATGCCTCTATTTCGTCACGCGAATAGATCCTGTCAATATCAGCTGCGCGTAATTTATAAATCAGGGGATTGGGGATGCCGACACCCTGCTCCTCCAGGCTGGATTTAATCGCATAAGGAATGAACAGTGGAAAATCCTTTTCACCACCCAGGCTAAGACTATGCACCAGACCTTGTATCGCCTCAATCGTATGGTTTTGCGGATGAACCAGCAATTCAAAGGCTACACATTGCAAATGCTGATTGTAAATGGGGCGCTTAATCATCATGGTCGGCATCCTGCATGGGTCTGTCGGGCAAGCAAGCGTCAACCCTTGGACAGGCTACGTCCAAGGCTAAGCTGTCTTCTGTTTCAGTATAGCGTTTCTGGAATATTTTGCTGTGGTGTCCTGCGGTCTGCATTGCGAAATCGAAGCCTCGGCTGGGGCATAGGGCTGATTGGTTTTAAATAGGCTTGACATGCTATCAGGACAAGCCTTATCGTCTTATGCTGATTGACGCATAGATGGAGAGGGAAACGGTATGACCTTAAGAGTTGCAATGATGCTGCTGCTGAGCAATGGACTGGCTTTCGCGGGTTCGATGGGCTCAGAATGTGCCCCTGGCCATGCCACGGTTCCCTGTGCTACACCGGCTTGGGACTTGGGAATGCAGGCTCTGTATTTGAAAAAATTGTCCAATAACAATGCGTTTCATAGCAGCTATAACATTGGGTCGGCAAGTGGTACACGCCTCTACAGCGCGCTGGATAACCGTTTTGAGTGGGGGGTTCGTGTGGATGGGGCTTACCATTTCAATAGCGGAAATGAGGTGCGCATTGACTGGTTGCATTGGACGGACCGCAACAGTCCCAGACTGGGCTTTACGGGGATTTGGGCGCCCGATCCGGTCGCAACCTTTGCCTTACGGATTGCCTCGGAAAGCAGATTCGATGCGGTGAATGTCGCGTTGGGGCAACAGGTTGATTTCGGTCATAAAAAAAATATTCGTTTTTATGCTGGGTTGCAATTTGCGCAGATTGATTTTAAACAGACAGAATTTGATACGGTCAGCGGTTCTGTGCTTTTCCCGGAAGAAAATGGCACTATCCGCACGCTAAGCACGCAAAGGTTTTCTGGAGCAGGTCCTCGAATCGGTGCGGATATGAGCTATGACGTTGATATGGGTTTTTCCGTTTATGGAAATGCGGCTGCCGCCTTGCTTGTCGGCCGTTCCCGAGCATCCGATAATGCTCCCTTTACGGATTCTAGTCGACCAGTACGCTCGCAATACGATACGGCAGTTCCGGAAATTGAAGCCAAACTGGGTGGAAAATATACGGTATCCGCAGGAGAAGGACGTTTAACGGTTGATGCTGGTTATATGGTGATGCACTATTATCACCCCCTGCATTTTAGCAATCTGGATCTTCTCCGTCTGGTGGAATACCGAGATCATATTGACTTTGCGTTGCACGGCCCCTATGCCGGCATACATTGGCTGGGAAATCTGTAGCGCCATAGCTGAAAAGCACCCAGGGGTGCTTTTTTATCCGGTTGAATTGCTACCCCTCACCTTGAGCGTTCAAGAGATCTGAGCCTCACTTATTGCATGGGAAGGTGAAGGGGGGCGGCTGTATTTTTTCAGGCTATTGAGCTGGGTTTGCAACTCAGGTAGAGACTCTGCCAGTGTACTACTGGTAAAGATGTTTTTTAATATTTGATAAAAACTCTGGGTTTTATCCGAGCGTCCCCAGGAACTTTTATTGTATTGTTGATACCCTACGAACAGCACCTGGCTTAAAAAGCTCAAAGGGTTTTCGGATGAACGGCTAAAACCGGTTAAAATCTTGCGGATTTTACCAATCCCTTCCGGAATATCATCAGCAGCACTGTTAAAAAAACCGAGCGTCAGGGAATTGCTCAGGTAGCGAGTAGTGGGCCAGTCATTTTGTTGCGTGAGTTGATGTATGGTATTGAGAATATTGCTGATGCGCTCATCAGCTAGCTCCTGTGCACGCAGGAGCCAATGCACATAGAGGGCCGCCTCAGGTTGGTTCAACATCTGGGCAATGTCCACAATAGACCGGTCCGCGCCTTCTCCTGCCGTCCAATTGCCTGGCGTGCCATGCCCTGAGCCTAAAGGCTCAGGGCAGGCGGTTTGGAGCTGCTGATGGACCAGACGGCGTTGTGGTTCCGAAAGCAATAAAGCCTTGGTAAGGCAAAGGCTATAGGCCGGCTGTATGTGGGTAAGCCGAATCTTGCCCAGTTCATTCAGCGTGGCCAGCTGGTCTTGTGCTTCAATATCCAGTTGCCAGGATCTCATTGCTTTTTGGTAGTCAGACGGCAGATACTGATGTATGTTTTTGATACCGTATGCGCCAGGCGCGCCAAAATTGGCTTCATTTTGCTGGTGTTGGCTGTAGAGTAGCGTGATAAAAATAGTGCGCAGCCTGCTGCGGTCTGATGGCGCGTTATATTTGGGCCAGCTTTGATTTTGTTGATAAAAGAGTAGCAGGCTGTCGGAGAACAGCAAGAGCAGAGCATAACGGTCTTTACCGCTAACACAAGAGCCATGCACCGTGAAGCCCAGCTCATGGGCAATCAAATGCTCCAGACTGGCGAGATACAGCGCCCGTAAGTCAAACCAGCCGGGTGTGGTTTCCAACAGCGCCTGATATTCTTCGATTAACGGCTGTACTCGGTGCGTGCCCGGGAAAGTGCTGGCTTTTTCTTTGGCGGCACTTAAAAAAACATTACAATCGAGATCCGAATTGGTTGGATAGAAGACTTCTTTAGCAATATTTTGCGCATGATTGGTTTTGATAATATGAAGCCCCCTGGTCATTCTCAGGAATTCGATGTTGCGATCCAAAGAGCGTTGCAAAAAGCGATCGGGAAGGAATTGATCCGTTCCGGGTACCGGGCTGATCAGGGTACCAATAAAGGTGGGAGCGGTAGGGTCTTGCACGAGTTCCAGATTGCGGCTGGTATGCAGCCACTGTATTTCCGATGGCGCGTTTCGGGTCAGGCGGGATGCGAGGTGGGCTGAGCGTTTGCGGGGTCGGGATAAACAGTCTATGGTGCCAGTGTCGCTGACCGTATAGACCTGGTGGGTTCCGGCATTGGCAAGGCAGGGTATAGCGCTGCGCAGACGGCTGGGAAAATACCACTCGTCTATTTGATTGAAGTCCATCCGCTGTAGACTGCTCCAGACAAAACGTTTTTCCCAGGAACTGAGCTGACAGTACCAAAAAGGCAATTGACGCAGCTGATATAAAAAGCTGAGGTCGCTATTATTTTTGAAAAAATGTCCCAGTGCGATTTTATAGTGTTTCAGTGTCGCGTTGATCTGCTGGAGATTGGCTGAGGCATCATCATAAATGGCGGCATAAAAAGTCTGCAGCGAATGAGGCAGCTCAGTAAACCAGGCAGGCTGTAATTCGTGGGACGGATGCAGATTCCTGGGCAGGGCCTCTTCGGTCTCCAGGTTCTTCAATACTGTGCTCAGTGCAATAAGACTGTTTAAATCTTGTTGATAGGCCTCTTGGCTGGCATGGGTGGCGCGCAGCAGAAAGAGTTGCAGGAACGTGGGCAGGGTTTCAAATGCGGATGGAATCTGTGCCGGATTGGCCGATTTGACGATGCAGACCAATTCTGCTTTGGTGTCTGGATGCAGCGCGGGCATGCGTTTGTCAACTTGCAATACCCATTGCTGGTTTGTGCTGCCATCGGGTAGCATGCTCAACGTTGCCTGATCAGGACGTCCTTTTTGCAGGAGACAGTACTGTTCGGCCAAATTGAGTAGGTCGATGGCTTCGGTCTGCGACAGGGCATAGGACTGTGTGAGCGCGTCAATGAGCAGAGCGAGGTATTCGCGCAGCGCAGGTTCCGCTTGCTTCTGAGGGAGTGCTGCTTTGAGTTGAAACTGCTGGAGCAGCCACTGGTTTAGCTGGCTTAAATCGTTGCGCAATGCGGGATCCTGCTGTTCAATCACAAAATCGAACGCTGTGCTAATACTCTCTATGCGTTGCTGTATGGGGATGGAAAAATCAAAGGAGTGCGGATCGAAGACCTGTTGGTCAAAGTTGCCAAGAATATTTTGCAGACTGGCTAAAACATTTGCACTGACATGAATGCCTTTTTGTACCCGTAGTATCATTTTTCCCATGACGGTTTTCCTTGCCGTTGACAATAAAAGTCAAAAAAAGCCTTAGTGTTTATTTAATCAATAAGCTTGCGGAAAGTCAAAATATTACGGCAACAGGGTACCATCCTCGTTTGCCAATGATTACCTCAGGATGACGCTGTGTTTTTGCGATCGATGACTTACATATTAAGATGTTATTTTGGGTCAATGCGGCACAATTTTAACCTTGCTGTGGCAAGAATCGTTGCCTTCCGTGAGGATAGAGATTCCAGGGACTTCATGCTACACTCATGGGCACGGGACGGTATTGACATCAAGGGAGCGCGCAAGATGAAGGACAGTATTGCACATTGGATTCATGGACAAAAGATCCTCGGTCAGGACATGCCCGGACAGGTGGTGTTTAACCCCGCCACTGGTGTGGGTATTGCCCAGGTTCCTTTTGCCGATTCGGCGCTGTGCGAGCAGGCCATTGCC
Source organism: Legionellaceae bacterium (assembly GCA_020831865.1). Lineage (GTDB taxonomy): Bacteria > Pseudomonadota > Gammaproteobacteria > Legionellales > Legionellaceae > JAFIFT01. Next base: position 77,881 of record JAFIFT010000004.1, on the reverse strand, counting down.
AGTGCGCGTGATGCCTTTCCAGCCTGGGCCGCTACCGCACCCAATAAGCGTGCGGCCGTATTGTTTGCGTTCCGTCATTTGCTCAAAGCCCATGCCCGTGAATTAGCGGCACTGGTGACCCGAGAGCATGGGAAAACCCTGGACGATGCCATGGGGTCGGTGACGCGGGCGGTTGAAGTGGTCGAATACCACTGTGCTCTGGCCCAACAGTTTACCACCTCATTTTCCAGTAATGTCGCCAGTGAGATTGACTGCCAGACCCTGCGCCAACCCTTAGGTGTCTGTGCCGGCGTCTCGCCTTTTAATTTTCCTGTGATGGTGCCGGTATGGATGATGATCCCGGCTATTGCCTGTGGCAATACCTTTATTTTAAAACCTTCTGAACAAGCCCCTTCTGCCCCCTTGCGGTTGATGGAGCTGCTGCAGGAAGCCGGTTTACCGCCCGGGGTGGTGAATTGCGTGCACGGCAATAAAGAGACGGTGGATTATCTGCTGCACCATCCTGATATTCAGGCGGTTACGGCCGTCGCGTCCACACCGGTGGCACAATCCATTTATACGCAGGCAACGGCACAGGGAAAGCGGGCGCATACGTTCGGGGGCGCCAAAAATCATGCCTTGGTGATGCCGGATGCCGATATGGATTATACCGCTAAAGCGATTACCGGAGCAGCCTACGGCTCAGCTGGTGAGCGCTGTATGGCGTTATCGGTGGTGGTTTGTGTGGGGGACGCGACAGCGGACCGGCTCCTGGAGAAAATGACCCCGCTGATTCTGGCTATGAAAATTGATGCCGGGGACGTAGCGGATACGGATATGGGGCCTTTAATCAGCCAGGCGCACTGCGAGCGCGTACGGGCTGCCATCGAGGCCGGCATCCGTGAAGGTGCGCAATTGCGCATTGATGGTCGGGATTTTGTGCATCCGCAGTATCCGCAGGGTTTTTATCTGGGGCCCTGCCTGTTTGACAGGGTCGAGCCGGAGATGTCTATTTATCAAAATGAAATTTTTGGTCCGGTACTGGTAGTTTTGCGGGTGGCAAGCTTTGCTGAGGGTCTGGAATTGATCAATGGCCATCAATATGGCAACGGCAGCGCTATCTTTACCAAAGATGGCTATGCCGCTCGTGAATACAGCCAGAAGGTGCAGGCGGGTATGGTCGGTATTAATATCCCTATCCCAGTACCCGTGGCCTCCCACCCATTCGGTGGTTGGAAACGCTCTGCTTTTGGTGATACCAATATGCATGGTGGGGAAAGCCTCCATTTTTATACCCGACGCAAAACGATTACCAGTCGCTGGCCGGTGCATGTTGGCCAGGGCAGTGCGTTTAGTATGCCTACCCACGACTAGTACACGGAGTGGCTTTACAAGGAGAACAGGATGCACAGTATTGGGTTTATTGGTTTGGGGCATATGGGCTTGCCTATGGCTGTCAATCTCATAAAGGCAGGCTATCCGGTCACGGGTTTTGACCTGCAGCCTGCGTCCTGCCAGGCCCTGCAACAGGCGGGTGGTTTGATTGGCGAGTCGTTGGCACAGATAGCACAACAAAGCGATATCCTGATTACCATGTTGCAAAGTGGTGCGCAGGTTAAAAGCGTCACGGAAGGCGCGGCAGGTTTGTTTGCTCATGCGAAAGCCAACAGCCTGTATATTGACTGTTCGACCATTGATGTTGACAGTGCGCAGCAGGTGCATCGAAAGGCGCGGGAAAAACAAATCCAGGCCTTGGATGCACCGGTTTCAGGGGGAGTCGCCGGAGCCAAGGCGGCCACTCTGACCTTTATGGTGGGGGGAGAAAGCGCGGTTTTTGCGCAGGCGAAGGCCATCTTCTCCTGTATGGGAAAAACACAGATTCATGCCGGTGGCGCCGGCAGTGGCCAGGCGGCTAAAATTTGTAATAATATGATTTTGGGTATTGCCATGATTGCGGTGAGCGAGGCATTTTTACTGGCGAAGGAGTTAGGGCTTTCCGCCGGTAAATTGCATGAAGTCGTGACACATGCGTCCGGGCGCTGCTGGGTCATGGATCATTATGTCCCGGTTGCGGATGTGCTGGATAATGTCCCGGCGAATGACCACTATCTGCCAGGTTTTACTGCGGCCATGATGCTCAAGGATCTCCGCTTGAGCGGCGAGGGTGCCAGAGCAGCCGGTTTGCACTTGCCGATGGCGGATAAAGCGCGGCAAGTGTATGAGCATTTTGTGGCAGCAGGTCATAGTGAACTAGATTTTTCAGCGGTTATCACGGCACTGGATGGCCTGAAAGACGCTTCCGCGTGACACAGGCCTCCGTGGCAAATCTAGGGTCAGAGACAGAAACAAAAGAGCAAAGGAACAGGCATGGATAAGGCAGTAGAAAGAGCAGAGGTTGCCAGGTTTTGGGCGGAAAAGGCACAAGCGACATTGGAGTGGATACAACCCTGGCAGACGGTATTGCAAGGGGATCTGCGGCAAGGGGATATCCGCTGGTTTGCCGGGGCCACATTAAACGTCAGTGTCAATTGCCTTGACCGGCACTTGGCCAAAAGAGGCAATAAAGCGGCGTTGATCTGGGAAGGGGATGATGAGTCACAACAATGCAGTCTGACCTTTGCCCAGTTGCATCATTCCGTGTGCCGGATGGCCAATGCCCTGCGTGCCCTGGGTATTCAAAAAGGGGATCGGGTCGCTATTTATATGCCCATGATACCGGAAGCGATTATGGCAATGCTGGCCTGCGCACGTATTGGCGCGGTGCACATGGTCGTTTTTGCCGGCTTTTCACCCTATGCTCTGCGCCAGCGTATTCAGGCCGCCGAGTGCAAACTGTTAATTACGGCGGACAGCTACCGTCGGGGTGGAAAATCTTTTCCGATTAAACAGCAGGCAGATGAAGCCTGTATGGGTATTGCTATCCAAAAATTAATCATTCGCCATGATAATGTCCCTGTACCCTTTCAAGCCGATTGCGAGCACTGGTGGCATGCCATGGAAGAAGAAATGTCAGCGGAATGCGCACCGGCTGAAATGGCAGCAGAAGATCCGCTATTTATTTTATATACATCAGGCAGTACCGGTCAGCCGAAAGGTCTGGTGCATACAACGGCAGGTTATTTGCTCCAGGTTGCCTATACCCATCAACTGATTTTTAATTGTGCCGAGCATGAGGTGTTTTGGTGTACAGCCGATATTGGCTGGATTACCGGCCACAGCTATGTCACCTATGGTCCCCTGTGTAATGGTGTGACCAGTTTTATCCATGCCGGGGTACCCAACTGGCCTGATCCGGCACGGCACTGGCGTATGATTGACCGCCATCGTATCAATGTGTATTACACGGCCCCCACGGCTATCCGGGCGCTGATGCGAGCGGGTGATGAATGGCTGGAAACCAGTTCCCGTGCGTCACTGCGCTTGCTGGGCAGTGTGGGCGAACCCATTAACCCCCAGGTATGGCAGTGGTATCAACAACAGGTGGGTCGGGGCAAATGTCCGATTGTGGATACCTGGTGGCAAACCGAAACCGGCGCTATCATACTGAGTCCCCAGCCGCCTTTTGCGCAGCAAAAGGCCGGATCCGCGGCACAGCCGATACCGGGAACGGTGCCGCTGCTGCTTGATGAGCAGTACCAGCCCATTACGGGTGCCGGTAGCGGGTTTTTAGCCCTGGGGCAGCCCTGGCCTGCCATGGCGCGCACCATAGCCTGGGATCATACCCGGTATTGCCAAACCTATTTCAAAGACGGGTACTATCTGAGCGGTGATGGTGCCAGACGGGATGACGACGGTGATTATTGGGTCAGTGGGCGTCTTGATGACGTGTTGAATGTATCTGGGCACCGCCTGGGCAGTGCGGAAATAGAAAGTGCCCTGGTTGCGCATCCTCTGGTGGCGGAAGCCGCTGTGGTTGCGGTTGCGCATGCCATTAAGGGGGAGGCCATTTATGCTTTTGTGGCCTTGCAAAGAGGCGCTCAGGGTCAGCCCGCTCTGGCTGAGGATTTGCGAGAACGGGTAGTCCAGTCGATAGGAGCTATTGCGAGGCCGGAGCAAATAGAATGGGTGAATGACCTGCCTAAAACCCGTTCAGGTAAAATCATGCGGCGAATTTTGCGTAAAATCGTTGCCGGAGAGGCCGATTCACTGGAGGATTTTGGGGATTTAACCACCCTGTCCAATCCACTAATTGTCGAACAGCTCTTGCAAAGTAAGCGCGATCTGACGGCCTTCAGTTAGCCGCGCCCGAACAGCGCTTGAGGAGGCCAGATGTTTAAAAAAATACTCATTGCCAATCGTGGAGAAATTGCCCTACGTCTGGTGCGGGCTTGCAAGGAAATGGCCATTGCTCCGGTGTGTATTTACAGCGAGGCCGATCGGTACGCCCTGCATGTGAAACGCGCCGCGCATGCTCACTGTTTGAGCCGCAATCCTTTGCGTGCCTATCTTGATATTCGACGGATTATTGAATGCGCCCAGTCAACCGGTTGCGATGCAATTCATCCGGGCTATGGTTTTCTCTCGGAAAATGCCGATTTTGCGCAGGCTTGTGTGGATGCCGGCATGGTATTTATCGGCCCGGAGCCTCGGGTGATTGCGACGATGGGCTCAAAAGTGGCGGCACGCCAGGCGATGCAGGCCGCAGCCATACCGGTGATTCCTGGCAGTGAGGGGAATCTTGAGAATATCGAGGCGGCTCTGGCTTGTGCCCGTGTTTTGGGATATCCGGTGATGCTCAAAGCCACCTTTGGCGGTGGTGGCCGCGGTATTCGCATTTGTCATAACGACGAGCAGGTGCGTTCGCAATTTGTCCGTGTACAATCAGAGGCAGGCAAAGCTTTTGGTGATGCGCATGTTTTTATGGAAAAACTGCTGGTTAACCCCCGCCATATTGAGGTGCAGATTTTGGCTGACCAACAGGGTAAGGTGCTGCACTTGTTTGAACGCGATTGTTCTTTGCAGCGTCGTCATCAGAAGCTGATAGAAATTGCACCCTGTCCGGTCCTGTCTGAAGCTACGCGTTGCACATTGTATCAACTTGCCATACAGGCCGCCCAGCATGTGGGCTACACCAATGCTGGTACGGTCGAGTTTTTACTGGATGAGCACGACCATATCTATTTTCTGGAAATGAATACCCGGTTACAGGTGGAGCATCCCGTTACCGAACAAATTACCGGTATTGATATCGTCGCCCAGCAAATTCGTATCGCCGCGGGGCAGGCGCTTCCCATGGAGCAAGCGGATATCAAGCGGCGTGGTATTGCGATCGAGTTTCGCATCAATGCCGAAGATCCGCAAAATGATTTTTTACCCAGCTTTGGACGTATTACCCGCTATTATGCGCCGGGAGGTCCGGGGGTGCGTACTGATAGTGCTATCTATACCGGTTATAGTATTCCGCCGGATTATGACTCTTTATGCGCCAAGTTAACCGTTTGGGCACTGGATTGGCCCAGTGTGATTCACCGGGCCCAGCGTGCCCTGGAAGAAATGCGGGTATTTGGTGTGAAAACCACCATTTCTTACTATTTGGAAATTTTGCAGTCTGAGTTGTTTCAGCAGGGACGGCTGAGCACCGATATGATTGACCACAATCCGCAGTGGTTAAAATACTCCACCAAGACCTATCCGCACCATAAAGCCGTTGTCATTGCCGCGGCCATCCAGGCCTGGCAGCGGCAACAGCAACAGTAATGCAAAACCATGGTTCGTTTTAGTAGGTGAGCAGCAGGTTGACGCAGATGATATTCCCCATAAAATGTAAGGCGGAAACTCGGTTGATATACTGATTCATGTAACCGGCCTCAATGACCAAATGCTTGCTGGCGCGATATCCGGCGCCGGCGAACAGTCGATTTTGATCGAAACCGCGCTGCAGACGGCCTGGTACGGAATTGATATGCCAGAAGTATTCATTATTCAATACCATATTCCACTGGGCTTCAGGATGCAGAGGGAGGATCAGTTTGAGCAACTGTCTGACACGAAAGGCCATGGGGGATGGCGATGGAAAATGACGTTCTTCCAGACGGGTGCGGCTGACGATGCCTAATTTTGTGAAATTTTTACTCCACAAGATTTGTTGCCAGATCCGCTGTTCCGGGAAGGGGGCTGCCGTGAGTGGGGCACGGGTATCGATCCAGGCATATCCCAGCCAGAGACTGCTGTTGGACGTGAGCGGAAGCCCAAGGCCCGCACGCACAATACTCTGGGAGAGACGGGACAGATCGCTGCCAAAGCGGGGTTGAACTTCAAGCCAGTACAGCAGGTTTCGCTGAGGAGGGTACCGGGTTGGGAAGACTGCCCCGGTCGCGGTAATATTGGTCCAGGACTGGATATCCTCAACGCTCGCACCGCTGCTCCTGCCCGGATAAAGCAGCATCGCAAAAGCAAGCGGTAGCACTATGCCAGATAGATACCAGCGCCCGGCGATAGCCAGGCGCACGCTGGCCTTGATACCGCTGCCATCCCTTCCTGGCCTATCCTCCTTTGCCATCACACAAGCGTCCATCACAAGACCCACTCAATCTGGCTAAACAGATAATGCGTGTTTTTGGTGACCGGAGTGAAAGGGGCGGTTTTGGGGAAACGGCCGTAGTCAAAATAAAAGTAACCGGCTTCCAGCAGCAGATTGGGGTACAGCAACCAATAGCCTCTCAATTCTACGGATTGGCCCAGAGTTTTACCCGAGGTGCCCAGAGGGTTGACCAGTCCCGTACCAACCCAGGGAAAACGGGCATTTTTCAGTTGGGAAAAGCGGTGTTTCAGATAGAGGTTGAAGCGTTCCGAAGGATTGAACAGGATGCTATAGCCGCCGCTCACCAGGTTGCTGCGCTGAAATGGCCCCAGAATGCCCGTCGGGGCGAGTTCAAAAGACCGTCGGCCATAGAGGATGTCAAATCCCTCGGAGGCATAGTCAAAGAGCGCGCTAAGCTGGGGATTCCAGGTTGACCTGAAACTGTACCCATAGTCAATATGGAAAAAATGGGCATGGTTCACATTAGCCGCGATGTGGCCAAACTGATATTGCAGCTCCATATCGTAAAACCAGCTATCAATCTTTTCTTCCTTGAATGTCCGTAAACCCAGCATGGTGAAATTCTGGAAAGGCCCCGTGCGGTGATGGTGGTGCAGGCCGTTTACTTCCATCCGTAAGGGGAAGCCGCTTTGCAAGCGGGGCAGTAACAGATAAGCGCCGCTCATAAAATTTTCATTGTTGCGAAAAAACGGATTCAGGGATTTAAGGCGAATATCTGAGGGATAGACGGCAAAGACATGGGACATGAGTTTTCCCGGGTGATTGCCCAACTTCCAGTACACACCATCGTAGGCGTTGGTGCTGTTCCTGAAGTTATTACGGGCAATCCATCGACCCAAACCCAGATCCATATTCACCCGTCCAAACTGCAGGTCTGACACCAGTCCCGTATCCATCCAGTTTGGACTGTACCAGTCTACATGTACTTGTTGAATCTCATTTTGATCAATCTGCGAGGTTCCTGCATTGGAACCGGCTCTGGTTAAATAAGCCCTGGCATCCTGATATTCAAAGGTGAAGCGGAGCGGATCAAAGCGGTCATGCACGGAAAAGAGAACGCGCGTACGGATGGGCCACTGCCGGTCAACTGCTCTTAAGCCTCGGCGAAACTGACCATCAAGGTATTCCAGCCGGTTCCGTATGCTGCCCCCCAGTGTCATCCAAGTGGGAAACAAGTGATCTCTGCGACCATAATAGCCCGGAGTTTCATAGTAGCCTGCCAGTGGCACTTCGCTGACTGGATAGAGGTCGTCTGTAAAGAGGTAGGAGGGGTAAATGATTTGGCGATAGTCCGATGCCATGGCGACAGGCACTGTCAAGAGCAAAGCGCAATAAATAAAAAAGAAACGCACGAGATGCTTTAAGAACGTCAAAAACTCATATTACAAGATTGATTTTCCAAATTCAAAAACTATCGTGATTTTGGATAGATCCGGTTTTAAGCCGCCTTATCTTCCCAGTATTTATTCCAATCATTATTTGCTTTATTCACCCGTATTGCGAGCATAATTTCAGCATTTTCTTCAAGCCACCAAGCACCGGCAATTTTCAAACGTTTTTGAATAACATACCGATGCGCACTTTCAACCTCTCCTGAGCCAATAGGTAGCTGTTTTTCAATGGCTGCTTTGTAATCTATAGCTTATTGAATTTTAAAAGCCATTATTATACCACATAAATAAGTCATTTAAAATTCAATAAACTATAACAGACATAACTTTTATAAGAAAAATTTGGATTTTATCGTTTCAAATTTCTATAGAAATTTTCATGAACTCCCAAGGCAAGTAAAACTCTTTCTTGAGGAAGCCATTCATAGGCTAAAAGGTGCTCCTGATTGTTTATTTTAAATTTATAAACGAAAACGCCAGATAAATCACCCTTTTTGGCTGTGCCTATTTCAGGATTTTCTATAATTTTTTTTATTGCCTTTTTAACTGCTTCTTTTTGATCGTTGTGGAGTTTTTTGAATGCCTTCTTAAAAGCCGGCATTTGGCTTACCAATATCTCCCGCATATTATTCTTCGTCAAAATCAAAGGGTTCAGCAAGCGACCTGTCAGAGTGCTTGGATATCAACAAATCTTTCACGAAATCAATAGGTAAATCCGGGTTGTCTAAAGCGCATTTCCCGACTTTTGCCCAAAACTCAATTTGACCTGGAATGGAGCGACACTCTGCTTTCGCTGTTTTTTTGGCGGCTTCATAAATGCCATCATCAATTCTAATTGGAATACCCATAATAATTACCTATTGTGTTTTTTTACTACATTTGTAGTATAGCACAATATTTGTTATGGTCCTAATGTCGTTTTTGGTGTCTATTAATTTATTAGTTGGTAGACACCCAAACTCTTATCCGCTTTAATGTCTAATAAGTCGAATTTCCATATTTAATAGACAGTTTTGTCTATCAATCGATTTAATAGAAACTTTCTATTGTGCCAGGGTCATAAGAGACACAAAAACTCAACTGTCTAATTTCAAATTATTTTTTGTGTCAATTCTGATAAAGATCAGAGTGCGAATTTCATGTGTTTTTGGGAACTATGGAATCAAAGTTTGAACTTTAGCCTTTTTTACAACATGAACGTATTTTTTCCAATAAAATTCGAGGTTTCTCAAAGGTAGCTCAGACTGAAAAAGAAGATTTAATTCCGAATCGGCTTTCGTGAGATTTTTAAGACTGGACAGCGCGTCATCAACATCTTTACGAGATACTTCAGATTTTCTTTTTTGCGTTTGGGTTAAAAAATCAGTAATTAAGCTAGCATTATCCTTAGCCTGTTTTATTATATTATTTACTTGATCGCTAAAGCCAATAAACAGTATAGGGTCCCTAGCACCTTCAAGATCAGAAAGGTTTTGTATTAACGTTAACATTTTTGGTTTAACAGCAGCCTCATTGTCATCACTGCCTGTTGATTTAGCTATTACGAACAAAACATTCTTATGGAGTTCATCAGCATAATCAACAAAGACATGATACTTCCTCGCATATTCCTGGTATAACTCCATTCGTTTTTGAAAAAGTACAACATTATTTTGGAAAAAAGCCTGCCAGCATAAAATTACAGTTAAAAATGCTATTACCCCTGTTAGAAATAAATTCATAGATTTTTTCTCCTTTGGCAGTTGCACAGAATTATTTCAGAGTTCAGTCACTACAGACATATCAATTCGACGATGAATCATGGATACCGTTGTTAACAAATCTTCGGCATCCCTCTGAGTTTGAGCGGAGCTAGAGATCTCCAGTAAATAGCACTTATTAAATTAATGTCAACACACCCTAACATTGCTGCTATATCTTTTACATCCATGTCGCTTCTATCTTCAAAATCTAAGGGGAACCATATTCTATTACATTTTTTTAAAAACCTACATTTTCAATCGCACCCCGTGATTTTATCTTTGCAACGCATCCAGACGCAACGCGTCTGGAATGTGCATTGACCTTAATAGTGGCGAGGAATTTTAGGTTGTGGTTCTTGCGCATCGGGGTGGTTCAGGGGAGGGGGCTGATGGAACAAGCCCTGCATCCGGGGGGATGTCTGCGCTTTGGGGCTCTCGTTGAGATGCTTGTCAAGAATCTGTTGCAGGTTGAGCAAGCCATAAAAGCGGCAAAAATCGGGGTCTTGTGTACTGGCAGAGCCAAGGTGGTTCTGCATGCTGTGCTGATGTGATTGTGCCTGGCCAGGATATTGGGCGTCAAGCTGCGCAGAGGCCGCGTCGATGATCTGTTGCCGGGCCTGGGCGGAGAGATTGATGCTGGCGAGTATGTGTTGTTGCTCAGTCCTCCCATCACCGGCAAGGGATACCATACCACTAAAAGCCGCTTCAATCCGCCCGGCATTTTCGGCGGTGATGGCTTGGTCAAAATACGCTTTCAATTGCTCATTGATCGCCTGCCTGGCGACTTCGACGGACAGGCTATTGAATAGTCCATGCCCCAGTACCGATTGAAAGAGACGGCGCTTGACGCCGGAGTAACAGGAGGGTTTATCGGCTTGCCCGTCATCATATTCCTCATGACAGACTTGACCATTGGTGATGCGCTCACGCGTTTGGTCCCAGTTATGCGCACGTCCAATCAGTGCCAGTTGTTTGATGAACAAGTCAGCGCGGCCGTCCTGGGTATATCCCTCGGTGGCGGGCATGTTTGGGTCATTGGCCGCCAGATACAAGAGCGTGATCAAGGGGAGATATTCCTCAAAGGTGGAATAGCACAGAGAGGTGGACGGGTCCTGTTCATTGGCATAGACATAAACATAGGATGCCTGTGGATGCATCCAGTGGTTGGGTTTGGATAGGTAGCGGTAGGCACTGTGCACATCATGTTTATAATACGCTTCGAGTACCCGCTGGTATTGCGTATCATCGGTCAGTTGGTGCTGGATAAGCAGCTTCTGTAACGTTGACCACTCCAAAGGAAGGCTGATGCTCTGGCCTGAACTGAGGGTGATGCGGGCGGGTTGTTGTGCATAGCGCTGCTCGAGATCGGCCTTCAGAGCGGCAAACACGGATTGAAGGCCACCGGCATCGGCTATGTTTTGTTGGTAATGCTGCTCGAGACGTGCTATCGCCTGGCGTTCGCTTTCATTGAGTGCCGTCATGGAGGATTCCCGGTCACTGGCGAGCGCCCTTAAGTCTAAGGTTCCCTCATCCTGATAATGGTTGTTTTGCTCGGCATGTCTTTGAACTTCCGGCAATTGCATTAATTGCGCGCATGCGGCTGCATTGCCAATGCGCCGGGCGAGTCTTACTAATTCATTTTCCGGCCCCCCGTTCAGAGACTGATGCGCCAGTGCGCGCACCGCGGGCAGGCCAAGCAAAAAAGAGATGCGCTCGGCCACCTGTTCCGATGGGGCATCATCGCGCGCACTTCCCCGGCGAATCAGGTTGCGGAGCATATAAAAGCATAATGTTGCCTGCGCATCAGAGACATCAAACACGCCATGGGGCTGGCGTGACGCATAGCGGTCTTGGTCTGCGGCAAGTTCGGCAAGTTTTTGTTGCACAAAGGGATATACATATGTCCTGCCATACTCCTGGTCATGGGCTTCCATATAGGCAAAGCCAACATCAATACTGAGAAAGTGGGTCACGGTGCTGACGTGGTTGCCTTCAGCGGCAAGTGTCATCGCCGCATAGTGATCTGCTTTTACGGCCGCTTTTTTTTCGTCAGGGCTGAGATGGCTCTCAAGATGCTTGATGATCTCGGTGTGGCCGAGTCTGGCGGCATCGCGGATGGCTTCATAGTTTCGCACTTTTGCCGCCGCTTTTTTTTCAACAGGACTGAGCACGTTCTCAAGCTGTAGGAGGAGCTCAAGGTTACCGTTTTCGGCCGCGAGTCGAATCGCTTCATAGTCACATACTTGCACTGCGGCTTTTTTTTCATCATTGCTGAGATGGCTCAGGAGGTAGGCAACGGTTTCCCTGTGACCATTTTTGGTGGCGAATCGAATCGCCTCCTGGTAGTCCTGCACGTTTTCTGCCACAGAACGCACAAACGCTGCATTCGATAGCAGGGCGATAAGGTGCTCCTTTTTGCCATAATAACAACAAAGCTGAAACAGCGATAATTTTTTAGGTACATAGGGGATGGTGTATCTGGTATCGGTTAAAGCCTCGTTCAGCTCAAGCAGCTCTTCGCTGGGTGGGTTTGAGTCGAGATAGGCCAGTATTCCGGGGTGTGCTTGCAAATCTTTTTGATAGTCTGGTGTTGATGGCATTGCTTTGATGTCCTATATCTGCTGCTTAGTCGTGCGATTATATTTAACATGGTGATTTATATCAAATTATTATGCATACTGTGACAGCAGGTATACGCATCCGTCCCCGGCCTCTCTCCTGCCGCATGCTGTGGCAACGAGCAGAGGAGCGCGCGTACGCCTTAAAGGTGATTGGTGTTGTGGTTCTTGCTTCTGCTCTTGCGCATCGGGGTGGTTCAGGGAAGCAGACTGATGGAACAAGCCCTGCGTCCGGGGGGATGTCTGCGCTTTGGGGTTTTCGTTGAGACGCTTGTCAAGAATCTGTTGCAGGTTAAGCAAGCCATAAAATCGGCAAAAATCGGGGGCTTGTGCACTGGTAGAGCCCTGTTTTGGTCTATCCGCCACAGATTGACAACTCGTGGCTGACGATGCGATTTGCTTTATGCAATACATTGATCAATAATCCTGAGAATAACGAAGCGTCCACTGACCTTTCCCTATCATCAGACTGACCCTGTAAGCCATGACGAAAAAAAATCTCTCGGACAATACGATTGTCGTGAACAAAAAAGCCGGATTTGACTACTTCCTGGAAGATAAATTTGAGGCCGGACTGGTATTGCAGGGCTGGGAAGTGAAAAGCTTGCGGGCGGGCAAGGTGAACTTATCCGATGCGCATGTCATTGTGCGGCAAGGGGAGGCCTTTTTGTTGGGGGCCCAAATTCAAGCCTTGCCAACCGCCGCCGCGCATCTCTATCCTGATCCGACCCGTACCCGAAAACTGCTATTAAACCGCAAAGAATTAAACAAGCTGGTGGGCAGTGTAGAACGACAGGGTTATACCATCGTACCCTTGAATTTGTACTGGAAAAATAACCATGTCAAAATCAAAATTGCCCTGGCGAAGGGGAAAAAAAGCCATGATAAACGCGATAGTATCAAAGAGCGTGATTGGCAGCGTGACAAGGCCCGTATCCTGAAAAATAAATAGGGCCTAGACGGGAGAGAGCGCGTAATTATCAATCAAACGCACCTCATCAATGCGCACTGCCGCATACCGCCGCCCCTCAAAGTCCTCCACATATTCAACCGTCAGATCAGCGGCATGCAAGGCTTGTTGCAGGGCAGCGCAGTCGTGGTGTGCGGCATGGAAAATGCGGGCAAATTCAGCGGCGCGCTGTCGTTGCAGCGGACTGAGGCGATGATTGCGCGAACTGTAGGGCAAACCATCCGGCTCGCGAACGGTAGGGCAGGCCACAATGTCCGTTTCCAGAAAAAAGGCACGGGCCATGCCGTGAATCAAGCGGTACTGCTGGTAATCTTTCTCCCCAAAATAGGCTTTGTGGGCACGGCTCAGGCTCAGTAATTTCAGCACAACCGTTAATACGCCCTGAAAATGTCCGGGACGAAACAGACCCTCCAGACGCTGGCTGAGCTGCGTCTCACAGACTTGATACTGATACGCATCGGCGTAGAGTTGCTCGTATTGCGGCAACAGGCAATAATCGACGCCGAGCTCGCTTAAGAGCTGAATATCCGCCTCCAGGCTGCGCGGATAATGGTGCAGATCGCTGGCCTGGTTAAACTGGGTTGGGTTGACAAAGATAGACACCAGTGTTTGGTCATTGTCAGCACAACTGCGACGAATTAATTCCGCATGGCCTAGATGCAAATTGCCCATGGTCGGCACCAGACCCAGGTGCTGCTGCGCCGGCATGCCGGCGCGGATGGCATGCCATTCGGCCAGATTATCGATTACGCGCATGGTTCCTCCCGGGGCAAATAACTGTGGGCCGCCTGCGGAAAACGCCGCTCTTTCACTGCCTGGGCATAGTCGCTTATGCCGCGGCACGTTTCCTCCTGCAAGGCTGCAAAACGCTGCACAAATTTGGGAAGCTTGCCGGAGTGTAAACCTAACACATCGTGCCATACCAAAATTTGCCCATCGGTGTGCGGGCCGGCTCCGATGCCAATACAAGGGATGGACTGTTGTGCGCTGATACGGGCAGCCAGTGTGGCAGGGACACATTCCAGCACTAGCGCAAAGCAACCGGCCTGTTCCAGAGCCTTTGCCTGTTGCGCTATCTGTTCCGCCGGCGCCTTATCGCGACCCTGTACGCGAAAGCCGCCCAGCATATGCAGGCTTTGCGGCGTTAGCCCCAGATGCCCCATCACCGGGATACCTGCGGTCGTTAACGCCTGAATCAGTGCGCAACATTCGGCATCCCCTCCTTCAATTTTGATAGCCTGGGCGCCAGCCTGTAATAATAAGCGGCTCTGTCGTATGGCGTGCGGGATGCCCTGCCGATGTTCCAGAAAGGGAAGGTCGGCAATCAGAAACTGTTGCGCCAGACCGCGGGCAACCGCTTTGGTGTGCAACAGCATCATTGGCATATCTGCCTGCAAGGTGTCGCTATGGCCGTGCACCACCATGGCAACGGAATCGCCGACCAGAACGGCATCGATGGCGGTATTGGCCAGGCTTTGTGCAGACGGGTAGTCGTAGCAGGTTATTAGCGTTATCGGCTCTTTCGCCTGTTTTTTTTCGTCAAACAGCCGGATGGTGTGTTGGGGTACCTGTCGCATGGGATCAAGTCCTTAATCGTTGTCGTTTCGATGCCGATCATAAAACAGAATACGGTGAAAACCCAAGTGAAAAAGGGTAAAATAACAAAATATCTTTCATTAAGGGATACACGTATGGACTGGAGTGAGCAATTGGCACAGGCTGGTGAGCATTCGTTGTGGCTGGACGGCGAAGCGGGCCAGATTGAAGCGCTGCTGTCGGTGCCGCCGCAATGCCAGCAGCAAAGCCTGGTTTTTCTGGGCCACCCCAATTCCTTACAGGGTGGCAGTATGCATAATAAGGTCGTCACTACGCTGGCCCGCGCCTGCCGTGAGCGGGGCCTGGCCAGCTTGCGGATGAATTTTCGTGGCGTGGGGCAGTCGGCCGGTCACTATGATGACGGACAGGGCGAGAGCCGTGATATGCTGGCGCTGGCGCTCAGCTGGCAACAGCAATTTCCGCAGGCCCGCGCGGTCTTCGCTGGTTTTTCTTTCGGGTCTTATGTGACCTATCGGGCCGCGGCCCAAATGCCGCACCGTCTCCTGTTATCGATAGCCCCCGCCGTCGATCGCCATGCCTATACCGCCTTTAGCCCTCCACCCAAACCCTGGGAGATTATCATGGGTGAAGCAGATGACATCGTGGCTTATGACGAAGTGGCCGCCTTTGCGCAAAGCCATCATATCCCCCTTCACCCTTTTCCGGAGACCGGGCATTTTTTTCACGGGCGTTTGCTGGAACTACGCGCATGCATCATCCAGATATTTGCGGCACACGGCTTATAATGGAGCGAGTACGCCGCCACTACCAACAAGCCTGTCAGCGGGGCGAGATTGAGGCCGATAGTGCGCAGCTGGCCGTGGTGGATGCCCTGGACGATATCTTGCATGGTCTGCAAGCTCCCCGGCGCCACTGGTTTCCCTGGCGTAAAAACCCCTGCATTCGCGGTTTGTATGTGCAAGGCCCGGTGGGGGTCGGGAAAACCTGGCTCATGGATTTGTTTTTTTCCCAACTGCCCAAAGGCATGGCTGCCCGGTATCATTTTCATTTTTTTATGCAGCAGGTCGATGCCCAATTGCGCAAACGTCAGGGACAGCGTGACCCCTTAAAGCAACTGGCACGCGATCTGGCGCGCCAGACACGGGTGTTGTGCTTTGACGAACTGATGGTGCATGATGTCGCCCACGCCATGATCCTGGCAGAATTGTTTCAGGCGCTTTTTGCTGAAAAGCTGGTATTGATTGCAACCTCCAATACGCTGCCTGACCAACTGTATGCGAATGGCGTACAACGGCAACGTTTTTTGCCGGCTATTGCTCTGATCAAAGCCCACTGTCAAACCATCACGCTGGTGGCCCGGCGTGATTACCGCACCGGACGCCTGCCCCTGCTGACCGCCTGGTACAGCCCGGCCGACAGGCAAAGCGAACAGGCCATGCAGCGGCAATTCCAACAACTGCAAGGACAGCTTGGAGAGCACCCTCTGCGGTTGCAAAACCGCCCGCTTTTCTGCCGTGGACTGGCGCCGGAGGCGGTGTGGTTTGATTTTGATCAAATCTGCAAGTTGCCGCGCAGTCAACTGGATTATCTCGAATTGGCCCGGCGCTTTGCCCATATCTTTATCAGCAATATTCCACAGTTGACCGCCCAACATACGGCACAAACGCTCTTGTTTATTTATTTTGTGGATATTATGTATGATAATGGCGTTCGTCTGGTCTTATCCAGTGCGGTCAATTTGGACGATTTATGCGTCAATAGCGAGATGGCCGGTGAATTCCAACGCACCCACAGCCGTCTCCTGGAAATGCAGTCGATAGATTATGCCAGGCGTCACCCCTATCATAGCGGGGCTGCCTTTGAATAAAGGCAGCCTTTGCGGCCTGGTACGGCGGGCAAGAGCCCATCCGTCATGCTGCTGTGCTTGACTTTTTTACACGATAACACTTGATAATGAGAATGATTCTCGATACTATTTAACTTTCCTATTGATAGATTATTGATAGCTATGGTTTCACTTGCAACACTGCCGGTAGGCAGCAAAGCCCGACTCCTGGCGTTTGGCCACACCGCGCCGGCGTACCGTCAGCGTCTGTTGGCGATGGGGGTGACGCGTGGGGCGGTCATTGAGATCATCCGCATCGCGCCTCTGGGCTGTCCGGTACAGGTCATGGTGCGTGGTACGGCCTTGACTCTGCGCCTTTCGGAAGCGAGTGGCCTGAGCTGGGAGCCGCTCTGATGCATATTGTCCTGGTGGGGAATCCCAATTGTGGCAAAACAACCCTTTTTAACAGCCTGACCGGTGAGCATCAACGTGTGGGCAATTGGCCGGGGGTGACGGTAGAACAAAAAACAGGCAGCCTGAAGCTGGCCAACAGCCGTCATCAGCTCACCGATTTACCGGGGGTCTACTCGATGGTGAGTCTGGGCCAAACGGCTGGTCTGGATGAGCAAATAGCGGCGAAAGCCATTCTGGAGCTGGATTACGATGTGATGATTAATGTGGTGGATGCCTGCCATCTTGAGCGCCATCTGTACCTGACCACTCAATTAATCGAATTGGGTAAACCCCTCATACTGGCTCTGAACATGAGTGACCGAGCCGCGCAGCAAGGGATCCAGATTGATAGCGATCGATTGGCCAAAACATTGGGCTGTCCTGTTCTGCCCATTCAGGCGCATAAAGAGATTGGTCTTGTGTCACTGCAAGCGGAACTGCTCAAGGTAGCAACGCTGACGGCTGGGGAGGGAGCATCAGTGCCAGCGCCCTCCACGGTGCTGCAGTTGCCGTCAGATCTGGCCTCCGTCTATCCACAGATCCGGCACTATTTTGAGGCCCGGAACGAAACCGCCGCCCATGCCTTTTACCTGAGTCAGCGGGCGCTTGAGGGCGATTATGCCCGCCTGGACGATACCACACTACAGGCGCAATTAACTGAACTGGAAAGTGACATTCTGGCGGCTGATGCACGCTATCATGCCATTCATGGGCTGGTTGCCGCGGTGCAATCACGCGACAGTGATGCCAGTGAACATTTTACCGCCCGTCTCGATCGCCTGGTCTTGCATCGATTTTTGGCCATTCCCCTGTTTTTGGGCATTATGTATCTGATGTTTTTATTTGCCATTAATATTGGCGGCGCTTTTCAGGATTTTTTTGATATCAGCAGCGAAGCCCTGTTCGTGCAAGGCCCGGCCTGGCTGCTCAGCCAGAGCCATGCCCCGCATTGGCTGATTGCCATAGTGGCCAATGGTCTTGGCAAAGGCATCAATACCACCTTAACCTTTATTCCCGTCATCGCGGCGATGTTTTTCTTTCTGGCGTTGCTGGAAGCCTCCGGCTACATGGCTCGGGCAGCCTTTGTGGTTGACCGGCTGATGCGCTGGCTGGGGCTGCCCGGCAAATCCTTCGTGCCGATGATTGTCGGTTTTGGCTGCAATGTTCCTGCCATTATGGCGGCACGCGCCCTCGATAATGAGCGTGATCGCCTGCTCACCGTGTTAATGAGCCCCTTTATGTCGTGCTCGGCACGACTGGCTATCTATGCCGTTTTTGTTGCCGCGTTTTTTCCGACCGGCGGTCAAAATGTGGTCTTCTCCCTCTATCTGATGGGGATTCTCATGGCGGTCCTGACCGGCCTGATGCTGCGTAGAACGCGCCTGGCCGGGCATGCCTCGCCGCTGATTCTGGAATTACCGGCCTACCATCGCCCGAGCTTTGCCCGCCTGGCACGGGATACCCTGCGGCGTCTGCGGTATTTTTTGATTCGAGCGGGGCGTTTCATTATTCCGGTTTGTATCGTGTTGGGTGGTTTAAACAGCCTCACCATAAGCGGCGGTCTCCAGCAGGGAGACGCCAGTGCCCAGTCCCTGCTAGCCTGGGTGGGGCAATCGTTGACTCCCTTGTTTTCTCCGATGGGGCTGCACAGCGAGAACTGGCCTGCCACGGTTGGCCTGTTGAGTGGCATGCTGGCCAAAGAAGTTGTGGTGGGGACCCTGAATTCGCTCTATGCGCAAATGGGACAAGCGCATCTGGTGCAGCTGGCCTCCTTTGATCTTTGGGCTTCCCTGACCGAAGCGCTCTACAGTATTCCGGCTAACCTGGCCCATCTGGGCCAGGCTTTGCTGAACCCGGTCTATGCCAGTGCCAAACACCATGCGTTGTCGCAGTCGGTCTATGGTGTGATGGCACAACAGTTTGACGGCAAGGCTGGCGCCTATGCCTATTTATTGTTTGTCTTGCTTTATATTCCCTGTGTCTCAACCATGGCGGCTATCCGTCAGGAAGCCAGTCAGCGCTGGATGTGGTTTTCCGTCAGCTGGTCTCTCCTGCTGGCCTATGCGGTAGCCGTTATCTTTTACCAATTCGCCCGTTTCTCCCTCCATCCCCTGTCGTCGATGGCGTGGGCTGCGGTGATGGTACTGGCTATTGGTGTTTTTATATGGCGGTTGAGTGCAGCGGAACATCAATCTGGTGCAGGGGGGGAATATGCTGCTGCAAATCCGTGATTATATCCGTCGTGAAAAAGTGGTCAGTAATCAACAGTTGGCGCGTGCCTTTCAGCTGGATGTTGACAGCCTGCAACCGATGCTTGACTGCTGGCTGGCCAAAGGGCGCATCAGCCTTTGCCAGGCACCTGTCGGCTGCAAAAGCCGCTGCTTTAAATGCCAGCAACCCCCGGTTTATTACGCTTATGTGCCAGCACTGGAACGTTAAACGAGCTCAGGTTCGTGGCGGTTCGCTGCTTTTGGCAGGACAATAATATTCCATGGACACTTCCTCCTTTTCGTTAATACTTTGCAGCTTAATGGGGAATTTCCATAAACTATACAGATGCTTGAGGACTTCCTGTACATTATTGGACAGGGGTACTCGCTGATGTTGCCGATGGTGCAGGGTCAGGCTGCGATCTCCTTCCGTATCCACCGAAAATACTTGAATGTCTGGCTCCTGATAGCCAAGATTGTGTTGTCTTGCCAGGGCGCTGCGCAATTGTTGATAACCTTGCTCATCATGGATGTTGGCCACCATGAATTCAGGATGTCGATCATCATCGATAATGTGGAACAGTTTTAATTCCCGCATCAGACGCGGGGATAAATATTGGGCGATAAAGCTCTCATCCTTAAAATTACGCATGGCGTAATCGAGACTGCTCTGCCAGTTGGTGTTGGCCAGAAAAGGAAACCAGTGTTTATCTTCTTCCGTCGGCGATTCGGAAATGCGGCGGATATCCTGCATCATATGGTAACCCAGGGTGTAGGGATTGATGCCGTTATACCAGGGGCTGTTATAGGGAACCTGCATAATGACATTGGTATGGTTTTGCAATATTTCCAACATAAATTCATCCGTGACCAGCCCTTCATCGTATAGGGCATTGATCAGGGTGTAGTGCCAAAAACAGGCCCAGCCTTCATTCATCACTTTGGTCTGCCCCTGCGGATAAAAATATTGGGCGATTTTGCGCACGATCCGTACAATTTCCCGTTGCCAGGGTGCCAGCAAGGGGGCATTTTTTTCAATAAAATAGAGGATGTTTTCCTGGGGGTCGGCCGGAAAGGCACTGCTTTTGCTCTGTTCATCCTGGCTTTCTTGCCGGGGAATGGTGCGCCAGAGTTCATTGACCTGGGTCTGTAAATACGCTTCCCGGTTCTGTTGGCGAATTTTTTCTTCCTGCAGCGACAGCGCCTGCGGATGTTTGTAACGGTCAACCCCATAGTTCATGAGCGCATGGCAGGAATCCAGTATGTTTTCAACGGCATCGATGCCGTGACGCTCTTCGCATTCACTGATGTATTGGCGGGCAAACACCAGATAATCAATGATGGCATCGGCAGAGGTCCACATTTTGAAAAGATAATTATTTTTAAAAAAGGAATTATGCCCGTAGCAGGCGTGGGCAATAACCAGTGCCTGCATGGCAATGGTATTTTCTTCCATGAGATAGGCAATACAGGGATTGGAATTAATCACCATTTCATAGGCTAGGCCCATTTGCCCGCGTTGGTAACTTTTTTCCACGCCCACATAATGTTTGCCAAAAGACCAGTGGTGATAGCCAATAGGCATGCCAACGGAGGAATAGGCATCCATCATTTGCTCGGCACTGATCATTTCAATTTGATTGGGGTAGGTATCCAGCCCAAACTCATGGGCAAGCCGGCTGATTTCCTGATCATAGCGTTGAATCAGCTCGAAATTCCAGTCGGCGCCGGTTGAAATAGGCTCTTTTTTACTCATGCCTTTTTCCTTTTAAATAATTCACGAAACACCGGATAGATCTCATGAATGGAGTCTATATTCTCCATTGCAAAATTCGGATAATGGGATTGCACCTGTTGATAGACTTCCCATAAGCTTTGATGATGGCGTGGCATGATTTCAATATAGGAAAAATACTGCAACTTGGGCATGATTTTTTCCTGTAACAGTTCCTGACAATAGGGGGAGTCTGCATTCCAGTTATCCCCATCGGAGGCCTGTGCCACATAGATATTCCAGGCGGAAGTGGGATAGCGGGCTTCTATGACCGTATGTAATAATTCCAATGCGCTGGACACCACCGTGCCGCCGGTTTCACGGGAATAGAAAAACTCTTCTTCATTGACTTCTTTGGCGGAGGTGTGGTGACGGATAAACACCAGTTCGATTTTTTCATAATTACGGGTCAAGAATAAATACAGCAGAATGAAAAAGCGTTTGGCAATATCCTTTTTCGCTTCATCCATCGAGCCTGAGACATCCATGATACAAAACATCACGGCCTGAGTAGAAGGCGCAGGGATGCGGATACGATGATTATAACGCAGATCGATGGTATCAATAAAAGGGACGGCTTTCATTTTTTTGCGATAAAAGGCAATATCGCGCTCCAGGCGCAGGACATCCACTTTTTCGTGCTCACCGTGCTGCAGCAGTTCTGCCAATTCCTTCTCGGCTTCCTGCAGACGCCGCCGATGCGGAGCAGCCAGCGCCATGCGCCGGCCAGCAGCCTGCCGCATGGAGCGCACGACATTGATGTTGGTGGGAATACCACTGGTGGTCACGCCCGCGCGAACCGTTTGCCAGTTTTTGATTTGTACCAATTCTTTGCGTACCAGATCCGGCAGCTCCAGGTCTTCGAAATACAGTTCCAAAAATTCCTCGCGCGACAGCGAAAAGACAAAATCATCTTCGCCTTCACCATCCTGGCTCGCCTGTGAACCGCTGCCCTGCCCTTTTTCCTGCGTCTGACGCTTGATGCGATCGCCACTGATAAATTGATCATTACCGGGTAAAACCCGTTCGACCCGGCCGCCTTTGCCATGATGAAAACGAGGTTCATGCAGGTCTTTGGCCGGAATGGTAATCTCTTCTCCACGATCAATTTCGGTAATACTGCGCTTACCGACGGCATCGGATACCGCCTGTTTAATTTGATTTTTAAAACGGCGTAAAAAACGTTGGCGATTGACCACGCTTTTTGCTGCCGTATTCTGACGACGGTCAATTAACTGCGACATAGGCAATCCTTGTGGTTTTGGCCTGCAATCTGATAGCTACTGCGACTTGCGTACGCGCAAGTACCATTCACAAAGTAAACGCACCTGTTTGGCGGTGTAGCCTTTGTCCATCATGCGGGCAATAAATTCCTGATGCTTCTTGCGCTCATCTTCCGAGGCTTTGGTATTAAACGAAATCACGGGTAGCAAATCTTCGGTATTGGTAAACATCTTCTTCTCAATCACCGAGCGTAATTTCTCATAGCTGTTCCAAACCGGATTTTTACCATGATGATTGGCTCGGGCGCGCAGCACGAAATTCACCACTTCGTTACGAAAATCCTTGGGGTTGGAGATGCCAGCCGGTTTTTCAATTTTTTCCAGCTCCTGATTCAGGGCCGCCCGATCAAAAATTTCACCGGTATCGCTGTCACGGTAATCCTGATCCTGAATCCAGTAATCGGCATAGGTGATATATCGATCAAATATATTTTGGCCATATTCGGAATAGGACTCGAGATAAGCGGTTTGAATTTCTTTGCCGATGAAGTCAATATATTTGGGCGTAATGTATTCTTTGATAAAATTCAGATAGCGCTCATGCACTTCCTGCGGAAACTGCTCCTGTTCAATTTGGCGTTCCAGTACGTAGAGCAGATGCACCGGATTGGCGGCGACTTCACTTTGATCAAAATTGAACACTTTCGACAGAATTTTAAAGGCAAAACGGGTGGAAATGCCACTCATCCCCTCATCGACGCCGGCAAAGTCGCGGTATTCCTGATAGGATTTTGCCTTGGGGTCGGTATCTTTGAGGCTCTCGCCATCATAGACCCGCATCTTGGAGTAAATGCTGGAATTTTGTGGCTCTTTCAAACGGGTTAAGACCGAAAACTGTGCCAGCATGTTGAGGGTACCTGGGGCACAGGCCGCTGTGGTCAGCGAACTGTTGTCGATTAATTTCTGATAAATTTGCCGTTCTTTCGATACCCGCAGACAATAGGGAACCTTGACGATGTTAATGCGATCAATAAAGGCTTCATTATTTTTATTATTGCGAAAACTTTGCCATTCCGATTCATTGGAGTGCGCCAGAATAATCCCTTCAAAGGGAATGGCCGACAGCCCTTCGGTGGCATTGTAGTTGGCTTCTTGTGTTGCCGTCAGTAAGGGATGCAGGACTTTAATAGGGGCTTTGAACATCTCGACAAATTCCAGCAGGCCGCGGTTGGCGCGGCATAAGCCGCCAGAAAAGCTGTAAGCGTCAGGATCATCCTGGGAAAATTCTTCCAGTTTACGGATGTCGACTTTACCCACCAGCGAGGAGATATCCTGGTTGTTGTCATCACCGGGTTCCGTTTTGGCAATGGCAATCTGGCGCAGGCGGGAGGGTTTGATTTTGATCACTTTAAACTGGTTGATATCCCCGTTAAACTCCTGTAGCCGTTTGACCGCCCAGGGGGATAAGACCATGCGCAAATGGCGCTTGGGGATGCCGAAACGCTCGTATAAAAGCTCGCCATCTTCTTCCAAATCAAAGAGGGAGAGCGGGGATTCAAAGACCGGCGAACCTTTGATGGCATAAAAAGGTACTTTTTGCATCAGGTCTTTTAACTTTTCTGCCAGCGACGATTTACCACCCCCGACCGGTCCCAATAAATAGAGAACCTGTTTGGTTTCTTCCAGTCCCTGGGCGGCATGCTTGAGGAAGCCGACAATTTGTTCGATGGGCTCTTCCATGCCATAAAAATCTTTGAACACCTCATAGCGATGAATGATTTTGTTGGAAAAAATACGAGAGAGGACTGGATCTTGGCGGGTATCAATGCGTTCCGGTTCACCAATGGCCATGAGCAGACGTTCAGCCGGATTGGCATAGGCGGAGGGATCAGTCCGGCACAATTCGAGATAGTCTTGCAGACTCAGTTCCTCTTCTTTATTATCCACATAACGACGTGTGTAGTGTTCCAAAAAATCGGATGTGCTCATGGTTGCCCCCTTTGCAGCAGAACCGTCGATAAACGCGGTTTTATGATATGGCATTCGATACAGATGTCTGATGGAATGCTTGTTATTTATTTTCAGTATAGTCAAAATTGATAAGGTATTAGTAATTTTAATAAAATTTTCAGATAAGCCCGAGATTGGACTTTGGCCATTTTTGAAAACAGGGTAAAAAATATCGTCTTCGCTAATGTTCGTAAAGATGGGTTTTTAGCCAATTTTACAACAATGGCCAAAGTCCAGCGAGATTGAAATCAGGCTATACTGCCATCACCGCGGTGTAAGGAGAAACAGAAGATGTCCAGCAAAACCATTTATCTGAAAGACTATCAGAAACCCAATGTCACGGTGCTGACCACCTATCTGGCCATTGATTTATTTGATGAGTATGCTGTGGTAAACAGTAAGCTGCGTTTGCAGCGTGAGCAGGCCGGCGCCTTATGTCTGTATGGGGATGACCTGGAACTGATCGAGATTACACTCGATGGTACCCCTTTGCCAGCAGATGCCTGGCGGCTGGAAGAGGGTAATCTGATCGTGGATGACTGTCCACAGCAATGTGAGCTGGCTATCGGTACCCGCATTTATCCGCAGAACAACAGCCAGCTTTCCGGTCTGTATCGTTCCCACGCGCTCTTTTGTACCCAATGTGAGGCCGAGGGCTTTCGGCGGATCACCTTCTACCCCGATCGACCGGATGTCTTATCCACCTTTACCACTCGCATCAGCGCCGACAAAAGCCAGTATCCGGTTTTGCTTTCCAACGGCAATTTGCTTGCGCAGGGTGAGGAGGAGGATAACCGCCACTGGGCCTTATGGCATGATCCGTTTAAAAAGCCGTCGTATCTTTTTGCGCTGGTGGCAGGCGACTTGCGTGCTATTGATGACAGCTATATCACCAGTTCCGGCCGCAAGGTGCAGTTGCGTATTTTTGTGGAACCGGGCAATGAAGACAAGTGCGCCCATGCGATGCAGTCTTTGAAAAACGCCATGCAATGGGATGAGCAAGTCTATGGTCTGGAATATGATCTGGATATTTTTATGATCGTGGCGGTGAGTGATTTCAATATGGGGGCGATGGAAAA
Organism: Legionellaceae bacterium; assembly: GCA_020831865.1. GTDB lineage: Bacteria > Pseudomonadota > Gammaproteobacteria > Legionellales > Legionellaceae > JAFIFT01. The sequence continues at coordinate 52,509 of JAFIFT010000004.1, read as the reverse complement.
CAAAGGGCTGAATATTTTTAATACCCAATATATTCTGGCCCGCCCCGATACCGCTACCGATCAGGATTTTGCCGCGGTAGAGGGCGTAGTGGCACATGAATATTTCCATAATTGGACCGGAAACCGGGTCACTTGCCGCGATTGGTTTCAACTGAGCCTGAAAGAGGGGTTGACCGTGTTCCGTGATCAGGAGTTTTCCCGCGATATGCAATCTCGGGACGTAAATCGTATTCAGGATGTCCGGATGCTGCGTGCCAGCCAGTTTCCCGAAGACGCCGGCAGCATGGCCCATCCGGTACGCCCGGAATCCTATGAGGAAATCAATAACTTTTATACGGCGACCGTCTACAATAAGGGGGCAGAAATTATCCGCATGCAACAGACCTTGCTGGGGACGGCTGGTTTTCGTCGCGGTATGGACTTGTATTTTCAACGGCACGATGGGCAAGCGGTGACCATAGATGATTTTGTTGCCGCCATGGAGGATGCCAACCAGATTGACTTAGGCCAGTTCAAGCGTTGGTACACCCAGGCGGGCACGCCGCAGGTCCGGGTGGAGAGTGAGTATGCCGACGGCACTCTGAGCCTTCGCTTGACGCAAAGCTGCCGCCCAACGCCGGAATGTCAGGAGAAACAGCCTTTTCATATCCCGATTCGGTTCGCCCTTTTTGACCAAAGTGGTGCCAGAATTGCCCTGGATCAGGAGATCCTGGAATTGAAAGACACGCAAGCCAGCTTTCAGTTCAGCCAATTGCCGGGCGAGCCGGTCGTGTCTTTGCTGCGCGATTTTTCCGCGCCGGTGCAACTGGACTGGCAGCCCGGTAATGCGCAGCTATTGGCCCTGTTGCGTATGGAGACCGATGGTTTTGCCAAATGGGACGCCGCGCAACGTCTGTTTTTTGCCGCCATGCGTCCCTGCTATGACGCGCCGCAGGGGGTTTGGCACATCCCTCCGGAACTCCTGGAAGCCTTTGCCCTGATTATGCTCGACGAACGCTTGGCGCCAGCTCTGCGTGCCTGTTTGCTGGTGATTCCCGGTTTTGAAGAAATGGCCAATTTGTTGCCGGTAGTGGACGTGGATGTGCTGGAGCGGGTGCGGGAGTTTAGTCGGGCTCAGTTGGCAGGACATGTCTATCGGCAGGCGCTGCCCCTGTATGAGCAACTCTGGCAACAGGAAGATCATGCCATCCACGGTCGGGCTTTCGGACGTCGTCAATTACGTAATACCTGCTTGAGTTTGTTGATGTGCGCAGAGGAAGCCGAGAGTCTGGCTCTGTGTCAGCGGCAATTTCAGCAGGCTAAAACCATGACGGATCAATTGAGCGCCTTTCGTTTGCTGGCCAATGCCAAAGCCACCGATGCCGGCCAGGAAGCGATTGCCCGCTTTGAAAAACAATGGCGGCAGGATGCGCTGGTCATGGATAAATGGTTTAGTGTGCAGGCTGGTGCCGATCAGCCAGACAGCCTGCAGCGCGTACAGGCCCTGATGTCGCATCCGGCGTTCAGTTTGAAAAATCCCAACAAAGTGCGCGCCCTGTTGGGGGCATTCTGTAGTGCCAATCCCAAGCATTTTCATGCGCTGGATGGCAGTGGCTATGCTTTTTTGCAGGATATTCTGCTGGAATTGGATCCGCTCAACAGCCAAATCGCGGCCCGTCTGGCAAGCCCGTTGACACGCTGGCAGCGCTATGATCCGTTGCGGCAAGCGAAAATACAAGGCGTCTTGCAGACCTTGTCACGCCATACGCTCTCTAATGATCTGGCGGAGATCGTACATAAAAGCCTTGCGCAGCCCTAGAGGCTGTCGTCACGACTTTATTGGGTGAGCTCCGGATCACGGGGTGCAGTAGGCTTCGCAATATCCGGGCTCATGCTCAATCTGCAGGGTGACGTGTTGAATGCGGTGGTTTTTCTTTAATTCGTCGACCAGCATCTGTCGTTGGGGATCGGAAAGCTTGGTATCGGTTGGCATGAGCAGATGAGCGGAGAGGGCGTTTTCGCGGGTGCTGAGCGCCCAGATATGCAAGTCATGTACTTGCGTGACCCCGGGTACGGCCAGTAAACGCTCCCGAACCCGTTGCAGAGAAATATCACGGGGAACGGCATCCATCATCAGACGCAGGCTGTCCCGGAACAAAGCCCAGGTGCCTTTCAGAATGATAAAGGCGATCATGAACGCCACAAGGGGATCAAGCCAGAGCCAATCGGTCACATACATCAGGGCTGCGGCCAGCACTACGCCGGCAGAGATCAAGGCGTCATAGAACAAATGCAAAAAGGCGGCGTGAATATTTAAGTCCTTTTGTCCGCGCAGAAACAAGGCCGCTGTTGCCCCATTGACGATAATACCCAGCGTCGCAACGATAATCACCAGCAGTGCATGGATGGGTTCAGGGTGCAGAAATTTGTACAAGGCTTCTGTGGCAATGATGCCACAGCTAAAAATTAATAAAGTCCCGTTGGCCAGTGCGGCCATGATAGAGCTTTTTTTCAGACCAAAACTGCTGGTATCAGTGGGTTTGCGCTGCATGAGACTGTTGGCTGTCCATGCCAGGATCAGACCGACAACGTCGCCCAGATTGTGAATGGCATCAGCCAACAGGCTGGTGGAGTTGGCATAGAGGGCATAAAAAATTTGCACAAGGACAAAGACACTGTTGGCGACCGTGGCAATGAGGAATGCCCGGTTAAAATGCGCCGGTGGCTGATGTGGTGCATGCTGCTGCCCCATATTCTCTCCTCTGTTACGTGGTGTCAAATATCAGAACCAGATTCTGCCACAGTGTGAAAGTGGAATCCGCCTGGGCATAACGTTCTGCTATACCTGACAATGGCGACAGAGACCATAAATGTTCAGGGCGTGATCGGTCATTTTAAACTGGGCCTGTTCGGCAATCTGCCGTTGTCGTTCCTCGATGATTTCATCGATAAATTCTTCGACCTGGCCACACTTCACGCAGACCAGGTGATCATGGTGTTCGCCCTGGCACAGTTCATAGACGGCGTGATTCCCCTCAAAATTATGTCGGATGACCAGGCCGGCAGTTTCAAACTGGGTCAAGACCCGGTACACCGTTGCCAGGCCGACATCCTCATTTTTGTCTAACAAGGCCTTATAAATGGCTTCCGCACTTAAGTGATGCTCTTGCGAGTGTTCGAGAATCTGTAATACTTTGAGGCGCGGCGTGGTTATTTTCAATCCAGCCTGTTTTAATTGTTGGCTCTCGTCTTCCACAGTGGCTCCTGTCAGTTATACGGATAAGAAGATCTTGCTCAGCAGCGGAAACCGGCTGTCACGGGTATACCATTGCTGATTTTCCATGCTATTATGGCGAAATTTTCGGATACAGGCAAAAAAATGCGATATTTAATTTCTGGCTTACGAGTTTTCAGTGGGTTGCTGCTCACCCTGTTGCTGACCCATTGTGCCTCCTACGATTTTTCAAGGCGCATTGTGCAACAGGGCAACCTGATTCCGCAGCATAAAATTGATCGTTTGCACCTGGGAATGCCGAAACAGGACGTGGCTATCTTGATGGGCAGCAGTATGTTAAGCCCTTTGTTCAATAATGATCGCTGGGACTATGTCTACACCTGGCGCAAAGGAGCTGGACGGCTGGAGAAGCGTTATCTGGTTTTACATTTTAAAAACGACCGCCTGCGTCGGATAGATAAAAATTTGCAGGATGAGTTGCACCACACTATCTAAGGGGTATCATGCCCGCTACGGTTTTTGTTTTGCCCGCAAGCGGCGCTTTTTCATGGGGTCGACTTGTAAGGGGCGGTAGATTTCAATACGATCGCCGGCCTTGACTGGCGTATCGCGGGTAACGGCTGTGGCAAAGATGCCATGGCTCATGTGGCGACAGGCAGGGTAGCGCTCATATAAACCAGAGACGGCGACCAGTTCTCCGACTGTGCTGCCTTCTTGAAACGGAAGATGGCGCTGGAAGAGCGTACCATCCTCCGCGATATAAATCACTTCAACCTTTGCCATACTGACTTTCCGCCCGTTCGCAAAAGGCATCTACCATTTTATTGGTAATTTGTTCAAACAGCGGGCCAAGCAGCATGCTGAACATCCGGCCGGCAAATTCAAATTCCAAATCAAAGGAAATGAGGCAACCGCCCTGCGCTGTTTCATCAAAGCGCCAAAAGCCTTCCAAATGGTGAAAGGGGCCGTCAACGAGGCGGATTTCAATCATTTTATTGGGTTGCAGGTGATTGCGGGTGGTAAAGGATTTGCTGATCCCGGCAGCGGATATGACCAGGGTTGCCTGTACCTCATCGTCATTACGGTGATGGACGGTGCTTTCGGAGCAATAGGGGATAAATTGCTCGTATTCCTCCACCGTATCGACCAGGTTGTACATCTGCGCACAACTGTAGGCTACCTCTCGGTTTTTTTTCACGACGGTACTCATCGGGTGCTCCTGCTGAACAAGGGGTTAAACCAATTCTGTAAATCACGGATTTCCTCTAGACAGATGCTGTGTTCCATGGGATAGCGATAACTGCTGAGCTGCTCATAGCCTTGCTGGCGTAGCCAGTTTTCACTTGCCTGTGTCCATTGTGGCAGTACCACCGGATCAAAGCGGCCAGCAGCGATGAACATGGGGGTACTATGGCATTGCAGCGGCTTGAGGGTTGCCGCCAGTGGCAGATAACCGGATAAGGCGATAATACCGCCCAGGGCGTTTTTCTCCCGTAATCCGCTAAACAAAGCCATCGCCGCACCCTGCGAAAAGCCGGCCAGATAAATATTTTCCGGGGCAATACTCTGTTGGATCTGGTCGTGAATCAGAGCGGATATGGTCTGAGCGGACGCCATAATACCGTTTTCATCTTCGCGATCGGTGAGTTGGGTGCCGGTGATATCATACCAGGCTGGCATGAGCATGCCCTGATTAATGGTGACCGAACGCTGCGGCGCATTGAGAAAAATATGACGCACCGCTGTGGCAGACCAGTCCATCTGTGCGGCCAGACCCTGCATATCGGAGGCATCAGCTCCCAGTCCGTGCATCCAGATAATACTGGCGCGCGCCGTATGCGACGGTTCTTTAATAACAGGCTTCAAAATGGTCTCCGAGACGAAAGCTTTATTATCGCCAATGCGAGGCGGGATGGCAAGTTTCGTGACAAGGCGCTTGTCTGTCGATATGAGCCATCGTGCGGCAGTCCCATTGACGCTGGGACAGGATGTTCTATACTAGCGAGAGAATCTCGGGTGCCACTGCGCCTCTTGTGCGACACGGCCAACCGGCTGGGCCCTGAGCGGATGTGGTGGCGATATGTAATCAATGACAGAAGCCTTGTATGATGAAAAACAACAACCATGGGCAGCGGCTGGTTGCCTGTCTGCTGCTGAGTATGCTCCTGAGTGCGTGTGGCCAACCGGGGCCCTTATATTTACCGAAAGAACCGGCTAAAACGCTACGCGGGGAACGCTAATGAAATTCTGTAAAATGCACGGACTGGGCAATGATTTTATGGTAGTGGATGCCATCCGGCAGCGTGTGCATTTCTCCGTTGAGCAGATACAGCGTCTGGCGCGACGGGATATCGGGGTGGGCTTTGATCAGTTGCTGCTGTTAGAAGCCAGTGACCGCCCTGATATTGATTTTCGCTATCGTATTTTTAATGCCAATGGTGTAGAGGTCGGGCAGTGTGGTAACGGGGCACGCTGTTTGGCTCGCTTTATTGCCTGGCAGGGCTTCAGTGCGCAGAAATGCTTCCGGGTGGCGACAGCCAGCACCGAAATGCAGCTGCAGCTCGAACAGGACGGGCAGGTGTCGGTTATCCTGCCGCCGCCAGAGTTCGAGCCCAAAGCCATTCCATTAGAGGCAGCGCAGCGTTGTGATGATTATGCCTTAACTCTGGCGCATGGACAAGTGCTACGGGTGCATGCGCTGAGTGTGGGGAATCCACATGCTGTTCTGCCTACAGAACGTTTGGTGGAACTGGATCTTGCAACGATCGGTCGTGACATTAGCCAGCATCCGTTGTTTCCCCAGCAGTGTAACGCTGGTTTTATGCAAATTATTGATACTTCCCATCTCCAATTGCGGGTGTATGAGCGTGGTTGTGGAGAGACGCAGGCCTGTGGCAGTGGTGCGGTGGCCGCAGCCGTGGTGGGGCGTGCGTTTTATGGTATGGCCGAGCGTATTCAGGTAAGTCTGGCCGGGGGGGATCTCTGGGTGCATTGGCCGGGTGAAGGCCAGGACATCCGGATGAGCGGGCCGGCTACCTTTGTCTATCAGGGGGAGCTTTTGGACGACAGGCTGCTTTGAGTCCGCTATGTGCTCGGCGCATCCCTGTCCGGCCTTTGCCGAGCGCTATCACGCCCTTAGCGTAACAAGGCTTTGAGCCCGGCTAAATGGGCGGTGGCCGTTGCTTTGGCTTTTTCGGGGCAGCGCTGGCTGTTTTTGCCAAACCATTCCAGGCTGTCTGCCGGTAACTCCTCCAGAAAACGGCTGGGTTGGCAATCGTAACGTTCACCGGCACGCCGCCTTTGACGCGCCAGAGTCATGCATAATTCCTTTTGCGCCCGAGTCAGACCAACGTAGGCCAGACGGCGCTCTTCGGCAATATCATCGGACTCCATACTACTGCGATGCGGTAACAGCTCTTCCTCCATGCCGACCAGATAGACAAAAGGAAACTCCAGTCCTTTGCTGGCATGCAGAGTCATCAGTTGCACATTATCCGATTCTTCTTCATTTTGCTCTAAAATATCAATTAAAATCAATTTATTGACAATATCACCCAGTGTCGATTGCGGCGCTTTGGCCTGTAAGCGACCGATCCATTCCACGAGCTCCCAAACCTGATTCATGCGCCGTTCTGCTTTGGTTGCATTGTCGCTTTGCTCATAGAGGCTGGCTTCATAGCCACTGTCCTCGATCATGTGGCGTAAGCCTTCCTGCAGGGAACCTTCCTTCAGGTTCTGCTTCACTTGCCCTAACCACTGTTTAAATGCCACTAATGCCGCATAGGGTTTGTCCGTAATCCGTTCCTTCAGGGCCAGATGGTCGGCAGCTTGCAGCAGACTTAATCCCCGTTGCTGAGCATAATGGCCCAGTTGAGCCAGACTGGTTTCCCCAACGCCCCGCCGCGGGCTGTTAATAGCGCGCAAAAATGCCGCGTCATCGGCTTCATTCGCCAGCAAGCGGCAATAGGCGAATATATCTTTAATCTCGGATCGGGCAAACCAGGACTGGCCGCCGCTAATGCTGTAGGGTACGCTATGGTGGCGTAATACTTTTTCAAACACACGGGACTGATGATTGCCGCGGTATAAAATGGCATATTCATGAAAGGCGCGGCCGTGTTTTAATTTATGACTGATGAGATCGGCAACCACCTGTTCCGCCTCATCCTGTTCATCACGACAGACCACCACACGCAGCGGTTCACCAACCCCCAGTTTACTCCAGAGCGCTTTGCTGAATAAATGCGGGTTATTGCTGATGAGTTGGTTGGCCGCCTGCAATATACGGCTGGTGGAGCGGTAATTTTGCTCCAGCTTGATCACTTTCAGGCGGGGGAAGTCCTTTTGCAACTGTGCCAGATTTTCCGGGCGGGCACCACGCCAGGCATAAATGGACTGATCATCATCACCGACCACGGTAAAACTGGCGCGCACGCCGGTCAGCATTTTCACCAGCTCATACTGGCTGGTATTGGAGTCTTGGTATTCGTCAATCAGTAAGTGCCGAATCCGGTTTTGCCAATAGTCCCGGACCGTGGCATCCTCGCGTAATAATTGAACCGGCAAGCGAATCAGATCATCAAAATCTACCGCGTTATACGCTGCCAGGGCTGCCAGATAACGGGGGTAAATGCCTTGCGCCGCTTCGGCCCATTCGTCCTGGGGTATCAGTTGACTCACCTGTGCGCTGCTTAATAACTCATTTTTCCAGCGTGAAATCTGTTGCTGAACCTGCAGCGGAAATTCGCGTTCATTGGCATGGCCGGTCGGCAAATAGTGCCGGATCAGTTGCAGACAGTCGGTACTGTCAAAAATAGAAAAGCCGGCCTTGAGCTGGCATGCCGCCTGATGGCGGCGAATGATCTGTAAGCCCAGGGTATGAAACGTGGCAATCTTTAAGCCGCGTCGCTCGGTGGCAGCAAGGGTTTGTGCTATCCGTTGCCGCATTTCAGCGGCCGCTTTATTGGTAAAGGTTACCGCACAAATATGGCGTGCGGCATAACCGCATTGCTCGATAAGCCAGGCTATTTTCTGGGTGATAACGCGTGTTTTACCACTGCCGGCTCCCGCCAGCACCAGTAAGGGACCATCAATATAACGAACAGCGGCTTCCTGTTGCGGATTGAGCATGGATACAAACCTCAGATGAACAAAGCAAAAATACCAGGCCGTTTTGGTGTCGGTCAACGTATCATCGTAGCGCCAGCAGTATAGCGTACTGACAGCATCACGCAAGAGCCCGCTTACCCTTATAGCCCTTATCAGCCGGCTGGAAAGCGCTGTTGCTCCCTAAAGATTTGCATGTTTGTCTGTCATCCTATATTTTGGTAATTCATGACCCTGGACTTTGGCCTGTTTACAAAAATGGCCAAAGTCCAGTGACCAATGATGGAGGAAAAGAGCACAAGGACAGGAGTCTTCCGGAACGTTTGACCAATGCATTGCCATTAATAAGGAAATTACCATGCCTAAAATTGCTATCCAAACTGTATTATCCCCTGCGCAGGAAGCATTCATTGTCACCAGTATCGAGCACTTGCTTGATTTTTCGTCGAGTCCGGTTGAATTGACAGAGACACTGCGGGAGCTGGCCCTTGCGCTTCATGCAGATGCGCAGCCGCCCATCGACGAGGGCATCAGGCAATTGATCGCTATTTTACAACAGCCCACGCAATTTCTGTTTCGCTTGGAACAGCTGAATGCGGACAGGGTATCGCTTGCCTGCGTGCAGGAATTTATCTTGTTCGTCATCGGGGAGCGCCTGGAAGCGGCAGCGGCAAAAGCGGGTATTACGCTGGAATGGTCTGTCAAAACTTTGGGGCAACGCCTGATTGCCCCTGATGCCAAGACTATTCCGTTTGCGAGTGATACGCCAAGCTACAGCAGCCCGCATCCTCAGGCTTTTGTCTGTGATCCGGAAAAAATATATGAGGCGGATTTGAGTATTGATGAGTGGAATCATGAGGCCAGCATCCACATTCGCGTTGTCCTGCCCGATGGAAAGACCTACCATGAAGACCTGCACCTGCATGACTTTCGCGCCTCTACCGAAGTGGTGCAGCGCGCTGCTGAAATCAGGGCAGAATTAGTGGCGCTTCAACAAGCGGTGTTCTATCTCATAGAACAAAAAGTACCAGCGATGGGGCCTGACTTGTTTGAAACCGCACAGCACGTTCCATTTATGCAAGCCTTTCTGGTGGATAAAACCTATCTGTCGCTTCTGGCACAACAAAAAATAGCGTTATCGGAGTTACAGGTGATAAATACTTGTGAGTACCAAAATCTGACCCACCCTTCCATTAAAAGTCTCATTGCCCATGATATCCTTTCCCTGTCAGAGGCCAAAACGTTAACCGTGCCCCAAAAGAGGGTGATCACCCAGCCGTTGTACTTTGCCTTATTTAAGAACCGGACGCTGCGCTTGTATGATTTGGCAGGCATAGAGGATGAGGCGAGCGAAGTCCTGGTTCATCCCGTGACCCTGCAATTAATCCAGCGAGAGCTCTTAAGCTTTGCACAAGCGAAATCTTTGCCGCAGTCGTTGACCTTATTGTTTGCCAAAAATATCTATCGCCATTTTTTCCTGAATGGTACGGTGAATTGGGATTTTTTGCCTTATCGAAGTACTGCGGATTATCGCCGTTTGCAGGACGATAAGATCACAGCCTTACTCCATCAGCAGGTTATGAGCATTGATGAGGTACTCAGACTGCCATCACGGCAAATCGTGCATATGCTGAGTGACGCTATCCATACGCTTATGCTGGGAAAACAGGTATCGCTCTCGCAACTTAAGGCGCTGCCCGAGTCCTTTATTGCCCGTATGCAAAGCGATAGCAGCTATGTGCGTCTGATTCAAAGCGGACAGTTATCGCTTGAACAGCTGCCTTCCTTTGAGTCTTACCAATTTTTCCCTCAAAAAAAACACGCAGAGCGCGAGGGCTATTCTTCAGATGGTGCTCGCCTATCGAAGTTGTAATGGTCTTGGTCAGTCCCGGTTGACGGCAAAATGCTGTTGACTAAAGCGAATGCGTTCTTCGGCGCTCAGAGCTTCCAAGGTTGCCTGAGCTTCAATTTTTCGATAGCGCCCCAGGATGCCTTCGCGATTGGCAATCTGGATATTCAGGCCGGGGCGGGCATTGAGTTCCAGCATTAAGGGGCCCTGCTGCTTGTCCAGGACAATATCGACACCAATATAGCCCAGTCCCGTGAGCTCATAGCAGCTGGCCGCGATATGCAGTATTTTTTGCCAATGCGGAATGGCGCGGCCGACGATGGAATGGAGGGTGTCCGGGTGAAAGTCAATGGGATCATTGTGAAACACCCCTCCCAGGGTGGTACCGCTGGCCAGATCGATGCCAACGCCGATAGCCCCCTGATGCAGATTCGCCTTGCCGCCGGATTGACGGGTAGGCAAGCGCAGCATGGCAATGGCCGGATAACCGAGCAGGGTAATCACCCGTACGTCGGGAACCCCTTCATAACTGACATCGGCAAAAACCGGATCGACAATCACCCGATGTTCCACGATGGCAAAGTCATCATGCCCACCCAGACTGTAGGCTCCGGACAGCAGGCGGGACAGATGGTACTGTAGCTCTGTCAGGGTGGTTAACTGCCCGTTAATTTGTCGGTAACGACCCATGACGCGATCTTGTACGACAAGGATGCCATCGCCCCCCGCACCGTGTGCCGGCTTGATCACAAAATCGGTATAGGGGGCCAGAATATCGGCAAGTTGCTTGATTTGATGTTCATTTTTGATAATCGTATACAGAGGCGGTACAGCGATGTTGGCTTGGATAGCCAGTTGTTTGCTTTGCAGTTTGTCATCGACCAGCGGATAGAATTTGCGGGGATTATAGCGGAGCACAAAATCGATATTGCGTTGATTAATACTGAGCACCCCTTTTTCTTTCAGGCGACGATATAAACCCAGCATCCTAATCTCCCGCCAGGGCTTTAAAGCGCATCAACTCGAACAAACGGTAGCCGCGGTATTGACCAAACAGTAAAATAATCGCCAGCAACATGAACAGGATTTCGGGAAAGGCAAAAAGCAAATACTGCAAGGGCCGTTGATTCATCACCGAAAAGGCAATGATGGCGGCGATGAGGCTGCCAATGCCACATTGAATGGCCTCCGTGGCACCGCGCTCATCCCAGGTAATACACATGCGCTCAATGGTCATGGTTAAAATGACCATCGGGAACAAGGCGACCGACAAGCCGGTATCGATACCAAGATTCTGGGTGAGGATGCTCAGGAAAATCATGACGAGGATCACCACCGTTAAAATGGCTGCCAGTCGTGGTACCAGCAACAAGTGCAAATGATCGAGATAAAAGCGCACAATCAGGCCAAAGGAGACAATAATGGTGAAAAGAAAAACACCAAAACTGACGTTGGTTTCGCGAAAGGCCAGGGCGATCAGCACCGGCATAAAGGTACCAAAGGTTTTCAGGCCGATAAAATTGCGTAACAGGAGGATAATAAAGGCGCCAATGGGCACCGTTAGAAGAATCTTATAGGTTTCCTGCACATTCACGGGCAGCTGCAGCATGGAAAAGCGCAATAATTGCGAGTTGGCACGTTCGCCTCGCTCCTTGGCTAACGCCAGCGCATTCACCGGTGTTGCCGACACGCTGATGCCAAAGGAGGGCTTCTTGCCACCGCTGACATTAAAGGTGGGCTCCTCGCCATACTGCCACAGGAGAAAGCGTTTGGGCAAACCCGCACTGGCGGTTTCCGGATTAATAAAAATCCAGTTCGTGCCATTGTAGACGGCGAGGAAGGATTTGAATTCATTGGTAGCGCTTGGGCCGCTTAATTGGATGCCTTTCACCGCCATGGCGGCAATTTTGGCTTTATTGAGGACCAGAATTGCTGATTTGATAATATTTTCGTGGGAGAAATGGCCATCCACCAGCAGTTTGGCATTATCGCCACGTTTATTGAGGAGAGTGATCGCCGCTTGCGCGAAAGTTTGGATGTCAGCAGAAGACTGCCGTACTTCCTGGAGAATGCTGTCGACCGCCGGCTGCTGGGTTTCGGTCAATGGTGCGGCTTTGATGGCGGCCGGTTTGCCCAGAGCAGATTCTCGGTGCTCGGTTTCTCGAAAAATAGCGCGATAATATAACGATTGGGCACCGCTGGCACGACGCTGGGACCAGACGGTTTGGCGGTTTTCACCCACCAAATTGGTGGTGACGCCATAATTATGGGAGACAAAATACTCATCAATAATCGCAAAGCCCGGTGGCATATAGGGGATGAAAAAATGGGCTTTGATGGGTTTCCTGGCATCGGCGGTAAAGCGCAGGGTGGCTTCGACCGTCCAGCTATTGACGGTTTCGGTATCGGTCAGGGGCACATTCAATACCCAGTGGCGATAGGAAAACGTGGCCGCACCGATCAAAAACAAGGATAAGATTAAAATATAGAGATGTCTGTCAGCAGAGTTCATGGGTTCCCGGTTTTTATTTTGACGGTATAGGTGAGGGAGGGGTCAACCATACCATTAAATTCCTTGATGGCTTCCCGCCCAAGTAAAAGAGGATAGATAAAGCGCTTGCGGTTGGTGAGATTAACCTTGATGGAGCGCTCTTTATCACCGATGCGCATGGTCATTAACACCACAGGACGGTGGGCATGCGCGGCATGGCCCTTGATTTTTTCCTCGCTGCGCTGCTTGATCTTGACGGTCCCCACATAGGGGCGTTTTAATTCCACACTGCCATTTTTGCCGGGGACTTTAAACAGCAACCAGATTTGATCATTTTCTTCGATTTCGCGAATATCAATGGCACTGAGCGATGCCGAGCGTGCACCGGTGTCCAATTTGGCCGATACGCTATGGTCAATATCTTTCAGCCATACTTTTTCCACATAACCATAGATCTGTTTTTCAGAAGATTCCGCCATACCATTTCCATATACTAACAGCAAAGCCAGGGCAATGCAGCGCATCGCAAGCTCCTTTTCCAGGACATTTCTTTCATCGTGCCAAGATAGCATTTTTTCCGGCATTCAGGTAGTCATCTGGCGATGATATTCAGGGTAACCGTATCTAAACGAACCTTTTTAAAATCAACATGCCTGTGTTCCGCGCTTTATGCGCGGAATACGGCTCCTAAGCTCGCCCCAGGTCGTTTGAATACCATGCATAAAGCGCGGTATGTAGGCAAAAGGAAATGTTTAGTGTGCAAAATTCGGATGCGTTTAGTCCGCGATGATATTGCACTCTTTTGTCAGACTTGTCTGGATAAAGGCAAACTGCTACTATGACAGCGGCACAGGTGGCGTCATATATTTGTGCAACTTGGGGTTTTTTGTTAAAATAACGCGGAACCGTAACGCAAATCTTACTGTTGGGAGTCATGATGGAATATAATGCTTATTTTTTTCAAAGCGCGCACAAAAACAAGGAAAGCACGGCAGTAGCGCTGGGCAAAGTCCTTGGTGCCGGAACCTTGTTGCTGCTTGCAACCAGCGCCTTTGTGTATGATCTGGGTTTGCCACTGGGTTTGCACGGTACGGTTGTACCCAGTGCGGTGGTTGGATGGTCTCTTGCTGCTGCGGCTCTGGCCTTGCTGGTTCCGCATGATACTCCCGCTGCGGCGGCAGGCATTCCGCATCCTTGACCTGAGAGAGTCGACATGACGGCATGTTCACATGGTCGAAGTTCAGAGAGACCCTTTTATGATTGGTACAGGAGAAAACAATGTTTGGATGGGTAGACAAAATCACCGCTGATACGGCATATCGTGGTTGGAATCTTTTAGTGGCGACGGTGGTGGTGGCGCAGTATGTCCGAAACCCGGAAGCTGTGGCTGCGGAATATTTGCCGGATGTTTTTATCCATGCCTTTGAGGCATTGGCTCCGGATAGTTGCGATGAGCTGTCCTTGCTGGCCAATGCGGCTCGTTTATTTCAGGCCGGCACATCCTTCTGGAGTGGCGAGTCTTCCATTCCTGCTGCGGCGAATTTTGTCGATGTTTTCAATCATACCCTGAATATCAAGCATCGTTTCAATAATTACTTTTTCAAAGCGGCCGCGCCGCCACAGGAAGCGATGGAGACCGAGGCGTCCCTGAAGCTGGACTGAAAAAATTGCAGCAGAGATCAGGGTGCGAAAGCGGCCTCTTTTTTGTGCATATCCAGGCTCATAATTTTGTAAAATCCGTTTTCCTCCCGCACCACGCGCACGGAAAAGTGTATTTGCATGTTAAGTTCAGGGATAAACCAGGATTGATTGACACGCCAGCAGGGCAAACCGGAGTATTCTTCCGTACCCACTACGGTGGCTGAGTTGAGTGGTTCGGGATGCAGACTGATGCGGTTGGCGCGAATAAACACCATCCTGTTGCCCAGAAAAGATGCAATAGAGGCCCAGCCCTCAAACGAATAATATTGCTTCTGGGCATTGACCTGTGCTGGTGTCAGCTTGTAGCTGACACTGAGCGTTTTGCGCAAGACGTCTTCGGTCCAGTCGGCAACGTTGAGGTTGGCGGCCATGGCCGGGAGTGAAAGAATAAAGAATACCAGCAACAGAGCAGATTGTTTTTTCATGAGGCCCTTCCTTGTTCATCGAGTATTGCGAGCGCGGTTACCCCTTATTATAGTTCAGTTTTTAGCCAAGGTGGCTGTGCCTATGGGCGCAAATGTCCTGACAGAGCATCAGCGTATGCGCTCCCGCATGAGCGCCGGGAGATGGCGTTAAAGGGATGGCTTTTGCACACAGCAATGATACTATAGCGCTTGGGTCGCAACAGGCCGCTTTTTCAGCAAACTGCACGCCTGATACGGTCAGGGCCTACTATTGATTTTTCCACATGTCTATTACTGAGGTTCGCATGCACGATCACATTATAATTAAAGGGGCGCGCACCCATAATTTAAAAAATATTGACGTGAGCTTACCGCGCAATCAGCTGACGGTCATCACTGGCTTATCGGGTTCAGGCAAATCGTCGCTGGCATTTGATACCTTGTATGCGGAAGGTCAGCGCCGTTATGTGGAGTCTTTGTCCGCTTATGCGCGACAGTTCTTATCGATGATGGAAAAGCCGGATGTGGACTCCATTGATGGGCTGTCGCCGGCCATCGCCATTGAGCAAAAGGCCACCTCGCATAATCCACGCTCCACCGTGGGCACGATTACGGAAATTCATGACTATCTGCGCTTATTGTTTGCCCGGGTTGGCGAGCCGCGCTGCCCTCTGCATCATTTTAGTTTGCAGGCCCAGACCGTCTCCCAGATGGTGGATCAGGTGATGACCTTGCCGGCCGACTGCAAGGCGATGATTTTGGCGCCGGTGGTACGGGAGCGCAAAGGTGAACACCTGCAATTATTGCAACAATTGCAGGCGCAGGGCTACGTGCGGGCGCGTATTGACGGGGAGATGGTTGAGCTCGATGACGCGCCCAAATTGTCTTTGCGAAAAAAACACAGCATAGAGGTGGTGATCGATCGCTTTAAAATCCGTGAGGGTATCGCGCAACGCTTGAGTGAGTCTTTTGAAAATGCGCTGAATCTGGCCGAAGGCCTGGCCATCGTCGCGCCAATGGAGGCGGATTTTGCGGAAACCACCTTTTCTTCCCGTTATGCTTGTGCGGAGTGTGGTTACAGTTTAAGCGAGCTGGAGCCGCGTTTATTTTCCTTTAATAATCCGGTGGGAGCCTGCCCGGCCTGTGATGGCCTGGGCGTCGATCAATACTTTGACCCCCAGCGCGTGGTGCATGATGCCAGCGCCAGTCTGGCGACCGGTGCCATCCGCGGCTGGGATCGGAAAACGCTGTATTATTTTGCCATGCTGGAATCCCTGGCGGCACATTATGGTTTTGCGGTGGATACCGCCTGGTGTGATTTGCCGGATGCGATTCAAAAGGTGGTACTCTATGGCAGCGGCAAGGAAAAGATAGCCTTTCGGTTTCAGGGCATGCGGGGGCATGAGCGGCATCGTGTGCAGGTCTTTGAAGGGGTGATCCCCAATATGGCACGTCGCTATCGTGAAACGGACTCTGCCACGATGCGTGAAGAACTGGCAAAATACCTGTCCGCTCGCCCCTGTCCAGATTGTGCCGGCGCCCGCTTGCGGCAATCTGCGCGCCATGTTTTTGTCGCCGATAAAAATCTGCCTGAAATTTCACAATACCCTATTGCCGAGGCCTACACTTTTTTCAAGCAATTGCATCTTCCCGGTGCGAAAGGAGAAATTGCCGGTAAGATTAATAAGGAAATTGTCGAGCGTCTCGGTTTTCTGGTGAATGTGGGGCTGGACTACCTGTCGCTGGCCCGCAGCGCCGAAACCTTGTCGGGTGGCGAGGCCCAGCGCATTCGTCTTGCCAGCCAGATTGGCTCAGGGTTGGTGGGGGTCATGTATGTGCTGGATGAGCCGTCTATCGGTTTGCATCAGCGCGATAATGACCGACTGTTACAAACGCTGCGCCGTTTGCGGGATTTGGGGAATTCGGTCATTGTGGTGGAGCATGATGAAGAGGCCATATTGGCAGCGGATTATGTGCTGGACATTGGGCCAGGTGCGGGAGTGCATGGTGGTGAGGTTGTCGCGAGCGGAAGCGCGCAAGAGGTCATGGCCCAGCCAGCCTCCCTGACTGGCCAGTATTTGAGTGGCAAACGTGTGATTGCCATCCCCGATACACGCCAGCCCGTAGACCCGCAAAAGATGCTGCACTTGCGCGGGGTGACCTGTAATAATCTGCAGCAGGTTGATGTGGATATTCCACTGGGGGTTATGACCTGTGTGACCGGGGTCTCCGGTTCCGGCAAATCGAGCCTTATCAATGATACGCTGTATCCGCTGGCGGCGAACCGCTTAAATCGTGCCAGCCTGATGACGCGAGGGGCGCTGCAGGACATTCAGGGGCTTGAGCACTGTGATAAAGTGATTGATATCGATCAGAGTCCGATCGGGCGGACACCGCGTTCCAATCCGGCGACCTATACCGGTTTGTTTACACCTATCCGTGAACTGTTTACCAATACACCGGAAGCACGGGCGCGCGGTTATCAACCGGGCCGTTTTAGTTTTAACGTGCGCGGGGGGCGCTGTGAAGCCTGTCAGGGTGACGGTTTGATTAAAGTGGCCATGCACTTTTTACCCGATATTTATGTGGCCTGCGATCTTTGCAAGGGGAGCCGATACAATCGTGAAACCCTGGATATTGAATACAAAGGCAAAAATATTGCGGAAGTGCTGGCGATGACGGTTGAAGAAGCGGGTGCATTTTTTGCGGCTATTCCGCTCATCGCCCGTAAATGCCAAACGATGATGGATGTGGGGTTGTCCTATATCAGTCTGGGACAAAGCGCGACTACCTTATCCGGAGGCGAGGCGCAGCGTATTAAACTGGCGCGGGAGTTGTCACGCCGTGGTACTGGTCAGACCCTATATATTCTGGATGAGCCGACGACCGGTTTGCACTTTCATGATATCGAACAATTATTGCGTGTTTTGGTACGCCTGCGTGAGCAGGGGAATACCATTATCATTATTGAGCATAATCTGGATGTGATTAAAACCGCGGATTGGGTGATTGATCTCGGGCCAGAAGGTGGCAGTAATGGCGGCCAGATTATGGCGTGTGGTACGCCAGAGGCGATAGCCCAGCATCCTGCCTCCCATACCGGACGTTTCCTGGCGCAGGTGCTGAGTCGCCATCAGGGCTGAGCCTGCGGCCGGTCGCTCATCGGCGCCCCTGTGCTAGCACAGGGTCAGCCTAACTGCGCTTTAGTCGTTTTTAGCATTGGCTTCGGCCAGATTTTGATGACTGCGGCTTAAGCCCAGTTTCGCTTTCAAACGGGCAACGACATCGGGATCATAGGAGCGAGTGGGTTTATGCTTGACGACGATAGAGGCAGCCGATTTGGCGGGGGTGGCGTTTTGGCTGCTATACGCCGGACTGCGCTCGGGATAAAACGAAGCCTTTGGCAGTTGCTCCGGCAGAGCCGCATGGGCGGCGGACACGTCGGGCGGGGCTGTTTCGGTGAGAGCATGTTTATCACTTTTGGGATAATAGACAGCGGCTTTTCCGGCCAGGAGCTTGCGAGCATTGCGTGCGCTTTTTTCCACCCGTTTGCGAATTTTCCCCGCCGCCCGTTCAGCGTCGTCCTCGCTGACGTTACCGCAGGGGTTACCGTGCAGATCCACACGCATTTCACGCGCTTTCAGGCAGGTGAGGTAATCGACTCTGCGGGTAAACACCACGACCGCTTCACGCAATTTACTGCGCGAGATACCGTGCGCGGCGGCTTCTTCCGCATAGGCGATGACATCGTCCATAATGCCTATTTTTAAAGGACGAATCCGCCGTTCGTTGCAAAAGGCTTCCGGAAATTGTTTTGCCAGCCATGCCAGCGCCTGTAAGCGAGCCAGACGACAGCGATTTTTTTCTTTTTTATTCAGAATAGCGGTGCGTGGGTGCAATTCTTGTTTTCTCATGCGGTTCTCAGTTGTGTGTTCTCAGAATGATGTATCGTTTCCGGTGCCAGAGCCGCTGGCGCTGGCGCAGTGGGTTATGACGACAATACTAACGTTGGCTTGTGTTATAATTTAGGGCAAAAGATAAAGGATTTTGCAGCAGAAGGCAAGTATTTTGCCGAAAACGGGGGCATTGAGGAGAGGGGATAGCTACTCCAATCTGTAATAAAATTGACGCCATGACTTTCTTCATGTCGTGACAGAAGCTATACTGCTGCTATGGAATATAACCGGGAAGCATGGTGATTTTACGTTTATTTCTGAAGTTTCTGGCGGTATTTTTCCCCTGGCTCGCCCTTTTGCTCTGCGATAACCCGGGGGGGGCGGTGATTGCGCTGGTGATGCAGGTGACATTAATTGGCTGGCCCTTCGCATCAAGCTGGGCCTGGAAGGAAGTGAATAAAATGTATCCCAAACACAAATCTGTTCCCCCGGATGAGCCTTCCGGAGATGCCGATGCCTGATGCCAGCATGAACCGGAGCAAGGTGATAGTCAACGGTGCCGCAGGTAAAATGGGGCAACTGGCCTGTGAGACCCTGGAAAAACATCCGGACTTTGAGTTGGTCGCGCGAGCCGGCCGCCAGGATCATCTGGCGGAACTGATTGTGCAACACCAGGCCGCTATCGTTGTTGATTTAACCTCCGCGGCAACGGTGAAAGCCAATAGTCTGACCATTATTCGTCATAATGCGCGTCCGGTCATTGGCAGCAGCGGTTTACAGCCGGAGGATATCAGCGAATTGCAGCAACGTTGTCAGGAAAAAGGTCTGGGCGGACTCATTGTGCCTAATTTTTCACTGGGAGCGGTCTTGATGATGCATTTTTCCTCCCTGGCGGCGCGGTTGCTGCCGGAGGCTGAAATTATAGAAGCGCATCATCCACAAAAACTGGATGCGCCTTCTGGTACGGCGATGAAAACCGCCGAGATGATCGCGCAGGCCCGTCGCCAGCAACCCGCGGAGCCGCCATTGAAAGAATTGGTGCCCGGTGCACGGGGGGGATGCTATCAGCAGGTCCCCATTCATTCCCTGCGTTTGCCCGGCGTGGTGGCGCGGCAGTCGGTTCTTTTCGGCAGCACGGGGGAAACGCTCACCATTAGCCATGACAGCATTGATCGTCAGTGCTTTATGCCCGGTGTAGTCTTTGCCTGTCAGCAGGTGTTGCAGCTCAATCATTTAATCTATGGTCTGGAGTCTTTACTCTTGACCGAACTGGCACGCTGATACTGTTCCTGCTGCACCTGTAATTGTTGGCGCGCTTTCCCGATATCGTGCTCCAGTTGCAGCCTCCATTCGGGCGAATGCTGGGGCGTGAGCTGCTCTACTTGTTGTTCGAGCGAGCGCAGTTGCTGTTGCAACTGCTGGATGGATTGTTCCAGCTCCTGCAACCATTCCTGGCGTTTGGCCAAACGTTGCAGTACCGGTACTTGTCGTTCGGGTTGCGGTGGTTTTTTTTGCTGCAGTACCCAAAGTCGAATCATGATATGAATCTTCTGCTCAATTTTTTTGGCCAGATACCACTGGCTTGCTGGCAGGCGATCCTTTTGCAGCAACTCAATATCGTGTTTAATTTCGGCAAGATAATATTCATAACCTTTCCCTGCCGCTGTTTGGAACAGGCCAGGGGGTAAATGCCAGAGTGTCAGGGCATAGGGTAGCTGGCTGAACTTCCACTCCAATTCCGGCAACCGTTGCAGCAGTTTTTCCGTGAGTTCCTGTACGTGCATGGGGGCAATAGCCTTGTCTATGGTCCGTTTCAGCTGCCCTGTGCCGCGGCGTTTGTCAGGTCAGCAGAGCGGCTCTGGAAAAGGAAAGGCGGCAACATCATAATCAGTAACCCGAACACCAGGGTGAGTTCATAGCGTACGGTACTTCCAACATCAATAGCCTGCGGTGGGAAAAAACTGACCACAAGAGTGGTGATGACGCCGGTCATGCCGACCCCACAAACCAATAAGAGTCCGGGAAAGCCTCCGGGGATACGAAAGGCGCGCGGATGCGCCGGGGCTTTCCGGCGTAAGGTAATGGCGGCCAAAAACATCATCAGATACATCAACATGTACAGTTGGGCCGCCAGGGCGGTCAAGAGCCAGTATGAACCATTGACACTGGGCATAAACAGAAATAAAGCCGATAGCGCCGTCACCAGAACAGCCTGCGCTACCAACATCACGATCGGGGCGCCATGGTGATTGGTCGTTTGGCAGGAGCGTGGCAAATTACCATCCTGTGCGGCAACCAGCAGCCCTTTGGTTGGGGCAATAATCCAGTTACTGACGCCACCAAGCCCCCCCATAACCAGCATAATCGCAATCAATGGCATTAACCAGCCGGCATGGTAGCGGGCAAAGAAGGCATCAAAGGCCTGCATGATCCCGGCAACCAGATTGATGGCATCATGCGGCAGGACAATCGCAATGGCCAGGGAACCTAAAACCAGGGTTGACAGAATAATCAATACGGACCAAGCCAGTGCCCGAGGAAACGCCTGTTGCGGATGGTGCACATCATTGGCGTGTACCGTCGCAATTTCAATGCCACAAAAGGACATCATGACCGCGGTCAGGGAGACCCACAACGACTGATCGGTCCAATGCGGTTTTAAACTTTGCCAGTCAAATGCGATGTGGACAGGGTTTCCGCCTATCATCCAGGCGGCGCCCAGACCAATGATCAGGGCCATGGGTAAGAGTAAGCCGCTGATAGCACAAATACTGCTAAACAAGGCTGAGGAACGCATTCCGCGTGCATTGATCAGTGTAGCGCCCCAGAACGAGGCGCTGATAACCACCGCCAAGAACAGCGGATTATCGGCAAGTGCAGGGTTAATGAGATAGCCAATGGTTCCGGCAACAAAGGACAGAATGGTGGGATACCAAATGACGTTTTCAATCCACTGTAGCCAGATGGCCAGAAACCCCATTTTTTTTCCGAAGGCCTCTTTGACCCAGACATAAATACCGCCTTGCTGTGGCCATCCGGAGGCCAGTTCAGCCGAAACCAGCGCGGTAGGAATGAGAAAAAACAAGGCTCCCATGATAAAAAACACAATCAACTGACTGCCAAACAAGGCGGTAGCGGGTAAATTCCGAATGCTGTCAACCGAGCCTACGGTAATCATGATAAGGCTAAATATAGTCAAGCTGTGTTTTTTGTTGCTCATCGCAGTCCTTTAAACAGGGAAATGCGGCGACTACCGCGCTTTCCATCCGCTTGCCATGGTACCAAAAAATACTTAAGACAAGCTTAACGACATAGCTGGACTCGGGCCTTATAGACATTGGCCGACAGCCGAGCTATAGATTAATATTTATACAGCACGGTATTATAAACGGTAATGCTATTCAGCAAAAGCTTTTTCCATTAGGCTATGCACTTCAGTTCGGTATTCAGGGAGTCTCGATGAGTAAATGGCATGATTTGGCGGGCATTCGCCGTGAGTATGGCGAGGTCGGTGTGGATGTGAGCAGCGTGAATGCAAATCCGGTGGTGCAGTTTCAGCTTTGGTTTGAGGAGGCGCTCAAGGTGGAGAGGGCGGATCCAACGGCTATGGTTTTGTCAACCGTTGATACGCAGGGATATCCTGACTCCCGGGTGGTTTTGTTAAAAGGCATTCACGAAGAGGCGTTTCTTTTTTATACTAACTATCAAAGCCGCAAGGGGCAGCAGATGGCACAGACCCCCTATGCGGCACTGAATTTTTATTGGCCGGAAATGGCGCGCCAGATACGGCTACGTGGACCGGTAACGAAAGTGGATGCGGCGCAATCGGACGCCTATTTTGCGCAGCGCCCGGTCTTGAGCCAAATTAGCGCTATCGCTTCCCCACAAAGCCAGTCTATTGCTTCGCGCGCTGAACTGGAGCAGCGTTTTGAGAGTTTGGCCGCAGAACATGCGCAAGGGGGCATTGCCCGTCCACCTTACTGGGGCGGTTATCAAATAGTGCCGGAAGAATTTGAATTTTGGCAGGGGCGGGACAGCCGACTGCATGATCGGGTTCACTATCTTAAAAGCCATGCCGGCTGGGTCTGCCGTCGTCTGGCACCTTAAAGGCCGCAGAGCGGGGAATGCTCCTGTGGCTCGGTAGGGGTGACAGCGGCACAACCGCCTCCGCTCTTAACGGTTGCTGAAAAACTTCATAATGATGCTGCGCATCCGCGCAATTTCGGCAGGAAGAAAGAGCTTGTACGATGGGCTGCCGATGTTGAAACAGAGGTGCACATCATCGCCAATGCCCTTGAGCAGATCGACGCCACTTAAGCGCAAGACCTGGATATCGTGCTGGATCTCCCCAGCCCAGGCATCAAAATCGGCCTGATTACTAAAAACCGGCACATAGATGCTATCGCCTTCCACTAAATACAGGGGGCGTGGCTGGTCGGTATGTTGCTGACGGTCGAGCGGCATCATGAAGTTGGCTTTGATAAATTCGAGATAGGCTTTGTTCGCCTCTTTCGCTTGTCCCGCCGTATTTTTCGCGGCGATAATGGCTTGTTCCAGGGCATTCATGGGTGATCTTTGCTTCGTTGAGAATACGAGCCCTATTGTAAACCAATGCTCAGGATTTGTCTTGCTGCATCACGATATTGTTTATAATTTCGCCATGAAAAGCCTGAGTCATGGGGTGTACAAGATTTAAAAAAAGTGATATGTTTTCAAAAATTCAAATTGTAGAATATTTTTTCTTTGGGGAACATGTGTGAGTTTTTGCAGTATTGCAAGAAGAGAGGATGTGTTTAAAAGTCCAGGTTAACAGAGAATGGTGTGATATATTTATGAGCAGGGTAGTCATGGAAAACAATTTCAGAGCAACTTCGTCAGTGCGTTATGACCGATTTGCATGGGTGGTTTGGGGTTTGGCAGCCGCATTTTATTTTTCTGATTATCTGGCCCGTGTCGCGCCAACGGTGATGCATCACTTTATTCAACAGGAATTTGGCCTGTCGGAAGCGGGATTTGGTGTACTCACGGCTTCATTTTATGTTCCTTATATCCTCATGCAGATTCCCGTTGGTTTAACCGTAGATCGTTTGAGTATCCGGGGTATTTTAACGGTTATGTCCCTGGTAACCGCTCTGGGTTGTTGCGTCTTTGGCCTGGCGGATGGACTGGCGATGGCGTCCCTTGGCCGTATGTTGATTGGTTTTAGTGCGGCATTCGCGTTTGTCTGCGCCCTGCGCCTGGCTACCTCCTGGTTTCCACCGGTGATGTTGGGATTATTGGCGGGAATGACGCAGGCACTGGGGATGCTGGGTGCCGCCGCCGGTGATGCGCCGGTTTCCTTTTTGGTCGCCCTGGTGGGCTGGCGAAAAAGTATGCTGGTCATTGCCTTTCTCTTTATTGCACTTGCCGCCCTGCTCTATCAATTTGTACGGGATAAGCCCGGCCAGAGGCGTCAGGAAGTGCGGGCAACCGAGTCCGTGAGTATTTTACAGAGTTTACGGATTATCCTGACGACCAAACAAACCTGGATTAATGCGTTCTATGCCGGCTTTCTGTTTGGGCCCACTGCCGTAATCGGTGAATTAATTGGCCCGGCCTATTTGCAATACGGCCGTGGTTTGTCGAGCCATGCGGCCGCTTTTGCCACCGGCCTGATTTTTATGGGCTGGGCTGCCAGTGGCCCTTTTTCTGGCTGGATTTCCGATAAGCTGGGTAAGCGCAAGCCGATGATGATCTTCTCGGCGGTGTGTGGAATTATTTTTTCTTCGCTGATTGTCTTTTATCCCGATATGGATCGCAATATGGCATATATCCTGTTTTTTGCCTTTGGGGTAACCAATACCGGTGTGGCCATTGCTTATGCGGTGGCGACTGAGCTGCATCGTGAAAATGTGGTGGGTACTTCGATTGCGTTTACCAATATGATTTCGATTTTTGTCGGCGCGAGCTTACAGCCGATTGTCGGTCAACTGCTGAATCATTTTGCGGGTGAGCGGGCCTATGATGTTCGCCTCTTGGGGCTGGTGGATTTTCAGGCGGCGTTTACTATTTTGCCGCTGAGCTCTTTTATCGCCCTGATCCTCGCGCTGATGGTCAAAGAAACCTACTGCCGTCCTGTCTATCGTTAAATATGTGATTTATCATGAGGTTAACTGGCTGCGTTTTTTATTTTGTCAAGAAAGTGTAAAAACAGAAAAAAATAATATTTGCCGCCATTGATGAGCCTACAATGAAGGTAAGTGAACAGTTTGACCAGGCCCTAAAGACCATAGGTTGGCCGGTTTCACGAAGCCTTTTCGAAGGATAATGAATCGACGATGGAAAAAGAGAGGTATCATTATGAACGACATCAATGCCTTACTTGGAGACATCAAATTACGCTTACACATTGAACATCCAAGCATAGAAGAATGTTATGTATTCGGGTACGAGTGTGCTGTGCAGGACGTACAGGAGTCTGAAAATCCTTACCGCAGCGGAACCACTGAGCATGAACAATGGATGGAAGGTTGGTGGGCTGGTTTTTATGGCGAACCCCCCTTGTTTGACTACACGGTCACATCCGCCCAGATGCCCGTACTGGAGGCTGCCAACGACAGTGCGTATCTGCCGGAAACATCCAGCGTGTGGCGTCGCTGGTTAAAAATTACCGGTGCCCTGGCGGCGTCCGCTGTTGTCGGGTACCAGGTGATTGATTTGGTTGCCTGAGCTGTCTGGACGCACGGCAGGGAAGTGTGGCAGGTTTCTCGCGGCAAAGCGCTGGCGTTGCGGCGAGGAATCAGGGTGGTTCCCACCCCGGCCCGCAGCCTCTCTCCCAGGGGATGTCTGCTTGTTTTACCTCCACAGCTTATCACTTAACTTCATAAAAAATTTCTAATTTTTTTTGCGCAATTGCACTTCTCGTGCTTTAATTACTACGAGTCATATAAAAGCGCTCGCGATGGGCGCCGTCTATAATCGTGGAGATAAGAATGAAAAAATTGATAGGATTAGTGGTTATACTTGCCGTTCTAGTCCTCGGGTCCTATTACGGTACGGGTGTCATTACTGAGCGTAAGGTACGAGAAACGGTTAATGTCATCAGCCAGCACAATGGAATATATGTACAATTAAAAGATTATCAGCGGGGTTGGTTTCATTCCTCCGCCCAGCTCGACTGGCGTCTGGATATTCCGGAGCGAGTCGTCCGCGCCGCAAATGGTGCCCAGACGGTTCCGGCACAACGCTATGAATTTAGTATGCCGTTGACCGTGGATCACGGTCCTGTCATTTTTTCCGATGCCGGAGTGAAATTCGGTTTGGGCTATGCGCAAACCCGGATGACCTTGCCTGAAAAGTATGTCCAACAATTTGAGTCGTTATTTACCAAAGATTCAACCCAGCCCAAACTGGAGTTTAGTCAGTTTATTAATTATCTGGCGAAATCCCGTATCAGCCTTGCGGTTCCCGCCTTCCAGTTGGTTTCGGCGGAGGGAACTGGCCGATTACATTGGAAGGGGATGGACACCTCTGTCAGCATGACATCCGATCTGTCCAATATTGATGGAAGCTTTCTTGTCAAGGGTATGGACTTTTCTAAAGACAAGATGAAGACCAGCCTGTCTGAAATTAAGGCCGACTATGATGTATCCAAGTCCTCCTATGGTCTCTACGTTGGTTCTGCCTCCCTGAGCTTTCCCTCTCTGGTCGTGAGTACTATCGACAAACGGGTGTTTGAACTCGATGATGTTTCACTGGATTCCAGCAGCGATATCAGCAGCGGGCTTCTCAGTTCACATCTGAACCTGGCGCTTAAAAAACTCATGCTGGAGGAACAGCAATACGGGCCGGGGAATGTGGAGCTTGCGGTTCGCAATCTGGATGCGGGTGCCATGAGCCGCATTAATACCTTGTCCATGCAATTGCAAAACAGCGATGAGACGCAGAAACAACAGTTGATGATGAGCATGATGGCGGAATTGCCCAAACTGTTTTCTCAGGGGCCCGAGCTGGAAATCGCACAATTGGAATTTACGCTGCCGGAGGGACAAATTACGGGGAATTTATTGCTGAGCCTGCCCAAGTCAGAAGGCGGTAATGTCATGATGCTCATGCAAGGGGTGAAAGGTAATGCCCATTTGGAATTGCCGCACGCTTTTGTGCACCTGATGCTGGTAGATGCCATTGCCAACAAAATGATGTCGGATCATGTGCAACAGGCGATGGCTCAGCAGTCGAATCAAGGTGCCTTAACCTTTGATGAAGCCAAAAGCCAAGCCGAAAAAATGGCAGACCAACGTATCCAGGCGATGATTGATACCGGCACTTTTGTGGTACGTGATCAGAAGTTGGTGGTTGATATGCATCTGGAAGGCGGACAATTGCTGGTCAATGGCAAAGCCTTCAATCCTGCCATGATGAAATTATAGACATCCGGGGGAAAACGGTGTCGCTCATGTGGCGACCCCCCAGCCCGGAGGCCAAGGTGCTTCTGGTTTGAATTGTCAAGACAGCCCGGCGTCGCAGGGCTGTGGCGTTTCAGGGTTTGCCACAACAGGAAAAGCGCGATTCGGCGGTGCAAAGCCCCTCCCTTTCGTGTTTCCGTTCTACATTGATGAGCGGGGATACCGATTGAGTGTCGCCCGCTAAGTGGTACTTTATTACCCTGTTTTCATTATTTTTTTCTGCAGCTCTTGTCAGGAATTGCGCAATTCGCTAAGATGCTGGTTTTTTCAAGATGGAGTTAAGAAGAATGACAACTATAAGTAACGCTACGATCGATGAAGCAGGTTCTGTTGCGGCCAGTGTAACACAGGCTGTCCAGAAGTATTTTGCGGAGTTGAAAGGAGCGGAACCCGTTGACTTGTATCAATTCGTGCTGGAAGAAGTTGAAATTCCTCTGTTCAAAGCCGTTATGGAACATTGTAAATACAACCAGTCTCGTGCTGCGCTCATGTTAGGTATTAGCCGTGGAACGCTGCGTACCAAATTACGCCGTTACTTTGATGACAAATATGTCGGAAGTCGCGAAGCCTGAGCATGGTGGGCGGCCTGTCACCCGTTGGGCATTGTGCCCAACCGCTTTCGCCTAGCGCTGCTTGGTGAATAAATCTTCCAGTTTGATATCCATAATACTTTCCACACAACGCTCATGTTCTTTAATTTTGTCCTGCCATGCTTTCAGGGTTACATCGCTCGGTTTGCCCAGACTTTCTGCGGTGGGCAAGGGAAAGGGCAGGGTCTGGACCAAGTCTGCCAGTCGGATTTGATGCAGGGGTCTGGAGAGCATCAGGGTGTTGTTTTCGGTATAATGAATCAGTTGTTGTGCTAGCATCAGCTCCATAATATCGTCGATTTTCTGCTGGTAGGGGCGATCCGTTCGATTGATTAAACTTTCCAGAGCCAAACCAAGACCGTCTTTTTTTTGCGCTTGCCACAGGGCTTCCAGCCATAATAAAACCTGGGTGAAGCCATCGATGGGTTTCCCTTGCCGGCGCTCATAGTGCACGGAAAGCGCATAACTGATTTCAGCTCCAAGCAGAGTAATAATCCATACCCAGTACACCCATATAAAAAAAATCGGGACGGTGGCAAAGGCGCCGTAGAGCAATTGATAGGTATCATAGCGCCTCAGATACCAGGCAAAACCTGCTTTTGCCAGTTCAAAGGATAAGGCTGCAAAGAAGCCGCCCCAGCAGGCGTCCTGGAAAGCGACACGGCAGTTTGGCACGACCATATACAGGAAGGTGAAACCAATAAACGATAGCAGAAAGGGAACCGCGTTGAGCAGAAAAGACGGGGGGTGATGCGCTTGAATCAATGGCATGGAAATAATCCAGGAAGAAACCGCAATACTCAAACCCAGTAGGATGGGGGTGAGTGATAAGATGGCCCAATACAGCAGAAAGGCAGGAATGCCCTTGCGCGGATTGGCAACGCGCCAGATGGTATTGAGAGAGCTTTCAATGGTGACCATGACCAGGATGGCGGTGAGAAACAGAAAGAGCAGACCGCTGATAGACAGACGGGAGACTTGCGCGGTAAATTGTTGTAAGTAATTTTGTACCATGGCGCCGGTAGCGGGCACAAAGTTTTCAAAAATAAAATCCTGCAGGGGATCCCTGAGATCCTGAAACACCGGAAACGATGATAAAATAGACAGACTCACCGACATTAAGGGAACCATGGCCAGCAGGGTGGTGAAGGCAAGCGCTGAGGCACGGTAGGTGCAGTCATCTTCGATAAATTGAGAGCCGACAAAAATCGAAAAACGATAAGCTTGCTGTAGGCGTGTTTTCATATCCTGGTATGGCATAGGCATGCGGCTCGTGGCGATGAATAGTCGGTCTTTCCATCATAGAAGGATCTACTCCCCGGCGCAACTGCCGATAGTCTGTCGATGGCCGGCTGTCAAAGGAGGGGTGCAGTTTTGTGCAGCGGCAGCTCTCTGGGGATGCTTCACCGCTGCGCATGATTGTAAGTTCCCGTGTATCCTTTGGTCTTGCATCCGCTGCCGTCTGTATTCCGGTAGGGCCAGGGTAACCGCATCTAAACGAACCTTTTAAAATCAAAATACCTACGTTCTGCGCTTTATGCGCGGAATCCAGCTCCTCACCTCGTCCAAGATCGTTTGGATACCATGCATAAAGCACGGTATGTAGGCAAAAAGGAGATTTTTAGTGTTCAAAATTCAGATGCGTTTACCCTGCCGGCAGGCCCGGGAACATGGCAATCGCTAAAATTAAGGTGTATTATGAGCCTCTTCAGCAGAATCAGCGAGCCTGGGAAAGACGATGACGCAAGCTTACATTTTGATCCTCTATTATTCACGCAGTGGTGCAACGCGGCAACTGGCACAACTCATTGCCCGTGGAGTTGCGCGTGTTGACGGTATAAGCGCGCGCTTGCGCACGGTACCACCCGTATCACCTACCTGTGAGGCGGTTGAAAAACCGATACCGGATGAAGGGGCACCCTATGTCAGTCTGGAGGATTTGCGCCAATGCGCGGGGCTGGCACTGGGCAGCCCCACCCGTTTTGGTAATATGGCCGCCCCTATGAAATATTTTCTGGATAGCAGCTCTGCTTTGTGGCTGGCAGGCGATCTGGTGGACAAGCCGGCCTGTGTGTTTACCTCAACAGCCAGTATGCATGGTGGTCAGGAATCGACGTTACTGAGTATGATGAACCCCCTGCTGCATCACGGTATGCTGATATTGGGCTTGCCGTATTCAGAAGCCGCCCTGAATGAAACCAGCAGTGGTGGCACGCCCTACGGTGTCAGTCATGTGGCTGGCATTGCTAATCAAAACCCCATCAGCGAAGAAGAGGCGACCTTGGCGAAAGCGATGGGTCAGCGGCTGGCTATGGCCGCTCTGCGACTGCAAGGGAGCCGATAGTGCGGGTGATTAGTTTTAATGCCAATGGGGTACGGGCGGCAGCCCGCAGAGGATTTTATGACTGGCTGGCAGAACAACAAGCCGATTTTGTCTGCATACAGGAAACAAAAGCCAGCCCGGAGCAACTGACACCCTCCTCCTTATTTTTCCCTGAGGGCTATCACTGTGAATACGTGGCCGCGGAAAAAAAAGGCTACAGCGGAGTGGCTATTTACGCCCGTCATGCGCCGCAATCGATTGTAAAATCCATAGGCTATGATGTGAGCGACCGGGAGGGGCGTTATCTTCAGTTCGATTACCCCAAATTTAGCATTGTGTCCTTGTATCTGCCGTCAGGGACTAGCGGCGACCAGCGACAAACAGTAAAATTTGCCTTCCTGGAGCGCTTTGCCCAGCACTTGCAGGAGCTGAAAAATGCGGGACGGGAATTGATTCTCTGCGGTGATTATAATATTGCCCACCAAACGATCGATATCAAAAACTGGCGATCCAACCAGAAAAGCTCAGGATTTTTGCCGGAAGAACGCGCCTGGCTGGATCAGCTTTTTGGCACGATGGGCTTTCGGGATGCCTTTCGCGTTTTGAACCAGGAAGCCGAGCAATACACCTGGTGGTCCTATCGGGCCCGTGCCTTTGCCAAAAATGTAGGGTGGCGGATTGATTATCAGGTGATTACGCCCGGTCTGGTGGAGAGCCTGCGCAGTACCCACATCTATCGGGAGACCCAATTTTCTGACCATGCCCCTTTGATCATGGATTATGAGGTGAAGGCTTATGCTTAAAATTGCCAGCTGGAATGTGAATTCCATTAAAATGCGCCTGGAGCAGGTATTGCAGTGGTTAGCCAGTAGCGAAACCGATATTTTGGCCATTCAGGAAACCAAAAGTGTGGATCAGCTCTTTCCCCGTGAGGCCATTGAGCAGGCTGGCTATTATGTGCAGTATTCAGGCCAGAAAAGTTACAATGGCGTGGCGATTATCAGCCGTTTTCCGCTGACAGAGGTGGTATCGGACATCCCGGGATGGGAGGATCCGCAGCGTCGTGTGTTGGCGGCCACTATCCAGGGCATACGCCTGATTAATGTGTATGTCCCCAACGGTGCGCTTGTCGGCAGCGACAAGTACCAGTATAAACTGAATTGGCTGGCGGCCATAACCGATTTTATACAGGCGCAGATCAAACAGTACCCTGACCTTGCCATGGTAGGCGATTATAATATTGCACCAGATGATAATGATGTGCATGATCCGCAGGAATGGCAAGGACAGGTGTTGGTGAGTGAGCCGGAACGCGCGGCTTTTCAGACGCTGTGTGCATTGGGCTTATACGACAGTTTTCGCCAGAAATATCCCCAGGAACAGGCCTTTAGCTGGTGGGATTATCGAGCGGCTGCCTTTCGCCGTAACCGAGGCCTGCGCATTGATCATATTTTATTGACAGCCCCCTTGTGTCAGCGACTGGAGGAGGTGCAGATTGATCGTGCGCCTCGTCAATGGGAAAAACCTTCGGATCATGCGCCTATTTGGGCAGTATTGCAGGATAAGCCACTCTAGTTCCTTAGGCAGGATGCATTGCAAATCTTGAGTGATCGGATTATGATGAGCGCAGCCTGCCGGGTATTTTATGTTGTGATGGATCAAAAAATTGATTTAGTTGCTAAATTCTGTTAATGTTTTGCGTCATTTGTAGAGGAAAGAAATAGCGCGTGTGTAGCACGGCCTATTCTCGACTGATTCGTAACCAAGAGAGTGTTTTTATGAAAGCTTCTGTGCATCCTAATTATCAAACCATTCGCGTCACCTGCAGTTGTGGTAACAGTTTTGAAACCGGTTCTGCCTTGTGCAAGGACTTGACGATTGAAGTGTGTTCCTCCTGCCATCCTTTTTACACCGGCGAGCAAAGAATCGTCGATACTGGTGGACGTGTGGATCGCTTCCATAAGCGCTTTGCCGGTCACTTCAAAAAGACCACAGCGAATAATTAAGCGGCTAACCGCAGGTTACTGCTGAGTACAATCCGAGGCAAACACGGTAGACGCTGTTTGCCGTCTTATACCCTTGTGAACATTCCACTCTAAAAATATGTCCTGAATACTAATGGGAGTGCTATTGTGAATAAAGAGCAATTAAAAGAGCTGGCGCTTGCCTATCATGCGACTCCTAAACCGGGAAAACTGGGGATTGAAATCACCAAACCCACCAATTCACAAATGGATTTGTCCTTAGCGTATACTCCCGGGGTGGCTGAGCCGGTACTGGCAATTGTGGAGAATCCCAAGGATGCCTATACCTATACTTCCAAGGGTAATCTGGTCGCTGTGATGACCAATGGCACGGCCGTGTTGGGTTTGGGGAATGTGGGGCCATTGGCCAGTAAGCCGGTCATGGAAGGTAAAGCCGTTCTGTTTAAGCGCTTTGCGGATATTGATGTGTTTGACATTGAAATTGATGCCGATAATGCTCAGGCCTTTGTCGCGACAGCACGACGCATAGCCCCGACGTTTGGCGGAATTAACCTGGAAGATATTAAAGCGCCCGAGTGTTTTGAAATCGAACAGGCGCTAATAGACCAGTTAAATATCCCTGTGTTTCATGATGATCAGCATGGTACCGCTATTGTCGTGGCAGCTGGTTTATTAAATGCCCTGGAACTGCAGAATAAAAAACTGGATCAAGTGCGCATCGTCTGCGTTGGTGCGGGGGCTGCCGGTATTGCCTCCATGCGTTTACTGGTGGCGCTGGGAGCCTTAAAAGAAAATATGCTGCTTCTGGATACGCAGGGTGTTATCCATACCGGCCGTGAAGATCTTAATGCCTACAAATTTGCCTTTGCCCGTAAAACCGAGCGACGCACTCTGGAGGATGCTTTAGAGGACGCAGATGTTTTTATCGGGGTGGCGAAACCGGATTTATTGAATGAACGCCTCATACAGCGTATGGCCGCCAAGCCGGTGATTTTTGCGTTGTCCAATCCGAACCCTGAAATTCGACCCGAGCTGGCGTTGGCCGCCCGCAATGACCTGATTATTGCAACGGGGCGTAGTGATTATCCCAATCAGGTGAACAACGTGTTGTGCTTCCCCTATATTTTTCGAGGTGCTTTGGACGCACGGGCGACCTGCATTAACCAGACGATGCAGATTGCAGCCGTTGAGGCGATTCGCTCCCTGGTGCATGAAGCGGTTCCCCAGATTGTCATCGATAATTATCCAGGCTTTAGCGATTGGGAATTCGGTGCCAACTACATTATTCCCAAACCCATTGATCCGCGTTTACGTGAACGCGTATCGTCAGCCGTCGCAAAGGCAGCCTGCGATAGTGGGGTCAGTGCCTTATCTCCCCACTCCGCGGGATGATGTGTGTCTGATTCGATGTGGATTTTTAAGTTAAGGAGTATATTTTGCTAAAACGTGATAGCAATAATGTGGCTTTAATGGCCTGGTTGATGTGCGGACTTGGCGCAGTATTTTATAGTTATGAGTATTTTCTGCGTATTTCTCCCAGTGTTATGGAGTCCGCGCTCAGAGAACATTTTGACTTGACCGCCACCGGTTTCGGGTTATTATCCTCTTTTTATTACTACGCCTATGTGCCGATGCAAATCCCGGTTGGCATTATGATGGATCGCTACGGACCACGTAAATTATTAACCTTTGCTTGCGTATCCTGCGTGGTGGGTACCTTGATCTTTTCGATGACCCCCTATTTTTGGGTAGCGGCCTTTGGTCGTTTCCTGGTGGGTTTTGGTTCGGCTTTTGCCTTTGTCGGGGTTTTGAAGCTGGCTACGTTATGGCTGCCGGAAGACAAGCTGGCCATGGTGTCAGGATTGGCCGCTGCCCTGGGTACCGTGGGCGCTATGATCGGTGATAATATTCTTGGCGAACTGGTGACACGGGTTGGCTGGCAGGACACCGTGAAAATGACTGCCATTGCCGGTGTTATCTTGAGTGTGATTCTCTGGCTGGGGATTCGGGATAGAAAGTCCGGCGCTGAGCATGGCACCATTGATAACTTCCGCCAAAGTATGATTGACCTGCGTATTATTGCCAGCAATCGGCAAATCTGGATTAACGGGATGTATGGTTGTCTGGTCTACCTGCCCACCACTGTGTTTGCAGAACTATGGGGCATTCCCTATCTTACCCATGCGCAGAATTTATCGCAAAAGAGTGCGGATTTTGCCAACTCAATGATTTTTCTTGGGTTTACCCTGGGGGCACCATTGATGGGTTTTATCTCCGATAAGTTGCGCCGCCGCAAACTGCCGATGATGGTGGGCGCGGGAGGTGCAGCTTTGTTGATGATCATTATTCTTTATGTGCCGGGTTTGGATGAAACCCGCCTGCGTGCGCTCATGTTTTTATTGGGGATGTTCTACAGTTCACAAGCCATTGTCTTTGCGGTGGGGCGCGAGTTAAGTCCCAAAGAAGCAGCGGGTACCGCGATGGCTATGACCAACATGATAGTGATGCTGGGCGCGACGATATTACAACCCTTAATTGGCCGTTTACTGGACTGGAGCGTTGCACTGCGTAATCCGGACTTGCACTTGAACGGCTTAACCCCGGATAAGCTGCATAACTATTACACGCTTGTCGATTATCAACGGGCTCTTATCGTGATTCCGTTCGGGATTATCATCGCGTTAATTCTCACTTTCTTTTTGAAGGAAACGCATGCGAAAGCTTAGCGAACATTGCCGCAGCAAAGGCGTTCATTTGCTTTCTGTGATGGTGATTATGGCCGGGGCCGTCTTCTATTGCTACGAATTTGTGCTGCGCATCATACCCGGTGCGCTGCAGGCTGAATTAAGCACTGCCTTTGGCCATATTTCCGCATCGTTGTTTGGCCAGATTTCCGCTTACTATTACCACGCCTATTCGCCTATGCAACTCCCCGCAGGTATGCTGATGGATCGCTATGGTCCGCGTCGTTTATTAACCTTTGCCTGCTTTTGTTGCACGATTGGCTCTTTGCTGTTTACCTATACGGATTCGATTTTTTTGGCCAGTTTGGGGCGTTTTCTGGTAGGTTTTGGTTCTTCTTTTGCGTTTGTCGGGGTGCTGACACTTACCTTAAACTGGTTGCCGCGGCGCCTGTTTTCTTTGGTGGTGGGCTTGGTGACTACTTTGGGGATGCTGGGTATTGTCTATGGTGAAATTAAAATAACCATGATGAGCATCAGCATGGGCTGGGAGTATGTGCTGTATCTGATGGTGTTTATCGGCGCAGGGCTGACGGTATTATTGTATTTTGTGGTACGCGATGGGCCGCAGGGCCATATTGCCGATAAACGGCCCTGGCCGGAGTTTTTTCGCGAGGTCGCAACTGTCCTTGCGTCTTATGAAGTATGGTTGATTGGCCTGGTAGGGGCTTGTCTTTATACGTCTTTGTCAGTCTTTGGTGAATTGTGGGGTAAAGGTTATCTGGAGCAGGTGCACCATCTTGATAAGCTGACTGCGGCTAAAGCGGTCTCGGCGGTTTTTTTAGGTTGGGCTGTTGGAGCGCCTATAGCTGGCTTTTTTTCTGATAATAGTGGACGACGCGTCCTGCCCCTGGCGACGGGCGCTATTTTGTCATTTTTTTGCATTGCCATTATTTTGTACGTACCGGGCCTGTCCTTTTTTAGCCTCAGCCTATTGCTTTTCTTCTACGGTTTATTTTCTTCGGTTGAAATTATTATTTTTATTATGGCGAAAGAAACCATTGGCGTGAAACTCTCCAGTACGGTTTTTGCGGTCACGAATCTGATTGTCACTTTGGGCGGTGTGGTATTTCAGCCTCTGGTCGGTAAGTTATTGGATCTGTTTGGTGACAGCCGAATGGAGAATAATTTGCATATCTATACGGCTGCTGATTATCAAATTGCTTTATCCATTCTGCCGCTGTCCTTGCTGACGGTGACCATATTGGCCTTTTTTCTCAAAGACCCGGGCAATACTCGCCGTGCCGGCTAAAGACAGCCTGTTTTTAATGAGCTGAACGATTTTAGCGGGCGCTAAATATGGCCAGGAGCTCTCGCACCGGTTTTCGTTCATTAATTTTGCAGCTAATGTAGCGTTTCACCGGAAAAGAAATAATCTGCGCTGCCTGATACTGGCTACGGGTGAAGTCGGTATCGTGGTTAGACAAAAGAACATGTACTCCCTGTTGGCTGTATTCCTCGGCCAGCCGAGCCAGTTCAATCTGATCCCCTTCTTTAAAACCGGCTTTATCGTAATGAAAACCTCGTTGTTGCGGGAGAATAGAGACATAAGGCGGATCACAATAGATAATATCGCCTGCTCTGGCCTGCTGAAAGGTTTGCCGAAAATCCGCGTGCAAAAATTCTACGTCCTGTGCCCGTGCCATAAAACAGCGCATAGCTGTTTCAGGAAAGACACTACGGCTATACTGGCCAAAGGGCACGTTATACTGGCCAGATTGATTGTAGCGGCACAGGCCATTATAGCCATGCCGATTCAGATACAGAAAAAGTGCCGCACGCTCTGCCGCGTGACAGGTCTGGTTGAAATGCTCGCGCAGGGCATAGTAGCGTGCAGCCTGGTTATTTTGCGGTGTGAAGTAGCTTTGGCAATAGGCAATAAAATCCTCGCCATTCTGGCGCAACTGTTGATAAAATAGGACCAGGTCAGGATTACTTTCGGCCAAAAGATAGCGCGGATAACGGGTATTGAAAAAAATAGTCGCGGCACCGGTAAAGGGTTCAATCAGACGTGGGCCCGCCGGTAAGGCGCTCACAATTTTCTCGATGCAGTTGTATTTCCCGCCAGCCCATTTAAAAATGGGTCTTGTTTTTTTCATGAGAACTCAGTCAAACTATGCGTAGTAAGGAGTGTAATAAATCTTATCCATAATTTCACCTTTTAAATGCGCTGAGTCCCTGTGACGGCTCTCAGTATTACGCTCTATTGACCTTTCATCTCGGGCACTGGGATGCCTGCCGACACACCGCGGCACCTGGGCAGCTTGAGGTGAAAGATCCGCAGATCTTGGAATTGCTCAGGCTGAATCATCAGACCGGGAGCCGCTGCAGAGGAAGCATCACTCTATGAGAGAAAAAGTAGAAATAGATACGGTTGCAAAACTGGAAAATTTAACAAAAAGGGAGGCAGAGACTCAATACGAACTGGATTTGCAAGCCCACCGTTTTAGTCAGGAAGAGTGGGGGCATATTTTTGAGCTCCTAAACGATAAAACACCAGAAAAAATAACGGTAAGTTTTTATCCGTCACATTTTACGACCGAGCTGATCGACTCTTTTTTTAATGCCTTGTCCGTTCTGGCTCGGATGAATGGCGTATGGTTAAGTCTGGTGTATGAGTATGGGTCGAACACGCAACGGGTCAGCAGCGCGGCAATTGATGGGTTTTTGCGCCGCCTGGAGGAGGCCTTTTCCCACTATGACGCACCAGAGCGTTTTGGCTTACGGATAGATTATACGCTGTCCAGCCCGCAAATGTTCCATCTGCTTAGCCTGTTGTGTAAGACCACTTTTGCACAAGCTCTGACCATACAATTGTTTCGACAACAGGCCATACTCAGCGAGTGGCATGTTTTGGCAACATTGGTAGAAAATATGCCAGAACACAGCAGCCTTGATTTATGGGGTTACAAAAATATCGGGCTTGCCGGAATCCAGAGCCTGGCCGATGCATTGGCGTCAGGTCACTGTAAGAACCATCTTAATATCAAATTATGGAATACTGGCCTTGATGCGGATATGGCGTCTCACCTGGCTCAGAGCCTGCAAAGCCCGCACTGCCCACAGGTCTTGCATTTGGATGTCTCTTCCAATGACATGGGGCTAAAGGGTTTACGTGCGTTTACTGAGCCTTTAGCGCAGGGCAAGCTGCACGATGGACTGCTTCTTAAGTTTTCCTATCATGCGCTGCGTCCCCATTTTTCCCATCTTTGCCAGGCAATGAGCCAACCCGAGAGCTCGCGAGTTTCTCTTGCCATTGATAATCTTGATAATGTGGCGCTTTGCCAGCTGGCAGAGACGATGCAATACGGACGATTACAGGGGCTCACGGTATATGGCGCGCGCATTAATGCGGCCGGTATCAGCCGCTTGGCTTTGGCGCTGGAGCATTGCCCGACAGGCTTTGTGCTTGATCTCAGTGATGTCTATCATTATGGAGACGCAGGAATCAAGGCGCTGGCCGAGGTGATTGCCGCAGGAAAAGCACCACAAAACCTGAGTCTTATTCTTGAGTATGATAATTTTTCCGAAACGGCAGAAGTCTTTTTGCTCCAAGCCTTGCAAAGCAAGAAAATCCAGCGCGGATTACATATCAGGCTGCGCTATGAGAATGTGTCCTGTACTAAAAGTCAGGACAGCAGAGACGCACTGGATGTACAAATTACCAAATTACTGGCGGATATTGAGCGCCGTTATCAGGCGGTTATGGCACGCATCGTTTTATTGCAGGGATACCGGCAAAACGCGTTTCCCCTTACGATGGATATAGTGGATTTGATCTGCAAGCAATTATACGATCCTCCCTTGCCGGCAACGACTGTGGAAACGCCACAGCCCTCATCATCAGAGTCGCGTTTTTTCCTGCACAATACGCGAATGATGATGCCAGAGGATAAGCGCTACGCGCTGTCTCAAACAGGAAAAAGGGCTGGGCTTGCACGTTCGGGTGGGCCGCACGAGCCTGAATGTAAAAAAGTCCGCTTTGCATAGCCTGCCCGGTCTCGCTTGTCGGTGGCCTCTCTCGGCAGGTCATGGTGAGGAAAGCGTGCTTGGCATGAGGACGTACTATCGCCTGATACTAACAGGCAGCCCGACTACACTGCTATTCGTATCGCAGAGGATGTTATCGGTTGACATTTTACGGTACCATGGGTCGGAAACGCTATCTTATTGGCTTTAGGAGTGCTGCACAATGAGGATGAATAATTGGAGCGCCGCCTTGCTCACTCTCGTGATTCAGAGTACCTGCCTTGCTTTGCTTTTTTTGGGCGCTTTACTGGATCCCCTTCTTGGTTTAGGGATAGCGTTCCTTTACTTTGTGCTGATAGGCTCGTTTTTACTATTCTCGTTTCTCATTAATCAGTCGAAAAGCCAGAGAAATCCGAGCTTATCGGAGATGAACAACCACCGCGCTCAGCGGCGCTTGAGCAGGATAGAACAAGGTGAGGATAGATGATGATCAATAGCTGGCTTATCTTTCTGGGTGCCGGTCTGGGTGGTGTCTTTCGTTATTGGATTTCCAATGGTACCTATGGGCTATTAGGGCGTAATTTTCCTTATGGCACGCTGGTAGTCAACGCAACAGGTTGTTTTTTAATGGGCTTGCTCTTTGTTTTGATTTTAGCAAAGGTCGACCGGGACATGGCGCCAGCGCTTCGCTCATTATTCTTAATTGGCTTCCTGGGGGGCTACACGACCTTTTCGTCCTTTTCGATTGAAACACTTAATCTTTTTGAGATTGGCGATTGGTTGAATGCCAGCTTGAATATCATCGCCAGCGTTTTCTTGTGTATTGTCATGACCTGGTTTGGTATGGCCCTGGGCAAGTCCATATAAGCTTTTTGCTACGGATAGCTGGCAGCTTGAAGCCTCTGGGCAGACCGCCTCTCGTTTGCAGCGGACATCGGCACTGCGTTTGTTCCAGGTGTATAGCGGTTTTTTATGAGCAATGGTGTTGACTGTGATGCTTATTTTTGCTGATATTGCTGCCATGGTCATTGCCGGGATGACAACGCCTTGCGTTGCCTTCGCCCGTCGATGCGGACAAAAGGATAACCTGGGTTGATGTTGAGCAGGTATATCATAAATAAGGCCAGTTACCGGTGAAAAATAAATCATACCAACATAAACACTCCACAGTATTTTCTTTATCCCTGATCGCTCTGGGTATCGTATATGGGGATATTGGCACCAGTCCGTTATATGCCATGCATGAATCACTCGAGGGCTTACCTATCAATCTCACCGATGTATTGGGGGTATTGTCGCTGATCTTTTGGTCACTGCTGTTTATTATCTCACTTAAATATCTGGTGGTTTTATTTCATGCGGATAATGAGGGTGAAGGGGGCATTCTTGCCTTGTATGCCCTTTTAAAGCAGTTTCTGGGTAATAAAACCCGCTTTGCTTTTTTGATTGGTACCTTTGGGGCTGGTTTGATTCTGGGTGATGGCATGATCGCGCCGGCTATTTCGGTGATCAGTGCCATTGAGGGTTTGCATGTGATTGTTCCGTCCTTGTCTCATTGGGTTATTCCACTGACGATCGTTCTTCTCATTGCCATTTTTTCTATTCAATCCTTTGGTACGGCAAAAATCGGCTTCGTTTTTGGTCCTGCCATTTTGATCTGGTTTGTGATTCTGGCTACCTTGGGCACCATACAGATTCTGCAAAATCCCATTGTGCTTAAAGCCATTAATCCCTGGTATGCCTTTGAGTTTTTTCATCAGAATGGCTGGAAAGGCTATACGCATTTAGGCGGGGTATTCCTGGTCGTGACCGGTGGGGAGGCGCTGTATGCTGATTTAGGCCACCTGGGCAAAAGCCCCATCCGCCTGAGTTGGTTTACGGTGGCGTTGCCAGGATTATTATTAAATTATTTTGGCCAGGGTGCCTATTTACTGGAGCACCCCGAAGCCATTGTTAATCCTTTTTATTTGATTGCGCCCGACTGGTTTTTAGTGCCCTTGCTGTTTTTTTCAACGATAGCGGCGATCATTGCGTCACAGGCAGTGATTTCGGCCACGTTTTCATTAACCAAGCAAGCCGTTTTACTGGGTCTGTACCCCTACCTGCCCATTAAGCAAACTTCCAGCGTTAAAAAAGGGCAAATATATGTGCCACAAATGAATTTACTGCTTGCTCTCGGTTCCATGCTTTTGGTGTTGACTTTTAAAAGCTCAACAGCCATTGCGCATGCCTATGGGATTGCCATTAATTTGGTGATGATCCTTTCCAGTATGCTGGTGGCCTACCTGGCTATAAAAAAATGGCGCTTGAGCTGGTGGCTCACCATTCCATTGTTCAGCTTTTTTGGGGTGATTGATCTGGCCTTTCTGGGGGCTAATGCCCAGAAGTTACTGACAGGCGGGTGGGTGCCGATTGTCTTCGCGCTTATTTGTGCCTTTATTATGTACACCTGGCACAGTGGCATGCAGTACGTGCGTGAACACCACTTTATGAAAAGAGAAAGTTTTTCAAAAATATTAAAGCAATTGCATTATAAGAGTCTGAATCGCTTACCGAATGTGACCGCTATCTTTATTACCGATGTTTATGACCGCAGCGGCGGAAGCTTTCTGCATATGCTCAAATTGACCCAATCCGTTCCGGAAAATATTTTGATCATCAGCTATTTGACTGAAAATGTTCCGCATATCAAGTTCAAGGATCGGTTTGAAGTGTCCTGTCTGGATAAAAATATCTATAAGCTAACCTTGCATTTTGGCTTTATGGATTATGTATCGCTGCCACAGGCGCTGCATACGGCAAATAAAAGAAATATTCTGCCGTTTAAGATTAATGTCGAGTCGGCCGTTTATTTCATGGAAATTCCCACCATCGTCGCTTCACGTCGGCAAAAGACCTTATTATTTTTCTGGCAGGAAAAACTCTTTTCCTTTTTATCCAATAATTACTCCACCAACAAAAATATTGATTTTTACCAATTGCCATTCAACAGAACAATAGCGATAGGTGCATACTATCTCATTTAAACGCTTGCGCGGCCAAGCGTTTAATATTATGCGCAGGCCAAGCCTCAGGCCAACTGACCTCTGGCCATAGGCTTGTGGCCAACCGCGCATCTCACAGGTTGCTAATCTTCCAGGTTGACCTCAATTCTTTTTTGATGCGCCACTGTTTTCTTGGGAACGGTAATTTCCAGAACCCCTTGTTTGTATTTAGCGCTGATCTGATTTTCATCGGCCGTCTGGGGCAAGCTGAAGCGGCGGTAAAACTGACCCTGGATGCGCTCCGTCCGGAAGTAGCCGTTTTTTTCCTCTTTGATTTCTGATTTTCGTTCTCCGTGCAGCGTCAACACACTATTTTCCAGAGAAATATTAATATCCTCTTTCGCCACGCCCGGGATGTCGGCAATCACCAGAAATTTATCTTTCTCCTCTTTAATATCGACTGCGGGTGCCCAGGTTCCCGTATCGACAAACGAGGGATCATCTGTGTATCCTTTAAAAAATTGTTCAAACATATGGCCTAAGTCTTTTTGCAGTTGCAGTGGGTAATACTCTCGCTTGATGATACTCATACTCTCCTCCCTATCTTTGACGTTTTCCATTATTATAGATAGGTGCATTGCCTGCATTTTCAATAGTTCGCCCGCAATTTTTATGAGACAATGAAGACTTGACATGTTTCGGTAGAACAATTATCATGTTGCTCAATAATTGAACTAAAATTGAACCAAAGGTTTGGCAAGTGGCGCAATCTAAATTGATCGGTGGTATTTTACTCATCATTGGTACATCCATTGGTGGCGGGATGTTGGCTCTGCCGGTAGCGACCGCAGAAGTGGGTTTTGTGAACTCCGTTTTTTTTCTGTTTGCCTGTTGGCTGGTGATGACGGTGGGCGCGTTATTGGTTCTGGAAGTCAATATGCGTTTGCCGGTTGGCAGTAATATGGTATCTATGGCGCAATCAACCTTGGGCTTCCCGGGGCGAGTGGTGGCATGGTTTACTTACCTTTTTCTGTTGTATACCCTGTTGGCTGCCTATATTTCAGGCGGCAGTGATGTGTTTGCGTCACTGCTGGCCTATGCGCGGCTTCCGGTTTCGGCCGCCGTGGCTGCCGGCATGTTTACCCTTATTTTTGGTTTAATTGTCTATGCCGGGATGCGTGCCGTTGACTATGTCAATCGTGCCTTAATGTTTGGTAAATTGGGGGTCTTATTGCTCCTGATGCTGATTATCAGCCCCCATGTGCATTGGCAATGGCTTGATGGCGGCAGAGTGCAGGCGATCACCGGCAGTTTGATGATTTTAATTACCTCCTTTGGTTTTGCCTCAATTGTACCCAGTTTGCGTGAATATTTTAATGATGATGTCGTGACTTTGCGCAAAGTGATCTTATGGGGATCTTTAATTCCACTCGTGTGCTATATTGCCTGGGATGCGGTCATTATGGGAACCATTGCCCGCGAAGGCCAATATGGCCTATTACAATTAATGAACAGTGCGCATGCCACCAGCGGTTTAACCGAAGCCTTGCATCAAGCCGTGCACAATAGCTGGATTGGCGGTTTTTTTGCCTTGTTTAGTTCCATCTGTATGCTGACGGCTTTTTTAGGCGTCTCTATTGGATTATTTGATTTTCTGGCAGATGGCTTGTCGTTGAAAAAATCAGGTCTGCAGGGCAAGTCTATTTTGCTGTTGACCTTTACTCCACCGCTGTTGCTGGTCCTGGTGAGTCCCGGTATTTATCTGCAAGCCTTGCGTTATGCCGGCATGTGCTGTGTGGTATTGTTATTATTCCTGCCAGCACTGATGGCCTGGCGCGGCAGACGGATGGCGACTGATTCGCTGGTGCTCGTTCCCGGGGGGCGGCTGACCTTGGGTGTGGCTCTGTTGACGGCACTCTATCTGCTATTTCTGGCATTATAGGGGGCAGGAAGCCCCTAGCGGAGAAACTGAAGCAGGGCATTGGTCAGGGCCAGTAAGGCAAAGAGCAGCACTATCCAGGGCACTGCCATCCCGCCTGATACCTGATAGGTACGGGCGAATTTTTTTCGCCCGGCAATGATCATTAACGCTGGAAGGAGCAGGAGCAATAGGATACAAAAGCTACCGGCATAATCCAGGGCATGAATATAGATGCCTGGATAGGTTAGCACGACCAGCAAGGGGGGAAGAAAGGTCAGTAAAAAAAGGACGAAGCCCGACTTGCCTTTTT
The DNA here is from genome assembly GCA_020831865.1 of Legionellaceae bacterium. GTDB lineage: Bacteria > Pseudomonadota > Gammaproteobacteria > Legionellales > Legionellaceae > JAFIFT01. The sequence continues at coordinate 8,581 of JAFIFT010000004.1, read as the reverse complement.
GTTCGATAGACAGCCCATCGGCGAGAAAACTGATGAGACATAACGAAACCCCCAGGAAGGCGGTCAGCATACTGATGGCAATAAAAAAATTAAACAATCCGCTAATCAGTCCTTGTTGCAGGGTATCACTGAGCAGCTTCGCCAGGTCGCTGGTTGTATGTTCGCTATGCATCAGGCTGGCCAGACCATGTTCTCCTCCAGTGGGCAAGGATCCCATAATCACAGCATCCCAGGCAATATAGCACACGAGCGGAATTAACGAGCCAATGAGAATTGCCCGGCGCAGCATCGGAATATTATCATTAAAATATTCACGCAGGCTTGGGATAATAATCGCAAAACCAAAAGACGTCATCAGAATCATCAGGGTTCCGGCGATATACTGGTAGTGACCACTATGAAAGTGGCTAAGCTCCACTCTGGGACTGATGAGCAGGACTAACAGCAGATAGGCGCCGAGCTTACCAAACATCAGCGCGCGATTACTCCAGTCAACCTGACGAATGCCACTGTATACGATAGCACCAAAAAAAAGGGTAAAGAGGATGCTGTTTTGGGTGGCACTCAAATGCAGGCCGGATGAGAACAGCAGGCTGCCCAGGACATCCGCGCCACCAGAGATATAGGCGGACAGAAGGGTATAGAGCAAGATAAGATAGGTGACCCAGGTCACCATGGCACCGCCTATTCCCAGGGTGGCTCTGGCCATGGAAACCATATTACTGCCGATGGGCAAATACAGGTTCGCTTCCAGAATCAAAAAAGCACCCAAGGTCATCGCGGCCCAGCAAATGAGCAAAAAAACGGACGATGCCCAAAATCCGCTGGCGGCATTTGCGACCGGCAGCGCTAACATGCCGCCGCCAATGGATGTGCCAACAATCAGTAAAATACCACCAATAAAACGACTTGCCATAATGTGGATTCGCACCTTTACGCTAATGGGCTACGGGTTGTTTTCTTATTTCTTCCAGCCCAAATAATGCGCTTTGACGAGCTTGGGTGGCTCTGCTTTGCGCCATTGAATTTCCAGGCGGCGGTTAAAGGCACTGCCATGGATCAAGGCATTGTCGCCAATGGGATGTTTCTCACCATAGCCTTCGGCATGCAGGTATTTGGCATGGATACCATTGGCCCACAAATAGGTGAGCATGGCCTCTGCTTGTGCCTGGGTGATTTTTTGTTGATGCAGCCGGGAGCCGATGTTATCGGTAAAACCTGCCACATAAATCGTGCTGTCCGGGTACATTGCCAGCAGGCGGATGATGTTTTCCAACCCCGGATACATCAGCTCATTTAATCGGGGGGTATGGAGGAGAAAATATTTATCGGTTGGTACAATCAATGTACGCATATCACCATATTGCTCGTATTGGATAGACTGATTGGCCAGTTGCTGGATAATATTTGATCGGGTACTCCGATAAATTCCCACTGCCGTACCCGCGGCGCCACCAATGGCGGCACCGGCCAGGGTATTGCCGGCCAGCGCGCCTGCCACTGCCCCTACACCAAGGCCTTTGGCGGCAGGTTTGAGCACGCGATTGTGGGGTTTGAAGTGATTATAAGGGGGGTGATAGCATCCACTTAATGCCAGGCTGGATAAAAGACCTATGAGCGGCAACATGGTTCGTGGCTGCTGCGGCATATTAACTCCTCATCATCGATTCTTAGACCATTATTAAGGATAGCCGCTCATTTAGCAATACGATGCTCCAAAAAGCATGGCCAGTAATGGTACGCCAGCCTGGGTTGTCAGGCCTTTTAGTCTAAGGCTTCTCTCGTCATCACCTGAATGTTAATGCCTTTGATGGTGGGGCTTTTGAGCGCGGCACGCAGATAGTCCTCCAGAAGTTCGTCCTGGACTTTGTTGCTTTCAGACGAGGCATGGCGAAACCAGAGTTTATTCTGGTGCCAAAAGACAAAGCCTAGATGAGAGACATTCAGATTAGTACCGATGCGCTTGCGCAGGGGCCAGTCTGGACGCACAATTTCGATAATCGCGCCGTCAGGTATTTGTTGCCATATCGTGGGGATGGGTTGTTGATGGTCGTCAAAAAGCGCGCTTAGCGGCAGGTAGGGGATTTCTGCTTCGACTGGCTTGATATGCGCGGCGGCTTGCCGCAGATGTTCTACCTCTTTCTGGACCTCAGTGGGGCTGGCCTGCTTGAGGTGTACACGCTGAGCCGCTGTTTTTTCTATCCATGCGGCCTTGTCAATCGTGGTTTTCGCTGTCTTGGCCAGGCTTTGTTGCTGTTCATCATGAATTTGTCTGGTGATGTCCTTGAGAATGCCGGCGCGTTGGTTATAGTAGTTCCAGTCCCTATCCGTAAAATGATGGCGATTGAGAAAAGTAAGACTATCATTGCGATAGCGCAGGCGGTTCATCGTGCTTGGGAAATGATGAGGACTTTTGCTCAGGCTTAAGGCAATCACCGTAGTGACAAAAGTTTCGCAGTCAAAACCATCCATTCGAAAGCGGGGATTCTGATCAAAACGAGCCGAAGTGCCTTCTCCCAGTGCATATAGAATATAAGGTTTTCCCAGTAAGGCGGCGCTAAAATAGTCCAGACGCTGGATAAGCTTTGTCTTCGGGTTTTCTGCCAAGCCATGATATAGTTGCTTGACCGATTGCAGGTGGCCTGCCTCGGTGTGTACCGGCTCAGCCCAGCCGCAAGGGAGTGAAAGGTAGAGGCTCAAGAGGAGAAAACATTGTAACATGGCAGGTTCTGAGTTATTTTTTTGTCACTATACCACTATTGGAGGGTAGACCAAAATGTTGAATGCAATTTGGCTGACGATGATGGTAACGGCGGTTTTGGTTGGGATCATTGAAGGTAAAGTCGCGGCGGTGGTGAAAGCGGCTACCGATTATGCACAAACAGGTTTTGAAATAGCGCTCGGACTGGCGGCGATTATGACGCTGTGGTTAGGCATCATGGCGATTGCCAGAGAGTCGGGCTTGATTGGCGCGTTTTCTCGTGTGATGCGGCCGGTCATGACCCGACTGTTTCCGGACGTGCCGGCCGATCATCCGGCGATGGGGGCCATGTTAATGAACATGGCCGCTAATATGCTGGGGGTTGGCAATGCCGCCACCCCTTTTGGATTAAAGGCGATGGAAGAATTGCAAACCCTGAATAAAGTCAAAGATAAAGCCAGTAATGCCATGTGTACTTTTTTGGTCATTAATACTTCCAGTGTGCAGATTATCCCGATTACAGTGATTAATTTTCTGGCTATCAATCATGCCACGCACCCGACCCAAATTATTGTGAGTTCCTTAATTGCCACCTCAGTTTCAACGCTGGTTGCCATCATCGCAGTAAAAGCCTTTGCCCGTCTGCCGCGTTATCAGCTGGATGAGGAGTCCTCGCATGGTTGATTGGACCGAAAGTTTTTCCAATAGTTTGTTTTTGTTATTTTTAATTGGTATTCCGCTCTATGGGGCATTAAAGAAAATTGCCGTTTTTGATGTGTTTATTGAGGGGGCCAGAGAAGGTTTTACCACCTGTGTGCGTTTGATTCCCTACCTGGTCGCCATGCTGATGGCTATTGGTATGCTGAGGGCTTCCGGATTTTTTACCTTACTGAGTCGAGTGCTCGATCCGCTTTTACACTATCTGGGGATGCCGAGCGAATTATTACCACTGGCTTTAATTCGCCCTTTTTCGGGTGCGGCGGCAACGGGCCTTACCGCCGAGTTGATTAAGGAAAATGGTGGGGATGCCTTTATTTCCAAGCTGGCCGCTACCATGATGGGAAGCACGGAAACGACTTTTTATGTGATTGCCGTCTATTTTGGTGTCGTGGGCATCCAAAAAACACGCTACGCTATTCCTGCTGGTTTGCTGGCAGATCTGGCGGGGATTATCGCTTCGGTTATCGTCTGTCGTTATCTGTTTTTATAAGCTTGTGCAGCCTGAAGGACTCTGTTCAGACGACCTCGCGCTCCTTATCGCCAGTGCCGATGCGCTTGGCTTCTTCAAAGAGTTTTAACTGCGCCAGCAAGGTGCCGGCTTTGGCTTTGAACATGGCCAGTTCCTGGGGCGGCACGGGAGCGGCGCGCGGCAAATCAACCGTGGTCGGGTTTTTGGGCTTTTTATCAATATGAAACTCAAAATGACAGTGCGGGCCGGTTGCCAGTCCAGTCTGTCCAACATACCCTATCACCTGTCCCCGCTTGACATAATCGCCCTTCGCGATTCCCTTTTGAAAACGCAGCATATGGGCATACACGGAGGCATAATGTTTATTGTGTTTTATTTTAATCACATTACCATAGCCATTATGACGGTCAATAATGTCAATCCGGCCATCGCCTATCGCATAAATTGGTGTGCCAATAGGGGCGGCCAGGTCAACACCTTTGTGGGGGCGCTTCTTTTTCAGTACCGGATGGTAGCGGTTTAAGCTGAAGGTCGAACTGATATGGCTGAACTTCAGCGGATAGCGGGTAAAGGCTTTTTTTAGGTTATTGCCTTCAGCCGTATAATACTCATACTCACCATGGGCATTACTGTGTCGAATCGCCTGAAACGATTTGCCGCGGTTGGTATAGGTTACGGCAACAATATCACCGGTACCGACCAGCTTATCTTCAATATAAAATGCTTTATAAATAATCGTGAAGCGATCGCCATCCCGGACATCGCGCGAAAAATCAATATCCCAGTTGAAAATTTCGGTCATTTGACGAATCAGTTTGTAGGGGATATTGAGGCGCTTGGCCGTAGAGTAGAGTGAGCCACGTACGTTGGCGGTCAGATAGTGATTATGGCTGTTCATTTTTCGAGAGTTAATTTTAGATCGATAGAGCGCCCCTTCTCTGTAGACCACCAGAAACTGGGTTGTGGTAAAAGGGATAATCATTTTTTCCAACTGCTTGTTTTTAATCAGGAGCTGAATATTCTGGTTGGGTTGCAGGTTGGTCAGTAATTTGGTGTGTGGATTGTCTTTGAGGACGTCTTGTAAATTGAGTGCAGATAAACCGAGGCGGTTAAAAATACTCGCCAGAGAATCGCCCTCACGGGTGGTGAGCGCTTGCCATTCATTATTTACAACCGTTGACTTCGACCTTTTCGGGGTAGGCTTTGCCTGGGGCAGGCTTAGTTTTTTATTGGTAGAGGCACTGATCGTTTTATGATGAAAGGTTTTGACTAAAAGAAAAGGTAAGCCAATAGCCGCTATCAGGGCCAGTAACGCCAGTAACCGTGACGGTTTTTTATTTTCCTGCATGCATACCTCGGAGCGCATAATCCATATTGACTTCTTCTTATTTGTACTACCCCAGGAAATCACAAACCATCCTGATTCACGTATCGGGTACCAGGCATTGTGGCTTCTGACGCACAAGCTTGGCGGCTGGTGACCTGTGTCTATTTTACGTCATATTGTGGAAGGTATCCCCTCATTGCGGCCACCTGTTTCACCACACAATAGCAGCTCGCCCAATGTCCGACCATAGTAATGCACATTTCGGTACTGGACAAAGGCCGTCATTCTGTGCCACTTATCGACAGATTTAGCAAACCGGGCTAAGATACTCGCTGTAGAGGGTTGGCGTCAATAAATATTGTCAGCTTTAGCAGGCAAGGGGCCGAATGGTCTCGGTAAAATTATGTACAGTCCATTGAAAAAAAAGGGTTTTTAATGATTAAAAGACAGGCAATGAGTAAAGAAGAAATATTGCGTGGTTGTGTTGAGGTCATCCCGGCCGAAGCGCTGGATCAAAAGCTGGCCACTGGCAAACCCCTGGTGATTAAAGCCGGTTTTGATCCGACGGCTCCCGACCTGCATTTGGGACATACGGTTTTACTCAACAAAATGCGTCAATTTCAATTGGCCGGGCATCGGGTTCATTTTTTAATTGGTGATTATACGGCCATGATTGGCGATCCAACCGGGAAAAATGTCACCCGAAAACCCCTCAGTGTAGAGGAGATTCGAGAAAACGCAAAAACCTATGAACAGCAGGTGTATAAAATACTCGATCCGGAAAAAACGGATATTGTATTTAACTCAAGCTGGATGACAGCTTTGACAGCAGCGGATCTCATCCGACTGGCGGGAACCAGTACGGTCGCCCGTATGCTTGAGCGTGATGACTTCCACAAACGTTATACCAATCAGCAGGCAATCGCGATACATGAATTCCTCTATCCCTTGTTACAGGGCTACGATTCCGTTGCCATGCATGCCGATATCGAGCTGGGAGGCACCGATCAGAAATTTAACTTGCTCATGGGGCGCGAACTGCAGCGGCATTTTAATAAACCACAACAAGTGGTCATGATGTTGCCGCTGCTGGAAGGGCTGGATGGTCTGAAAAAAATGTCAAAATCGCTGGGGAATTATATCGGCATTACGGAAAGTCCGGGCAGCATGTTTGGCAAACTCATGTCGATATCCGATCCCTTAATGTGGCGGTATTTTGAGTTGCTCAGCTTCAAAGACTTATCCGAGATTGAGCAGATGAAACAGCAGGTCGTGGAAGGACGCAATCCACGAGATGTTAAGATCGAACTGGCAAAAGAAATCATTACGCGCTTTCACGATAAGGCAGCGGCTGATGCAGCTGAGGAAGATTTTATCGCGCGCTTTCAAAAAGGGCAGATTCCCGATAATTTGCCGTTGCAAGCCGTGAATATTGCCCACAATAGCGGTATTATTCATCTTTTGAAGCAGCTTGGCTTGACAAAAAGCACCTCAGAAGCTATACGTTTAATACAGCAAGGTGCGGTCAAATTAAACGGGCAACGCCTTGATGATGCAAATCTGACCCTGCTGGATAATCAAGAGTACATTATCCAGGTGGGCAAGCGGCGGATTTCACGCGTTGAAATCACAATATTGGACTAACCTACCTTATCCCACCAGTGCCAGTGCCTCGATACGGCTCCTGGCAGTAACGGGTTGCGTTTTGCTGAGGAAAAAAAACGAAGCAAACCTATATAAGGTAGGAGCTGTCCTGTAGCGCTTGTTTCTGTTCTTGACCTGAATTTTTTTAAAAAAAAGGTTTGACAAGGATAATAAAATGGGTAGAATACGCATCACGCCTTCGGGGCGAAGTCATTAAGAGAAAGAGACAAACTGTGTGGGCGCTCTGAGAGGAGTGCAAGCGAGAAGTAGAAGAGAAGCGATTGAACTGAAGAGTTTGATCCTGGCTCAGATTGAACGCTGGCGGCATGCCTAACACATGCAAGTCGAACGGCAGCACATTCTAGCTTGCTAGAAGGGTGGCGAGTGGCGAACGGGTGAGTAACGCGTAGGAATATACCTTGAAGAGGGGGACAACTTGGGGAAACCCAAGCTAATACCGCATAAGCTCTGAGGAGTAAAGCTGGGGACCTTATGGCCTGGCGCTTTGAGATTAGCCTGCGTCCGATTAGCTAGTTGGTAGGGTAAAGGCCTACCAAGGCGACGATCGGTAGCTGGTCTGAGAGGATGGTCAGCCACACTGGGACTGAGACACGGCCCAGACTCCTACGGGAGGCAGCAGTGGGGAATATTGGACAATGGGGGGAACCCTGATCCAGCAATGCCGCGTGTGTGAAGAAGGCCTATGGGTTGTAAAGCACTTTCAGTGGGGAGGAGGGTTTATTGGTTAAGAGCTGATAGATTGGACGTTACCCACAGAAGAAGCACCGGCTAACTCCGTGCCAGCAGCCGCGGTAATACGGAGGGTGCGAGCGTTAATCGGAATTACTGGGCGTAAAGGGTGCGTAGGTGGTTAGATAAGTTGGCTGTGAAATTCCTGGGCTTAACCTGGGGCGGTCAGCCAATACTGTTTAACTTGAGTATAGGAGAGGGTAGTGGAATTTCCGGTGTAGCGGTGAAATGCGTAGAGATCGGAAGGAACACCAGTGGCGAAGGCGGCTACCTGGCCTAATACTGACACTGAGGCACGAAAGCGTGGGTAGCAAACAGGATTAGATACCCTGGTAGTCCACGCTGTAAACGCTGTCAACTAGCTGTTGGGTACATAAAGGTACTTAGTGGCGTAGCTAACGCAATAAGTTGACCGCCTGGGGAGTACGGTCGCAAGACTAAAACTCAAAGGAATTGACGGGGGCCCGCACAAGCGGTGGAGCATGTGGTTTAATTCGATGCAACGCGAAGAACCTTACCTACCCTTGACATCCTGCGAACCATTCGGAGACGAAGGGGTGCCTACGGCAACGCAGAGACAGGTGCTGCATGGCTGTCGTCAGCTCGTGTTGTGAAATGTTGGGTTAAGTCCCGTAACGAGCGCAACCCTTGTCCTTATTTGCCAGCGCGTAATGGCGGGAACTCTAAGGAGACTGCCGGTGACAAACCGGAGGAAGGTGGGGACGACGTCAAGTCATCATGGCCCTTACGAGTAGGGCTACACACGTGCTACAATGGCCGGTACAAAGGGTTGCGAGCTCGCGAGAGTCAGCTAATCCCGAAAAGCCGGTCTCAGTCCGGATCGGAGTCTGCAACTCGACTCCGTGAAGTCGGAATCGCTAGTAATCGTGAATCAGAATGTCACGGTGAATACGTTCCCGGGCCTTGTACACACCGCCCGTCACACCATGGGAGTGGACTGCACCAGAAG
>JAFIFT010000024.1 GCA_020831865.1 Legionellaceae bacterium | reverse complement strand
ACCGAAGCACTGTATTGTGGTTGACCTGTTTCATTTTCAATGCGATGCGCTTTACGACTGTCCTGATTCCATTTTGATGTTAAATGCGTAACCCCCCTATATTGCGCACAATAAAAGACGGTTTCTACTCGTTTTTCTGCTTCTTCCAATCTGTCGCCTTTCTCTAAATGACAATTTAAATGCCGTAAATCGCGCGCTATTTTGCCCGGATCGTCGTTCTTTCCTCGGTATATGTGCGTTCTTTGCTTCAGATCAAAAATACTAGAGGCTTCGTTGATTGGTTTAATATCGCCGCGACTTCGTTCACCGGTTTTTCTCTTAAAAAACAAGTTATCCAACTGTCCACGTGTCTGGTATTTTTGTGATTTTTCTTCAAGTTTTTTCTGAGTTGATCCCGGTAGCTGATGATAAGCCAACTCCTCGTCTGAATCCGAATCATCGGAGGGATAAGAGCCATAAAAATCATTGGTCGCGGTTTCTTGATGACGGATATACGATTCAAACTGATTTGCTGTAAAATTCACGAACTGTGAGTTTAACGACTGAATATAATAGCGTAAATTAACACAATCCTGTGCGTTCCATCCTTTTCGTTTGTGTTTGTATAATAAGGTAGTAATCAGTTTGTTTGTAAGGGTCTGAGTATTATCGTCCATCGATGTTTGCACAGAAGAATCATCAGTTACATGTTGAATAACAAGCATTTTTGTTATCTCTGGATCGCCTCCTCTTGACAGACTTAGCGCAATCTCGTTGTTGTTATTTTTTTTATATAAGTCAACGGTGTGAGTTAAGAGATAACGGACCATGTGCACATTATTATCGATAACCGCTAACATGAGCGGGGTGTTTCCTTCCTGATCAATGCTATTGATATCGGCTCCCTCCTGAACCATGATTTTTACCTGTGTTAGATTTTTAGTGCTAACAGCCTTATGAAGTGAATTCAAACTTATTTCCCAAACCATCGTTATTTAGGGTCAAATATTACCATGGTGCTTGATAATTGATCAATAGCGTTTTTTAAAATGAAATGAGTATGAGGAAAGGTGCGTTGATAAAATGACGCCATTTCAACAGTGAAGTGCAACAGTGGAACGAGGATTTAGTCCGCCTCAGACCTACTGTTATCAACGCATGATTTCTTATTCGTTGAACCCTTATAAAACAAGAAATTCTGGATTACATTACCATGTTTTATAACCATCAAAGATTGCATTCGTCTTTGGATTATCAAAGCCCCAATCCATTTGAAAATCGCTATTGGGGGTTATTGAAAAAAGTGGTTTAACTGGGGTGTACAAATTTGCTTGACCACGTCACTTGCGCGTGGGTTCGAGTCCCACCCTCGGTGCCATTCATGATAATACAATCAAAATAATGTGACACTGTACACAGGTCTTACCTATGGTAAGAAAAAGAAATACTCATTCCTTCTTCCTCATCAGCGCTCACTTTTAAAGTCAGTTCATTCTCGATGACTTTGGCCAGATAAGCAAGGGTAATATTGCCTTTATTCGCACCATCCTGCGAATTAACCAACTCACCTTGTGAATTTTTTACCATCTGCTCTGTCTCAATATAGTTTAAACCAATATAGTTTAAACCTGTACTTGCCATTTTCGCTGTTTTTTCCTCAATTTTGGTAATCTTTGATAACCCCATGCTCAACTCACCCGATAAGCTCTCTGCAAGCTCATACAATTGCTTATACCCTTCTTGTCGACCCTCCAAGCTATCCATATGCGCCAGAAAGGCAAAATACGGTTCAAAATTCGATGAATTACGCAGAGCATTTAATTCGGAAAAACAGGCTTTCAGACTTGCGCCATGCTCCACCATACGAGCCGCATCAGCAAAATGACTTCCGGCAAGGTAGCCTTGAGCAGCCCTGTTACGAAGTTTTTCAGACCGGGAAAAATCCGCTTTGAGCGAGTGCTCTAACAGCTGATTGACCAACTCTCTATGACCGGAGCGCGCCGCATGGTAAATGGCATCGGAATAAAAGCCAGTGTTTTCTATGAGTTCGATTAATAAGTGCGCATGATTACCACTGGCATAGCCTTCAACGACCACATAAAGAAGGGATCTATCCTTGTTCAGGATCGGCAAGATCGCCTCTTTGTTACCAGCTTGAGCCAGCCCGAGAAGTCGCTCAGACTGATAGCGCCGGTACCCATCAATAGCCTGGATATTAGCTTCATCTCCTCTTCTGGCATAGCCTCTAATAGCACTTTTGATGCATAAATCACGCTCTGGCTCAGCACTTGATTTGATGAAAGCATTCACTTGCTCCACCTCTCCCGCCAAGGCATAACCGTAAACAGCATCTTCCTCTTTTCCGCCCCGCAAAAGAAGGTCCTCAACCGCATCCTTTTTTCCATGCTGCGCCAGATAACTGAGCACATTCAAACCCTGTTCAGAGAAACCAAGAAAAGCCGCAATAATTCTGTCCAGTTTTGTCATTACACACCTCATGAATAATTACAAAGGGCATTCTTCTGCCACTTTGTCAAAATGGTAACACAAGTATAGGGGATATAAAAATATTCCGCACCACTGCGTGAGGCTTTTTTACGCTCAGGACGCTCAGGCCGGTTCCAATTGTGCGCTGTCACAACGACCAAGTTCGTGCCGCAAGCGAGATAAGAAAGGCAGAAATAACAAGGCAAAAAAAACCGATAACTGGTACAGACCAATCCAGCCAAAATAGAGCTGTAAGTAGCCGGCAAAAGGGCCAGAGAGCACTCTGGGCAGGCTGGCCAAAGCCACCAGCAATGAAAACTGGGTTGCCGTAAAGCGCTGATCCACGATACGCATCAGCAAAGCAACCAGGGCGGTCGTTCCCATGCCGACCGCCAGATTATCGGCAACCACAGCGACAACAAACAGGGGGAAATTTGCCCCCAGCATGGCCAAGGCCACAAATAAAGCGTTGGTCACTGCCTGCAACAGACCAAAACACAGCAAAGCCTGATACAAAGGCCAGACCATTAACAGGATGCCAGCCAATAGCCCTCCTACCACGATGGCAAGTACCCCAATGATTTTGTGAACATAGGCAATCTGATCCAACGAAAAACCAATCCCTTGAATTAAAAAAGGCATCACAATACCACTGGTAGAGCTCGTAAAGGCTTCCCCCAGCTTGTAGAGCAGAATAAAGCCTACCAGCGAGAAGCAATAAGGCCGGCGCCAAAGTTCCTGTAATGGCATATAAAATGCCTGACGCAAGCCCAGTTTAGCCAGGGGCGGATGGGCGGGTTCGGTACTGCACAAAGTGGCGAGCATTGCCGGAATCAGCAATAATCCCATACATTGAAACATAAAAGCCCAGCCAAAGTGCTGAGCCAGAACTAAAGCGAGGCCGCCTGATACTAACAGGGCGATGCGATAGGCGGTAACCGCTACCGATGCCCCCAAACCATGCCAGGCCGGACTTAAATATTCGGTTCGATGCGCATCAATAACGGTGTCTTGTGTTGCCGAAACAACCGCCAGAATACAGGCCAGTACGGCAATCGTTCCAGGTGTTGTGGCAGGAGACAACCAGGCCAATAGATTAAAGCCCAGCACAAGCAGTATCTGGCAGACGACAATCCAACTCCGCCGCCGGCCAATCGCGGACCAATAAAAACGATCAAGCAGAGGACTCCAAAGTACCCTGAGAATGTAGGGCAAGCCCAAAAGGCTCAGGGATGCAATCCCGATAACCGAAAGCTGATGCACAGAATACCAGGCCAGTAAGGTAGAACTTAACAGCGCCATGGGTAATCCGGAAGAAAATCCGAGTACAAAAACAAGCAGGGTTTTACGCAGGTTTGGACGATTCATGCAGGTCAATCACCAAAAGAGCTCCCGATCAGCGGCTGATCGGGAGAAAGGGATACACCAAAATCCTTAGGACTTGGCTTTGTCTACCGAGATCAAATGAATTTTAAAAATCAGCGTTTCATTCGGACCAATCGGACCGCCAACACTTCGCTCACCATAGGCAAGGGCAGCCGGAACGAAAATTTCCCAGGTAGATCCCGCCGGCATTAATTGCAGCGCTTCCGTCCAACCGGGGATAACCTGCGATACTTTGAACGTGGCAGGCTTGCCGGTTTTATCCGTGCTATCAAAGACCTGTCCATCAATGAGGCGCCCTGTATATTCAACCGTAACGGTATCGTCTTTGGCTGGTTTAGCACCCGTACCTTTTTCAACGACCTTATATTGTAATCCGCTCGGCAGAACCACTACCCCTTCCTTGCTTTTATTTTCGCTGAGAAACTTCTCTCCCTTCGCTTTGTTTTCCATCGCTTTTTTCTGATGGGCTTCGGTACGTTTTGCCATTAATTTTTTCTGGAAATTCGTTAAGACTTCTTTCATCTGCTCATCGGTCATCTGCAGTTGATCTTTCATACCATCCTGCATGCCTTTGGCCAAAGCCGATGGGTTGATATCAATACCCTGTTGTTTGAAATTCTTTCCCAAATCAGCACCAATACTGTAGGACAGCTTGTCTTCTTCCGTGGTGACCGGCGTTGCGCTCGAAGCGGCCATCGCTGTATTCATGACCATGCCCATGGCTGCGACAGCAAGAAGTTTCATTTTCATAAATAATCCCCTTTATATTATTTGAAAATCAATACGTTTCCATAAACGTAGCCACATTTTGCCGAAAATCCGCTAAAATTGCCAGGGAATTTCGGTAAATCTTCGTCCTAAAACAAGTAAGATCGTCTGAATGGCACACAAACTGAATTCATTCTAAAATATAGTTATACTTTATGAAACAACAACCCGTATAATGGCCGGGTAAATCAGAGTACCCTTAAGGTACTAAGCAGGAGTGTAGGCAAATGAATATCAGCTTGTTTGATTTGTTTTCAATTGGCATTGGACCTTCCAGTTCACATACCGTGGGACCCATGCTTGCTGCCAAGGCCTTCAGCCATTTACTCCGCGATGCAGACCTCCTGCCGCAAACTGCTCGGGTCAAAATCGAACTGTATGGCTCCCTTGCCCTAACCGGCAAAGGACATGGCACTGACAAAGCCATCCTGAACGGCCTGGAAGGGCGGGATCCGGAAACGGTTGATCCCGCGCACATACAGCCGAATATGGAGCACATTTTGCGTACCCAACGCCTTTGTCTGGCGGGTGAAAAAACCATCCCTTTTGACGTAGAACGTGACTTCCCTTTTTTGCAAAAAGAATTGCTGCCTTATCACACCAATGGTATGCGTTTTAGCGCCTATGATGAGCAGAACCAAGTCCTGAAAACTCAAATCTATTATTCCATTGGCGGTGGTTTCATTGTCCGTGAAGAAGATATCGATCAAAGCTCTGACGGTTTAAGCGAACCCCGCTACCCCTTCAGTACCGCCAAAGAGCTGCTTGCGCTCTGTAGCGCGCATCAGTTGACGATCGCCCAGCTCATGCGCGAAAATGAGCGCTGCTGGCGCAGCGATCAGGACATTAATGATGGCATCATGCGTCTGGCCAGGGTGATGTTTGCCTGTATTGACCGGGGCTGTCAACAAAGCGGTATCTTACCTGGTGGCTTACAGGTCAAACGCCGGGCACCGGAACTCTACCAAAAACTGGTTGAACATCGAGGGGTGCCAAGCCTGTTCGAACAAAGTGACGTCATGAATTACCTCAACCTGTATGCTATGGCAGTCAATGAAGAAAATGCCGGTGGGGGTCGCATTGTCACGGCTCCAACCAATGGTGCGGCCGGCATTATTCCTGCCGTCATGAAGTATTTCCAATACGCCTGCGACCGCCGACATGACGAGGACATTTATACCTATTTCCTGACGGCTGCCGCCATTGGTATTCTGTACAAGAAAAATGCCTCCATATCCGGCGCCGAAGTCGGTTGTCAGGGGGAAGTCGGGGTTGCCTCTTCCATGGCCGCTGCCGGTTTAACTGCCGTCATGGGAGGCAGTAGTGCCCAAATTGAAAATGCGGCCGAAATTGCCATGGAGCATCATTTAGGGATGACCTGTGATCCGGTCATGGGGCTGGTACAAATTCCCTGTATAGAGCGCAATGCCATGGGAGCGGTTAAAGCGGTCAATGCCTCCAGAATGGCACTGATAGGTGATGGACAACATCAAATCTCGCTCGATAAAGTCATCCGTACGATGAAACAAACCGGCATGGATATGAAGAGCATCTACAAAGAAACTTCCATGGGGGGACTGGCCGTCAATAGCATCGAATGCTAGGTGGCCGCAGGCCGGACGCCCATACAGCAGTACTATTTCTGGCTGCCCTTGTCCATCAACGGCACTGTCGCTTATCGAGACGTCAGACCCTTAGCCGCCAGATTTGATTCCTTTTTAGTCGTAAAATTCTCCTATTTATCTTGTTCCCGTTCACTAAAGCTCGTAAAATCAAATTTCCATCTCCCATCATCGACCTATGACATAAGGATATCAAACATGAATATGCCAAGCCTTAAAAACTTGCTTCGAGCGGCCGAAAACTGCAAAGAAAACTATGATCAACTGCGTCAGCAATTTGATACACAGCGATTTTTTAACCCATTGCGCCCCCGCACGTATAATCCAGAGCGCGAACAGGATATCGGCTTCATTCAAAAACTGAGCGCAACCATTGATGGCTATAAGTTTTCCTACGGTGACATTGATACCCAGTTCGAAGGACAAAACTACCATACCCATGTAGCACCCTTTCTCAAAAATGTATTGGCCGGTTCTTTTTTTCTGGTACTGACTAAAATTAGCCACTCCTACACTTATGAAAGCAAAGTTAAAACGAACAGTGCATTAGGGCATATTATTCTTGAGTTGTTTGGCGTCGAAAAACCAAGTGACATCCCTGATGACACTATCCAACAATGCCTTGCCGCTCTGTCTCAATTCATGACCGCGATGAACTCCAGACCGGAACAATCTCCCATCCAGTGGCGGGAGAATACGGAGAATCAGGAGTTACTGGACCTGATTGGCAGTGAAATACAAAAACTGGCAGCCTGCGAGGCCACTGTCAATCTATAAACACAAGCCGGTATTGGCCATGGTGATGCGTTCCCGCGACCTTGAGCGCGGGAGGCGCGGCATACGCCAGGGCACCTAAGCTTTGTCGAACTTTGGCATCCATCGCCATGCTGTAAAGCAGGCCTGCCATCCCTTTATACGTGCTTTGCGCCGGGTCAAGACAGACCATCACATTCCGCTCATGATGTCTGCCTCCTGTCCCCGGCGTACTCTTATTTCTGCCACAGCAGTTGTCTGTCATCCATCAAAAAATCTTTTTTTAATCCACCCTGGGGCAACACGCAACAGAAGAGCATTGGAATATCACTGATTTTTTTTATTTTTTAGTAACTTAATAAGCACACTATGTTTAATACATTTATTCTTCTTTACAAACATTATCACTATGTTTATAATTAGTTCATTTATTGGAGAACCTCAACATGCCCGGTATACATACTAATCCTACTAACGCGAATAGTAGCAATTACACTACATACACTAAACCCAAGGTACGTCCTAATTTTTCTAAATCGACTCAACCTACTAAATCATTCGAAGAATTATTTAAAGTCCAACCCACCAAAACCTGCAATACCAGGGGATCAACAGTCCGAAGAAAAAACTTGAATAATGTAAGTTACCAAGTTTATTCATTGAATAATTTTAATGATCTTTGCGGTGCTGTACAAACCAATCAATATGCTGAAAAAACGCGTTTTCGCTTTTTGGTTGATCAAACTGGAAAACTCTGGTTCGCTCCTGAAGGCATCGCAAACAACATCATACCCGCACACTACCAAATAACTGGCCAAGATCGTACATATGCGAAATGTTATGCCGCAGGTACCATATCCGTGGAAGATGGAGTACTAACGAGCATTGATAACAAGAGTGGCGATTTTACGCCTGCGTTTGAGAACCTGTTTTATCTATTGGCTATCTTAGCGAATACTGATTCTCTTCCCTTTAAAATAAGCGAAAATTTAAAGATAGAAGAAAATCGTGGAGATCATCGAACGCTTGTTATTTCATCGAACGATCTGATGAGTTGGGGAAAACAATATGCTCATACCATTACGGAACAACCCCAAGAAAACATAACAAGAGTTTACGGTGTACAGCCGGGGAACGATGCAGATAAAGATGTACTCAGACAATACTGCCCTTCCCCTGCAAAGAAACGGTGTCACAATGAGATAACCCGCCCGAGCAGTGTCGATAGATCTCTTTTTTTTCCACCTTCGGACAACAAAGCTTCATCGTCTCATGAGAACGAACCAAATGATAACCTCGCAAAGGTGCTTTTCTAGTAAAGCTGAACCATGACCGCTCAGCCTTGAGCGGTCAATTCGCTACGGGAGATGGGCTTTCAGAAGAGCCCCTTTTCAGGCACATTCAAAACCAAAGGCCATAACCTCGGCAATGCTATGAACGCCCAATGCCATGGCCAGTACACGGTCAACGCCAAGGGCCACTCCGCTACAGGGTGGTAAGCCGGCGCTCAGTGCTGCCAAAAAGCGGTGATCCGGAAGCACAGGTGCTTTGCCCAGCGCCACACGCTGGTGATGATCCTCTTGAAAACGCTGACGTTGCAACGCTGCATCCGTCAACTCATGAAAGCCATTGGCCAACTCTACTCCGGCATAATACACTTCAAAACGCTGCGCACGCCCAGCTTCAACTTTAGCGAGGGCTGCTTGTGAGGCCGGAAAATCAAGCACCGCCACGAGCTCCCCTTCTTGTGCCAGGGCGGGCTCAATACACTGCGCCAGTAAAAGAAACAGATATTGATCCCGGTTCAGTTCACTCTCCGGCAAAATGCCCTCCAATTCCAATTCCTGCAGCGTTTTGCGGAAGTCGAGGATGCTGGCCTCGAAAGGATCAAGCTGGCAATAGTGCAGAAACAGTTCACGATAGCTGACTCGACGCATGGGAGCGACAGGGATGAGGCCTTGCAACAGGCTTTCTACCTCATCCAGTAACTGGTGGTGGTCAATACCGGGACGGTACCATTCCAGCATGGTAAATTCCGGATTGTGCCAGCGTCCCAGCTCATCATCCCGAAAGACTTTTGCCAGTTGAAAAATAGGACCGCTGCCCGCTGCCAGCAGGCGTTTCATATGGTATTCCGGTGAGGTTTGCAAAAAATAGCTTTGTTGGCGAAAACAGGCAGTAATATTATCCAGATACGCATCACTGCTGCCACAGGCAGCCATAGCCGGCGTCTCTACTTCCAGATACCCGCGTTGCAGAAAAAACTGACGGATCTGCTGGATGTACTGGGCTCGCTGGCGAAGCCGCTCCAGTGCCGCTGAAGGCTGCCAGTCACAGGTATCAGACCTCATTCCTAGAACAAACCCAATTCAAGACGAGCCGCTTCGGTCATACGATCCTGGGTCCAGGGAGGATCCCAGACCAACTCCACCAGACACTCCTGAACGCCTTCAACGCGCAATACCGATTGCTCCACCGTTCCCGGAAAAGTCTGCGCCACGGGGCAGCCCGGAGACGTCAGGGTCATTTTAATATCTACCTGCCCTTCATCCTGAACGATCACATCGTAAATCAACCCCAGATCATAAATATTAACCGGAATTTCGGGATCAAATATGGTTTTTAACTGCTCAATGATAGCCGCTTTCAGCAACACCGTATCTTTCTTTTTTCCAAAACCAAACATCGTCATATTACTCCGTTGAAACAGGATGGGCATCCTGCTTTAGTGCCGCCTCCAATGTATGCCAGGCCAATGTGGCGCACTTTACCCGCGCTGGAAAGGCCCTCACTCCGACCAAAACCGTTAATTTATTCAAGCCGGCAGGCTCGGCGCTATCACTGGTGAGTAACTGGTGAAAGGAGTGAAATAAATCATGTGCTTCCTGTAGTGTTTTCCCCTGCAAGGCTTCGGTCATCAGGGAGGCGGATGCCTGTGAAATCGCACAGCCGCAACCCACAAAACTCACTGCTTCGACAATATCTTGCTGCACTTTTAAATAGACGGTCAGTTTATCCCCACATAAAGGATTAAAACCATTCGCCTGAGCGCTGGCATCAGCCATGCTGTAGTGGTTACGGGGATTCCGATTATGATCGATAATGATCTCCTGGTATAATTCACGCAAATCCAGACTCATGCCAGCACCTCTTTGACATATTGCAGCGACTCCATGCAACGATCGATCTCGGCCGTGGTATTGTAAAAGGATAAGGACATACGGCTGGTAGCCGCCAGCTTGAAAAACTCCATTAAAGGCATGGCACAATGGTGACCGCTGCGCATCGCAATACCGTCCGAATCCACAATCGTCCCTACATCGTGCGCATGAATTTTGGAATGCACAAAGGAAATAACGGGCACTTTTTGTTTGGCCACACCGATAATGGAAAATCCTTTTAAATCAGTAAAGGCCTTGGTGGCATAATCGAGGAGATAGTGTTCGTAGGCCGCGATTGCCTCCATGTCTAATGACCAGAGATAATCCAGCGCAGCTCCCAAACCAATGACACCGGCAATATCGGGTGTTCCCGCTTCAAATTTCTGCGGCACCGGTGCATACTCGGTATACGAAAAGTCCACGTAGTTAATCATCTCCCCACCGCCCTGCCAGGGCCGCATGGCGTTGAGTAATTCCATCTTGCCCCACAATACGCCAATCCCCGTCGGCCCATACATTTTATGGCCGGAAAAAGCGTAAAAATCACAGCCCAGCTCCTGGACATCAATCGGCAAATGCGCCGTAGCTTGCGCACCGTCCAGTAAAACCCGCACCCCATGATTATGGGCCATGGCAATCAGTTCTTTAACCGGATTAATCGTACCCAAGGCGTTGGACACATAATTTAGACTGACAAAACAGGTCTTATCATTCAACAAGCGGGCAAATTCCTCGACAATAATATCACCATCCAGATTCACAGGGGCAATCCGTAGTACGGCTCCGCTGCGCTGGCAGATTAATTGCCAGGGTACGATATTGGAATGGTGCTCCATATGGCTAATGATAATTTCATCGCCGGGCTGCAACGCAGGTGCCACGTAACTGTTAGCGACCAGGTTAATGGCCTCCGTGGTGCCACGCACAAAAATGCACTCCTTGGCGCTGTTGGCATGGATAAAGCGGGCAAGCTTGTGACGTACCGCCTCAAACTGCTCTGTCGCTCTGCCGCTTAACGCATGTACCCCGCGGTGTACATTGGCATTATCATGGGTATAAAAATGGCTTATGGCATCAATGACCGCTTGCGGGCGCTGGGTCGTCGCGGCATTGTCAAAATAAATTAACGGATGGCCATTGACCTCCTGCGCCAGAGCCGGAAAGTCCTTACGTACCTGTTCCACATCGAACGCAGGCAGTGTGTCGCTTGTCTTCGTCATTGTCGTTTACTCCATCTGCCGGTCGAGCAAGTCTTTCATCCATAGCGCCAAAGACTGGTTCGGCATCCTGTTGAAATTTTCTGTAGCAAAAGCCTGAATGAGAAAAGGGCGGGCCTGCTCAGCAGGTATACCGCGCGTGGCCAGGTAAAATAAAGCCTCTTCATCCAGTTGACCTACCGTTGCCCCATGCGAACAAATCACATCATCGGCATAAATTTCCAATTGCGGTTTGGTATCGACTTCCGCCTGTGGGGATAAAAGCAGGTTTTTATTCTGCTGCCGGGACTCGGTTTTCTGAGCATCCTGGGCGACAAAAACCGTTCCATTGAATACCGCGCGCGATTTTCCCTGCATAATCCCTTTATAATTCTGCTCACTCTGACAATGGGGGACATGATGACGGCAACTAATCTGCTGATCCAGATGTTGCCCTTCCGCCGCTGCATAAATTCCATTGAGCAGACAATGCGCCTGTTGCTGTCGAAAATCAACCTGCACATCACTACGAGCAAGTTTGCCACCAATACTCAGACTATGGTGGCGGTATTCACTCTTTGCATTCTGCGTCACGGCGATATGGCCAATATGCGAGGCCTGTTTGCTCTCGCGCTGAATTTTAGTATGCGTGAACACCGCACCTTCCTCCAGCCACACTTCACAGACCACATTAGTATAGTAATCACAGTTACCGGCGCCGTGATAATCTTCAATAAGACTGAGAGAACTGTTTTTGCCCAACACAATTAAATGACGCAAATGAACCGCCTGGGTATCCCCGGACTGCCAGTGCAGCAGGTACAAGGGTAGGCTGATATGGGTATTGTCCGCGACATGAATAGTCACACCTTTCGCCAGCATCGCGGTATTTAACGCATGAAAACCGTGCGAGGGCTGCAGGATATGATTTAAATGCCGCTCGACCCAGTCACTTGCAGTGGCCGCTGCCTCAGCTAACGACAGGAGCTGCAGTCCCTCTGGCAACAGGCTGCTGTCGTAGCTTATCTGACCATTGTTCACAACAACCTGAAAGGCTTCCACAGGCATAGTCTGGATGGGTGGCAGGCTTGCCGCAAGCGCTGCTTCCGGATAGGTTTGCGCCAACCAGGAATCCAAACGGGTATATTTCCAGCTTTCATCACGTGTACTGGGGAATCCGCCGCGAAACAATTCGGCCGCACCCTGCTGACGCAGCGGGGAAAGCCACGAGTGATCCGTGTTGTGCGCCATCGCCTGTTTATTATAATACGCAAGCACATCGGTCATAGCGGTTCCACCTGTTCCAGCCAGCCATAGCCTTTCTCTTCCAATTCCAGAGCCAGGGACTTATCACCAGAGCGGACAATCCGACCACCCAGCAAAACATGTACTTTGTCCGGCTTGATATAGTCAAGCAACCGCTGATAATGCGTCACCATAATGATGGCGCGTTTGGGATCACGCATCGCATTCACCCCATGCGCAATCACCCGCAGTGCATCGATATCCAGACCCGAATCGGTTTCATCCAAAATGGCCAGTTTCGGTTCGAGGGCCAACATTTGTAGGATTTCATTGCGTTTTTTTTCACCGCCGGAAAAGCCTTCATTAATACTGCGATACAGAAAACTCTCGTCCATATCCAGTAATTGGCATTTTTCACGAATAAAACTGAGAAAATCCAGCGCATCCAGGGTCTCGCGCCCCTGGCCTTTACGCACGGCATTAACCGCTGCCTTGAGAAAATTAATATTGGTGACTCCGGGAATTTCCACCGGATATTGGAAGGAGAGGAAAACGCCGGCTTGTGCCCGCGCTTCAGCGGACAAGGCCTGTAAATCCTCACCCTGATATAAAATTTCGCCACTTTTGACCGTATAGGCAGGGTAGCCCGCCAATACTTTTGAAAGTGTGCTTTTGCCGGAACCATTGGGCCCCATAATGGCATGGACTTCGCCGGCTTTTACCTCCAGGTTTATCCCTTTCAGAATCGCTTGCTGCTCAATAGCTACATTCAGGTTTTTTATCGTTAACATAGTTTATCCTACTGCCCCTTCAAGACTGATACCAAGTAATTTTGTGGCTTCAACTGCAAATTCCATCGGAAGTTCTTTTAATACTTCCTTGCAGAACCCATTGACGATCATGGAAACCGCATCTTCTGTTTCAATGCCCCGTTGTTGGCAATAAAAGAGCTGTTCATCACTGATCTTTGAGGTGGTCGCCTCATGTTCAATCTGTGCCGTGGGATTTTTGGCTTCAATGTATGGAAAGGTATGCGCCGAGCATTCACTTCCCATTAGCATGGAATCGCATTGCGTGAAATTACGGGCGTTTTCTGCGCCAGGGGTAATGCGTACCAGACCGCGATAGGCGTTATGGGCCTTACCGGCACTGATTCCCTTGGCAATAATGGTGGAACGGGTATTCTTACCCAAATGAATCATCTTGGTACCGGTATCGGCCTGCTGCCGATTATTGGTCAAAGCCACAGAGTAAAACTCACCAACAGATTCATCCCCCTGCAATATGACGCTGGGATATTTCCAGGTGATAGCCGAACCGGTTTCGATCTGTGTCCAGGATATTTTCGAGCGCTTACCTTTGCACACACCGCGCTTGGTGACAAAATTATAAATTCCCCCTTTACCCTCTTTATCACCCGGATACCAATTTTGTACGGTGGAATATTTAATTTGCGCGCCTTCCATCGCTACCAGCTCTACCACAGCGGCATGGAGCTGATTTTCATCGCGCATGGGTGCCGTACAACCTTCGAGATAGGACACATAGCTGTTTTTATCGGCAATGATCAAGGTACGCTCAAACTGACCCGTAGAGGCGGCATTAATGCGAAAATAGGTTGATAACTCCATCGGGCAACGCACACCGGGTGGAATATAGACAAAAGAGCCATCCGAAAAAACAGCCGAATTGAGGGTTGCAAAAAAATTATCACGATAGGGCACAACCGAACCGAGGTATTTGGCTACCAACTCCGGGTGTTCCAGTACCGCTTCGGAAAAAGAGCAGAAGATCACCCCCACTTCTGCCAGTTTAGCCTTGAACGTGGTGGCAACCGACACCGAGTCAAAGACCGCGTCCACAGCCACACCCGCCAACATCTCCTGCTCACGCAGCGGGATGCCCAGCTTCTCATAGGTACGCAGTAACTCCGGATCAACTTCATCCAGACTTTTCGGTGCATTTTCTTTATTTTTAGGCGCTGAAAAATAGGAAATATCCTGATAGTTTACGGCAGGATAAGACACGCTTGACCATGCTGGCTCCGTCATCGTCAGCCAGTGCCGGTAGGCTTTTAGTCGCCATTGCAGCATAAAATCCGGCTCTTTTTTAATCGCCGAAATACGCCGGATCACTTCTTCACTCAAACCAGGCTCAAAGGTTTCCACGGCAATGTCGGTTACAAAGCCATGTTCGTAATCCCGATCGAGCATGGAATGGATGTGTTCATTACTGTTATTCACGATGTTCTCCACTGACCAACTGCTTGACACGTTCTAAATCGGCTTGCTGGATGAGTGGCCGGGCCAAAGCCGCCAGACTGACACTGTCCAGGGCGGTTTCAACCGCCTGGCTTATCAAGCGCCAGTTACCCTGTATAGCGCAATGCCCCTGCAGAGCGCAGTCACTGGCATGCATGCTACACTCCGTCAACCCCCGCTGCTCTTCCAACGCATAAATAATTTGCGCCAGCGATATCTCACTGGCCGGACAGCCTAAGCGGTATCCCCCATTCGTGCCTCTTTCGGATATCAGCAAACCGGCTGCTGCCAATTTTTTTAAAATCTTGCTCACGGTAGGCACCGCTAAACGAGTCTCACGAGCTATCAGGCGGGCATTACTTAAGCCCTGCGCCTGTTTCGCCAGAAACACCATCACCACCGTCCCGTAATCTGCCAACTTGCTGATACGCAGCATAGCATCCTCAAAATCTAGTACTAAAACAGTCTTAATTTCAGGGGCCATTATTCATGGAATCAGGCCATCTGTCAACGATAAAAAAAACCTATACAGTACTATTTTAGTACAGATTGGATGGGGCTGCAAAAATAGCTCTTTGTGGTGAGTAGATCAGATGTATTTTGACATCAGACGTAGCTTTGATGATTTTTCCCGCAATCAATATCCACTGGTGCCTCGAACTGTAAGTGTTTGATCAAAGCTGCACCGTAAGGACCGTTGATGTGCTCTTGGTAGGATGCCAGCTCCAGCACTTCCGCCGGGAGCATTTGCTCATAAAATTCCAATAAACTCTTTTTCTCTTCTATGGGAGCCGTCACAAAACTGAGCGGTCGCATCACCTCGAAAAAGGAATGATGACCCAAGGCTATCGTTGAGGAGGCAATTAATAAACCCAAAAATCTGAGTTCCTGAGCTGAAAGCTCGATAAAGGTTGCGAGTCCACTCAGTGTCTTGCCAACACCACCGGATGCACCACTAATAATCGGCAAATAATGAGCACGCAACCACTGGGCCATTTGACTATCTTCCCTCGGTTCATAATATTGTCTGGCCGGATGGTTTTCAAAGGTTAGCTTGCCAGAAAGATCGGGGGGGAAATCGGGGTTTGCTAAAATGCCAAGGTTGCACGTAGTATCGGACATTCCGCAGCAAAATTTCAAGAAAAAGTATTTACTCACGCAGTCATGATTTTTTAAGACTCAAATAGGCTTTATTTTTTGTAAGAAATAGATCACACAAAAATAAGAAATGGATCAAATACATAGGGCCTTCAAT
>JAFIFT010000016.1:0-135000 GCA_020831865.1 Legionellaceae bacterium | reverse complement strand
CGTCAGGTTTTTAATTTCTAAAATAGCTGGTATAGCTCAGCAGGTAGAGCAACTGACTTGTAATCAGTAGGTCCCGGGTTCGATTCCTGGTGCCAGCACCACCTATACTTGCGCGGTCATCATTTGTGGTTTTATGGAACATCGCCGTTTTCATTGTTGTTTCAAATAAATAATAGGCTGAGCATGGCATTTTATTTCAAAACAGAGCAACAGAGACC
Organism: Legionellaceae bacterium; assembly: GCA_020831865.1. Lineage (GTDB taxonomy): Bacteria > Pseudomonadota > Gammaproteobacteria > Legionellales > Legionellaceae > JAFIFT01. The sequence continues at coordinate 134,782 of JAFIFT010000016.1, read as the reverse complement.
AACAATCGGCTAAACTGCACATTTCGACTGCGTCAGGTATAAAAAACAATGATGAATGTCTTGACTTATCATGCGTCATCATCGAAAATAGCGTTCTTTTGAGGAGGGGTTCCCGAGCGGTCAAAGGGATCAGACTGTAAATCTGACGGCACTGCCTTCGAAGGTTCGAATCCTTCCCCCTCCACCATTTCGGGATAAAGCGGGTGTAGTTCAATGGTAGAACTTCAGCCTTCCAAGCTGATAGTGTGGGTTCGATTCCCATCACCCGCTCCAGTTACAAAAGTGTTTGCCTGGACTTGCGCCCACATAGCTCAGGCGGTAGAGCACTTCCTTGGTAAGGAAGAGGTCGCTGGTTCGATTCCAGTTGTGGGCACCAAAGATAATTTAACATACTACGGGGAGATTTTCCGATGGCGAAGGAAAAATTTGAGCGCAGTAAGCCACACGTTAACGTCGGCACAATTGGCCACGTTGACCATGGTAAGACTACACTGACTGCTGCTATTACAACAATTATGGCAAAAACCTATGGCGGTTCTGCAAAGGCGTATGCTGATATCGATGCGGCACCGGAAGAGCGTGAGCGTGGAATCACTATTTCAACGGCACACGTTGAGTATGAGTCTGCTGCACGTCACTATGCGCACGTTGACTGTCCTGGACACGCTGACTATGTCAAAAACATGATTACCGGTGCGGCCCAGATGGACGGTGCGATTTTAGTGGTATCCGCAGCTGACGGTCCTATGCCTCAGACGCGTGAGCATATCCTGCTGTCACGTCAGGTAGGTGTACCTTACATCGTTGTTTACCTGAACAAGGCAGATATGGTTGATGATGCCGAACTGCTGGAGCTTGTGGAAATGGAAGTACGTGATCTGCTGAGCAGCTACGACTTCCCTGGTGATGATATTCCTATTGTTACCGGTTCAGCCTTAAAAGCTCTCGAAGGCGATACCAGCGATATTGGCATGCCCTCTATTGTTAAGCTGGTGGAAACGCTGGATGCATACATTCCTGAACCAGAGCGTGCTATTGATAAACCATTCATTATGCCTATCGAAGATGTGTTTTCCATTTCTGGACGCGGCACAGTAGTAACAGGCCGTATTGAGAAAGGGATTGTCAAAGTTGGTGAGGAAGTTGAAATTGTTGGTATTCACGATACCCTCAAAACCACCTGTACTGGCGTTGAAATGTTCCGCAAGTTACTGGATGAAGGTCGAGCTGGAGACAACGTGGGAGTCTTGCTGCGTGGAACCAAGCGTGATGAAGTAGAGCGTGGACAGGTTCTGGCCAAGCCAGGCTCGATTAAGCCACACACTAAATTTGAAGCCGAAGTCTACGTGCTGTCAAAAGATGAAGGTGGACGTCATACACCATTTTTCAATGGCTACCGACCACAGTTCTATTTCAGAACAACCGACGTTACCGGTAGTGTTGAATTACCAGAAGGTGTGGAAATGGTAATGCCCGGTGATAATGTTCAGATGATGGTTAGCCTGCACTCTCCAATTGCTATGGATGAAGGTCTGCGCTTTGCGATTCGCGAAGGTGGCCGAACCGTTGGAGCTGGTGTTGTAGCTAAAATCATTGAGTAATGATTAGTAGGCAGGCTTTGTCCTGCCTATGCTATATTAGGCCAGTAGCTCAATTGGCAGAGCGGCGGTCTCCAAAACCGCAGGTTGGGGGTTCGATTCCCTCCTGGCCTGCCAAATCAGGTAAATAGTATGATCAAAGCAAGTAAGTTTATAGACGGATTGTTTACCCTTATAATTCTTTCCATTACTATTCTAGCATTTTATTTAAGTTACGCCTTACATCTCTCTGGACCGATCATTGCCATAGTATGGCTACTGTGGTTTTTGGGCGTGTTGGGGTTTGGTTACTTTACGAGTAAGGGACAGGCAATATTTGACTTTACTCTGCAGGCAAAATCAGAATTGTTAAAAGTTGTATGGCCAACAAGAAAAGAGACCGTTCAAACAACAATAATCGTCGTCGTCATGGTCTCAATAGCGGGTTTTTCATTATGGCTGGCTGATTCCGGTATGATGTGGACTATTGGAAAAATAACGCATTTAGGTTAAGTAATTGTGGAAGAAAATAATAGAAAACAGTGGTTTGTCGTGCAAGCTTTCTCCGGCTATGAAAATATGGTCATGCGAGAAATTAAAACACGTGCCGAGCATCACAACCTGCAGGAGCAAATAGGCGAAGTCGTGGTGCCTTCCGAAGAAGTGGTGGAGATGCGTGCAGGTCAAAAGCGCAAAAGTACCCGTAAATTTTTTCCAGGCTATGTCCTGGTCAATATGGTCATGAACGATGAAACCTGGCATATGGTCAGAGCTATACCCAGAGTTCTGGGCTTTATTGGCGGTACCGGACAGACCCCCACCCCCATTTCCGACGCTGAAGCGTCAGCCATTTTACAACGCGTTGAAGAAGGGGTCACCAAACCTCGTCCCAAAGTTCTCTTTGAACCCGGTGAAGTCGTCCGGATCAAAGAAGGCCCCTTTGCGGACTTTAATGGCGTGGTACAGGATGTCAATTATGAAAAGAGCAAACTAACCGTTGCTGTTTTAATTTTTGGCCGTTCTACTCCGGTTGAACTTGAATTTGGTCAAGTGGAAAAAGCCTGAGTGTCATCGAGTCAGAGCGATTCGCCTGCAGTTCTCAGCCTGGTGCAAAAAGCGGGTTGACAGGTCATGCGAAACCTTCTGTTAATTTTAAGCTATCGGGGAGCCGTAAGGCGTTTAACCCATAAGGAGTCATATCATGGCAAAGAAAGTTGAAGGCTATATCAAACTTCAAATTCCTGCTGGTAGTGCCAACCCAAGTCCACCGGTTGGACCTGCCCTTGGTCAGCGCGGTTTGAATATTATGGAGTTTTGTAAAGCATTTAATGCACAAACCCAAGACGTGGAAAAAGGCATGCCCCTTCCCGTGGTAATCACAGCCTATAGTGATCGCAGTTTTACTTTTATTACCAAAACTCCACCCGCCTCTTACCTTATCAAAAAAGCAGCAGGTGTGAAAAGCGGAAGCGGCACTCCCAATACCAACAAGGTTGGTAAAGTCAGTCTTGAACAGTTGCAAGATATTGCGAAAACAAAACAGCCTGATTTAACTGCGGCTTCCCTTGATGCGGCGGTGCGCACCCTCGCAGGTACTGCGCGCAGTATGGGCATCGATGTTGATGGTTTGGAATAAGGGGAATAACAATGTCTAAGTTATCTAAAAAGCAGCAATTAGTACGCAAATTAGTAGATCCAACTGCCCTTTATTCTATTACTGATGCCGTGGCCAAATTAAAAGAAGTCGCCAGTAAAAACTTTAAAGAAAGTGTCGATCTCAGCGTAAATCTTGGCGTGGATCCAAGAAAATCCGATCAGGTAGTGCGTTCAGCTACCAGTCTGCCCAAGGGTACCGGCAGAACCGTCCGTGTAGCTGTGTTTGCACAGGGTGATAATGCGGAGAAAGCAAAAGCCGCCGGCGCCGACATCGTTGGTTTTGAGGATTTGGCAGAAGACATTAAGGCCGGTAATATGGACTTCGATGTACTGATTGCGACCCCTGATGCCATGCGCTTAGTCGGTCAGTTGGGCCAGATATTAGGGCCAAGAGGACTGATGCCTAATCCTAAAGTGGGAACGGTTACTCCCAATGTTGCCGCCGCAGTTCAGGATGCGAAATCAGGTCAGGCCCGCTACCGTACGGATAAAAATGGAATCATTCATTGCGCTGTCGGTAGTATTGACTTTAGTGCCGATGATTTGAATGAAAACGTCAGCGCCTTGATTAAAGATCTCATGAAGTTGAAGCCTTCTTCTGCGAAAGGGGTCTATTTGAAAAAAATAACGCTGTCCACAACCATGGGTCCTGGTATTGCTATTGATTTATCTTCGTTAAACCTATAAAATACCGTCCCCATTCCATAAATTCACGGCGATGATGTTTATCAACGCCGTCGAAGACCGCAGGTGCCAAGGCTTAATATCCTGCGCAGACGGTGTTCGGATCAGTGCTAACTGAATCGACCACCATAACCGCCATGCAAGTGGCATTTGTAGGAGGTCAGTAACGTGAAATTAAACTTAGCTGGAAAGAAAGCCGTAGTTGAAGAAGTTGCTCAGGTGGCTTCGAAGGCGATTTCTGCTGTTGTTGCTGATTATCGTGGTTTGACGGTTAATCAAATGACCCAGTTGCGCAACAAGGCGCGTGAGAGTGGTATTTACCTTCGAGTAGTAAGAAATACCCTAACTAAGCGTGCCTTTAAAGATACTGATTTTGAGTGTCTGAATGAGCAACTGGTCGGTCCGCTGTTTATTGCGATGGCAACGGAGGCACCCAGTGACGCTGCCCGTTTGCTGAAGGAATTCTGCAAGACCTTTGATAAGCTGGAAGTGAAAGCGTTATGTGTTGGCAAAAACCTCTATGGTGCGGATCAACTGGAAGCAGTTGCCAGCTTACCAACGAAAGATGAGGCCATTGCCAAACTGATGTTTGTCATGAAAGCACCCGTCGAAAAATTTGTTCGAACACTGGCTGAACCGCATGCAAAATTAGTGCGGACTATAGCAGCCGTGAAAGATACAAAGCAACAATAATCAATTTATCATTATTTTAGGAGCAGAAAATGGCTGTATCAAAAGATGAAATATTAGAAACCATTGCCAATATGACCGTAATGGAAGTTGTCGAGCTGGTAGAGGCTATGGAAGAGAAATTCAATGTATCGGCTGCTGCTGCCGCAGTTGCTGTTGCCGCCCCTGCCGCTGGCGCAGCTGTTGCCGAAGAGCAAACCGAGTTCGATGTGGTTATGAGCAGCTTTGGTTCCAATAAAGTTGGCGTGATCAAAGCTGTTCGTGAACTAACAGGTCTGGGTTTGAAAGAAGCCAAGGACTTGGTAGAGGGCGCACCTACTACTGTAAAAGAAGGTGTCTCTAAAGCTGATGCAGAAGCAATGAAGACAAAATTAGAAGAGGCTGGCGCCAGCGTTGAGGTAAAATAAGCCCCTTCTTATATTCTTGTTATACCCATCCATGGCAGCATGGATGGGTTTATCTGTTTCTAGGTTATTATTTTTTACAGAGGAAATACCATGGCTATTGCAAATCAACAATCCCCATATTCTTACGCTGAAAAAAAACGGTTTCGCAAAAGCTTTGGAAAAAATACCGACAAAATGCCTCTGCCACCGCTGCTGGAAATTCAGACACGCTCCTATCAGGAATTCCTTAATCACGGTTCTGATAAAAGCAACCAGCAAACTGGACTGCATGCAGCCTTTGAGTCCGTTTTTCCCATTGAGAGTTTTTCAGGCAACGCCCGTTTGGAATATGTCGATTTTCATTTAGGTGAACCCGCCTTTAATGTCAAAGAATGCAAAATGCGCGGACTTACCTATTCAGCGCCGCTGCGCGTTAAAATTCGCCTGGTTATCTTGGATAAAGACGCGTCCGGCGATCCTAAACCTATCAAAGACATTCGAGAACAAGACGTATTTATGGGTGAGCTTCCCCTGATGACGGAAGTTGGAACCTTTGTTATTAATGGTACAGAACGCGTCGTGGTATCGCAGCTGCATCGCTCACCCGGTGTGATTTTTGAACATGACCGTGGTAAGACGCACTCCTCTGGTAAGTTACTGTACTCTGCTCGCATTATTCCCTACCGAGGCTCCTGGCTAGATTTTGAATTTGATCCCAAAGATTGTGTCTTTGCCCGAATTGACCGCAGAAGAAAATTACCGGTTTCAATTCTGTTACGCGCTTTGGGGCTTGAAACGGAAGATATTTTAAAAGAATTTTTTGAAACAACCACCGCTCAACTGCGAGATGGAAATTTTCATATCAACCTGATTCCTTCCCGACTACGAGGAGAGGTGGCTTCGTTTGATATTGTGGTACCGGAAACTGGGGAGCTGATTGTTGAAGAAGGGCGACGGATTACCGCCCGTCACATCAAGCTCATGGAAAATGCCAAAATGGAAGACTTGGTGGTACCGCGCAGCTATCTGGAAGGGAAAGTCCTGTCGCGTAACGTGATTGATACCGAAAGCGGTGAAATTATTGCCCTGGCGAATGAAGAAGTAACCGACCAGATGCTTGATGACTTTATCGATGCCGGTATCTTTAATATTGAATTGATCTACACCAATGATTTGGACAAAGGTGCCTATATCTCGGATACGCTGCGTATTGACCCCACGTCCAGCCAACTGGAAGCACTGGTTGAAATTTATCGTATGATGCGCCCTGGCGAGCCACCAACAAAAGATGCAGCCGAGCAGTTATTTGCTAACTTGTTCTTTTCCGAAGACCGCTATGATCTGTCTGCGGTGGGGCGCATGAAATTCAATCGCCGTCTGGGCCGTAAAAATGACGATGGTCCTGGCGTGCTGGATAAGACTGATATCCTTGATGTCATAAAAGTCCTTATTGATATTCGCAACGGCAATGGCATCGTTGATGACATTGATCACCTGGGCAACCGACGGGTGCGCAGTGTCGGTGAGATGACTGAAAACCAGTTCCGTGTGGGTCTGGTACGGGTAGAGAGAGCGGTCAAAGAGCGTCTGAGCATTGCTGAGTCTGAAAATTTGATGCCCCAGGATCTTATTAACGCAAAACCGGTATCGGCGGCTATTAAAGAATTTTTTGGTTCCAGTCAGCTGTCGCAATTTATGGATCAGGTCAATCCCTTATCTGGGATTACCCATAAACGCCGCGTATCGGCTTTGGGGCCAGGCGGTTTGACACGCGAGCGTGCCGGCTTTGAAGTTCGTGACGTCCATACGACTCACTACGGTCGGGTCTGTCCTATTGAAACGCCAGAAGGACCCAACATTGGTTTGATTAATTCCTTATCCGTCTACGCACGTACCAATGAGTACGGTTTTATTGAAACCCCCTGCCGTAAAGTGGTCAATGGCGTTTTGACCAATGAAATCGAATATTTGTCAGCCATTGAAGAGCTGGATCAATACATTGCGCAAAGTAATATTGCCGTTGACAAAAAAGGTAAGATTACTGCTGATCTGGTGCCTTGCCGTCATCAAAATGAATTTTCGCTGACGACGCCGGACAATATCAACTATATGGATGTTTCACCCAAACAAATCGTCTCTGTGGCAGCCTCACTGATCCCCTTTCTGGAGCATGATGACGCCAACCGGGCACTGATGGGGTCGAACATGCAACGTCAGGCAGTGCCTACTCTGCGAGCGCAAAAACCTCTAGTGGGTACCGGTATGGAGCGAGCGGTTGCTGTGGACTCCGGGGTGTCTGTCATTGCGAAGCGCGGAGGTGTCATCGACCTGGTCGATGCATCCCGTATTGTGGTTCGGGTCAACGATGATGAAACCATTGCCGGTGAAGCCGGGGTGGATATATACAGTCTAACCAAATATTTCCGTTCCAATCAGGACACTTCCATTAATCAGAAACCCATCGTTGCAACCGGTGATCGCATTCAAAAAGGCGATGTGCTGGCCGATGGTCCCTGTACCGATATGGGAGAGTTGGCGCTGGGGCAAAATCTGCTGGTCGCCTTTATGCCCTGGAACGGTTATAACTTTGAAGACTCCATCCTCATTTCTGAGCGAGTGGTACAGGATGATCGCTTTACCACGATCCATATTGAAGAATTAACCTGTATTGCGCGTGATACTAAATTAGGCTCCGAAGAGGTAACTGCCGATATCCCCAATGTGGGGGAGTCCGCACTATCCAGCCTGGATGAGTCCGGTGTGGTTTATATCGGTGCGGAAGTCAGTGCGGGCGATATTCTGGTCGGTAAGGTTACCCCCAAAGGCGAAACTCAGCTGACACCGGAAGAAAAACTGCTGCGTGCTATCTTTGGCGAGAAAGCCTCCGATGTGAAGGATTCCTCGCTTCGCGTACCCTCGGGTATGAACGGCACGGTAATTGATGTGCAGGTCTTTACTCGTGATGGCCTCGATAAAGATGAGCGTGCCAAAAGTATCGAAGATGAGCAGCTGATTCGTATTCGTAAAGATTTAATTGATGAGCGCCGTATTCGTGAGCAGGATATTCTGCAACGCGTTGCAAGCTTACTCGAGGGCAATAAAGCGACTGGTGGTCCCGCCGGTCTGAAAAAAGGCACGCTTATCACGAAGGAGTATCTCCAAACAACGGAAACGCAAAAATGGTTTGATATTCGCCTGGAAGACGATGCTATCAGTCAACAACTCGAACAGCTGGCTAAGCAATTTGAGTTGCTCGGTAAAGAAATGGAAAAGCGCTTTAATGAAGGTCGTAAAAAAATTATTCAGGGCGATGATCTGGCTCCCGGTGTACTCAAGATTGTTAAAGTCTACCTGGCGGTTAAGCGCCGAATTCAGCCTGGTGATAAAATGGCTGGACGGCATGGAAACAAAGGGGTTATCTCGATCGTGGTTCCTGTGGAAGATATGCCACATATGGAAGATGGGACGCCGGTTGATATCGTATTAAACCCCTTGGGCGTACCGTCACGGATGAATATCGGGCAGGTGTTGGAAACACATTTGGGACTGGCAGCGAAAGGTTTGGGTCACAAGATTGCTGACATGCTTGATAAGAAGAGCAGCAGCGCAAAAATCCGCGACTTTCTCGGCAAAATATACAATCACGATGATGTGAAGCGGGTCGATTTGCATAGCCTCCATGATGAGGAACTGATGGTTCTGGCCAATAATCTGCGTGATGGGGTTCCCATGGCCACGCCGGTATTTGACGGGGCTTCAGAAACCGAAATTAAATCCCTGCTGGAAATGGCAGGCTTGTCACGAGATGGTAAAACCACCTTGATTGATGGTCGAACCGGCAGCAAATTTGATAACCCGGTTACCGTGGGCTACATGTATATGCTGAAGCTCAATCACCTGGTTGATGACAAGATGCACGCCCGTTCTACCGGCTCATACAGTTTGGTGACGCAACAACCGTTGGGCGGAAAAGCCCAGTTCGGTGGGCAGCGTTTCGGTGAAATGGAGGTATGGGCGCTGGAAGCTTACGGTGCTGCCTATACTCTGCAGGAAATGCTAACGGTCAAGTCTGATGACGTTACAGGCCGAACACGCATCTATAAAAACATAGTCGATGGCGACCATAGAATGGATCCGGGAATGCCAGAATCCTTTAACGTACTGCTCAAGGAGATTCGTGCCCTGGGTATCGATATCGAATTGGATCATGACTAAAACCAGCATACCTACTGTTATTTAACTATTTGGAGGCAGAGACTTGGCTAATCGAAGCAATGACCCGATGAAAAGGGCACCAATAATGAGCGATGTCCTGGGGATACTGAAACAGCAGGGCCAGAGTGACGAATTTGATGCGATTAAAATCGGTTTGGCCTCTCCGGATCTCATTCGATCATGGTCCTATGGCGAAGTAAAAAAACCAGAAACCATCAACTATCGTACGTTTCGCCCTGAGCGCGACGGTCTTTTCTGTGCCAAAACCTTTGGTCCTGTAAAAGATTATGAATGTCTTTGTGGTAAATATAAGCGCTTAAAGCATCGTGGTGTCATTTGTGAAAAATGTGGTGTCGAGCTGGCTCTGGCAAAAGTCAGACGCGAGCGTATGGGACACATCGAGCTGGCCAGCCCGGTCGCGCACATCTGGTTTTTAAAGAGCTTACCCTCCCGTATTGGCTTGTTACTGGATATGACCTTGCGCGATATTGAGCGGGTTTTATATTTTGAAGCCTTTGTGGTGGTTGATCCGGGTATGACCGAGTTAGAGCGTGGTCAGCTGCTTAATGATGAAGTCTATCTGGATGCAATGGAGCAGTATGGCGATGAATTTGATGCGCGGATGGGTGCGGAAGCCATTCGCGACCTGCTGCGGCAAATTGATCTGAAAGAGGAAATTGCCCGACTGCGAGAAGAGTTGCCGACGACCAATTCGGAAACCAAAATCAAGAAAATCACCAAGCGCTTGAAATTATTGGAAGCTTTTCATGATTCCGGGAACAAACCTGAGTGGATGATTATGGATGTCCTGCCGGTATTACCACCGGATCTGCGTCCTTTGGTCCCCCTGGATGGCGGCCGTTTTGCGACCTCGGATCTGAATGATCTGTATCGGCGGGTTATTAACCGTAACAATCGTCTCAAGCGTCTGCTTGACCTCAATGCGCCCGATATTATTGTGCGCAACGAAAAACGGATGTTACAAGAGGCGGTAGATGCGCTCTTGGATAATGGTCGACGTGGACGCGCCATTACCGGAACCAACAAGCGCCCCTTAAAGTCACTTGCTGATATGATTAAGGGCAAGCAGGGACGATTCCGGCAGAACCTGCTCGGCAAACGTGTCGATTACTCTGGTCGTTCGGTTATTGTGGTTGGACCTACTCTGCGCTTGCACCAATGCGGCTTGCCCAAAAAAATGGCTTTGGAGCTTTTTAAACCCTTTATTTTCAGCAAGCTGGAATTTAGAGGTTTGGCAACGACCATCAAAGCGGCCAAAAAGATGGTGGAGCGAGAAGAGGCGGTGGTATGGGATATTTTAGACGAAGTCATTCGCGAGCATCCTATTTTGCTCAACCGGGCACCTACGTTGCACCGCCTGGGTATTCAGGCCTTTGAGCCGGTCTTAATCGAAGGCAAGGCAATACAGCTGCATCCCTTGGTATGTACGGCTTATAATGCCGACTTTGACGGGGACCAAATGGCGGTACACGTGCCCTTGACCATTGAGGCACAGTTGGAAGCGCGTTCCCTCATGATGTCGACCAACAATATTTTATCTCCGGCAAGTGGTGAGCCTATTATCGTACCCAGTCAGGATGTGGTATTGGGGCTCTACTATTTGACCCGGGAAAAAGTGAATGCCAAGGGGGAAGGCAAAGTCTTTGTCTCTCCGGTGGAGGCGCAGAATTTCTATGACGCTGGTCTCGTGGACATTCATGCCAAAATTAAAGTCCGCATCCCGGTAGACAACAGTCTGAACCCAGAGGATCCGCCCTATAAAATGCTTGACACCACAGTGGGGCGTTCTATTTTGTCGCAGATTCTTCCCAAGGGAATGTCCTATGACGTATTAAACACCGTCATGACCAAAAAAGCGGTATCCAAAGTCATCGACCTGTGCTACCGAAAATTTGGGCTGAAAGAAACGGTGATTTTCGCTGATCAGCTGATGTATACCGGTTTTAAATACGCCACCCGGGCGGGAGCATCGATTGGTATCGATGATATGGAGATTCCTGAAGAAAAAACCAGCATTATCGACGATGCCGATAACGAAGTCCGCGAGATAGAAGCCCAGTACCGTTCCGGTTTGGTTACCAATGGGGAGCGCTATAATAAAGTCATTGATATCTGGTCCCGCACGAACGAACTTGTGGCCAAGTCCATGATGGCCAAGATTGCCACCGAGACGGTTACCGACAGTGACGGCAAGAGCCAGCAACAACCCTCTTTTAATCCGATCTTCATGATGGCAGATTCGGGTGCGCGGGGCTCTGCCGCTCAGATTCGCCAGCTGGCCGGTATGCGTGGCTTGATGGCCGCACCGGATGGTTCGATTATTGAAACGCCCATTACGGCAAACTTTCGCGAAGGCTTGAATGTATTCCAGTACTTTATTTCTACGCATGGCGCGCGCAAAGGTTTGGCCGATACAGCGCTTAAAACCGCTAACTCTGGTTATTTGACGCGAAGATTGGTAGACGTGGCTCAAGATGTGGTGATTACCCAGCTTGATTGCGGTACCAGTGAGGGTATTCTGATGCAGCCGTTGATTGAGGGCGGGGATATTGTCGAACCCTTGCATGAACGAGTGCTAGGCCGGGTAACAGCGCGTGACATTGTCAAGCCGGGCACGGATGAGGTTGTGGCTCCTGCCGGAACCTTGCTGGATGAGGACTGGGTCTATAAAATTGAACAATTAGGTATCGACCAGGTACTGGTACGGTCTCCTATCACCTGTGAAACCCGTTACGGTTTATGTGCCCGCTGTTATGGCCGGGACCTGGCGCGTGGACACCTGGTGAATACAGGTGAGGCGGTTGGTATCATAGCTGCGCAATCGATTGGTGAACCAGGGACACAGCTGACCATGCGGACCTTCCACATCGGTGGTGCGGCATCGCGTTCGACTGCGGCCAACAATATCCAGACCAAGAGCAAGGGTGGTATTCGACTGCATAATATTAAAACAGTGCAGCATGCCAATGGCAATCTGGTAGCTGTTTCCCGTTCGGGAGAGGTTTCTATTATCGATGATTTTGGTCGTGAGCGTGAGCGCTACAAGCTGCCTTATGGAGCGGTGATCAGTGTGGCAGATGGCTCCAGTGTTGAAGCCGGACAAGTCATTGCGACCTGGGATCCACATACGCATCCAGTCGTATCTGAAGTCAGCGGAAAGATAAAATTTGTCGACCTGATTGATGGTATTACCATGAACCGCCAAACGGATGAACTGACCGGTTTGAGCAATATCGTGGTAATTGATGCAATCCAACGCAGTTCCATAAGCCGCGACATGAAGCCAATGGTGAAGCTGGTGGATGAAAAGGGCGATGATATTTTCCTGGCCGGTACCAACGTGCCCGCCCAGTACTATCTGCCCGTAGATGCCGTGGTGAATTTTGAAGATGGCCAAAGCATTGGTGTCGGTGATGTGATTGCACGTATACCGCAGGAACGCTCCAAAACACGTGATATTACTGGTGGTCTGCCGCGGGTCGCGGATTTGTTTGAAGCACGCAAACCCAAAGATTCGGCTGTGATGGCGGAACTTTCCGGGGTGGTGAGCTTTGGCAAAGAAACCAAAGGTAAACGGCGCTTGATTATCAGTGGTGAGAATAATGTGACCCATGAAGAGCTGATACCGAAATGGCGCCATATCTCGGTATTTGAAGGTGAGCATGTCGAGCGTGGTGAAGTGATAGCTGATGGTCCGCTGAACCCGCATGATATACTGCGCTTGCTGGGAGTGGGGGCACTGGCTAATTATATCGTGAATGAAGTACAGGATGTTTACCGCCTGCAAGGGGTAAAAATTAACGATAAGCATATTGAGACGATTGTGCGACAGACCCTGCGTAAGCGAATCATCAGCTCTACCGGGGACTCAAAATTCCTGGTCGGAGAGCAAGTGGAAGAAAGCATCATGCTGCAAGAAAATGATGCCTTGGTCAGTGCCAGTAAGATGCCGGCCAGCGGAACCCCCATACTATTGGGGATAACCAAAGCGTCACTGGCGACAGAATCCTTTGTCTCAGCCGCCTCGTTTCAGGAAACGACCCGGGTGCTGACGGAGGCAGCGGTTAGCGGTAAAATAGATGAGTTACGTGGCTTAAAGGAAAATGTGATGGTGGGCAGGTTGATTCCTGCCGGAACGGGCTATGCCTACCACCAGAAGCGCAAAGCAAAACGCGCCAAGGCAGCGTATCATGTACATGAAGCCCCATCGGCTGCGGTAACGGCCAGCGAGGTGCAGCATGCCTTGAGTGAAGCGCTTAATGCGGATAACAATGAGCAGTAGAGACGGGATATGACCAGACGGATATCCGTATGCCTGGCAGCGGATATCCACCAAGTTTTTGACCTTTACTCGGCCGCCCCGGGGGGTGCAAATCCTGATGCGTGATGTATAGGATAAAACTTGACAAATTGGTCATAGCTTTATAAGATCCGGCCTCTTTATATTTTAAAAATACTTTTGTGAACGTTCGGAGTAAAAATGGCTACAATTAATCAGCTGGTGAGAAAACCGCGCACAGATGCAAAGAAAAAAAGTAATGTGCCGGCGCTGGAAGCATGTCCTCAGCGAAGAGGTGTTTGTACCAGAGTCTATACCACTACCCCGAAGAAACCTAACTCGGCGATGAGAAAGGTAGCTCGGGTACGACTGACCAATGGGTATGAGGTGTCGTCCTACATCGGTGGTGAAGGGCACAACCTGCAGGAACACTCCGTGGTGCTCATCCGTGGCGGTCGTGTCAAGGATTTACCTGGGGTTCGATACCATACTGTGCGCGGAGCCTTGGATACACAAGGGGTCAATGACCGCAAACAAGGTCGTTCCAAATACGGTACCAAAAGACCTAAAGACAAGAAATAATATATATAGTGTAGGAAATTACCATGCCTAGAAGACGTGAAGTACCAAAACGCGAAATTTTACCTGACCCAAAGTTAAATAGTGAAATTCTCGCCAAATTTATGAATGTATTAATGATCAGTGGTAAAAAATCCGTTGCGGAAAAGATCGTATACGGTGCACTTGACATCCTGCAGGACCGCGTTGCCAAACTCAAAAAATCGGAATCCGCTGCCGATGATGCGGATGCCGGAAACAGTTCATCGGTTCTTGCCATGTTTGAGAAAGCGCTTGCCAATGTCCGCCCTTCGGTTGAAGTTCGCTCACGCCGAGTTGGCGGTGCAACCTATCAGGTTCCTGTGGAAGTCCGAACGGACAGAAGCATCGCCCTGGGAATGCGCTGGATCGTCAAAGCCGCTCGCGCCCGTGGCGAGAAAGGAATGATGATGCGCCTGGCCGGTGAACTCATGGATGCCTTTGAAAATAAAGGCTCCGCCGTCAAAAAACGTGAAGATACCCATAAAATGGCAAAAGCAAACCAGGCCTTTGCGCATTTTAGATGGAATTAACAAAAAGGGGTTAACCGTGTCTACATCATTAGATCTCTATCGCAACATCGGTATTGCCGCACACGTTGATGCCGGTAAAACCACCACCACGGAACGGGTTTTATTCTATACCGGAATGTCCCATAAAATTGGTGAAGTCCACGACGGTGCGGCCACAATGGACTGGATGGTACAGGAGCAGGAGCGTGGAATCACTATTACCTCTGCTGCGACGACCTGTTATTGGTCGGGCATGGATCAACAGTATAAACGACACCGGGTCAATATTATTGATACCCCTGGTCACGTTGACTTTATGATTGAGGTAGAACGCTCACTACGTGTACTGGATGGTGCGGTCGTGGTCTTTGATTCCGTATCGGGCGTGGAGCCACAGTCGGAAACCGTGTGGCGTCAAGCCGATAAATATGGCGTACCCCGCCTGGTTTTTGTCAACAAAATGGATCGCATGGGGGCTAATTTCCTGCGCGTGGTGGAGCAGATTAAAAAACGTTTGGGTTCCAATCCTGTGGTTGTGCAATTACCCATTGGTGCTGAGGAAGAATTTAAAGGCGTCATTGACTTGGTTAAAATGAAAGCCATTCATTGGGATGAAGACAATAAAGGGATGACCTTTCAGTACTCCCCCATCCCGGATAGCCTGCAAGCCCAGGCGGAAGAATACCGGCACAAGCTGATAGAGGCTGCTGCCGAGGCATCAGAAGAGTTAATGGAAAAATATCTTGAGGGTGAGGACTTTACGGAAGCTGATATCAAAGCAGCCTTGCGTGCCCGCACCATTGCCAATGAAATTGTGGCGGTTTTTTGTGGCTCTGCCTTCAAAAATAAAGGGGTTCAGGCGGTGCTTGATGGTGTAATTGACTATTTGCCTTCACCAACTGAAATTCCCGCTATCCGTGGAATCGACGATGATGGCAACGAAGTCAAACGTAAAGCCGGTTATGATGAACCCTTTTCCGCTTTGGCTTTTAAAATTGCAACTGATCCCTTTGTGGGGAACCTGACCTACTTTCGGGTATATTCAGGCGTGTTAAAGAGCGGTGATACCGTGTTTAATCCGGTAAAAGGCAAAAAAGAGCGGATTGGCCGCCTGCTGCAAATGCATGCTAATTCCCGCGAAGAAATTAAAGAAGTGCGTGCTGGTGACATTGCCGCGGCTGTAGGTCTGAAGAGTGTGACTACCGGTGATACCCTTTGTGATATCAGCAAAGTGGTGACCCTTGAGCGGATGGATTTCCCCGATCCAGTTATTGCCGTAGCGGTAGAGCCCAAAACGAAAGCCGACCAGGAAAAAATGTCCATTGCGCTTGGCAAACTGGCTCAAGAAGATCCGTCATTCCGAGTGCATACTGATGAAGAGTCCGGACAAACGATCATTCAAGGAATGGGCGAATTGCATCTGGAAATTATCGTGGACCGAATGAAGCGTGAATTCAACGTAGAAGCCAACGTCGGCAAACCCCAGGTGGCCTATCGCGAAAGCATCAAACAGGCGGTCGAGCAGGAAGGCAAGTTTGTCCGTCAATCCGGTGGTCGTGGTCAATATGGACACGTTGTTCTAAAGATCGAGCCTCAGGAACCTGGTGCCGGCTACGAATTTGTTAACTCAATTGTGGGTGGTGTCATCCCCAGAGAGTACATTCCAGCCGTTGACAAAGGGATTCAAGAGCAGATGCAAAATGGGGTGATCGCCGGTTATCCGGTGGTTGATGTCAAAGTAACCTTGTTTGATGGTTCTTTCCATGAAGTGGATTCCAGTGAAATGGCCTTTAAAATCGCCGGTTCCATGGGCTTTAAGCAGGGTGCGGCAAAAGCCAAACCGGTTCTTCTGGAACCCATCATGAAAGTTGAGGTAGTGACACCTGAAGATTACATGGGCGATGTCATGGGCGATCTGAACAGAAGACGTGGCGTACTGCAGGGTATGGATGAGTCACCGGCAGGTCGTGTTATCCTTGCGGAAGTGCCTTTAGCTGAAATGTTTGGCTATTCCACTGATTTGCGTTCAGCTACACAAGGTCGTGCAACGTATACCATGGAATTTGCCAAGTATGCGGAAGCGCCAGCTAATATTGCTGAGGCTATCATTAAAAAGCAGTAAAAATATAGTGGCAATTGAATGCGACATGTGTGATAATGTCGCACTCAATTCAAGTGAGGGCTTGCTCAATCAACATTAGGCAAAGCTCCACATTTGGAGATAAACAGATTATAGATGTTATCTGACTTTTATTTTTGAAATAAATATCAAGCCGTCAAATTCAGTCCACTGATTTTTGTCGTGAAACATGCTTGAGTCAGAGGTGGTTGCAGGCTAAAGGCCTGTAACGCAAATTCTTTAACAGTAAGGGTGGTCGCATTGTGAGCGGCAGTTTCGAAGCTTAATAATTGAGTAAGAACAATGAGTAATAGTCAAAATATTCGCATTAGATTGAAATCCTTTGATCACCGGTTAATTGATGTTTCTGTGGCAGAAATCGTTGAAACAGCGAAACGAACAGGCGCACAAATCCGTGGTCCGATACCGCTGCCGGTAAAAAAAGAAAAATTTACCGTTTTGATTTCACCGCACGTAAATAAAGATGCGCGTGATCAATACGAAATTCGTACGCACAAGCGCTTGGTTGTGATTATGCATCCCACTGAAAAAACCGTTGATGCGCTTATGAAGCTTGATTTGGCAGCAGGGGTTGATGTACAAATCAGCCTGGATGATAAGTAGTTAAAATAGAATTCCTAACGAGGTGTTAAGATGGCCATAGGATTATTAGGACACAAAATTGGTTCCACTCGCATTTTTCTGGATGAGGGTAAAGCTGAGCATGTGTCGGTTATTGAAGTTGTTCCCAACCGTGTCTCTGATATTAAGCATGCGGAAAAACACAAGTACAATGCGATCCAACTTACTGGTGGTACTAAAAAAGCAAGCCGGCTCAGCAAGCCGGAAGCAGGGCACTTTGCTCGTGCCAAGGTCGAGGCGGGCGATATCATTGCCGAATTCCGTGTCGACTCGGTAGAAGGCTTTGATTTGGGGCAAACACTTTCCGTGAGCGATGTCTTCCAAGAAGGACAATACGTTGATGTGGCAGGAACATCGAAAGGAAAAGGTTTTGCTGGTGCTGTCAAACGACATAATTTCCGCACACAAGATGCCACGCATGGTAACTCTCTTTCCCATCGCGCCCCTGGTTCCATTGGTCAGAATCAGACCCCTGGACGGGTATTCAAGGGCAAAAAGATGGCTGGTCATATGGGAAACAAGCGCTGTACCGTACAGAAATTAAAGCTGGTGCGTCTTGATGCTGAGCGTAATCTATTGTTGGTACGCGGTGCTATTCCTGGAGCGCCGGGAACAAAGCTTGAGATAACACACAGTGTTAAAGCTCCAAAGGAGATTGAATAATGAATCTGCAAACCATTGATACCAAGACCAGTGTGGATGTTGACACCAGTGTTTTTGAATATTTGTACAATGAAGGTTTAATCCATCAGGCAGTAACCGCGCAATTAAATTCGCTGCGCTCTGGAAACAGTGCCCAGAAAACCCGTTCTGAAGTACGCGGTGGTGGGCGAAAACCCTGGAAGCAAAAGGGAACCGGCCGGGCACGGGCAGGAACGATTCGCAGCCCTATATGGCGTAGTGGTGGCGTAACTTTTGCTTCTAAAAAGCGAGACTATACACAAA
Organism: Legionellaceae bacterium; assembly: GCA_020831865.1. GTDB lineage: Bacteria > Pseudomonadota > Gammaproteobacteria > Legionellales > Legionellaceae > JAFIFT01. The sequence goes on along the minus strand of JAFIFT010000016.1, from coordinate 116,459 downwards.
AAATCAATAAAAAAATGTATGTGCGAGCCTTGCGCAGTATTTTGTCAGAGCTAATCAGACAAAAGCGACTGCACATTGTCAGTGATTTTCAAATCGGAAGTCCACGAACAAAAGATTTTATTGCCAAAATGAATGAGCTGGCGTTGAGCAATGCTCTGGTTATTACCTTTGAACTTAATGCGAATGAGTATCTTGGTTCACGTAATTTGCGTCAGTATGATGTCATTGATATTGCGGCTCTGAATCCTGTAGATCTGCTGTCCTTTGATAACATTGTTATGACGGTAGACGCACTGAAGAATATTGAGGAGAGATTACAATGAATCCTGAACGAGTCTTGATGATACTGAAACAACCTCATATTTCCGAAAAAGCAACAGCGGTAGCGGATAAACTCAAGCAGTTCACCTTCAAGGTCCTGCCCAATGCGACAAAAAGTGAAATAAAAGCAGCGGTTGAACAGCTGTTTAATGTAAAAGTAAAAGATGTTACGACTGTCAATATGAAAGGGAAAACCAAACGCTTCCGCCAAAGAGAGGGGAAGCGCAGTGACTGGAAAAAGGCCTATGTAACCCTCTTTCCTGAATATGATATTGACTTTACTGTTAGTGAATAAGGCGGCTTGACATGGCATTGTTAAAATCAAAACCAACCTCTCCCGGAAAACGGGGAGAGATACGCGTAAAGCATACCAATATCCATAAAGGGAAACCTGAGGCATCGTTGGTAGAAAAACTGAGTAAAACCGGTGGCCGAAATAATACCGGCCGTATCACCGTACGCCATATTGGTGGCGGCTCAAAAGTGAAATATCGTATCATTGACTTTAAGCGTAACAAGGATAATATTGAAGCACGCGTAGAGCGTATAGAATATGATCCGAACCGTAGTGCGTTAATTGCCTTACTCATTTACAATGATGGTGAAAAACGCTACATTATTGCGCCAGCCGGCATTAAAGCCGGTGATACCCTGCTAAGTGGTGAAAATGTCGCCATTGCAACGGGTAATTGCCTACCCCTGAAAAATATACCGGTAGGAACAACCGTACATTGCGTCGAACTGAAAGTAGCAAAAGGCGCTCAGTTTTTACGCAGTGCTGGCTGTAGTGGTCAATTAGTAGCAAAGGAAGGCAGTTACGTCACCATTAAATTGCGTTCCGGCGAAATACGTAAAATCCATGCGCTCTGTCGGGCAGTTATCGGCGAAGTCAGCAACAGCGAACATAGTCTGCGTGCCCTCGGTAAAGCGGGTGCCAAGCGCTGGCGAGGGGTGAGACCAACGGTGCGTGGTGTAGCCATGAACCCGGTTGACCACCCGCATGGTGGTGGTGAAGGCAGAACCTCTGGAGGACGTCACCCGGTTACTCCTTGGGGTATCCCGACCAAAGGCTATAAAACCCGAAAAAATAAGCGTACTGATAAGTTTATTGTTAGACGTTCAAAAAAACGTAAGTAATTAAGAGGATAGAAAAGTGACTCGTTCCTTAAGAAAAGGTCCATTTATAGACCACCATCTGCAAAAAAAAGTAGATGCTGCTGTGGCAGCAAAAGATAAACGGCCTATCAAAACCTGGTCGCGCCGTTCTACCATAAGTCCAGATATGATAGGCCTGACGATCGCTGTACATAATGGCAAACAGCATGTGCCTGTTTTTATCACTGATAATATGGTCGGTCATAAGCTTGGTGAGTTTTCACAAACTCGTACGTTCAAAGGCCACGCTGGTGACAGAAAGGCCAAAGGTAAGTAAGGGGTTGAGATGGAAATTACAGCACGATTAAAACATGCACCATTGTCGCCTCAAAAAGGCCGTCTTGTTGCGGATCTCATCCGCAACATGCAAGTTGCAAAGGCATTAGATGTATTGAAATTTACACCTAAAAAAGGCGCGGAGATTATGCACAAGCTGCTTCAGTCCGCGGTAGCCAATGCTGAGAACAATCTTGGTTCAGATGTTGATGAGCTTAAACTCAATAAGGTTTTTGTTGATGAGGCTCCTTCGCTCAAGAGAATGTCTCCCAGGGCTAAAGGCCGTGGTGACAGAATCACCAAGAGAAGATGCCATATCACCATCACCGTTTCTGACGAGGTATAATCATGGGTCAAAAAGTCAATCCAATAGGCATTCGCTTAGGTATTATTAAAGGCTGGAAGTCAACCTGGTATGCGGGTAGCAACTACGCAAAATTGCTCAATGAAGATATCAATCTGCGTAAGCATCTCAAGAAGAAACTATATTCCGCCGCCGTGAGCTCGATTGAAATTAAAAGAGCCCCCAACAGTGCCAATGTTATTATCAAAAGCGCCAGACCAGGGGTTATTATTGGTAAAAAAGGGGGAGGAATAGAATCGCTGCGAAATGAGATTAGTTCCTTCCTTGGGGTTCCCTCGCATCTGAATATTGAAGAAGTCAAAAAACCAGAATTGGATTCCACTCTGGTTGCGGAGAATATAGCACAGCAGTTGGAACAGCGGGTAATGTTCCGACGTGCGATGAAACGTGCCGTTGGTTCTGCCATGAAAGCCGGTGCCAAAGGAATCAAGATTTGTGTCAGTGGTCGTTTGGGTGGTGCTGAGATCGCGCGAAGTGAATGGTACAGAGAGGGCCGCGTTCCTTTGCATACCTTCCGTGCTGATATAGATTATGGAACTGCTGAAGCTAAAACCACGTATGGAATCATCGGGGTTAAAGTTTGGATTTTCAAAGGCGAAGTACTTCCTCAGAAACAACGTGCTTCTGAGCAAGACAAATAATTGGGGTTAGCTAATGTTACAGCCAAAGCGAACAAAATATAGAAAGCAAATGAAAGGCCGCAACCGAGGTCTTGCACATCGAGGCAGTAGTGTGAGTTTCGGTGAGTTTGGTATGAAGGCGGTCGAGCGCGGACGCTTAACGGCTCGACAGATTGAATCTGCCCGGCGTGCGATGACACGACATATTAAACGGGGTGGAAAAATCTGGATTCGGGTGTTTCCTGATAAGCCCATTACCCAGAAGCCTCTGGAAGTACGCCAGGGGAAAGGAAAAGGTAGTGTGGAGTACTGGGTCGCGCAAATTCAACCTGGAAAAATTTTATTTGAAATGGAAGGGGTGAGCCGTGAGCTGGCACAACAGGCTTTTGATCTTGCCAAAGCCAAGCTGCCCTTTAAGGTTGCCTTTGCCGAAAGAGAGGTGATGTAATGAAAGTGCATGAATTAAAAAAATTAAGCATTGAAGAACTCAATGTAAAATTGCTTGAATTACGAAAAGAGCAATTCCAGTTGCGCCTGAAAGCCAGTACTGGTTCACTGGCGAAAACGCATATGGTGAAAAATATACGACGGGGAATTGCCAGGATTAAAACTTTATTAACACAGAAGGCAGGTAATGATCATGCAGAGTAAAGACATGCAATCTACTGCAAGATCCGTAATTGGAAAAGTAGTAAGCGATAAAATGGATAAAACCATTGTTGTTTTGGTTGAGCGAACCATTAAAGATCCAAAATATGGTAAATATATTCGAAAATCTTCCAAAGTGCATGTGCACGATGAAGCTGGTTCAGCGACTATCGGTAATATGGTAAAAATACAGGAAACACGACCCATTTCCAAGAAAAAGACCTGGAAACTGGTTGAAATTGTCTCTTGAAAATTTTTCTTTTAAAATGATGAATAGGTTGATATAATCAGCAACCTTTTCTGGACGTTTCAAGCTGGAGATTAACATGATACAAATGCAAACTGTGCTTGATGTCGCCGATAACAGCGGCGCGCGCAAAGTAATGTGTATCAAAGTTCTGGGCGGCTCTCACAGACGCTATGCCAGAGTAGGTGATATTATAAAAGTGAGCATTAAAGATGCTATACCACGCAGTAAGGTGAAAAAAGGCGCAGTAATGAAGGCTGTAGTAGTCCGCACAGCACAAGGCGTGCGACGGGATGATGGCTCTTTGATTCGTTTTGATGGCAACGCAGCCGTGTTGCTTAATAATTCAAACGAACCAATCGGCACCCGTATCTTTGGACCAGTTACTCGTGAACTGAGAGAGAATTTCATGAAAATCATTTCTCTCGCAGAAGAAGTTTTATAAGGGTTATGACAATGCGAAAGATAAAGAAAAAAGATACTGTGGTTTTTATCGCAGGTTCCAGCAAGGGGCATGTCGGAGAAGTCTTATCCGTTGATGGCAACCGCGTGAAAGTAGCGGGTGGAAAGATAGTAAAAAAAGCGGTTAAACCGAACCCCCAGAAACAGAGTGATGGCGGAATCATCTCAATGGAAGCCTACGTGGATATATCGAATGTAGCTATATATAATCCCATCAGCAATAAAGCAGACCGAGTAGGATTTCGTTTGGTCGATGGTAAAAAAGTTCGATATTTTAAATCCAACGGCGAACAAATCGATCAAATATAAATTTAGGTATCTAGTTATGGCAAGGCTGAAAGAGTTTTATAACGATAAAATAACAAAACAGTTAATGGAGCGCTTTAATTACAAGAGCGTTATGCAAGTTCCACGTATCACTAAAATCACCCTTAATATGGGGGTCGGTGAGGCGGTGGCTGATAAAAAAGCCATTAATAGTGCCGTTGAGGACATGACCCTGATTGCGGGTCAGAAGCCAGTCGTCACTATGGCCCGTAAGTCAATTGCCGGATTTAAGATTCGCGAAGGTTGGCCTATTGGGTGTAAAGTAACGTTACGTAATCAAAGAATGTATGAATTTCTCGACCGTCTCATTTGTATTACTTTACCACGTGTAAGAGACTTCAGAGGTCTGAATACCAAGTCCTTCGATGGTACGGGTAATTACAGTTTTGGTATTAAAGAGCAAATTGTGTTTCCTGAAATTGATTACGATAAAACAGATGGTCTTCGCGGTATGGATATTTGTATCACTACCACTGCGAAAACTAATGAAGAAGCTAAGGCTCTTCTTGAGGCTTTTAACTTTCCTTTGAAAGACAGAGAGAAACATTAAAAAGGGTATAGACTGTGGCTAAAAAATCTATGCGGGAACGCACACTTAAAGTTGAAAAACTTGTTGAAAAATATAAGCAACGACGTACTGAACTTAAGGCTAAAATTAAAAAAGAAGCTGATCCTTCAGTGATCCGTGAATTATTGGAATCCTTAAATAAGCTGCCTGTTAATTCAAATCCGGTAAGGCATTCAACACGTTGTCAACAATGTGGGCGTCCACATGCCGTTTATCGCAAGTTTGGTTTGTGCCGTATATGTCTGCGCCAACAATTAATGACCGGTAATGTAACTGGCGGACGTAAGTCAAGCTGGTAATTAGATTGGAGATTTTAACGTGACGATGCAAGATCCCATAGCAGATATGCTAACTCGAATTCGTAATGGCCAAGCTGCCAAGCACCAGCGTGTTTCACTGCGTTCTTCAAAAATTAAAATTGGAATTGCCCAGGTATTGAAAGACGAAGGATATATACAGGCCTTTGAACAATCCGATAATGACAATAATTCCAAAACCCTGACGATTGAGCTCAAGTACTATCAGGATCGACCTGTGATTGAGAGTATTAAGCGGATTAGTCGGCCCAGCTTGCGCATCTATAAGGCCTGTAATGATCTGATTCCGATTCCCGGTTTTGGAATAGCGGTATTATCGACGTCTAAAGGCGTAATGAGCCATTTGCAGGCAAAGAAACTCGGTTTGGGTGGCGAAGTCATTTGTGAAGTTGCCTAATTTACAGCGAGGAATAATATGTCCAGAGTAGCAAAGGCATCCATAGAATTGCCTAAAAATGTGGAATTTAAAAATAGTAATAATCAGATTACGGTAAAAGGCCCTAAAGGTGAATTATCGCAAGTCATTAACAAATTGGTTTTGATTAAAGATCAAGATAATGTGCTGAGCTTTGAGCCGAAAGATAAGCACCCTGATGGCTGGGCGCATGCGGGTACCGCACGAGCCTTAATCCACAATATGGTGCACGGGGTTACGGAAGGTTTTCAGCGTGGTCTTGAGTTAGTCGGCGTAGGCTATCGTGCGCAGGTTGCCGGAAGTAAATTGAATTTGTCGCTTGGGTTTTCCCATCCGGTTGAATACCAGTTGCCAAAAGGCGTTACGGCTGAAACACCGAGTAATACGTCCATCATTCTAAAGTCAATTGATAAACAATTATTGGGGCAAGCTGCCGCTGAAATTCGCGCATTCCGTCCTCCAGAGCCTTACAAGGGTAAGGGAGTGAAGTATGCCGGTGAGAGCATTGTCAGAAAAGAAGCCAAGAAAAAGTAGGGTTTAGATATGTCTAATAAGCAAGCTCGTATAAGACGGGGAAAAAAGACAAAGTTTATTATCAATCAATTTGGTAGTAATCGCCAGCGTCTGGTTGTCTTCCGCAGTAACAAGAACATTACTGCCCAAATTGTGAAGAAAGAAGCGCAGGGTGACATCGTTTTGGTGCGATGTTCCACTGTTGACAATAATCTGAAGAATGAGATGAACGGCAACAAAGTGGATCAAGCATTTCTGATTGGCAAGCGTGTTGCTGAAATTGCTCTTGAAAAGGGCATTACAGAAGTTGCCTTTGATCGTTCTGGTTACCGCTATCATGGCCGGGTAAAAGCTGTTGCAGCTGGCGCACGTGAAGCTGGTCTGGTTATTTAAGGAATAGTTATGGCATACGAAGATAAAATGACGGATGGATACAAAGAGAAACTGGTTCATGTCGGACGAACAGCGAAAGTAGTAAAAGGCGGCCGTGTGTTCGGCTTTGCCGTTCTTGTAGTTATAGGCGATGGAAACGGCCGTGTCGGCTTTGGTCGTGGAAAGGCACGTGAAGTGCCAGTTGCCATTCAAAAGGCTATGGATCAGGCACGAAAAAATATGACCTATATACCCTTGGCTGGCAACACTATCCATCATGAGATCACCTGGGATTTTGGTGCCTCCAAAGTGTTCATGAAGCCTGCCAGTGAAGGTACAGGAATTATTGCCGGTGGTGCTATGCGGGCGGTTCTGGAAGTGCTGGGCGTGCAAAATATTTTGGCCAAAAGCATTGGTTCTACCAATCCTGCCAACATTGTTCGTGCGACCATTGGTGCGCTTTCCAACATTGGTACACCCGATTACGTTGCAGCCAAGCGCGGCAAAAGAGTCGAAGAAATAACAGGGGTTCACTGAGATGGCAAGTCAAGTAGAAATTAAGTTGGTCAAAAGCCTGATTGGCCGAAAGCCAAAACACATTGAAATTGCCAAACAGCTGGGGTTGACGAAGGTAAACTCCACTGTAGTGCATCAACATAATCCAGCAATTATGGGTTTGGTTAACCAAATTGAATATTTGTTGAAAGTTGAGGAGTGCGAATAATGCGATTGAATACACTTTCTCCAAATGAAGGTTCGCGTCAAAACTCACGACGGGTGGGGCGTGGCATCGGTTCTGGCCTGGGTAAAACCTGTGGCAAAGGCCACAAGGGACAAAAAGCCCGTTCTGGCGGATATCATAGAATTAACTTTGAAGGCGGTCAGATGCCTATTCAGCGACGACTCCCCAAGTTGGGTTTTAAGTCGCGAAAAGCACGATTTGTCGCACAACTGACCCTATCTGAATTAGACAGCATTTCAGAAAGTCGCGTGGACATGGTTGTGCTACGGGCAAGTGGCCTAATCAATCAATCCATTTTGTCGGTTAAAATTATTTTATCTGGGGAAATTAGCTCAGCAAAAGAAATAGTGGGTCTGCGATGTACCAAAGGTGCACGAGAAGCCATTATTGCGGCTGGTGGGAAAATTGAAGAGTAAAATATGAAAATGCAGAAAACGGTTAAACAGGCTCAATCTGGTGGTAGACTTGCCGAATTAAAATCACGACTGCTCTTTGTTCTGATAGGAATTATGGTCTATCGGCTTGGGGCACATATCCCCGTGCCAGGCCTTGATCCGGAGAAATTGGCTAATTTCTTTGCCCAGCAGGAAAATACCATATTTGGCTTGTTTAACATGTTTTCTGGCGGTGCATTATCCCGGGTTACCGTCTTCGCTATCGGTATTATGCCCTATATTTCAGCATCGATTATTATACAGCTTTTTACCGTGGTTTCACCACGACTGGAACAGTTAAAAAAAGAAGGAGAGTCGGGTCGTCGCAAGATCAACCAGTACACCCGTTATCTGACCTTGGTATTGTCTATTTTTCAGTCGCTCGGTATGGCACGCTGGCTTGCTGGCCAACATATTGCCATTCAGGCTGATGTTGCTTTTTATTTCACCGCTGTAATCACTTTGGTGACAGGCACTATGTTTTTGATGTGGCTGGGTGAGCAAATTACCGAAAAAGGGATCGGAAATGGAATTTCTCTGATTATTTTTTCTGGAATCGTGTCCAGTTTACCCTCTGCTCTTTCTTCCGTATTTCAACAGGTGCGTGAAGGTCAAATGCAGCCCCTGATGCTCATTTTGTTGGGTATTATTGTGGCTATGGTCACTGCTTTTGTGGTCTTTATGGAGCGGGCACAACGGCGCATAAAGGTGAATTATGCCCAGCGTACGCACGGGCGGAAGGTCTATGCAGCGCAAAGCAGCCACTTGCCTTTAAAGATTAATATGTCTGGTGTCATCCCGCCTATTTTTGCCTCCAGCATTATTTTGCTGCCAGCAACTCTGGCACAATTTTTTTCAACTAGCAGAGGCTTTGCCTGGCTTGATGATGTCAAGTTATTGCTGTCGCCGGGGCAGCCGCTGTATCTGATTTGTTATGCCGCAGCCATTGCCTTCTTTGCCTTTTTCTACGCGGCTCTGGTCTTTAACCCCAAGGATACGGCCGATAACCTGAAAAAGTCTGGGGCATTCATTCCCGGGATTCGCCCTGGTGAACAGACAGCACGCTATATCGACTTGGTCATGACCCGCTTAACGATGATTGGGGCTATTTATCTGGTCTTAGTCTGTCTGCTGCCGCAGATTCTCATGAACACCTGGCATGTGCCCTTTTACTTTGGGGGAACATCGCTGCTGATTATTGTAGTCGTAGTTATGGATTTTGTGGCACAGGTGCAGGCCCACCTAATGACGCAGCAATATGATTCACTGATGAAAAAGGCGAATTTCAAAGGAACTAAGCTTCCGGGGTTATTATAATAATGTATATTGGAGTAAGTAATGAAAGTAAGAGCGTCAGTAAAGCGTCTATGTCGCAACTGCAAAATTATCAAACGCAATGGAATCGTAAGAGTGATTTGTAAGGATGCTCGTCATAAGCAGAAACAAGGTTAATTTACTTGATTTTTGGTTCATAAGATAGTATGCTCTTGACCCTTTGAAAAGAGCGCAAAATTGTTCGGAGAAATTAATGGCTCGTATCGCAGGTGTAAATATACCCGATAATAAACACGTAGTTATTGCCTTGACCTCTATATACGGTATTGGTAAAGCTACATCAATTCAATTATGTGGAAATTTGTCAATAGATCCGGCAATGAAAGTCCGGGATTTGACCGAGGAGCAGTTAGAGAGCCTGCGAAATCAGATTGCGGTCTTAACCGTAGAAGGTGATCTGCGCAGGGTAGTGTCAATGAACATTAAACGTCTTATGGACCTTGGTTGTTACCGGGGACTCCGACACCGTCGTGGTTTGCCCCTGCGCGGTCAACGTACAAAGACCAATGCAAGAACACGTAAGGGACGTCGAAAAGGCGTTAACGCATAATATTTTTTAGGAATTACATATGGCAAAGCCTAAGTCAAATACTGCTAAGAAAAAAAAGAGAGCCCATGTCAGTCATGGACATGTTCACATTCATGCGTCATTTAATAATACGATTGTGACCTTTACCGATCAGCACGGTGATGCCTTGTGCTGGGCTACCTCTGGGGGATCGGGTTTTCGAGGTTCCAGAAAGAGTACCCCTTATGCCGCACAGGTGGCCGCAGAACGTGCCTCCACCGTAGCAAAAGAATATGGCGTGAAATCAGTAGCTGTCTTTGTGCATGGTCCAGGACCAGGTCGTGAGTCAACTATTCGTGAACTTATTTCACAAGAATTTAAGATTGTTGAAATTACCGACGTGACTGGCTTGCCCCATAATGGTTGCAAACCACCTAAAAAACGTCGAGTATAAATCCGGAGATTTCTATGGCTATTTATTTGGGACCTAAATGTAAACTGTCGCGCCGTCTGGAAACAGACTTGCTGCTGAAAAGCGGCGTGCGAGATTACGAGTCCAAGTGTCGTTCAAAAAAGTTACCTGGTCAGCATGGTGATAAAAAACCCCGCTACAGTGACTATGGTCTGCAGCTGCGTGAGAAGCAAAAAATCCGCCGTTTTTATGGTGTGTTGGAAAAGCAGTTTCGAAACTCGTACAAGAAAGCCGCTTCCTTGAAAGGCTCAACCGGTGAAAACCTTATGGTATTGATGGAAAGCAGGCTGGATAACGTGGTGTATCGGCTTGGTTTCGCCAGTACTCGAGCGGAGGCGCGTCAGTTAGTTTCTCACAAGGCTATACTGGTCAATGATTCTGTGCTGAATATTCCTTCTGCGCTGGTTAAGGCTGGAGATGTGATTTCGGTTCGTCAGAAAGCACGAAACCAGGGGCGTGTTGCCGCGGCATTGGCGCTTTCAGAGCAAAGACCCTCCTGTGATTGGTTAAACGTTGATGCATCTTCCTTTAAAGGTACTTTTACCCGTAAGCCGACATTAGAAGATTTACCAAATTATTTTAATGTGAACCTGGTAGTAGAACTTTATTCCAAGTAAGACCGGAGAGAAAGCCTAATGCACACCGAAATTAGTGAGATGTATACCCCTTCAGTGATGAAGGTTGATAATGATGGCGCCTGCCATTCCCGAATTGTGCTGGAGCCATTAGAACGAGGTTATGGCCATACTCTGGGCAATGCGCTACGCCGAATATTGTTATCCTCCATGCCGGGCTGTGCAATAACGGATGTTCAGATTGATGGTGTCCTGCATGAGTACAGTACCATTGAAGGAGTCAAAGAAGATGTTATCGACATTTTATTGAATCTGAAGGAAGTGGCTATCCGTATGAATTCCGGTAACGAATGCGTACTGAAATTAAGCAAAAAAGGCCCCGGTGTCGTTACTGCCGGTGATATTCAGGTGACGCATGACCAGGAAGTCGTGAACCCTGATCATATTATTGCCCACCTCAATGACAAGGGTCAGCTTAATATGACGCTGACGGTTAAAAAAGGGGTCGGATTTAATAATACTGATCAGAGCCTGAGATTATCCGATGAGGAGTCCCCTGCTAAGTCTGTTGGTCATCTGCGTTTGGATAATTCTTTTTCGCCGGTTAAAAAAGTGGCATATTTTGTCGATAGTGCGCGGGTAGAGAATCGCACCGATCTGGATAAGTTAACGATTGAGCTGCAGACAGATGGTACGATCAATGCCGAGGATGCCATTCGCACATCAGCTACGATTTTGCAATATCAACTGCGCTCTTTTGTCGATATGAAGTTTGAAGAAGCCAGAACTGTCAAAAAAGAACGAAATGATTTTGACCCGATGCTGCTAAGACCGGTTGATGATTTGGAACTTACCGTCCGCTCGGCAAATTGCTTGAAAGCAGAGAATATCAATTATATCGGTGACCTGGTACAAAAAACGGAAAATGAACTGTTGCGGACACCAAATCTTGGTAAGAAATCGCTAACTGAGATTAAGGATGTGTTAGCCTCACGTTCACTATCTTTAGGATTAAAGCTGGAAAACTGGCCACCCGAAGACTTGGGTAAAGAATAATTTAGGAGTTTTCATGAGACATCGTAATAAAGGGCGCAAACTAGGGCGCACCTCAGCACATCGTAAAGCGATGTATAAAAATATGTGTGTTTCCCTGGTTCAGCATGAGCTAATCAAAACGACTTTGCCGAAAGCCAAAGACTTGCGTAGCTATATTGAGCCATTGATCACCGTCAGCAAAAGTGACAGTGTTGCCAGTCGTAGACATGTCTTTAACCATCTACGTTCGGATGCCGCAGTGGGTAAACTGTTTACTGTGCTTGGACCGCGTTACCAGAACCGTCCTGGTGGTTATCTGCGTATCGTAAAATGTGGGTACCGAAGTGGTGATAATGCGCCTATGGCTATCGTCGAACTGGTCGACCGACCGGTTGACAGTGACGACGAGTAAGCTCCTTTTCCGCAGCGCAGATAAAAAAACCGGCCCATGCCGGTTTTTTTGTTTCCGAACCACGCGACTCAACTTGAAATATCGTCTGCCTGCCTACAGCACAGCGCTATGTGTGCTGTGCGGCTCCTCCTGCTTACTCTGACCGTTCTTTTCGTCCGCTACGTCTTGTAATATCCGCTCCAGCACCTTATCCGCCGCCAGTTCAGGTGCAATCACGCTCAGAATACGTGCCAGACTATGTTTGCTTGCACGCAGGCTCTCTCTTTCTGAGGCAGGCAGCTGTGGAATCTGCTGCAGTGCAGCCTTAAGCAATGGGAGTACTTGTTCCCTATCTAGTGAGAGGTCGATAGTATCATCCAGCTTGTCTTGTTCACTCAGATGGTTTGCTACCGCCTGCAAAGCCCATAGCCGCTTTTGTGGATCTGGCATCTGTAGGGCCGTGGATACCTGGCTGGCGAATGACGGAGGTGTCCTATCCTTATCCTGCATGGCAGCAGAGTCTATGGAGCTGGCACTATCATTCCCATTTAATTTGCGTATGATTTTGGGCGTTGTGCTCTCTGGGGTATCGGCAAGCGCCGCTTCCGGCTTTGGCACCGCAGAAGTATAGTGCTCGGTGACCTCAGCCTCCGGTTCTGGCGTTGCTGGGGTTTTGCCCTCATCAGCGTGTCGGATGAACCAGGAGCCGAGTTGATTTCCGATACGACGAAACAAAGGGGCGAGGCGGGGTAGCGTCATCCGTCCAACCGCGTAAACAATCCCTACTCCTGCGCTGGCTGCCATAATACCAAAGCCTATTGGCGGAAAAAACAGGGTAAGCACCAGGCCTATCATGGCCAGAGAGGATACGGCAATGGCCATACCCTTATTCATGAATGCACCATCCCCCATTTCCTTGAGCCGCGTTTCCTGTTGCAGCTGGGTATTGTGCAAGTCTTGTAGCTGAGTGACACAGGTGGAATACTTTTGATAGAGGGCATGAATTTTGCCTTGAACCTTGCTTTGCTCTTCCTCCGTCAGTGAGGAAAGCTCAAATACGGACTCCAGGGCCTGGGCTTGTTGCTGTATTGCATCGAGCTCCTGACGGGCCTGGATAATATCCTGTTCCACTTGGCGCAGACTTTTCTTTATTTGATGGCGTTGGTAAATCATTTTACCCAGAGAAAACAAACTGATGCACAAGCCTAAACTGGCCATGGTCAGTGCGATAGGAGTTGCGGCAGCAGGTACCAGCAGTGCGGTAAGGGTTAAGGCGAGCAATACCGACGAATAGCCCCACTGTGCATTTTTGGATAAGCTGATGGGCGCTTTTTCACCTACAATGAACGCGCCCAGATAAATTGCCGGAATACGGAAAAAATCAATCAGCGTTAGTGCAACTTGTGTATAGTGGAGGCCGCTGCCAACCCCTCGTAAAGTTGAGGGATGATGACTGTGCATTTGCGCTATTTTACACACCGACTCCGCAAAACCGCTTGCTCGGTCGAGAAAGCCGGCAAGGAATGGAATTTTTGCTTTGAGCACATCGAGCTTGCTTTCCGGTTTGGAGGGCAGCTGTCCTGTAAACACCTGTTGCTGGCGCATATTCTCCAGTTGCTCACGTGTACTGAGTGTTTTAGGTACAGTTGGCAAGTCGGAAATGCCGGTTCTCTCAGCCCCACTCGCAATGGAATTTGCTTTATCTGGCATCGTCAATACACTTAATCTTTTGGCTCACTACTAGTATAGCTGTAATAGCGGATTGTGCTAGTATGGTGAGCACAATTGAGACGAGGTTTTTAGCGGTCTTCTGCCCAGTATCAGAAACGGCTTGAACGGTAAAAATCTGCTTGCAAGAAGCAGCGCCTAACGCTAAGATGGCAGACACGATCGACGTAACCTTGTTTTTTTCAAGGATGTTACTACTCTACAGACATTGCTGAGACCCGTAAACTCGTGGCTTTGGCCATCGCCAGAGATGATGGGCAGGGAATATCCGTTTACAATAACAGAGCTGCTGTAATCATTTAAGGGAATGCAGAGTAATGAAACTGACGCTTGTTTCTTCATCCATATTAGCCGTTCTGGCCGTTTCTGATCTGGCGATTGCCCGTGATAGCCGGGAGGCGTTCAAATGGGATGGCTTCTGATACGGTAAGCTTGAGAACAAAGGAAAGCTATCTACAGAACAGAGTATCCCTGCGACGACTTCCATCATCCCGAATGTGACCAACACCACGGTTACCATTATTCCCGATGTGACCGAAACCACTATCAATACTAATGATATTATTTCGCCTACCATCACTAGTGTTATTGAAGGTTCAACCTTAACCGTTACCAATGTCATTGAAGGCACGACCTCGACGATTCCCGGACATATCATCAGTGATAGCTTTGATTTTAATCCTGAGGATGAAAATTGGTTTTTAGGTGCGACGGTCGGGTATGATAAACAATTTGACACACTGCTGTTGGGCGCAATGCTGGATCTCAATGCCAGTAAATACCAAACGCGCTACAGTAACCTGGCAAGCAATACGAGCCTGCTTACTGACTTAAACTGGTTTTCAACGGCACGCATACGTGCCGGTATTGCCATGCGACAATGGCTGCTCTACGGAACACTGGGGGCAGCACTAGGAAACTTTAAGGTGGTTGCTACAGACCGAAGCGGGCGCTGGTCGGCAAGGTACACGGAGCCGGGTTGGGCTGGGGGAGCCGGCCTTGCCTATGCGCTTAGTAACACTTGGGTGGTGGACTGTAGCTATCTGCATCTCGATTTTAGTTCCGTATCCCGTGTCATGGGGGCATCCAGGGTGCAAACAAATTTATCTGCCGATGTGGTGAAATTAGGGATTAATTACAAATTCTAGCCTGAGCAGAAGGCGTAGAGGTTTTTTTCTCATCCGTTTGTGAAGCTTGCCATGCCATCGGAAAACTTTAAGCATATCGTCAACCGTGCCATGAATTGGCATAAAGAAGGTAATTATCGTGCCGCCCAGAATGGTTATCGCCTGGCGTTAAAGATACAGCCTGAGCACAGTCATCTTTTACGGCTGTATGGCATGACCTTCTATCAGCAGGGTGAACTGAAAGCGGCCATACAGTGCTATTCCCGTGCTGTTGCCGCTCAACCTGCCAATGCTGATGCCTGGCGTTATCTGGGCATGGCTTATCGAGAAGTCGGACAATATCAGGACGCCTTGGATGCCTATGAGAAGGCAATTAGTTACCGCCGCAACTATCCGGAAGCTTTTCGTAATCTGGGCAATGCTCTTGCGGCTATGAAACGTAATGAAGAAGCCGTAGCAGCCTTTCGGGAGGCCTTACGCTTAAAACCATCTTATGCTGATGCCTATAGCAATCTGGGCACGGTCCTCGAAAAACAAAAAAAACTCGATGAAGCTATTGTTCAACATCAAAAAGCAATCGAACTCATGCCAACTCGAGCGCCTTTCTATAACAATCTTGGGCATGCGTTGTTGCAAAAAGGTCAGTTTCGGCTGGCCATTAGTGCTTTTTGCAAAGCCGTCAAACGAAATGCTGACTATGCCATCGCATGGAGCAATCTTGGTATTGCATTTTCCGCACTGGATAAAATGGAACATGCAGCCAATGCCTTTGCCAAAGCCTGTGCTAGCGACAAAAAAAACGCCTTATGTCAAAGAAATCTTGCTATTTTTTTTCAGCAGACGGGTCAATATGATAAGGCACTACAGGTCTATGAAGACTTGCGACAGATGGAGCCGGAGGCGATGGATCCATATTTCAACATCGCCGATCTGCACAATGCTCGAGGAGACTACCCGCTAGCGCTGGAGACTTTGCGTCACGCAATAGCTCTTTATCCTGATGACTCGAATGCGCATCTGGCGCTCGCGCTAAATTTGTTGAAGCACGGTAACTATGAGGCAGGTTTTCAGCAGTATGAACGCCGGCGGCAGCATAAGGAGCAGACGCAGGAAGGGGCTGTGGCTGAATGGCAAGGGGAAGACTTGTATGGCAAAACGATCTTGTTGACCTCGGAACAAGGACTGGGAGATATGATTCAGTTCATCCGCTTTGCTACCCTGCTGCACAACCGGGGGGCCAGGCTCTGTTTGCAGACCTATCCTGCTCTGCACAAACTGTTTGCGCATGCGTTTCCCTTTCTTTCCTTGTGTTCTACCGCTCCCTCGGGAGAAGGCTCTTTTGATTATCAGGCTCCCTTGATGAGCTTACCGGCAAAACTCGGTTTATGCCGTCATGATATTTCCGGGGCACCTTACCTCTCAGCACTTCCTGAAAAAATACAACAATGGCAAGATTTTTTTAGTAAAGAGACGGTCAATATTGGTATCGTGTGGCAGGGCAATCCGAGTGGCCTCATCGATCGAGGCCGCTCGGTTCCTTTGCGTTTTTTCAAGGCATTATCTGATATTGATAGTGTCCAGTTATACAGCTTACAGAAAAATTATGGTCTGGATCAGTTCGAATCCTTAAGCGGGAGCATGCATATTAAACGCATGCCTGAGCATTTTGACAGCGGCGAAGCGGCGTTTATGGATACGCTTGCGCTAATGCAGCAACTGGATCTGGTCATTACCTCTGACACCTCCATTGCCCATCTTGGCGGTGCTTGCGGTTGTCCGACCTGGGTCGCTTTAAAGCATAATCCGGATTGGCGTTGGTGGGCAAGTGACGATAAAAGTTTGTGGTATGATTCTGTTCGTCTCTTTCGTCAGAGCCGAGCGGGAAACTGGTCTGAAGTCTTTGTGGCTATTGCGGAGGCGGTCCGGCAGACATTTAAATTACGATGAGCGAGTCGCAGAGCCCTATGCCGCCCCACATTTGCCAACAATGGTGTCGAATGTCGCGACCAGGTTACGGAGCTGTCTTGCCGGCTCTTTTTTGCAGCAGAGCTAAGACATCGGCTTGTTGCCATTGCTGTTTATTAAATTTGATGTAGATGACCTGCTCTTCCGGGGCAATATAGACGTCCTTTACGCCCGTAATGGCCAGCAGTTCCTGCCGGAGTATCTCCGGGTCGGTAGCGGATGGGAGAGGCAGAATCGTCGTGCTGAAATAGGCCAGGGGCTCAAAACGGAAGAGAATAGCCAGCCAGAGGAGACACAGTAAGGCATTGGCATAAAAAATACCTTGGGTATCATAGTATTTATAAAGGATACCGGCCAGAAAACCACCGGCAAAAATTCCCAGAAATTGACAACTGGAGTAGACGCCCATGGCGCTGCCTTTGTTTTTTACCGGGGCATGTTTGGAGATCAGGGAGGGCAGGCAGGCTTCCAGGACATTAAAGCCGGTAAAATACAGGGTCATTAACAGGCTAAAACAGATAAACAGATTACTATAATATCCTAACAGGAGTTGGGCCAGCAGGGTTGCGAGAATGGCGCCTTGCATGACCCGCTTCATGTGTTGGCGCTTTTCCGCCAAAATAATCAGAGGGACCATTAGTAAAAAGGCAATGAGCATGACCGGCAGGTAAAAGTACCAGGTTTGTATCATAGTGCCATCGGCTAAGGGGCGGTGCAGGATAATCGGTACGGCAAAAAAAGTGGTGGTCAGCAGCAAATGCTGCAGGAAAATACTGGCATTGAGTTGGAGCAACGCCGGTTTTCGTATGACATCCAGCAACAGGCCGGTTTGCGTTTCACTGTCGGCGTGAAATATTTCGCGGGTGGGATTGGGAATCACCAGCCAGAGTAACAGCAGTCCGCAAGCCGCCAGCATGATGGAAAAATAGAAAATACCGGCCAGACCAAAGAAGCGGGCCAGCGGAGGGCCAATCATCATTGCCAGGGCAAAGGACAGTCCGATGGTCATGCCAATCAAGGCCATCCCCTTGGTGCGATGTTCATCGGCGGTGAGATCAGCGCTCAGTGCAATCAATACACTGCCAATAGCCCCCATTCCCTGCAGGGTTCGCGCAAAAATCATACCATAGATGGACGTGCTCAGGGCGCCAGCCAGGCTGCCCAGCGCGAAGAGAATAAGGCCTATACTGATGATGGGTTTACGACCGTAGCGGTCTGAGAGCATACCAAAGGGAATTTGCAGGATGCCCTGGCTCAGTCCATAGGCTCCCAGAGCAATCCCTATGAGCACAGGGGTGGCCTGTTCCAGCTGGAGCGCTAAAACAGAAAAAACCGGGATGAGCATAAACAGCCCTAACATTCGGAAAGAAAAGATTAAGGCAATGGGAAAAACGGTGCGACCCCAGGATGATGGCATGAGTGAGCAGAATAGATGAATTTGGCAGTGATGGTACAAATTTGCGGAACAGATGACAAGGAAAAGTTGACAGTGCGGGGCTTTGTGGGTACTGTTTCTGCTTTTAAATTCATGCCGGATTTTTGCAATTTTGGCGCTTTTGTATGATGAAAAAAGGTCTATAAACGTTATGAATAAACCATTGGCAGGTAAAGTAGCCTTGATTACCGGGGCGGCACGTGAAAAAGGCATTGGCTATGCAAGCGCTTGCAAGCTGGCGGAAGCCGGCTGCGATATTATTGCGGTCTATTACAACAGTTCAGATGCAGCAGACACCCTGGTCCATACCATTGCGTCTATGGGGCAAAAGGCTGTGGCACTCCAAGCCAATGTCGCCGATCATGCCTCGGTTAAAGCCTTGGCTGAGAGCGTCAGGCAGCATTTCTCGCAAGTCGACATATTGGTCAGTAACGCTGCCAGCGGTGTGTTAAAACCGGCTTTGCAGATGTCGACCAAACATTGGCGCTGGTGTCTGGAAACCAATGCGCTGGCGCTTAATCATCTGGTGCGCGAATTTCATGAAACGATGCCCAAGGGGGGGCGGGTAATCGCCTTGTCCAGTTTGGGGGCGCAACGGGCCATTCCCAATTATGCCTTTATTGGCGCCTCAAAAGCAGCACTGGAAGCAATGGTGCGTTCTCTGAGTCTGGAACTGGCTCCGCAGGGCATTACGGTCAACACAGTATCGGCAGGTGTGGTGGATACCGATGCGCTGGCGTATTTCCCCAATCGTGAACAATTGCTTGATGCCTATCAGGCCCATGCCTTGAGCGATCGCCCTTTACTGGCCTCCGATGTTGCCAATGCCATTTACCTTTTGTGCCTGCCCGAAGCAGCCATGATTAATGGTCATACGCTCTTTGTCGATGCCGGATATAGCCAGGTAGGTTAAGTCATGAAGAAGAGCGCGGACTCTCTGTTATTATCCGGAAGACTTGTGTTACAATAATGCAATTTTCCATTGTCAAGACTTGAGGACTTACCATGAATATCGAGAGTGTTTACCCCAAGGTTCGCGCCATCATCGCGGATGTACTAGTAATTGATGAAGACGAAGTGAGTCTCAACAGTCGTTTAATTGCCGATTTGGGCGCCGAATCTATTGATTTTCTTGACCTTATTTTTCAGTTGGAAAAAGAATTTGCCATCAAAATTCCCCGTGGTCAGCTCGAAAAAAATGCCCGCGGTGATTTGGCCGAGGACGAATTTGAAAAGAATGGGGTGTTAACAGCGCAGGGTATGCAAGCGCTGCAGGCGTATTTAAGTGAAGTCCCTGCTGAAAACTTCAAGGCCAATATGAAGGTCAATGAGATCCCAAGCTTATTTAGCGTCGAGACCTTTTGTAAATTGGTGGTGTCGGCTGTGGCAGAAAAAGACGCCAACAGCGAAAGCGTTGCCTGATGCGTTTTTTATTCGTGGACCGCATCCTCGATGTGGTTCCCGGTGAGCGTATCCAGGGGCTAAAGCATGTGACGGCGGATGATTTCTATCTCCTGCCCGGCCCCGGCGGGGACTGGCATTTTATGCCGGCTCTGATTGGCGAAACTCTGGGACAGTTGGCTGCCTGGAATGTCATGCTCTGCAACCAGTTTCGAGCCCGGCCAGTAGCAGGTATTGTTGCGGAGGTGCGTCTGGGGCGCAGCGCACCGGTGGGCAGCACCCTTTTTCTGGATGCGCAGATTGAACGCCTGGATGAGACGGCAGTCCAGTATCAGGCCAGGGCGAGCATTGCCGGGGAAATGGCCGCGGAAGTAATAGGTGCTCTGGGACCGTTGCTGCCCATGGACGATTTTATTGCAGCAGATACCGTGCGCCGCCAGTTTGATGAAATTAACCGACCGGCTAGCCTGCCGGTTTTTGCCGAGCCGCAAGCCTTCACTCCTGCAACCCCCTCGCACCGTTGCACGCCACCGGCTTTTGATGCCCTTATGGATTTCCGTTCAGGGCAGTCCATGCAGATGGTGAAGCATATCAGTCGCAGTGCGCCTTTTTTCCCGGATCATTTTCCGCGCAAGCCTGTTTTGCCGATGACCATGCTAATTCAAAGCAAGATGAATATGGCCGACTACTTCATCGCCCACAGCCGCCTGACTGCGCATTGGCGGTTGCGCCGCCTGCAACGGATCAAGATGAATGAGTTTGTCTATCCGGGAGACAGTGTCCTGTCAACCTTGAACGTCAAACAACAAACGGCCGATGCCTTAGTCCTGAGCTTTCGCAGTGAAGTGGCGGGCAAACGTGTCTGCGTGATGGAAGCCGTTTTTGAACGAAGAGAAGAGAATAATGCGTAAACGTCGTGTCGCTATCACTGGTATCGGTATGGTTTCTCCCCTGGGCAATGATCGTGAAAGCACCTGGGATCATCTGATGCAAAAACAGTCCGGTATTGGTGAAATCCAACAATTTGATGCGCGTCAATTCCCGACCCGTATCGCGGCGGAAGTCAAGCATTTTGCCTTGCCTTCCCACCTGAATACGCGTGCGAATCGCTATGCTGGTTCCTTTACGCGCTATGCGCTTGCCGCAGCCGCTGAAGCCTTTGACGATGCCGCGGTATTGCCGAATGCGAGCAATGCCAGTCGCTGGGGAATGGTAACCGGCAGTGGTATGATGACGGCTGAATTTGAGTATTTGCAGCGCTTCCAGACAAATGCCGCACCGGAGGGGCAGTTGGACTGGCAACGGTTGCAGGATAATGCCCGTTCGTTTTGTGAACTGAAGGATTTCGGCCGCTCGACGTCCAATGCTGCCCTGGCTTTATTGGCACAACAGTTTGGTATCAAGGGTTATGTGTCCTCGGTGCATACTGCTTGTGCCTCCGGAGGGCAAGCGCTGGGTCTGGCCTTGCAGATCATTCGTCGTGGCGATGCCGATGCTATGCTTGCCGGTGGGTATGACTCGATGATCCAGCCACTGGGTCTGTCCAGTTTCTGCCTTTTAGGCGCGCTATCTACCTATAATGAGCATCCGCAACGTGCCAGCCGTCCCTTTGATGCAACCCGTAACGGCTTTGTTTTGGGTGAGGGTGCGGCGTTTTTAGTGCTGGAAGAATGGGAAAAGGCGCAGGCCCGCGGTGCCAGAATTTATGCCGAGTTGGCCGGTGAGGGCAATTCCTTAAGCTCCTATCGGATTACCGATTCCCACCCCAATGGCGATGGTGCCCGCCAGGCTATCGAGCGCGCTTTGCAGGACGGAGGGGTGCAGCCCCGCGATATTGATTATATTAATGCGCATGGCACTTCTACCAAAATGAATGATCTCAGTGAAACGAATGCTATCAAGGCGGTATTGGCCGAGCATGCCTATTCGATTCCGGTCAGTTCGACCAAAGGCCAGACCGGTCACCTGATTGCGGCAGCCGGCGCTCTCGAGGCTGCCCTGTCGGCGATAGCAATTCAAAAAGCCATGGTGCCCATGACGGCAAATTGGTGCGAGGCCGATCCGGACTGCGATCTGGACTATGTGGCAGATGGACCAAGAGAAAAGGCTCTGGGGGCAGTATTGTCCAATTCTTTTGGCTTTGGCGGCTCTAATAGTTGTTTGCTATTCAAACATCCTGAATTTCATGGGGGGCGCTCATGACAATGCCGCAACGTGTTTTTATTACCGGTTTAAGTGCCCTGAGTGCTGCCGGCTTAACCCTGGACGAGAATTGGCAACGTATTTTGCAGGGAAAAACGGCTATTGCGCCCATGACAGCACATGAGCTGCCGAATTGGCCGCACCGTCTGGCTGGTGAGCTGCCGGACTTTGTGCCGGCGAAGGCTTTACCAGACCGTAAGCTAATCAAAGTCATTGCACGACAGGATGCCATCGGCATTAATGCTGCCATGCAAGCCATTCAGCACAGCGGGCTAGTCGAATGGCGTGACCAAGAGGCGAGCTCAGCGACCGACGTGAATGAAATGATGGGCGTCTATGTTGGTTCACCGGGGAACAAATATTTTCAACAGTACGATTTTTTACCCCTGATGGCCAAAAGTCAGGGCGATATGTCGGCTTTTGCCGAGCATTTGTTTACGGAAGTCCACCCTATGTGGCTGTTGCGCACCCTGCCCAATAACGTCTTGGCGTATGTGGGTATACACTATGGGTTTAAGGGAGCCAATCACAATGTGACCAATCATGCGGCAGGGGGTATGCAGGCCCTGATTGAAGCGGCGCATGCAGTCAGGACAGGCCAGGTCGAACGAGCGGTGGTGGTAGCTTATGATGTGGGCGCTGAACCCCAGGCTCTGTTGTATTACGATAAAATGGGTCTGATCTCAGGCACCGGCCTGCGTCCTTTTGCCCATGATCATGATGGTACGGTGCTGGCGGAAGGAGCAGCGGCTCTGGTGTTGGAAAGTGAGGAAGCCGTGGCACAACGCCAGGCACACTGTTATGGTGAAATCACAGCGTTGGCTACGCAAACCGAAGCCCATGGCCTGTTCAGTATTGATGCGGATGGCACACCATTAAGTACCATGCTGACCCAATGCCTGGATCAGTATGCGATTGCCCCCTCGGATATCGGCTGTGTGATTGCGCACGGTAATGGCAATCCTCGTTCCGATTGTTCGGAAGCGCGGGCGCTGAAGCAGGTTTTTGGCGAGCGGCAACCGCTGTTGACGGCTTTTAAATGGGCGATGGGGCATACTTTGACCTGTTCTGGTCTGCTTGATACCGTGTTAGCTTGCCAGGCCTTGAATTGTGGTCAACTGCCTGGCCTTCCGGGTGTGGAGCAGGCGGCGGCCGATTGTCAGCACCTGGACATTGCTGCCGCGTCCCGTGCCTTGCCGGCCCATAGCAGTGCCTTAATTATTAATCGTGGCTTTGCCAGTATGAACAGCGCCCTGGTGGTGCGTGCCTGTGTCTGAATTAGCGCAAAAAATACAGTCTCTGCCGGTGAGTTGGATGGGACATATTCTTTACCACATGCTGCCCTGGCGCCGTAAGATTGTACAGGCAAATATCAAACAGGCGTTTGGGCAGGAGTTGGACTTGGTCGGGCAGCAAAAGCTGGCGAAAGCCTTTTATACGCATTTAGCCTGCTCGCTGAAAGAAATGATCAGCATGCGCTTTTTAAGCACAGAACAATTGCGTGCCCGTGTCGAGGTCAAAGGCTATGACCAATTGCTGGCAGAAGCGAGCAAGGGCAAGGGCGTTTTGATACTGACCGGCCATTTTGGCAACTGGGAGTTTGCACCTATCGGTGGGATTCTCAATTTTGAAGCCTTTCAGGGGCAGTTTCATTTTATTCGTAAAACGCTGGGTGGTGCCCAGTGGATTGAAAAAATCTTGTTTCGCCGCTACTTTCAGGCGGGTTTGAAAGTCATTCCTAAAAAAAATTCCCTGCAACAAGTCTGTGATGCGCTGGATCATAATCACGCGGTGGTGTTTGTCCTCGATCAACACGCCTGCCTGGGGAATCGCGATGGGGTCGCGGCGGAATTTTTCGGCCGCAAGGCCGGAACCTATCGCAGTTTGGCCAGCCTGGCCCGCCATACCGGCGTTGCCGTCATTCCAGCGGCCTCCTACAGGCTGCCTAATCAACAGCATGTGTTAGAATTTCTGGAGCCGCTCAACTGGGAAGAGAAAGACAGCCTGCAAGAGGCGATTTACCATAATACCTGTCGTTACAATCAGGCGTTGGAGCAGATCATCTGTGCGCATCCGGAGCAATGGTTATGGTTTCATAAACGCTGGAAAATTAAAGATAATTAGAGACAAGTTCAGCAAAGCCATCTTGTCCGTCCGGGCATCACAAGCCAGCGATAACCGTACGTCAACCTATGCGTGGAACATTCTGATGCAGCGAGTATCTCATGCTGTAAATCACCAAAGTGAGAGTGGTTTACGCATCTCCTAACGGTAGCGAATTAGAACCACGGGTCTACCAGCGCTGTCGCCCCCAGATGTGCAGGATATTCCGTTTTGCGCTGGCCGCTATGCATCGATCATGCCCTGGTAGACTATAGTATAAAAAAGGAAACAGAAGATCTGGGTTGAAAATGAAACGGAGCTATGCGGTGGTTGGACTTGGATATGTCGGTATTGAGCTGTTGATTGCCATCGCGCAATCCGGTGATGCGGTGATAGGCTATGATACGTCGAAACGTCGAATCAAGCAGTTGCGTCAGGCCCATGATTTGAATGGCATTATTGAGAAAGCCACACTGCAGGATAGTCGTCTTGTCTTAACCAATGAGATCCAGGATATTGCCGGCGCTGACTTTTATATTGTGACGGTGCCCACACCGGCGTATTTTTATCGCCTTCCTGATCTCAGTCTTGTTGAAACGGCTACACGCGAATTGGCGGCCATCCTGAAACAGGGCGATATCATCGTCTATGAGTCAACCGTGTATCCGGGAGCTACAGAGGAAGTGTGTATCCCTATCCTGGAGCAGCAGAGCGGCTTACACTGTGGCCGCGATTTTAATGTCGGCTATTCTCCAGAACGTATTAGCCCGAAAGACCCACGCTTTAGCCTGGCAAAAGTCGTCAAGGTCATTGGCGCGCAGAATGAGGCAACCCTGCAGGCAATGGCAGCCTTATATGAAAATATTTGTCAAGCCGTGCATCGGGTATCTGGGATCAAGGCCGCTGAAGCTACCAAAATTCTTGAGAACAGTCAGCGTGATGTCAATATAGCTTTTATGAATGAATTTGCCAAAATCATGCATGCGTTGCATATCAATACCAGAGAGGTGATCGACGCTGCCAAAACCAAGTGCAATTTTGTCGACTTCAAACCCGGACTGGTCGGCGGGCATTGCATTTCTGTCGATCCACTGTATCTGGCTTTCAAAGCGGAGCGTCACGGTGTGCATGCCGATGTAATTTTAGCGGCCAGGCGGGTGAATGATGATATGACCAGTTTTATTATCAGTGAAATGCTCAAACATCTGGTGTCGCATCGCATAGATTTTCAATACCTGCGCGTTGGCGTGTTAGGCCTCAGCTATAAAGCCAATGTTTCGGATATCAGAAATAGCCTCAGTTTGAAATTGCTGAAAGAACTGAATGAGTACCAGATAGAGTATATGGTGCATGATCCCTATGCTTGTCCGGATATGCTGAAACACAAATATGGCATTGAGTTAAAAACGTACTCGGAACTTGTGGAGCTGGATGTGCTCATTCTAACCGTGGGGCATCAATTTTACCTCGATCATGGTATTCAGGTATTGCGAAAAAAATTGAAAACACCGGCATTGATGATGGATATTCCTGCCGTTTTTACGGGAGAGCCAGCGTTAACGGCGCAACAGCTCACTTACTGGACATTATAGGGCAAAACGAACTAACGTTATCCTGAACGTAGTGAAGGATCTCCTGAATTAGGCTCTGATTTAATCAAATTGAGATCCTTCACTACGTTCAGGATGACGTATCGGGGGAGTTACCATGAAACAGAAAATAGCAATTATTGGTGGCGCAGGTTTTATTGGTTCGCATTTGACCGAGTATTATCTGCAGCAGGGGGCTCAGGTTACGGTTGTTGATAATTTATCCAGTGGGAGCCTCGACAATTTGAGTGCGTTTGACCATAGTAATCTGACTTTTTATCCGGAAGATGCGCTGGTCTTTGCGGGCTTGGATCGTATCATAATGCACAGTGATATTGTGTACAATATGGCAGCTCAGGTTGGGATGTTCCATGTGCTGCAGCATCCCATTGACACCATGCACACCAATATTGACATTGTCAATCGGCTGTTGTACATCATGGCAGGGCTTGCGCGCAAACCACTTTTCGTTGTGGCTTCCAGTTCGGAAGTCTACGGCGCACATCACTCGGCGGTTGCAGAAGATGACCTGTTACGAATAGATTCCTCGCAAAAAAGTCATGCGGGATACTATGTCAGTAAATTATGCAATGAAGTCATGGCGATGTCGTTTTATAAAGAAAAGCAGGTTCCCGTTATTATCATTCGCTTATTTAATACTATTGGTCCAAGGCAAACCGGCCGCTATGGTATGGTCGTACCGCGTTTTATCGGTCAGGCATTGCATCATGAGCCTCTGACTATCCATGGCGATGGCCAGCAAATTCGAAGTTTTTGTGACGTGAAGCGTGTTTGTCTGTTGCTCGATGCGATTTGTAAAAACTCGGTGAGCATTGGTGAGATTATCAATGTGGGCAATGATATGGAAATCAGTATTCTACAGTTGGCTACCCTCATTAAACAGCTGACGGGTTCGCATTCAACCTTTGACTTTAAAAGCTACCGGGAGGTTTACGGGGAAGATTATAGTGTGATTGGATACCGCCGTCCAAATCTGGATAAAATTCGCCGGATTAGCGGCCAGTCCTGCCAGTGGGGAATTGAAGAAACGCTACAAGCTATTATTCATGATATGAAGCGTCAGGCTGGTATGCTCTAATGTCCGGGCTTATCAAGCCCTATTTCAGGTGAGTGTCCGCATCTCTACTTCCTCACAGCGGATGTGAGTTTTCGATGCGGCAAGGCGGGCGTTTTTTCTGCGCAGGGTCTATGGTGAACGCAATCCTGCGGTCCGTGCAATGCCTGAGTATCTTCTGCCCCAAACCCTGCCAGAACTCAAAATAGCCAAAGCCTGGATTTAACGTTACTATTGAAGGAGACGAATAGAGGATGGCAGAAAGTGGACATCGGCATGGTAAAAAAGGGATGGTTGATAGCATGGTTTTTTACGGGAGTCTTCCTGTCCTATCCGGTTATCGCCTCTACGAGCGAAAGCCGTCTGTACCCCATTTTTAACAGCCCGCTCGAGCAATTAAAAAAAATATATCAAGAAAAAGACTATCGAGCGGTCGTGCGGGAGGGAGAAGCGCATTTTCGTCAGGGAGAAAAGGTACCGGATATTCGGTATTTTACCGGGTTGGCCTATTATCAGTTAAAGGACTATGACAGAGCTATTGCTGTGCTCAAACCCGCCTTAGCGGCGTATCCGGATTATCTCGATGTCCGCCTGTTGATGGTACGCAGCTACCGGGCAAAAAAAAATACTGCTGCCGCTTATGCCCTGGTCGTGGATGGCGTTTCGCGTCATGCGGATAATGTGGCTTTACTCTATCAAAAAGCCTCATTGGAAATCATGCAAAACAAGCAGACACAAGCACAGCAAACCTTGCGTGATTTATTAAAAATAAAAACAGACTATGAACCGGCGCTGCATTTGCAAAAACAGCTGATACCAGAGACGGCAAGCGAGTCTGCTCGTCTGACAGCAGAGGGGTTGCCCGAGACGGAGGCCGCCTTTTTATCCTGGTATCAACGCCAACAATATGAACGGCTGATCGAGGAAGGAACGCGTTATCTCAAGACACATCCCCATGCGGTGGATGTGCGCTATTATTTGGGTTTATCCTATTATCAGCAAAAAAAGTACAGACAGTCGAGGGAGCAGTTGCAACTCATTTTGAAAAGCCATCCGGAGTATCTGGAGGTTCGGGAAGCGCTGATTGCGACCTTGTTTGCCATGCGAGAGGATGTCTTGGCAGGGGAGGTGATCACTCAGGGTTTGCAGAAGCATCCTGAACACCTTCCCCTATGGATGGCTAAGGCAAAGCTTTCGATTTTACATAAAGATTATAAGGCGGCACGCCAACAGATTGCCAGGATATTGGTGATGGATAAAGCCTACCAACCCGCATTGGAACTGCAAAAAAATCTGAGTGTTTTGGAGCGGGAGGCGCTGCCTAGAACCCCTGACCGCACAGCGCTATTGCCCAAAGTGAGCACAGCGCAGCCGCCCTCATTCCCCAGATATGTTTTTTCTGCCGGAACCAGTCTGATGGATGTTACGCTTCCTGATCAATACTGGAATTTTTCAAGCGTGTCCTTATATCGGGAAGATGAAAATATCAGCTATGGCCTTATTATGAATTATGCCCGTCGTCTGGGTTTGCAGGCTACCCAGGGTGGTATCGCCATACTTCCACGCATCAATCGCGATACCTGGTTCAGTACCGCTTATTCTTATGCCAATAAGCCTGCCTTGTTTGCCGATCATACCGTCTATGGAGAAATGTTTCAGAATCTGTTTGGTGTTTTCACCGTGTCGGCCGGCAATGAGTATCGTAAAATTGCAAAGACCTATTTCAATACCTATACTGCCAGTATGACGACCTATGTTGGGGCCTATTCCTTTGCCTTTCGACCGTTTATCTATCGAACAAAATCAGGACCGAACTCTATTTTATATCGCTTAAGCCTGCAGTATGATTTTGACACTCCTGAGCAATATATAGAACTCAGTTATTCTACCGGTTATTCGCCAGACTTGTTCGATTTAACGACCGTCGATTTTTTCAGAGTGCATGAGCAAATTATCATGGTGAGAACACAGATTAAACTGAATCAGGCGCTGCTGCTTCAGTTGGGGGGCGGGTATCAAAATCAGAAATTTTTGAACCAGCGCCAACGGGAAATTGCGTATCTGAATTTCGGCATGAAATATCGGTTTGATGATGTATAGTACCGGGCAACTGAGTATCATTGCGTTTATCATCGTGGAAGTCGCTCTGGTGTTTTTGTTCATCGTGTTGGTGTATGTGACGAAAATCATCTTTCTCCTGCGCACCTATTATGATCACTATAAAAGGAAACACTACCTGCGCTTGCTCAGCAAATATCAAAAAGATGGTGCTTGTCGACCGTTTTATAGGATAGGCGCCCCAGAGCTGCTGTTAACCTTGGTTAATCAACAGGCGCTCAGTAAAGCACAAAAAACGGCGTTGATTGAAAAGGTCATTTTACCCAAAGTACAGCGCTATCAGTTCTCGAAAAACTGGCAAAAGCGATATACTTTGTTATCAGCTTTGAAGCATGGTCTGCGCAGAGAGCATTACCCGTCTCTTGTACGACTCATTGATGATGCTATCCCGATTATCAGTATCGAAGCAGCTCGGCTAGGCTCTTCTACCAATGATTGGACGATTTATCAGGCTATCCTGAATCTATTGTTGCGCTGTGATCATTCCAAACGTATTATTTATATTGATAATTTTCATAAAAATAAAGCAATACGGCCTTTTCTTTTGCAACAATTACGCCAGCACAATGACTCGCAATTGCGAAAAATCATGTATGACCTATTGTTGCATGTCGGTTGTGATACCACTTTTTATGAGATGGTCAAACGCGATAGCATCGGTGGGCATCAGAACATGCGGCTCGCGGCCATTCGCATACTACCTGGTACTGACAGAAAAAAAGCTGGTGCGACCTTGCAATCTCTGGTGCATGATAGTGATTGGTTGGTCCGCAATGTTGCGGTGCAATCGTTGGGAATGCTGGGAGATGATCAATACATTCCGGTTGTTATTGAGTGCTTAAACGATCCGGTGTGGTGGGTGAGAGTATCAGCCGCCAAGGCATTGGCGGCCTTTGGTGACATAGGTGTTCAGCTCTTGCAAGACGATGCAGAAAATATCTCGGCTGCCATGAGTGATTATGCCGAATATTTCCTTAAAATCAAACAATTAAAAAGCGATTGACATGGAATATCTTATTTATAGTATTAATTTTTGCATTTTAATCTATTTTATAGGTTCTGCAATCATCTATACTATTTTGCTGTTTGGCTCTTTCCCCAGCATTCTACATTTTTTTAATTTGAGTCGCTACTTACATCACAGTGAAGCCTTGGAGCTGGACATTCAGTTAGGCGTGACGCTCATTATTCCGATGTATAATGAGCGGGAACTGGCCTTGGATACGGTGTTAAGTGCGCTGTATTCCACCTATAAAAATCTTTATATCATGCTGGTCAATGACGGTTCAACCGATGATAGCCTTGCCTTTTTGCAGGAAAAATTTGAGCTCCAGGAAATGCCGGTGATCATTAACCCAAGTATTAAAACTAAAGCAGTAAAGCGGGCCTTTGTGTCCAAAGCCCACCCCAATCTGATGGTTCTTGATAAAGAAAATGGTGGTGCCGGTGATGCGATTAATGCGGGTATCAATGCCTGTTTCACCCCCTATTTTTTTACCCTGGATTCTGACTCGGTGATTGATACGCATGCCATCTCGCTCATCATGTATGAAGTATTTACCAATATTAATCCAGTGGCTATCGGTTGTGGCGTCTATGTTTTAAATGGCTGTAAAGTTGAGCAGGGTGTGGTCAAGGAATCCTTGGTGCCTTATCGTTATACCAGTGGTATTCAAGCCAATGAATATCTGTTATCGCATTTATTTAATCGCACCGGTTGGAACAGTTTTGGTGGCAGTATGAGTTATTCAGGAACCGGCACCGTCTTTAATCGGCAAAGGGTACTGGATGCCGGCGGTTTTGATGCCGGAAATTTTGCACAGGATAGCGAGATGATTATGCGCTTACAAAAAATCATGCGAGAACAGGCGCAAGAATATACCATTGCCTTTACGCCAGCGGCCGTCGTATGGACGGATGTGCCGGCCAATGTCAAAGAATTCGCTCTGCAGCGTGATAAATGGACGCGGGGATTACTGCGTTCCGTATGGCGCAACAGAGTGCTTTTTTGCAATCCAAAGTATAAAGTTCAGGGTTTATTTGGTTTTCCGGCTTACATCCTACTGGAAATCATGGCCCCTTATGTCGAGTTTACGGCCTATTTTACCGTTGGTTTAGCCTATTATTTTGGTATTTTAGATACGCTTTCCGCAATATTGTATATTATTTTAGCCTGGGGTTTTGCGGCTTACTTAAGTGTTGCGAATACCTTTATCAGTATTATTACGTTTAATCGGTACCAACGTGTCAGTAATATTCTATGGATGTTATTGTTGACCAGTGCCGAAATGTGCGGTTTTCGCCAGTATCGTGTGCTCATCAGTGTGTACGCGACCTTCCATTACGCCTGGAATAGATTCAAAGGCAAGCTTTTATAAATAAGGATGATGTATGGCAAGATATATGGTTACCGGTGGCGCCGGCTTTATTGGCTCGCATTTAACCGATCGCTTGATTGAGGCAGGTCACCAGGTACTGCTGATAGATGATTTATCCGTGGGACAATATATCCATCCCAAGGCGCAGTTGGTTCAGGACGATCTTAGAAATTATGAGGCTATCAAGCCCTATTTTACTAATATCGATGGCTGTTTTCACTTAGCCGCTATTCCCTCCGTGATAACGTCAATGGAGCAGTGGTTTGATTTGCACCGTCTTAATTTACAGGCGGGTTTGCATGTCTTGAAACTGTGCTGCCTGGCAGGAAATATACCGGTAGTCTACGCGTCTTCCTGCGCGGTTTATGGCAATACACAATGCCTTCCTTTGCGCGAAGACATGTTTATTCAACCGATTTCTTCCTATGGGTGCGATAAATTATCTCTGGAGCTTAATGCGTATTTTATGGCAAAAAATTATTCCTTACCGGTCATGGGCTTGCGTTTTTTTAATGTCTATGGGCCTCGCCAAAATCCGCATTCTCCCTATGCGGGTGTCATTAGTTTATTTATTGATAATCTATCACGTGGTAAGGCGGTGACAATATATGGCGATGGCCAGCAGACTCGTGATTTTATTTTTGTTGCCGATGTGGTTTCTGCGCTGGTACAAGCCATGGGCATGGTGAGCGAAGAAGGGGGCGTTATCAATGTATGTAATGAAGAGGCTATCAGCATCCATGCTTTGGCACAGCACATCGCATCGCTAATGAAGCAAAAACTGCAAATAGATTTTCAGCCTGAAAGAAGGGCGGATGTGAAGCATTCCCTGGGTTCCGCCCAAAAAATGCGCCAATTTGGCCTGCAGCCTCAAGTAGCCTTATTGGATGGATTACAACAGTGCATTGATGACAGGATAAAACAGCCATGAGGCCTTCGTTCCCTAGCGGTGCCAGACCAGCGAGTTCCTGATATTCCACAGCAGGCTGATAAGGCCGCAGCCTAAAACGGGTCCGGCAAGGCTGATGGGGCTTGCGCTGTGCTGGGCTACGCCATAACCGACCAATCCTGCCAGGCCAAACTGGCTTGCACCGACCAGAGCGGTTGCCAGTGCCGCCCTGCTGGCAAAGTCTTTTAAAGCCAAAGCAATGGCACAGCCCATACTCAGGCCAATCCCACTGGTCAGGCAAAGCATCGGTAACATAAAGCGGAGGGTATGCGGGCCAGCGCTATTGACCAGAAGCATCATGACTGCTGCCAGTACGATGATGGTCAGCCCCATATTTACAATGGCTTCCAGGGCGATGCGATGGGTCAGGCGAACAGCGACCAGATTGGCAGCAAACATGGTGAACGCATTCAAGCCAAAACAAAGACCATACTGTGTGCCGCTGTTGTGGAGCTGGCGGATCAGAATGTCAGGAGACAGGGCGCAAAAAAGATAAAGCCCCAACAGACCGGTGGCAGCGCTGAGCGTATATTGCCTAAAATGCGAATGCTGCAGAATATCGCGGTAGCCCGCAATCAGTTTGCCGAGCGATAGAGAGGCGAACACTTGCGGATAATGAGGGATATTTCTGCGTACCGCCACGAGTATGACGAGGCTCAAGATACTCATAAAATAAAAGCCACTGCGCCAGTCCTGTGTCCAGTCCAGCAAGACCCCCCCTATGATGGGGGCGCTGCAGGCAATTACCGAATTCATGCCAGTTAAGACACTAAACAGGCGTCCACAGACCTGGGTCTGGTAATGATCACGAATCACAATAAAGCAGAGCAAATAGGTGCCGCAGGCTCCAAGGCCTTGCAGAACCCGGGCGATGAGCAGCAGCGGAATGGAGATGGCGAGTGCCGACAAGAGTGAGCCGGTGAAAAGCAGCAAGGCAGAGAGCAGGGCTATCGGGCGACGTCCGTAGCAATCAGATAAAGGTCCAATGAGCAGATGCCCCAACGCTACGGTACCCATAAATAAATACAAACTGGCCTGCATACTCTGGTTGCTGGCCTGAAAATAGACGGTCATTTGCGGGATGGAGGGTACAAACACATCCATGGCAAAGGATATGCTGATCATCAGGGGTAACAGCTTAATAACACATTGCCGCTCAGTCCAGCCTAAGTGATTCATGCGCATGATCCCATGTCAGTGTCGTGCAGCGTAATCTTTATGAACGCCCGGTATTCGGGGTACCTCTGCCGCCTGAAAAGAGCAGGCGCGTTGCGCTTTGTCATCGGCAAAACGGTCCCGCACAGAGGGATGGATTGCCAATACCCCATCTGAGATGCGGCACAGGGGCCGCAGGTTGACGATGCGACAGGGGGTGTCGGGGGCGCCGGACTAGTAAGGTCCGGCAGAAACATCAGGGTATCGACCAACCCGTGACCTCAGACAGGGCGTGTGCCAGCTCTGCCGGGGAACGCACTGTTTTCACTCCGGCTTTTTCCAGTGCCGCAAATTTTTCCTCTGCCGTGCCCTTGCCGCCGGAAATAATAGCGCCGGCGTGCCCCATCCGTTTTCCAGCCGGGGCAGTAACACCGGCAATGTAGGAAACGACCGGTTTGCTGACATTGGACTGGATATATTCAGCGGCTTCTTCTTCTGCTGAACCACCAATTTCGCCCACCATGATGATGGCTTCGGTTTGTGGGTCATTCTCAAACAACGCCAGGGCATCAATGAAACTGGTGCCGGGAATAGGGTCGCCGCCGATGCCGATACAGGTGCTTTGGCCAAAGCCGGCATCAGTGGTTTGTTTTACTGCCTCATAGGTTAACGTGCCAGAGCGGGAGACAATGCCCACTTTGCCCGCCTGGTGGATAATGCCCGGCATGATACCAATTTTGCATTCGCCAGGCGTAATGATTCCAGGGCAATTGGGCCCAATCAGCCGCGCGTTAGAGTTGTGTTCCAGATAGACTTTCACCTGCAACATATCCAGTACGGGCACCCCTTCAGTAATACAGACGATCAGCTCAATACCGGCATCAGCCGCTTCCAGAATCGAGTCTTTACAATAGGCTGCCGGCACATAAATAACGGAAGCGGTGGCGCCTGTCTCGGCTACGGCTTCACGCATGGTATTGAATACCGGTAGTTCCAGGTGGCGTTGACCGCCTTTGCCAGGGGTGACGCCGCCGACCATGCGGGTACCGTAGGCGATCGCCTGTTCGGAGTGGTAGCTGCCTTGTTTGCCCGTAAAGCCCTGACACAGTACTTTGGTTGTTTTGTTAATTAATACACTCATTTTCTTCCTCAATCATGGGGGCAGCTGCCGCTCATAAGGTCGGCGGCTGCCGTCAAAATGGTCTTAGACCGCAATGGCCGCTACTATTTTTTTGGCCGCATCCGTTAAACTGTCAGCGGCGATAATGTTCATGCTACTGTCATTCAGAATAGAGGCACCCAGGGCAGCATTATTGCCTTCCAGGCGCACGACAACGGGAATTTGCACCTGCACTTCTTCTACGGCGGCTAAAATACCCTCGGCAATTAAATCACAGCGGACAATACCGCCAAAAATATTGATGAGGATGCCTTGTACTTTGTCATCAGATAAAATAATTTTGAAGGCTTCGGTGACGCGCTCTTTCGTAGCGCCGCCGCCGACATCGAGAAAGTTTGCCGGTTCGCCGCCATGCAATTTAATGACATCCATGGTCGCCATAGCCAGACCGGCCCCATTGACCATGCAGCCAATTGAGCCATCGAGGGGGATATAATTGAGATCCCAGTCACTGGCGCGATTTTCCCGTTCATCTTCCTGGCTGGCATCGCGCATTTCTTTCAAACGGGTTTGTCGGTACAGGGCGTTGGCATCGATATTGATTTTGCCATCGAGGCAAAGCAGATCCCCTTGTTTGGTGACGACTAGCGGATTGATTTCCAACAGGCTTAAATCGCAGTCCACAAACATACGGCCCAGCCCCATCATCAAGGCGGTGAAGGCTTGCATTTGCGAGGCGGTTAATCCCAGCTTAAAGCCAGTGTCACGGCATTGATAGGGCATGACTCCCAGCATCGGATCGACCATAACCTTGACTATTTTCTCCGGAGTTTCTTCCGCCACTTTTTCAATTTCAACACCACCTTCGGTGGATGCCATGATGACGACGCGGCGGGTGGCACGGTCTACCACTGCCCCCAGATAGAGTTCGCGTTCGATATCGCAGGTTTCTTCAACCAGTACGGCGTTGACAGGCTGTCCCTTGGCATCGGTTTGGTAGGTGATAAGTCGCTTGCCCAGCATGCCTTGTACGGCCTGAGCCAGTTCTTCTTTGTTGCTTACCAGTTTCACGCCACCAGCTTTACCACGGCCACCGGCATGGACTTGAGCTTTCACCACATAACGGTCAGAGCTGAGCTTGCCTGCGACCTGGATGGCATCGGCTACATTATAAGCCACTTCCCCCTTGGGGGTGGGCAGTCCATAACGGACAAACAGTTCTTTGGCTTGGTATTCATGCAGATTCATGGATCAATCCTATAATTTAGTGCAGCAGCTTCAGCTGTTGCGGTTAACAAATGAGGTTTCCCGGGGCTAATGCCCCACTGACCGGGGTTCCGCTGAGCCGGATTTTCCCCACATTCTTAGACATTTAGCAGCATACGGCTGGGATCTTCCAGTAACTCTTTGACGCTGACTAAAAATTGCACCGACTCACGCCCATCAATCAAACGATGGTCGTAAGAAAGGGCAATGTACATCATGGGACGGATGACAATCTGGCCCTTTTCCGCAACCGGCCGTTCCTGAATCTTATGCATGCCGAGAATGCCGGTTTGGGGTGGATTGATAATCGGCGTAGCCAGCAGGGAGCCAAAGACACCCCCATTGGTAATGGTAAAGGTGCCACCTTGCATTTCTTCCAGCGCCAGCTTGCCATCACGGGCTCGGCTGGCCGCATCGCTGATTCCTTTTTCAATGTCCGCCAGGCTTTTCTGATCGGCATCACGAATGACGGGCACCACCAAACCGCGTTCGGTCGATACGGCGATACCGATATCATAAAAGCCGTGGTAGACAATATCCTGTCCATCAATGGAGGCATTCACCGCAGGAAAGCGTTTTAGGGATTCGATAACGGCTTTGGTAAAAAAGGACATGAAGCCCAGCTTCACCCCATGTTTTTTTTCAAAGCTGTCTTTGTATTGTTTGCGCAAATCCATCACAGCCTGCAGATTGACTTCATTAAAAGTCGTTAACATCGCTGCATTATGCTGTGCATCCAGAAGACGTTCGGCAATTTTGGCGCGCATGCGCGTCATCGGTACGCGGCGTTCCTCGCGAGCGCTCTGGGCTGGGGGGCTTGCTTTGGCGCTGTCAGCGCTACTGCTTTTTTTCTCTGGTTGACGCTGCTGGCGTTGTTTTTCAATAAAGGCTATCACATCTTCTTTATTCAAACGGCCATCTTTGCCGGAACCGCTAATCTGGGATGCTTCCAGATCATGTTCGGCTAACAGGCGACGTACCGCGGGACTGGCGGTATTGGCTGATGTCTCTTGCTCACCCTGTGTGTCCGCGTCTGGACTGCTTTTTTCTGTTGCCGTGCTTTGTGAGGCCTCTGCCGCCTTTTTTTGTTTACCATCCGTTTCTTCAATACGGGCCAACAGTTGTTGGGCTTCGACGGTATCCCCTTCATTGAAGAGAATTTCCTGCAAAATACCATCTGCCGGGGCAGGGACTTCGAGGACGACTTTATCTGTTTCCAGATCCAGCAGGTTTTCGTCGCGACGGACCGGATCCCCGACTTTTTTATGCCAGGCGGCAATCGTTGCATCAGCCACGGATTCAGGCAGTGTCGGTACTTTCACTTCTATGGACATGGGCTTACCTTTCTTGTTGGGTCAATATTCTCAAACAGCCGCACAGCAGCTCCCCCGCTCGAACCCCTGATGAGCGGCGAACAGAGCCGCACCGGCAGTGGTAGAGGGGGCGCGTACAATCGCTATATACAATAGCAAAATTTGTCTCAATCCGCATCATTTTGTTGATGGCGTCTCTCCATACAGCGCCTGTTGAACCAGCGCTTCTTGTTGTCGATTATGGAGCAGGGGACTGCCAACGGCAGGCGCGGCAGCAGAACCGCGTCCGGCATAGCGCAAGACCTGCTCTGCGCTCAGGCAATCCTGAATATTGTGTCGTGAGGAGAACCATACTCCCTGGTTTTGCGGCTCTTCCTGACACCAGACCAGGTCTTTGGCATTCACAAACGGGGCTAACGCTTCTCGCAACGCCTTTTTGGGGAAGGGATAGAGCTGCTCAATACGGATAATAGCCACATGCTTCAATTCATCTGCCCGCCGTTTTTGCAGCAAGTCATAATAGACTTTGCCACAGCAGAGGATAACGGTTGAAACCTGCTTGGCCTCCAGCGGGTCAGTTTCGGGAATGACGTTATGGAATTCGCCGCTCACTAATTCTTCCATGGGTGATACCGCCAGTTTATGGCGCAGCAAGCTTTTCGGGCTCATAATAATTAAGGGCTTGCGGTAGTTTCTGATCATTTGGCGACGCAGCAGATGGAAAATTTGCGCCGGCGTGGTAGGGGTGCAAACTTGCATATTTTGTTCGGCGCAAAGCTGCATGAAGCGTTCCAGGCGGGCTGACGAATGTTCGGGGCCCTGACCTTCATAGCCATGCGGCAGCATCATGACCAGGCCACACAAGCGTCCCCATTTTTGTTCACCGGAACTGATAAATTGATCAATCACCACCTGGGCGCCATTCACAAAATCGCCAAACTGGGCTTCCCAGATGACAAGAGAATGCGGTTCGGAGGCGGCATAGCCATATTCAAAGGCAAGGACGGCTTCTTCGGACAACACTGAGTCAATGACGACAAAAGAACGAATGTTATTGAGCGCCAGTTTATCCAGCGGGCTGTAGCTCTCACCGCTTTGCGCATCGTGCAGGACGGCATGACGGTGGGCGAAGGTTCCCCGCCCGCTGTCTTGCCCTGAAATCCGCACGCCATAGCCATCCTGGAGCAGACTGGCGTAGGCCATGGTTTCGGCAAAGCCCCAATTCATCGCCAACTCGCCACGGCCCATTTTTTCGCGCTCCTGCAATAAACGTTTGGCGACATGATGCAGGTTAAATCCTTCAGGAATGCGGGTGATGGCGGTGGCCAGTCGCTCGGCGCTTTCTGCGCTGATAGCGGTTGTGACGGCATCGGTCCATTTCCCGTGAAAGAACGGAGACCAGTCAATATGAATTTTACCCTCATAATCGCCATGCACCTGTTCCACCAATGCCTGCCCTTTATCGAGAATATTGCGATAGTCTTCCACGAGGGCATCGGTTTCTTCTTGCGATAACAGTCCTTTTTCGATGAGTTGGCGGGCGTAGCTTTCGCGCAGTGGCTGCATGGTTTTGATTTTCTGATACATCAGGGGCTGGGTAACCGCCGGTTCATCCGCTTCATTGTGGCCATGTCGGCGATAACAGACCAGATCGATCACAATGTCGCGCTTGAATTTCATACGGTAGTCGAAGGCAAGCTGGGTCACAAACACGACGGCCTCCGGATCTTCTCCATTCACATGGATAATGGGAGCCTGCACCATTTTAGCCACATCCGTGCAGTACAGCGTAGAACGGGCATCCAGAGGATTACTGGTGGTAAAGCCAATTTGGTTGTTGATGACAATATGGACGGTGCCGCCGGTGTTGTAGCCGCGTGCCTGTGAAAAATTAAAGGTTTCCATCACCACACCCTGGCCAGCAAACGCCGCATCACCGTGTAAAATAACCGGCACGACTTTGTCTTTTTTAACCAGGTCTTGTCGGCGTCGCAGGCGCGAGCGGGTTGACCCCTCAATCACCGGGCCAATAATTTCCAGATGCGAGGGGTTAAAGGCCAGTGCCAGATGGATAATAGCACCGGATTCGGTTTTTAAATCCGAGGAAAACCCCATGTGGTATTTCACATCGCCACTGCGTTCCTGTTTGACCTTTCCTTCAAATTCATCAAATAACAGGCTGGGCTCTTTACCTAACACATTAACCAATACATTTAAACGGCCGCGGTGAGCCATGCCTACCACAATTTCGTTGACCTTCACCTCTCCGGCACGATTGATGATTTCTTTCATCATCGGGATGAGCGCATCTCCCCCTTCCAGAGAGAAACGCTTTTGCCCGACATAACGGGTTCCAAAGTAGCGCTCCAGCCCATCGGCAGCAATCAAATCTTTGAGTATCGCTTTTTGTTTATGGCTATCGTACTGGGGTCGACCGCGGGTGGTTTCCATTTTTTCCTGTAACCATTCCCGCTCTTCATTATTGGAAATGTGCATGTATTCAATCCCAATGCTGCTGCAATAGGTTTGCTGCAGGGCATCGATAATATTGCGCAGCGGCATTGGGCCTTTGGCTAGATAGGAGCCGGCGATAAATGGACGGTCCAGATCCGCATCCGATAATTGATGATAGTCTAATTGCAGGCTGGGGGCGGGTTCGCGCTCGCTGATTTCCAAGGGATCGAGACGGGCAGCATGATGTCCCTGGCTGCGATAGGCATTTAATAATTGCGCGACCCGATATTGTTTATCATCCCCCCCCTGGACTGCGGGTTTGTGTCCCGTGCTGGCTTGCTGCAAAAAATATTGCACCACTGCGCGATGCGGTTGTTCCTTGTCCTGACCGTTGACCCTTGGTAATTGGGCAAAAAGCTCTTGCCAGTCTCCGCTTACTGCATCGGGATTATGCAAATAATCTTCATACAGAGCATCGACATATGCCATGTTACCACTGGACAAATATCCTTCCGCCCATTGTTTTTGCAGATCGGATGTACTCATGATGTTCTCTCCAAAAAAAGAACCGCCAACGATTCTATCGGGCGGTTTACTCACGCATAGTAAATGAGAATAGAGCTCAGGTTTCTTCTCGTAACATTTGATGACGGATGTGCGCAATGGCCTCGGTTGGATTCAGGCCTTTCGGGCAGACATTGGCGCAGTTCATGATGGATCGGCAACGAAAGACGCTGAACGGATCTTGTAATTTGGCCAGACGCGACTGTGCTGCCGTATCACGGCTATCGGCCAGAAAGCGGCGGGCTTGCAAGAGTCCGGCCGGACCGACGAATTTATCCGGATTCCACCAGAAAGAAGGGCAGGAACTGGTGCAACAGGCACAGAGAATACATTCGTATAAGCCATCAAGCTGCGCGCGCTCTTCCGGGGATTGCAGGCGTTCTCGGGCGGGTGCAATATCGGAATTTTGCAGATAGGGTTCGATGCGTTCATACTGCTGATAGAACTGGCTCAAATCAACCACCAGATCCCGTACCACCGGAAAGCCCGGTAAAGGGCGGATGGTGATTTTTTTAGACGATAGTTTGGATAAGGGGGTGACACAGGCCAGGGCATTGGTGCCATTGATATTCATCCCATCGGAGCCACAGACGCCTTCGCGGCAGGAGCGGCGGAACGTCAGACTTTCATCCTGTTCTGCCTTGAGGCGTTCCAGAATGGTGAGCACCATGGTATCCACCTGCGCGGGAATCTCAATGTGGTAATCCTGCATATACGGCTTGCTGTCTTTTTCCGGGTTAAATCGGTAAATTGACACAGATATGGTATTTGTTTCGGCCATGGCGAACCCTCGCTTAGTAAATGCGCTCTTTTGGTTCAAAAGCGGCAATATGTTTTGGTTTAGTGTTTACCGGTCTAAAAGCAATTTTATCATCTTCTGCAAAGTATAGCGTATGTTTGATCCAGTTTTTATCATCACGCTGCGGGTAATCTTCACGCGAATGAGCGCCACGGCTTTCCGTGCGTGTCAGCGCGGACTGGGCCGTAGCATAGGCTGTCGCCATTAAATTATCGAGTTCCAGCGCAATGATCCGTTGTGTATTGAAGATTTTGCTTTTATCGGTAATGCTGGCATGTTGCAGGCGCTCGCGCAGCTCATGCAGCCGCTGTAGCCCCTGTTGCATGACATCCCCGGTTCGAAAGACACCAAAGTCTTCCTGCATCACGCGTTGAATTTCCGCGCGCAGTTGCGTCGGGGATTCACCATTCTCCGAGGTTTCCCAGCGCTGGTAGCCGGCCAGTGCCGGTTCAATATCGCTATCGGAGACATAGGGTTGGTCAGGCAGTTGGTTGGATTGCCATAATTCTTCCACATGCAGCCCGGCTGCCCGTCCGAAGACCACCAGATCCAGTAAAGAGTTGCCGCCCAGACGGTTCGCCCCATGTACCGAAACGCAGGCACATTCGCCCACGGCATACAGCCCCTCGATCACCTGATCTTGCTGCTGATGCGAAGTGAGAACCTGGCCATGGATGTTGGTGGGAATACCACCCATGGCATAATGGCAGGTCGGTACCACCGGAATGGGTTCAACGACCGGATCGACACCGGCAAATTTAATGGACAGTTCGCGTATGCCCGGCAAACGGGTTTTGATCAACGCTTCACCCAGGTGATCCAGTTTGAGCTTCACATGCTCCACTCCGTGCATCGAGAATCCGTGACCCTGGCGAATTTCCAGAGCCATGGCTCGGGCAACGACATCACGCGAGGCCAGATCTTTCACGCGCGGGGCGTAGCGTTCCATAAAGCGCTCCCCCTCACGGTTAATTAGATAACCGCCTTCCCCACGGCAACCTTCGGTGACCAGGGTGCCTGCTCCTGCAATGCCGGTGGGATGAAACTGCCACATTTCCATGTCCTGCAGTGGTACGCCGGCCCGCAAGGCCATGCCGAAACCATCACCGGTGTTAATGTGTGCGTTGGTCGTAGACTGGTAAATACGGCCGGCGCCGCCGGTGGCCAGAATACAGACACGCGATTGAAAAAATACGATTTCCCCGGTTTCAATGCACAGTGCGGTGACGCCGGCGATTTGCCCGTGTGCCGTTTTCACCAGATCCAGCGCATACCATTCACTAAACACATGCGTTTTGGCTTTCAGGTTTTGCTGGTAAAGCGTATGCAATAAGGCATGTCCGGTGCGATCGGCAGCAGCGCAGGTTCGAGCAGCCTGAGCACCACCAAAGTTTTTCGACTGGCCACCAAACTGACGCTGATAAATTTTGCCATTGTCCATGCGCGAAAAAGGCAAGCCCATGTGTTCCAGCTCATAGACTGCCTGCGCGCCCGTTTTGCAAAGATATTCGATACAGTCCTGATCACCGATATAGTCGGCACCTTTGACCGTATCATACATGTGCCAGCGCCAATCATCTTCATCCGCATTGCCGAGGGCAGCGGTGATACCACCTTGCGCTGATACGGTATGGGAGCGGGTCGGAAAGACTTTGGAGAGCAGCGCAACCTTGAGCCCGGAATTTGCCATTTGCAATGCTGCACGCATGCCCGCACCGCCGGCACCGATAATGACCGCGTCAAATTGATTTCTTGCTATAGCCATATTATTGTCCCCAAATCATCAGAAGCACCCAGATCAATTGCGCCAGCAGCCAGCTTGCCACCAGCATTTGGATGAAAATACGTAAGGCCGTTTGTTTGATATAGTCCGTGGTCACCGTCCAGATGCCGATCCAGGCATGCAATGACAGGGACAGGACGGCGAGCACGCTCGCAATAGCAAACCAGCGGCTGTGAAACAAGGCCTGCCATTGTTCATAGCTGAGGTCAGGATGGCGAATCAGAAACGTGCCCAGGTAGAGGATATATAAGGCCAGGATTACAGCGCTGACACGCTGCAGCAACCAATCTTTGAGTCCATTTCCGGTGAAACTTGTCACATTGCTTACCATAACCAGACTCCTGCAATCAGGGTTAAAATAAAGGCCATGACCATCGTCATGAGCGCACTACGACGGGCGGTAGACAGTTGTTCGCCCCACCCCATGTCCATCACCAGATGTCGTATGCCGGCCAAGAGGTGGTAGAGGAGGGCGGCCATAAACACCCAGACCAAAGCTTTATGCAGTGGCGAATGCAATAGGGTGATGGTGTCGGCAAAGCTCTGCCGGGAGGCCAGACTACCTTGTAAAAGATAAAGGATATAAGGAAATAACAGGAAAAGGCCGATACCGGAGAGTCGATGCAAGATAGAGGCTATGGCCATGGCCGGAAATTTCATGGTCATCAGATCAAGATTCATCGGTCTGTGATTTTTCACGTTAAAGGTTCCTCGTTTTAGTCAGTATTCAGGTGTCAGGGGCATCGATTGAGGGTTTTGAGCCACTACCGCAAACAATACTGCTAATTATGCCATATAATCGGCAGGAATATAACTGAAAATATCATCCTTGTCAGGGCTTGAGTATGAAAAAAAAACAACATCCGGCCTGAGCGCAGTGCACCGAAAGCGGTGTCTGGCACAGGTCGGGTGTCCGGTCTATGGCGCCAGGGCGCTTATTCTACCGTGACTGATTTGGCCAGATTACGTGGTTGATCCACATCGGTCCCCTTGGCGACAGCGACATGATAGGCTAACAGTTGCAGGGGAATGGTATATACCACCGGTGCGACCCAATTGCCACAGGGCGGCACGCGTATCAGGGCTGCACCATTGGCCTGCCATTCGTGACCGTCATCGACAAAGACAATGAGTTTGCCGCCGCGTGCACTGACTTCATGGAGGTTGGATTTTAATTTATGCAGCAATTCATCATTGGGCGCTACCGCAATCACCGGCATTTCCTCATCAACCAGGGCTAATGGTCCATGTTTTAATTCCCCGGCAGGATAGGCTTCGGCATGAATATAGGACAATTCTTTCATTTTAAGCGCCCCTTCCAGCGCAATGGGGTATTGCACCCCCCGGCCAAGAAACAGGGTATGTGCCTTATTCACAAAGAGGGGGGTCAGTTGTTGAATGGCGCTGTCCATATCCAGAATGCGGTCAATAATGGCCGGCAGTTGTTGTAATTGTTCGAGTACTTGCAGGCCGCGTTCATCCTGGTTAAGAGCCACGGCCAGGAGCAGAAAGGCAACAAGCTGGGTGGTGAAGGCTTTGGTGGATGCGACACCGATTTCAATGCCCGCACGGGTAAAAAAACTTGACTCCGCTGCCCGTACCAGAGAACTGCTGGGTACGTTGCAAATACTGAGGCTGGTTAAATAGGTGCTTGTTTTTGCTTTGTGCAACGCAGCCAGGGTATCGGCTGTTTCACCAGACTGCGAGACTGCGATAAAGAGGGTGCCCGGGCTAACCACAACATCGCGGTAA
This sequence comes from Legionellaceae bacterium, assembly GCA_020831865.1. Taxonomy (GTDB): domain Bacteria; phylum Pseudomonadota; class Gammaproteobacteria; order Legionellales; family Legionellaceae; genus JAFIFT01. The sequence goes on along the minus strand of JAFIFT010000016.1, from coordinate 72,086 downwards.
CGGTATTCACTGGCAATTTCAACTTGCGTCGGTATCCCTGCCAGGGCTTCCAGCCAGTATTTGGCAACCAGGCCGGCATGGTAACTGGTGCCGCAGGCCACAATGTGGATATGTTTGACCAGTGGAAAAAGGGCAACGGCATGTTCACCAAAACTCGCCCGTACCACGTCCGGTGATTTTGTGCGTCCTTCCAGTGTATCGGTCAGGACACGGCTTTGCTCATAGATTTCTTTTAACATGAAGTGACGGTAGGTGCCTTTGGAGTTTGGATTGCTTTCATTACTCAAAGACTGCGGCTCGCGTGTCGTGCGTTCTCCCTCACTGTTATAGATCTGCAATTGGTCTGCGCTCATGAGCAGGCTGTCACCTTCTTCCAGATAAATGATGTTAAATGCAAAACCAGCCAGTGCCAGACTGTCTGACGCAATATAATGCTCATCATGACCAATCCCCACGACCAATGGGCTGCCTTTACGTACCGCAACCAGTTGTTCAGGATGATCCTGGTGAATCACTCCCAGCGCAAAGGCGCCTTCCAGTTCAGCTGCTGCCGCTTGAACTGCCAGGAGCAGATCGGGCTGCTTTTGATAGTGGAAGTGAATCAGATGCGCGGCAATTTCGGTATCGGTTTCGGATAAAAAACAATACCCGCGTTCTTGTAACTGCCGGCGCAGCGGTTCGTGGTTTTCGATAATACCATTATGTACCACCGCCAGCACATCATGGGAGATATGGGGATGGGCATTATTCTCACAAGGCTTGCCATGGGTGGCCCAGCGGGTGTGGGCAATACCGGTCTGCCCCTTGGCCTTCGCAAGCTGGACGGCTTTCGCCAGGGTTTGCACTTTGCCATTGGTCCGCACCCGGATAAGCTGTTGCTCATCATCAATGAGGGCCATTCCGGCTGAATCATAACCGCGATACTCCAGTCGTTTAAGGCCTTCCAGTAAAATGGAGCTGATATCACGCCGCGCGGTTGTGCCAATTATTCCACACATTCAATAATCCTCATTTGATAATACTCCACCCGTTGACCCGAAGGCACTGCCTGTGGCGGGTCATAGCGACCTGGCCACATGACGGGAGGATGGTCGATATTCAGTTTGTCAATGACGTTCTCAAAAGCGGGCATTATGCCATAAAAAAAAGGGGCGTACAAAAAGAACGCCGCCAAAAGCTCAATAGGGAACGCTGCTATAAACTGCCCAGTGCCGCAGCAGAACCGACCACAATGGGGCTCCGCGTCCTGGCTAGAAGCGGAGACCGACATTCACGGGTTTAACTCGGTAGTTCACAGCGGGCATCATATCCGAGCTGTGCCAACTCTTCGCAGACTTTAAAGGCGAACCAGCGGTGGGTTTTGGTCGAAGGATGAATTTCATCCCAGAACATATAGCTGTCTTCATCTGCGCAACGGTGGTAATTACGTCGCTCACGATCCCAGGTGGGATCCTGATAAGCGGCTATCATCGCCATACTCAGGGAGGGGTTATGGGCAAAAGGCGTATGCAACCACTGAAACATGGACAGTTCAACGTCAATACAGGCCGTGTCCGTATGACGAAAGCCATGCGCCTCGGGGTTGGCAATCATGCCCCGCATGAGCTGGGGGATATCAATGGTGATGTACTGCACCTCAGGGTGGCGTTCACGCCAGAGTTGCACCCGTTGCTGCAAACGCTGGTTATGCAGTTTGACCGCCTCGGACAGTATGCTTCGGTCACTGGTATGAATAATACGGGGAGTGATGCTGACATCGGGTAAATTCATGATCACCAGTTGCTGCGCGCCAATCTTAACCAGCTTTTCCACACTGTATTCTATGCCATCCAGCACGTTATCGATATAGCTGCTCATGACGGCAGAATTATAATTATCTTCAAAGGTCAGGACATGCAGATAATCATTAGCGCCGGTAAAAATGAAAAAGAGATCATCAGGGGAGGCGACGTCATTCATTAAAAACCAGGCCTGCACCGTCAGTCCCAGGCTGGGCGGAATCAATTTGCCAACAACCAGATTTTTAATGCTGGCAATGGGGTGTTTAATCAGATTCCAGCTGGTCAGTTGGTAATCATAGGTTACCGCCCAACTGCCACCAAAGGCATGGATGTCGAGCTGGTGTCGGTCCTCACGGTCTAGGTGTAGCATCGGGGCAAGGTATTCTGGCCAGACTCGTCCATTGGAGAATCGATTTTGCCAATAGGGTTCGCCAGGTAAAATAGGGACACGTCGGATATCACTGACCAGATTGGCCAGCATAGGACCCAACTCCTGATCAAAGAAGGCTTCTACGATTTCAATACCGGCATCCAGAACAGCTTGTGGGATATAATAGTCATAGGCAAAATCTTCCATGCGATGGATAATGAATAATTTGAAGGGCTTGACCAGATAGGCCGGACTCTCTTCGAAACGCAAACTTTTGAGAAGATGCGTGGTATTGCCAGTATCGGAGAGACTGTCACCAAAGACAACCATACTGCGTACCTGGGGGGCTGCTTGCAGGCTAAAACTGCAAAAAATGAGGGTAACGACGGCTACAACCCTTAAAAGTGAATATGACATCATCCTGCTCCTTGTCATGAAAACCATTTTGCATTGCGAAAATAGTTTGGGGTTTTCTCCAACCCAGTGTTATTTTTATCATAAGTGTTGGCAATAGCAAATACTTTTTAGGGCAGGACGCAAAGATATTTGATTTTAGGCTGGCTTGGGTTATAGTGGCCAAAAAACAAGGTGAAGCCAGATGCGAAAAAAAATCATCGCTGCCAATTGGAAAATGCATGGTAATCTGGAGTGGGTTCGAACCTACTGCCACCAGTTCCTTTCCGGTTTTCATTCTGAAACGGTGCAGGCTATTTTTTTCCCCCCTGCTATTTACGTACCGGAGCTGGTGCATGCGATGGCGGATAAGCCTATCGCTATCGGTGCGCAAAATGTTTATGTTCAGGATGAAGGGGCGTTCACCGGGGAACATTCGGCGCGCATGTTTCAGGAATTTGGTTGCCGCTATGTTTTGGTAGGGCATTCGGAGCGTCGCCAGTGCTTTCATGAAAATGAAAAAATTATCGCAGATAAATTCCACCACGTGAAAGAACGTGATATGATACCGGTTCTTTGTGTAGGTGAAACAGAGGAACAACGCCAAAAAGGCGATAGCCAGGCGGTGATTCGGCAGCAGCTCTTCAGTGCTGTCCATGGCGACCGCCATGCCTTTTCCCGTTGTATCATCGCTTACGAGCCGGTTTGGGCTATTGGTACCGGCAAAACGGCCAGCCCGGAGCAGGCTCAGGAAATGCACGCTTTTATCCGACAGCAGGTGGCGGAACTGGCGGCAGATGATGCGCAAAAACTTGCGATAGTGTACGGTGGCAGTGTAAACGCCGCCAATGCCAGGGATTTATTAAACATGCCCGATATTGATGGAGGCCTTGTAGGTGGCGCATCATTACAGGCACAACAACTTTTGGAAATTATAGAATGTATCAGTTAGTTTTAATGATTCATGTGTTAGTAGCGGTAGTTTTGATTGGCCTGGTTCTGATTCAGCACGGCAAAGGTGCGGATATTGGAGCGGCTTTTGGTTCCGGCGCCTCCAATACGGTATTTGGCAGTCAGGGTACCGGTAGCTTCCTTTTTAAATTAACGAGTGCGTTGGCGATTGCTTTTTTTGTCACGAGTTTGACGCTGTCGTATATGGTGGCAACTCAATATCATCAAAACCATCAACAGGTCATTCCTCAGCAGGGCTCGGTCAGTGCGCCCTCCCTGCCGGTGCCAGTTGAAACGGAAGAAAGCAATTGATAACAATGATCTATGCCGAAGTGGTGGAATTGGTAGACACGCCGTCTTGAGGGGGCGGTGGCGCAAGCCGTGCCGGTTCGAGTCCGGCCTTCGGTACCATTATTCTGGATGAAAAACAATGCTGGCAGAATATTTACCTGTATTAGTGTTTATTATCGTTGGTCTTGGATTAGGGCTGGCCATGCTCGGTGCGGGCAATCTCCTGTCCACGAGCAAGCCGGATCCTGAAAAAAATTCACCCTATGAGTGCGGTTTTTCTGCATATGAAAATGCCCGTCTTCCTTTTGATGTCCGATTTTATCTGGTCGCCATATTATTCATCCTTTTTGATCTGGAAACGGCCTTCTTTTTTCCGTGGGCATTGGTGCTGCGGGAGTTAGGTTGGTTCGGCTTTATGGCGATGATGATGTTTCTTGCCTTGCTCGTGGTAGGGTTCATTTATGAATGGAAGCGCGGCGCTCTGGATTGGGAGTAGGAGACTGGGTGGTATGACAGGCGATAGGATTCTTGGCATTGAGCAATATTCTTAACGGGGCGATGTATGGCTGAAGCAGAATTACAGAAAAGTGGTTTTTTAACCACCTCAGTTGACAAGCTGGTGGGTTGGGCTCAGAGTGGTTCAATGTGGCCGATGACCTTTGGCCTGGCTTGTTGTGCAGTTGAAATGATGCATGTTGGAGCGGCGCGCTATGATCAGGATCGCTTCGGGATTATTTTTCGTCCCAGTCCGCGACAATCAGACGTGATGATTGTTGCCGGAACCCTGTGCAACAAAATGGCACCTGCCCTGCGAAAAGTCTATGATCAAATGTCGGAACCCCGTTGGGTGATTTCGATGGGTTCCTGCGCTAATGGCGGCGGGTACTATCATTATTCTTATTCCGTGGTCCGCGGCTGCGATCGGATTGTACCGGTGGATGTGTATGTTCCCGGCTGTCCACCGACAGCCGAAGCTTTGTTGTATGGTATTATTCAGTTACAAAATAAAATGCGTAATCGCAACGTATTGGACGCTTAACCTGTAGATTAGGTAATCAAACCATGACGAAAGCAGAACAGTTACAACAATTGATTCAGCAGGAATTTGCCTCCGAGATAATGTCGCTAAAACAGGATTGCCAGGAAGTCACGGTCGAAGTCGACAAAAGACAGGTGCATTCCTTTCTGAAAAAGCTGCGCGAGCATACCCAGTGCCCATTTGAGCAACTTATCGATTTATGTGCAGTGGACTACCTGCTATACGGTGAGTACGACTGGGAAACAGAGTCGGCCAGCGAGAACGGATTTTCGCGCGCTGTTGAACGTCAGCATGCCAAATCCCAGGTGCTATCAAAGCCACGCTTCGCAGTAGTGTACCATTTGCTCTCCATTCACAACAATGTACGTATTCGGGTTAAGACCTTCCTTTCCGAAGATGATTTGATTGTCGATTCAGTGCATGATCTCTGGCTGGGGGCAAACTGGTTTGAGCGGGAGGCTTATGATTTTTATGGAATCTTGTTTAACGGGCACCCGGATCTGCGCAGAATTCTCACGGATTACGGCTTCATTGGGCATCCCTTTCGCAAAGACTTTCCTTTAAGCGGCCAGGTTGAAATGCGCTATGATGCCCGTTTGCGAAAAGTGATTTATGAGCCTGTGGATATAGAACCCAGAATATTGGTTCCCAAGGTGATTCGCAGTGATAACCGCTACCTTGGCCGGCAAGAGGGGCAATATGATTGAGTTAAAAAATTACACACTGAACTTTGGTCCACAGCATCCGGCCGCGCATGGTGTTTTGCGCCTGGTAATGGAGCTTGAAGGTGAAACCATTGTGAAAGCTGATCCTCATATTGGCCTTTTACACCGTGCGACCGAAAAACTCGTGGAAACCAAACCCTACTTACACAACATAGGTTATATGGACCGTCTCGATTATGTATCGATGATGTGTAACGAACACGCCTATGTGATGGCCATTGAAAAGCTTTTGGCCATTGAGGTGCCCGAGCGTGCGCTCTACATTCGTACCATGTTTGATGAAGTGACCCGTATTTTGAACCACCTTTTGTGGTTAGGTGCCAGCGCATTGGATATCGGGGCAATGACGGTGTTTCTGTATTGTTTTCGGGAAAGAGAAGATCTGTTTGATTGCTATGAGGCCGTATCAGGGGCCAGAATGCATGCCACCTACTATCGTCCGGGTGGAGTTGCCCGGGATCTGCCTGACAGCATGCCCCAGTATACCGCTTCTCGCTGGCATAATGAGCGCGAAATCGATAAGATGAACAAAAAGCGCTCAGGAAGCCTGCTCGACTTTCTCTGGCACTTTAGCGAGCGTTTTCCCAAATGTGTCGATGAATATGAAGCCTTACTGACCGAAAACCGGATCTGGAAACAGCGGACGGTAGATATCGGTGGTATTTCCGCCGCTGATGCCTTGCAATGGGGGTACTCTGGCCCTATGTTGCGAGCGGCTGGTGTGGAGTGGGATCTGCGTAAAAAGCAGCCCTATGCGGCCTACGATAAAATGGAATTTGAAATACCGGTTGGTAAAACCGGTGATTGTTACGATCGCTATCTGGTACGTGTGGAAGAAATGCGCCAGTCCAATCAGATTATCCGCCAGTGTATTGAATGGCTCGGCAAGAATCCCGGCCCTGTCCGCGTGGAGGATTACAAAGTCACCCCGCCCCGGCGCGAAGTGATGAAGCATGATATGGAAGCCCTGATTCACCATTTCAAGCTCTTTAGCGAAGGTTTTTGCCTGCCTTGTGGCGAAGTGTACTCGGCGGTAGAAGCACCGAAAGGAGAATTTGGCATTTATCTGGTCTCGGATGGTGCGAACAAGCCCTATCGCATGAAAATCCGGGCGCCAGGATTTGCCCATTTATCCAGCTATGATGCTCTGGTGAAAGGTTATTTGTTAGCCGATGGTGTGGCAATATTAGCCAGCCAGGATATTGTTTTTGGTGAGATTGATCGTTAGATATATACAGTGCTAAAACGGCTTAATGTGTATAATTAGAAAGGGTTTTGAGTATGTCTGAAAGTTCAGCAAAATTATTAACGCAATATCTAACCGCTGGCCGGATTAAAGCGATTGATCACTGGATTGCCAAGTATCCCGCGGATCAAAAACAATCGGCTGTGATGAGTGCGTTAATCATCGTACAGGAACAACACCAGCATCTGACTACAGAATTGATGGATGCTGTCGCTGAGTATCTGGATATGCCGCCCATCGCAGTGTATGAGGTAGCCAGTTTTTACTCGATGTATGAACATAAACCGCATGGACGACACCTCCTTAATGTTTGCACCAATATTTCATGTAAACTGCGCGGCAGCGATGCGTTGCTGAGCTATCTCGAAAACAAGCTGGCAATCAAAGTAGGACAAACTACGGGAGATGGTCGCTACACCTTGCGGACGGTTGAATGTCTCGGTGCCTGTGTGGGTGCTCCTATGATACAGGTCGACAGAGACTTCCATGAAAATCTGGATCAGAAAACCATTGATGACGTACTGGAAAAATACGTATGAGTACCCCCCATACCGTCTACCAAAGCCAGAAGGAATGCCATGATTGAATTAAATCAGGTGTGTTACCGCACCTTTCATTTGGAAAAACCCTGGACACTGTCCGCCTATGAGAGTGTCGGTGGTTATAGTGCCTTACGCCGCATACTGGCGGAAAAAACTCCACAAAAAACGATTATAGAAGAACTAAAAACCTCAGCCTTGCGTGGACGCGGCGGCGCCGGCTTTCCTACCGGTTTGAAATGGAGCTTTATGAATCCTAATGCGCCTGGGCAAAAGTATGTGGTATGCAATTCCGATGAAGGAGAACCAGGGACCTGCAAGGATCGTGAAATTTTAAGAAATAATCCCCATCAGTTAGTAGAAGGCATGATTATTGCCGGTTATACCATGGGTTGTTCCGTTGGCTACAATTACATTCGCGGCGAATTCTGGCAGCCATACGAACGCTTTGAAGGGGCCCTGCAGGAAGCACGTGAGGCCGGGCTACTCGGTGACAATATCCTGGGCTCCGGTTTCGATTTTCATCTGCACAGCCACTTGGGCTGGGGAGCCTATATCTGCGGTGAAGAAACGGCATTGCTCAATTCTTTGGAAGGAAAAAAAGGTCAGCCGCGTTTTAAACCCCCTTTTCCCGCCAATTACGGTTTATACGGTAAACCCACAACGATAAATAATACGGAAACCTTCGCGTCTGTACCCGTGATTCTGGAAAAAGGCGGGCAATGGTTTCTGGAACTTGGCAAACCGAATAATGGCGGTACCAAATGTTTTAGTGTCAGTGGGCATGTGCAAAAGCCAGCTAATTTCGAAATCCCGCTGGGAACGCCCTTCAAAACCTTGCTGGAACTAGCCGGTGGCTTATTTCCTGGGCGTTCACTGAAAGCGGTGATTCCGGGAGGAACATCCATGAAAGTCCTCCCCGGTGATGTGATGATGGCACTGGATATGGACTACGACAGCATTCAAAAAGCCGGATCAGGGCTCGGTTCCGGGGCGGTGATTATTATGGATGATACTACCTGTATGGTTGATACCCTGTATCGTATATCCGAGTTTTATATGGATGAATCCTGCGGTCAGTGTACCCCTTGTCGTGAGGGGACTGGCTGGTTGGTGCGCCTGCTGCACCGCATTAAAGAAGGTCATGGTGAGCCTGGTGATATTGAGAAGCTGGTCAATGTGGCAGATAACATCGAAGGGCGTACCATCTGCGCTTTGGGAGAAGCGGCGGCCTGGCCTGTGCAAAGTTTTGTGAAGCATTACTATCACGAATTTGAGCATTTTATTCGCCATAAACGCTCCCTGGTGGCAGCATAAGTTGAGAAGGTTCTGATAATGGCAACCATTGAAATTGACGGTAAAAAAATTGCAGTAGAAAATGGCAAGATGATAATAGAAGTAGCTGATGACGCCGGTATCTACATACCACGTTTTTGCTATCATAAAAAATTATCTGTGGCCGCCAACTGTCGGATGTGTCTGGTTGAAGTTGAAAACGCGCGCAAGCCCGTTCCGGCTTGCGCAACACCGATTACCGATGGTATGAAAGTCTACACTAAATCCGAAGAAACCTTACGCTCGCAAAAAGCCGTGATGGAATTTTTGCTGATTAACCATCCGCTGGATTGCCCTGTTTGCGACCAGGGTGGTGAATGTGAGTTGCAGGATATCTCCATGGGCTTTGGAGAGGCCACCTCTGACTATGAGGAAAACAAACGGTCGGTGCCGGATGAAGATTTAGGCTCGCTGATTTCAACCGAAATGACCCGCTGCATCCACTGTACCCGCTGTGTCCGCTTTGGTGATGAAATAGCCGGCTTACGGGAGCTGGGGGCTACTGGCCGCGGCGAAAATATGACCATTGGTACCTATATCAAACACAGTATAGTCTCGGAAATTTCCGGTAATGTAATCGATCTGTGCCCGGTGGGCGCCCTGACCTCTAAACCCTACCGTTTTACGGCGCGTGCCTGGGAAATGACCCAGTCAGAAAGTATTGCCCCGCATGACTGTCTGGGTACCAATGTCTATCTGCACGTGCGCCGCAATCAACTCATGCGTGTGGTACCTCGAGAAAATGAGCAGATTAATGAAACCTGGATTTCAGACCGCGACCGTTTCAGTTATACCGGACTGCGCAGCGAGCAGCGAGTGCGGAAGCCGATGTTACGGAAAGAGGGCCGTTTGCAGGAAGTCGAGTGGGAAGAAGCCTTACAGGCAACGGCTGACGGGGTGAGTCGCATTATCAAACAATATGGTCCCGAACAGTTTGCTGCCTTTGCCAGCAGTTCTGCTACAACAGAAGAGTGCTACCTGCTCCAGAAGTGGATGCGCAGTCTGGGGGTACAAAACCTCGATTACCGTTTGCAGCAGAGCGATTTCAGTGACCAGGAGTACCTGGGACTGGCGCCGCAAAGTACTCTGCCGTATGCGGAGATAGAGCAACAACAACACATCTTGTTACTGGGTTGCAATATTGTTCGCGAAGTGCCACTGGCTGGTGTCCGGGTACGTAAGGCTGTACAGAATGGTGCGAGCGCATCAATAATTAACCCGGTTGATTTTGATTGCCATTTTGCCTTGACACAAAAGGTGCTGGTCAGTCCAGCTGAAATGCCCTACGTTTTGGCGCGGGTCCTTTTGGCACTGGTCAAAGAGACGAGCCAGCTGCCAGAGGATGTGCAAAAACTGTTGTTGGGTTTGACGACCGATGCCGAAGCGGAGCAAATTGCAGCGTCGTTGCAAAGGGAAAAAAGCGTTATTATCAGTGGTGCCCTATGTGAAAATCACCCCCAGGCCAGCCTGTTGCGCTGCCTGATGAGCGTCATTGCACAGTATAGTGGTGCTACCATTGTACGCTTGACGGCCGGAGCTAACAGCGCCGGGGCGGCAATCGCCGGCATGTTACCCCACCGCGGTGTGGCGGGGCGTGCCATTAACCATCCCGGCTTAGCAGTGCAAGAGGCCATTCAAGGCGAGTTGAAAGGTTATCTGCTCCATGCGGTTGAGCCTGCGTACGATTTTGCCAATCCCTATGCGGCACGAAAAGCGATGTTGGCGGCCGAGTTTGTGGTAGCGACTTCCGCGTTTTATGATGAGTCGATGCACGATTATGTTGATGTGCTGTTACCGATAGCCCCCTACGCGGAAACTTCCGGCAGTTATGTGAATATCGATCTGCAATGGCAAAGCTTTAAAGGAGCCTTGCAACCGATGGGAGATGCCCGGCCCGCCTGGAAAATCTTCCGTGTACTGGGAAATTTAACTCAGTCTGAAGGTTTTGAGCATCTGAGCAGTGAAGAGGTGCTGGATGAGGTGCGGACGGCGTTTAGCATGGCGGTCAGTGTTAAGCCCGAACTCTATATTCCGCCAGCAATGCCGGAACAGAATGCGGCTTTTTACCGCATTGGCGAGTGGCCACTCTACCGGGTGGATGCAATCACCCGTCATGCGCTACCCTTACAGCGTTCGGCCGCAGCGGAGTCCGCATGCATCCGTTTACATCCTGATACGGCCGAGCGATTGAAGTTAGATGAACATGCTACTATCACTCAGGGCGATATTGAGATAACATTAGCCCTGAAACGAGATGAGCGTATCGTCCGCGATGCAGTGTATGTGGCTAACGGTTTGGCTGAAACTGCCGATCTGGCTCATGCTTTTGCTCCAATAACTATTAAGCGCTAAACAGGAAACGACATGCTGCAAGATATAGGCATTTTGTTATGGATTGTTCTCAAGATTCTCTTGATTGTCCTTCCGTTGTTACTCGGAGTGGCTTATTTGACCTATGCGGAACGCAAGGTTATCGGCTACATACAAACCCGTATTGGCCCAAACCGGGTAGGGATAAAAGGCTTGTTACAGCCTTTTGCCGATCTGATCAAATTGCTGCACAAGGAAGTGATTGTTCCCACACGTGCCAATAAGTATCTGTTTATGATTGCGCCACTTTTTGCGTTGGTGCCATCACTGGCCGGATGGGCGGTAATTCCCTTTTCTGAAGGTGTGGTATTGGCGGATATTCAAGCTGGTGTGCTGTATTTGTTTGCGATGAGCTCACTTGGCGTGTATGGGGTTTTGATTGCAGGTTGGGCTTCGAATTCCAAATATGCCATGTTTGGTGCTCTGCGCAGCGCGGCACAGACGGTGTCTTATGAAATTGCCATGGGTTTTTCCTTTGTCGGTGTTCTACTGGCCGCAGGCAGCATGAATTTAACGGAAATCGTTCTCTCTCAGCAGGGGGGGATCCTGCATTGGTGGTTTATCCCCTTGTTGCCGTTGTTTATGGTGTTTTGGATTGCCGGTGTGGCCGAGACCAACAGAGCCCCCTTTGATCTGGCTGAGGGCGAGTCAGAAATTGTAGCCGGCTTTATGGTGGAATATTCCGGTATTGGCTTTGCGCTGTTTTTCCTTTCAGAATACGCCAGTATGATCTTGATTTCAGCGGCTTTAACCATCTTGTTTATGGGAGGCTGGCTGTCACCATTTGAAGGGATTCCCCTGCTGGAAAGCATATTTTTCGTTGTTCCCGGGATAGCATGGCTGTTTTTGAAAATCTTTTTCTTCCTCTTTGTTTATTTATGGGTTCGCGCTACGTTTCCTCGTTATCGCTATGACCAGTTAATGCGTTTGGGATGGAAAGTTTTAATACCGGTAACCATTGTGTGGGTCGTTGTGACCGCTCTCATGGTTGTCTTGCAGGTTAAACCCTGGTTTTAAGAATGACAGAGTAGACTAATGAAAAAAGCATACCAATACATTCGACATTATATCCGCAGTTTTTTGCTTATCGAATTATTTATGGGCCTAGCGGTGACCCTGAAATATTTTTTTAAGAAAAAGACCACGATTCAGTTTCCCGAGGAGCAAACACCGCAATCTCCCCGCTTCCGAGGCATGCTGGCCCTGCGCCGTTATCCCAACGGCGAAGAGCGTTGCATTGCCTGTAAATTATGTGAGGCAGTCTGCCCGGCACTGGCCATCACCATTGAATCTGAGCAACGCGAGGACGGTACCCGCCGCACCACACGCTATGATATTGATGTGTTCAAATGTATCAACTGTGGTTTGTGCGAAGAGTCCTGCCCGGTAGATTCCATTGTGGTGACGCCTATCCATCATTACCACCTGTATGAGCGTGGGCAAAATATTATGACGAAAGAAAAACTGCTGGCGGTAGGCGACCGAATGGAAACGAGACTGGCCGCGGACCGCGAACTGGATAAAAAGAGCCGATAACGGGGATAGTATGCACGATTTATTGATACAGGTTGTTTTTTACGGTTTTGCCGCCTTGGCTGTATTTTCCGCATTAATGGTGATTACGCAAAATAACCCGGTGCGTTGCGTATTATTTTTGGTGCTGACCTTTTTTGCCAGCTCCGTACTGTGGATTCTGGCTCAGGCTGAATTTTTGGCGCTCATCCTGGTTCTGGTCTACGTAGGGGCGGTGATGACCTTGTTTCTGTTTGTGGTGATGATGCTAAATATTGATGTGGAGTCGATCAAAAGTCATCTGACCCGCTATCTGCCCTTTGGGCTGATTCTGGTTGCTTTTTTAAGTGCCTTGCTATTGGTCTCGCTGCCACAAAATTTCAGCCAGCATGTACAACAGCTTCCTGAAAGCCAGGTGGTACACGTATTGGCAGACACCGTTGCCGAGTCAGAGCGAACGGAGGTTTCCAACACGGTTCGCCTGGGCCGGGTCTTATACACCGACTACATTCTGGCCTTTGAATTGGCTGCCATTTTGCTGCTGGTGGCTATTATATCTGCCATTACCCTCGTGCACCGTGGCGTACGGCGCTCACGCCATCAGGATATTCGGGAACAAATCATGACGCGGCGCGATGAGCGTGTGCGTCTGGTTCGTATGCACTCTGAGAATAATAAATAGGAAAAAACATGATTCCTGTCAGTCACTATCTCATATTAGCCTCACTTTTGTTTGGCTTAAGCCTGGTTGGTATAATGCTGAACCGTAAAAATATTATTTTACTGTTAGTGTGCATCGAACTGATGCTGCTGGCGGTTAATACCAACTTTATTGCTTTTTCACACTATTATAATTCCGTTGCCGGTGAGGTATTTGTCTTCTTTATTCTGACTGTTGCCGCTGCCGAGGCTGCTATTGGTTTGGCTATCGTGTTACTTCTGTACCGCAATCAGGGCAACATTGATGTTGATAAAATGAATCAGTTGAAGGGTTAAAATTGTGAATATTGAACAACTTTGTTTAATTCTGGTATTTGCTCCCCTGTTTGGGTCCGTCATTGCAGGTGTCTTCCGCAATCAAATAGGGAGAACCGGAGCGCATGCGGTAACCATTAGCACGGTCTTTATTTCATTGATTCTGGCGCTCTACGTCGCGACCCAGATTCTAGGCGCCTATCAACCGACACTGAACGTGAACCTATATACCTGGGCCAGCGGTGGTGAACTCTTTCCCTTCCGTTTTCATATTGGTTTCCTGATTGATCCACTGACCGTGGTCATGCTGGTTATTGTAACCTTTGTCTCATTGCTGGTGCATATCTACAGTATCGGCTATATGGCAGATGATGACGGCTATCAGCGTTTTTTCAGCTACATCTCCCTGTTTACCTTTATGATGTTGATGCTGGTGACGGCAAATAACTTTCTACAGCTGTTTTTTGGCTGGGAAGGGGTTGGCCTGGTCTCCTACTTGCTCATTAGTTTTTATTATCATAAAGAGTCGGCTATTGAAGGGGGGATGAAAGCCTTCCTGGTGAACCGGGTCGGTGATTTTGGCTTTATTCTGGGAATCGGCATGCTTTTAGCCTATACCGGAAGCCTGGATTACCAAACGGTCTTCCGCAGTGCCGAATTGCTAGCCAGCCAAAACATCAGTATTTTTAGCGGCAGCGAGTGGTCCCTGATTACGGTGGTTTGCCTGCTTCTGTTTGTCGGCGCAATGGGGAAGTCCGCCCAAATTCCACTGCACGTATGGTTACCGGAGTCGATGGAAGGCCCCACGCCGATTTCGGCCTTAATACACGCGGCAACGATGGTTACCGCCGGTGTTTTTATGGTCGCACGTATCTCACCGCTGATTGAATTATCGGATGTGGCTTTAACAACGGTAATGATTATCGGGGCCACCGGGGCGTTATTTACCGGCCTTATCGCGATTGTGATGAATGACATTAAGCGCGTCGTGGCCTATTCTACGCTGTCTCAGCTGGGCTATATGATGGCCGCTATGGGCGTCTCTGCCTACAGTGCTGGAATGTTTCATCTGTTAACCCATGCCTGTTTCAAGGCGCTGCTCTTTTTGGCGGCTGGTTCGGTGATTATCGGCATGCACCATGAGCAGGATATGCGAAAAATGGGTGGCCTATGGCGCTATATGCCCATCACCTACCTGACCTTTCTGATTGGTGGTCTGGCCTTGTGCGCCATCCCGCCCTTTGCCGGATTTTATTCCAAGGATACGATTATCGAAGCGGTTGCGTTAAGCACCTTGCCGGGAAGCACCTATGCGTACTACTGTGTTGCGCTAGGGGCAATGGTCACGGCCATTTACACCTTCCGCGCCCTGTTTATGACCTTTCATGGCAAGCCAAAAATGGATGAGCATACGCGCTCCCATCTACAGGAGTCGCCATGGGTGGTTTGGTTGCCACTGGTCTTGCTGGCGATACCATCGGTGATTATGGGATACCTTTTATATATGCCCATGTTGTTTAACCAGCCCACCCTGCTTGCCTCTTCCCTGTTTGTCCTGCCCCAGCACAATGTCCTGGCGCAACTGGGAGAGGAAATACACTCTCCACTGGCCTCGGCCTTGCATGCGCCAACCACCATGGTGTTCTGGTTGACCGTAGCCGGTATTGTGCTAACCTGGCTGGCTTATATTTTGCTGCCAGGCCTTCCGGCCCGTTTGGCACGCATATTTTCACCGATTTACGCTCTGCTGGTACATAAATATGGTTTTGATGCCTTCAATGATCTGGTATTTGTACGTGGTGGCAAGGCCTTTGGACGGCTTTTTTACCGCACTGGTGACCGCATGCTCATCGATGGTCTGCTGGTGAATGGTACTGCAAAAACGGTGCGTTGGTTTGCTCTAAAGGGACGGATGGTCCAGACAGGATACCTCTATCATTACGCATCGGTTATGGTTTTGGGTTTAATTGGATTTTTATGCTGGCTTCTGCTCAGCTGATCGTAAGGTGAGGATATGCATCATTTGCTAAATCTGCTTGTTTGGCTGCCTATTATCGGTGGCATATTTGTCATGCTGACCGGGGATGACAACAATCCTAATGTGTCGCGTTATCTGACGTTGTTTACGATATTGCTGACTTTGGTTGTCTGCATTCCCCTGTTACAGGGATTTGACCTCAATACGTACAGCATGCAGTATATTGATGAGGTACCCTGGTTGCCGGAGCTCGGAATCAGCTATGCTCTCGGAGTGGACGGCTTGTCGCTTATCATGATTGTCCTTAGTATTTTTTCCAATCTGATTGTCGTGCTGGCGACCTGGAACAGCGTTCACAACCGTGTTTCACAGTACATGGCCGCTTTTCTGATTATGCAGGGGCTGTTGGTCGGTGTCTTTTCCGCCCTGGATGCGATGGTATTTTATATCTTTTTTGAGGCGACCCTCATCCCAATGTATCTGATTATTGGAGTTTGGGGCTCAGATAACCGGGTCTATGCCGCTATCAAGTTTTTTCTTTATACCTTCATTGGTTCGGTTTTGATGTTGGCTGCTTTTTTATACATGGGCTTTATCGCCGGCTCCTTTAGAATCGAGTCATTCTACGCCATCAAGCTCACCATGACAGCGCAAACCCTTATTTTTATCGCTTTCTTTTTTGGTTTTGCCATTAAAATCCCTATGTTTCCGGTGCATACCTGGTTACCGGACGCGCATACGGAGGCACCTGCCGGCGGTTCCATTATGCTGGCAGCTATTCTGCTCAAACTGGGGGCTTACGGTTTTATCCGCTTTGCGCTGCCCATCGTGCCGGATGCCTGTCAGTATTACTCTGGTGTGATGGTGGTACTGTCACTGATAGCCGTGGTTTACGTGGGACTGATTGCCATTGTCCAGCAGGATATGAAACGGCTCATCGCTTATTCCTCTATTTCACATATGGGCTTTGTGACCCTGGGCTGTTTTGCCATATTCAGTATTGCCCAACAGGCCGGTCTGCGTAATGCGGGTCTGGTACTCGAAGGCGCCATCATGGTCATGATCTCGCATGCCTTCGTTTCCGGTGCCATGTTTGCCGGTGTCGGTTTCCTGTATGAGCGTATGCATACTCGGCAAATTAAAGACTTTGGCGGTATTGTAAAAACCATGCCTCTTTTTGCTTCATTTTTGATGTTTTTTTCGATGGCCAATGCCGGACTGCCAGGAACCTCGGGCTTTGTCGGTGAGTTTATGGTCATACTTGGCAGCATTAAAGCGGGCTTCTGGATTGCCTTTTGGGCAGCGAGTACCCTTATTATTGGTGCGGCTTACACCCTATGGTTGTATAAACGTGTTATCTTTGGTCCGGTGACCAATGCCAAAGTTGAACATTTAAAAGATATTTCCGGTTTTGAAACCACTGCCTTTGGCCTGCTGGCACTGGTGGTACTGTTAATGGGCATTTACCCCAAACCGGTTTTAGATTATGTGCACCAGACCGTAAGCCATACCCTGGCTCAAGCGGATAAGTCTAAATTATAATATTCAGGGTTTAAACATGACTTTATTTGCAAATATTCATCTGGCTCTGCCTGAAATAATGATTCTGAGCACCGCAGTCTTGGCATTACTGGCGGATCTCTTTTTAAAAGAACGAGCGCCTTCCGCGCCCTTTATACTGGCCAGTCTTGGTCTGTTTCTGGCGGCCAGCTGCAGTTTTATGTATTTGGGAAATTACCGCACTATCCTCTTGCATGGGATGTTTGTCAGTGATGACATGGCTCAGTTGATGAAACTGTTCATTTATATCAGTGTCTATTTAAGCTTTGTGTATTCGCGCAAGTTCTTGCAAACACATGAAATGGCCAGTGGTGATTATTATGTGCTGGGTCTCTTTGCGACGCTTGGCATGATGATCATGGTTTCTGCCTATAGCATGCTGAGCCTGTACCTGGGATTGGAATTATTGTCCCTGCCGCTCTATGCCATGACGGCCATGCGTCGGACAGATGGCATTGCCGCGGAAGCCGCAATGAAATATTTTGTGATGGGTTCCATTGCCTCAGGTATGCTGCTGTATGGCATGTCATTATTGTACGGAGCCACAGGTCAGCTGCAGTTGGGTGAGCTAGCCAACACCATTGCGACCAACTGGCAGCAGGAGACCAGTCTGTTATCTTTTGCGCTGGTGTTTATTATTGCCGGGCTTGGATTTAAGCTGGCGGCCGCTCCTTTTCACATGTGGGCACCTGATATTTATGCCGGTGCGCCGAGCTCGGTGACGCTGTTTATTGGTGCGGCTCCGAAAATAGCTGCTTTGGGAATTCTCTTCCGCATGCTGACCATTGGGCTGGTGGATATTTCAGCGCAATGGCAGCAGCTGGTTTTGGTTATGGCGTTGTTATCTACCGGCCTCGGTAATATTCTGGCTATCGTGCAGAATAATATTAAACGCTTGTTGGCTTATTCCGCCATTTCCCACATCGGCTACGCCTTATTTGGGGTGTTGGCGGGTAATGAAGCCGGATATGCCGCCGCTTTGTATTATATTTTAATGTATTCGCTTATGTCGGTTGCCGCGCTAGGCTTGCTGGTACTGTTGTCACAACGCACTGATATCCTCTATGTTGATGACTTAAAAGGCTTGAATCGCCGTCATCCCTGGTTGGCTTTGATGATGTTGCTGGTGATGTTTTCCATGGCCGGTGTCCCGCCATTGGTGGGTTTTTTCGCTAAGATGCTGGTGCTGAAAGCCTTGATTGACGTCCAGCTGACCTGGGTCGCCGTTATCGGCTTACTGTTTGCGGTAGTAGGCGCTTTTTATTATCTGCGAGTGGTAAAGGTCATGTACTTTGATGAAGCGGAGTCCAGCGAGCGCTTTAGCATTGGCCCTGCGGTACTGACTATGTTTTCCGTTAATTGTCTGCTGCTGCTTTATTTTGGCCTGTTCCCTTCCGCACTGATTAATAGCTGTATTAGCGCCTTTACCGGATTTTAATCTCCTGATAGCCTTTGCCTAATCTACCCCTTTCCATGAACAAGGGGCAGCCCTGCGCTTTTCAGAGTGGGCAGAGGCGGAAAGGGCCAGCCCTTGAACCAGGCTGCATAATATTCGGAATTAAAGATATATTTCACTTGCAATTGCCATTCGAGATGAGTATACTTCCTTTCAATTGATGCGGGGTGGAGCAGCCTGGTAGCTCGTCGGGCTCATAACCCGAAGGTCGTAGGTTCAAATCCTGCCCCCGCTACCAATTTAATAAAGACCCCATTATGGGGTTTTTTGTTATGTGGAACGCGAGAGTCTCTACTATCTCGCAAATCAGATATAACCAGCAGACGGTGTCATCGATTTGCGATAGAACCGGCTCCTGCACACATATTCTACATTCGACAGCTAAATGCTGCTTTGCCAATCCATTGAGTTGCCGAATGTGGGATGATAATTTTTCATCCGATCAGGTAATAGGGTAAGCTATGATCTCTGCTGATATTGAACAGCAAATACGAAATATTGTAAATGATTTAGGTTATGAGCTGTGGGCTTGTGAGTACTTGCCGCAGGGTAAGCATTCGCTACTGCGGATCTATATAGATAAAGCCGATGGTATTCAGATTGGGGATTGTGAAGTCGTCAGCCGGGAGCTGAGCGCTTTTCTCGATGTTGAGGAGCCTATCAAAGGGAATTACTCTTTAGAGGTGTCGTCACCGGGGATTCCTCGTCCCTTGTTTTCCGTAGAGCATTTTCGCCACTATGTTACGCAGACCGTGGCGCTAAAATTAATAAAACCCATTGATAACTCTCGCAAAATAATGGGGAAAATTGTTGAGGTTCAAGAAGATAATACCATTACGTTACAGGTCGGTGAGCAGCGCTTGCAAGTGCCGTTTTCCCTGATTGTAAAAGCAAATTTGACTGGCGAGTGAGGCGATAATATGAGCAAAGAATTATTGATGGTAGCTGAGGCGGTATCGAATGAAAAGGGCGTGAGCAAGGAAGTCGTTTTATCTGCTATACAATCTGCTCTTGAATCGGCAACTCGCAAGCTCAGCAACCAGGATATTGCAGTACGCGTCAAGCTGGATAGCAAAACCGGCGAGTACGAAACCTTTCGCTATTGGGATATTATTGCGGATGAGGAAGAGTTGGAATCTGCCGATCGACAAATACACGTCAGCGAAGCCCAGAAGCGGAATCCCGGTTTGCAGCCTGGTGATAGAATAGAAGAGCCGATGAGTTCTATTGAGTTCGGACGCATTGCTGCACAAACGGCCAGACAAGTGATCATGCAGAAAGTACGTGAGGCTGAGCGTGAGCAAATCGTCAGCCAATATCGCGCTAAAATAGGCCAGCTCGTTTATGGAACGGTAAAAAAAGTGACTCGGGACAGTATTATTGTCGATTTAGGGGGGAAGGCCGAAGCGATTTTACCCCGCTCTGAGATTTTGCCGAATGAAATGTTCCGCATTAATGACCGGGTTCGAGCTTATCTCTATGATATTTTTTCAACCCAGCGGGGACCGCAGCTTATGGTCGGTCGTACCCGCAATGAAATGCTGATCGAACTTTTTCGTATCGAAGTGCCTGAGATTGGTGAAAATATTATAGAAATCAAAGGTGCCGCTCGCGAGCCGGGAGTGCGAGCAAAGATTGCGGTTAAAACGAATGATGGTCGCATTGATCCGGTTGGTGCCTGTGTCGGTATGCGGGGAGCTCGGGTTCAGGCCGTGTCCAGTGAGTTGGGTGGCGAGCGCGTTGATATTGTCCTGTGGGATGATAACCCGGCGCAACTGGTCATTAACGCCATGTCGCCGGCTGAAATCAGCTCGATTGTCATTGATGAAGATACACGCACAATGGATCTGGCTGTGGATAAAGATCAGTTATCACAGGCGATTGGACGCAATGGTCAGAATGTGCGTCTGGCTAGCCAACTTACGGGTTGGACCCTGAATGTTATGACCATTGATGATTTCAATGAAAAAAGTCAGGCGGAGAGTTCGCGACTCATCCAATCCTTTGTGGAACAGTTGGAAGTGGATGAAGAGCTGGCTACAGTGCTGGTGAATTATGGGTTTTCGTCATTGGAAGAAATTGCCTATGTTCCGCGTGATGAAATAGCGGCGATAGAAGAATTCGATGATGAAATTATCGATGAACTGCGCAATCGAGCCAATGATGCTTTATTGGCCCGGGCTCTAACGTCAGGAAATGACTTACCCGGCGTTCCGGATGACAGTTTGCTGTCGATGGAGGGTGTGACCAATGAATTGGCGCATAAATTAGCTGCCAAGGGCATACGGACCATGGAAGACTTGGCTGAGCAGTCCATTGACGAACTCATTGACATTGAAAATATGTCGGAAGAATTGGCGGCAGCCTTGATTATGAAGGCCAGAGAACCCTGGTTTACAGATAACAGCTAACAGAAAAACGGATGGAGCCGGTGTAACACGCTAGCCATCCGAGGATGGCTTGCCATTCGGCACATGGTTGCAGGTACGCTCGTAGCAAACACCCTGGGGTTTAGCAGCGAACGGCAATCTTTTCACGGGATTTCGTATCAATACGGTGTATTTTACGGATAACATTCGTTGAGCGGCACCAAGGTTATAACGTATCCTTTGTATCGGTTTGACGATATTTAAATTATAAGCGGTAAGGGGGCATAAAAGATGGCGGATGTAACGGTTAAACAATTGGCACAAGTTGTTGGAATTCCTATTGAACGCCTGTTAACCCAATTGCAGGATGCGGGCTTACCCTTTAGCAATGAATCGGAAGTGGTTAATGAAGAGCAAAAACGCATTCTGCTCGCACATATTAAATTGGGTAGTACGGGTGGCGATGCGACCAAGGGTCCGGGCACCATAACTCTGCAACGCAAAAAGCTTAGTCGTGTTACGTTGGGCCAGGCGCATGCGGCAGGTGCTAAAGCCTCACCGCAAGGCCGCGAGGTGACCATTGAAGTACGGAAAAAAAGAACGTATGTGCGTCGTGAAGAGTTGCTGAAAACGGCCGAAACGGCTCAGGAAGCGGAGGAGGCCCGGCTGGCGGAACAGGAACAAGCACGCGCCGCAGAGGAAGCCCTCAATGTGGCGATGGATTCTTCTGCCAGCGCTGTCCCCGATAGTGAAATGCCAGAAGCGTCTCCGGCAGAGGACGGTTCAACCGATGAAGCATTACAGGCCAGTGAAGCGGATGTGGTACCCGAGGTTGGGCTGACTCCAGAAATAGCGCCGCCTCCGCAAGAACCAGCACCAGCACCAGCGCCTGATAAAGAAAAAGATGAATTCAAAAAAGGTAAGAAAAAATCACGTTTTCGTGAGGACCGCAGCAGTCATGAGCAGGAACGTGAAATTCCATTGAAGCATAAACGCAGCAAGCCTAAAAAGCGTAAAGGCCATGAAAAATCTGAAAAATACCGGGAAGCGGAAGAGTCGCTGACGCATGGTTTTGCCAAGCCCACGGCCCCGGTTATTCATGAAGTGGCTATTCCGGAAACCATTACCGTGGCTGATCTGGCCAAACGGATGTCAGTTAAGGCTGCTGAGGTGATTAAAGTGATGATGGGTCTGGGAGCCATGGCCACTATTAACCAGGTACTGGATCAGGATACCGCGACTATTGTTGTTGAGGAAATGGGCCATAAAGTGCGCTTACTCAAGGCGGATGCCATTGAAGAACACTTGGGTGAGTCTTTGAGCAAGGGCAGTCTGTCTGCCGCCAGAGCACCGGTCGTTACGATTATGGGCCACGTGGATCACGGTAAAACCTCCTTACTGGATTACATTCGGCGAACCCGCGTTGCTGCCGGTGAAGCCGGAGGCATTACCCAGCACATTGGTGCCTACCATGTTTCTACCTCCCGTGGGGATATTACCTTCCTGGATACCCCCGGACACGCGGCGTTTACCGCCATGCGCGCACGCGGCGCTCAAGCCACTGACATTGTGGTCTTGATTGTCGGAGCGGATGATGGGGTCAAACCGCAAACGATCGAAGCAGTACAGCACGCCCAGGCGGCAAAGGTTCCTATTATTGTCGCGGTCAACAAAATGGACAAGCCCGAAGCGGATCCGGAACGAGTCATGAATGAGCTTTCGGCTTATGGAGTGATATCCGAGCAGTGGGGTGGTGATACCATTTTTGCACAAATTTCCGCTAAAACCGGTCTGGGGATTGATGAGTTGTTAGATGCCATTTTGTTACAGGCAGAAGTGTTGGAATTGAGTGCTACTACTGATGGTGCCGCCAAGGGTGTGGTGATCGAGTCCCGTCTGGACAAGGGTCGGGGTCCTGTTGCTACAGTTTTGGTACAGAGCGGGGTACTGCATAAAGGTGATATTTTGCTGGCTGGTTTCCAGTATGGACGCGTACGGGCTCTGGTGAGCGATAATGGCAGCCTGATTGACCATGCCGGCCCCTCTACTCCGGTTGAGGTTCTGGGCTTGTCGGCAATACCGCATGCCGGTGATGAGGCGGTTGTGGTGCCCGATGAGAAGCGGGCACGAGAAGTTGCCCTGTTCCGGCAAGGAAAATTCCGCGACGTAAAATTAGCCCGACGGCAGAAAAACTCGCTGGAAGGGATTTTTGATAATTTACACACCGCAGATCTTAAAGCGCTGAATGTGGTACTGAAGGCGGATGTCCAGGGCTCGGTTGAAGCGATTGCCGATGCTTTGGTGAAACTGTCAACGGATGAAGTGAAGGTGTCCATTATTGCCAGCGGTGTGGGGGGGATTACGGAGTCCGACGTGCATTTGGCTATTGCGTCCAGTGCGGTATTAATTGGCTTTAACGTGCGGGCTGATGGTGGCGCGAAGCGATTAGCGGAACAGGAGTCAGTGCCTCTGCATTATTTTAGCGTCATTTACGATATTGTGGATCAGATTAAAGCCGCCCTATCAGGTATGCTGGCACCGCAGTTCCGGGAGCAAATTATTGGTGTAGCCGAGGTACGTGACGTATTCCGCTCGCCCAAACTGGGCGCGATTGCCGGCTGTATGGTCGTGGAGGGAATGATTAAGCGCAATAATCCTATTCGGGTATTGCGGGATAATATCGTCATCTACGAAGGAACGCTTGAATCCTTGCGCCGCTTCAAAGATGATGTCTTGGAAGTGCGTCAGGGCTTTGAATGCGGTATCGGCGTTAAAAATTATAATGATGTGAAGACAGGTGATATGATTGAAGTCTTTGAAACCGTTGAAGTGAAGCGTGATTTATGAGCCATAAGGACTTTAAGCGAACCGATAGGGTTGCCGGCATGATCCAGCGCAACCTGTCGCAGCTCATTCAGCGTGAAATCAAAGATCCCCGTATGCCGGCCTTAACGACCATTTCAGAGGTGAAGGTAACCGCTGATCTGGCGCATGCCAAGATCTACTTTACCGTGTATGGTGAGGATGCAGAGTTGACCGCACTATTGCTCAATAATGCCTCCGGGCATCTGCGCAGTCTGTTGGCTCGCTCCAGCAAATTACGCACCGTGCCGCATTTGCATTTTATTTACGACCAATCCGTAGAATATGGTCGAAGATTAAGCAAGCTTATCGACAGCGTGAATCCTGATGACCATGATGTGGCAGATGATGAGCCCGCGACCTAAAAAACGCAGCATTAATGGAATTTTGCTGTTGAACAAAGCGCAGGGGATCAGCTCGAACAAAGCATTGCAGCAGGCCAAGTCGCTTTATACTGCCCGTAAGGCCGGGCACACCGGCAGTCTTGATCCGTTGGCAACCGGGATGTTGCCCCTCTGCTTTGGCGAGGCTACCAAATTCTCACAATTTTTACTCGATGCCGATAAACGCTATCAGGCGGTCGCTTGTTTGGGAATTAAAACTGATACGGCAGATGCGCTGGGGCAGATTATTGCGCAAGTTACGCGGTTTTCTGTGAGTCAGGAACGCTTATTGGCCTGTCTTGCGGATTTTAGAGGCAGCATACAGCAGGTACCGTCGATGTATTCGGCGCTGAAACATCAGGGGCGGCCATTGTACCGCTATGCCCGAGAGGGTGTGGTCATAGAGCGTGCCGCCCGGACCATCCATATTCATCAACTGGATTTACTTGCCTTTGACGGGGTGCATTTTAGTCTGGATGTGACCTGTTCTAAGGGAACCTATATCCGCAATCTGGTGGAAGACATCGGTGAGGCGCTGGGTGTTGGTGCGCATCTAACGGCGTTACACCGCCAGTATACTGCTGGTTTTGCGCAAGAGCCGATGCTGAATTTGGCTGAGTTGGCGCAATTATCAGAATCCGAGCGGGATGCCTTACTCCTTCCAATGGACCGGGCCATCGACTGGATGCCTGAGTGTGAGCTCAGCTCAGAGCAAAGCCTTTTGCTGCGGCAGGGGCGTGAGATTAGCCTGCCTTCCTTGCGCGAGCAGGTGTTGTACCGTTTATATGACAGCGAGGCGCAATTTATTGGGATTGGACAGGCACTTTCCCGTGATGCTTTGAAAGCACACCGGCTGATTGCCACAGTGGAGCAGCCGGCGTAACAATTTTTTGTAATAATACTTGTCACAGCTTGAGCAAATTGATAAAATTCGCCTTTTAAGAACCCTGGGTAATGTAGGAGTGAATAATGTCGCTAACTAGCGTACAGAAAGCAGAAATTGTAAAACAATATCAGCATAGCGATAAAGATACCGGTACACCTGAAGTTCAGGTGTCCTTAATGACCGGCCGCATTAAAGATCTGACTGAGCATTTCAAAGTGCATAAAAAAGATCGGCATTCCCGGCGCGGTTTACAGCATTTAGTGAACAAACGTCGAAAATTATTAAAATATCTGAAACGAAAAGATAGCGAACGTTACCAGCAGTTAATTGTCTCCCTGGGTTTACGCGATTCATATTGATAGCATAGCCATAATAGCGACACCGATAACAAAAGCTATCGGCGCCTGGTGTTACAGACACCATAAAATGTCATGCCGCTAGGTGACAATAAAAGTAGCTCATGTTAAAGACAGTATAAAGGTACAAATTTGGTTTTTAGTTTTTCAATAATCACGAGAGTTTTTTTTATTTAAAAGGCGCTGTTTTTGCGCCTTTTTTTTTACAACAAACGCCTTGCAGTATTTCTTGCACAGGGCCCGTCGATGCCGGCTTCATCAGCATCCGGTTCGGTTTACCTCGATACAAAGAAAATCCTGCTATACGTTTGCAAATTGATAAATGAGGATAAGAATGATGGCAAAAGTAAGTAAAGAAATTCAATTTGGCGAACACCGCCTGGTACTGGAAACCGGTGAAATAGCGCGTCAGGCTGATGGTGCCGTGTTTGTTAATATGGGGGGTACGCAGGTGCTGGTTACGGCTGTAGGCCGTAAAGACGGGGCGGAAAATAACAGTTTCTTTCCCTTGACTGTGAATTATCAGGAAAAAACTTATGCCGCCGGTAAAATACCTGGGGGTTATAATAAGCGTGAAGGGCGCCCCAGTGAGCTCGAAACCCTGACCTCCCGCCTGATGGACAGACCCTTGCGTCCTTTATTTCCCGAAGGTTTTAATAATGAAGTGCAAATTATCGCCACGGTTATGTCGCTCAATCCTGCCGTTCCAGCGGATATTGTTGCCATGATTGGTGCTTCAGCCGCCTTAATGATCTCTGGTATCCCCTTTGATGGGCCTATTGCTGCCGCGCGTGTTGGCTATCAGGATGGTATGTACGTCTTGAATCCCGGCCATAATGCTATTGAAAACCCCTTGCTTGATTTAGTCGTGGCCGGTACAGAGGATGCTATTTTAATGGTTGAGTCGGAAGCCCGTGAGCTTTCGGAGGAAGTTATGCTGGGTGCGGTCATGTACGGCCATGAAATGATGAAACCGGTGATTCGTTTAATCAAGGAATTGGCGCGTGAGTGTGGCAAGCCGCGTTGGGATTGGCAAG
Source organism: Legionellaceae bacterium (assembly GCA_020831865.1). Taxonomy (GTDB): domain Bacteria; phylum Pseudomonadota; class Gammaproteobacteria; order Legionellales; family Legionellaceae; genus JAFIFT01. The sequence goes on along the minus strand of JAFIFT010000016.1, from coordinate 45,672 downwards.
CGGCAGAAGTGAACGCCAGTCTGAAGGAAAAGGTGTGTGAACTGACGGCAGCGGCTATTGGCGAAGCGTACCAACTGAAAGACAAGCAACAGCGCTACCAGAAGCTGGCTGATATTCGTGAACACATGCTGGCAGAGCTTTCACCGGCGGAGGATGTGGATCCGAAGGAAGCGCTTGCGATGATGTCGGAACTGGAAAAAACCACCGTTCGTGAGCGTATTCTTGCTGGTGAGCCGCGAATTGATGGTCGGGATTTAACCACAGTTCGTCCTATTGCCATTAAAACCAAGTTTCTCGAACGGACGCATGGTTCTGCCTTATTTACTCGCGGTGAAACCCAGGCTATCGTTGTGGCAACCCTGGGTAATGATCGTGATGCACAAATTCTGGATCAACTGAGTGGCGACTCGCGGGATCGCTTTATGCTGCACTATAATTTTCCTCCCTACTGTGTTGGCGAAACTGGCTTTGTCGGTAGTCCCAAACGCCGTGAGATAGGTCATGGGCGTCTAGCTAAACGTAGCCTCATAGCGGTTTTGCCGGCGGTTACTGATTTTCCCTATGTTTTGCGTATTGTATCGGATATTACCGAGTCCAATGGTTCCAGTTCGATGGCAACGGTTTGCGGTACCAGCCTGGCGTTAATGGATGCCGGCGTACCCTTGAAAGCACCGGTTGCCGGTGTGGCGATGGGTCTTATAAAGGATGGTTCACAATTTGCGGTACTTACCGATATTTTGGGGGATGAAGATCATTTGGGCGATATGGACTTCAAAGTAGCCGGTACGGCAGAAGGAGTGACGGCGCTACAGATGGATATCAAAATCACGGGGATTACCCAGGAGATTATGGAGCAGGCGCTAGAGCAGGCACGCGCGGGACGTCTGCATATATTAGATGTAATGAACAATGCCCTGTCGGCGCCTCGCCAGGAGTTGTCCCAGCATGCGCCACGCATCATGACCATTAAGGTTGCGGAAGATAAAATCAGAACGATTATTGGCAAAGGTGGCGCAACGATCAAAGCGTTGACTGAAAGCACCGGTGTGAGCATCGATATTGATGATAGTGGACTGGTTTCCCTGTTTTCACCGGATGCCGAAGCACTGGAAGACGCGGAACGACAAATCAAGGCCTTGGTGGCGGAAGTGGAAGTTGGACAAAGTTATCGCGGTAAGGTGACCAAAATTGTGGATTTTGGCGCTTTTATTAATTTATTGCCGGGTAAGGATGGTTTGTTGCACATCTCGCAGATTTGTGAAGATCGCAACCAGAAAGTGGAAGCGGTGCTGGAGGAAGGGCAGGAAATAGAAGTCTTTGTTGCCGGTGTCGATCGCCAGGGACGGGTAAAACTGGAGTGGAAAGACAAACCTCAGGCTGCCAGCGCTGAGCCTGCCTCCGAGCAGCCTACAGCGGAACTGGCCGAGCCCCATCCGACAGAAGAGGAAAAATAAACCGGTTCGTGCATCAAAAAAAGCCCGCATGCGGGCTTTTTTTTTGAGTAAGCTTGCCATTAACGCTGTGCCACAGCCAGTCCTTTTAAAATAGTGAGCGCCGCATACAGCTGGTAATCTTCATGCAGCAGTTTTTTATCCATACTGCTATTCATGTCTACTTTATCCGCAGTGGCTTCATCGGGCGTACCGCTTTCTTTATCCAGTAAGTGTCGGTTCAGTGAGGCTTCACTCAACCCATGCAAGGGGCCTTCTTTCTTCGATTTGGCTACCTCCACTTCCTCTATGATAATATCAGGAGTAATGCCCTTGGCCTGTATGGATGTACCGGCAGGGGTATAATAGAGGGCGGTGGTGAGCTTGATACCGCGTTTTTCATCCAGAGGCAAGATCGTTTGTACGGACCCTTTGCCAAAACTTTGGGTTCCGAGAATAATGGCCCGTTTGTTATCTTTCAGCGCACCGGCCACAATCTCGGAGGCGGAAGCAGAACCATTGTTAATCAACACCACAATCGGGGCCTTATCCAGAAGATCACCTGGGTTCGCCAGGGCGGTAAAGCGGGTTCCAGGCAAACGGCCCTGAGTATAGACAATCATTTCCTCTTCACCCTGCTTATCATTATGAATATAGGTATCAGCAACCTGAATGGCAGCATCTAACAGCCCACCCGGATTATTGCGCAGATCCAGTATGAGCCCTTTCAATTGGCCACCGGCCTCCTCTTTTAATTGTTGGAGTGCTTTTTCCATATCCTTACCGGTATTGGCTTGAAACTGGGTCAGACGAATATACCCATATTGGTTATCCAGTAATTCGCTACTGACACTTTTAATCACAATTTGCTCACGGATTACAGAGTACGTCAGGGGTTCGCTCTCCCCTTTACGTAGAATTGTCAGATCCAGGGTCGACCCTTCTTTACCGCGCATCATTTTAACCGCTTCTGGTAAACTGATCCCTTGTACGGATTGTGAGCCAATTTTAATGATGTAATCACCGGATTTAATACCAGCGCGGTAGGCGGGAGTATCCACCAGCGGGGTGACGACTTTCACAATGCCGCCTTCCATGGTGACTTCCAGTCCCAGGCCACCAAACTCACCGTTAGTTGCCGATTGCAAGTCGTTAAAGGCATCTTCATCAAGGTAGGCGGAATGGGGATCCAGTCCGCTCAACATGCCCTTGATTGCATTGTCAAACAATTCTTTATCATCCATCGGTTTCACATAGTATTTTTTGATATGATTGATCGTGTTGGAAAAACGCTGTACATCTTCCATGGGGATGCGATCGGATTTTTGCTCATTTTCAGCAAAGCCGGCCATAGGTAGACTCAGGCTGATTGCCAGAATGCTGGCTGATAAAAGAGTGGGTGTAAAGAAACGTTTTAACATGATGTTCTCCCTGGATAATGCATTTAATGTAATGTCTGCTTATTATGAATAGAATAGATGCACCGAGGCATTAATGCCACCTCTTTACGCCGCTGAAGGCGCCAGCCAATCCGCAGCAGCAACCGCCTTGCCACGATATCTTATTTCAAAGTATAGACCGTTTTCGCGTAAACCTCCGCTATGGCCGACCTGGGCAATTGCTTCTCCCTGCAGGACCTCATCACCATTGGTTTTCAGCAAGGCAAGGTTATGCGCGTAGAGTGTCATATACCCTTGCCCATGGTCTATTATTAATAATAGACCATATCCTTTTAACCAGTCACTAAATACCACTTTTCCCGGATAGACCGCAACCACGACTTCGCCCTCTTTGCCGGGAAAACTCATGCCCTGCCGACCGGCGATTTTTTGGCGGTCACGGGTGGCTAAGGGCGGCGGCAATTTGTGGCGCATTTGGGCAAAGGGACGTTGTGCTCTGGGCCGGCTCTGCTGGTGTAATTGTTTGAGCAGGGCTGACAGGGCTTGCTCATTTTTTTGATATTCCAACAGTTTTTGCTGATTTTGTTGAATATCCTGCTGCAGGCTCTGGAGAATGTGACGCTGATAAACACGTTCCGCTTGCAGTTTTTTTTGGGCCCGCTGGGCTTCCTGCCGGCTTTTTTGATGTTGGCTCAGCTGCTGCTGGTAGCGCTGCTGTTCGGTGAGGAGTGTATGTTTGGTTGCGTGTAACTGGGCGATCATGGCTTTGCGAGAGCCCATGAGATACTGGTAGTAGGTCAGCACACGGCTATAATCGCTGGCCTGGTTGAGATTGAGGAGCGACTTCAGGATCTGTAGGTTATCCATTTTATACCGACTTTGCAGATGTTGCAGCAAGTGGGCTTGCTGCTGTCTCTGTTGCGTTTGCAGTTGTTGGATGTGTTGTTCTTGTTGTGCCAGTATCGAGCGAGTGCGTTGCAGGGCAGCCTCAGTCCTTTGCAGTTGTAACGCTAAGGGGCCAATCTTTTTTTCACTGTCGGCCAGTTCCCGGTTGAGTAGCCGTGTTTTTTTTTCTTTGGCCTGCAGTTGATGTTGAAGCTGATGGATGTCTTGCTGGAGCCGCTGCATGCGCTGCTGCGCATCCTGCAATGCGCTATTGCCGGCCAGGAGGATTTGTCCATAACCAAGCAAGGCGATGAGCAGGCACAAAGCGGCGGGTTTCATGGCCGTGCTGCCAACAGATTGCGTCCGGTCATTTCACGGGGTGCTTGGATTTGCAACAGATGCAGAATGCTGGGGGCAATGTCGGCCAAAGTCCCTGTTTTTTGCTGAAACGACCAGCCCTGACCAACAAACAGTAACGGCACCGGTTGGCTGGTGTGCGCGGTATGGGCTTGTCCGGTAGTATCATCAAACATTTGCTCGGCGTTGCCATGGTCAGCCGTGATGAGCAGGCAACCGCCTGCCCGTGCTGTACTGTCGGCAACTTGCCGCAAGCAACCATCCAGGGTTTCTATCGCTTCAATAGTCGCCGGCAGATTACCGGTATGCCCGACCATGTCGGCATTGGCATAGTTACAAATGATCACATCATAGGCGGCGGAGTCGATAGCTTCCTGTAAAGCTGCGGTGAGCTCGGGTGCGCTCATCTCCGGTTGCAGATCATAAGTACTGACTTTTGGTGACGCAATCAATACCCGATCTTCATTGGGAAAAACCTGTTCCGCACCGCCATTAAAAAAGAACGTTACATGGGCATATTTTTCCGTTTCGGCAATGCGCAGCTGGCTCAACCCCTGTTCCGCCAGTATTTGGCCGAGGGTATGCTCGAGGATTTGCGGGGGAAACAAGACGGTACACGGCAGGGCATCACTGTATTGGGTCATGCTGACAAACTCAGCCAGCTTGGGGCGTTTGTGGTTGTTAAAGCGATCAAAATCCGGGTCAATAAAGGCTTGTGTCAGTTGGCGGGCCCGGTCGGAGCGGAAATTGAAAAAAAGAAAGCTATCGCCATCTCTGACCGGATGGGGGGTACCGATCTGGCTTGGAACTATAAATTCATCATAGATCTGGTGATGATAAAAATACGCTATCGCGTCCTCGGGTTGGGCAAAGCAGTGCTCGCTGTGCGCATGGGCAATGCAATCATAGGCTTTTGCAATACGCTCCCAGCGTTGGTCCCTATCCATGGCATAATAGCGGCCGGACAGGCTTTGAATGTGGACATGGGGATAGGCTTGTATTTTCTCTGCCAGGCGCTGAAGACTCTCACGTGCACTCTGGGGAGGGCAGTCACGACCATCCAGGAAACAGTGGAGATACACCGGGGAGGAGAGTTTGGGTGCCAGCAGGTCTATCAGGGCGAAAAGATGCGCTTCGTGACTGTGTACTCCGCCTGTCGAGACTAATCCCGCCAGATGCAAGGCCGCGCCGCTTGTTTGCAGGCGGCGTATCAGGTGCTGTAGTACCGGATTATTTGGGAGCTCATGTTGGGCTATCGCCTGATTGATGCGGGTATAATCCTGCGCAATCACCCGCCCTGCACCAATATGCATATGTCCCACCTCGGAATTACCCATTTGTCCGGAGGGAAGCCCGACACTTTCTCCCGAGGCATCAAGCAACATGTGGGGCATGCTTTGCCACCAGTGATCCCAGGTGGGGGTGTTCGCCTGGCTAATGGCATTATGGGCGTCTTGCGGCTGGTATCCCCAGCCATCGAGGATAATCAACACGATGGGTTTTAGTTTTTTCATAATCAGTACAGGGCGGTAAATAGTATAACTGTACGTGTTTAGCCGCTAAACAGCAAGATAGCAATCGCCTGGTAGTGATGCTTGCGGTGGCTGGGCAGAATGTGGGCCGGACACGGTAACAACATCCATGATCTTTTGACCTTGTAAGGCTATACATTCGTCAGGGAAGATATTAGCATATCCCCTGTTTTGGCCGGGTATTGAGTGTCAATACCGGTTTTTCTCACTGAAATGAGCGTGTTATGTCAGATGCATCAAGCTACCATTATTTACAGGCGATGGATATCGAGCTATGGTTGCCGCGTCCACGGCCTTTTTCTGGTGTGCAGCCATTAGCGATTCTGGCTGAAGAAGTGGCTGCATGCACCCGTTGTCCACTACATCAGACGCGCAGCAAAACGGTTTTTAGCCGGGGGAATCCACAAGCCAGACTGATGATTATTGGTGAGGCTCCCGGTTTTTATGAGGATCAGAGTGGCCGACCTTTTGTGGGTAAAGCAGGGCGTTTACTCACGCAAATGCTGCGCAGCATCGGGTTGACGGAGGAAGAGGTCTATATTGCCAACGTATTGAAATGTCGCCCTCCCCACAATCGTGATCCGGCCGCCGAGGAAATTGCGCAGTGCAGTGCATATCTCAGCCGTCAAATCGAGCTGGTGAAACCTGGTCTGATTCTTGCCCTGGGGCGTTTTGCTGGCCAGTTTTTATTCGGTAAGCCACTGCCGCTTAGGCAATTGCGTGGCCAGCGGCACCATTATCAGCATACGCCCTGTATGGTGAGTTATCATCCCGCCTATCTTCTGCGTCATCCGAGCGATAAAAAGGAGGCGCATCGGGATTGGCTGACCGTACAGTCCATCCTCCGCGAGCAAGTCTGAGCGGTGGGGAGCGGAGAACGTCCGCTTGCAGCGCTGCGGTGGTTTTTTCATATTTTGGGCGCGGTATCGCTGCAGACGCAGCTTTATATTTGCTATAAAGTCGAGTAGACTAAGCCCCATTTTCTTTTTTCAATAGGTGTCGGCGTTGGCTGAAAAAGTACCTCAACATATTGCTATTGTCATGGATGGGAATGGGCGCTGGGCAGCAAGACAGGGGCTGCCGCGCATTGAAGGGCACAGTGCCGGTGTGCAGGCGGTGAAAGCTGTGGTGGCTTGTTGCCTGCGTAACCATATTTCCGTTTTGAGCCTGTTTGCTTTTAGCAGTGAAAACTGGCAACGGCCGGAGCCGGAGGTCAATTTTTTGATGGGGCTTTTTTTAGAGGCCTTGCGTCAAGAAGTGACGGAATTAACCCAACAGGGAATTCGTCTGCGCTTTAGCGGCGATCGGAGCTCGCTAAGCAAGGAATTACAGCAAGAAATGCGAGAGGCGGAACGGCAAACGGCGAAAAATCAGCATTTGCTCCTGAACATCATGGTCAACTATGGGGGAAAGTGGGATATTACGCAAGCCTGTCGCGCGGTGGCTCGACAGGTCAGTACCGGACAGTTGTCAGTGGATGCGATTTCGGAGTCTGTGCTGGCCCGCCATTTAAGCCATGCCGGTATCCCCGATCCGGATTTATTGATCCGTACCAGCGGCGAGTACCGTTTGAGTAATTTTTTCTTATGGCAGTCAGCGTACACCGAACTGTATTTTACCGAGATCTTATGGCCTGATTTTGATGAGCAGGAATTTATGCGTGCGATAGACAGCTATCGCAAGCGTGAGCGCCGTTTTGGGGTATTACACGAAACCTCCGCAGCAGAGAGAGAGCTATGTTCAGACAACGCGTGATCACATCCGCTATGATCGTTCCTTTGGTCATCGCTATCCTCTTCTCCGGGTTGCCCGGGTTGCAGTTTGGGTTTGGGATGCTGTTACTGGCAGTATCCGGCTGGGAATGGACCCGGTTGATAGCCTTATCCTCGCGTCCTGTGGCGGTTACTTACTGTGTTGTGGTGCTTTTATTCTCTGCTCTGGCGGTGTTTTATCCTATGGCGCCGTGGTGGTGGTTTTGGCTTGCGGTACTCAGCTGGACGGTCATTATTATGGCCATTTTGACCTATCCGGCTTCCCAGCGACTCTGGGGGTATCCCGCGGTGGTGGCCATAGCCGGCTTGCTTCTGTTGCCGCTGTTTATGTATGCGTTAACGGCTATTATAACACGACCTGTTTTCGGGGCCGCCTTGTTAATGTATACCATTGTGCTGGTCTGGGCTGCCGATGTGGGTGCCTATTTGGCGGGCAGACGCTATGGTCAACATAAATTAATTCCCCGCGTCAGTCCCGGAAAAAGCTGGGAAGGTGTGCTGGGTGGACTGATGTTGGTAAGCCTGGTCGCCCTGGCGGGAGCGGCTTATTTTAAACCGCCGACCCTTGTATGTTGGTATGTTGGGGCGCTATTGCTGGCGCTGCAGTCTATCTTTGGTGATTTGTTTATCAGTATGCTAAAGCGGCGTCAGCAGTTGAAAGATACGGGCCAGATACTACCTGGGCACGGTGGGATGCTCGATCGACTGGACAGCCTGTTAGCGGTTACACCGCTGGCGGCTATTTTATATTCTTATTGTTTGAGTTATTAATTGTTACTTATGATCCTGACCGTCTTGTCGTTTATTCTTGCCCTGCTGCTGCTCATCTGTTTTCATGAGTACGGCCATTTTGTCGTGGCCCGTTGGTGTGGGGTCAAGGTCTTGCGTTTTTCCTTTGGCTTTGGTCCGGTATTGTGGCATTTTTCTGACCGCCATGGCACGGAATTTTCCTGGTCACTGTGGCCCCTGGGGGGGTATGTAAAAATGCTGGATGAAACAGAGGGGGAGGTTGCCGCAGAGGAGCGGCCGCACGCCTTTAATCGTCAGCCGGTCTGGAAACGTATTCTGATTGTACTGGCCGGGCCGGCGTTTAATTTTATCTTTGCCTTTGCCGCACTGTGGCTGGCGGCGGTGATAGGGGTATATTCGCTGGCACCTATGATTGATGCGGTGGAGCCTGGCAGCATCGCGGAGCAGGCAGGCCTGCGTGCCGGCCAGGAAATTTTGAGTCTTGAGGGTGAGCCTACCCGTTCATGGCGTGACTTTCAGTTTAGTCTTATGCCTCATATTGGCACCGAGCAGGTCCTGCACCTACGGGTCAAGACGCTGCAAACGGGGGCTACGGAGTCTATTCAATTACCCTTAAAAGACTGGCGTCTGGACTTCAAAAAGCCCGATATTCTGGCAAGCTTTGGTATACAACCCTTTCTGCCTGGTATCCCGCCGCTGGTGGCGCGGGTGGTGGAGAATATGCCGGCACAGCAAGCCGGTATTGAGGAGGGGGATCGCATTGTGGCGGTCAATGGCCAAACGATTAGCGACTGGCGGGAGTTGGTCGATTATGTGCAACAATATCCAGGCCAAACCATCGAGATCAGGCTGATGCGTGCCGGGCAGGAAAAAACCATCAACCTGACTATCGGCGAAAGGCAGGTGAATGGTGAGTCGCAGGGGTTTATCGGTTTGATGTCCGCTCAACCGCAGTGGCCTAAGGAATGGTTGCGGCTGCAAAGGGACGGACCGTTAGTGGCGATAGCCAGTGCGGCGCACAAAACCTGGCACTTGAGTGTGACCACCCTAAGCTTTATTGGTCGCTTGATTAGCGGAAAATTATCTCTGGAGACCGTGAGTGGTCCACTGGGTATTGCGCAGGGAGCCGGCGATTCTGCCAAAAGTGGTCTGGTGTATTATCTTTTCTTTTTGGCGCTTGTGAGTATTAGCCTTGGCGTGTTAAATTTGCTGCCGGTGCCTATGTTGGATGGTGGGCATCTGCTTTTTTATCTGGTCGAAATCATTCAGCGAAAACCGGTTTCGGAGCAGCTGCGTCTTGTTTTTACCTATGTGGGGCTTCTGCTTTTGATTGCCTTAATGGCAGTGGCTGTGCGTAATGATATCCTGCGCCTGCTATCTTAAAGATCACTTGACAGTGGCTTTGTCATGCTTTAAAAGGGAGCAATTGTTTGTCAAATTTTGAGATGCTCTCATAATTTCTAATTAAACGTAGACGTACTGGGCCTATAATAATAATGAAAAAAGTTAGTAAAAAGTTGGTATTGAGTCTTTGTTGTTCCGCGGCGGTTTTTTGTTCTTCTGAAGTCTATTCGGCAAACGGTTTTATTGTCAGACACATTAAAGTAGTGGGGACGCAACGGATAGCGACCGGAACGGTCTTAAATTATTTGCCCGTACAAATTGGTGAAGAAATTCACCCCTCCGCAACGCCCAGGATTATTAAGGCACTGTATGATACTGGATTTTTTCAGTCGGTCAGTCTTGAACAGGAAGAGGGAACCCTCATTGTGAATGTCGTCGAACGCTCGACGATTGGTAGTATTAGTGTCACGGGTAATAAAGAAATCAACAGTGAGCAAATGAAGTCCTTTTTAAAGGAAAATGGCCTGGTAAAAGGACGTATCTTTCAACGCTCAGCGCTGGAGCGTATTACCCGTGAATTGAAACAAGCCTATAATGCTCGCGGTAAATACAATGCCCGTATAGATACCAAAGTGACCAATATCACGGAAAACCGGGTCGCTATCACGGTGACGATTTCGGAAGGGCGCGTTTCCCGTATTAAAGAAATTAAAATTATCGGCAACCATGACTTTAGTCAGTCCGAGCTCCTGGCCGATTTTTCCCTGGCACCACAGGGAGTATTGACCTACTTTAGTAAGCGCGATCAGTATTCGAAAACCGCCATGGATGCCTCCCTGGAAGCCATGCGTTCTTTTTATCTGGATAGAGGCTATTTGAAATTTAATATTATTTCATCGCAGGTGTTACTGGCGCCGGATAAAAAAGATGTGTTTATTGTGATTCATATTGATGAAGGTCCGCAGTACCGTTTTGCCGGTTATGATATTGTGGGTAAGCCAATTTTATCGCGTGAGAAAATGGACGCGTTGATTAAAGTCGAAAAATCAGCCGTATTTTCACGTAAAAAGGTGACCGAGAGTATCTCGGCCATGGGGCTGGCACTGGGCGATTATGGCTATGGTTTCCCGGCGATTAATGCCGAACCACGGATTGATGAGAAAAACAAAACCGTCTTTGTGACTTTTTCGGTTGATCCGGGGCGTCATGTCTATGTGCGTCGCATCAACTTTATTGGTAATACCAAAACAGCCGATTACGTTTTGCGCAATGTGATTCGTCAGGATGAGGGGGGCTTGTTATCCCTGCACAATATCAAAGAATCAGAACGACAACTGCGCAACATTGGCTATTTGAAAAATATTAATGTGAAAACCAACCCGGTGCCGGGAACCAACAATCAAGTGGATTTGGATGTGCAGGTTGAAGAAGCCCCTTCAGCAGAAGCAACCGCCTCTCTCGGTTATGGTACCAATGGAGCCCAGTTTAATGCGGCGGTTAACCAGCATAACTTTATGGGGACGGGTCGCTCGGTGGGCTTTAGTTTTAACGCCAGCCGTTGGGGGCAGGATTATTCGTTCAATTACTATAATCCATTTTACACGCAAACTGGTGTTGGGCGTGGGATGAACCTTTATTATTCCCGGGTGAATCCTCGTGGCCTGGAAGTCAGTAGCTACTCGTCCAATCGCTATGGTGGGGATATTAACTATAATGTGTTACTGAGTGAAAACAGCAGCATGCAGTTTGGCTTTGGTTATCAGGATTTGAATATCCGTTCGGTTGGCCGTGTGGTGCAAATCCAGAATTTTGTCAATGCCAATGGGCGTAAATTCGATCAAATTCGATTGACGGGCGGTTGGGCACGCAACAGTTATGATCAGATGCCATACCCTACGCGTGGTATCAACCAGCAGGCAACCGTGCTGGCGGCCTTGCCGGCCAATTCGCATTCGCTGTCATATTACAAAACATCCTACCAGGCGCATTTATACCAGCCTTTGCTGAAGGGCTTTATTCTGAGTCTTCTGGGCAACGTGGGGTATGGAAATTCCTTTCGCTCCAATCAGGGCGGTTTGCCATTTTTTGAAAACTACTATGCCGGTGGTATTGCGCAGCCAGGACAGGTGCGTGGTTTTGACAGTTTTTCATTGGGCCCACAGGATAATTTCGGTAATTCGCTGGGTGCGAACTTTCTGGTGAATGGTAGTGCGGGGATCATTTTACCCTATCCGTTGAGCCGTGATGCGGTGCGTACCAGTGTGTTTGTTGATGCCGGTAATGTCTTTTCCAGAGGAGTTCCGGCCGCCTTGACCGGAACAGCAGCCGGCCCCATGCGCTATTCGGCCGGTGTGTCGGTCGAATGGCGCTCGCCATTCGGGCCTCTGGCCTTCAGCCTGGCGCAACCCCTGAATAAACAACCCGGTGATCAGCTGCAAAACTTCCAGTTTGCCTTGTCTTCTTCCTTTTAAGTGCGAGCAGCGGTCTTTTGGCCGTTGCGCTATGGCGATGACTCCACCGCAACCAGCCCATTGTCTTGGGTGTGGAGGATTCGCATCGCTTATGAAAATATGGTAGAGTATGCCAGTTTCTAACAGGAGAATAATATGAAACGCATAATGATGGCTCTGTTTGTTTTGTTTGCTTCGCTTTTTAGCGTATCCGCTTTTGCCGATGCGGCGTCTATTGCGGTAGTTGATTTGCAGAAAATCATGCAAACGACACCGAAAATGCAGGTAATACAGCAAAAATTGGAAAAAGATTTTAGCCCGCGGCGTGAGAAGCTGGTCAAGATGGAAGAGGTCCTTAAAAATGACATGGAGAAGCTCAATCGTGATGCTGCGGTACTGAGCAATACGGAGAAGAAAGACTTACAAAAAAAAATCATGGAGTCCAGGCAAAAATTTGAGCAGGATGGGCAAGCCTATCAGCAGGAATTAAATACCGCACATAACAAAGCCATGCAGTCGCTGTATGACGAAGTGAGCAAAATTATTGCTGCTATTGCGGTCAAGCAAAAATATGACCTGGTGTTGCAAAAAGACGCAGCCCCTTATAGTGCCAGCAAACTCGACATCACTGCCCAGGTTTTGGAACAATTGAAATAAGTAGATTGCTGTCTGCTCAGCAGGACTGCTTTTTCCGGCAGGTCCTGCTGTATTGGTACGGCCAAGGAGTGTTCTGACCGCTATGCCTTCATATTCATTAGGCCAGTTGGCAGCTATTTTAGGTGCCGAGATTTACGGTGATGCTGCCAAAGTCATCAAAGGCGTTGCCTCGCTTTCGACAGCAAGCAGCAGCGATATGGCGTATTTCGATAATCCGCAGCGGGAACGTTTATTGCGTGATACGCAGGCGGCAGCGGTCTTATTGAATGCCAGTCAGCAACCGTTATGCCCGGTTGATGCGCTGGTGGTGCCTCATCCTTTTCTTGCAATGGCAGAAACGGTCAAGCTGTTTGAGGATACGGCCGTAGCGCCTGCTACGATTCACCCCAATGCCATAGTGGATTTGAGCGCAGAGCTTGGTCACAATGTGAGCATTGGTGCCAATACAGTCATTGGTGAGGGCGTCGTGCTGGGTGATGGGGTGCGTATCGGTGCGAACTGTGTGCTGGAAAAAAAGGTTCGTATTGGTAGCCAGACGCGCCTGCATAACGCGGTTATGTTGCATGAAGGCACGGTGGTTGGGGCTCAGGTTGGCATTGATTCCGGAGCAGTGATTGGTGCGCTTCCCTTTAATGTGATCAAACGCCTGGGTGCCTGGCATTCGGGGCCTGCTATTGGTGGGGTACTGATTGCCGATTACTGTCGAATTGGTGCCAATACGGTTATCGATCGCGGCTCGGTCAGCGACACTCTGCTTGAGCAGGGCGTGTTTCTGGATAACCTGGTGCAGATTGCGCATGACGTCAGTATTGGTCATGGTAGCGCTATTGCCGGATGTGCGGCGGTGGGGGCGCATACGCATCTGGGTGCGCACTGTATTATTGGGGGTGCCAGTACGATTGCCGCTAACCTCTGTCTTACCGATGAGGTGGTAATCACCGGAATGTCAACGGTGGCGAAATCCTTGTTAAGGTCCGGGGTCTATTCATCCGGGACTCTGGTCTGTGAACATAAACGCTGGCGAAAAAATGCGGCACGGTTCAAACAACTGGATTATTTTATTCAGCGCCTGCAACGGATGGAAAAAGAGATTTTATAAACCAGCTGCAAGCCGGGCAGCTGTCAGTGAAATGGTGCCTATGTACCGGGATGCTCTAAGCTTCAGGTGCATTTTTTGATGCGATAAACCGGCTAACGGAAACCCTTTATCGCGAACGGATCCTAGTGGATGATAATAATTGAGTGATGCTATGAGTGAACGAATTGAAATGCGTGATATTCTGCGAATGCTGCCCCATCGCTACCCTTTTTTATTGGTGGACCGAGTGTTGGACTACAAGCCTCTCGATTATCTGAATGCGATCAAAAATGTCACGATGAATGAGCCTTTTTTTAATGGCCATTTTCCGGGCGATCCGATCATGCCAGGGGTGCTCATGTTGGAAGCGCTGGCCCAGGCTTCTGCTATTTTGTCCAATTTATCGCGTACCGCCAAAGAGGGGCATCGCTTTATGTTTTATTTTGCGGGTATCGACAATGCCAAATTTAAACGTATGGTCGTTCCTGGGGATACCTTGCGTCTGGAAGTGCGACTGACAGGCCAAAAACGTGATTTTTGGCAAATGCACGCCGAGGCTATTGTGGACGATAAAATTGCCTGTTCCGCCGATTTGTTAAGTGCCGTTAAGGAAGTTAAAAGTGATTGATAAAAATGCCATAATACATCCTTCCGCCAAAATTGCAGAGGGAGTGACGATCGGTCCTGGCAGCATTATTGGCGCCGATGTGGAAATAGGGGAAGGGACCTGGATCGGTCCGCATGTTGTGATTGAAGGCCCCACCCGGATTGGTAAAAATAACAAAATATTTCAGTTTGCCTCCGTCGGGGATGCGCCGCAGGATACCACTTATGCCAATGAGCCGACTCGATTGGAGATCGGGGATGACAATGTGATTCGGGAATACTGCATGATTAGCCGTGGAACGGTGAAAGGGGGCGGATTAACCCGGATTGGCCATAAGAATTTTTTCATGGCTTACGCCCATATCGGTCATGATTGTGTCGTGGGCAATGAAATTATTATGGTTAACTATTCTGCGTTATCGGGACATGTGACCCTGCATGATTATGCCATTATCGGGGCTTATGCCGCAGTCCATCAGTTCTGCCATGTCGGTTCCTATGCGTTTATTGCCCGTGCAACCTACGTCACAAAGGATGTCTTGCCTTATGTGATGATTGCCGGACACCAAACCTCCGCTTGCGGAATTAACACCGTAGGTCTGCGGCGCAGGGGCTTTTCTTCGGAAACGATAGATGCTTTGCGTCGAGCCTACAAAATTGTCTTTCGCAAGGGATTAACCGTGCAGCAGGCCTTAGCGGAACTGGAGTGTATGCAACAGGATGTGCCAGAGGTTATTCCGATGCGGGATGCGCTCAATACCGCAACCCGGGGTATTGTCCGTTAGCGATGATGAGAGAACAGGACTGAAGGCCGGGTGTGCATGATGGACTGCGGCTGCTACGGCCCAACCCCTTTCTGCAGCCCTGACAGACCGTTTACAATGAGGTATAGCTTATGTTGGACATACAAGTCTTGCGCGACAACCCGGATTGGGTCGCCCAGCAACTGCAAGGCCGTGGCTTTGCTTTTGATAGTGAGCGTTTCAAGACGCTGGAAGCCGCGCGTAAACATTTACAGATTGAAACGCAGGAATTACAGGCGCAGCGTAATAGCCATTCCAAAGACATTGGCCGTTTGCGCCAACGGGGGGAGGACTTCGCTGCCTTGCAACAGAGCATGGGGGCGCTGGCGGAGCAACTCACAGAGAAAAAAACAGCACTGGACAACCTGCTGGCCGAAATGGAGCAGCTGCTGTTGAGCCTCCCTAACCTCCCACACGAATCAGTACCGGTCGGCAAAGATGAAACCGATAATGTGGAAATATGCCGCGTTGGCCAGCCACCGGAATTTTCGTTCACCCCGCGCTCGCATGATGAGCTGGGGGAGCGCTTGGGGCAGATGGATTTCGCTATGGCGGCTAAAATTACCGGTAGTCGTTTTGTCGTGATGCATCGCCAGATTGCCAGGCTGCATCGCGCGCTGATTCAATTTATGATGGATGTGCACTCCAAGGAACACGCCTACCAGGAAGTTTATGTGCCCTATATCGTTAATCAGCACAGCTTATACGGTACTGGCCAATTGCCCAAATTTTCTGAAGATCTTTTTAAACTTACGGGCGATCAGGAATATTATTTAACCTCCACGGCAGAAATTCCGGTAACCAACATCGTCCGCGATGACATTCTTGCCGCTGCAGATCTGCCTTTGCGCTGGGTCTGTCATTCACCGTGTTTTCGTAGTGAAGCCGGTTCCTATGGGCGTGATACCAAAGGGATGATCCGTCAACACCAGTTTGAAAAAGTGGAGTTGGTCTGGGTCTGTCATCCCGATCAGTCCTATGATGCACTGGCGCAACTGCGCACGCACGCTGAGGCTATTTTACAAAAACTGGCACTGCCCTATCGGGTCGTCAGCCTGTGTACCGGCGATATGGGTGCCAGCGCAGCCAAAACCTTTGACTTGGAAGTCTGGCTGCCCAGCCAGAACTGCTATCGTGAAATTTCTTCCTGCTCGAATATGGAAGCCTTTCAGGCGCGGCGTTTGAAAGCCCGTTTTCGATCGGAAGGCAGTAAGCAAACCGAATGGGTGCATACCCTTAATGGCTCCGGTTTGGCAGTCGGTCGTACTCTGGTAGCCATTCTGGAAAATTATCAAACCGAGGAAGGGGCTATTCACATTCCAGCCGCACTGCAACCCTATATGGATGGACTGGAGCGCATTGATGTTGAGTGACGGAGCACCCCTGGAATGCTGATGTGCCGCAATGAGTAAAGTTAAAAGTCGTTTTATCTGCGGGCAATGTGCGGCCGTCTATGCGCAATGGTCTGGGCAGTGTACCCAATGCTCGGCCTGGAACTCGATGAGCGAGGAGATGGGCGCCCAGGCGCTGCACAAAAAATCCGGCCCTGGCAACTGGGCCAATGAACGCTCGCTGATCACCGCGGTTGAAGAGATAAGCCTGCAGCAGCAAGAACGACTGGACTGTGGGTTGTCGGAATTAAACCGGGTTTTGGGTGGGGGGCTGGTCGATGGGTCTGTCGTCTTGATTGGCGGCGATCCGGGTATTGGCAAGTCCACTCTGCTTTTGCAGACATTGGCCAAACTGTCGGAAGGAGAAAAAGTCCTGTATGTGAGCGGTGAGGAATCGCTGCAGCAGATTGCTTTGCGTGCCCGCCGTTTGCAACTCCCCCTGTCGGGATTGCGGCTATTGGCGGAAACGCAGGTAGAAGCGATCATTGCCCATGCCCGGCAAGACAAACCACGCATCATGGTGATCGACTCCATTCAGACTATCTTTACAGAGGCGTTAAGTTCAGCGCCCGGTGGTGTGGGGCAGGTCCGGGAATCGGCGGCTCAACTGTTGCGTTTTGCCAAGACGCAGCAAACCGCCATCTTTCTGGTCGGACATGTCACCAAGGATGGCGCTCTGGCCGGACCCCGAGTATTAGAACACATGGTGGATGCGGTGCTCTATTTTGAAGGGCAGAGTGATAGTCGTTTTCGCGTGATTCGCGCTATAAAAAATCGGTTTGGGGCCGTGAACGAGCTGGGTGTTTTTGCGATGACCGACCGTGGCTTGAAAGAGGTAGCCAATCCCTCGGCTATTTTTTTATCCCGCCAACCTGAGGCAACACCAGGTTCAGTGGTGATGGTAACCTGGGAGGGCTCACGCCCGATGCTGGTGGAAGTACAGGCGTTGGTGGATACCTCACACGGCACACAAGCACGCCGCCTGAGCACAGGACTTGAACATAACCGCCTGGCTATTTTACTGGCGGTTTTGCATCGTCATGCTGGAGTGGCTACCTTTGATCAGGATGTATTTATCAATGTCGTTGGCGGAGTGAAAGTCAGTGAAACTGCCAGTGATCTGGCCTTAATTGCCGCTGTTGTATCCAGTTTACGCAACCGAGTGTTTGACAGAGAAACCATTATTTTTGGTGAAGTAGGGCTGGCAGGTGAAATTCGTCCGGTGCAAAGTGGCCAGGAGCGTCTGCGTGAAGCCATGAAGCACGGCTTTAAACGGGCTATTGTGCCGCAGGGTAATGCACCACGGCAGGCTATGGATATGCACATCGAACCCGTGCGCCATTTGCAGGAGCTATTAAATGTGATGTAAGCCCAGACCAGTTCCTGGCAAAGGCTTATTGTTTGGTAGAGGCTTCGAGCATCCAGCGCGCTTTTTCATGGTGGGCAATGCGTTCGCTTAACAGGGCGACGGTGCCTTCGTCATGATTTTCCTGAGCAATGGTGATGGCCTTATTGAGATCGCGCACCAGTACATTATGGTCTTTGGCCAGGCTGGTTACCATCTCATTGGCCGACAGGGAAGAGTCGCCATCCGTAATGGTTTTCAAGCTATCATACTCTTTAAATGTCGCTGGGGCGTTATCACCCATGATAATAATACGTTCGGCAATATTATCAATGGCTTCTGCCAATTCAAGGTAGTGGTTTTCCAGTAACTCGTGCACGGCTTTGAACTGAGGGCCACGCACATGCCAGTGATAATTTTGCGTTTTCAGATACAAGGCATAGGTATCGGCAAGTAGTGCCTTCATGGCTTGGGTCGCTTCGTTCATGGAACTCTCTCCAAAATTAGGATTCAACTTAAGTCTAGTCGTTTACAACAAAAATTTCTACCAAGAGCGGGACAGCCCTGGGGTCATGACCTTTATGCAATGTGGCTATGGCTAGCCTCCTTTGGTGCACTGGATGAGGTATCGACTCAAGCGGTGCAGTCGCAACTCAAAGGGAAGAAGATGTTTCCAATGGATTGAGTTCCTGAATTTTATCCCGGCACTCATGCACAAAATGGGCTTTGACCTCTTTTAGCGATTCGTCCGGTAACGCTATTTTTTCGACTTCTCGGATAAGCTTTTCGAGAAACTGGCAGCATTCAGTTGTTGAATGGTGGGGAACCGGAGCTGGCTCTGCTGCTTTTGTGCGGTGGAGCTTGGGTGACGATGTGGATGTGGCAAAAAGCATGTCCTTCAGATAGGGGCTGAGAAAAGGACTGCGTGCCAAGGTGTCTTCGCCGCCATACCAGTCGGTAATAGCGCGCTGATAGTCCTCCAGTGCCTCTGGCTTGAGAAAATCAGCATAGCTCGTAATGCCATCGGGGAAGTCCTTGCCAGGATGATAGGCTGGCTGGATATCCAATTGCTTCAGGAAGGCAAGAAAGGCAGCTTCAAAACGGGTAATGCCAGGTGCAGCAGGATGGGTCACCATATCGATAGCTAAAATACGCTCTTCCTCGCTGGAGGTCGCGGTACTGGACAAACCACCGTTGGTTCCTTTGAGGTAACGGACATATACGGCGTAGGTTAAGGGGTATTCGCTACGCTTGCCAGCCTCGAGCAGGAGCTCGTCTATTTTTTTACAGATTTTAGCCAGCAGTTTTCCGGCCTTGCGGTCTTTGACCGGGATAAGATAACTGACATCGCGCATGGCTTTGGGAAAGCCAGCCTGGTAGTGGGTAATATGATTCTCATAATCGATACGGGTATCAGTACCGCGTGTACCAGTGATGACGGCTGCGGTCAATAATAAATAGGCCGGTAGCAAATGCTGTAGGCCTGAGTCCAGTAAATATTGCTGAACGGAATCACCAACACGTACGCTCAACTCCTGAGTTAAGGAGCAGGCATCCGCCGTATAGGGAGCCCTGCGCTTGCTGGTGCGCGGCTGCGAGGTATAATTCCACAGGCGCACATGCCATTTATCCCTTGATTTTTCATCAATACCGGGACAGGGATAGGTTGGAATCCGCATTAACGTGAAGTACTGATTTTCGCGTAAAAACTGAGACAGGAACGGGGTCAGGGTTTTCGCATTGCGGAAATTGTGTACCGATTCTGCCAGATTGAAGGCTTTGACTGCTTTTAGTTGTATGCTGAGCACGACTCCCATCATACCGGCATGGGCGCCACAAAGGCTGGCAAAATCCTTATGATCAGAGCAGATTTCGCGGATTTCCCCGTCCATATCACAGACCCTGATGCTGTGCACCAGGCCGCTGAAGGACGGTTCATCACGTCCGGTGCCGTGTCCGCCAGTTGCTGCCAGTCCAACCGCACTGACCCAAGCAATCATACTAACGGTACTGAGCGATAATTTAGCCTCCCTTAAGTGATCGGCCAGTGTGGCAATTTGTACTCCCGCACTGACTTGCACCAGCGTGGAGGGCAGATTTTTAATAGGATTGTCGGGATACTGTTGAGTCGCTGCGTGGGTTTTGCCTAATTTTTTGATCGACTGGAATGTTTTGCTGAAGCGAATAATCACATCGGCTGAAGCTCCTTCAGAGAAGGAAAATGACTCATTATAGCGTGCTTCCTGGGCGTGGGGCCAAAAGCAAAAACAGCCACACTGCGGGCTTTTTCGGTTATTCCAGCCTGCCGCCGCGCGAATCGTTATTTTATGATGTGGATGGGCCTCGTTTTGTTGTTTGACCGCAAGAATGGTCTGGCGTACCTGCTCTTCATTGTCCACTTCTACGATGATGGCGTTAGGCTGTATGACCCCTTCCATATAATTGCGCCAGGTTTTTTGTGCCCAGATAATTTTATTTTCGGATAAACGAGATAACAGCGCTTGTCGGGATCCTTTTGCAAAGCTCATCGCTCACCTCCCTTGAACAGATAGGCCTTAAAGCATCATGGCATGTTGCTGATTGCCCGTCAACAGCCTGCCCATCCGCAGGCCCGGGTGCAGTGAACCGGGGGCTGTTGGCCGGCATTATCTTCCTTCTGCTGATATGTATCGTCATATGCTTTTGCTATACTCTGTGCGGGTACTTTTCTGGCGTATCACCGCCGGGGGAAATGCAACATTGCAGGAGCTCCGTTTTTTTCGCTACCATGGCATAGGGTTGCCCTTGCGCATCACGCGATGGAAGGGGGTGCAGTGTGGAGATGCGGTGTGGTTAACTGGCATCAGAAGGCAAAAAACGTTCAGGAGAAAACGATGTCCGAATCAAATTACATTTATCATCATGGCGAACTGGCCTGCCATGGCTATTTGGCGCTGCCGCAGGCAACGGGACCCAAACCTGCCGTATTAGTGTTTCATGACTGGAGTGGACGGAATGATTTTGCCTGTGCCAAGGCCAAAATGCTGGCGGATATGGGCTATGTTGGTTTTGCCGTGGATATGTACGGTGAGGGACGTCAGGGACATACGCTTGATGAAAAAAAGGCCTTGATGCAACCCCTGGCTCTTGACCGAAACTTGCTGACGGAACGGGCTATCGCGGCTTTGGATGCGGTGGTGACCCTTGCGGAAGTGGATCATCTGCGCATTGCAGCTATTGGTTTTTGTTTTGGTGGACTTTGTGTGCTGGATTTGGCGCGCAGTGGTGCCGATGTCCAGGGTGTGGTGAGCTTTCACGGTTTGCTGAATCCAGCCGAGCAGCCGCTGTCTCCATCTGTTAAAGCGAAAGTATTGGTCTTGCATGGTTATGACGATCCGATGGTTCCTCCGGAGCAGGTCAACGCTTTTTGCCGCGAGATGACTCAGGCAAAGGTGGATTGGCAGGTGCATATGTATGGACATGCCCAGCATGCCTTTAGTAATCCGCAAGCCCAGGATGCCGCGATGGGCACGATCTATAATCCACAGGCAGAGCAGCGCTCCCTGCAGGCGATGGCCCAGTTTCTGAAAGCACTGTTTTAAGGTTCTTGCTGGTATTTTTGGCAGAGCCTGCAACAAATGATTGGAAATGCTATACAAACGTGTTATTTTATAAGCATGTTGGAATTTTGATTCAGCAGATCAGCATTGGTCTGCCGATGTGATGGAAACGTTGCTCAGGAGGAGCTATGCACAATCAAACCATACCAACCTGTTATTTTCCCAGTACCGTCTTATTTGTCGATGACAGTCAGGATTTTTTACTGAACTTTGTCCTGCAACTCGATGAACGTTTAGCTTACCGGGTTTTTGACTCCCCTTTTATTGCATTGAATGACCTTCAGAAAAAACGGTGTGAGCTCGATTTATTATCCCAACGTTGTCTGAGTGAATACACCGAAGCCAAGAACTGTCCTTTGACCAATCATACCATTAATCTGGACTTGACGGCGATCCATGCTGAAATCTACAATCCCCGGCGCTTTTCCGAAGTGTCGGTGGTGATTGTGGATTATGCCATGCCCGGACTCGATGGCATTGAATTTTGCCGGCGGATTGACAACCCCAACATAAAAAAAATTCTCTTAACCGGGCAGGCGGATGAAAAGCTGGCGATCGCCGCGTTCAATGAAGGACTGATTGACCGTTTTGTAAAAAAAAGCGATCCCATGGCGGCGGAGCGCATTATGCAGAACATTCAAGAACTGCAGCAGCAGTATTTTCAGGCAATGTCCGACATGGTGGTACGGATGCTATCGGTATCCTACCCCAGTTGTTTGAATGACGGCCAGTTTGCGGCCTGTTTTCAGCAGCTCCTGCAGGATAAAGGGATTTGTGAGTACTATCTGACCGATCATTCCGGCAGTTTTATGCTATTGGATGAGGATGCCAGGGTCAGTTATTTGCTGGTAAAAACCGAGTCAGACATGCGTGCCTGCTATGATCTGGCTCTGGATTATGGCGCCAGTGACCAGGTGTTGGATCAATTGGCAAGCGGTGAAAAAATGCTCTGTTTACGGCCATCGGACGAGCCCCCGGCTTCCACTGCCGCTTGGGAGTCCTGTGTGTTGGATTGTCAGCGCTTGGGCGAAAAAACCCCCTATTTTTTCACCTGGCTCGCTGCGCCTTCGTTTATAGAGATCCGCCATACCAACATTCTGTCCTATCATCAATATTTGGAAGAACTGGATGCCGAAGAATTGCTGATGACAGCGTAACCACAAACGCTGGCATGCGCCCTGGCGACAGGTATGGATGGCAAGGATGCAGGAGGGCTTCTGCTTTCTGCCTTTGGTATGGGCGTGGATAAACCACTGGAAATACAGGGCTATTCTCGTTATAGTATGCGAAGATACATTTGGATGAGGCGGGTCATACACCCGCGCCTTATACCCATGACCAGTAACTGAGAGAACCATATTATGTTACGCATGCTAATGCTTGTCGCCCTTTGTGTGCCAAGTCTGCTCTGGGCAGCGAGTTCGGATCGAGTGCGCATCGAACAGCGGATTAAACCGTATGGCCAGGTACGTATTGAAGGACAAAATGGAACGGCTGATTCGGTGCCTGCGGTTACGCAAGTCAGCGATGCGGAAGAAGAAGACGTGCCGGTGGGTAAGGAGATTTATGGTCAGTATTGTGCGGCATGTCATCAACGCGGTTTGGCGGGTGCGCCGGTTTTCAGAAAAGCAGAAAGCTGGGAACCGTTGCTAGCGAAAAAATCGCTGGATGAGCTGACTGCCACCTCGATTAAGGGTATCAACGCCATGCCGGCCAAGGGTACCTGTAACCGTTGCAGTGAGGACGATTTACGCGCTGCTATTGAGTATATGTTGCCACAAGAATGAAACGCATTAACCGCCGATTATCCTTCATTGCCTTAAGCTGGGTCAGCATGCTGGTGCTGGCAGCCTCGTTTTATCTGGAATATGGTTGGCGTCTTGAACCTTGCACGCTTTGTCTGATGCAACGCTACATCGTGGTACTGCTTTGCCTGACTGCTTTTCTTTGCGCACGCATTCAGAAACCAGGAAGGCTGAAAGCCCTGATGGGCTTACAGTTATTTTTGGCACTGGCGGGAGTGTATTTTGCCGCACGGCAATTGTGGTTACAATCTTTGCCGGCTGACCAGGTGCCGGCCTGTATGCCCAGTCTGGATACGCTAATTCATTATTTTCCCTGGCAAGATGTTTTTACTGCTATTTTTCTGGGATCAGGGGACTGTGGTAAAGTGGACTGGTCACTAGGGGGGATTTCATTGGCGTTCTGGTCTTTACTGTATTTTCTCTTTATTGGTAGCGTGAGCTTGTTTTTTTTGTGGAAGCTGCCTGGCGGAAGGGAAGACGCCGATTGATAGGCGCCAATCCATCCTCTGTTGCTTGCCTCCTGCAGCATCAGTGGCGCCTAATCGGTGTGGGTTGCGTTTTTCTGGCAAATTGCTGTGCATTTCGTTATCATGAACCCCTTTTCAGTGAGTAATTGGCATGAGTGCTGCGTTGAGCTGCCGTATTTTGGCCCGACACCCGCATAACGCGGCGCGAGTTTGCGCTGTCGATACGGCCCATGGCCGTTTTATCTCCCCGGTTTTTATGCCGGTGGGTACCCGTGCCGGTGTGAATAATTTATTGCCGGAGGAATTGGCGCAGGCCGGCAGTCAGATTATTTTGGGCGGTAATACCTTCCACATGTTATGTGCGCCGGGTATGGCGGTTGTGCGTCAGGCCGGCGGTATGCATCCTTTTATGGGTTGGCATGGTCCCATGTTGACTGATAGTGGTGGGTTTCAGGTCTTTAGTCTTTCCAAAAATGAAAAATTATGCACCATTGACGAAGAAGGGGCGCATTTTGTGGTGCCGGGTACGCATCGCCGCATGCATATGACGCCAGAGGTTTCTCTGGCCACTCAGAAAACCATCGGTGCTGATATTATCATGGCCTTCGATCAATGTACGCCGGATGATGCCAGCCATGGGATGGTGCGCCAATGTATGCTGCGCACGCATCGCTGGTTGCGCCAGTCGTTGCACTGGCATCAGCAGCATCCGCACTCAGATTACGGGGCTCCCCAGGCTTTGTTCGGGATCGTACAAGGGGGTGTTTATCGTGATTTACGGGAAGAAAGTGCTGCTTTTGTGGCCGATCAGCTGCTGGATGGTATTGCCATAGGCGGTGAAACCATTGGTTTTGATATGGAGGCCACCGCCGAGATTATTAGCTGGGTTCGTCCTTTTCTGTCCGAGGAAAAACCGCGTTACAGTATGGGGGTAGGGATGTCGCCGCAGGACTTGCTGGATGTCGTCGCAGAAGGGATTGATATGTTCGATTGCGTTGCTCCGACACGTAACGCCCGGCATGGCGCGTTGTATTCAGGAGCCATTGTGCGCAAGGATGACTGGCTGGTGTTTGAGAGCCAGGAGCCCTCCGCGCGAATCCAGATTAAAAAAGCACAATATGCGCAGGATGAACGGCCGGTGATGGCCGACTGTACGTGCTATACCTGCCAGCACTATAGCCGTCAACATTTGCATCAGCTTTTCAAACAAAAAGCCCCTGCCTTTACGGCGTTGGCCAGCATGCACAATGTGGCGGTGATGCATCGGGTTTGTGCACAAATGCGGGACTTGATTTTTGAACTTAATCCAGGGTCTGTTACACTGGGTGACCGTGATGGACGGCAGACCCCCTTACCTAAGGAGTAATTGATGTTTATTATTCGTACCTCTCATGGCGATATTCATATCCAGCTGGATGACGAAAATACCCCGAAGTCAGCGGAAAATTTCAAGCAATATGTGGCGGATGGTTTTTATAACAACACCTTGTTTCATCGGGTGATTGATAATTTTGTAATTCAGGGCGGTGGCCTGGAAACCGGTTTGGTGAACAAAGCTACGCGTGCACCGATTGAAAATGAAGCCAAACGGGCCAAATTGAATAAAAGGGGCACGCTGGCCATGGCCCGCACGATGGATCCCCATTCCGCTACCTCGCAGTTCTTTATTAATCTCTCTAATAATGATTTCTTAAATTTCTCATCCGAAGATGCCCAGGGTTATGGCTATTGCGTGTTTGGGGAAGTGGTTGCCGGTATGGATGTGGTGGATAAAATTGCCAAGGTCCGCACCGGTAATATGGGTGGACATGCTGATGTTCCCCTGGATGAGGTGATGATTCTGGAAGTCGTAGAACAAGAGACTCAAGACGGTTGAGCGAAAGCCCCTCATCAGGCTTTTAAAAAACGAAAAGTGGGGTACAATAAGCTGGTCTTTGTTGTGACAAGGGCGAGGTCCAGCTTTTAAACAGGAGAATAAACATGGCTCGAGGTATCAATAAAGTAATCTTGATAGGCAATATGGGTACTGACCCGGAAGTGCGCTATTTGCCCAGTGGGGGTGCCGTGGCAACGTTATCACTTGCCACCAGTGAAACCTGGAAAGACAAACAGACAGGAGAGCGTCAGGAACGAACCGAATGGCACCGTGTGGTTTGCTTTAACCGTTTGGGCGAAATTGCCGGAGAGTATCTGCGCAAAGGCGCCAAAGTGTATATCGAAGGCAGCCTGCGGACGCGTAAGTGGCAAGATCAGCAAGGGCAGGATAAATATACCACTGAAATTGTGGCCAGTGAAATGCAAATGCTCGATGGGCGCTCCGGTGCTACGCAGGGTTCTTATGATGCGATGCCCCAGTCGTCATCGCAGTCTGCTCCCTCGCGCCAAAGCCCGCCAGCTCACAGCTCTCAGTCTGTACCAGAGGCATTTGGGGATTTGGATGATGACGTTCCTTTTTAAGGACGTGATAAGCCGCTAGCCCGTATCAGTGCCGCCTGATATGGGCTACTTCAGAGAGTGGTTTCGGTATTTCTCTCATCATTGCGTTGTCTGGTTTTGCCAGCTGCTTTGCATGAACACCCCCAACCGCACTGACGGATGGGTCGCGAGGTTGCCTTTTCATTTTTCTGCGAATAGCGGCGCAGAATTTCGGAAAAAAACAGTGGAACTCTTGTAAGATTGTGGCGTTTGTGTTTTTATTTCAAAGATGCTGAGAAATTTAACCGAGCACTATATGAGTTTGATAAGTAAAAAGATTATAAAAATAGTGCTAATAGCGGGTGTGGCTCTGGGTCTTGTGTCCTGCCAATCTCGCTGGCCGCTGCCGTCGCCGGAGGCGAATAATCGTTTACCCCGCAAAGTCGAGGGAGCGGATGACCGGGAAATTGTTGCTATGCAGGCACAATTGCTCAAACAGAATATCAAAGTGATTTCCATGGGGCAAAATTATCTGGTCAGCATACCGGCGAACAAGCTTTTTGCGGATCAGTCGCCGCGTTTGACCTGGCACTCTTACGCCAGTTTGAATCAGGTAATAGACTACTTGAAACAATTTCGTATCGTGAGTCTGTATGTGCGTTCTTTTAGTAGTCAATATGTCTCTGCCAAACGCGAACAGGCATTAACGTCGGCCCGTTCTCGTGCGGTGGCGGACTACTTTCAATCGCAGGGCGTGGATAGTCGGTTGATCTTCACCAGTGGCATAGGCTCGGATAAGCCTATCATGCGATGGCAGGCAGGTGCTGATGCTTCGCCCAATGCCCGGGTTGAGATTACGTTTCGACGTCAAGTAGCTTAATGGAGAGATATGGGTAGAGCAGCTTGGGATATTACCAAAAGAAGCAAGTTTTTTTATGTGGTGTTGTATCGCAGAATGGGAACCTTGCTGTATTTTTCACTGTTGCTCAACATGGTACTGAGTGCGGGTGTGTATTTTTATTACTTTCATCAGCCAGAGAGAAAATTTTTTGCAACCAATGGGATCATTCCGCCCTCAGCGCTAAGACCGTTGGCCGCGCCTAATGATTCATCGCAACCCTTGCTTGAGGCCGCGCCACCTCCAGAGGCACCAAACGTACTAACGATTAGATAATTGAGGATCATATGGGAGCGGATGTTCTGCAGAAAGTCACAATACGGAACGCTTTTTATAAGGATGGCTATCGTAAATCGGTCATTGCGTTTTTGTTTTCTATGATTGTGAATATCATCATGGGATCACTCCTGATTTATATCATTACGAATCCTCCGTCTCCGCGATATTTTGCGACATCGATTGATGGCAGAATTACTCCTATCATTCCCTTGAATGCACGCAACCAAACAGATGCACAAATTTATCAATGGAGTACCCAGGCTGCCGTGGCCGCGTTTACTTTTAATTTTGTGAATTATCGCCAGGAATTGGAAGCGGCATCTGGATTTTATACGGCCGAGGGCTGGCGTCAATTTCAAACGGCATTGCAAAATTCCGGAATGTTGGATTTAGTCAGGCTTCAGAAACTGGTGGTTTCAGCGGTACCGACTGGTGCCCCACAAATTGTCAAGCAGGGAATTTTAAGCGGAGGCCTTTATGGGTGGCGGGTACAGATTCCTCTTTTTGTCAATTTACAAAATTCTTCGAACTTCTATTCCCCCAAAAATTTTATGGTCACGTTGCTCATTGTTCGGGTTTCAACCCTGAATTCTCCACGAGGAATTGGCATCCAGCAGTTTCTGGTGTCAGAAGCTGGTCAGGGAGCCGCATGATGAACACTTGGATAGACGATGGGAGAAGGCATGCCTGACCTTACCGTTGCAGATAAACAGCCCTGGATGCAGACTCTGGTCAATGTGTCTTTATTGGTTGGCCTATTGCTGGCTTTCGGCGTCTTGTATCTGGTACTCAATCCTCTGCCCGAGCCTTATTATCTGACTACGGTGAATGGTCAGCGCTATCCGTTGACTGCCCTGGATGAACCCAACCAGTCGGAGCGAGCAATTTTAGAGTGGGCTAATCAGGGGGTGATCGCCGCTTTTAATTACAACTTTTATAACTACGATCTGTCTCAAACAGCGCGGGGGTATTTTACGGAACGAGGATGGACACAGTTTATTTCGGCCTTGGATGCGTCCAACAATATTGACACGGTTCGTGCCAAGCGTTTGATTGTCAGTGCTGTAGCCTATAAGCCACCTGTGATTTTGCGAAAGGGACCGTTGGATGGACGGTATTCATGGCGAGTGCAAATGCCAATTTTAATTACGTATTCCGGAGTCAACAGACCGGATAATCAGCATGCGGTGGTAACCTTGTTAATTACCCGAATTTCGACTCAGGAATCGGTACAGGGAATTGGTATTACCGATTTTAATGTGGGCACGTATACTGGGGTGGAGCGATGATAAGAGCCTTAAGGCCGTTGTATAAGACTATGGTACAGATAATGTTGTGGTTGCCCGTCCTAATGCATCAGGCCATCGCCCAGGATGATGCCTCCAGACAAGCCCTGGATCAACTGCGGCAATTACAACGACAGATGACACAAAATCAACCCGCCGGCGCAGCCCCTGCGCCTGCAGGCCCTGCTACTCCGGCACCACCGGGTGCCCCGGCTCCTCAACAAACGGGAACCGGGGCACCGCATAACCAGCTACTTGATGAGGGGTTATTATCCAAATCACCAGAAGAAATTATCGATGAACGTGCCTTTGAGGCCACCAAGCGGCAATTGTTTCCGCTCTCTCCAGAACAGATTTTGGAATTAAAAAAAGAATATGAATTGCAACATTACGCCAAAGCATCAAGCGTGGGAGCCCCTCCCAGACCGACCGCCACATCGCAATTTGTCAATTTATCTCCCGGTTCGACGCCGCCGGTGATCCGTTTGGCACAGGGATTTGTTTCTTCTTTGGTTTTTTTGGATTCGACTGGTGCTCCCTGGCCTATTGCCGCCTATGATCTGGGGGATCCGGCGGCCTTTAATATTCAGTGGGACAAGACGAGCAATACGTTGATGATCCAGGCCATGAAACTGTATCAGTACGGTAATCTGGCTGTACGTTTGAAAGGCTTGAATACCCCCGTAATGCTGACCCTGATTCCTGGCCAAAAAGCAGTTGATTATCGTGTGGATCTCAGAATACAGGGCTATGGCCCTAACGCCACGGATCTCCCGATGGAAACCGGCATTCCGCCCAGTGCCAACGATGTACTGCTACATGTTTTGGACGGCGTTCCTCCACCAGGTAGTGAGCGTCTTGTCGTCAGTGGCGGTGATGCTCGCGCCTGGCTGTTACGCAACAAAATGTATGTTCGCACCAGTTTAACTATCCTGTCACCAGGCTGGTTGGCCAGCATGACCAGCGCGGATGGCACCCATGCCTATGAAATGCAAAAAGCCCCTGTGTTATTGGTATCCTGGCATGGGAAAGTGATGCAGCTAAAAATAGAAGGGTTATAAGATTATGGCAAGCAGGAAAGAAAATCTTAAGGCGTTATTCTCCAATAGCCGCACGCGCGTGATTTTGTTAATTACTGCCGCCATTATACTGAGTGTGGTTATTTTTGGTATTGTAAAGTTACGAGGACCCACAACGCCAGATACGGGACCTGCGGGTCGAGTGATTGGAGCACCCAGTGATATTATGGCGATACCGGGGACGGGTGATCCGAGTCCGGAGTATGCAGCGTTAATTCGGCAGGAGAACCTGCGTCAGTATGAAGCAGCACAACGCACCGGCGGCAGCGCCATACCGACTCTGCTGCGAGGAGATATCGGCGCGCAAGCGGGTGCTGGTGTTCCGGGTGAGGCACAAACGGGAGTGGGTTTTGCGGCACTGGCCAGAGAACAGGATCTTGGCATACAACGCAGCCTGTGGTTGCAATCATTGCAGGATGCCAATTGCAGCCGTACTGCGGTGCAAACGGTGCTGAATGAAGGGGCCAGTTTGGCTTTAGTCAAAGAAGTCTGTAGCTGTGCCATTTTAAAAGATAATGGGTATGGTATCGATCCGCTGGATACGGTTTGTTCCTGTGCTGAATTACGCCAGGCGGGCTTTAATGCGCGTCAATTCAAGGAGGCAGGTTATGATGCCTTGCGCTTGAAAAAATGCGGTTTTGATGCCTGTCAGCTTCGCAACGCCGGTTTTAGCGCCCAACAGCTTAAGGATGCTGGGTTTAGTGATGGCGAGCTCAGAGGGGCTGGTTATCCACAAAATGAGATTGATCAGGCCAGTGGACTGCCGCCGGGCATTACGGCCGATGATGTGCGGCGGGCGGGCTGTAGTCCGGAAGCCTTAGCCCGTCTGCGGCAGGCTGGAGTTTCGGCGGCCGCCATTTTGCGCATGAGCGGCTGTAGTCCGGCCCAGCTCAAAGCGGGTGGGTATACGGCAGCAGATTTGCGTAATGCCGGTTTAACAGCAGCGCAGTTAAGAAGAGCAGGATTTACACCGGAAGAATTGGCGCAGGCAGGGTATTCTGCCCGCGATTTGCTCAATGCCGGATTGACGCCAGAGGAACTGGCCAGAGCGGGATTTACGCCGCAGCAAATCAATGCAGCGGAAGCAGAATTGCCACCAGGCATAACCGCGGCGGATATTCGGAATGCCGGTTGCAGTAAGGAAGCGCTGCAAAGACTGCGTGCGGCAGGAGTCAGTGCCAAGTTGATTCGTCAGCATGCCGGTTGCAGTGCACAGGCCTTGCGCAGTGCCGGTTTTACCGATAGAGAGTTGACCAATGCCGGTTTTACCCCCCAGCAAATTCGGGATGCGGGGGCAGTGAGTGACGATGCTATCAAAGCAGCGGGTTGCGATCCGGCCCAATTACGCCAATTGCGTGAAGCAGGAGTTTCCGCGCAAAAAATACGTGAATTGAATGGTTGCAGTGCCAGAGCCTTGAAAGACGCCGGTTTTGGCCCGGAAGCTTTGCAGGATGCCGGTTTTACGCCACAGGAATTATTGGATGCCGGTTTTACCGCACAGCAGCTCAGCCGAGCAGGGCTCAATCCGGTTTCAACGCTTGCCAAGGGGCGTGAGACAGACTGTAGTGTGGAATCATTGCGGGCAGCCCGTGAGGCAGGGGTATCGGCAAGTACCATTCGCAGTACGCTCGGTTGCAGTGCCAAAGCTATGCGAGATGCCGGGTATACCGCTCAGGAATTGAAAGATGCAGGCTATACCGCCGCGCAGCTCAAAGACGCCGGATTTACGGCCGATGAACTCAAAGATGCCGGATTTTCTGCTAAAGAGCTCCTGGATGCCGGCTTTACACCGACAGAATTGAAAGATGCCGGTTTTAGTGCTGCCGAACTCAAAGAGGCCGGGGTCACGGCAAGACAGCTTTTGGATGCAGGCTTTAGCCCTGCGGAATTAAAAGATGCCGGTTTTACAGCCGAGGAACTCAAAAATGCTGGTCTTAGCGCGCAGCAATTGAAAGATGCCGGGTTTACCCCAGCGGAACTGAAAGAAGCCGGTTTCAGCGCGCAGCAACTGAAAGATGCGGGTTTTAGTGCCCGGGAGTTAAGGGATGCGGGTTTTAGTGCCGATGCCTTGAAAGAGGCCGGCTTTAGTGCTGCAGAATTGGTTGCTGCCGGTTTTATCCTCGATCCGACCGAAGTGGCGGCACCGCCCCGCCCTGACGGCACGGCAGCGCCTGGCGATACAATACCACCAATGGATGTGGGGCAGCCGCCACCACCTGCTGATGATGCGGTCAACCGGCAATTACAACAATTAATGAAACAACAGCAACAGCAGGTCGCAGATCAGCGTTTTGATCAGAAAATTCAGCAGCGTGTGTCACAAATGTCTGGTGCGGCTAACCAGGTGATGCAACAATGGAGTCAGGTTTCGACTCAAACCTATGTCCAGGGAGAAGCCGATGCAGCCAGCCGTGAGGCCGCAGGTGATATCACTCCGATTGGTACGGCCGGGCGGCGCGGTACGCAAGAGGGTGTCGATGAGTCGGGCCAGCCTAAGAAAAAAGCATTGATGATGAAAGGAGATATCATTTTTGCGGTTATTGACACGTCGGTGAATACCGATCAGCCTGGTCCGGTATTGGCGAGTGTGGTGTCGGGTCGCTTCAAGGGCGCCAAACTGATTGGCAGTTTTACCCCCCCCAACGCCTACTCAGACAAAGTAACCTTGACTTTTAATACCATGTCGGTGCCGGGGATGAGCAGCTCGACATCGATAAGTGCGATTGCCATTGACCCCAACACGGCACGAACCGCATTGGCCAGCCGGGTTGATAAGCATTATTTTTATCGTTATGGTTCGATGTTTGCTGCTTCCTTTTTAGAAGGCTTTGGAAATGCCTTTCAATCAGCCAATACAAATATCACCATTGGCGGTACGGGTGGGGGCGATAATGTCACTATTGCCGAGGGGATCAATCGTTCGGCTTTGGAAAATGCGGTGATTGGTTTGGCAACCGTGGGTAAAGCATGGGGGCAGGTAGCACAGCAAAATGTCAATCGCCCTCCAACAGTAGAAATATTTTCTGGTACGGGTATAGGGGTTTTATTTACCCAGGATTTAACGTCACTTAATAGCTAAAGTGGGACAATTATGGCGGATAACAAACAAAGCAACGATGAATACCAAATGCCGGATCTGGAAGGATACCAAGAGCAAAATTATGATGAACTGGCGTATAATGCCGACACTTCCAGTGCTTCCAAAGCAAATGTTTTCAGCAACAATCCGGTAATAAAAAAAGCAGGCCTGGTTGTGGCTATTGCGATAAGCGCAATGATCGCTTATAAATTTTTAGGGCCAATGTTCACCCGCGATGCCGATGCCCCAACGTCAACGCTCCCGGATGTACAAACCGAACCAGATCCCTTCCCTGCGCCCACCCCTTCCCCATTACCCCCGGTTACTCAGCCTGCCCCGGTAACACCGACGGACAGAACGATGCGTCCGGCTGATAATCTCGCCCCCAAAGTAGCGGCTCTTGAGGTCGCGCAGCAGGGTACCCGGGCCAATATCGATGATTTAAGAGGACAAGTAAGAGAACTCGGTCGCAGTATTGATAACCTTGCCACGAAAATGGCAGGAATGAATCAAAATCTCGAAATGATGAGAGACAAATTTGAGCAGCAGGCGCAAGAGCTTCATCGTTTACGGGCACGAAAAAAGGCACCTGTAAAAGTGAGCCAGCCGAAAAGACAGCTCCCAGCCGTGACTTGGAATGTTCAGGCGGTGATCCCTGGCCGTGCCTGGCTAATTGCGTCAAACGGGTCTACACTTACGGTGAGAAAGGGAACTACGGTGCCAGGTCTGGGGACAGTCAGAATGATTGATGCCCAACATGGTAAGGTCATGATGAGTTCGGGTCGTATCATTGCTTTTAGCATGCAGGATAGTTAACAGAATATGGCTACATGTACTGCGGGAACCGTTGCCTGCTGGATTGTCGGTCAGGCAAACATTTTAAAAAATATTGCGGCAACTCTGGAACCGGTTGAGCGCATGCTGACTGGTTTGGCCTATGTGATTGGGATGGCTTTTGCATTTAAGGCCATCTATAGTTTAAAAGTCTACGGCGAAGCCCGAACGATGATGGCCTCCAACGCCAGTCTCAAGGAGCCTTTGACCTATCTGTTGGTTGCGGCGGTGTTTATCTATTTCCCAACGTCGATGCAAATTATTATGCAAACAATATACAATGAGCCTTCAGTGTTGCAGTATGCCCCCACAGATAGCCCCAATAGTGCAATTGATGCACTTTTTGGCCCGGGCAGTCCGGTGGGGCGTCCTTTGTCGTTGATTATTCAGGTGGTAGGTATTGCGGCATTTATTCGCGGCATGGTGATGGTTGCGCGTGCCGGTGGCCAGGGCGGACAACCCGGGGCCATGGGAAAAGGCATGATGCACGTTTTTGGCGGAATTTTGGCTATCAATATTGTGAAGACGCTGGATATTATTAACAATACGTTATACGGTGCCGGTTAGCTGTTTTCCTGCGGTTAGTTGTTTCATGCCTAAAGCGCGAACAAGCCGGTTCCGATGCCGCTTTTCTGGGGGCTTCCTTTCCGGGTGGCTGTTGGTTATGGCCTGTGGAGCCGGGCTTATAGTTATAATTTTCTTATAATTATGTGGATAATCAGTTGTGAAATCGGAAATTATAGACAATAATATAATTAACCAATCGTTTTCTTAAGTGGAGAGTGGCATGAAAGCATTTTTCAAAGTACCTGGCTATATGCCGGCCATATTAATGGCGCTTGTCAGTGTGGCACTGTTGATGTTCTCGGTTAACGCGCAGGCAGCGGATACCATTGGAAATATGGCGTCCAACATTATCACGTCCTTTGCGAGCTTAACCAAACTGATAACCGCCGGTTCCTATCTGGCTGGTCTTGGTTTTTCAATTGGCGCGATTATGAAATTTAAGCAGCATAAAGATAATCCCACCCAAATCACCATTGGAACCCCGATAGCACTGGTATTTATTGCGGCGGCTCTGTTATTCTTGCCTTCTATTTTAGGTATTACCGGAGCGACCATGTTTGGTACACAGGGCGGTGAGGTTGCCGGGCCTACCGGTATGATCTTTAGTGGTGGTGGTTCTTGACCTTACACTTGTCTATTTAAGGGGGGCTTTATGCCTCCGCTTTTATTTCCAGTGCACAATCAACAGGGTTTTGCCTGATGGTCGAAAGTGAGCAAAAACAAGCATTGTATCTTAGAGCTTCGGCCAGTGCATGGCGTCTTTATTCCGCTCGTAAAAGTGATCCACGCTTTGCCGCGTTTGAAAAAAAAGTTTGGCAACGTGATCATTACACCTGTCAATTTTGTGGCTTCCAGGCTAGAAAATACCAGGATGTGGTGAACCTGGATGGTAATTTCAGCAACAACCGCTTAGCAAATATGGTGACTTCCTGTTGCTTTTGCGCGCAATGTTTTTTTCTGGAGTCAGTGGGAGTGGGTGGTTATGGTGGGGGAACCTTAGTTTATCTTCCTGAAATGAGCCAGGAAAAACTCAATGGCCTCTGTCATGTCTTGTTTTGCGCCATTACCAATAACACTGGCTACAAATCTATTGCCCAGAGCATCTACCGTAGCTTAAAGTTCCGAGCGGAGCCGGTAGAGAAGAAGTACGGTGAAGGGACCAGCGATCCCTCGGTGTTAGGGCAGCTAATCATTGATTCGGGCATTGACCAGCATACGGAAAAATTATCGATGATTTTTTCCAATGTCAGACTATTGCCATCGCGGGCAAAATTTCGCAAACAAATTGAACATTGGGCTGCGGCAGCTGTTGCTGAAATTGGTAGTGACTAAACGTTGGCCTGGCACAGGGTAGTTAATGAAGGTATAGGGTGATCAATGTATGGGAAAATGGGCTGATTCATTTTTTGAAGGGGTTGATACGTTTTTTGCCTGGTTGAGCGTTGGCCTCAAGCAAACGACAGAATCCTATTGTGACTTGGAAACCGCAGACAGCGAGACCGTTCTGGTCAATCATGATGGTACGCTTTTGACCGTGTTACGTGTCGATGGTGTAACGGAGCTGACGGGTCAGGATGAGTTTGAACAGCTGGTCGATGGTTTAGCCAATGCCTTCCAGCCGGCAATGGGGCGAAGTGGCCATGCCTTTCAAGTGTTTTTTAGTCATGACAAACAAAATATAACAAAAGTCATCAGTGATATTTATAGTTCCGCACGAGAAACGGCAAAACGTTTGCAGTTGAATCTGGAAGATTTATTTGAAGAGCGTGTTAATTATCTTTCCCGTTATTGCGCGGAGGAACATGTCTATTTTGTCCTATTTACCAGACCCATTAATTTGCCGAAAGATCAGCTAAAGCAGGCAAATAAGACCAAAATGAAGATGTTACGCGATACAAAAGCCCCTGCTTTTGCCCACACGCAGACTGTGTATGCGGCTATGGCGGAGTTGCGGGATACGCATGAGGCTTATGTTCGTTCTATTGTTCAGGATTTTGCCGCTCTGAAAATATCGGCCAAGGTACTAAAGGTACATGATGCTGTTTATGCGATGCGCCAGTCAGCGGATACGGATTTTACCGCCGACGACTGGCGGGCTACCTTACCAGGCGACAGAATCAATCCGCGTGAGTTAAATGGTTTTAACGGCGATGCCTCAGATCTGCTTTGGCCGCCCTTGGCCAAGCAAGTGTGCCCGCGCAGTGCTGAGGTACAGGATTTACGTACGGTCCGGGTGGGTGATAAAATTTATTCCTCAGCCTATATTGATCTTTTCCCAAAAGATATTCGACCTTTTGTGACCTTGTTTTCACGGATCTTGCCTTCACACGTGCCGTGGAAAATTGCGTTTCTGATGGAGTCGGAAGGGCGGGAAACCCTCAAGTTTAAGGGACTGCTATCCTCTATCCTGAGTTTTTCCTCGGCCCAAAATCGGTTAATCAGTGATGCTGCCAATTTGTTAAAATATCTGGATATTAATACAGATGAAGTGATCGTGCGTTTACGGGTCGTGGCTACGACCTGGGCGCCAGAAAAAGATTTGTCGCTTCTGCGACGACGCAGCTCAGAATTGGTCAAAGCGATCCAGGGTTGGGGCACCACAGAGGTTTCGGAAATCTGTGGTGATCCATATGAAGGATATATGGCTACTGTGGTTGGAGCGACACTGAACAGTCCGGCGGTACCCAGCGTGGCACCCCTGCGGGATGTGATCACCATGCTCCCTATTTCCCGACCAGCATCTTCCTGGGAAACGGGGGCGTTGCTTCTGCGCACCCCGGATGGGAAGCCCTGGCCTTTTCAGCCTGGCTCCAGCCGGCAGACCACCTGGATTGACCTGGTATATGCACGTCCGGGTTCCGGGAAGTCGGTGTTATCCAATGCTTTGAACCTGGCGTTATGTTTAAATGCGGGTCTGGACCGATTACCCCGTATCGCCATTATTGATATAGGCCCGTCCAGTAGTGGCCTGATTTCTTTGCTGCGCGAGGCATTACCGGCCAGTATGCGCCATCAGGTTGCCTACCATCGTTTGCGGATGAGTCCGGAGTATTCCATCAATCCTTTTGATACACAATTGGGTTGCCGCTATCCTACTCCTCTGGAACGCGCGTTTCTGGTAAATTTCTTAACGCTGTTAACTACGCCACTGGGTGCGCCCAAGCCGTATGACGGTATGCCGGATCTGGCGGGCATGGTTGTGGATGAATTGTATAAATCCATGACTGATGAGGGCAACGCCACCCCGTACGCACAGGGTGTTGAAGAACTCATTGATGTCATTTTAGAGGAAATTGGTTTTGTGCGTGATGCCAAATCAACCTGGTGGGAAGTGACAGACGCCCTGTTTTCGGCAGGTTTTATCCACGAGGCCATGTTAGCTCAGCGTTATGCCACCCCTATTTTAGCCGACGCAGCCTCTATTTGCCGTACGCCTTCCATTGAAGATTTATACGAAAGGGTAACGGCCCCGACCGGTGAGTCGTTGATCAATGCCTTTTCGCGGATGGTCTCTTCGGCGGTACGGGAATATCCGATATTATCCCGCATTACCAGTTTTGATATTGGTGATGCACGGGTCGTGTCACTGGATCTGGATGAAGTTGCCAAGACCGGTGGGGATGCGGCGGACAGACAAACGGCAGTGATGTATATGCTGGCGCGTTATGTTATGGCCCGGCATTACTATTTAACCGATGAAAGCATGGGAGTTATCCCGGATCAGTATAAGGGGTACCATGAAACGCGGATTAAGGAAATTCGAGAAGATCCCAAGCGCATTGTGTACGATGAGTTTCACCGCACATCCAAGTCGCAGGCGGTGCGGGATCAGGTGATTGTCGATATGCGGGAAGGACGAAAATGGAAGGTACAAATTGCCTTGCTTTCGCAGTCAATTGATGATTTTGATTCAGTGATGATTGAATTTGGTACTGGTGTTTATATTATGGACGCGGGCCCCTCGCAATCTATTGAAAAAACAGCGAAAATATTTGGTTTATCGGACACGGCCAAGCTGGCCTTGCGCTCCCGTGTTCATGGTCCGCGTGAAGGTGGCGGAACCTTTTTAGTCCAATTTTCCACTAAGCAGGGAGTGAATGTCCAATTATTGACCCTGACTCTGGGGCCAATTGAACTTTGGGCTTTTAGTACCACTGCCGAGGATGCGGCGGTTCGCAATCGACTGTATAAGCACTTAGGACCCGCAGAAGCGCGGCGGGTATTAGCGAATTTATTTCCCAACGGCTCCGTAGCGCGTATCATAGAAGAGCGACTGGATGCGATTAAGGAAACAAGCGGTCTGATTGAAGAGGACGCCACCGGTTCTGTTATTGAAAGTTTGGTGACTGATATTCTGGAGGTCTACCAGCGTGATCCGGACGCGCGGGTATTGCCGTCCAAAGCAAATATGAATGAATAAATGGTGCTTGCGCGACATGCATCGAGACCTTTGCGGGCGAAGCAGCTTTTTGATTTGTTTTTCTCACCGTGATGCCTGTGGTTGATATGTTATAAGCACAAAGGTTGAATTTGGTACTATAATGTGCTTATGACGATGCAAGCATGGTGGCGCTTATGCCAGCTCTTGTTGCAGTAATCTGCGGTCTTGTACTGCTGAATAGCAGTTTTGCCATGCGCTGTCAGGATAGTCAGGGTATTGGCCGTATGGTGTATAAAGGTGATAGTAGGGTGATGGTGATGCTAAAATGCCAACCGCCAGATTATAAATATTCACCTGGTTTATTATTGGAGCAGGAAATCTGGGTGTATCGGCGTGAAAATGGGATGATCTACCACATTAATTTTTTGCAGGGCACCGTCCAGTCAATTGACGTACAGCGTCCTTAGCGGCATGGGATGCGCGGTGGTATTTGGCTGCGTTATCTATTGGCCGCTCAGAAGCCCCTCCTCACATCAGCCTGCAGGAATCGGCTCCTGACCCAGCGCTACTTCGCAGCGAGAAATGCCGTGCTGCCCAAAATGGGGAAAGCCTCCATCCGTCTTTTTTTGCAGGGTAACCGCATCTAAACGAACCTTTTAAAATCAAAATGCCTGCGTTCCGCGCTTTATGCACGGAATCCAGCTCCTAACCTCATCTAAGATCGTTTGGATACCATGCACAAAGTGCGGTATGCAGGCAAAAAGAATATTTTTAGTGTTCAAAATTCAGATGCGTTTACCCTGTCTTTTTTTTGTAAGACTTGCAATTGATCATCAAAATATCGCACAATCATCAACACATAAGGATTTTGTTAGTGGGGCAGTGCTATGCTCGATCGAGCCGCTGTAGTTGATGCGCAGTTTATCCAGTGCGTGCGTGAGCAACATTTTCCACCGGGAAGGGGCAAGCAGGATTTTGCTGAGGCTGCTTTGTCCTGCGCAATGGCACGGGCGCTTTTTGACTCTCAGCTCAAGTCACGCTTGCTGGATATTACCGCCCGCCAATTAAAAGAACAAGGTTTGTCGTTCTATACGATTGGGAGTAGTGGCCATGAAGGTAATGCGGTATTGGGAGCGGTGTTTCCGTATACGGATATGGCTTTTTTGCACTACCGCAGTGGTGCGTTCTATATCCAGCGTGCCAAACAGCGGGAAGACAGTGATGGCGTTATGGATATTTTGCTCTCTTTGGTCGCTAGTGCCAATGATCCTATCTCTGGCGGTCGCCATAAGGTTTTTGGTTCGCATCGTTTAAACATTCCTCCGCAAACCTCCACTATCGCTTCGCATTTGCCGAAAGCGTTGGGGGCGGCGCTTTCGATCCAGCGCGCCAGGGATCTGGCTCTGCAAGGGCCGCTGGCCAGAGACAGCGTTGTTTTGGCGTCTTTTGGCGATGCCTCGCTGAACCATGCATCCGCGCAGGCTACATTGAACTCCTGTGCCTGGATAGCGGCTCAAGGCTATCCTTTGCCACTTGTGCTGGTCTGTGAAGACAATGGTATTGGCATATCTGTGCCCACGCCAAAAAACTGGGTGCAAGAGTCGGTCGCCTGCCGTGTGCATCTGCACTATCTGCAGGCTGATGGCCTGAATATCATTGACTTGTATGAAAAGGCGCAGTTGGCAAGGCAGATTGCATTTAAAAAACGCCAGCCAGTGTTTTTACATATAAAATGTGTCCGCCTCCTCGGACATGCCGGCTCGGATATTGAGTCACAGTATTTGGCGGCAGCGGACATCGCCGCCACTGAGGCGCAGGATCCGCTGCTGCATACCGCCCGGATGCTCTTATCGAATGGCTGTTTGGATAGCCAACAGGTGATCGAATTATATGAAGGGCATCGTAGTTTGATTGCCGCCAAAGCCCTGCAGGCGCTCAAACAACCACGCATGCGCAGTGCCGAGGAAGTGAAGGCCGCGCTCATTCCGGCGCCGCGTCAGGAAGCCCTGCCCGCATTGCCGAGTATCGCCCAACGCCAGGCCTGTTTCGCTGAGACTTTTGCGCAATTACAGCGTAAGCGCAACCTCTGCCAGCACATTAACTTTGCACTGACCGACTTATTACAGCAATATCCCCAGTTGCTGGTTTTTGGTGAGGATGTTGGTAAAAAAGGTGGGGTTTACCGCGTTACGGCGGATTTACAGCAACGTTTTGGTCAGCGGCGTGTGTTTGACAGTCTGTTGGATGAAACCACCATTTTAGGAACAGCGATTGGTTTGGCGCATAATGGTTTTATTCCCATTCCCGAGATTCAGTTTCTGGCCTATTTGCATAATGCAGAAGATCAATTACGGGGTGAGGCGGCAACCCTGTCCTTTTTTTCCAGTGGCCAGTACCAAAACCCCATGGTGATTCGTATTGCGGCTCTGGCGTATCAAAAAGGGTTTGGCGGGCATTTCCACAATGATAACTCAATTGCGGTGCTGCGTGATGTACCTGGTGTCATAGTGGCCTGCCCGTCCAATGGACCGGATGCGGCGAAAATGCTGCGTACCTGTGTCGCTATGGCCTGGCAGCAAGGACGCGTGCTCGTATTTCTCGAACCGATTGCCTTGTATATGACCAAAGATTTACACCAGGCGGGGGATAACGCCTGGCTCTTTCCATATCCTGACCCGGGCGAGTGTATTGAATATGGCGAAGTAGGTGTTTTCGGCCAGGGAGAAACCGTCATTCTGACCTATGCCAATGGGTACTATTTGTCGCGCCAGGCGGCTGAGCTTCTGGAAAAGGAACATCGTATCCGGGTGAAAGTGGTCGATTTGCGCTGGCTTAGCCCCTTGCCGGAGACTGCTATTTTACAACAGGTGAAAACGGCCCGGCAGGTGCTGATTGTCGATGAAGGGCGGAAAAGTGGCTCCTTGAGTGAGGCATTAATGGCTCTGCTCATGGAGCAGGGGCCCCGACACTTGCCGGTACAGCGTCTTTGTGCTGAGGATTGCTTTATTCCTTTGGGAGATGCCTGGCAATACCTGTTGCCTTCCCGTGATTCCATTATTAACGCCGTGCTAAGCTTGCACGCCAGTCAACAGGAGAAAGACAGTGGACGATTTATTACGACTTGACCAGCAGTTACAGGAAGACGAATGTCTGGTGCGTGATTCAGTGGCACGTTTTGTGAAAGAAGCGGTACTACCCTTAACCGAAGAAGCCTTTGAGCAGGGCTATTTTCCCCGCCAATGGATACAGCAAGCGGCCGATTTAGGTTTGCTCGGCATGACCCTGCCCGCGCAATATGGCGGAGCCGAAGCATCGTATGTTGCCTATGGTCTGGTGTGTCAGGAACTGGAACGGGGCGATAGTGGTTTGCGCAGTTTTGTTTCGGTGCAAAGTTCCTTATGCATGTATCCTATTTTTCGGTATGGTAGTGAGGAGCAGCGCCAACGCTTTCTGCCTGCTATGGCCGCCGGTCAATTGATTGGTTGCTTTGGTTTGACCGAACCGGATTCCGGCTCCGATCCGGCCTCGATGCGCACGACCGCGAAAAAAGTAGCGGGTGGATGGCGCTTGCAAGGGGCAAAAATGTGGATCACCAATGCCTCTATTGCGGACTTGGCGATTGTGTGGGCCAAAACGGAGGCAGGCGTACGTGGTTTTATTGTCGAGAATGAATATTCCGGTTTCAAACGTGTGGAGATTAAACATAAAATGTCCTTGCGGGCTTCCGTAACCGGTGAATTGTCTTTTGACGATGTCTTTGTGCCGGATGAAAATTTGCTGCCCGGCAGTGAACGTGGTTTGGGGGCGGCTCTGAGTTGTCTGAGTCAGGCCCGCTTTGGGATTGCCTGGGGAGCTATGGGAGCGGCAAGCGCCTGCTTTGACCTGACTCGTGAGTATCTGCTGGAGCGCCAGCAATTCAATCGCCCCCTGGCTTCTTTCCAGTTGGTACAGGCTGATCTGGCAGATATGTACAGTGAAATTCTCAAAGCCCAATGTCTGAATTTACAGATTGGTCGTCTGAAAGACGCGGGAGAGGATACGCCGGTCATGATTTCATTGGCCAAGCGCAATGCCTGCCGGGAAGCATTGCGTATCGCGAGAAATTGCCGTAATTTATTGGGTGGCAACGGCATTAGCCTGGAGTACCAGGTCATACGGCATATGCTGAATCTGGAGTCGGTCTTTACCTATGAGGGGACCGATAATGTTCATACGCTGGTATTAGGGCGGCATATTACAGGGATTAACGCTTTTGCATAGCAACCTGCGGCGTGTTGTCGCCCTGCGCGAGTCCTGAAAAACCGCCTAAAAAGGCGAGTTGGATGAACTGGGGCTTGAGCGCGCCGTATTTTGACCACTACTATTCGTAGAAGAAGAAAACAGTTGCAGGTTAATGCGGCTCGGTCTTTTTTGTAATAAACGGCTGTTTTCTCGCAGGAGAGGCCCCTTGCTCAGTACGGAGATGATCGTTTCAAGCTGGTTTGTTTTGTCGTTTTCCACTTTTCCCAATTTTTCTAACTGCAGTTTCGCTTTCTCCAGAGGGCTCTGATTGTGGCCATTACGCAAGGTTGGCCGCGCTCCTTTTTTCAGCAGCAAACGAACCATTTTGACAGAGACTTGCTCAACAGCGATGTGCAAGGGACTTTTCAGTGCTGGTGAGCGCCCAAGATAGGTCAAAGAATTAATATAAGCCCCTTGTTTTAAACAAGTCAGTACCTTTTTTTCATCATTATTGGCTACAGCGCTCAGCAATTGCTGGCTCTTCGACATGTTCTCCTCCAGTGCTTTGGTAAGAGCGCCCTTATCCAGGTCAATATTACCAAAATTTAAATGAAAGAGGCTGGGGGTATTTTGTATCGCCTCGAGCAATAGCGCCATTTTTTTCCTGGAAAGCTGTTCTATTTTATTCTCTGATAAATCAAGCGACACCAGTGAGGGAAACTTAGGTAATATCGTGACCAGCATATCGACACATCCTTCTGTCAACTTATTTCCATCCATACGAACCTGCGCAACCGCAGGACATAAAGCGAAGACATCCAGTGTTTTGGGAAATTTTTTATCACCAAGTTTGAGATTCCTGCAATCTATAAATTCAAGACACAGTAGGTGCGGGGCGATTTGCGCCAAATACTCCAGGTTCTCTACATTGAGATCCGTATTCTCAAGGCTTAATGTGACCACATGCTTAAGTTTCTTGGCTTCTAACTGCCTTAGCTCGCTTAATCGCATAAAAACATCCTTATCTGCTCAGTGTGACTAAAGTGTAGCCTAATAAGATGATGGAATCCAGCAGACTAAACAAATATTTGCACACTTGGTTGACCGGTAAATTATTCGCGCATATAATGCGCACTCATTTCAAAATGATTGACATAAGGATAAACTATGTTCATAAAGAAACTAACACTGACATCGGTATTATTGTATCTGGTGTGGGCTGTCCCCACTTTCTCGTTTGCTGCAATTTCCGCTCAAGAGAAGATGGACTTTAAAAACAGATATGGCAGCGCAATACCGTCTGAAACATACACCAATATATTGAATTTTTGTGATAAAAATAACACCGATCTCGATTCATGTTTGGCAATGTTAAAAGCAAACCCCGCAAAACAAAAATCTGCGCAGAGTCAGATGGGGTATAGTTTTTGCTGCAGAAATGTGTCTGGTGGTTTTGGGGATTATGTCGTGATTCACCAAAAGGAATACTGCATTCCACCATGCGATTGATACTAATACCCATTTGAGCAGGGTGTACCGTGCTTTGCTCACAGCGCCCCTGGAGCCAGTGGGCGTATTGATGAGTTCCCCAAATACCCCTGAACCTGATAACATC
Organism: Legionellaceae bacterium; assembly: GCA_020831865.1. Taxonomy (GTDB): domain Bacteria; phylum Pseudomonadota; class Gammaproteobacteria; order Legionellales; family Legionellaceae; genus JAFIFT01. The sequence goes on along the minus strand of JAFIFT010000016.1, from coordinate 1,347 downwards.
AAAATGTCTGCGTTCCCTGCTTTATGCATGGAATCCAGCTCCCAACCTCGTCCACGATCGTTTGGATACCATGCATCAAGCGCGGTACGTAGGCAAAAAAGAGATTTTTTGTGTTCAAAATTCAGATGCGTTTACCCTGGATAGAGTCTGGATTCACACCGCGCTTCCCGATAAAATCAGGCTTTTCTTCAAGGTTTGGCCATGCATCGGGTTGATGATTTAATCCAGTTGTTTGATAGCTGTTTTTATGCTTCACATAACACACGTTTGCAAAAAGGCGATAGCGAGCCGCTTTACTTGCCAGCCTCCGATGCCTGTCCATGGCATCGTATTTTATTTGCCCATGGTTTTTTCAGTAGTGCTTTGCATGAATGTGCGCATTGGTTTATTGCCGGTGAAAAGCGCCGGCTACTCGAAGACTATGGGTATTGGTATGCGCCGGATGGCCGCAGCGCCAGTGAGCAACAGGCTTTTTATCAGGTGGAAGTCAAGCCACAGGCTATTGAGTGGATCCTGGCCCAGGCTGCTGGTTATCCTTTTCGGATAAGCCATGATAATCTGACTGGCGATACCTGCGGGGAGCAGGCTTTTCTGCACGCGGTGTGTCAGCAGGCACAAGCCTATTGCCAACAGGGTTTGCCTCCGCGCGCCAAGCGCTTTTATGAGGCTTTGTGTCATTATTATCAGGGCACCGTCCTCAGCTTACGCCCGCAAGATTATCTTGTTCATCACTCAGATTATTGACGGTATAGATTTGGCTGGCTCTCTGACCCTGCCTTATGGTCGGGTATCCATGCTTTACGCTCGAATCACGAAGACCAATCAAACAAAAAAGTCACTCCCCAGGTACGTCAATCCTGAACGAAGTGAAGGATCTCCCATGATGATATGGTAACTGTAGCTTGTGAAAGTAATAAAAGGCCTTGGTTTGCGCTTTTGAGAGTTACTGTGCACTTGTTAAGTGCACGATGTAAAAATTTGTGTTCCTTTGTGTGGGTTGCTAGTGTATAATGCGCAGAAAAATTGGACATCTATTTTTGATGTGATGCTATGATTGCAGCATGGCCGGTATCGAAAGCTTTGTCCAAAATACCAACCTTACAACTAACGGAAACCACGATGACGATCAAAAGAGTATACTTTAAAGCACGAAGCATAACTATTAATGAAGATTTAGGAAAAATTCTTCAGATGTACCAAGAAGCGCAGGGCAAGATCACGAGTGACTATTAATTAGTCACGAAATATGATCAAATACACCTATTTTAACTTTTGGGTGTAAAATTATGCGTGATTCACTAGTAGAACACTTTTCAGTGCTCCCTGATACAAGGCAGCGTTGTAAGG
>JAFIFT010000019.1 GCA_020831865.1 Legionellaceae bacterium | reverse complement strand
GCGGTCTGGCCCCACCTGATCCCATCTCGAACTCAGAAGTGAAACAGACCAGCGCCGATGATAGTGTGGGGTCTCCCCATGTGAAAGTAGGTCATCGTCAGGTTTTTATTCCCTAAAGCGGCCCTTGTGCCGCTTTTTTTTATTATTTTTTTGGGGTTGTTGACCATTCACCCCCGCCCCACGTGTCGCGGCTTGTCCGCGGCATCCAGACGAACTTGCTTATTTGAACTTTTGTACCGCACTTGTTCTGCTGCATAGATAGTGTTCGTGCGGTACGCCAATACGCTTGCGTTACGTAAAGCATTTGAAATACATTGATACCCCACACCCGTTCTGATTCACGGGAGGCAAATGGCATCAGGAGGGCATTATATTGCCCTGGCCAGACCTTCCCCTTAGAGACCACAGTTTTTCATGCAGGTGATAGGCAAAGGTATTGCATAAAGGCTCAATTAAGGCAATGGCGCCTCCCAGTAGCAGATTACCGGTCAGGAAGAAGGTAACACTAAATGCGATACTGAAATGTACCACAGCAAAACTCAGGGTTTTTATCAGCATGCGCCCTTCCCGCTCATTAAGGTAATTAGAGTATAGCACAAATGCAAATGAGTATTATTCGTGTGTAAGGCGGTGGGGAAGCGTGCCTGGGGCAAAAAGCTCCAGGCACAGAGGAGGGTTGCTTACTCAGCTATCGGCACCAGTGCTGCCTTTAGCTCCTTTTTTTTTTGCGGCGTCATTTGCCGTTGCTGGAGTTCTGCTGCTGACGCTGCGGTTGCCCTGGCTTCCGGCCGGGCGGCGATTGCGACTGGCATTTTGTGGGTTTGCGCTACTGCCAGTGCGGTTCGCTCCACCACTGGGGCGGCGCCTGCGGTTTTGGCTCTGGCTGCGTTGCTCCGGACGCTGGCTGTTGCTGTTTTGTCGCGTAGCCGTTTGCGCAGCAGGGCTACGGCGTGCTTTATTGGTCTCTGTTCCGGCAGCAGCACCTGTGCGTTCATCCGTGCTGGCACCAAACAGGCTGTTCCACAGGCGTTTGATGAAATTATTTTGCTGCTTCTGGCTCTCTGGCGCGGAAACAAAAGCTTTAACGACAGGCTCAGCCGCGGGTCTTACCTCATTGGTTCGAGCTATCTCAACCTCGGGTTGTTGGATAAGTTCATAACTGCGTTTGCGTTGTTTGCTTAGATTATCGGCCTTAATCCGGTTAATGGAATATTGCGGCATTTGCAGATAGGGATTGGCAATGAGCAGAATATTAACCGCATGTCGTTTCTCGATAATCGCAATATAATTGCGTTTTTCATTACTTAAAAAGGTAGCCATTTCAACCGGTAGCTGTACCTGTACTTCAGCGGTTTTCTCTTTTAGGGCTTCTTCTTCGATGAGGCGCATCAGCGACAGGCTGTGGGACTGAATATTACGAACGCTACCGCGACCTTCGCAGCGTGGACAGATGTCCTGATCGCTTTCTCCCAGCGACAGACGCAGGCGCTGTCGAGACATCTCCAGCAAACCAAAACGCGAGATGCGTCCAATTTGGATACGGGCTCTATCGGCCTGTAAAGCCTCTTTCAGGCGATTTTCAACATCACGCTGATTTTTATTGGAACTCATATCGATGAAGTCAATGACGACCAGTCCCCCCAGATCGCGAATCCGCAATTGTCGGGCAATCTCATCCGCAGCCTCAAGATTGGTATTATAAGCTGTTGTTTCGATGTCAGAGCCGCCGGTAGCTTTGGCCGAGTTGACATCAATGGAAATCAGCGCTTCGGTGCGGTCGATGACCAACGCGCCGCCGGAAGGCAGTTTGACCTCGCGTCGATAGGCCGTTTCAATCTGGCTTTCGATGCCATAATTGATGAATAGGGGAACTTTGCTATTATACAGTTTCAGATTTTTCAGAAACTCAGGTTTGATCATCTCGATGTATTCACGTGCTTTGGTGTAGGCAACGTGATCATCAATAATGATTTCACTGACGGTTTTGCGCAAATTATCGCGGATGGAACGAATAATGACATTGCCTTCCTGGTTCAGAAGGCAGGGCGCCATTTCATTTTGCCAGGCACGCTGAATTGCTTTCCATTGATTGAGCAGCATGTCCAAGTCGGCCTGCAGTTCATCCTGATTTTTACCCACTCCTGCAGTGCGGATAATCAGCCCCATCCCTTCCGGTAAATTCAAGGCATTCAGGGTGTCCTTGAGCTGGTCGCGCTCATCGCCTTCAATCCGTCTGGAAATCCCGCCGGAGCTTGGATTATTGGGCATTAATACCAGGTAACATCCCGCCAGGGTAATATAGGTGGTCAACGCGGCACCTTTATTACCTCGTTCCTCTTTATCGACCTGGATGAGAATTTCCTGCCCTTCCCGTATCAGGCGATTAATGCCCGGTTTTTCTTCGCCGTCTTTGCTCTCAATTTTGGCCAAGTATTCTGGTGCGATTTCCTTGACCGGTAAAAAACCCTGGCGTTTGGAGCCGTATTCAACAAAAACGGCGTCGAGACTCGGTTCGATGCGGGTAACGGTCGCTTTGTAAATGCTTCCTTTTTTTTGTACATCTTTGGGTGACTCAATAGTGAGATCATAAAGAAACTGATCTCGAACCAGTGCTACGCGGATTTCTTCGGTCTGCGCAGCATTAATTAACATTCTTTCCATCTAAAACCCCTTACATGGGCACTTTCTACTGCTGAATGCTATTGAGGCAATGCAATCGGTTCGTATCGCTATTTTAACTGAAACAGGATCCGTTTCAGTCAAACGAAGACAGTTTTTATGTTGCTGCTTGGGTAAGCACTGTCGTTCTCAGTGAAAATCACTTTTGCACATCTTTGGCACAACCTGTTATCCATCCGAGCTAGTGTTCGCTCTGTTTTTTTGACCCGCCGCGTCGTGAGTATGGGGCGTAACGGATGACCAGATCTGGGGGGTCAACTCCTGCAACATCAGCTGTTTTCCCCGTTTGGTATAGGGGTTGCTGCCTTATGGAGGGCGCTGCCAAGAGAAGACTGGGTCGTCAGTCTGTCATCACACGGTGGTATCTGGTTTCATCTTTCCTAAAAGTTCGATACAGGTTTGCTTCCTCTGTCATTCATCAGAAAGCGCATTTTATTTTCAATATAAATCATCAATTGGTAAGTATTTACCAATAAATACGTTATAATTCGGTCATACAAGTAGAGTTTACCTGCATGTATGGCTAATATAGCAAAAAAAATGCTGTGAGCAAATAGGTTTTTATTGACAATGACAGAAGTTACCTATAAAGAAATTAGTGAAGACGAGTCAGGACAACGACTCGATAATTATTTACTGCGAGAATTAAAAGGCGTTCCCAAGAGCCACATCTATCGCATCATCCGTTCAGGGGAAGTGCGAGCCAACAAAAAAAGAGTACGGCCGGATTACCGCCTGCAAACCGCCGATCGGATTCGTTTGCCCCCGTTGCGTACCAGCGAGAAAGACGCTACCGACTGGACGGGCTCACAGGTTGCCGCCAGACTGAAAGAGGTGGTTGTCTACGAAGATGAATGCTTTCTGGTCATCAACAAGCCAACGGGTATCGCCGTGCATGGTGGTAGTGGGCTGAAGCTTGGTGTGATTGAAGCCCTGCGTCAACTGCGTTCGGACTTACACTATCTGGAATTAGTCCATCGTATTGACCGGGAAACCTCCGGGTGTCTGGTGCTGGCGAAAAAGCGCAGTGCTTTGCGTGCTCTGCATCGGCTTCTGGAAGCTCGAGAGGTTGATAAAATGTATTGGACATTGGTGCACGGCTCCTGGACTGCCGGGGCAGCGCGGACCGTGGATGCGCCGCTGATTAAAAATCAATTGCAATCCGGGGAGCGCCTGGTGAAAGTCGACCCGACCGGCAAGCCTTCGCTGACCGAACTTAAGGTATTGGAAACCATGGCCGAAGCGAGCTTGCTGGAGGCTCGTCCACGTACCGGTCGTACCCACCAAATACGGGTTCATTGTGCATCGATTGGGCATTCGATTATCAATGACGCAAAGTACGCGCCGAAAGAGGCCGCGCCACTTTTTTCCGCTTTAGACGGGCGACTTTATTTGCATGCCAAGACAATTCGATTTAATCTTGAGGGTCGGCATTACCACTTTGATGCACCGCTGGATCAGAAGTTTGCGGATGCCATTGAGCAATTACGGGCGAGGAACTGACAGCATATGGCGAAAACGTATAGTCTGGTAGTCTTTGATTGGGAGGGTACACTTGGGGATACCCTGGGGATTATTTTAAAAATTGTTGGCAATGTAGCAGAGCAGGCGGGTCTTGAAAAACCAGAGCCGGAACGTGCTCTGGCCTTTGCCGGCTATGGCCTGGCCACAGCCTTGCGTAAGCTGTATCCTGACCTGACGAATGAGACTTATGACCATCTCATTAATGACGTACAGATAGCGCTGTTAAGGCGGCAGGAAGATATCGCGCTTTTCCCTGGCGCCATCGAATTGGTTGAGACCTTACAACAACGGGGTATCGACCTGGCGATTGCTACGAACAAAAGCGAGCGTGCTTTGCAGCGGGCGCTCGAGCAGACGGGCCTAAAACCCTATTTCCCCGTTACCCGTGCGGCGGGACAAGCTGCGGCCAAACCGGATCCGGAAATGTTGGAGCAGATTATGGCGGTCTATGGCAAGAGCGCTGAAGACTGCTTGATGATTGGTGATTCGACGAGCGATATTTTGATGGCGCAACAATTACAGGTGGATGGGATTGGGGTTGACTTTTACCATCAGCAGGCCGAAGCGATGCTGGCACAGGGAGCATTAGCGGTATTTGACAATTATCAGCAGGTTGCCGAATTTATTTTCAAGCGGGAAACGTAGGGGTTTTTTGTGAGTCCACTGTATAGCACACCGAATATTTTAACGCTGATGCGAATCCTTTTAATACCGGTGTTCATTATTATCTTTTATCTGCCCTTTGATTGGGCGCATCCTGTTGCGGCGCTGATCTTTGCCCTGGCCAGCTTTACGGACTGGCTGGATGGCTATCTGGCTCGTCGTTGGCAGCAAATGTCACCCTTTGGCGCTTTTTTAGATCCTGTGGCGGATAAGCTCCTGGTGGCCAGCTGTCTGCTATTGCTAACCGGTAATAAAGAACTGGATTACATTACGTTGCCGGCGATTATCATCGTAGGGCGTGAAATTATCATTTCATCCTTACGGGAATGGATGGCCGAAGTGGGGAGTCGGGCCAGTGTCACGGTCAGTTATATTGGCAAGATTAAAACAACGGTACAAATGATAGCCTTGGTTTTGTTAATTACCTTTGACCCGCTCCGGCATGTTTTGGGAATGTTGGGATTTTTGCTGTTGTATCTCGCTGCTATTTTAACCCTATGGTCAATGGTGATGTATTTATCCATTGCCTGGCCGGAGTTGATGCGAGAACGAATCCGGTGAGCTGTGCTCAACAATAGCCTGCGAAGGGGTGAACGCACGCCCATTTTGGGCAGCTGGACGGCAATATTCGGAGAGGTTGAAATTTTATAAAATAAATCGTTGACAAGAACCGAGAAATCCGTAAAATTGCATTTCTAAGAGACGCGGGAATAGCTCAGTTGGTAGAGCACAACCTTGCCAAGGTTGGGGTCGCGAGTTCGAGTCTCGTTTCCCGCTCCAAAAATTAAGCGACGACAAGTCGCTTTTTTTTTAAAAGTGCACACATTGGCTGTGTGGCAGAGTGGTTTTGCAGCGGCCTGCAAAGCCGTGGACGCCGGTTCGATTCCGGCCTCAGCCTCCATCCTATGCCCAGGTGGCGAAACAGGTAGACGCAAGGGACTTAAAATCCCTCGGAGCTAAAACTCCGTGCCGGTTCGATTCCGGCCCTGGGCACCAATTCTACTCTCTTGCAAGCCTGCAAAGCTCTGCTTGCGGGCAGGCAGGTTTTGGACGGTTCCTCTCTCTTAAACCCGCTCCTGCTCCGACTGATGCAGGGGGAACAACCTGGCTAATAGTGACGCCACCTCAGACTCAATGATAGGGATGCCCCCATCTTTTCTTAACAGCAGACCATGTTGCGTGCAGGTATCAATAAACGCGAATAATCCATCAAAGTACCCATTGATATTTAAAAAGCCAATGCTTTTCTTTAATACGCCAATTTTTATTGCATTCCAGGTTTCAAAAGCTTCTTCCAGGGTACCCAGTCCGCCTGGCATCACAATAAAACTATCCGACATCTGCATCATGAGCTGCTTTCGCTCTTGCATACTCTCCACGATATGTAATTCATCCAGTTGGCTTGGAGGCTTTTCTTTATCGATAAGTTGTCTGGTGATGATGCCAGTGACATTTCCGCCGTTCTTGTGCACCGTCTTAGCTAACACGCCCATCAAACCCAAGCTTGAGCCACCATATACCAAGCCAAGATTCATATTCGCAAGCGCTTGCCCCAGGGCAATGGCCGCCTCGCTCCATTGATGGTGGTTTCCAGGATTAGCGCCTAAATATACAGCAACAGTGTTCATGGTTCTCTCTAGTCTTTTTTCAAAGGGTTCTGGGCCGTTGTCACAAAACTATTGGTAGCGCAGGGCCTTCCCATGCGTTTCATATGATATAGAGTATAAAGGCAAGCAGTATAATAACCAAATCGGAGTTGCACGATATGGACCTCCGACAGGCTTGCCAATTGCGGTTTGTTTTGTGGTATACTGTTTGATTATTGAACTTTCTTCAGGACATCATGCGCTTTTTTAAACGAATCCTTCTGCTCTTTGTTGTTCTATTATTGCTTGGTGTTGTGGGGCTTTGGCTCTTTTCTCGCAGTATGCAGCCTGAAACGATGAAGCACTTTGTGGCAGAACGCATCAGTATGCTGACGCATCAGCCTGTGCATATTCAGGGGGAGTTGGCCTGGCAGATTTTTCCGCGCCCCGGCATCCGAATGGATGAGCTCACCATAGGGCAGGCCGATAAAGGCACATACCACATGGCCGCACAACGGCTGTTGCTGAATCTGGAACTGACGCCCTTATTGCGTGGCCGGCTGGTTTTTGGCGAGGTCGTGGTGGATGGTTTGCAGTTGGATATTCATGCCAGGGAGAGCCGGCAGAATCATCAAGTACGGGCAAAGCCCGGACGTCCCAGCAAAACCCGCTCATTATCTGTGGATGCCGAGCGCATTGCCATACAGCGTATTCGTTTGAATAACAGCAAGCTGGTCATCCATCAGGCGGCGCAACAATGGGTTTTTGCGCAGCTGCAACTCGAGGCCAGTCCATCCTATACGGAGTTCCCGATTAAACTGAAAGGTCAGTTGAGTTTGCAGGGTGCCCCTATCTCAACCGAGACAAAGCTGCGTTTTGATGGGCATGTGTTTATGCCCACTGATTTGTCCGATGGCGATGCCATCCTGCAAAAAATACGGGCTCGTGGGCAGTTGACACTCAATGATTTGCAAATACAATCTTTGCCCATTACGCAAATGAATGCGGGATTGGTACTCAACGATCAACAATTGCGTTTGGAGCCGCTCAACCTGCTTTTGCTCAATGGGAGCACAAATGGCAGTGCGTCTCTGGATCGGGAAGGGTATCAATTCCAACTGAAACAGACCGTCAATGGTTTGGATACGCAGCGTTTGCTGGCCGCCATTAACGAGAAGCCGTTTCTGAGTGGTGAAATGAATGGTACCGTTCATTTGCAGGGACGACTGGGTTCAGCGCTCCTGCAGAACTTGCAGGGTGAGGGGAGTCTGAGTCTGTTGAATGGCCGGCTTTTGGGGGTTGATCTTCCGGGCATGCTGACGGTGCTGCAATCGCGCTTTGATAGCCTTGGCAAAGAGGGCGCATTGCGCTTGGAGGATATCCCTGCCCTGTTCCGTTTCGATTCTGCTTTGTCAGCTCAAGGAGATACGCCATTCCAAATTGCAGTATTGCCGTTTTCTTTGCAGAAGGGAGTGTTGGCCGTATCCGGTTTGAGTATGGTGAATGAAAGCGTGGCCATCAGCGGTGCGCTCACCAGTGATCTGGCGAACCGCCGGTTACAGGGCACACTGGGTGTGACCTTTACCCCACTCCACGTCAGTAGAGGCCTCTTACTCCTGCAGGAGCGTCTGGGGGGGCAGTTTCCCTTGCGAGTGAGCGGCACCCTGCGGCAGCCGCTGATTTTGCCCAATTTGGAGGAGTTGTCTGTGAAACTGCCTGCGCAACTGCTGAATAAGGCGCTCGGTAAAAAAATTCTGAAAATGCTTCGGTAAAGGGAGTGATCCCAGAGCCTGAGGCGCTTTTGTTTTTGCTCTCAGGAGCGATTTTGTTCAGCTACGGATCAGTGTTAAAAACTCCATACGCGTGGCGGCGATGTTGCGCATGTCGCCTAACATTACCGAGGTGCTCATAACCGAGTTCTGTTTTTCAATCCCCCGCATCATCATGCACATATGCTGTGCCTCAATCACAACCGCCACGCCCCGAGCTTTGGTATGTTGCTCGATACACTGGGCTATTTCCTGGGTCAGTCGCTCTTGAATTTGCAGCCTGCGGGCATAATAGTCAACAATTCGTGCGATTTTAGATAAGCCGAGTACCTTGCCGGCAGGCAGATAACCCACATGGCACTTTCCTAAAAACGGAAGGAGATGGTGTTCACAGAGGGAATACATCTCAATATCTTTGACGATTACCATTTCGCTCATGTCCGTCTCAAACAGAGCATTATTGATAATGTCGTCGATATTTTCCCGGTATCCCTTGGTGAGGTATTGCAGGGCACCGGCGGCGCGCTTAGGGGTGTCACGTAGCCCATCGCGATTTACATCTTCGCCTATGGCCGTTAGGATTTCTTTATAGTGTTCTTGCATGGTCTTTTCTCATGATCCAGCGACAGAGGCTGTTGGGGTTAACCTGGTGGCCAGATCATCTGGCGGCCGCCCAGTAAATGTAAGTGAATATGGTAGACTTCCTGCCCACCACCGTGGTTGACATTAAAAACCAGTCGATAGCCATTTTCCGCTAATTTCAGGTCATGCGCAATTTTTTTGGCAGTGAGGATCATCCGGCCAAGAATCAGTTCATCACTGCTATCCGCATCATTAATGCTGGCAATGTGTTTTTTGGGAATAATCAATACATGCGTTGGTGCCTGCGGCTTTATATCATGGAAGGCGAGTAACTCGGAATCCTCAAACAGGAGCGATGCCGGAATTTCTTTTTTTACAATTTTACAAAAAAGACAGGCCATTGTTGCCCCCTTTACCTATGAATGTGGGTCGACTCAGTGGCGTCATGTCTGATGAGGCCACTCTGCGCAAAATGTAGTATAACGCAGGGTGGCCTGCCAATTCCACTCAAAATTTTTGCTATTTCTGCAGGGTGATGGTATCGAGAATGGATATTGGGTGCACACGGCATCTTGGTATCACAATGGGCGGTTTGCAGGCTTGACCACGGTAATTATTTTGCAATTTTGGTCAGGGTTACGCATAATATCGCCTGTTTTGGTTAAGAGGGTTTTATCATGGGTTTAAATCAAATTAAGGCCGGTGGCAAACTGCCGGAGGAAATTAATGTCGTTATCGAGATCCCCATGCGGGGAGAACCCGTAAAATACGAAGTGGATAAAGAAAGCGGCAGCCTCTTTGTGGATCGTTTTATGGCCACCGCCATGTTTTATCCCGCCAATTATGGCTATGTTCCACAAACCTTGTCAGAGGATGGGGATCCGGTGGATGTCTTGGTGGTGACGCCAGTTCCGCTCATCAGCGGTGCGGTGATTCCCTGTCGGCCGGTGGGTATGTTGAAAATGACGGATGAATCGGGTGTGGATGCCAAGTTGATTGCCGTTCCCCTGGCCAAATTATCCCGCTTGTACGATCAGGTGCAGAGCTGCCACGATCTCCCCTCGAGCCTTATCCATTCCATTGAACATTTTTTTGCACATTATAAAGACCTGGAAGAAGGCAAATGGGTGAAAATTGAAGGATGGGATGGTCCTGACGCGGCACGTCGGGAAATTCTCGCCAGTGTTGAGCGCTTCAAAGCGAAAAGCTAAGCGCCATAAACGTGATAAAGACGAGGGTAGAATCGGAAGCGTCGCTACCGATTCTGGTGCTCGCATCACAGGCCGTGGCGGCTGATACGGCTGATCTATCCTTGAAAAATAAATTGTTTTGTTGTTGATTTTTTAATGATTCCTTAAGTTTCTACTGTTATGATTGCCGCACAAAAAAGCTTGATGTTGGGAATGTTCTATGGTGGGTGATGCAGCTATACGCTCGTTGATTCAGGTGTTGGGCAAAGATTATTTGCAAACCATTGTATCCATACGAAACCTGCAGTTATCGGTGCTTTGCCGGGAGTTGCGCGGTATTATTTTTCAGGTTTTCACAGGCGAAGACCGTATGTTGCATCCTGATTACAAGGGCTATCTGACGGAAAGCATGCAACGCGGCGAATATTTTAGCCCACATCTCCGTCCCTATATATTGCCGATCAACGACAGTGGGGTTCCCTACCGGGATTTTGCAGCTGAGCCGGATATTGTAGTTCAAATCAAAAAGATTATGAATGCTTTGTACCATGCCGAACTGGCGCTGATTGAGGTGGAAAATCTGGATCTGGATTTCAATAATAAATGGGGTGATGTAAAAAAAATCTGGGGCCCTATTATCGAAAATGCCTACGAAGCCAGTTACATCTTTACCCATCTTGATCCGGCCCTAGTCAGCGCTTTTGTGCCTGAAGGCAAGCTGTTTTTAGAATTTTTGAGCCTGGTGCGTAAGAAAGCGGATGCCATCGCTGAAAAAGATAAAGCCAGTCTGGTGGATGAGCTATTAAGCAGTCTCTTTGCACAAACCAATATTGATGCCCCAGGCATGGCGGCGCAAGAGGCGATACAAGGTTTGCAAAACCTGCAGCAGCAGGTGACCGCCTATAATGCCGGTCAGGTTACCGGGGTGGTGATAGAACAATTGGGCAGCAACCGAAAAAAACTGGATTTTGCCTTTATCGCCAATACCTTTTCTGGCGCCCCAGTCTGCATTGATAAAATCACCCAGTTGATTCGCTATTATTCGCATGAGCTCGCGGAAGTGGAGCCGCGAATTAACGAGCAGAAGATTAAGGCCTTGCAGGATGACGCGGTAAATATTATCCAGGGCATGGAAGATCTGTACCACAGCAATCGCCTGTTCATGCCGTTTAAAATCTTGCGTTATATTGGTTTGCTGCGGCATATTATCCATGTAACCAATAGTATTGTGGAACAAGTGGGGTTTGCGCGGGAATCTACGCAGGAGAGTCTGGTAAAAAAACTGGTCTATTTAAAGTACGAGTTGATACAGGAGTGTGTTGCGCTGTCAGATAAGGTGGAAGCGTATGCCATGCTTCGGCCAGGTATCTTATCCGATCCCATCATGCAGAGCATGGATAACCTGTATCAGGCACTGACTTATTATGTTGAAAAAGTGGTTGATTTTTCAATGTATGGAGAGGACTTGCGGGTATTAAATGAGCAAGTGTTTACCTATCGTCGCCTGGAAGTGATCCAGGAACGCCTTGATCAGGCACAGGCAAAAAAAGCAATATGTCAGGAAAAACAAACGGTTTTTGATGAATTTTATAATATTATCTGTGAGTACCCCGCAACCAAACTGGCGAAGTTACCCACGCAGGCTCTACAGACCGTGCGAGAGCATTATCGTGTCCTGCAAGAGCTGATGTTTACATTTGACCCTAAAATACACGAACGGATTGTGTCTGCCTTGTTTCCGGAACAAAAGCCAGAGCAGGGATGGTGGGAGTGGAGCAAAGAGACGGTCAGCTGGCTCATCTCCCGAGAAGATACCAATACCAATTCGTTACTGACGTTGCGGGCTGATTTGCAACGCATCCTGTCCTCAGAACAGGTCAGTATGGATTTTCGCATTCAACTGGAATCTGATTTGGTGAAAAAGTTGGTCAATCATACCGAAAATACTACGGTGAGCTGGCGTGCCGATTTTATGATTCACGCGGTAGACGAGCGCGCGTTGTGTCAGCTGGCGAAGGAGACACCCTCAGAGCAACACGGGGGCTGTCATTTGCTTTTGCTCAATCAGGATGAGGTCGCGGTGAGCCAGGTGCAAGTCAAGCAGTTATTGGCGCACTATGAACGCAAACATCACGAAATTGATGACGCCTGTGCCGCTTTTCAGACACTGGTGACCCTCTGTCGTAGATGGCCCAACACATCCTTGCATACGCTGGGGAAGGAGACAAAAGCAGAAATGCTGGCTGCTTACAAAATATTCCAGCCCTGGCTGTATCTTTTTGATGCAAAAAAAGTGTTTAAGGGCAGCAGCTGGGACCGGCAGCTGCTGCTTGCGCTCCAATTCAAGCCTGACCGCCCAGATCAGAACGTGTATTTTTTCACTGATAATCTTATGGCGAGTGAAGCATCGGTTCTGCGGTGTTTAAAACGTCAACAAGATTTTTACGCACAGCGCTCTGCTCAGTGGGAGGCATTTTATAATAAAAAATTAGTGATGGCTCTACGGCAACAACCGCTCCTTTTCCTGGAGCATCATGACGAAAGAGCCCATTATCTTTTGCCTCGTCATTACTCAAAAAACATTGCGGAATTCCGGCAATCCTTGTTAAATTTGCGGCATTTTTTTGGTGAAGCGATGCAGCAGCAGTTGGCCATCAAGGTAGAAGCCAAGTCTGCTTGGGCCTGGGGCCAGGGTAGCAATCCGTCTGGGGCAGAAGCCACCGCTCCCTATCCGGAAATGGAAGATCGCTATCAGGCTTATGCACAACCCAGGCAGGTTGCTGCTATCAAACGATTGTATAATGCCATGTACTATCTGGAGTCCATGGTAGGTCAATTGGAACAACTGAACATTAAAAGCACAAAAACCATTTATGTATGGCATTTATTGCAGTTTTTAAAGTACCTTGGGCAACTGAAGACAGCGTGTCTGGCCTTATACGCGGATCCCTACTGTGAATTTTTAGTGTCTGAGTGTATGAGCAAACTCAGTCAGATTTCAGAGCAAATTAAACCGGAACTGCAACCTTATCAGGTCGATAGCAAGGACATTGGTACTCTAAAAACACCAGTACGCTGGAATGCTTGTTGGAATATCATGAATGCCTTTTCGCTTATTCCCGAGCATCTAGAGCATAAAACCATCTCCAAAATTGCACCGGAGCGTCTGGCGCGCAGGCAGGTACAAGCCAAGCAGGATGTGATTGATATTCAGAACATTATTGCCAGCACCGACTCTTATTTCAAACTGTTTCTTGAGACACCGACGATGATTCGTCTTTTCTTTCACTTGCGACATCGCATTGACCGTTTTAGCGCCGCGACTCATCAGGCTGCCATCGAGAATCTGGCCGCTCTGGATCAAGAACTCTTTTTTGCCATACTACGTGAAGCAGATCAGTGGGAAATCCGTATGGGGTTGGTTCCTGGCGCCCTGTCGGGTCCCCTGGATGCGATTCTGAACAAGTTTTATCAAGGCCTGATCCAGGCATTGGACTTGAATTCAGAACAGGAGTTTGCTTTATTATTTAACCATAAACGGATTAATAAGCGCCTGGTCATGCTCAATACCGATGCCACGGAGCTCACACAGTATGTCAAATATACTTCAGAGAAAATGGAATCGCTCGCCACACTTAATGCCAGTGTCAGAACCTACAGACAAAGCCGTTTTTCAGGCATCAGCGAAGCTGAGATTGCTGAGGCTCTTTTGCAGAACATGACTTTTTTACAACAATGTGACCGAGAATATCAATTAAAACAAGAGGTTATTCGCCTGAGTCGTCTGCTGGCTGTTTTTGCGCAACCTAATGTAGCGGAGGGTATGGAGGAACAATGGTGTTCGGCTTGGCAGAAATGTCAGGAGTTTCTGGTTGCCGAAGTGCCCCCTGGTGAGGTTGAGCCCTTAAGTGAGCCAGAGCAGGCATTGCAAGATAAACTTGTGGCTGTTCTAAGACAAAAGTACCCGGAGAAGCTGCCAAATTGGCACATGAATCATCTGGTATCGGTACTGGCGATCTGTGTTCCCCAGTACGAACGTGAAATCCCCTTGGCTGAGGCGTGCCAGGAAAATAATGTTTTTTTTGAACAGCTCGTGCAAAAGTATGCGCAGCCGGAGGACAGACCAAGGCCCATCCCCAGAAACCTGGGAGGATTATTGGCCTATGCAGAAGCCATGTATCAGCATGAGCACTCTACCAAGCAATTGCAAAAAGCGATTTTGCAAGACCATCAGCGTTATGTAGAGACGCTGCGTACTCAGCAAGAAGAAGAACAGGCCAGGTTGCGGAAAATCTATATTGAAACCAATTTCACTAATCTGGCGAAAGATATCACCAACCGGTTGACCGGACTGGCCTATGGCGAAGAGGCATATCAAGCGCATTTAGCCGCTTTTATCCGTGAAAAACAAAGCCAGATCTGTGCCAATCTGGATAATGAGAGTGATATTTGTATGACCTTGCGTAAACGCCTGCATACTACGCATCAGCAGTTTATTCGCAACCACTATCGCGAGTATGCCCATCTCAATGCCATTATGCTCTCGCTGGAGAATGCGGCACAATATTGCCTTGTCCAACAGCAGATTGTGAATCGCTCCGGATGTTCGCTTTATGAAAATAGTGAATCCTTGAGCAAGAAAACGGTGTGTATTCAGAGTTTACAGCGTATTGGTCGCCAGGAAACACTGAGCGTTTCCGACCGCATTGCGCAGATGCGCGCTCAGGTACAAAGCCTTGCCGTTGCCAATACGATGACTAAAACGATACACCATTCCTCGAATTATAGTTGGCTTTGGTTTCAGCAATGGTGCTATTACCTCCTGAGTCTTCTGAACTTACATACTCCAGAAACGCAAAAATTGTATCAGAATCTGTGCAAAACGGTGGAATTGGATAAAAAGTCCATTCCCCTCTTGCCGGAGCAAACGTTTTTTAGCCGCAAACGCCCGGTTGCGCTGGAAGAAGGCCCTGTACTCGGTGCGGCACCGATGAGTCGAATATCGTGATGACTGTGGAGCTGTGGCCCGGGCGAACGCATCGCAACGGACATTGTAAAATCAAAATGCAGGCGTTCCGCGCTTTATGTGCGGAATCTAGCTCCGGTCGTCATCTGCGATCGTTTGGGTACCATCCATAAAACACGGTACGTGGGAAAAAATGAGATGTTTAGTGTTCAATATTTAGATGTGTTTCCCCTGGCTTGTGGTTTTCGTTTTGCTTTTTCACTTGCCATCTGTTAAAATTTGGCATTATTTGATTTTAATTTGATTTATATGAAAAAAACTTTACCTTTTCTTCTGCTTGCCCTGACCAGTTTTCTTGCCTACCTGTTCTACCGGCCACCCGCTGAGGAGCCGTTGCAAATAGAAGCGGTACGCTTTCAGGATTTACCCGGCTGGCAACAACCGTCCCTGCAACCTTCCTTTGCGGCACTGCAGCGTTCCTGCGCGTTATTTTTGCGTCGAAATCCTGAGCGCCTGGCCGGAACGCCTTTGATTCCTTTAAAAATTTCGGATTGGCTGCCGGCCTGTCAGGCGGCAAAATCTGTTGACGCGCATGACAATGGGGCATTACGCCAATATTTTAGCCAATGGTTTACCCCTTATGTGATTAAAGATAAAAAACCAGTGGCGGGTTTATTTACTGGCTATTATGCCTTGCAGTTGCACGGGAGCCGCGAACCTTCCGCACAATATCCCGTGCCGCTCTACGCCCTGCCGCAAGACCTGGCTATCCTGCGTTTGCAGGATTTCGACAAGAGTTTGCCGGCACGTAAAATCGTTGCACGCGTAGAAGGGCATCAATTGAAACCCTATCCTACCCGTGCGGCGATTGTTGAAGGAGCCCTTGCCGATAAAGCCTCTCCGATTGCCTGGATTGCCAGTCCGGTTGACCGTCTTTTTCTTGAAATCCAAGGCTCAGGACGGATTCGTTTGAGTGACGGCCATTCTATATGGCTGGGTTATGCGGGTGAAAATGGCGCAGCCTATACAGCCATCGCCAAGGTATTAATTGACAAAGGCGTGATGACGAGAGATAACGCGTCCATGCAGCGTATTAAACGCTATCTTGAGGCGCATCCGGATGAACAGGATGCCATACTGAACACCAATGAATCCTTTGTCTTTTTCCGCGAACAAGCACAAGAAGGCACCCTGGGAGCGCAAGGTGTGGTATTGACGGATGGGTACTCTATGGCCGTCGACCTGCGCTATATTCCGCTGGGCATACCGTTGTGGTTGTCTACCCACTATACAGATGTTGATAAAATTGATAAACCTCTACAGCGTCTTATGATTGCCCAGGATACCGGTGGTGCTATCCGTGGACCGGTGCGGGGGGATGTGTATTGGGGAGATGACGCTCGCGCCGGCGAGATTGCCGGCCGGATGAAGCATGGCGGCCAGTATTGGGTGTTGTTGCCAAATGCCTTCCAGCAGCGTTTGCAGGAGAACACCTCCCATCGTGGCTTCTAGTACTGCTCGAACGTCTCTTCTTCCAGCAGGGGGGCGTGTTCTGCATGCTCGTCTTCGGATGTCGGGGCTTGAGTTTTGGGCATGACTTTTTCGAGGCTGACGATCTCATAGCCATTTTGGCGGTACAAATCCACAATATCACCGATGGCATGTGCATTAATCAGATTGGCGTGAATCAGGAGAATCTGTTTGTTTTCCTTGCCATTTTTCGCACTAATACGCTCGGCTCGCTGAGTTTGTTGCCAGATATAATCCAGATAGCGTTTTTTAAGGGCGGGAAGTTGCGCGGGGCGTTGGCGGTAGGGGATGCGGAATAGTTGGTCATTGAAGCGAAAATCCTTACTATCAATGGTAACCGGTGCGACCTGGTAGCCCTTCTGGTGCAGGTAATCCAGCACCTGCTGTTTTTTTGCTCCACTGCTTTCTGCCAGATAGGGATAGCGGAAATATTTTTGCTGATCCATGAGGGGGGCTAATATTTTATCGGCCCGTTCAATATCATTAATATAATTTTCTGCGCTGGTGCTGTGCAAGCTGGGGTGAGAATAGGTGTGGTTGCCAACCAGAAAACCACTCTGATGAAAGGCTTCCAGCAACTGCCATTGATCTTTTTCAATACTGCCGGCAATCACAAAACCAATGGCCGGGGCATTTTTTTCTTTCAGCGTTTCCATGATGCTGAGAAAGCGCTCACGTTCCCGTTGCAGTTTTCCCGGATGTCCATTGGTCGTGCCCACAAAGGGTAAGTCGTCAATAGTGATCGCAACCTGTTTAATCGGTTTGGCGCTGAGGGTTCCCAGCATGGTCATTAGTCCACTTAACAGTAAAATAGCGCGTATTTTCATGAGGGGCTCCGTGCTTTTATTTTTTTATAAGCCTATCTTTACTATAGAGGAGCTTTGTCAAATTTTCTGTAGTTGCGGCAAAAAATAAATGTTGCGGATTGGGCGGGCCTCGTCATTCGCTCATCTCTTTGATCCTGAGCCATCTCTTAGGCTGATGTTCATGACAAGGAGCCAAATACGGA
This sequence comes from Legionellaceae bacterium, assembly GCA_020831865.1. Taxonomy (GTDB): domain Bacteria; phylum Pseudomonadota; class Gammaproteobacteria; order Legionellales; family Legionellaceae; genus JAFIFT01. The sequence continues at coordinate 265,653 of JAFIFT010000019.1, read as the reverse complement.
ACATACCGTTTTATCTTATCTCACGGTTTGTCACAGCCTTTATCGTCGCGCACACTCAGGCATTGGATGCAAGCACCCGCAAGCAAGAGTTGTCAGCTTTGTTTATGGATCAGCACTTCCACATGACGGCGGCAACGAAGTGGATCGTTGATGTAGCTAATTAAATGGCGGGTACCACCAGTGCCGGTCACCACCAATGAGCCATATTTTAACAGGCTGCCCAGGAGAGATTGCCGGATATCAATACTCTCAATTTTATCCATGGGAATGTCCAGCGTTTGGCGCACCAGCATACCGGTGCGAAAAATGATATGTTTGGGTTTGATTGTTAAGGAGGAAAAGTGATAATTGACCCAGGTGATACCACACCACAGCACCGCTACCCCGGCAAGGATTAAAGAGGGTTGTGTGAGTTGAGGAAGTTGATGGGCGAGCAATCCGCTCGCAAGGAGCAATAGCAAAGGCCAGAAAAATATAATCTTGTTTAAGCGGGCTTGATAGATGATCGTGGAGTTGGAGGGATTATGACTCATGCTGATCCTTGAATGATTATCCTGTGGTCTGGTTAGGAATCTATGATAAAATATTTTTAAAGCTCTGACTATGAGTATCTCATGCTGCGTCGTGTCAATCAGTGTTTAAACTCCAATCTGGTCAAGATTTGTTTGCGTAGCTATCAGTTGGAGAAGCTGCAGGATATGGTCCGTCAGGTTTTACCGGATTCGCTGCGTGAGCATTGTCAGGTGGGAAGTTTTCAGCAGGGCCAGTTGATTATATTGGTGAACGATGCCTGCTGGGCCACGGAACTAAAATTTTTACTACCGCAGCTGCGTGATCGTTTGCGCAGTGAGTACCAACTGTATCAGTTAAGCGGAATCCAGCTTAAGGTGGGGTTGCCGCCCGCTGTGCCAGAATCTGGCAGGAAAAAAAAATCAGGGTTGACAAGGCAAGCGCGGCAGCTTATTGATAAAGAGGCTGAGGGCTTACCTCCAGGGCCCTTGCAGACCGCCCTGAAAAAACTGGCGGGCTACCATCGCGAGGGATGAAGAGCCGAATGGAGGTAAGACAAAGGGAGCGCTAGATTTCAACCAGCTGCGGAGCGGTGGTAGAAAAATCAAATGAACCGTTGTAGTTCTCCGCATCGAACCAGGTGTATTCCCAGGCTTCTTGATTGGCCATCAGGGCACGCAGTAATTTATTGTTGAGCTCATGACCCGATTTGTAGCCTTCAAAGGCTCCAATCAGCCCGCATCCGAGCAAATACAAATCGCCAATGGCATCCAAGACTTTGTGGGACACAAATTCAGCATCAAAACGCAAACCGTCTTCATTTAAAATCCGGTAATCATCGACCACAATTGCATTATCCAGGCTGCCACCCTTGGCCAATTCGCATTCCCGTAATTTTTCATAATCGGAGAGAAAGCCAAAGGTACGGGCGCGGCACACTTCCCTGACGTAGGAGGTAGACGAGAAATCAAAACTGGCATTTTGCGGTTTATCGTTAAAAACCGGATGTTTAAAATCGATGGTAAAATTGATTTTGAAGCCATTATGGGGCGTAAAGCGTGCGTACTTATCGGCTTCCTCGATGGCAATGGGCTCTAAAATGCGGATAAAACGCCGTGCGGCGTTTTGTTCTCGAATGCCCGCTGATTGTATCAAGAATACAAAAGGAGCGGCACTGCCATCCATAATAGGCAGCTCAGGAGCATTGACGTCGATATAGGCATTGTCAATGCCAAGGCCCGCCAAGGCAGACATCAGATGCTCGATTGTGGCAATTTTGGTACCGCCCTGACTGAGCGAGGTACATAACATGGTATCACCGACCCGATCGTAGGTTGCTGGAATTTCCACAATCGGATCCAGATCCACCCGTCGGAATACAATCCCGGTGTTGATGGGAGCAGGCCGCAGGGTCATCAGAACTTTTTCACCCGAGTGTAAGCCAACACCAGTCGCTTGAATGATTTTTTTGGGGGTGCGTTGTTTTATCATTAAGTGTTCGCCTTCGACGGATTTGGTGTATTTTAAGCACAATAAACTTTCTAATAATATCAACAATAGGTTGATTAGTCTAATTTTTCTCATTTTTTCCACAGATTTTATGCAAATGTGCGGTTTTTTTGTCTTTAGTGGTTATTTTATTATCATTAATGGGGCTTTATTTTTGATGATGTAATAGAAGGCTGCATTATAGCATTTTGTGTATGCATAAAGCAAAAACAGATGCGCATACAGGTGTGAGTGGAGGTTCTGCCGAGAGCTGGCATATTTCAAAAAGATTGGGTACAGAGACTGGTGGGTGCTCCCTGTGCAAGTAGCCGATGCCATTCCCTGGCTTATACCCGCTAATCGCGAGTTGATGCTATCTGCCCACTGAGCTGCGGGCAGTTATCAGACGAGGCCGCTGAGATCAGCGGCAGAGGGTGTTATTCTTTATCTTTGCGACGCAGAAAGGCGGGAATATCCAGATAATTTTCCAGGCCGGCACTGTTTTCAGCGCCTGCCAACTCAGTCGCCGCCGTAGAGGTGGGTTGTTTCCGTAACACGGCCGGCCGCTCGTACTGCTGGAAATTGAGACCGCTATCACGGTGTGCGCTTTCACTTAAAGGGCTGCGATTCGCCATAGCAGCGCTGGCAGGCTGGGCATGACGGCTTTCATGACCCAATCCGGTGACAATGACGGTGACGCGCATTTCATCACTAAGTTCGGGATCAATGACAGTGCCGACGACAACAGTCGCGTCATCGGAGATAAAGCCTTTAATGACATCGCCCACTTCTTCAAATTCACCGATGGACATATCCAGTCCTGCCGTAATATTGACCAGGACGCCTTTGGCGCCGGCAAAATTGACATCTTCCAACAGGGGGGAAGCAATGGCTGATTCGGCTGCTTGTCGAGCACGTTGCTCGCCGGTAGCGCTGCCCGTACCCATCATCGCCATGCCCATTTCCGACATTACGGTGCGTACGTCGGCAAAATCAACATTGATTAAGCCCGGGCGGGTAATCAGATCCGAAATCCCTTTAACTGCACCCAGCAGCACATTATTTGCTGCCTTGAAAGCATTCAACAGGCTGATATTTTTGCCCAGCACACTCAATAATTTATTGTTGGGGATGGTGATCAGGGAGTCTACATGCCGCGCCAGATTTCTAATTCCTTCCTCTGCGGCCAGGGCACGTTGTTTGCCTTCAAATGAAAAAGGGCGGGTGACAATGGCTACCGTTAAAATCCCTAGTTCCCGGGCAATTTCGGCAAAAACCGGCGCCGCACCCGTCCCGGTACCGCCGCCCATACCGGCGGTGATAAACACCATATCAGAGCCGGCAAGAAATTCTTTAATGCGTTCCCGGTCTTCCTCGGCTGCCTGTTGTCCGACTTGCGGGTTCGCGCCGGCACCCAGCCCCTTGGTGAGTTCATTCCCTAACTGCATCAGGGTGGTGGCGCTTGATTTTTTCAAGGCTTGCGCATCGGTATTGGCACAGATGAACTCAACGCCCTCCACATTTTCAGACACCATGTGTTCTACGGCGTTGCCACCGCCACCGCCAACGCCCACGACTTTGATGACAGCATTATCGTTCTGGCCCTCTACTAATTCAAACATATTCGTTTCTCCTCTGATGGTATGGCAACGCGTCCGGGTTTTGCCATCGCAATACTATTGTGACTGATGTGTGGTATAGGATGCCTGGCGGAGCAGCGCGCAAGCGCTTGCCGGCATCATGTACGCTCAGCCGTAGATTAAAAATTACCCTGAAACCAGGATCGCATTTTGTTCCAGACATTGTGGTAGCTTTTTCCCATCATCGGAAGGGTATAGCCGCCTTCTGTCTGTTGTTGTAAGCCGTGCATTAATAAACCCACACTGGTGGCCATGGCGGTATTGACTGCTTCCACGGGTAAGCCGGTGAGCGCTTTGGCGACCCCCATGCGTACCGGCATGGCAAAAATCACTTCCGCCAGGCTGAGGGCGCCCTGCACAGCAGAGCCTCCACCGGTGATGACCAGGCCCGCGCCAATACGGTCTTCAAAACCTGAACGCCGCAATTCATTGCGCACCAGCATAAACAGTTCTTCATAGCGAGCCGATACCACTTCCGCCAGCGCGTTCAGCGAAATTTTGCGGCCGGGACGTTCATCTGCGACGGCCATAATCTCAATCATTTCTTTAACGCTGGCATGGGAGGGGATCGCCGTGGCATGCTCAATTTTTATCTTTTCAGCGGCTTTGGTTGGCGTACGCAGCGCCATGGCAATGTCATTGGTGACCTGGTCGCCGGCGATAGGAATCACAGCCGTATGCTGAATGGCGCCTTCTGCAAAAACCGCGATATCTGTCGTGCCGCCGCCAATATCGATTAAACAGACGCCCAGTTCTTTTTCATCTTCGCTAAGGACGGCGTGGCTGGAAGCCAGTTGCTCCAGAATAATGTCATGTACGTCCAGACCACACATGCGGACACATTTATTAATATTCTGGGCAGCCGATACCGCACCGGTCACGATATGTACCCGCGCTTCCAGACGGACGCCGGCCATGCCCACCGGTTCACGAATGCTCCCCTGATTATCAATGATAAACTCCTGAGGCAAGACGTGCAGAATCTTTTGGTCCGCCGGAATGGCTACGGCCTTGGCCGCTTCAATGACCCGCTCGACATCTGCCGCCGAGACCTCCCGATCTCGTATGGCCACAATCCCATGGCTGTTCAGGCTGCGGATATGGCTGCCGGCAATACCGGCATACACGGAGCGAACTTCGCAGTTGGCCATGAGCTCCGCTTCCTGAATCGCGCGTTGAATTGAATGCACCGTCGCCTCAATATCCACCACCACGCCGCGTTTTAACCCGCGCGAGGCCGAGCGTCCCATACCGATGATTTCAAGCTGATCGCCAGGGCCAACTTCGGCAATGAGCGCGACCACCTTGGAGGTGCCGATGTCCAGTCCGGTTATGATCTGTTTTTCTTGTTTTTTTGCCATAGCTTTTCCATACTATTGCGTTAAGTCGTTGTCAAGGCACCCGCTGCGCTTGACCAATCGACGGCCATACCCTGAGGGTAGCGCAAATCGACGCTGTGCGGCACGCTGTGATGGCTTGACTCCAGTACTGGCCAGGCTCTCATAAAGCGCCTTAGTTTTTTCTCAATTTGTTGCTTGCCCAAGTGGATCAAGAGCTGATTGTTCAGGATGAGATCCCAGGCACCATTCTCGTGTAAGCTTACTATGCTGGCAGATAAACGGTATTCTGACAAGATCTTACTCAAATTTTTATATTGTGCAAGTACTTTCAGCGCTGAACCGGCTGGCCCGTACAAGTGGGGCAGTTGCGGCCAGTTTTCCAGATCATCCACCTGAAAACAGTGGCCTTCGCTGGTCATCAACTGCTGGTTCCACTGGGCGAAAGGTGTTTTTTCCCGAATCGTCAACAGCAGGTGGTCTGGCCATTGGCGTTCAATCTCTACCTGTTCTACCCAGCCTAAGGCCAGTAACTCATGCCGCAAACGTGATGCGGGAATACTGAAAAAACTATAGTTCAGATAGGGGCTCAGCAGCTTTTTTAATTGTTGGTGGGACAGATGTTGATAGTTTGCTTCAACATGCACGGTGTTGATAGGAAAACGTTGTGGATCGGCCAAAAATAACCAGACCGAACGGGCGGACAAGAGAATAGCAATACCGACAAGAGCCGATAATTTACTGAGAAAGCGCCCCTTCGCGGTTCGGGGCAAGCGAAACAGGGCCGTCATCTGATTATAAATAGCTGGTGATGCGTTGCTGTCGCCACGCCTGCTGCTTTAAGGCCAGCTGCAGCAGCTTATCCAAAAGCGCCGCATAGGCAATGCCGCTGGCTTCCCATAAACGCGGATACATGCTGATCGAGGTAAAACCGGGTAGGGTATTTATTTCATTAAAATAGATTTTGTTGCCGTCTTCCTGGACAAAGAAATCGACCCGTGCCATGCCCTGACATTTTAAACGGCGAAAAATAGTGCGCGCATGCTGTTGCAGGGTCATCACGGCAGAATCTGACAATAGCGCCGGTACCAGTAATTCACACTGGCTGTCCTGGCGGTATTTTGCATCATAGGAGTAAAAGTCACCGGCGTTGCGCATGCGGATTTCGCCCGGGATACTGCATAAGGACTGCTCTGGCTGATGGATATCTTCCAGAACGGCGATCTCGATTTCCCGCCCCTGAATATATTCTTCGATCAGTACGGAAGCGTCATAGCGCAGGGCATCTTCGATGGCCAGTTGTGCCTCTTCCAGAGACTGTGCTTTATGGATGCCGACACTGGAGCCCAGGGAACAGGGTTTGATAAACAGTGGCCAGCCAACGCGCTCGACCAGCGCTTGTATGTGGTCCTGGCGCTGGGCACTGCTCATTTGCCCGTTCAGCAGGGTATAACGAGCACTGGGAATCGTCGTATCGCAGGCCAGGCGTCGCGCAATGTCTTTATCCATGCCGATCGCAGATGCCAGGACATTACAGCCGACATAGGGGGTATTGCTCATTTCCAGCAAACCCTGCAGGCAACCGTCTTCATAAAGCGGACCATGAATGGCGGGAAAGACGCAGTCGGTTTCTATGATAAAGCGGTTATGTTCTATCAGGGCAGGAAGCGGTTTGGCCTTAGGATGGTGAACCGGCAGACTTTCAGGGTAGGCGTGCAACACAGTGGCATCGTGCAGGAAAATCTGACCGTCTTTGTCAATGGCAATCGCACTGACTTCATACTTGTCCTTGTCAAGGTGATGAAAGATAGAGGCGGCTGAACGCAGAGACACTTCGTGCTCTCCCGATTTTCCGCCGTAAATCAGAGCCACTTTGCTAGGCTGCGGCATATTATTGCTCTCCTATGATTAAGACTTCCTGAGTCAGCTCAATATTAGTTTGGGTTAATACCGTGTGTTGTACATGCTGGATCAGTTGGGCAATATCGGCCGCCGAAGCCTCGCCGTGCTGATTAATAATAAAGTTGGCGTGTTTGCTGGAAACCTGGGCGTTTCCTATCTGGAATCCTTTCAGGCCGCATTGCTCAATCAGGCGAGCGGCATAATCTCCTTGCGGATTGCGAAACACCGAGCCACAATTATAATCACTGGTTGGCTGGGTGTCGGAGCGGTGTGCCAACAGCGACTTGATCTCTGCCAGAGCACGTTCTTTGCTGCCTTCCGGCAACGCACAGATAGCCGCTACAAACCATTCATCATGGGCCAGACCATCGACTTGCCGATAGTCAACCCGGAACCGTGAGGCATCATGCCAGCTCCGCACGCCCTGGCGATTGATGGTTTCCACGCGTTGTACCCATTGCCAGGTTTCCCCGCCGTGACAGCCGGCGTTCATCCGTAACGCCCCACCCATGGTTCCCGGTATGCCTGCCCAGAATTCGCCGCCGCTCAAATGGTTGCGGGCACAAAAGCGGGCCATCGACGCACAGCTGACACCGGCTTCCACCAAAATATTCTGCCGGTCCAATAATTGAATGTGACGCAGACCATGCTGGGTGACAATGACCGTGCCGGAGAAGCCGCGATCGCGGATCAGGCAATTGGAACCCAGACCCAGCCAAAGGACAGGCTCATTGGCAGGTAACTGTTGCAAAAAATACTGCAAGTCATCAATGTCTGCCGGTTTATATAGTACTTTTGCCGGGCCGCCTACCCGCCAGGTGGTATACTTGGCCAGGGACTCATTAAAGCTGAGTTTGCCGCGCAACGCGGAGGGTTCTTTCTCTTGTCTCATACCTGCTCCAGGGCATTGTGCATGAGTTGATGCGCGATTTGTCCAATATTACCGGCACCTTGCATGAGTATGACATCTCCCTCGCGTACACTGGCATGTAAGACCTGTTCCAGATTTTGATCATTGACGAGGCAGGCATGAGGCTGGTTGACCTGTATGGATTGCAGCAAACTGGCACTGCTGATTCCCTGAATTGGGGCTTCTCCAGCGGCGTAAATATCCATTAACATCAGTTCATCCGACAGGCTCAATGCCTGTGTAAACTGGCCAAATAAAGCCTGGGTACGCGTATAGCGATGCGGTTGGAAGACATGCAACAGGCGTTTGTTGGGCCATGCTTTGCGAAAGGCGTCAATGGTGGATAGAATCTCCTGGGGATGGTGGCCATAATCATCAATCACCATGGCATTGCCCTGAGCAAACTGGCGTTCTCCGAGGATCTGAAAGCGTCGTCCCACGCCTTGAAAATTGAGCAGGGCACTGATAATTGCGGCGTCATCGACACCGAGCTCCGTGGCCACGGCAATAGCTGCCAGTGCGTTTAAGACATTATGGCGACCCGGCCAGGGAAAGCGGATAGCCAGCGTGCCATGCGGTGCCGGTCGTTCAACGCTAAACTCGCTCATCAAGCCATTTTGGGTCCAGTCACGGGCACGGTAGTTGGCATTGGCCGCAAAACCATAGCTCATAATGGGGCGTTGAATATCCGCCATGATGGACTGTACCCCTTCATCTTCAGCACAGATGACCGCCAGGCCATAAAAGGGCAAATGGTGTAAAAATTCCAGAAACGTCTCTTTCAGCTTATCCAGACTATCTTCATAGGTTCCCATGTGATCGGCGTCAATATTGGTGACAACCGCCATCATGGGTTTAAGAAACAAAAAGGAAGCATCACTCTCATCGGCCTCCGCAACAAAATAGGCTGATTTTCCCAATTGGGCGTTGGAGCCGCAGCTATTTAAACGGCCCCCAATCACAAAGCTCGGATCGAGACCGCCCTCGGCCAGAATGGAACTGACCAGGCTGGTGGTTGTGGTCTTGCCGTGGGTTCCGGCAATGGCGATACCTTGCCGAAAGCGCATTAATTCCGCCAGCATGGTGGCCCGGGGGATAATCGGGATTTGCTGGTGCTGGGCTGCGATGATTTCCGGATTATCCGAGCGCACCGCCGTGGAGCGGACGACTACGTCAGCACCCTGAATATTCTCCGGCAGATGTCCGATGAATATCGTAATACCAATACTACGCAAGCGTTGGATGACCGGACTTTCTGCCATATCAGAGCCGCTGATAGAATAGCCATCGTTGTGCAATACTTCGGCAATACCACACATGCCGGTGCCACCTATACCGATAAAATGAATGTGTTCAACCCGGCCCATCCTTGGTGAGTTGAAAATGGCCATATTATTCACAGATCGTCTCCCGTTTTTTATTAGAGCCTGCCGGCCATTAGTGTCGCAACTGTACAAGCAATGGCCGATGAGTTCTAGCCCATGGTCAGTTGTTGCCAGCGATTTTCGTAGTCAATGCGGATCAATAAAGCAATGACCACACAATTGACAACAATGCTGGCGCCACCATAGCTTAATAACGGCAGCGTCAATCCCTTGGTTGGCAGCAAGCCAGCATTCACACCCATATTGATAAACGCCTGCAAACCGAGCCAGAAGCTCAGTCCATAGGCTGTCCAGGCAGCAAAAAATCGCTCAAGGGCATGCGCGGTAAACGCAATACGTATCCCTCTTATTACCAGTATACTATACAAAATCATCACCACAACAATTCCCAGCAAGCCGGTTTCTTCTGCCAGTACAGCAAATAAGAAATCTGTATGTGCTTCAGGCAGATAAAATAATTTTTGCACGCTTTCGCCAAAGCCAACACCCAGCCATCCGCCCTGTCCAAAGGCAATCAGCGACTGGGTGAGCTGATAGCCGCTATTGTACTGATCTGCCCAGGGATTCATAAAGGCGGTCAGACGAGCTACCCGATAGGGTGAAGAGAGTGCCAGCAGGGCCAGTGCCAATGTGACGATTCCTACGAGTATCAGATAATAGCGGATTTTAACCCCGGCCAGAAACAGCAAGGCCAAAACCGTACTGGCGATCACCACGGTAGCGCCAAAATCCGGTTCCAGCATTAACAGGGTCGCGACCAGGCTTAACACCAGCATGGGGTTAATAAAGCCACTGACGCTTTGCTGTACTTTGTGCTGTTGCCGTACGAGATAGCCCGCCATATAAAAAATCATACTGAGTTTGCTTAATTCGGATACCTGGATGCCCAGGGGGCCGAGCATTAACCAACGACGGCTGCCGTTGACACTGCGGCCCAGGCCGGGGATTAACACCAATACCAGCATCAGCAGTGTGAGCAATAAGAGCGGAATGCTGAGTTTTTCCCAGAATTTGCTGTCGATGCGTACCACAACCAGGCCTGCCATGATACCGGTAAACAGATAGAGTGTTTGCCGGAAAAGAAAATGAAAGGGTTGATGGTACTGGCTGCTGGACAGCATAATGGAGCTTGAGGCTACCATGATCAAACCGATCATCATCAGCGCAATCACAGTGCCTAACAGCCAGCGGTCAACGAGGGAGTCTGGACGTTTGCCCGGCAGGGTAGTGAAAAAGTAGCGGCTTTGCCGACTCATAATGCCCTTACCCGTTCCTGGAAGAGCTCACCACGATGGTTAAAGTCACGGAACATATCAAAACTGGCGCAGGCCGGTGATAATAGTACCACATCGCCTGCTTGGGCTTGTGCCTCTGCCAGTAAAATCGCCTCGTTGAAATCTGCGGCGGCAAAAATCGACGCTGTGTCTTGTAAGGATTCCGCGATACGCGGACCATCGCGGCCAAAACAAATGACTGCACGGGCATATTGCTCGACCACGGGAGCCAGTTCGCTAAAATCTGCTCCTTTACCCACACCGCCGGCCAGTAAAATAATTTTCCCGACGATGGCGGCACCAATGCCTTGGAGCGCCGCCAGGGTGGCGCCCACGTTTGTTCCTTTTGAGTCGTCGATCCAGTCCACACCATGGCGGTTGCGTACCCATTCCGTCCGGTGAGGCAGTCCCTTAAATTCGCGCAATACTTTTTTGATGGCTGCATCGGGTATGCCGGCATATTGTGCCAGGGCAGAGGCTGCCAGCGCATTCAGCCAAAAGTGGCGTCCCTTGCAGCGCAGTTCCTGCACATTGAACCAGGCGTGTCCAGCGTGTGCCAGCCAGGTTTCGCCCTCTTTTTCCACAATACCCCAGTGGTCAGGGGCGCTGTTGTGGGTCAGTGAAAACGAAGCGCTGCGGGTCTGTGCTGCAAGGGCAGTGGGGGAGGTTAGGGGATCATCGGCATAATACACGATGGCCTCAGCCTGCTGATAGATGCGTTGTTTGGCGGCAATATACTGTTCCATCGTCCCGTGGTGATCCAGGTGGTCGGGGCTGATATTTAAAATGCTGGCCACTTTGGGGCGCAGGCTGTGGGTGCGCGCCAGTTGAAAACTCGACAGTTCCAACACCCATAGATCATAGTCCGTATTCTTGGATAGTACATCCAGCACTGGCGTGCCAATATTGCCGGCAACAGCCACCTTCAAACCGGCAGCTTGAGCCATATCGCCGACCAGCGTTGTGACGGTGGACTTGCCATTGGTGCCGGTAATTGCAATCACCGGAGCTTTGAGCTCCCGTGCCAAACATTCAATATCTCCGATGATGGGAATCTGGTGCTGCTGCGCCTTTTGCAAAATGGCGGCGGTATCAGGAATGCCGGGGCTGCAGATCAGGTTATGAATTCTGGGCCAGTAGATGTCAGGCAAGTCGGCCAGAAAAATTTCGGTGTCCGGAAACAAGTGCTGGATCTCGGCAAGATTGGCTAAGGTGTCGCGGGTATCGTAGAGGATAAAAGACTGCCCTTGGCGAGCGAGCCAGCGCGCTATGGACAGACCAGTTTTGCCCAGGCCGACCACCAGATTGCAGTGTGCATTCATCATGTTCTCCTAGCGTAATTTCAGGGTAGCCAAGCCGCACAGTACGAAAATAACGTTAATAATCCAGAAGCGCACGATCACTTTCGGTTCTGGCCAACCTTTTAATTCAAAATGATGATGCAGGGGAGCCATGCGGAAAAGGCGTTTGCCGCCGGAGTACTTGAAGTAGCCGACTTGCAGGATAACCGATAGTGTCTCAATGACAAACAAGCCGCCCATGATCAACAGAATTAATTCCTGGCGAATCAGGATAGCAATAATACCCAGTGCCGCTCCCAGCGAAAGCGAGCCCACATCCCCCATAAAAACCTGAGCAGGATAGCTGTTAAACCAGAGAAATCCCAGGCCTGCTCCGACCATAGCGGCACAGAAAATCGTTAACTCACCGGTATTGGGTACAAAGGGCATGGCCAGATAATGGGCGTAGTTGGCGTTGGAGCTGGCATAGGCAAAAATCCCCAGGGCACCGGCGACCATGATAATCGGCACGATAGCCAGGCCATCAAGACCATCGGTCAGATTGACGGCATTGGAACTGCCTACGATGACAAAATAGCCCAGGATGGGGAAAAACCAGCCCAGCGGCAGTAACCAGTCTTTAAAGAAGGGAATACTGAGTTGGGTTTGAATGGGTAAACTGGCGGTGGCATAAATCCAGCAAACAACCAGAAGCGCCAGCAAGGACTGCCAGAAATATTTCCAGCGGCCAGGCAGGCCGCGGCTGTTTTTTCGTACCACTTTGCGATAATCATCAATCCAGCCGATCAGGCCAAAACCCACCAAAATCAACATCGTCAGCCAGAGTGCGGATTGGCGCAGATCTCCCCATAACAAACAGCTGACCAAAATACTGAGCAGCGTCAGAGCGCCCCCCATGGTCGGTGTTCCCTTTTTGCTGTAGTGGCTTTGCGGGCCATCCTGGCGTACCATCTGGCCAATTTGCAGACGTTTGAGCGCCCTGATGAGTGCGGGACCCAGGAATAGTCCGACCAGTAAGGCGGTCAGTGCGGCCAGTATGGATCGAAAGGTCAGATACTGAAAGACACGCAGGGCATGGTATTGCTCCTGAAAAAGTTGGGTTAGCCAATAGAGCATCAATATTATCCTTCTACAGGGGGGTGCTGGAGCAAAAGGGGAGCCACGATGGTTTCCATAGCGGCGCTGCGCGAGCCTTTGACCAGTACGGTGGTTTCTGCGGTGATTAGAGCACGGAGCTGCGACAGCAGGCTCTTTTTATCCGTGAAATGCCAGGCTCCTGCTCCAAAGGCTTGGGTTGCGGCATGGCTGTTTTCACCTATGGTGAGCAGGTGGTCAATACCGGCAGTTTTGGCGGCTGTTCCTACCTCCTGGTGATGGCTTAGGCTATGGCTTCCCAGCTCACCCATGTCACCCAAAACCAGAATACGCTGGCCGCCGTAGTGGCGCAGAACCGCGATACCAGCCAGCACGGAGTGCAGATTGGCGTTGTAACTATCATCGATAATGCAGGCACCGTGTAAACCGTTGACAAGGGTCTGACGCCCTGGCACCCCTTGAAAATGGGCCAGACCCTCGACAATGGCGGAGCCGTCGATGCCCGCTGCCCACAGACAGCTGGCAGCAGCGCAGGCATTTGCCACCATATGGGCGCCGGGAACCCGTAACTGTAGCTGCCAGTTCTGCTGATCCGGGAAGCGTAACTGAAAGCTGGCGCAGGCTTTGCTGTCGTATTGAATGTGGTGGGCGCTGATATCTGCCGGATGATTCCGTGAGAAACGCAATACCTGTTTATCGAGAAGTTGTGCATCCCAAAAATGGGCATAGTGATCATCATCATTCACGATGGCAATTTTGTTGGCCGCCAGACTGCTGTAGATTTCCCCCTTGGCCCGTGCGACGCCTTCGATAGACCCAAAGCCCTCGATGTGAGCTGGTGCAATATTATTGATGAGTGCGATATCCGGTTGGCAGATAGCGGCCGTATAGGCAATTTCACCGGCATGGTTGGCGCCGCACTCAAACACTGCAAAACGATGTTGACGGTTGAGCCTCAGTACCATCAGTGGCACGCCCAGATGATTATTAAGATTGCCGCTGGTAGCTAAAAATGGGGCTGGTAAACAGGCGGCAATCATTTCCTTGACACTGGTTTTGCCATTACTGCCGGTCAGGGCAATTACCGGGCAATGCAGGCGTTTCCGGTGTTGCCGGGCAATAAAGCCCAGGGCTTTAGCTGTTTCAGGGACAACAAACTGGGGAATATTCAACTTTGCCTGCGGGCGTTCGCAGATAATGGCAATGGCACCCTGACTGGCGGCATGCGCAATGTAGTGGTGTCCATCGGTGTGCTCCCCTGGCAGGGCTATAAAGACATCACCTGCCTGAATCTGCTGGCTGTTGATTTGGAAACGATGAATCGCTTGCTCCGAACAGGGAGGGTGGGCAAGCCAGGTCGACAGGTCATTTAATGTAATCATGCTCGTGTCCATCAACGTTAATCAGCGTCTGCGGTCATGGCTAATACACAGCCAAGCCGTTGTTCGTAATAGTGGAGGCTATGCTCACTGAAGGGCTTGTGTCGTTCATCGAGGATGAGGGCATCCAGTTCTTCAGCCAGGCGCCGCGCTACCTCCAGCATCACGGAAAAACGTTCTTCGTCAATGTTGCTATTGGTACTGGCTTCCATAAAAAGGCAGAGCCCGCGGCAGGTAAATGCTCCCATCCGTTGCAAATTAAATTGGCCGGACTCGGTGGCAGCCGCCAGGCTACACATGAGAATGCCCTGCCCATTATCGCCCTGATGGCGGTGAAACAGATTGCCATCACCAAAACGCAAGCCCGCAGAGAGGATGGCTTGTAGTAATTCATAACCAGCGAATTGCCGGTTTTTGCGTGCGGCGATAAACAGCATGATTGGATTTTTCAAGGTTTCCGGTGTGTCGCCTGGGGGGGGCGACGAGGCCGGGCGGGAACGGCCTTGGGACGAGGATGATGACGAGGCTTGTGCACCGGCTATCGGCGTGCTGTCTGGCGTATGGGGTGATGATGGGTTCGAGTCGGTGGAGGGGTCGATGCATCGCACGGCGATAATATCATCGGTTGCCAGATGCTCAGGATTTCCCAGCCGGGGTTCCTTGGGCACGGCCGGCGTTTCAGGCCGGGAGCGATGCTGCCGTATCAGGCGTGTAATGGCGACAGCAATACCCGCCAGTAACAACAGGTTGAGAATTAAACTCAGATTGGCCGACATATTTGCTCCGCTTGTGTGTGAAAGTGATTGTGAACCGGTTCTGCGGATGCGTATTCCGAGCCCCCCCGCGCTGTGATGATGACCTGCACAGCAGGATACCGGTTTTTGTCAATAACCGCCCTGTATTGTCAGCAATGATACCACAGGATAACGCTGTCCCGTGGGCAGGCAGTCATGAATCGTTGCTTTTAGTATCGTATTGTACAGGGGGTGGTGTCAATGCTCCTGGCAGACAAGCGCTGTTTTTTTACAAAACGGTTGCTGGCAGGGTTCTGACTTTGGGCTCTTTGTGCATAATAAGTATAGCCCCATTCTCAAATCAAGGCCGCCAGCACCGATGCTACCCGGTCTTTCGGGCAGGATGAGCTACTAGTCTGAGGACGCCTGTTTTTGCGCAAATTGAGCTGCCTCTTCCACATTAACGCTGACGATACGGGATACGCCTGACTCCCGCATGGTGACGCCCACCAGTTGTCCGGCTAATTCCATGGTGATTTTATTATGCGTAATAAAAAGGAACTGGATGAGCGGTGACATCTCGCGTACCAGCGCACAAAAGCGTCCGGTGTTGATCTCATCCAGCGGTGCATCGACTTCATCAAGCATGCAAAACGGCGACGGATTGAGTTGAAAAATCGCAAATACCAGCGCTAGGGCAGTCATGGCTTTCTCGCCCCCGGACAGCAGATGAATGGTGCTGTTGCGTTTGCCGGGAGGTTGGGCCATCACCAATACCCCGGCTTCCAGCAAGTTCTCCTCGCTTAATTGCAAACGGGCATGTCCCCCGCCAAACAGTTTTGGGAAAATCTCGCCAAAGCGGCTATTGACAGTATCAAAGGTTTCCCGCAGGCGCTGGCGGCTTTCTTTATCGATCTGGGCAATCGCGCTCTCCAGCGTTTGTAAGGCTTGCGTTAAATCGGCGTATTCACGCTCGAGCATGCTCTGGCGCTCCTTTTCCTGTTGGTATTCTTCGATAGCGGCGAGATTAATAGCGCCCAGACGGGTTATTTTTTGTTCGCATTCCGCCAGCGCTTGCTGGCAGGCAGACACGCAATCGCCCTCGCTGAGTTGCTTTTGAGCCTCTGCCAAATCATAACCCATAGCGGCCAGCTGTTCCTGCAGGGTATGAGCGCGAACGGCCAGTTCCTGTTCTCGTAACTGATGTTGCTGATAGCGCTGGCCGGCGTCTTCGGCTTGCTGTTCACAGGAGAGCAGGTTAGCCTGCAGCTGTGCCTGCTGTTTTTGCTGCGCTTGCAATTCTGCTTTGGCGGCGTTGAGTTGCTGGTCGGTTTCTTGCTGTTTAGCCTGCAGATGCTTCAGTTGGGCGGGTAGATCCTTTAGTGACGGTGCAGCCTCCCGGTTTTGCCTGGTCAGTGCCGACAAGCGCTCAAGGAGGGTCTGATGCCGCGCCTGTTCACGCTCAATAGCCAGTGTCCGCTGTTCGGTCTGTTGTTGCTCTTTTTGTAGGGCCAGTTGGGTCTGGTGCCACTCTGCTTGCAAGGCGGCTACTTTTTGTTGCTGTTGTGACAGGAGCTCGGGTGTCGCCTCGCTGCTGACGCAGTGGTGAAGGTGCTGTTCGGCTCGCTTACAGGCGCTTTTCTGCTGTTCCTGTTCTTGTTCGCCCATCAGCAGTGCTTCGTTGATCTGCGCCAGTTCATCCAGGCAGTCGTTCTGCTGTTGAGCCTGTTGGGCCTGTTGGACCAAGAGCTTATCCCGTTGTTTTTGCAAATTCTGGCAGTGGATCTGTTGTTGCTGCGCCTCGTTTTGTTGCTCCAGGAGGTTTTGCTGCTGCACTGCCAGCCTGCGTTGCTGTGCGTCCAGCCGCTGCAAGCTCGTCTCCGTTTCTTGTTCGATATGAATTTTTTGCTGCTCACATTCCGCCAGCTGTTGCGCCAGGGTCGCGCCCTGAGCCTGCAATGCCAGAAGACTGGGAGTATTTTGTGCGTGTTGCGGCATGATTCTGAGCCAGCCATGGCCTTGCCACAAGCCATCCCGGCTGAGGACCGAGGCATCTGCTGCCAGGCTTTGCAGTAAAAGCTGCCCTTGTTGCCCATTTTCAGCAATATAAATTTTTTCAAGGGGCAGCGGCCAGTGGGGAAGCGGGCCCTGGATATGGGCGAGCAACTGGTTTTCCTGGACGTCGGCCGGACGTGGTTTTTCGGTGAACAGACTACAACCGCTGCCCGCGAGCCAGGCTTCCTGAAGAGGCGGCTGGATTGGGGTGCTCTGGAGAAAGCCGCGCAAAGCATCGGCAAATAGCCACTCTACCACTGCCCGCCAGTCAGGCGCAACCTGACATTGCGTATACAGCGCAAGCTGTTTTTTTTGCCAGGCCAGCAGTTGAGGATGTTGCCCATTTTCACCGGCAAGAGTGGCGATTTGAGTTTGCTGTACCGTATATGCTCGCAGCGTCTTTTGGTAGTCTTTCTCCAGTTGTGCCAGTTGCTGTCGTTGCTGTTGCCATTGTTGTTGCTGCCTTTTCAGGTTTTGCTGTTCCTGCTCCAGCACAGCTAGCGCCTGTTCTGCCTGCTGTTGGCTCTGTGCTCTGGCCTGGGTTGCGGTGAGTAGCTGGGTTTTGACCGCGTTAATTTCTGTGGCCAGAGCTGGGAGATGGATGCGTTCGGCCTGCAAGAGTTGTTGTTGGCGTTTTTCCTGTAACTGGTGCAGACGGATGTCTATCAGCTCAGCCTGATGCTGCTGATGGCGCAGTTCCTGTTCGGCAGCATGCCGACGCTGTTGTGCCTGTGCCTGCTCCAGACTGATCCTCTGCAAGTACTGTTGCGCGCGCTCCAGATTGGCTTGCAATGCCGGTTGTTTTTTTTGCAGTGTCTGCAGAGCCTGGCGACTCCTGTGCAGTTGCTGCTTTTCCGTTTGCAGTTGTGCTTCGGTTTGTTGGCAGTCTTGTTGCAACTGAGCCTGACTGGCTTCTCGGTTGGCCTGTTGTTCCTGTTGCTGCTGCAGGTGGGTTTCCAGTCGGGCAATTTCAGTTGCCAGTTGTAAGGCTTGTGTTTGCAGTGTTTGCTGATTCTGTTCTTTTTGGTTGATGCTGCTCAGCAGCTGTTGCTCTTCATGGCGTATATGGGCACGCTGCGCTTTATGCTGGTAGAGCGCCTCAGCGGCTTGCTCGACCTTTTGTTGCTCGATGATACGCTCCTCTTCCAGTGCTTGCCATTGCAGGGTGCCAACTTTGAGTTGCTGCTGTTGCCGCTGTTGATTGAGGGCCCGATAACGTTCCGCCGCCTGAGCTTGCCGCTCCAGCCGCTGCAATTGGGTCTGCAATTCGTGACAGATGTCGCTGACGCGCTGCAGATTGTCGCGCGTATGGCTAATACGGCTTAAGGTTTCCCGCCGGCGTTCTTTATATTTGGCGATGCCGGCGGCTTCTTCCAGATGGACTCTGAGGTCTTCGGGGCGCGCTTCAATCAGCTGGGAAATCGTACCCTGACTGATAATGGAATACCCACGAGCGCCGGCGCCTGTGCCCAGAAACAAGTCCGTAATATCACGCCGACGGCAACGGCTGTTGTTCAAATAGTATGCGGCCTCGCCATCGCGGTTGACCACACGTTTAACGGCAATTTCTGCATAGCGGCCAAACGGTCCGCCAAGTCGTCCTCCGTTATTATCAAACAGCAGCTCCACACTGGCCTGACCCATCGGCTTACGCTGGCTCGAGCCGTTAAAAATGACATCGCTCATGGAGGCTCCGCGCAGGTTTTTTGCGGAGCTTTCGCCCAGAACCCAACGGACCGCATCAATAATATTGGACTTGCCACAACCATTGGGACCCACAATAGCTACCAGATTATCCGGTAAGGGAACCAGGGTGGGCTCGACAAAGGATTTAAAGCCAACCAATTTTATGTGTTTTAAGCGCATGGCTTTACTATCCACTATCAATGAGGAGAAAATGGGCTATTGTAGCCATAAATCGGCAAGGAGGCGATGCATAATGCCGCCATTGTGCCGTCAAGCTATTAGAAAGTGGCTTTGCTTCATTGTTTTTATCCTGCATAATGGTCTTTTTTATGTCAATTTAGGGGGTGAGCAATCATGGGCCATATAAAAATTGAAAAACTAACCACTGAGGTCAAAACTTTGGTGGCGCACAGTCTGCCCCCCCTGTCGGTGGAAGTCGTGCTTGGCCCAGGAATGGAAGAAAGCAACGCCCGGGAAATATTACTTTTTCTGCAAGACTGCAGCAACCTCCGGTCGCTTTCGCTGCAGTGTTGGACGCTTTACAGTGAGGACATCGCCGGCCTGGTGGCGCAATTGATGATCAAATCCTCACTGGAACACATGGCGATTTCGTTGATAGGTGATACGGGACTGACAGAGCGCATCGTCACGCTGTGGTCGGAACCGCTGCGCCAATCGCAGGCTTTGCAGAGCATCACCATAGACAGTGCAAGTTTTGCCTATGTGGATCTTGCTCCATGGGGAGGTGCGCTGTCAGAGAATGCCTCCTTGCGAGAATTTCATCTGAATCATTTTTTGTCGCCGCATGAATACGATGACCAGTGTCATCAGCGTGTATTGAAAAATAGCGCAGCCCTCCTGACCGCCGTGATGAGCGCGGCCAATGCCTTAGCTGTTTTATCGTTGCGCAATCTGCCCTTTCGCTCGGAGAAGGACTTGCGCTCCTTTATGGGAATGCTCGAGCAGAAAACCTCCTTGCGGCAGCTGATGTTAGAAGATTGCGCCAGCGTGCCCGAGTACATGAATGTGCTGCTGACGTCCCTGGGGCGCGCGAAGCAGCTGCACCGCCTGCAGTTTTCCATGCACCGCAATGATAAACATTTAGCAAGACTCAATCCCCTGCTGGCGTTGTTAGCGGAACCTACTGATTTACAGCACCTGCAATTGAATATGAAAATGGTCGATGATGCGTTTGTCGCGGAGATGGTCAATTGCCTCGTGGGACAGGATACGCCTGGTTTTTATCAGCACAAGGGGCTTCGCTCGGCCAGGCTCACTCATTTGGATCTCTCCCGGGGCGAGATTGGCAAAGGCAATAAGGGAATGGCGGCGCTGGGGCGTTTACTGGCGGAATACGATAGCCTGCAATCCCTTGATCTGGGGTTTAGTTACGTTATAGAAGATGAACATTCTTTAATTTTCAGTGATGCTGCCATGCGGGCATTTCTTGCCGGGTTGGCTAAAAACCAATCTTTGCGCGTTTTGCATTTGAATCATTGCTATATCAGTTCGCCATCGTTACGAAGTCTGTTGCAGACGGTGGCCCAACACCCGAGCCTGCAGCGCATCAACCTGAGTGGCATGCGCTTTGATGTGGAGGATATCCCCTGCTTAATCGAAGCACTGCAACGTCCCAAAGCTTTACGAGTGATTGATCTGTCCAGTCATAACTTATCCGAAGAACAGGAGCTTCGCGTGGCGCAGGCATTAATCGCCAATACCCCACTCACCGAATTGAAGGGTCTGGCGGTGTTTGGCGAAGCAGCCGTGCTCTTGCAAGCCACATTGGCACACAATCGCGAAAAATGGCGTCAAAGCCTGGGGGACGATGAGGCAAATGGCGATACTCTCTCCTGCTCAAACGGGCATTCGATGTAAAAAAGTCTTTGTCGCTCTATATTCAGGACACGCCCTAATTGTTCGGAATCAATCATCGTGGTAATATTTGGCCACCAAAGCACTTTAATTAGCACTCGTTAGCGAGCAACCGTTTAAGGAAAAAGTTATGCCACTACCATTAATTGTAGTACCGCTTGTTATGGCCGCAAAACCCGCTGCTGTGTGGGTTGGATATTATGTATTAGGTGGAGCGGTTGGCGGAGCGCTCGGGGGAGGGGGCATCGTTGGTGGAGCCTGGTATTTTTTAACAAATTCGAATAAACCCCATAAACCCAATAACTCCAATGAACCTAATAACTCACCTAACCAAGAGGTTATAGATGCAATGATGAAGTTAGGTAACTATTATCAAGTCGATCATAAAAAGGATGACTCCCGTGCTTTTGATGCTTATTTGAAAGCAGCTCAGCAGGGTGGAGAGGAAGCGTTGATTCCATTAGAACGCCTTGGTGAAGAGATGGGTACGGACAAGCAGCTATTGCTCAGTGAATTATATAAAACCGTATTTAAAAATGATGAAAAAGCGAAGTATTGGCAAGAAAAAGCAGCGGAATTAGCGCAATTCGATAATTTAGCGCTTTGAACCAATAACGATACACTATATATGCAGGTAGAATTGTCAGCACTATGAAAAATTTGTATTTATTGTTAGGAATAACAAAAGAAGCGACGTCACAAGACATCAAAAAAGCGTATAGGAAAATAGCCCTGGATAATCATCCTGACAGAGGGGGTGATGTAGAGAAAATGGCGTTGGTGAATGAAGCTTATGAAATTTTATCTGATTCTAAGAAGCGGGAAAAATTTGATGCGGATTGGGAAATTTTCCAGGCCTCGGATGTTGACTATGAAGCAGATTTCACACCGAAAGGTTTTCTTAAAGCAGGGAACCTACTTTCCTATTCTCATGTTTATAAGGAACAGCATAAATCCCTGGTGATAAAATATGCATTAACTCCCATGCAAGAAAAAAAGCATGGGGAATGTGAGTCATTCAAATCCGGTCTGTACCACATAGAAGAACAAGGCGGGGGCAGGGCGCTATATGATGATATTTTTACGTTTATTCAGGCTAAAGAAGCAACGCTATCAGAAGAAATAGTATGGATAGCCAAAGACCGTATCACAATAGCCATTGCTATCAAATTATTCAAAGATTTTTTGTCGGGTAATTACTTTGGTAACGCGTTGAAAGACATGAAACGCTATCTTACGTCAGAGATCGCTAAGCTTAAAGTAAGCGATCCGCACGCAGCGGAATTATCGTTATATGAAGCGATTGATGAAATCGTATCCATGACTCATCAAGCATCTTTGGATCCAAACAGCCTTTTACTCTCGCTTGGCAAAATCAGTGATTTTGCAAAAAACGCTGCTAATGTGTTGCTGCCAGGCATTATTCCTTTGTTTTCTGATAAATTTTTCCGCAATCTCTATAAAAATGCGCTTCACCTGTATTGGGACACAAACCATGATCTGCTTGATAAAAATCATTTAGAATGGTTTGATGGTTTGCAAGAAACGAAAGAGCTTCTACAGGCGTTGAGGAAACGTTTGTCAACCGGGGATAGCAATGAAAATGTATCCAAATACATTCAGTACATTACGTTACTATACACATTAGAAAAAGATATTCACAAATCAGATAATATTGAGCAAACAGCGGAGAATTGTAGACACTCAGCGTTTCATCTAATGGATTGGATGCCAGTTTTCATTGGACGAAGCAGCAAAGAAATACTGGTGAATCTTTTTTTACAAATAGGACTGACGTTTCAACAGGCATCCGTAATAGAGGACAAAGCGGCCTTCAAACAGGCGGATGAACAATTAGCATTAAAAATGTATTTAACAGCCATTGGCATTGGCCATCATTCGACCCCTGACATTGAGAATTATGCAAATGCTCAAGTCATAAAATATATTTCCGCTTTTCAGTTCGAAGATCTCACATTAAATGAAGTGATTCCAGCTTTAAAAAAACGTGCCTTAATCATTGCAGATGTGTTCCCATTTTTTGAAAATGCGCAGTCAAACGTGGCATTTTTAAAGAAAGAAAATAGATCGCTACATTTAATGCGTTATTTGCTTCAGGTGATGACGAATCGTTATGAATATAATAAAAATCATTCCGATGGCATTCCTCTGGAGCATTCTGCCATAGCGATACTTTACAGTGCATATGAAGCTTGTTTAAAAAATTGGTTTCAGGAAAACTATGATCCCGCTGTGGAGAAAAAATTTAGATTGGATTTAATGGATGAACTTCTATTTGCAAATAACTGGACATTTTTGGATGTAGAAGAGCGGCTGAATTCACCCTGGATTATGGTGGGTAGAGACGATAAGGGGTGGATCAAACCCACGCGATCGTTACCATACAAGGATGAAAGCGAGGGTGGCTTTGTAACCTATCGAAGCATTAATGGCGCAGAAGTTAATGCGAAAACGGGCGAAATCAATTTTCTTATGACGCCCTGGACACAAGGTCGCTCTGCATATGAAAAAGTATTTACGTTATTTGATTTGCAGGAAATGTTAGAAAAAAATATTGGCGGCGCTTTTTTTAGCTTGGATCCCGTTGATGCGAATATGGAATATCATCCCTTTAATGTAATGCGTTTTGCTCCATCACAACTTTGTGACAGCGAGTTATTAAATACCATGCTGTTAACAGATTATATTTTAAAATTTTTAACGACCAATCAAGAAGTGAACGGTGAATACCCCTTTGAACAAAGGCCGGTTACCTCAATGATCCAACATTTGCCTGAATATTTACGCAAAATCATTGATGATTTTAATGCCGCACAGCACACTGGCGCATTGCATCGCTTTTGGATTGAGGCAGAAGAAATAGATATCAATATCTCTGATCCTGATAATACTGCTAACAAAGAGGATATCACCACCATCGGTCTGGGTCATTTGAGGATGGTTGTAAAGAAACACCGTATAGAGAGGGACATACATGGCGAATTAAAAGATGTTGGCAATGAAGATGAAGGTTGGCCCATTTATGTTTTAACGCCTGAGCAAGTGCAAGAGTTAACGCAAGGAGAGCGGGTGATCAATGGCCATGCCATGATTTACGTATATAAAAAAGCCCAATTATTTTATTGGGAAAATCATGCAATTTTACACACCCATATACCAACGGACTATCGTGAGACATTGATTCGATTGTTCTTACAACCACGAGATGATACTGGAAAGATAGAACAAACGGCAAAAAACAGTGCTTTGATTTATCGATCAACAAAAGCAATGGCAAGCCAATCCGGGATATCGCATCGCTATTCTCCAGAATTTATTTTTGCTCATGAATTTACAACACATTATGATGAGTTTGCGCAATATTTACCAGAATTTGGGCGGTTAAAAGAGCTGAGTAAGATGTCTGCTCTAATCCGGATCTTAGGTGGTATACGTCAACACAATAAGGAGGAGCTGGACGCATTACACTATTTAACCAATACGGCAGACAAACACACCCCTCCCAAGACAGATACTTTTAAACGTTATCACCAAGTGTATCAAGAGAGCAGGGATCATATTATTTCGGATATTCAAAATATCCGAGCGCAAATCTCAAATAGTATTTCTGATTATAAAGTAAAACAAATTATAAATTTAAAGCAAATTCAAAATCAGATTAATCCACTAGTCTTTGATGCAAATTCTGAGGAAGTGCGTAAGGCACGAAATCATTATTATGAATGCCTGGTAAAAGCCAATCCATTGCTCCCGTCCTTTAAAATTTGGGATGCGGTCCCTTCGAAAACCGAAATGGCACGGACCATATCACGCGAAAAAAGAGACAGCGTTTTCAAACAATTAGTGAGTGCATTTTCTGCATGTTTGGTGTCAGCCGGTGCAATTAATGACTTCATGGATGGGAATATGTCTAAATTGCTAAGCGAACTTATTGTTTATCAGACAAGACCTATACGCGAACAAATTGGCAAAAATTTTCTTCATGGCTCCAGTCAAGATATAGAACAGGCCATATGTGACAATGATCAAAAAGCAATAGAGCGCATTGCTAATGAAGAAACACGCCACCAATTAATGCCAATACGAAAAATAAAAGAAACCTGTGAGTCCGGTTTTGCTCAAATTCATTTTGGCAAAGAAGATAAAGAAGTGGACTTAAGTGGGCAATGTTTTTGGGTACCTGCGAGTGTGCGTCATGATGTGGATAAAGATCATAGTATTGCAACCTCGCGACACTCTTTTTTTGTTTATGGTGGCGTTAGTATCCAGTCTCGTATTAATATTAACCGCGGTGGAAATAGGGCGTTAGAAGGCAACCGGGTTGGTGCCGGGGCTTTTAATCGCGCAAAGGCTATCAAAGCCACCACATTATAAGCCCCACGAATTCCGCAACTAAAAATCATCCCTTATTAAAAGCGGCGGGGTTTAACAATATTGACTCCCGACCCAATCGCATCTATTTGCCGACTCAGCCGTCACAACACCCGACCAGGTCAATTCATAGGGGAAGGCATCGTCAGGCACCAATGAATGCGGTGGCTCGTAAAATGGATGATATTCATAAACGAGGTCGGGCAGAAAACTGGAATGAGTCTCAATATCGTGCTGAATTAAGAAAAATGTTATCTGAAAATCGGCAAGAATTACGCTCTGGAAATATTGCATTAAATAAAAATCACCGTCCGTGGACTCAATAAACTATCACCAAGAATGAAAGGAGAAAAAAATGATTTATTTATGGGAAATGCCTGAGTATTGTCCCAATAAGCACATTGCAGAATATGATTATGATCATTCCCCTGATTATTTTTTATTGAGGGATGGGGTTAAGTTAAATTCAACTGAATTTGGTCAATGCTATGCCTATTGCCGTTCCTCACTCGTTGATCTGGCCGATGATTTTTTTATCCGCACCGTTGTCAGACATCACTCGCAATTAGCTTATATTTTCACAGAAGATGAGATGTTTTCTTTTGCGGGAGGGTTTGCCACAAAGGTTAATATCAGCACAGATAAGCTTAAAAAAATTAAAACGGCATTATCCTTAACAGAAAAGGATGTTGATAACGAGCCCAAGATATTATCCGATGCAGACATGGCAATGATTGATGCCACGGTAGGCCATCCCTTATTGACCCGCACACCCATCCTTAATTTGGACGTGACCACGACTTTGATACAAAAAAAGTATGATTGTATTCCGAATAACGCGGCATCCCCGCTGGTTAATCAAAAAATAATCGATATTCTGCTTGAATTAGTGCCTGACGATGTTCAGTTTTTTGATGCCAAAGTTCGCTGTAAAGATGGAATTTTAACCAATTATAAATTGTTAAATTTAACGCGCACTATTACAGGCATTGATCATGAAAAATCCATCTATTCACTGATGGAATCAACCGATGCCATTCTCGGTTTTAAATACTTAACTTACAAGCCCGGGTGCATGGGTCAATATGAATTAGCAAGAGATAAGGAGTATTTAGGAAATATTTTGGCTACAGACAAAATTAAACAAGCCTTTGAAAAAGCAAAAGTAAAAGGCGCCTGGTTTGTTCGGCCGGAGCAATACTATCGTCCGCTCCAGCCCAGTGATCTGATTGATTAAATTGAAAGAAGCGATTGGGTGGATGATGTCGATGACGAATTCGTTATTATGGTACAGAACGAGCTTCACATAAACCGGGATCTACTCGTGGAAATGCCCACGTAACCGAACATAATACCAAAACAGGACAAGTACGAACCTGGATGGAATCCTATGATCACCAAGGTAAAGTAAATAGAGTTCATCCTAAAACAATTGATGGAAATCATGTAAGGGCTCAGCATTACCCCCCTACTGGCGCAGAAAAAAGAGGATTTAAATAATGTATACAAGAGCAGATTTTGGCAGAGATCTTAAAGAACGGGTCCGTCGTCAAGAGGATGTTGCGGAAATTGGAAGATGGGCTCATGATGAGGTGTATATAGAGGGAGATATTGATGATAATGATGTCGGATTCTTAAGAATTTTGTTAATCTTAGCTGCGATGGAGGATAGTCCAGAAGACTTTGGTATGAGCTACAAACGGTTAAATGAAGTTGCTGATGACTTAATTGCTGGTAAAGAAAATATCAATATGGATTATTGAGCACTGCCAAAGATAGTGAGATTCTCACCCTACTCACGGAAATGCCACGTAACCGAACATAATATCAAAACAGGACAAGTACGAACATGGATGGAATCCTATGATCACCAAGGTAATGTAAATAGAGTTCATCCTAAATCAATTGATGGAAATCATGTAAGGGCTCAGCATTACCCCCCTACTGGCGCAGAAAAGAGAGGATTTAAATAATGTATACAAGAGCAGATTTTGGCAGAAATCTTAAAGAACGGGTCCGTCATCAAGAGGATGTTGCGGAAATTGGAAGATGGGCTTATACGGTGTATCTTGAAAGAGATCTTGATCGTAAGGATTTGGAGCTCTTAGATATATTATTAATCTTAGCTGCGATGGAAACCAGTCCAGAGGACTTTGGTATGAGCTACAAACGGTTAAATGAAGTTGCTGACGATTTAATTGCTGGTAAAGAAAATATCAATATGGATTATTGAGCACTGACAAAGATATTGGGGTTCTCAGCCTGTGGGCTAAAAATTTCATCGCAGATTGCGAGGTGAGCATTCTCTTGAAAGGTATGAGTTCCAACTAGATCGGAGACTCTGACTTGACGGAAAGAGCGTTACCCGTTTTGGTAAAGGTTCTGAATTTTAAAATCAAAATAAAAGGAAGCGCTCTCTGTTACGTACGAACCATCCTAAAATTTTGATTCGATTATTTTCGCAACCAGCAGGCGGGAATAGAGACATAGAGCAAAATGTCGGCTTTAATTCGGATCTTACATGATATACGTCAACAAAATAAAGTACGCCCCCACATATTGGCAAGGTGGCACTTAATAATGTGAACGCGCAGGCTGCAATGAACCAGAAGTTCCGTGCGTTACAAAAACCTCAAAGCACAGCACTATCCTCCTACAGGAGCGGAAATTAGGCAATCACGAGGATTGAAGTAATGTATACAAGAATGGGTTTTGGAAAAGAACTAAAAGAAAGAATTGCCAAGCATAATACGATCTCTGAAATTGGGGCTTGGGCTTATGACGTTTACTTAGGAGAAACTCCTGATAATGATGCGGAGTTTAATAATATATTACTAATTTTAAATTGCATGGAAAATGGGCCTGAATTTGAAATATCTTACAAAAGGCTAAATGAAATTGCCGATGATTTGATTGCCGGGAAGAAAACTATAAATATGGATTATTAGGGTTCGGAATGCCTGGTAAATAGAGTTCATCCTAAAACAATTGATGGAAATCATGTAAGGGCTCAGCATTACCCCCCCACTGGCGCAGAAAAAAGAGGATTTAAATAATGTATACAAGAGCAGATTTTGGCAGAGATCTTAAAGAGCGGGTCCGTCATCAAGAGGATGTTGCGGAAATTGGAAGATGGGCTCATGATGAGGTGTATATAGAG
Source organism: Legionellaceae bacterium (assembly GCA_020831865.1). Lineage (GTDB taxonomy): Bacteria > Pseudomonadota > Gammaproteobacteria > Legionellales > Legionellaceae > JAFIFT01. Next base: position 237,530 of record JAFIFT010000019.1, on the reverse strand, counting down.
GGAGATATTGATCGTAATGACGCAGAGTTCTTAGGAATTTTGTTGATCTTAGCTGCGATGGAGGATAGTCCAGAAGACTTTGGTATGAGCTACAAACGGTTAAATGAAGTTGCTGACGATTTAATGGCTGGTAAAGAAAATATCAATATGGATTATTGAGCACTGCCAAAGATATTGAGATTCTCAGCCTGTGGGCTAAAAATTTCATCGCAGATTGCGAGGTGAATATTCTCCTGAATGGAGAGCATTTGAAGTTTGGAATAACAAAAAATCCTGGAACAGGTTATATCTCCGCAGAGCTAAAGGGAGGTCGGTTGAACATTGTCGCCCAAGGTTCTTGTCACGCAATGTTACAGCTTGAACGGAAAGTACACTCAACTCTTCCAATCCGCCCGGAGGATCGACAAAAAGCTTATATAAATGTGCAGGCGGCACAGGACTATAAAGTGTCTCCTTCTACATAAAGGTGATCATAATCAAATATCAATTAGTTATACAATTCCCGGAAGAGCTATTCGAAGAGATCGATGAAATAGCTGATCTGGAAGACAGATTAGATGAGTCACTCTTTGATGCAGAAGTTGATGGGCATGATATTGGCAGTGGAGAGATCAACCTTTTTATCCATACCCATCATGCTGTAACGACTTATGAAATAGTAAAAAATATTTTAGAAGCGGAAAGCATCAATCTTAAATATGTGAACATTGCTTATAGAGAGATAGGATCCAAACCATACATTGCTCTATGGCCTAAAAATTTAGAAATATTGAGTGTGTCTTGATAAAAAAATCATCAGATCTGGTTAGAACTAATACACATTGGTATTATGAATGGGGTTGTAGTAAATGTATGCTAAGGCGAGAAGGTTGAATTGGGTCTTTCTAAATGGTAGTCATTTTCAGCTAGTTCAGTGAGTTTTTCAATTAAGGATTTGGTTTTATTCCCATAATCTAGGACATCCTTTGAGCAATGACTAAGAATTTCATGAAATTGATTATAGGCCTCCTGACTACTGGGCATCGATAAATAATGTTGTGCCCCAAACAACAGCTCAAACTTCTCGTTTCTTAGTTGTCTGGCTTCGGCTCTGGATTCTTCCGGTTTACCTGGATTCCAAAACATAAGGCTATCTCTCACTTTACTCTTTACTAGACGGTGGTTGCCCCGAATATCATCTTCCAGTTTGATTCGGTATTGGCCAATAGCATCATACAATTCCCTGTTTTTGATGGTTAATTCTGACACCCCTTGATGGGCATTTGTAAATCTAACCAAAACGCTGCTTAGGTTAGTGATGTCATAACTATTGACGTTATTTTGAACTGGGATCCGGTTAGTCGTAATGATGTCTTGCATTTGCTGTTGAGTCTGGCTGGCTTCTACATTCAGATTTAGTGTTATCCGAGAGAATTCGGTAGAGTTGAAGGAAAGAAATTGTTTCCCACTTATATCGCCATGTTTATTAATATTTATTTTTGTACCAGGTATCGTTATATTGAGGTTATATATACTAAGTTGCTTGAGCCATGTTTGACAGCTCCTTTCGTCAAGTAGTTTTGGATTTCTATCCGAATAGCTTATTTCCAAATGCTCATCCGTTAACCGTAACGAACTTGCATTTTCTACTATGTTATCAAAATCTCTTCCCAGACTGGGGTGGGAAGACAGCTTTAATCCTGAAACTTGGCATAATTCTATCATTTCTTTAAGAATCGATAGTGCTGTCAGATGTTCTTTGTCATTTAGAGTATCGTAATACTCATTGATTACTTCAAGTATATCCGATAGGTGATAGCCGAAAGGCATGTTGAAAGACTGCCTTTGACTGGATGCGTATTGCTCGTTTCTATTAAGTAGCTCGATACCCTCGAGGATATGTTTTACTCCTACTAAATCTCCCAATTTTTTATTTAACTGTTCCCACTCCCCGCTTGTTTTTGAAAAACCAAAACTAATTTTATCTGTTTCTGTATCGATAGGAGTCACCAAAAAATAATTGCCAAGCCCATCATCTTCAAATCTAAATGCATGAAGCGCTAGCCCTCCAGGAAAGAAATCAGGGTTATTATCAATTAACTCCGCTACTTCTGCGGAAAAACCTCTATTGTCTTCTGTAGTCAAGCCAACATTACACGAGAAAAGCTCTATGTCTGTTACCTGAGGATTTTGTTCTTTAAGCCTGATCAGAAAATTAAAAAATTCGTAAGAGGACTCGAAGTCTCCAAAACCATCGCGTCTCCCATGCCCCATCAAGCTGACCCGGATTTGCTCTTCTGGCAGCACAGGTACCTCTCCCCAGTCATATAGCGTTATATTATCAGGTAATAAATTCAAGCTCTCAGGCTTGGCTATAACAACCATGTCCAGATTTAATCTCTCAGCAATGGCTTGGTTATGCAGGAGATAATCGCTCTTTTGTTGATCCCTCAAAGTGGGCAAATGTATAAAAATTTGTCGCATAAATATCTCTATTAATGATGTTATTTTAATAATAGTACATGCTGGGTTTTATCAGCATAGTTGATTTAGGCCAATGATTTTAGATTGATTATCGGGTTTTTTTAGACAAGCATGTCATTTTTTGACGACGCTCTCTAAGGCCACCTCATGACAAAAATCCAGATTAAATGCATAAGCAATGAGACGTTATGTTCAGTTAAGGGGATGTAGCGATGCGAATGGAGCAAGAATTGGTAGATTTTTATAATTCACTTGATACATAGACAAAGAATGCTGTTGTGGTCGAGTCCTGATTTTCTCATCTCCATCAACTCGGAATGACATGGGAATGCGACCAGAGCAATATTTTGCCTTTGTCTGTGAGTTGTTGCACAATAAAGGAATTGATAGCTAAGGAGACAGGATGACACATAGCCATGAAATGGAGCATTTGATGCAGGGAGTGGCGGAAAAGAGTTTGAAGGTGATCGAGGCGATACGCCAGACTCCGGGAGAACTTCCACTGCTGGTGCAACAGTTTATCGATCTGACCGAAGATTACCAGGCCATGATGTTGGCCTTCCTGAAAAATCCGGAACAGATTGTAATGGCGCAGGTCGCTTATTGGCAGGATGCGATTGGACTGTGGCATGAGCAGATGCAGCATTGGCTGCAAGGTAGTGCGATGCCGCTGGACGATCGGCGCTTTAGTCATGAGGAATGGCAGAAAACCCCCTTTTTTAACATGCTGGCGCAACATTATCTACTGGCCAGTGAACACTTTAACACCATGCTGGCCTATTTGGATTTTGGCGATCCGCAGCTCGAAAAAAAGATTCGCTTTTTCAGTCAGCAAATACTGGATGCCCTGTCGCCTGCCAATTATCTGCATACCAATCCTCACTTGTTGGCAGAGACCATTCAAAGTCATGGTACTAATTTATTGCAGGGTTTGAAAAATTTGCTGAATGACCTGGATAATGACTCTGCGCGCTTGGTGATTCGGATGACCGATACCGAAGCCTTCCAGGTAGGGGAGAATTTGGCGACCACGGCCGGCCAGGTGATTTATCGTAATGAGATGATGGAGCTGATTCAATACCATCCGCAAACCGCAACCGTGAAATCCGTGCCTTTACTGATTATTCCGCCCTGGATCAATAAATACTATATTCTCGATCTCAGTGCGCACAACAGTTTGATTCGCTGGCTAGTCGAGCAGGGTATCAGTGTTTTTGTCATTTCCTGGGTGAATCCGGATGGGAGCTATCGCGACAAGGGGATGCAGGAATACCTGCTGGATGGGCCTGTGCAGGCCATTCAGTGCATCCAGCAACAAATGGACGTACCGCAGGTGAACACCTTGGGTTTTTGTATCGGCGGAACCTTGCAGGCAATGATGCTGTCGTATTTACAGGCTCAGAAGAAAGATTGGGTAAAATCGGCGACCTATCTGGCTGCCATGCTTGATTTCTGTGATCCTGGTGATATCTCGGTTTTTATTGATGATACTCAGTTGCGTTATCTGGAAGCAGAAATGAACAAAAAAGGCTATCTGGATGGCCGGTATATGGCATCAACCTTTAATTCCCTGCGCGCCAATGATCTGGTTTGGACTTTTTTTGTGACCAATTACCTGAAGGGGAAAAAACCTATTCCCTTTGATTTATTATACTGGAATGCAGACTGTACCAACATGCCGGCCAAGATGCATTCAGAATATCTGCGTGGCATGTATTTAAATAATCAATTGATTCAGCCTGGTGGCTTTGTCATCAATGATGTCAATATTGATGTGACCAATCTGACCACCCCCAGTTTCTTTGTGTCCACGGAAAAAGATCATATTGCGCCCTGGAAAACGGTTTACCAAGGCTTTAAGCTGATGGCCGGACCCAAACGATTTTTACTGGGAGGCTCCGGTCACATTGCCGGTATTGTGAACCCACCGGACAAAAATAAGTACCATTATTATGATGGCAGTCACACGGCCGAGACCCCACAAGCCTGGTTGGAGCAGGCTGAAAAACACGCAGGTTCCTGGTGGCCGGCCTGGTTGTTGTGGTTGCAACGTCAATCGGGTCGCAAGGTAGCCGCGCGCGAGCTCAGCAGCCTGCCACTTGCCTCGATGATGGACGCGCCGGGAAGTTTTGTGTTGATGAGCTGTGAGAAAGGGCGGCAGTTGGCATGAGCCTGTGCCTGCCCGAACGCAGCCCCGGCCACCTTTCGCAATGTGCTGGTCTGTGAGGGGCATCATGGGCTGTTTCCGGCGCGGTAATTACTATCATCTGGCAGCGCATCGCTCGCCAAGCTATGCTAATTTAGCGCATTATCTTAGCCTGCGGGGCTGGCGTAAAACGCGCTTCCCCGCCCGGGCCCGTTTGCGGGAAGCACATTTTTCCTTTCACCCTGCCGCTATGCGTCAACTGGAGGAAAAACATCATTTGGCGGCGCTGTTGCAAGAGGCATCTCTCCCGTTTATGCCCGCTTCCTGGATACTGGATTGGCAAAGTTGGCCTGCGCAGCTGGCTGCAGTGCAGGCAGAGGGGGAGCGAGGTCCCTTCATCTTGAAACCGGCCTTGTTGAACAATGGCCAGGGACTGCGTATTTTTAGCCAGCTGGACGCTATTGGCGATTTTTTTACCAGTCCTGATTGCCTGCAGGGCCCGTATGTCTTACAACGCTATCTTGAACCGCCGCACCTGTTGCGAGGGCCGGAACGCGGGCATAAATATTCCCTGCGTTTTTTTATGTTTCTCAGTACGCAACACGCCTGTGGCTTTTATGCAAAGGGTTATGTCAATATTGCACTCCAGCCTTATCTCCCCGGGGACTATCGTTCTCTGGCGAGTCATCTGACCAATGAACATCTTCGTGCGCAACAGGCAAATGTTATCCAACGCCCGCTTGCGCAATTTCCCTTGCTGCAAGCCTTCATCCCCCGTATGCAGGCACAGGCGCAAGCGGTTGTCCGTGCCTTGCAGCGCCTCTATCCAGAGGCGTTTTCAGCTCGGCAAGGGCTAAAAATAGCCTTATTGGGGGTTGATTTTATGCTCGATCAGTCTGAGCAGGTCTATCTGCTGGAAATGAATCATGGTCCTTGTTTCCCGGTCGACCCGGCCCATCCGCTTTATGAGCCGGTCTACCGCCCGTTTTGGAACAGTCTTATCAACCGCCTTTTTTATCCCAATGCGCATAGCGCAGACGATGGTTGGCATATCTTTTAAAGCCCCTTGTGACGCCAATGGGGCTGTCTCGGTGTGCTCTAGAGAATATAACGGGCGAGATCCTCATCTTCGACCAGGGTTCCCAGATAATGATTGACATAGGCTTCATCGACCTCAAGCGTTTCCCCGCTTTGATCCGTGGCGGTGAATGAGATGGTTTCCAACAAACGTTCCATGACGGTATACAGTCGGCGGGCGCCAATATTTTCGGTGCGCTCATTCACCTGCCAGGCCACTTCCGCGATACGGTGAATACCACTTTCGGTAAAGGTGAGATGGACTCCCTCCGTTGCCAGCAGGGCAGCGTATTGTTCGGTGAGTGAGGCGGTAGGTTCGGTTAAAATTCTGACAAAATCTGCCGCGCTCAATGCGTTCAATTCAACGCGAATAGGCAAACGCCCTTGCAATTCGGCAATGAGGTCAGAGGGTTTGGCGACATGAAAGGCACCGGAGGCGATAAACAGAATATGATCGGTTTTAATCATACCATGTTTGGTTGATACCGTGGAGCCTTCCACCAGTGGCAACAGATCGCGCTGTACGCCTTCGCGTGAAATATCAGCTCCACCACGGTTTTCACTGTTTTTCGCCACCTTATCAATTTCATCGATAAACACAATCCCATGCTGTTCAACATTTTCGATAGCGCGAAATTTAATATCCTCTTCATTAATCAGTTTGCCGGCTTCTTCTTCCTTAATGAGTTTCATGGCTTTTTTGATGGCAAGCTTGCGTGTTTTCGTCCGTCCGGAACCCAGTTGTTGGAACATGGATTGCAGCTGGTTGGTCATATCTTCCATGCCTGGTGGTGCCATAATTTCCACACCTACCGGACTGGCGGCGATATCTATCTCAATTTCATTATCATCCAACTGCCCTTCACGCAATTGTTTGCGAAAGATCTGCCGGGTATGCGAGTCTTGCTTGGCTTCGGTATTCAGGCTTCCACGCGCTGGAGGTAACAGGACATCGAGTATCCGCTCTTCAGCGGCTTCCTCAGCTAAATGATCGACTTTTTTAACCGCCTGCTCGCGTTCCTGCTTTATTGCGGTATCGGCCAGATCCCGAATAATACTTTCCACATCACGACCGACATAGCCTACCTCGGTAAATTTAGTCGCCTCCACCTTGATAAAGGGAGCCTGCGCCAGGCGGGCCAGACGGCGGGCTATTTCGGTTTTTCCCACACCGGTCGGGCCAATCATCAAAATATTTTTTGGCATAATTTCATTGCGCAGGGCAGGATCAGCAATATTCATGCGACGCCAACGATTGCGCAAGGCGATGGCAACGGCCCGTTTGGCATCGTCCTGGCCAATGATGTAGCGATCCAGTTCTTCAACTATTTCACGTGGAGTCATAGTATCGTTGCTTAGTTTACTCATTGTTCAACTCTTCGATGGTTAAATTATGGTTGGTATAAATACAGATATCCGCTGCGATATTCAGCGATTTTTCGACAATATGGTGCGCGGATAATTTCGTATTTTCCATGAGGGCACGCGCGGCTGCCTGGGCAAACGGACCACCAGAACCAATGGCAATTAGCCCCTCTTCGGGCTCGATGACATCCCCATTACCGGTAATGATTAAGGAGGACTTGCTATCGGCTACAGCCAAGAGTGCTTCGAGTCGACGCAGCGCTTTGTCGCTGCGCCAGTCTTTCGCCAGCTCCACCGCAGCGCGCACCAATTGCCCCTGATGCATTTCCAGCTTACTCTCAAAACGTTCAAACAAGGTAAAGGCATCCGCTGTGCCGCCGGCAAAACCGGCAATGACCTTATCCTTGTACAGGCGACGGACTTTGCGGGCATTGCCTTTCATGACGGTATTACCCAATGATACTTGTCCATCGCCACCAATCACGACCTGTTTGCCGCGGCGCACGGAGACAATCGTGGTTCCTCGATATTGTTCCAAAACCGTTTCCTCGATGTAAAAAAAAGATAGGTGGGGGCGTGAGGCAATATTTCAAGGGAGGGATGAGCGGTTTCTACATGAGCAGGGTTGTATTCCTTATGTACCACGCAGGCGTTTTACGGATGAGTCTGTCCTGATGGCGCTTATCCTTGCGGTACGCCAATAAAGCTGATTCCCTGTGAGAGAGCGTCAGTATGCAACCACTCGGCCATGCTCTGACCAATATCAGCAAAGCTGTCACGTCGGCCAATAAATGCCGAGCTTAGCTCTGGGCCAAAGGCCAGGACCGGAATATGCTCCCGGGTATGATCGGAACCCGCTTGCGTGGGATCACAGCCATGATCAGCAGTGATAATAACCATATCGCCTTTGCGCAAAACCGCATCCAGCTCAGGCAAGCGGGCATCGAACTGCTCCAGGGCATGGGCATAGCCGGCGGTATCACGGCGGTGGCCGTAAGATGAGTCAAAATCAACAAAGTTGGTAAAAATCAAACTACCCGATGGTGCGCTTTGCAGGGCTTCGAGAGTACGGTCAAACAAAGCCATGTTATTCTCGGCTTTCATGGTCTGGCTAATGCCGCGATGGGCAAAAATATCCGCGGTTTTACCGATGGCGATAACCTCTCGTCCCTGTTCGGTTAACTGATCGAGCAAGGTTGCGGCCGGAGGGGGAGTGGAGTAGTCCCGGCGGTTCGCGCTGCGTTTAAACTGGCCGACCTCGCCAATAAAGGGACGGGCAATGACGCGGCCAATATTGAGTTCATTGGCAAGATGACGTGCTATCTGGCAGATGTGATAGAGTCTGTCGAGGCCAAAATGTTCTTCATGGGCGGCAATCTGTATGACGCTGTCGGCTGAGGTATAGAGGATAGGCTGTCCGCTTTGAATATGGGCTTGCCCCAGTTCGTCGATAATCTCGGTACCTGAGGCATGCTTTTGGCCCAGTACGCCGGGAAGCCCGGCCTGCTCGATAAAGGCTTTGATAAAGGATTCGGGAAAACAGGGAATGGTCTCTGGAAAATAGCCCCATTCAAACAAGACGGGTACCCCCGCGATTTCCCAATGGCCGCTAGGGGTATCTTTGCCCAGACTTTGCTCGACCGCATAGCCATAGTAGCCTGTTGGTTCCGGCAGCTGAGCCAGATCGATCAGGCGTTTACCGCTGCTGGCCAGCGCGGCATGAAAGAGGCCGTATCGGGCCAGATGAGGAAGTGTGAGGGGCCCCTGGCGTACCCCCTCAATATCCGCTTTGCCGGCGGCGCAATGTTCGAAGATGTGTCCAAAGGTATCGGCGCCGGCATCGCCATAGTGTTTTGCATCCAGACTGGCTCCCAGTCCAAAAGAGTCCATTAACAATACGCATACCCGTCGTTGCATCCCTAGTTCTCCTGTGGCCGGCAATAGGTTTCTTTCACACGATACATCACCAGCCCCGCAATTACCGCCCCTATCAGGATGATCACATTAGCAGACTGATAGCCGCTCAAGGCATAAATCGGTGTGCCATCCGCGCTGATCACTTCCTGTCCCTTATGCACCAAGATCAATGAGTAGAGCATTTGATAGAGCACAAAACCGCCCTGGGTCAGAATCGAAATAACACTCACCGCTCTGGCCGTTACCGCAGGAGGATTGCTTTCAGCGACCAGGGCATAGCTAATGACCTGTGTTGAGGTGAAAAATCCCAGCAGGAAAAATAATATTCCCATCGTCAGGGGCGTGAGGGGGGCATACATGATGAAAAGCACGGTAATGACCGACAGGAGCACCCCCAGCTTCATAGGCGGCAGGCGTAAGGACAGGCGATCAGAAAGCCAACCCATGAATGGGCCGCCCACGATCACGCCAAAAAACAACATGGAATTGATGGTGGAGGCAATATCGGCGCCTACTGCCAGGCGTTGTTTCAGGTAGGCTGTACCCATCATGGCACCCCAAACGGCAATAGCCATATTCATCAGACTGGTGTAGATGGCCGGTGCAATATTATTCATATTCAGGTAAGTAGACAGGGTTGATGGCGGGGCACTATCGTCTTGCTGCGTTTTATCTTCCGGCCGTTCCACAATACCAATTTTCATAATCAGCAGGATGATCAGTCCCAGATAGCCGATATTCATTAAACTTTGTCGCCAGCCATACTCGGCGACCAGATGGGTGAGGGGGGTTTGTGCGACCATACCGCCAGTCATGGCGATCGTCACAATAATGCCGGTAACCAAGGCCATGCGTTTGCTGGGAAACCAGCGGGAGGCAATACGAATAGGGCCGATAAAGCAAAAAGCTGAACCAATACCGGTAATGAATCGACAGGTCATGGCGATGGCAAAAGAATGGGTGTTGGCAAAGATAAAGGTGCCGATAATACAAAGTACCATGGCAAAAAGAATGGTTCGCTTCGGGGAAAATCTATCCAGCAGCATGCCGGCCAGAAACAGGAAGAGCACATTGGAGACATAATAAATGCTGGACATCAATGCCATGGTATCGGCTTTGATATGGAAATCGCGCATCAGCTCTTCACCAATGGAGGCGAACATATTGCCCTGTATAAATTCATAAAAGAAAAACAAGGAGGCGCTGACGCAAACCACCCAGGGCATGAATACGGAAGCCGGCGAGGAATCACGTGGAATGGTGTCCGTCATGTGCATGTATGGCTACTCCTTAAGAACGTCGTTGACAGTAAGTTTCTCGTAACAGCAGTACGGCTATCAGTGCCAGGCCAAAGGCAATGGGAAACATGAGTGCCGCATGTTGGTAATCACTGATATGATAGTGATGCACGCCGTTTTCCAACCAGCCTGCGTTCGTGTTTTGGCGTGCGCTCAGCTGCAGCACCATACTGAAAATCATTTGCGCGACACCGCCGCCACCCATAATCAGGATGGAAGCAATACTGGTGGCGGCGCCGGTATATTGCGGTGGATTACTTTCAGCGATGAGTGGGTAGCTGATGACCTGCGTACTGGTCGTTAAACCTAAGAGAAAAAACAGGACATGCAGTTGGCCAATGCTCAGGGGCATGCCTTGATATAAAGGTAACATCAAAAGCAGCGATGTCACCGCGCCCAGAATCATCAGCGGCTTGCGTTTGCCGGAGCGATCGGATAACCAGCCGGCCAGAGGGCAACCAAAAATACTGCCCAGCAGAATATTTGCGGTTACCGCCGAGGCTGACATTTTATCCAGGCCAAAGACGGTCATGAGATAGTTGGAACCCCACAGGGCGCCAAACACCATAATGGGTAAGTTCAGAAAGGACGTATAGAGGCCAGCCAGCCAGTTTTGCTTATTTTTCAGGGCATTGAGAAGACCGCTTTGCCAAGGGCTGCCCTTGACCGGCCGGGGTTGGGTATACGTGCTCGGATAGTCTTCCACGACCTTGTAAATCCATAACAGGATCAATACGCCCAGAGCGCCATCAAGCAGCAGTGCCTGACGCCAGCCATACCATTCGTTAAGTTTGGCAAAAGGAGCATGCGCCAGCATGCCGCCAATAAAGGCCATCGTTACCACCAGACCGATGATAAAGGCTTGTCGCTTGGGCGGAAACCAGCGGGACACCAGCATCACACAGGACAGAAGGCAAAAGGCATTACCAATGCCGGATAAAAAATGAAAAAAGAAGGCGAGCGGGTAGGAGCTGGTCAGGGCAAAACCCACGGTACCACTAATACAGATGCTTAAGGCAATGAGAATAATGAGACGGGGGGAAAAGCGATCGAGGAGGAGACCGGCGGGCAGCAAGAACAGAATATCAGCCAGCAAGTAGCTGGAGGACATCCAGCCCAGTTTAATGGCATCAATTTGAAAGGCCAGTTGCAATTCATTATTGATGGTATCAAACAGATTGAGCTGAAAAAACTCATAGAGAAAAAACAAACCAGCGGATAAACACACCAGCCAGGCTTTCGCACTGCTCTGGGGTTTTAACGCTCCTGCATCGACTACGGCTGAAACAGACAAAACCACTCCTAGACTAAAGGGGGTAAAATTGCAGCGTATTATATCAAAAAAAAATGATAAATGATATCTTTATGTGCAAAAATGCTCTGTACATGACAAAAATGTTAAAGTGCGTGTAGCATCATATCAAAGCCAATATATTGTGCTATTTGACATATATTTGATCGCGTAGTATGATTCCATTCTTTGAATGATTTGGGATACCAGAATGCCATTACCCATTATTATTTTGCTGGAACGCCACTGGGATGTCATTCCTAAAAAAGTATTGGTAGATGCGTTACCATTTTTAAAAGCATCAGGATACGATACCTTATGTTTCGAATCTCCGAGTGACATAAATGAGCAAGAAACAATCACTAATATTGAAAGCACTATAAAATTTATAGAAGATTATCTTGCAGGAGCAAATCAATGCTTAAGTAAGCATGGAATATTTGTAGACCTGCCAGCTATGAATTATAGTGAGTTACAGCGGTTATTGCTCAATTATGTAACGACGCGCTATTCCAACGAAATGGCTACGTGGTTCAAAGAGCTGCCAGGGCACAAAGAAAAGTTGGATTTGGTTAAGCTCGCCCAAGAAAGTAATATAAAAATTTGCGGTATTGATTTAACGAGGGATCAATTAGAGCCGATAATTAGTTTAGAGTCGCAAACTAATCTTGGTATGCGGGTATCTGCAATCAAAGCATTAGATCATCAACGGACTTTGGCATTCAAGAAAAATGTATTAGAACTTCAGCAACAGGGTAAAGGTGTTATCTTTGTGGTAGGTGATAGCCACTATAAGCCGCTTGTTGCAGAATTAGCGAAAGAATATCTTCTCGAGCAGGCTCTTTTCCTACATCCTCATGCATTGAAGTGTTTAGATAACTCCTGTATTGATTATCATTTGCCTTCATTTTTCAATGTCAAAGGTCTTACTTTGCTTGAACAAGCTATTCTTAATCGTGATGATATTGAAATGTTTTCCAAAAACCTTCAAACCACCGTTCAAGCTATGTTAGATAATTCTATCTCCATTGATCCTACCAGTACTTGCAAATTATTAAGTAACAAAACGCAGTTAGAATTTGAAGCATACGTCCGCCCTGGTTATTTGGTTGATTGCTATCATTTTTGTGATAATCGACAAACGATAGCGGACACAGTAACGCAATTACATGCAAAAGGAGTGGGTGGTTTTTTTACATTCTTTAAAAATAAAGAGGCATATTGCGTCCCAAGTATTAATACTGATGAAACAGCCTCCCAGATTCAGAAGATGGATTTATAAAGTGACATCGTATCATGTGTCTTATCTGATTCATGTGATGCCGTACACATTGCTTTCCAAGCGTGTTGACTCAAAAAGGCAACAAATTCTTGCATTTTACCCGGAAACTGGTATTCTATGGCGCTTCGGAGAGGTGGCCGAGTGGCTGAAGGCGCACGCCTGGAAAGTGTGTATACGGCAACGTATCGAGGGTTCGAATCCCTCTCTCTCCGCCATATCTCATTGAAAGCGCACAGCTAGTCGTAATTGCCCAAAGCCAAACGAAAGGCTGAGACTGGCATCGCATAATGGCAGCTCCTGCCGCCGTTGTATCCTGACTTTTCAAAATGCGCGAAAGGTCTTTCCGGCGTTCTTTTATTGCGGATCATCCGATCACAGCAGTCTGCTATTAATCGCAAAGACTTAAAGAAAAACTACGGTATGCCTCATCTTGCACTTGATGATTAGGATTTCTGTTCGTAAACTACCATACATTCAGAGGGAAAATGAGCGCGTTAAGCGTTGCGTGTATGGAAGGCGATAGCTCGAGATGATGTTATTTTTTAAACAAAGAAAAGGATTTTTCTAATGAAATATACCTATCGCAGAGCATTGTTGTGGATAGTCATTTAGCTTGCTCTTGTGACTTGACCTCGGGATCGATGATGGGGTGGTCATTGCCGTTATATCAGCATGCATTTTGAGATATATCTTGTAAAAGGCACTGCTTATTTCCTGATGACTTTGTTTGATAATCTAATATACTGAACGGGTAGGCAGGGATTGACACGGAGTGGTCTTACAGGACGTTAGGTGAAGGGACCAGCACAGGATGTGCTTCGCTGCATGGATGCAGCACTTTTCTGATGACAATGGAATGTACCCGGATGTCTCCCTACTCCTGCATACTCCCGGACCAAAACCCGCTTCCCTTTGCTGACTTGCAGCTTCGCCAATATCATCTACACTTAAGTCAGGTTCTTGTGAAAGGGATGAGTCCTATGGATAGAGGAGTGAAAATTGCCAATCCTGCCCGTTACTACCCTGAGGTAGACATGCTGGAGCAGGATCCAGACCTGGATGCGCAGCAAAAACTACAGGCGATGCGCAATTGGCGTGATGATATTATCCTGAAATTGACAGCTTCCGAAGAAAATATGGATGGGAAGCCGGCGGATCTGGAAAAATTAGCGCAATTAAATCAGCGTATCGCTTTTTACGAACCCTCCCCTTCCTGAAAAACTACGCAGGGTCAGCATGCCTGGATTGACGTTGCCACAACAGCTCGCCGGATGGTGGGTTGATGATCGTGGCAGACACAACACAGAAACATAATGAAGGTAAGCCAATGGATGATGGGAACCAGGCATTCCTGGAAAATGTCACGTTTGATGAGATACGCATCGGTGCGCAGGCCAGCTTAAGCAAAACCTTAACGCAAGATGATATTCACCTTTTCGCGGTAATGTCGGGTGATGTGAATCCGGCGCATATGAATCCTGAGTTTGCGAAACATGATATCTTTCAAGGGGTGGTAGGGCATGGGCTGTGGTCAGGAGCGCTGATTTCCACGATTCTCGGTACGATTTTACCGGGCGCGGGAACGATCTACCTCAAGCAGGATATTCGCTTTAAAAAACCGCTCCGACTGGACGATACGATTACGGTGACCTTGACTGTGCGGGATAAGCGTCAGGATAAGTCTATCGTGACCTTTGACTGCCAAGGATTGAATCAACACGATGAAACCGTGATCGAAGGAGAGGCGGTGGTTTTAGCGCCCACTAAAAAAATACGCGTCTCCCGGACGGAATTGCCGCATATTGCCATTCATACGCACGAACGCTTCAATGCGATTATTCAGTCCTGCCAGTCTTTACCACCCATTCGCGCTGCCGTAGTGCATCCGGTGAAGGCCAATGTGTTGTTGGCCGTAGGGGATGCGGTAAAAGCCGGATTAATCGTGCCGGTGCTGATTGGACCCCGAGCCAGGATAGAACGTGCGGCACTTGAGGCAGACATTGAGCTGTCCGACTGGGAAACCATCGATACGGAACACAGCGATGCCGCAGCTGCCCGGGCTGCCGAGTTGGCCGCGGCCGGAAAAGTGGATGCGATCATGAAAGGTGCTTTGCCCACGGAGGAATTGATGTCGGCCATCGTGTCGGCCGGCGCCCATTTGCGCACCAAATATCGTATCAGTCATGCCTATGTGATGGATGTGCCCTCCTATCATAAATTGTTGATCGTCACTGATGCGGCCATCAATATTGCCCCCAATGCCCAAGTCAAAGCGGACATTTGCCAGAATGCGATCCAGCTTTGGCGCGTGTTGTTCGGTGAGGAGCGCCCTCCCAAAGTGGCGGTATTGGCGGCGACAGAATTTGTCAATCCGAAAATGCAGGCCACCGTGGATGCGGCCATTTTGTGTAAAATGGCCGATCGGGGGCAAATTGTGGAGGGTATTTTGGATGGTCCATTGGCCTTTGACAATGCCATTAACCTGCAGGCGGCGAAGGAGAAGGGCATTGGCTCGGAGGTAGCCGGGGATGCGGATATTTTATTGGTTCCAGAGATAGAGTCGGGGAATATTCTGGCCAAACAGTTGAGCTTTTTGGGCCATGCCGAGGCAGCCGGTATTGTGCTTGGCGCCAGAGTGCCTGTCATACTGACCAGCCGGGCAGACTCTTTACGCAGCCGCTTGTTATCCTGTGCCCTGGCGGTCAGAATGGCGGTGGCCCGCCGGGAAGGAAAAATCAAATAATGGCAGAAGAGCTCAACCATAGTTTATTGATGCTGAACGCAGGTTCTTCCTCGCTCAAATTTAAAGTGTTTGCCAATACGGCAGATCTGCCGCTTCTGGCCAGTGGCCAGGTCGACTCTTTGGATAGCGCTCCTCAGTTGACGGTGCATCGGCCGGGGCAGCAGCAGGTTTATCAGCAGACATTGGCGGTCGGGACGGGGGCGAACGATGCGCTGCACGCTATTTTGGATTGGTACGATAGCCATCAGGCAGAGCATTGGTCGCTGCAGGCGGTGACTCATCGGATGGTGCACGGCGGCTGCTCATTTACGCACAGCAGGCGACTGGATAGCCAGGTGCTTGAGTCCTTACACCGCTTGATTCCCCTGGCACCGTTGCATCAAACAGCAGCACTGGCTGCCATTGCGCTTGTGGCCAGGCGCAATGCCGAGGTCGTACAGTTTGCCTGTTTTGATACCGCCTTTCATGCTCGCCAGGCTGCGCTTTTTACCGAATATGCCCTGCCACTGCCGTTGCGACAACAAGGCATCCGTCGCTTTGGTTTCCATGGCTTGTCCTATGAGTGGCTGGCTTATGTGTTGCAAAGGGACGCGCCAGACTTGGCCAAGGGGCGGGTAGTCGCGGCGCACTTGGGGAATGGCAGCAGTTTATGTGCCCTTAAAAACGGGGTGAGTATAGACTCCAGCACCGGAATGACCGCCCTTGCCGGGCTGCCTATGGGGACGCGTTGCGGGGAGCTGGATCCGGGAGTCGTGCTTTATTTAATGCGTCAGTTAGCATTGCCCATAGCCGAGGTAGAGTCGATTCTTTATTATCAGTCTGGTTTGCTGGGCTTATCGGGCTTGAGCCATGATGTGCAACGCTTAGAAGCCAGTTCCGATGCGCGCGCCCGCTTTGCGTTAGATTTTTATTGTCTTAAAGTGGCCCAACATATCGCGATGATGGCCGTGAGTCTTGGGGGGATGGACGCGCTTGTTTTTACCGGGGGTATTGGCGAACATTCCGTATTTGTCCGGGATGCGATTGTTCAGCATCTGGCCTTTATGCAGCCTTTTGCTGTTCAGATTATAGCCGCGGATGAAGAGCGGATGATGGCGATGCATACCCGCGCTTTGCTGCTTGAGCATACCCCTTAGATGGCCGATAATTATAAGAGAGGAAGACCGATGCATCAACGTAAGGGACTGATTGTAGGACTTGCCAATGCGTCTTCTATCGCCTGGGGTTGCGCTAAAGTATTGCGGGCAGCCGGGGCAGAATTAGCGCTCACATATCAGAATGAAAAAAGCAAAGCATACGTGCAGGGTTTGGCTGATGAGCTTGAGAGTAGCCTGTTTCTCCCGCTGGATGTTCGCAATGAGGGCGAGCTGAACGCGCTTTTTCAAGCCATTAGCACTCAGTGGGGCAAGCTGGATTTTTTGATCCATGCCATTGCCTTTGCTCCCAAGGTCGATTTGCATGGACGGGTGGTGGACTGTTCGCGCGAGGGCTTTGCGTTGGCTATGGATATTTCCTGTCATTCCCTGATGCGTCTGGCGAAAGCCGCTGAACCGTTGATGCAAGATGGGGGCAGTATTGTCACCGTGAGTTATTATGGCGCTGAAAAGGTGGTTGGCAATTATAATCTGATGGGGCCTGTGAAGGCGGCTTTAGAAGCCAGCGTGCGTTATCTGGCCGCGGAGCTCGGTGCTGCCAATATCACTGTTAACGCACTTTCCCCTGGCCCTATGCCAACGCGGGCTGCCTCCGGCTTGCAGGATTTTGATCGGTTAATGGCAAAAGCGCGACAGCAGGCTCCCCTGCAACGGTTGGTGACTTTGGACGAAGTGGGAGAGCTTGCCGCTTTTCTGGTATCCGGCAAGGCGCAGTCTATTACCGGGCAGGTGATCTATATCGATGGCGGCCATCATATTATCGCCTAGGCGCTGTCCAGCATCTGGCCATGATCCTGCGCTTTTCACGGCTGAAACCATTTCATGCGGCAAGGCTAGCAATAGAGGATGATGCGAATTCACCCTGAACCAGATGATAAAATGGTTGTCATCAGACACAAAGGATGCGCGAGGACGTATAGTTTCTGAGCAAGCAGGAAAGCGCAATGGTGGTCTGACTCTGCCCTAAGATTTTGGTTTTGCTCGTATATCCGATAATTCATATACCACATCTGTTCTGGATGCAGACGGCTTAAAAAATCGACTATGACAGGTGCCACAGTCCTCTTTGCCCATTATCTTTGCCAGCAGGGCATCGATGCCCTCTGACTCAAAAAACAGCTGTTGCGTCTCGCTGTTGGTGAGCGACAGGAAGGAGCGTAACTCAGACGCATTTTGAATCATATCAGGCAGCCTGTCTTTCATTGCCCTGCAAACGCTATTGCGCTGCTCTGGGGTTAAATCTTGAAGGATCCGCGCAAGGCCCTTACCATTTTTAATACTATCTGTCAGCAGTTTTTGCATAGCTCTACACACAGTGGCGCATTGCTTGGGGCTTAAATATCGAAGGAGCTTCGCAACATCCTCACTATTTTTAATGCGATCTGACAGTCTGTGATGTATGGCGTTGCAAACGGCGCGGCATTGCCTGGGTTTTAAATCTTGAAGTACTTTCGCAACCCCCTTCGCATCTTTCATAAGCGGGAGCAGTTGGCCTTGCATGGCTCTGCACACACTGGCGCATTGTTTGGGGCTTAAACCTTGCAGTGCTTTGGCGAACCCCTTTGCGTCTTTCATCGGAGCAGGCAGACGGTTTTGAATCACGGTACACACACTGGCGCACTGTTCGGGGGTTAAAGGTTGCAGCATCCACCAAAAATCCTCCGGATCTTTGATAAGATCCGGTAGCTGATTGTGCATGGCGCATAAAACGCCGCCGCGTTGTTCTGGGGTTAAATATGGAAATATCTGCTCCAAATGCCGTTTGTATTTAATAATGTTCGGTATTTTATGGTGTATTTCGTTGCAAACCCAGTCACGTTGCTCAGGTGTTAAGTATTGAAGCACCCACTCAAGATCCCAAGTGCTTTTAATCATCTCAGACAGTTTGTCTTGTATCTCGCGGTAAACCCAGCTGCATTGTTCAGGAGTCAAATATTGAAGAACCCAGGTAAAATCACCTGCATTTTCAATGATCCCAGTCAGCTTGGGTTGCATGAGGGTGTACGCACTGGTGCATTGCGCATCTGTTAAATATTGAAGCACTTTCCCAAACTGCCAGCCATTTTTAATGATCTCTGGCAGTTTGTTTTGCATGGCCGTATAAACGATGGTGCGTTGAGCTGCCCTTAAAGGTTGAAGGACTTGCTCAAAATCCTCACCATTTTTAATAATGTCCACCAGCTTGTCTGTCATGACGGTGCAAACGCTGGCACATTGCTCGGGGGTTAAATATCGCAGTACTTGCGCAAGTTCCCCGGCATTTTTCATAATATCCGTCAGCTTGTCTGTCATTGCGGTGCAAACACTGGCGCACTGCTCAGGGGGTAAATATCGCAGTAGCTGTGTAAATTCCCTGGCATTGTTGATACTATCCAGCAGCCAATCAGTCATAGCACCGCAAACATTGGCGTATGGCTCGGCAGTTAAATAGCGCAATACCTGGCCAACGTCCTCCGTATTTTTAATCAGGTCAGGCCGCTTTCGTTGCATTGCTCTGCACATGCGGGCGCATTGCTTAGCGGTTAGATATCGCAGTACCCGCCCAAAATCGCCACTATCCTGGATAATATCCGGAAGCGTATTTTTCATGACAGCGTAAACGGCGCTGCGTTGCTCTGTCGTTAAATAACACAGTACCCGCCCAAAATCACCACTATCCTGGATAATATCCGGCAGCGTATTTTTCATGACAGCGTAAACGGCGCTGCGCTGCTCTGTCGTTAAATAACGCAGTATCCGCTCAAAATCTCCGCTCTTTCTAATAAGATCAGGCAGCCTGTTTTGTATGACAGCGTAAACGGTGCTGTGCTGTTTGGGCTTTAAATACTTCAGTACTTGTTCAACCTGCCTACTTTTTTTCATCAGTTCGGGCAGCTTATTTTGCATTGTGGTGTATAGCTCGCTGCGTTGCTCCGTCGTTAAATAGCGCAGTATCCGCCCAAAATCCTCGCCATTTTCAATAAGATGAGGCAGTCTTTTTTCCATTATGGAGTAAAGGTAGCTGCGTTGCTCGGTCGTTAAAGGTTGAAGTGCCTGCTCAAAATTCCGGCTGTCTTTCATAAGGTCAGGCAGCCTCGTTTGTATTGCCCGGCAAACGATGGTGCATTGTGCGATCGTTAAATGTTGAAGGATCTGCCCCAAATCCTCGGCATCGGTAATCATCTCAGGCAGCTTCCCTTTCTCTTGCATGGTGAGGTAAAGGTTGGTACGGTGCTCAGCGGTTAAATATTCAAGTGCCCTCCCAAAATCTTTGCTATTTTCAATGAGTTCATACAGCTTATTTTGCATGGCGCCAGACAAAAGGACATTTACCTGGTCGGGCGTCAGCGCCCTCAGTAATTCGACAGCATGATCGATTTTTTTAATAAACTTATTAACCAGATGTCCCCCCACCAGCGTCATAAAGGCTTCAAGTTTTGGAAGCGGCGTCTCAATAGCCAGCACAACCCATTCTTCGAGTTTTTGTACCTGACGAACGATTTGCTGTTGCAATTTCTCATCTTGACCGAGGGCGGTGATTTCCTCCGGCTCGAAAATCAAAAAATTGCACAAGTCGGTCAGTGATGCAATGGATAGTTCAATATCGAGACGTTTTAGTAGAGCTCTGGTGACCCCAAATGAGTCGTTGCCGTTATAGCTGCCTGTTTCAATACGGGTTTTGAGTGCATCCTTACTTTGTGTCACACGTACTTTGGCGGCCTCACCAAGTTTTTTCTTCTCCTCATCCGTGACGGCAATATTGCGTAAAATGGTTTCTTGTGCCTCGATGCCCGCTAACATCTGCTCTCTGCGTATTGCGATACAGATATCGATATTGGCGGTGGCCTTGCTGTTTTCCTTTTGGTCTGACGACAGCGCTAACAGTTTGTCAATTTCCGTGCGAACCTCTTGCGGGATACGCATTTTTTTACTCTCGGCCAGGTTGGTATAATAGTCATTAAAGGCAATAATGGCCGGGTAGGCGCCGCTCCCGGGATTTTCTTCCTGTCCCCGCATGGCGGCGCTGTTAAGGTGTAGTTTGCTGCATAGATGAAGCAGGTGATCGAGTAGCGTGCTTTTTGTTTCCGTAAGCACTCGGTAGGCATCGAATGCGTCTTTCAGTGCATAGGTTTCAGGGGAGTGATGATATAAGCGCTCTAATTCTGCTGGCTGGATAGTACTGTGCTTTGCCGCATGGCGCTGATAATCAAAATAGGGGTTATCCAATCTGACTTGGCTGTTGGCCTCTAATTCTGTCAGTAATTGGACAGGAATCAGATAGGAGCCTGTGCCCAGTATATGACTCACCAGGCGTTTTTGGACATCAATCTCGGGATTTTTCCATTGCAAAGGCTTATCTGCTGCAAGGTCCTGATAAGGGCCCAAATCAGGATAGGAGGGGCTTATTGATTCCGTGCAGACGCCAGGCATGAGTAGTTCAATCACGCCTGTTGGGCGCCTGCTGCTAACTTCAGGGGTTTGCAGTGTGTTACGGGATTGGGCGACAAATTCGGCTGTCTTGATGCAAAGATGGGTGATATCGCTCTCGGGTATCGCAGTGTAGCACAACCGTGTGCGTTGCGTGTCTTGCCAGTTTTGCTCTAACAGGTTTTCAAGTTTTTGCAGCATCTTTTGGGGGGCAACTTCTGTGTTTTCTAAAATGCGAAGCAGCTTTTTCGCGAGCCGCCGGGTATGCGCGACAAGAACCTGCTCGCGCAGACATTCTGGTCGAACAGGCGGAAGCGCTTGTAAACATTGGAGTGCCAGGGTTCTCAGGTCTTGGATGGTCATAAGTAGGCTTATGGTGGTAGGCGTGTTGTTAATTATGACAAATTGGTTGCAAAAAATCCAACTCAATCGAGTAAGTTTATCTTTTTGATATCTTGACATGACCTGGGTGCCAGCGGTATGGGTGGCAGAAAGGCTTTTTCCCGCCCGAGACGTTCTGGCGTCGCTGCCTGACTGGCGAGAGGACGTAAAGATTTTCCGCTGGAAAACAGGCGATTTTAGGCGAATTATGCTATAACTTACTAAGGTTATTAATGAGAAAAAGGGATCAAAATGAGTACCTGGTTAATTATTTTACTCGTGGTGGTGGCGCTGTTTTTCTTTTGGGCTATTGGAATTTATAATAAATTAATTGCCATGATCGAGGCTATTAATAATAATCAGCGGCAAATTGATATCCAACTCGATCGCCGTTTTAAAGTATTCGAATCCTTAATTGAAACTGTGAAAAAGTATATGGATTATGAACAAACTACCTTGAAAGATGTCGTAGAGCTTCGAAACCAGGCCCAGGCTGCGAAAGCCGCTGGTGACGAGAAAGCTCGTATAGAGGCAGAGACGGGTATTTCCAAAATTGCGGCTGGCATCAATCTGGTTTTTGAGCAATATCCGGACTTGAAAGCCAGCCAGAATGTTTTGCAGTTACAGGAAGAAATCGTGAACACCGAAAATAAATTATCCTATGCCAAGCAGGCGTATAACGACAGTGTAGAGCGGTACTATGCCACCAAAAAATCATTCTTTGAGTCGATGATTGTTAGTTTTTTTGCCGGCGCTCTGGACAAAGTCTATGAATATTGGGGCTTACCGGAAGAGACAGTCAAAGCCCAGGAAAACTATACGGTTAAATTGTAAGGTAGATTATGGCTCTGTCGGATTATCATGCGACTACCGGAGACTGGCGTGCGCAATTAAAGCGTAATGAGCGAAAAACCCGCTGGGTAATTTTTTGTTTCATCAGCCTGTATGTGGGGGTTGGTTTGTTGGTGGATACTTTTATCCTGCATTCCATGTACCCTCAAATCCATCTTGGACGCTGCCTGCACTTGCTGTTAAGCTTTCAAGCGCTGCCGTATGCGACCTTTATTCTGGCCGCGCTTGCTATTATTTCTTTGATGGTAACCTATGCCGCCTACGATCGCCTGATGTTGCTGGGTACGACTTCACATGAAATAACCCCCGAAACGGCGCGTAATTTGCCAGAAAAACAGTTGTACCATGTAGTGGAAGAAATGAAAGTGGCAGCAGGTTTGCGCTATATGCCAAAAGTCTTTCTGATTGAGGCAGATTATATGAATGCCTTTGCCAGCGGTTACAGTGAGAAATCGGCTATGGTGGCTATTACCAGCGGGTTGCTGGCCAAACTGGATCGTGCTGAATTGCAGGCCGTGATGGCGCATGAGCTGAGCCATATCCGTCATCATGATATTAAATTAACCCTGATGGTGGCTGTACTCAGCAATATTTTACTCATCGTGATTGATGTGCTGTTTTATTCGGTAGTATTTAAGCGTGATCGACGGGGTGATAATCGTTTGCTAATTGTGATTATGGTGTTGCGCTATGCCCTGCCTTTAGTGACGATTTTGCTTGCCATGTTCCTCAGTCGAACGCGTGAATTTATGGCTGATGCGGGGGCAGTAGAATTAATGCGCAATAATGACCCTATGGCCCGGGCATTACTCAAAATTAGTCAGGATCACCAGCAGAATGCTGAACGATACCGTGAAGATTATGGTCGAACCGCACATGAGCAGGTTCGACAGGCCGCTTATCTGTATGATCCTTCGTCTATTGATCCGGTCAAGTCATTGCAAAGCGCATTCGCGAGCCATCCCTCCATCGAGGCACGGTTAAAGGCCATTGGGCTGATTCGCAAGGATAGATCCTCGTAAAAAAACACTCCGGGCGGGAGAGATTGCGGCCCGCTTCCCGCACTTAATCCCGCAATCCAATACCCTTGTGCATCATGCGGAGACAGGAAAACCAAAACAGCACAACCAGGCCTACTATAATGCACCAAGTGGCAAAGAGATTGACCGAAGAATAACCCAGCATACCGTAACGAAAAGCATTGACCATATAGAGTATCGGATTAAAATAAGACAGTTTTTCCCAGAAAGGGGCTAACATGCTGGTGCTGAAAAAGACACCGCCCAGATAGGTCAGCGGAGTCAGCACAAAGGTGGGGATAATCATCACATCATCAAAATTATTCGCCAGCATGGCATTCATAAATCCCGCCAAAGAAAAAAGGATCGCAACCAAAAAGAGTACGATAATTGCGGTTGGCCAGTGATGGATATGGTAGGTGACAAAAAAACAGGAGATGAGAAACACCAAAAAGCCTACGATAAGGGCGCGCAGTACACCACCGAGAATAAAGCCGCCGAGGAGCATGCCGTAGGACATCGGGCTGACTAAAATTTCCTCAACGTTTTTTTGAAAGCGAGTGCTGAAAAAAGAAGAAGAGACATTGGCATAAGCGTTGGTGATCACGCTCATGAGAATCAGGCCGGGAGCAATAAAGCTGGCATAATCAAAACCATTGATGTTGCCGATTCTTGCCCCAATCAATTGGCCAAAAATCAGAAAATAAAGCGTTGAGGTAATAATGGGAGGGAGAAATACCTGGCTGGCAATACGCAGCATGCGGACAAGTTCACGTCGTACCAGGGTATAAAAAGCGACGGCTTTCTCATAATTAGTCATGTTTGATTCTATCCAAAAATAAGGCTTCCAAACGATTGCTTTTATTGCGCATGGAATGAATCCTCAGCCCCTTTTGATCGAGCAGGGTAAAGATATCGTTGAGGGCATATTGGCGATCAAAGCGCAGTTCAAAGCTATTGCTATCGAGCATTTTAGCATAAAAAGGGGATAAGTCTGGTAGCTCCCCAATGGCGGTTTCGGTGTTAAACACAAAACTTTGCTGGTGCAGTGTTTGCAGTAAGGCATGCATACTGGTATTTTCCACCAGTTTGCCTCCGCTGATAATCGCGATGTTTTTGCATAAATTCTCTGCCTCCTCGAGATAATGAGTGGTCAGAATGATGGTGGTGCCCCGCGCATTGGTTTCTTGTAAAAAATTCCACATGCTCCGGCGTACTTCAATATCCACGCCGGCGGTGGGTTCATCAAGAATTAATACTTTGGGTTGGTGGATCAAGCCACGGGCAATCATCAGGCGTCTTTTCATCCCGCCGGACAATTGCCGAACCGGGCTGTGTCGTTTGTCTTCCAGACCCAATTGTGACAGCAGTCGGTCGGCTCTTTTTTTTGCCTCCTGCCGAGGGATACCGTAATAACCGGCTTGATTGAGCAGTACTTGTTCGCATTCATCAAAGATACTGAGATTCACCTCCTGGGGAACCAGGCCAACACAGGCTTTGGCTTTTTGGCTTTGCCGATCAAGGCAATAGCCTTCGATGTGGATGGTACCGGAGGTTTTATGTAATAGCGTGGTAATTAACCCGATAGTGGTCGATTTTCCGGCACCATTGGCACCGAGCAGAGCAAAAAAATCACCCCGTTCTACATTCAGGCTGATTCCTTTCAGGGCTTCAATGCCATTCGGGTATGTTTTGCGCAAGTTTTGTATTTCCAGTGCATACATTGGATTCGGCCTTCCTGTGTTATTCTACGCGAATATCTTATAGGATAGCAAAGATGTACTTTCTTGAACAGGTAAAAAAACCGGGCATTTGCCCGGCAAGGGGAAAGTTTAGGTGCGGTGTGCCCGCATTTTTTCTTTATGCTTGAGAAGTTGGCGATCGAGTTTGTCTACCAGACTATCAATGGATGTATACATGTCTTCACTTTCCGAGCGGGCATGCAGCTCAGCCTGTGAAACTAAAATGGTTGCCTCGACAATTTGTCTGAGTTTTTCGACATCAAAGACCACATTGATAGCGGTTATCTTATCGAAATGACGCTCGAGCTTATCAAATTTTTGGCGAGTAAACTCCACCATTGCGGGAGTGAGTTCCAAGCGATGTCCAGTGAAGTTGATTGGTAACATAATATCCTCCTTCAATTACACTTCATTAACTGCGAACACTTTTCCGGATATTTGACGGGGCAATCCCCATCGCTTCCCTATATTTTGCCACCGTCCGGCGTGCGATGTGAATCCCTTTATGGGCGATGAGTCGGGTAATCTGGTGATCGCTATAGGGTTTGCTTGACGGTTCTTCTGAGATAGCCTCTTTGATCATGGCTTTAATCGCCGTTGACGAGCACTCGCCACCATTGTCCGTATGGACATGGCTGGAAAAAAAGTACTTCAGTTCAAAGACTCCTCGGGGGGTATGGATGAACTTTTGTGTGGTCACACGAGAGATAGTGGACTCATGCAACTCCAGTTGCCTCGCTACATCGTGCAAGATCAGGGGTTTCATCCCAACCTCTCCCTGCTCCAGAAAAACCTTTTGCACCTTCATAATGTAGGTGGCGACTTTCAACAGCGTATCTTGCCGGCTTTGCACGCTTTTTAAAAACCAGCGTGCTTCCTGCAAATTGGTTTTAATGTATTGATGATCCGCGCTGCTCGCCCGCCCGGCGGCCAGTTGGGCATATTGTTCGTTAATCCGCATTTTGGGGAGGCTGTGATGGTTTAATGCAACCTGCCATTTGCCATCGATTTTTTTGACGGTGACATCGGGTACGATATATTCGGTCACCTCTTCATGGATTAAATTGCCTGGTTTGGGATGCAGTTTTTGAATGAGTTGAATCATGCTGTTCAGTTTCTCATCGGTGATATGGTGTTTTTTCTTGAGCAGACGGTAATTATGCTGGGCCAGCAGTTCCAGGCTGTCACGAATCATGGCTTCCGCCAATGCGCAGTCGGCGGCGCTGGCCGGGCACTGGGAAAGCTGCACCAATAAACACTCTGCCAGACTCAGCGAAGCACAACCCAGAGGGTCAAAGCGTTGAATCAAATGGCGTACGGCTTCAATTTCTTCCCGGGAGAGGTTCAGCTCAGCCAGGCCCAAACGAATATCGTCGATACTGCCCTGTAAAAATCCATCATTATCAATCCCTTCAATGATTGCCTCTGCAATGAGCCGGTCGGTATCAGACAAGGTGGTCAGATTGAGCTGCCACAGCAGGTGTTCGGTCAGGTTCGTTGTGCTGGAGTATAAATTATCGCTAAAGTCGGGATTATCGCCAAAATCCATGCGTTTATGCTGAGACATCTGATCCCACTGCCAGTCATGATCGGACTCGGCATGCATGACAACATCCGGCCCGGTGTCTTCCCGGTCATCCGTCAGATCCACATCGAGCAGTGGGTTATGCTCGGCGACTTGTTGAATTTCATGTTGCAAATCGAGGGTGGACATTTGCAGCAGCCGTATGGCCTGTTGAAGTTGTGGGGTTAAGGCTAGCTGTTGATTCAAGCCCAACTGCAATGATGGCTTCATGCAAATCCTCTTGTCATAACGTCCTCTATAGCTTAAGTGTAACGTATTATGAGCATTTATCCAGCGAATGCCCAACTATTTACTGTTCTGCTTGTATTTTGCCATTGCGAAGCCATCCACAGCCGCTTGGGATGCAGCGGAGCAGGAGGATCGCAGGGTCGGGGGAACCTGAGACGTTTGTGAACCTTTCGGCGGCTAAATGGCATCGACCACACTATACGGGGCTATAAAAAAACTATAAAAAAGTGTGCGTAAAGGCACTCTGGGCGAGAGGGCAAGCGGGAATTTTTTGATGTTGACCGGAGATACCTGGCTCCGAAAGCCGGGTACCCGCCTGGCCTCCAGGGATTATTTGATTTTCTTTTCTTTATAAATGACGTGTCGGCGGAGTACAGGATTGTATTTTCGCATCGCCATTTTTTCTGGTTTGTTGCGTGGATTTTTAGTGGTGGTATAAAAATGTCCAGACCCTTCACTACATTCCATTTTCACTTTGATTGTCACTGCAGCCATGATAAAACCTCATTTATTATACTTTATCGCCCTGGTTTTTAATATTATCCAGAACCGCCTTGATACCCAGTTTGTCAATGATTCGCATTCCCTTGGTGCTGACTTTAAGGTTTACGAAGCGTTGTTCTTCTTCGACCCAATAACGACGTTGCTTGATGTTGGGCAGGAACCGTCGCTTGGTCTTGTTGTTTGCATGTGAAACGTTATTACCGGTTGTCGGGCGTTTTCCCGTAACCTGACATATTCTGGACATGATGTTACTCCAAAGTAAAAAGTCTAATTGTATCGATACGTTGGGCGGTGGACAAGTTAAAAATCGCAAAAAATGGTCATGCGAAATCCAGCATTGCCAGGCACGTGAAAGAGACAATCATCCTGCTTTAAGAATTCGAGAGCGGTTTTATAACAAACTTTAGATGAAATTGCAATGTGAAGCGTTAGTTTTGTCTAAAATAAAGTCACTCGCTATAGTCTTCTGGTGTCTTTCCGGTGATATAGTATAAAAAAGACAACAGCTGCGCAACAGCCACATACAATTCTTGCGGAATTTCGTGTTGTAATTCGACCGCGGCCAACAATTGGGTCAGTTCCGGATCGTGATGCAGCGGAATATTATATTCTTCAGCGATTTTAATGATCTGTTCCGCGATAGCCTGTTCGCCTTTGGCGGTCACCCGCGGCGCGCCTGTACCGTCATATTTTAGCGCAATGGCTTGTGTTTTTTTCTGTTTCATAAGTGAATATCAATCAGTTGAAAATTAAGTGCCTGAGGTGGTTCCTCATGTAGACCAACCGCAACCTGCCATTGTCCCATGTTCAGCCCCATATGGGCTACCAGCTTTTGCCAGTCCGCCGCATAGGGGGTTAAAAAGGACAGGCCAGCTTCATTTTCGGTATTAAAGTAAGCGTCCAGCCGCGTACCCTGCAAGATAAGACGGCCCTGTAAGGCACCGATGCGCGGGAGCTCCAGCGCGAAGAGCACGTGCCATTGGCAGGCTTTGCCTTTGGATCTGGGGGGGGACTGGCTAATTTTAAGCGGTATGATATCGATGCTATCTCCCAGTTGCAGGGGCAGATCGATAGACAGTTGCCAGGGGGGAGCCTGGTTTTGGGTGGATTGTTGCAACTGGTAGCAGATGAGTCGTGCCAGAACCCCTTCAGCTTGTTGGGCGAGTAATTGTAGTAACGGTTCCTGCGCCAAATCCGCCAGTCCGTTCAGGCTGCTGGATGGCAGGGCTTGTGGCAGGCTACCCGGCAGGGGAACATTCTG
Source organism: Legionellaceae bacterium (assembly GCA_020831865.1). GTDB lineage: Bacteria > Pseudomonadota > Gammaproteobacteria > Legionellales > Legionellaceae > JAFIFT01. Next base: position 208,815 of record JAFIFT010000019.1, on the reverse strand, counting down.
CTGACAGGCGTCCAGTGCGGCTGGTTTAATGGGATGGGGAGAGCGGGGTAGTTGGCTGAGCAGCTTGAGTAGCAGGGCTTTGAAATCTTGGTTGTCGCGCAGGCTTTTATCCTGCCGCAGCAGACGCGACTCTAAAAATAGGCCGCTGTTGAGCAGCATTGTGGCGAAGTGTTGTGGCAGTGTACCCGGCGTAGGCAAGCTTTGCAGCAGGCTTTGGCTCACGGTGCGCAAAGGGGTGGGCAGTTGCTCCTTTGCGAGCAGCTGACGCAGAATATGGTAGAAAGGGCCTGCCGTCAACTGATGCGGGAGATAGTGGCTGAGAGCGCGTGCCAATGCGCTGCTGTGTTTGGGGGTTTTTAAGGCTTGCAAAATGATCTCGCCCTCGTGGTGGGCAATTACCTTAACCTGGAGCAGATCTCCTGATTTCAGGGAATGAGAGGTCGTGGCATTGATGTTGTTGCCATTAATATTGATTAAAACCTGATTGTGCTCGAGAGGGCGAACGATTGCTGTTTTGAGGATCCGCCCCACATACAAAAGATGCGCCGGATTGCTGAGCTTCGACTCTTGGCCGGGAGAAAGACGTATCAGTGGCATGTGAATATCGTTTTGAATCATTAGTCCTTTGGGTGTCCTTGACGTTATTAGTATCATGCGGTTCCTCTTTATCGGCCCCGGGGTCAAAAACTTGAGTGTTCAGTCTGCGCCGGAAATATTCCAACTTTGGATACCCGGGGCAATAGGGCGCGAGGGGTGCGTATTGCACTGGCGGACGTTGGTACTGATGGCGTAATGGACACGCAGCACGAGCGTGCTACCCTGAACTTTGAGCCACAGTTGGTAGTGTTGCGTTGCGAAATCGGCCTGAATATGCACGCAGGGTTCCTGTCCCATGGGTTCGATACTATAGCGGATGCTCCGTTGTTCTATCATCATCTGGCAAGCATTGGGGCTATTCAATTGCGCCAGAATGTCCCGGCTTTGATGTCCCCGAGTGAGACAGGGCGCGCGCGGGATTGCCGGATAGGCTACAAGCGTTCTGGCCGCAAGCAATAGCTGTTGCCTCTGGCGAAACTGCGATTGATGGCGGTGTTGTATGTTTTCCTGCAACAGCAGATTTTGATATTGTTCAAGCGTTAGCAGGCTCATGACCGATAACACCAGCAGCACAATGACCAGTACGAAGCCATGGTCCTGTGGGTTACGCATTGGGGGTGGCGCTTGAGAGATGGCAGGTTTTGCCCTGTCGGTCAATGAGGCTCAGATGCAGCATCTTCATGCCGGTTGCAGGCTCAATACGGGGGAGGCCTTGCCAGTGTGGGCTGAGGAGTTCGGGCTTATGATGGTGATAATAGAGCCCTTTTTTTTCTATATAAAAATGTTCCTCTATCCATAAGCCCACAGAGGCATTAGGCTGGAGCTGGCTATGGATAGGGGTATGCAGGCGGAGGTGTAGCTGGTTTTGGCCTGGATAAATACGGTCAATGACCAGACGTTGAAAATAATGGCAATTGCTGATGATCAGGTAGTCGCCGGGGTGGACTTGCGCCTCAAGTGGTAGCCTGATTTGGTTGGCGGCGTCCTGCTGCAGCGGGAAAAAATCAGCACTCATGCGGCGAATCGTGATGCCTTGTTGGGGTAAGGGCAGTATGGAAATTGGGGCGCTGAGTCGTTGTTGGTCAGGATGGCGCTCGAGTTCCAGTAGCTGACGAAAAGAGCCACAGGGCGTAAATCCTGCGTGAAACAGACTATGGCGCAATAGCTGCAGACTGAATGAACGTTCCAGGCTGGCATTCAGTTGCATTGTCGTCTCGCGATAGTGCTGTTTGAGGTTCAGATAGTGCTGTAGCGCCAGGAGGCTCAGGATCAACGAGAGAAATACGCCCATTAACAGATTAGCGAAGCTGTATCCGTGCGCGAAGATTAGGCGCATGGCCATTGCCAATGGTAGCTTTGTCCATTGCGGCCTTGGCGTTGAATATGAATAACGGTGTTCTGTCTATCAACCTGGAAGAGGTCGATGGCCTGCTTTGGTTTCCGGGAGGCGCGGTTCCCGTTACACAGGGTTTCTGCCAGTTGTAAAGCACCATGCTGCATATTGAGCTCGTGCAGCCTGACTTGCAGACGCAGCTGGTGATGCCAGAGAGGCATGGTGCCAAGACTTAAGATAAGCATCGCCACCAAAGCTTCCGCCAGGCCGCTACCTTGTTGGTTTTTCATCAATATTTCTTGCGATTTGGACTATCCTGAGCCAAGCTTAAAGGAAAGAAGACAACAGCGCAATACCGATGGTATGGAAATCAACAGTCAATAGGGGAATGTTCCATGGTTAATTATGCACTCCTGCCTCATCAGGGGATCCAGCGGCTGCGTCCGTATCAAGCCGGTAAGTCGATTGAAGCCCTTGCGAAAGAGCAAGGGCTGAGCGGCATTATCAAATTAGCCAGCAACGAAAACCCCTTAGGTTGCAGTCCGGCCGTAGAAGCCTATTTGCAAACCATACCCCGACAGGCCATGGCGCTGTATCCGCAGCCCCAGATCCATCCCCTGCGGGCGGCACTGGCCGAGCATCTGATGCTTGATGAAGCGCAGATTGTGTTGGCGAATGGCAGTGATGCGCTCTTTGGTTTATTACTCATGCTGTTTTGTCTGCATTCGGGTAAGGCCTTATTAACCCATGACTATGCCTTTATTACCTATGGCTTACAAGCGCAGGCTCTCGGGATTCCGGTGCATACCGTCGGGGTGGGCAACACGATGACCCTCGATATGGAACGCGTGATAGCTGCCTGTACCGCTGAGGTGGGGGTGCTGATGTTTGCCAACCCCAATAATCCCACGGGTACGCAAATCACACAATCAGAGCTCTGTACGCTGCTGCAGGCGGTATCACCGGAGCTTATCGTGGTGGTGGATGAGGCCTACTGTGAATTTGCCTTTGGCTCCCAAGCGGAAAGTGCCTTACCGTTGTTGGCAGAGTTTCCCAATTTGGTGATCACCCGTACCTTTTCCAAGGTGTACGGTTTGGCCGGATTACGTTTGGGGTATGCGCTGGCCCATCCAAAAGTGGCGGAATTATTATGGCGTATACAATTGCCCTTTACCTGCAGTAGTATTGCCATGCAAGCCGGGGTCATTGCGCTGTCAGATCAGGCCTTTGTGGCCCAGACTCTGGAGGTTAACCGTCAGGGCATGGAGCAGTTGGCGCATGGGCTTGATGCCCTCGATTTACCTCGCTTGCCTTCGGCCTGTAATTTCATTACATTTAACTGCCGGTGTCCGGCGCTACCGGTGTATGAGTATTTATTGCGGCGTGCCGTGATCACCAGGCCCTTACAACCCTATGGTTTGGAGGAGTATATCCGCGTCACAGCGGGTACTGCCCGTGAAAATGACACCTTTCTACGGGCGTTAGCCGATTTTTATGCAGGGGAAGAACATGCGAGAGACTGATTTAAAAGAAAAACATTGTGAAGCTTGTGAAGGAATAGGGGCGGCCCTAAATGCGGAACAAATTCAGAACCTGATGCCGCAGCTTGCGGAGGGCTGGTCGGCGAACGCAGAGCGGACGCAGATCAAAAAATCATTTTATTTTAAGGATTTTTATCAGACGATGGCGTTTGTGAATGCGATTGCCTGGATTGCGAATCGGGAAAATCACCATCCTGATCTGGCCTGTGGGTATGATTATTGTCATGTGACGTTTATGACACATGCCTTGCAGGGCCTAAGCCATAATGATTTTATTTGCGCCGCCAAAATAGATGCCATCCTGGACTAGAGGTTGTCGTCACAAGTGTATTTGGCTGCAAATTTACCCTAAACCAACATGATTTTCGCGTCACACAAACTGGTGACAACAGCCGCCAGATCTCATCCGGGAATTTCGCGAAAATAGCGCAATGCCTCTGGGTTGGCCAGGGAGTCTTGGTTCAGCACTGGTTGGCCACAGAGGGTTTGTTTGACAGCCAGTTCCACGATTTTACCGCTTAAGGTGCGGGGGATATCGGGCACCTGGACGATTTTGGCCGGAACGTGGCGTGGTGAGGTGTGCTGACGGATCGTTTGGCGAATGTTGTCTATCAGGGTTTCATCCAGACTGAGCCCCTCTTGCAATTTCACAAATAAAACAATGCGCTCATCGTCCTCCCAGGGCTGGCCGACGGCAACCGCCTCGACAATGTCCTGAATTTTTTCAACCTGGCGATAAATTTCAGCAGTACCTATCCGCACACCGCCTGGATTTAATACCGCATCTGAGCGTCCGTAAATAATCAGGCCACCGTGTTCACTGATGCTGGCATAATCACCGTGCGCCCAAATATGGGGAAAGCGCGCAAAATAGCTCTGATAATAGCGTTTTTTATCGGGGTCGTTCCAGAAGGCAATCGGCATGGAGGGAAAGGCTTGCCGGCAGACGAGCTCGCCCTTTTCCTCTACAACGGCTTCTCCCGCCGCATTGAAAACGGCAACATCCATCCCCAGACCCAAACACTGTAATTCGCCGCGATGCACCGGCAGCAACGGGTTTCCCAAGGCAAAACAGGAGATAATATCCGAGCCGCCCGAAATAGAACACAGCGGAATATCGGCTTTGATGTGGTGCTGCACATAATCATAATTTTGTGGCAACAGAGGAGAGCCAGTGGCCAAGATCATCCGCATGCTGGGCAAAGTATAGCGCTGGATGGGGCTTACCCCTGCTTTTTCGAGGGCAGAGATAAATTTGGCACCGGTACCAAAGTGGCTTATTTTCTCTTGTTCAATCAGGGCAAACAAATGATACGGGTCAGGATAGGATGGCGAGCCCTCATAGAGGGTCAGAGTCGTTCCCAGCGACAGGCCGGAAAGCATCCAGTTCCACATCATCCAGCCGGTAGTGGTATAAAAACACATATTATCTGTGGCATGGAGGTCACAGTGTAATGCCAGCTCTTTCATATGTTGTAACAGGGTACCTCCGGCACCGTGTACCATGCATTTGGGCTTCCCTGTCGTGCCGGAGGAAAAGAGGATATACAGGGGATGGGAGAAATCCTGTGCCTGAAAGACCAGCCTGGCTTCGGGGGCAAGAAAATGCGCCCAGGAACTGCAGGGCAGTGAAAGCGAGGGCTGTTGTTCCTCGGCCAATACCGGGCAGAGTACCAAATGCTGCAGACTGGGCAAAGCCTGACTGACGTCTTGTATTTTGGCGCGGGCAGAGTGGGCTTTACCGTTGTACCAGTGTCCATCTGCCATGAACAGCACCCGGGGTTCAATTTGGCCCAGTCGGTCAATAATAGCCTGCGTACCAAAGTCGGGTGAGCAGCAGGCCCAGACGGCACCAAGGCTTGCGGCTGCCAGCATGGCAATCACCGGATACTGATTATTGGGTAATACGCCTGCCACCCGATCACCGGTGCTGACCCCACAGTCGCGCAGACTTTGCGCACAGGCAGCCACCTGTTGCCGCAAGTCCTGAAATGACAAAATCTGGCGCTCCTGTTGTTCATTGACGCAGACTAAAGCCGGATGTGTGTCCTCGCCTTGCAAGAGTTGCTCGGCAAAATTAAAACGGGCACCGGTAAACCAGCGTGTATCGAGAGGATGTTTGCCGGGAACACGGACCGCTTGCCAGGGACTATGAAAGCGTATCCCCAAAAAATGCACCAGTGATTCCCAGAATGCTTCCGGTTGCTCCACCGACCAGCGATGCAGCTGAAAATAATCCTCCAGGCTTTGTTCGTAGTGCCGGTTCACCCACTGCAAGAAATGCCACATACGGCTATTTTGTAGGTGCTGGATATCCGGTTGCCAGATCAAAGAGCGCATCAATATATCCTTATTCACGGTAATGGCAAGCCTGTGAGCCTGATGCTTGCACAGTGTTGTCCTTATTTTAGGGATTTGCTTGTTTTTTGCAAGCAGATTGTGGGGGGCGAAGAAAATGCCAGCCCATTCCGCAGGCTTTTGGGTCATGTCTCAGCAGGTCATGGGCCTCCGGCAGCCTGGAGTCTGGCCGTTGTCTCGCTCTGGTCTGCCTGGAAGCCCTGTGGTCTAGCTGATTCGAATCGTGTAGGAATGAGTTCCCATGCCGTCATAGGTCAGCCCCTGATATTCCAGACCATGACAGGAGGCATGGATTTGAGGCGTGTTGACCCAGGGGCCATCTTTGATGTCCAGTACACACCAGCTATTGATATCGAGCATTAAGGTCACATGCGCATATCCTGAGATGCAGCGTGGGGTATCCCGGAGGATAAAACTGCGGGGACTGATGACTTGCATGTACAGATCATCATCAAAGGTGGCACTACTGATAAAAATACCAGGATGGGAAGCGCTGCTGATATGAAAATAGTCTTTATAGTCACACCAGAAGCTATTGCTGGTGAACGCATTACCGAGCAGTACACTGCAGAATAGCAGGGTGATATATCTTTTTTTCATTGACAGATGCTCCATCATTGTGAATATTTGGCGTATGGTAAACAAAGTGTTGGCAAATTGCAATTTGCCAGGGGTGGGGAGTGACAGGGCTGGATTAACCGCAAAATCCGAGCCAAAAAATCGAGCCCAGGATTCTTGGCTGGTACAGGAGTGACTACGGCTGATTTTCGCTCATCCGTTTGTGCGGTACGGTTGTGTAACAGGACAAAAGCACGGATAATATAAGGCAGTATTGGCAGATACGAAAAGGGTATACTGCCAGATTTTTAATTATGACAGGTGGAATCACTCATGAGTAAAACGTTTAATCTGGCTATCGTTGGCGCCACCGGGGCGGTGGGTCAGGCCATGCTGCAAATTTTGCTGGAACGTCGTTTTCCCATACAACAGCTTTATGTCTTGGCCAGTAGCCGTTCTGCGGGCAGCACGGTGTCGTTTGGTAAAGAGGAGCTGATAGTTGAGGAGCTCGCAGATTTTGACTTCGCAAAGGTCGACATTGCCCTGTTTTCTGCCGGCGCTTCCGTTTCAGAAGCGTTTGCGCCGATAGCGGCGGCGGCAGGTTGTGTCGTCATCGATAATACCTCCTGCTTTCGTTATGATCCGGAAATTCCACTGGTGGTGCCTGAGGTGAATCCAGCGCGCATAGCGGATTACCACCGGCGCGGGATCATCGCCAATCCTAATTGTTCGACGATTCAAATGCTGGTTGCGTTAAAGCCGTTGCATGATGCGGTCGGGATTAGCCGCATTAACGTAGCCACCTATCAGGCCGTTTCCGGCACCGGTAAGGAAGCGATTAGTGAACTGGCCTCACAGGTGGGTGAATTACTAAACGGGCGTCCGGTTCAGCCTGTGGTATATCCGCAGCAGATTGCCTTTAATGTCTTACCTCATATTGATGTCTTCCAGGAGAATGGCTACACGCGTGAAGAGATGAAAATGGTTTGGGAAACGCATAAAATTATGGAAGATGACACGATAGGGGTCAATCCCACGGCGGTACGGGTGCCGGTATTTTTTGGTCATTCCGAGGCGATTCATGTGGAGCTCAAAGCCCCTTTAACAGCTGAAGAGGCGACCAAAATTCTGCGCAAAGCTCCCGGTGTTACCGTCGTGAATGGCAAAAAAGAGCCTTATCCTACGGCTGTGAGCCATGGGACTGGGAATGATGCGGTGTATGTGGGACGGATACGGCAGGATATTTCGCATCCCAATGGCATCAATCTTTGGGTGGTGGCTGATAATGTGCGTAAAGGGGCTGCGACGAACGCGATACAGATAGCTGAAATTTTGATCAGCGATTATTTGTAAGTTATACTTAGACTATGAACAGAAAGTATCCTTTAGCAAAAATGGGTTCCGTATCCTCGGCTAAGCAGCGACAGTCTTCGGGGGCAGGTCTTGCTGAACCTGGTACTATGGTGCCTGCTGCGGGTGAACCGGAGCGGAGCTCGAGATTACAGGAGGAAAGTCGCCAGATGGAATGGGAGCGGCGCCTTGATGAGCAGCAGGGACATCGTGCGCATTTGCGTGTTCCGGTGCAGGAGGCGCGTGAAGTGAGCGTGCATGAAGGCCCTGAAGAGGGGTATGATAATCAAATTGCTCGTCATCCCTGGCTGGAAAAGCAAATTTTTGATGGTGCCCATGCCGATATGATTGTAGTTCCTCCGGATGATCCGGAAGCCCGGCGCGAATTTGATAATGAGTTGCGCAAACAACATCAGTTGCGTCTGGAAAATCAGAAACAAAATCAGCCTGGTTTTCATCCGTTGCCGCGTCCTGGAGGCTAATGAGCACCTTTGGCCATCCGGCAGGCCTTTTTTTTACTGTGACTGGATGAGGTGTGAAGACGCATGACGATAGCCAATGATATCATACGCGGGCAAATGCCGGATTTTGACTGGTATCGGGCTCAGGGGCAGACCCTGGATGATATTGATGAATATGGTTTTACGCCGCTGATTGAATGTGCCATCACCCGTCGCCCTGACATTGCTGAACAATTGCTGGTCCGTAATGCCGATGTGAATAAACCGGATGTCACCGGTCGTACCCCGCTCCACTGGGCGGTTGACAATCATGATCTCGCCATGGTTCAGTTGTTATTGCATCATCAGGCGGATGCGAATGCCTACACCAGGGCAGGGATGTCGATATTGGTGTATCCGGTGCTGCGCGAGCAAACCGATCTCAAGCGATTGCTATACCAGCATGGTGCGCGTGTTGATTTTGCCCAGGATTTTATCCAGGCTAAATTGCTCGGACACCGCTATGAGTTGAGCGGTACCGTAGATATTGTCAATGCCCAGGACAGGCTTATCGAATTAAATTACGAAGGTTTTATTCTGGAATTTACGGTCGCGACGGTGATTGATGCGCTGAAACGCTACACCAGCAGTTATTCTACCCGCCACCTACGCCATCAATTTCCGCTGATCTACCAAATCATGGATGCCTTTGAGGTCGCGGCCAAATTATTACGACTGCAGCATCAGCCGCAATTGACGGAGGTTCATTTTAACGACATTGAACAATTGATCCAAAGCCCCTTGTTAATTTTACCCGCAGCCAGTCGTGGGCATGCCATGGGTTTTCTGCGTTTTCATCAGTTTTGGGTAAAAGTCGATCGCGGAGAAAATGCGCAACAGGAGGGTTCGGTCAATATCTACCGCATGACACGTCCGCAGGAGTTGAATGGGCATTTCATCCAGGAATTTCTCTACCAAAAGCAAAGTCGGGCATTTTTCCACCAGATGGTGAATCAGCGCTTGGGTTTGATTCCTGTGGCGCAATTACCCATTGCGGCGCAGATTAGCGGTAACTGCTCCTGGGCCAATATCCAGGCGATTATTCCGGCGGCTTATGCGCTGCTGCAATTTCACACTGAAGGGGATTTCCTGGCTGAGGAGGCGATGACGCTGTATGACCACTGGCAGGAATGGGATAAAGATAGAGCCTTGGATGATAGTATTCACCGTTTTTACTCCGCCAATCGTCTGCGCAAGGCAAGTATCGCTGCGATGCTGGGGGGGGTGTTGTTTCAGGCTTGTGATTATGGGCAGCCGCGGCATTTGCAGCGGGCGGAAAAAATTCTCGCCATTCTCACCCAGCCTGATTATTACTATGTGCTTCGTTCGTACCTCACCCATTATTGTGTGAAACGCCTGACCCAGCGGGGCAATAATCTGTTAAAAATTCTGGAAGACTATGGCTGGAGCCCTGATATTGCGGTAAACCCTGTTGCCTCAGGGGGTAGTGAGCGCTGAGCAAGCGGTGTTCACCGATTGTTTCTCAAAGACCAGCAAGGCCCACTCTCCTTGTGATTGTTGCGCCAGACAACGAAAATGGGGTTGGTAATGCGCAATTAATCCCGAAGCTTGCTCTTGCAGCAGGCCAGAAACCACCAGCAGTCCCTTCGGATGCAGCAAACGGGCAAAGGACAGGCAGAGTTCTTGTAGTGGAGCCAGTAAAATATTGGCCATCAGGATATCGGCGGTTGTGGTAGCGATGCTTTCAGGAGCGCCAATCTTAAAATGTGCTGTCAGGCAATCATTTTTTTGGGCATTGTCTTGGGTTGCCAGGAGAGCCTGTGGATCAATATCCACAGCACTCACCGGGTTGGCACCCAACTTGGCCGCGGTAACCGCCAAAATACCGGAGCCACAACCATAATCAATCAGCGATTTCCCGCTCAGTGCCTGGCTCGCTAACCATTGCAGGCATAAGGCGGTAGTGGGATGGGTGCCTGTGCCAAAGGCCAGGCCGGGATCGAGGAAAACCGTAATGGCATCAGGGCAAGGCGGTTCACACCAGCTGGGGCAGATCCACAGCTTTTCGCCAAAACGCTGCGCCTGAAATTGATCCATGCAAACCCGTTCCCAGACTTGATCCGGCAGTGTATCCAGAGTGGTGACATAGTCAGGAAATTGCTCCTGGCAGATTTTTTGTGCCAGACAGGCCATATCTTCAGCCGTAAATAACGCCGTGAGTTTGATTTCAGGCCACAGGGGGGTGGTGCCGGGGGCAGGTTCCAGAATGGGATGATCATTTTGATCAACCAGAGTGATGGATACTGCTCCCAGCTCTTCCAGCTGGTCACTGACAGCGTCCACGCTCTCCCGGGGCAGTTGACTCATTTGTATTTGATACCACACGCCTGTTGCTCCTCATGCTCTACGGATACAAACCTGTCACCTGGGCGCAGGTGACGCGGCTTATAACGTATTGTCTTTCAACCATTTTTCCAGATAGTGAATATTGGTGCCTCCCTGCAGGAAGGCCTTGTCTCGGACTAAATGCTGATGCAGCTCAATATTGGTTTTAATTCCTTCAATCAGGATTTCATCCAGCGCATTGCGCATCCGAGCCAGTGCTTCTTCCCGATTTTGACCATAGCTGATTAACTTGCCGATCATCGAGTCGTAATGCGGTGGCACGGTATAGCTGCTGTAGAGATGGGAGTCAAAACGGATGCCTGGCCCGCCTGGTTGATGCAGCAAGTTGACTTTCCCGGGGCTGGGGGTGAATTTGCGCGGATCTTCGGCATTAATGCGACATTCTATGGCATGACCTTGCAGCTGGATATCCTGTTGTTGCAACGTCATGGGGATATCACTGGCAATCCTGATTTGCTCTTTGATTAAATCAATACCACTAATCATTTCGGTAACCGGATGTTCAACCTGAATACGGGTATTCATTTCGATAAAATAAAAAGACCCATCCTGGTACAGAAATTCAAAGGTACCGGCGCCGCGGTACTGTAATGTTTTACAGGCATGGGTGACTTGCTCACCGATGGCATGGCGCAGCTCGTCACTGATTCCCGGAGCAGGTGCTTCTTCGATGACTTTCTGGTGGCGGCGTTGCATGGAACAATCGCGTTCCCCAAGATGAATGGCATGCCCTTTGCCATCCCCCAGTACCTGAAACTCAATATGACGGGGGTTTTCGAGGAATTTCTCCATGTAGAGGGTATCATTATTGAAAGCGGCTTTGGCCTCACTGCGTGTCAGGGAGATGGCATTGAGCAACATAGACTCACTGTGAACCACGCGCATACCGCGCCCACCGCCGCCACCCGCCGCTTTCACGATGATGGGAAAGCCAATACTGCGGGCAAGCTCTAAATTATGGGCATCATCTTGCCCCAAAGGTCCATCAGAGCCGGGTACACAGGGAACCCCCGCTTTTTTCATGGCCGCGATCGCTGAAACTTTATCACCCATCAAGCGGATAGTATCCGCTCGTGGACCAATAAAATGAAAACCGCTTTGCTCAACAATTTCAGCAAAATCGGCATTTTCTGAAAGAAAGCCATAACCGGGATGGATGGCAACGGCATCGGTAATTTCGGCGGCAGAAATGATAGCGGGAATATTCAGGTAACTTTTTTGTGCCGGAGCCGGTCCAATACAGACTGTTTCATCTGCCAGTCGGACATGCAGCTGATCTTTATCGACATCGGAGTGTACGGCGACAGTTTTAATGCCCAGTTCCTTGCAGGCGCGCAAAATGCGCAGCGCAATCTCGCCTCGATTGGCAATGACAATTTTACTTAACATTGCGCGGCTCCTATTGAATGACGAATAAAGCTTGATCAAACTCGACCGGCTCACCATTGTTGACCAAAATTTCTGAGATGACGCCGCTGCGATCTGCTTCAATTTCATTGAACATTTTCATGGCTTCAATGATACAAAGGGTATCCCCTACCTTGACGCTCTCACCCACACTGACAAAAGTTTTGGCCTCGGGCGAAGGCGATAAATACATTGTCCCTACCATAGGCGAAAGCACCTTGTGTCCTGCTGCTACGGGCTTGTCGACGGTGGCAGATGCCGCCAGGGCTGGGCTTTCGACACCGGCGGCAGGCGGTGCGGCTGTGGTTGGCATCGCCATCGGTGGGTTGGCGGCATAATAGGAGGCGCCGGGCTGATGTCGGCTTAAACGCACCGATTCTTCGCCTTCTTTGATTTCAATTTCTGCGATACCGGTTTCATCCAGCAGTTGAATCAGTTTTTTAATTTTACGGATATCCATGCTACGTCTCTCAATCGGTTAGTTTTCTAATAAAGGCTTCCAGGGCCAGGTAATAACTGTCTGGCCCCAGACCAGAAATGACCGCCAATGCCACATCCGACAGAAAGGAGTGCTGTCGAAAGGGTTCACGGGCAAAAATATTGCTCAAATGGACTTCAATAAACGGGATGGCAACAGCCAGAAGGGCATCACGCAGCGCAATGCTGCTGTGGGTGTAGGCGGCCGGGTTGATAATGATGGCATCACAGCCGTCTTCGCTCTGTTGATGAATATGGTCGATCAGCGTTCCTTCGCAGTTGCTTTGGAAGCTGGTCAGTATGAACTGCGTTTCCTGCGCACGTTTTGCCAGCCTATGGTTAATCGTCGCCAATGTCGTATGGCCGTAGATAGCCGGTTGGCGCTGCCCCAGTCGATCGAGATTGGGACCATGAATCACACTGATTTTTTTCATCAACGTTCTGCCAAAAGAATACGCAAGCAATCAAATCGCTTATTGTGCCTGAATTAGGCAATAAAGTCCAGTTTTCTGATCTTATCGGCATGTTCCATACTATATGCTCGCATAGTTACTTTGGTTTTCTTTCTCGCTCAGCGTGGATGTTTTTCTCGATACCAGACTGTTGCTGTCGCCGTTGGCTTGGCTGAACAAGGTGGGCGGCGCATAGGCTACCAGTTGTCTTTCCAATGTTTTGATACCGGCTCGCAGTTCATCGGTGCGGAGGTCTGTTTCTTGCAATGTCAGGAACAGGCTATCGATTTTTGCATAGAACGACTGGTAGCATTCGGAGGTGAGAAAGGGCTTTTGAGCCTGCAGCATTTGAAACCGGATATCGAGCGTTTTGATGTAGTGGATTCGGGTGGCTATGTCTTTTACAGTGACTGTGGCAAAGTGAGCCAGCGCATCCTGCCAGTTGTGACTTTCCTGGAGCAGTGGATTGAAACGGATATACAGGGCACGCAGTACAAGCCCGCGGTGTGGCGGCGCATTTGATATGCTCGGCAGTTTACCCAGAATCTTGTACGTCAGAATAATAGGATTCATTTGCTTAATGAGGGCACCAATGGTTTCCATAGCGTCAAGATTGGCCAATGGGTAAGCCAGTTGTGTTTGCAGATTCTCTATATGGGCGTGTATAGCCAGACCCAGTGGTGTTGTGCCGACAGAGGGTAAAGAGAAAAAGGCTAATTCGACCTTGGGGACCTTGCGGTGAAATTTATCTGTCTGTGTGATATACCATGCTACGGCGGCATCATCAGCCGGGTTCTGGCGATGAATCATAAGCTCTAAGGCGCGTTGTTTTATGGGAGCAAGAGCGTTCCAGTCCTCCGTGGCGTACAGAGGTATCATCTTCAGGTGGCTGCTTAGGGTTTTCAAGACCTTGGTCCAGTTTAAAAACCCATGCTCATCAATGTCCGCTTCTTGTATCCACAGATCAAGCGCTTCTGGTGGTATGGGAGCACCCAGCTGGATCAGGTCGGTGAGCTGCTGAGCTTCCAACCGTCCTTCGCTGAGTTGCTCGTGGAGAAGGGGATGTGGACGGTGCGAAAAATGGATGCCTTTTTCTTGCAAAAACAGCAACAGTTCCATCGGGAGCAACCACAAAAAATGGTCCAGTTTTGTCAGTATTTTTTCTATCTTATCCATCGGTTCATCAAAAATTTTTTTTAATTCTGAGCGTGAGAGCCTGTTTAGATCATGGAATAATTGCTCCGCCGAACAGGCATTTGTCTCCGACAGCCTATTGAGCCAGTCATCCAGGGTTTGCGTAAAGGGTTGGCGCATGGCAAGCAGTGTTTCAAAGCGTTTTATGAGTGTTTCTATGGACAGGCGTTGCTGTGGGTCACATTGCAGCGCTGCTTGCAGGGTGTCTTGTAAGTATTCGCGTTCCCTGGAGCTGAAATCATTGCGGTTGGCCAGCAGTTTTTGGAAGGGATAGGGCGACTGTTGCTGGGGCATGATGTCAGGCCACTCGGTAAAATGACTGCGCGCGCGGTCGCCATAGAACGAGGCGATGCACAGCATGAGCGCATAGATATCGGTTTCGGCGGTCCGCTCTTTCAGCTGCCGTTTGTGTTGCTTATGATCCAGCAGCAGGGGGTCAGCATAGGCTGGATTAGCGCGAAAATAAGTGCAGGGACCCTCCCGGAAATGATGGGCCAGCCCCCAATCAATGAACCAGACTTGGATGTCGGATTCGCCCAGGTCCACCATAATATTGTTGGGCTTGATATCACAATGCAGGCGATATTGCAGAAAGATATCGGCATAATAGCAACGCAATAGTGCCAGAGCCAACTGGTGTTGCTCTGTTCCTGTCAGCATATCTGGCTTATCCCACATTTGGTTAATAATATGCTCTAATGTTTGTCCGGGCAGGCGGTGCATGGATAGCGCAAAGCGATCGGCAAAGCGTTGCAGGGGAAAGCGCATCCCCAGATAGCCAAGCTCAGACCCATGTTTTAGCTCAGTGCTCAGCGAATCATAGTTCTCTTCCAGTGTGCCAAGATTGTTATAAGTTTGTCCTGTGATTTTGATTACGTCTTCTTTTGGTTTCCAGCGTGCGGTGTCGGTTTTGAAGCACCAGTGCCCCAATACCGGGAACACACTGCCATAAGTGCCCTTGCCGAGTTTCCAGGGTGAGTATACACAGAGATGTTCAAGGGGGCCTGTTATTTTTTGCAGAGGAAGCAAGGGATAACAGAAGCGAACCTCCAGCGTTTCGGTGTCATTCAGTTTTAAGATATAGGGGTGAAAAGCCAGTACCTGATCGATGGCCTGGGTGGCAATGTATTGGGTAAAAAACAACTGCACCCACTTGGCCTGCTTTTCATCTACTGGATTAATTACCATGCTAGACTTCCTTTTTGCTGTTCAAAAAAGCCTTACTGTAACGTGAATGGGCAGGGCAAATCCAGAGTCTGTTCGCAACACTTGGAATGTAATAATTGGGGAAGCTTGGAAGAATCTCGGCTGAAATTTTTTTTGATTTCACATCCTTCACAAAGTATTATTCAAAAATAGTTATGTAATATCATAGGAAATATCGGTTGCAAGTCAGGGATGCGTGTTCTATTAGCTAGCAACACAAAACCACTGACAAGGTCATAAAACCGTGGCATTGTCGGCCTTTATTTCCCTTTCATGGTCTGCAAGGAGCATTGATGAAGCATACTTGGGTTTTAGTGGTGGTGGCAGCCATATTGTCTTCCATTGGCGTTTTATCAAATCTAACTTACGTGGCATAAGGATAAGACCATGCGCAGAACGATCAGAAACATTGTACAAAATAAGCCCCTGATGGGGCTATTATTATCGCTGCTCTGGGCAACCGCCCAGGCCACGGCACCGCTGTGGACTATCGTTCCGGCAACAGGTAATCATCCTACGCAGACCGTACCGGAAAACGACATAGCCACCGTGCAGTATGTGGTGCAAAACCAGTCAAGCAAGCCTAAAACCCTGGTGATGCAAGCCCTGCCCGGCATTACCCAAGCGACAGCCTGTCAACTGGCGCCCAGAGGGCAGGCTGGCAGCAGTTGCACTTTAAATCTTACCATTACCGGTAGTGCGCTACCTCCAGACGGTGTTCATGGCGGACCGGCTCTGTGTCAGGCTAATCCGGATGGCAGTCCAAACCCGAATCAATGTTATCAGCCCAGCAGCGCCAACAGCCTGAATATTAGCAGAGGGTCTGTCGCAGGGGCTTCAATTACGGTGCATCCGTCCGTCTTAAATTTTGCGCTGGAAAATACTGGATTAGTCACAGTAACCAATAGCATGACCTCGCCACAGTCAGCAGCGAATGTGGTTGCTTCCATTCCTATTGGCAGCCACATTAGCGTACAGGATACGACCTGCGGGGGAAGTCTTGCGCCTGGGGCAAACTGCACGATTACTTTTACTGCTACGGGAGCGGAGGGGCCCACGACAATTGCTATTAGCGGTAGTAATACGACATCTGCCAGTGTTGATGTGACGGTCACGGCAGTTCCGGTGGCCAACCTGATTGTCAATCCGACAAATCTACCATTTGCTGTGAATTCAAGCGGTGTTGTCACGGTGACCAATGATATGGACTCTCCGGTTGCGGCGGAAAACATCGATGCCAGTATACCCGGGGGCAGCTCGATCAGCGTACAGGAGACGACTTGTGGGGAAATTCTTGCAATTGGAGACAGTTGCACGATTACCTTGACCTCAGACTCCCAGGAAGGGCCAACCCTGATTCCTATCGCAGGGGATAATACTAATACAGTAAATGTCAATGTAACGGTAACCAGTCAGCCTTTGATAAGCATTACCGGTCCGCTGCCACAAAACCGGGTGGTCACGGTAGCATCGATGACGCCGTTATTTTTAGAAATTACCAATGATATCAATAGTGCAGTGAATGCCAATGGTATTATGGTGAGTGATCAGGAAGGTTGTCCCAATCTGTCCGTTGACGCCAGCAATTGTGCAAGTGTGGTGCCCGGGGGTATTTGTACGTTGGAATTAACGTCGCCTGACCCTTATGAGCCATGTACCATCACAGTTAGCGGCAGTAATACCGCTAATAGTCCACAAACCTTGATTGCTTTTTCATATTTGGAAGGGCTGGTGTTTGAGGCAAACGCCGGCAGCGGCAAGGTGATTAGAGATGTGCAGCCAGGAGCTACTATTTGGTGGAGTTCTAGTATATCTCCGATTGTAGCGCCAAGTGTAGACGATGGGGCTAGCAATACTGATGCCATTGTTGCTACTGGGGGTTGTTCAAATTTTCCTGATGATTGTGCCGCATTTCAGTGCAGAAATTTTGACGGGGAAACGCCTGAATGGTATCTGCCAGCACGCAATGAGCTGCTTGCCGTTCATAACGTATTGTGTTCCAACGAACAAATTCCCTGTAATTTTGGTAGCTTTGTATCCAACCGCTACTGGAGTTCGACAGAAACAGGCGTTTCTACTGCGAACACTGTGCGCTTCCCGGATGGCTTAGTTGAAAGCATTGCTAAACCTAACCTTTACCGTTTTCAATGTGTCCGTGCTTTCAGTTCGCCATGAAGATTCAGCGACCTGTCATGTCAGGACAAGAGGTGAGGGCAGGTTTCTCGGAACCCTTGGTTTTTCAGGCTACCTTGAGCGGCTATGATGAAGCGCCCGACAGTGGGCGCTGAGGAAAAGGCATAGCTGATGGATGGACAGAGCACTGTGGCTGAGGTCAGAACGAATGGTAAAGGTGCATGCGGTCACATGGGACGGCAGTGTTTTACGGGCAGTGCTATTTTCTACTGGCTTTCCGAATGTTGCCTGTACTGATTGATGTGGCTGTTGTTGGACTTAGAAGGGCTTGAGGGCTTTGGTGCCGGAATGCTCTGTTTTCTCGTCAACAGGATTGGCCATGTCGGGTGAGGATTTCCCTGTGATCTGACATTGCAACGGTGGTGAAGGCTCCATGACCACACTGTATTGATCGGGGGTGAGGTTGACGTCCTCGAGGCGAATCAGCGGGTCTTTTTCAGCGGTATCGCAGAAATTGCGTCCGGTGGAGGAATAAAACTGTTGTAAAAGGATGTCGCCGACTTTTTTCATTTCTTCGGCGTGATAGGTGCTGCAAAACAGCAGCCCTTGTGCCTGAATAAAGGCCGGTACCGTATGATGCAGGATAGAGTTAAAGGTGTTCTGTTGGTTGAAAATATCAGGATGTCGCACAAAAACCAAATCGAAGCGTCCCTCAATGGTAGATTGTAACGTGGGGATATCTGTCGCATCGGCGTGAACGAAGCGTACGTTGGGGATATTTTCACAGATATTACGGGCTTCCTCCAGCATGTCTTCGCTGTTGTCAATACCAGTGCATTCAAAGGTCAGGGCAGGATAGGCCATAGCCAGGGCTCTGAATTCGTGGGCATTACCACAGGCGAGGCTGAGTACGCGGATAGTGTAGTCGGGTGAGATTTTCGGAAGACGTTCCAGAAGGCCTAAGTGCAAGAAGATCATGGTCAATCGTTTGCACACCAGCAGGATACCGCTGTGCAAACGCAGTACTTTTTGAATGTCCGGATCTGTGGCGGCCAGGCTATCGGGGGTTGTGCCCTTGCTATCCCGGGTGAAAGGGCTCCAGCCGTGTTGAATGAGTAATATGGCAATGGTCGGGTGGCCCTTTGCCACGGCGTGATGCAGCGCTGTTTTACCCGAATAGGGTTTTTGACTGTGAGGATTGATTCCTTTTTGGCAATGATTTGGAACGACTTCGGGGTGTTGCAGCAAATGCGTGACTTCTTCAAGGTCACCGGCAAAAGCAGCCTGGCGCAGGCGATGATTCACGTCCTGGGTTGAATATTGCGCACGCTTTTCCATCCAGTCAGAGGCTATCAATTGACTTAGCTGGTTTAGCGAGCTTGCCATCAATGTTTTCCGGTACATAAAAAGCAAATTTTAACGCAATGATTAATAAAGATGCAAGCTGTCGACTGTGTTCCAGGTTTTTGGCTTGCATCGTGAGTGATTCTCCGAGTAAGCTGTACTTGCGTACCGACCCACCCTCCAGTGGTATAAAAATCAGGGTGCTCAGCGATACAGGGTTTCTAAAATCAGCAAGGAACGACGGCCATGCCACAAACTTTTATTACGGATGTTACATTGCGCGACGCGCATCAGTGTTTGATTGCTACCCGACTGCGTACGGAAGATATGTTACCCGTATGTCCTCAAATGAATGCGGTTGGTTTTTGGGCCATGGAAGTCTGGGGCGGCGCGACCTTTGATGCCTGCCTGCGCTTTTTGAAAGAAGATCCCTGGCAGCGTTTGCGTCAGCTGCGGTCAGCATTGCCGGATACGCGCTTGTCCATGTTATTGCGTGGTCAGAATTTATTAGGTTATCGCCACTATGCGGACGATGTGGTAGAGCAGTTTATCGACCGGGCAGCGGCCAATGGCGTAGATGTCTTTCGGGTCTTTGATGCACTCAATGATCTGCGTAATCTGGAGACGGCCCTCAAGCGAGTGAAGAAAAATAAAAAACATGCGCAGGGTACGATTTGCTATACTACCAGTCCGGTGCATAGCCTGGCAGGTTTTGTGCAGATGGGCGTGCGCTTGGCGGAGATGGGTTGTGACAGCATTGCCATCAAGGATATGGCTGGCCTGTTGACGCCGCATGCCAGTGTCGCATTGGTCGAAGGGCTGAGCAGGGAGACCACCTTGCCCATTCATTTACATACCCATTCCACCTCGGGTCTGGCAGCGATGTGTCACTACCAGGCGGTATTGGCCGGCTGCCGGCATATCGATACCGTCCTGTCCTCCTTTTCCGGAGGCGCGTCTCACCCCGCTACCGAGTCCTTGGTTGCGGCTTTGGCCGATACACCCTACGATACGCAATTGGATTTGAACCAGCTGTTGGAAATCAATGACCATTTTCAGCAGGTTCGTAAAAAATATCAGCAGTTTGAGTCTGAAGCGATAGCGACCGATCCGCGGGTGCAAGTCTATCAGGTTCCCGGGGGGATGATATCCAATCTGTATAATCAGCTGAAAGAACAGCAGGCATTGGATAAAATTGAGGCGGTGCATGCGGAAATTCCCAAGGTGCGGAAAGATTTGGGCTATCCCCCGCTGGTGACGCCCAGTTCGCAACTGGTGGGAACCCAGGCGGTATTGAATGTGTTAGCCGGTGTTCGCTATCAAAGCATCACCAATGAAGTGAAGCTCTATTGTCAGGGAAAATATGGCGCCGCCCCTGGCAAAGTGAGTGCGCGCTTGCGAAAAAAAGCGATTGGCAATACTCCGGTTATTGACGTGCGTCCCGCCAGTCTGTTGGGGCGGGAATATGCACAATTGCGGCAGGATATAGGGGATTTGGCCCAGTCTGAGGAGGATGTGCTGTCCTATGCCATGTTTCCTGAGATTGGCCGGCAGTTTTTGCAGGAGCGCCGTGAGGGCACCTTACAGCCGGAGCCGTTATTAGCGTCCGGTTCGTCAGCGCCGGACTCACGGGTAACGGAATTTGCGATAGGGCTGCATGGTGAGAACTATCAGGTGAAAATTGCCGGCTTTAGCGAACCGGAACGGGGGCGAAGACGCTGTTATCTCTGGCTGGACGGTGTACCGGAAGAGGTATTGATTGAGGCGGAGATGACGGAGGGAGACGAGGCAGTGCTCTCGAATCGAGCCAAGCCCCCGCAAAAAGGCGATATCACGGTTGCGATGCCGGGCACCCTGGTCAGTGTTAATGTCCGTGAACAGGATCAGGTCAAAAAAGGACAGGTGCTCTGCGTGCTGGAAGCCATGAAAATGGAAACCGAAATTCAAGCCCCACAGGATGGAGTGGTCCGCGCACTCTATTGTCAGAAAGGCGACAAGGTCACCCCGGCGCAGATTCTCATGCATCTTGCCGATGCCTAGCTGCAAACGCCGAAAACGATATGGCTTCAATCCGCTATCCAAGCCGTGCTACAATGCCGTAAATTGAGCCATGAGATGATTGCCATGTTTGATAATTTAAGTGACCGTTTATCCCATACCTTCAAGTCTATCCGCGGTCAGGCCAGGCTATCGGAAGAGAATATCCAGCAGGCGCTGCGCGAGGTACGTATGGCTTTACTGGAAGCCGATGTCGCTTTGCCGGTAGTCAAAGCCTTCATCCACGACATTAAAGAAAAAGCAGTCGGTCAGCAGGTGAGTAAAAGCCTCAAGCCTGATCAGGCGTTTATTAAAATTGTCAATGAAGAACTGATTCATCTGCTGGGAGATGCGCATGCGCAACTGAACCTGAAAGCCGAACCTCCCATCGTGATTTTACTGGCTGGTTTACAGGGGTCTGGTAAAACGACATCAGCGGCTAAATTAGCCAAATATTTGCAGGGGCAGCAGGATAAAAAAGTCATGTTGGCCAGTGCCGACGTGTACCGGCCGGCGGCGATTCGACAATTAGCATTGCTGGCCGAGCAGCTGGGCGTGGAATTTTTTCCGGCGCAGCAAGACGATAAACCCGTAGACATTGCTAAAAATGCCCTGCAGGCAGCCAAAAAATCCTACATGGATATTTTAATAGTTGATACCGCTGGCCGTATGCATGTCGATGCGGACATGATGGCGGAGATTAGCCTGCTGCATCAACACCTCGAGCCCGCCGAGACCTTGTTTGTCGTTGACAGCATGACGGGACAGGATGCGGCCAACACGGCTGCGGCCTTTCATGCGGCTTTGCCTCTGACCGGTGTCATTCTCACGAAAACGGATGGTGATGCACGCGGTGGCGCGGCGTTATCGGTTAAAAAAATTACCGGTTGTCCGATTAAATTTATGGGCAGCGGTGAGAAAATTGACGCGCTGGAGCCGTTTCACCCTGAACGTCTGGCGTCACGTATTTTGGGTATGGGGGATCTGCTTTCCTTGATTGAGGAAGTGGAACGAAAAAGTGACAAGCAAGCCAGCGAAAAACTGGCCAAAAAAATAAAAAAAGGGAAGAGTTTTGACCTCAATGATTTTCTGGCGCAGATACAGCAAATGAACCAGATGGGGGGGCTGAGCAGCATGATTGGCAAGTTGCCGGGAATGGGGGCAGCCAAACAGCAGGCGATGGGGCAGGTAGGGGAACAGGCGATGAAACAAACCATGGCCTTAATTTACTCCATGACGGATAGAGAACGGCGCATTCCCAAGATTATCAGTGGTTCGCGAAAACGACGGATTGCGGAAGGGTCGGGCAATAAGATACAAGATGTCAATCGCCTGCTCAAACAATTTGATCAGATGCAGAAGATGATGAAAAAAATGAGCAAACCCGGTGCCATGAAACAGATGATGCGTGGTATGGGCGGTATGGGGGGCGGCATGAGCGATTTTGCCAATATGGCGGCCTTAAAAAATATGCGGCCTGGAGATAAAGACTGAGGCAGACGCAGGGGATAGGCTGCGATACGGACCGCCGTTGCTCTTTTTAGAAAAGAGGCTTCCCTTTGCGTCTTTTATTTCGTACAATACACGGCATTTTCACATAACTACGTTACAAACAGAGGAAAACAATGGTTGTTATTCGATTATCAAGAAGCGGCGCCAAAAAGAAACCTTTCTACCATGTGGTCGTAACGGATAGCCGTCGTCGTCGTGACAGCAATTATATCACCAGTATTGGTTACTTTAATCCGGTTGCCCGAGGACAGGAAGCGCGTTTGCACCTGGAAATGGACAAGCTGGAATACTGGATCGGCGTTGGTGCGCAGGTATCCGAGCGCGTACAGGCTCTGGTCAAAGAATTCAAGTCCGAAAAGGCGGTTGCCTGACCGGTGTCTGCAATGCGTTGGGTCGTTGTGGGGCGCTTTGGTAAAGCGCATGGCTTGCGCGGTTTGGTCAAAGTGCATTCTTTTACGCAGCCTGAAGACAATATCTTGCGTTATTCCCATTGGCATATGCAAAGCTCAGCAGGCTGGGTACCGGTGAAGTTAGAAGACGTCCGGATGCAGGGGCGTTCCCTCCTGGCAAAGGTTGAGGGGATTGATGATCGTGATGCTGTGATCCAGCTGACCAACTGCGATCTTGCCGTTGCGGAGAGTGCGCTACCGTCTTTGCCGGAAGGGGAGCATTATTGGTTTGAACTCATCAGTATGCGTGTGATTAACCAGCAGGGCATTGAGTTGGGAGAAGTGAAAGATATCCTGTCGACGGGTGCCAATGATGTGCTCGTAGTTCGTGGTGAACGCGAGCATCTGATTCCTTTTTTAGTGCCACAATATGTCGTGCAGATCGATAAAAAAGCAAAACAGATGATCGTGGACTGGGATGAAAATTTTTAAATGAGCCTGTGTTTTGGGGTGGTCTCACTTTTGCCGGAAATGTTCGCGGCATTGCAATGGGGCGTGTGCGGACGGGCTTTACAAAACAAGCTGATACAGGTCGAGCACTACAACCCGCGAGACTGGTCAAAGCGCGCCTACCGACAGGTTGATGACAAGCCCTTTGGCGGTGGTCCCGGTATGGTCATGATGTATGAGCCCTTGCAACAGGCCATAATGGCAGCCAAAAAAAAATTAGCGGCTCCAGTTAAAACGGTTTATTTAAGCCCGCAAGGACAGGTACAGACGCAAGGGCGTCTGGCGCAGCTGGTTGCTGAGCGCCAGCCCATCCTCTTTGTTGCGGGGCGTTATGAAGGCATAGATGAGCGGATTATCACGCGTCATGTCGATGAAGAATGGTCGCTGGGTGACTTTGTCCTCAGTGGTGGAGAGTTGGCGGCAATGGTCTACATTGACGCGATGGTACGGCTTTTACCGGGGGTATTGGGCCATAGTGCCTCTGCGGAGCAGGATTCCTTTATGCAGGGCATTCTTGACCACCCGCATTATACCCGGCCAGCGGTAGTAGATGGGATGGGGGTACCGGAGGTCTTGCTCAAAGGAAACCACCGGGACATTACCCGCTGGCGACGCCAGCAGGCATTGGGGAAAACCTGGCAGAAACGGCCGGATTTGTTGAAGGGAGTTGTCTTGTCCGATGACGATGAGCAACTGTTAAAAGAATTTATTAACGAACAGCATGAACTGTTGTAACGCAGTATCTTGAGGAGACCATTATGGCTAATATTATCGACCAACTGAATGCTGAGCAGATGCAAGGCAAAGACATTCCTGATTTTCGTCCGGGTGATACCGTACAGGTGCAGGTTAAAGTGAAAGAGGGAACACGTGAGCGTCTACAGACCTTTGAAGGTATCGTGATTGCCCGGCGTAACCGCGGCCTGAATTCGGCATTTACTGTGCGCAAAATATCGCATGGCGTTGGTGTGGAACGTGTTTTCCAGATATACAGCTCTGTCGTTGACAGCATCAAAGTTATTCGACGTGGTGATGTCCGTCGTGCCAAGCTGTATTACCTGCGGGATCTGTCTGGTCGTGCCGCACGTATCAAAGAAAAGCTGGTCAGCAAGAAAGACAAAAAAGCAAAAGAATAAGTTGCTGTTGGCCTGAGCGCTTGCTCGGGCCAGTCCATTACCTTGTTTTGCATTCAATAATCCGTTGCCAGCAATAAGCGAGGCTTGCATCGGATTTTGTTTTTGAGAAGCGCGTCAGAGGAGTTTTTCAAGCCGGCTCGGTTCCGTCTTGCGACAAAGGCTCGCTATAGCGATGTCCTGCTTGATTTTGGATGGCAACATGGCAAAACTTTATTTTTATTATGCGGCAATGAATGCTGGAAAAAGCACGGTTTTGCTCCAGTCCAGCCATAATTACCGTGAGCGCGGAATGCAGACCTTACTGTTCACCCCGGCTATTGATACGCGCTACGCACAAGGCACTATCCATTCCCGTATTGGCCTTTCCCAGTCGGCCATTGCCTTCTCTGCTGCCGATAATCTCTACCGTCTCAGCCAGGTTCAACTGGAAAAGCATCCCAATCTGGCCTGCATACTGGTCGATGAAGCACAGTTTTTATCTCCGGAGCAAGTTTATCAGCTCACAGACATTACCGATGAGCTGCAGCTCCCGGTATTAACGTATGGTTTGCGTACCGATTTTAAAGGGGAGTTATTTCCCGGAAGTGCATCCCTACTCGCCTGGGCTGACGAGTTAATTGAAATCAAAACAATTTGCCACTGTGCCCGGAAGGCCACGATGAACTTGCGCCTTAATGCGCAAGGAGAGGTTGTGGGTGATGGTGAGCAGGTACTCATTGGGGGTAATGAGTCCTATATTGCCACCTGCCGTCGTCATTTTAAGCGCGGCGAGGCAGGGAGCTCGCTGAAAGCGATCCCTGTCGCCACTCAGGATGAGCTCTAGCCGTGGGGGGCTGGCTGGTATGCCGCGCAAAGATCGTCAGGATCTTCAGGAATGATGCCCCTGATATGCAACAGTTGAGTGACGGTATTTACCATCGTTTTATCCATTTCTTGTTCTTCTTTCACGGCACAATTCAGAAAAAAAACTTCAGGGATGTTCCCTGATAAAACGGATGATTCCGATACTCAGCGTAAAATGATTCGCAATTACTTTATGTGTGGAAAAAGTTCAAACCAATGAGACGCCACAGTACGCGTTTGCTGAGGGTGTGTCAAAAGGCGGTGGTCTGATCATAAAAAAGCCTGGATCACCCGGAGATGATTGAACAGAGCGCTGTTGAGAGCACCATTCGGATGAGTGATGTGGAATGGAGAGCCTACGATCTCGATGGATGGGGTGGTAAGCGGCTCGGCTATCAAGGTTGTCACAATAGGTTTGCAGAGTCTTGCAAATTGCCCGTACTATCCCTATAATAGCTCAAAATTCGAAGTTACAACATTACAGGCACGTAGCTCAGTGGTAGAGCACCACCTTGACATGGTGGTGGTCGGTGGTTCGAACCCACTCGTGCCTACCATATTAACCCTGCCCAGCAGGGTTTTTTTTTGACCAGAGGTATAAGAACCTGGCTTGCCGAAGGCGCACTGCTTCCTGCCTTTGAAAAATGGCTCATGACGGGGCATAATGCGGGGGCTGAGGTACAAGAGTGCGTGCGCATCTCCATTTGGCCGTACCGATGCAGCGCCATGCCCAACACCCAGGGACTTTGTCCGGTTACAGGAGCGTTTCTGTCCTCCAGACCGGCCTGAGTCTGGCACGGGTCGATGGCTAATCTGCGGGATCTGTTTTCATTGAGGGGATTGACTATGCCAAATATTACACTTCCAGATGGCAGTATAAAACAATTTGACCAAGCGGTTACGGTTGCGGAGGTCGCGCAATCTATATCATCAGGATTAGCCAAGGCGACGCTCGCCGCCAAAGTCAACGATGCGCTGGTCGATACCAGCACCCTGCTGTCTGAGGATTGCGCGTTGGTGCTGCTGACAGAGAAACACCCCGAAAGTCTGGAGGTGATACGCCACTCTGCCGCACATTTACTGGCACAGGCCGTTAAAATACTCTTCCCTACCGCGCAAGTGACTATTGGTCCTGTCATTGAACATGGGTTTTATTATGACTTTGCCTTTGGCAGACCCTTTACCCCAGAGGATTTGCTGCAGATTGAAGCCAAAATGGCGGAGCTGGTGCAGGCTGATTTTCCCGTGGTACGCCGTGAATTGCCGCGTGATGAGGCCATTGCTTATTTTAAAAGCATCGGCGAGGAGTATAAGGCTAAAATTATTGCCGACATTCCGGTACAGGAAACATTGTCGCTTTACCGGCAGGGTGATTTTGAAGACTTGTGTCGTGGACCGCACGTTCCCTCAACGCGCTTTATTAAAGCGTTTAAATTAACCAAGTTAGCCGGTGCCTATTGGCGCGGGGATGCCAAAAATGAAATGTTACAACGGATTTACGGTACCGCCTGGGAAAGTAAAAAATCACTGGATGCCTATCTCCACCAGATAGAAGAAGCTGAAAAAAGGGATCATCGCAAATTAGGCAAGGCATTGGGCTGGTTTCATTTTCAGGATATTGCGCCGGGGATGGTGTTCTGGCACCCGAAAGGCTGGACCTTATATCGGCAGTTACAGCTTTATATCCGCGAGCGCCTGGCCGAATTCAATTATCAGGAAGTGCGCACCCCCCAGCTTGTGGATCGGGTGCTATGGGAAAAATCCGGTCATTGGGATAATTTTCAGGATGAAATGTTTATTACCGAAACGGAAAATCGCCATTATGCGGTTAAACCCATGAATTGCCCCTGCCATGTGCAAATTTATAACCAGGGCTTAAAAAGTTACCGTGATTTACCGCTCCGGTATTCGGAGTTTGGCAACTGCCATCGCTGCGAGCCTTCTGGTTCGTTGCACGGTTTGATGCGTGTGCGGAATATGGTTCAGGATGATGGCCATATTTTTTGCACTGATGAGCAAATCGAGTCAGAAGTGGAGATGTTGCTTTCATTGGTGCAGTCGGTGTACCGCGATTTTGGTTTTCATTCCATAAAATATCGCCTGGCCTTGCGACCGGAAAAACGGGTCGGCAATGATGCGGTGTGGGATAAGGCCGAGCAGGCACTGCAACAGGCCATGCACAAGCAGGGTATTGTCTGGGAAGACGCACCGGGCGAAGGGGCTTTTTATGGTCCGAAGATTGAGTGTTCTTTAGCGGACTGTCTGGGTCGTATCTGGCAATGTGGTACCATTCAGGTTGATTTTTCCATGCCCGAGCGCCTGGACGCCTCCTATGTGGCAGAAGATGGTTCGCGACAGATTCCGGTGATGTTGCATCGCGCTATATTAGGTTCCATTGAGCGGTTTATGGGGATTTTAATCGAGCATTATGCGGCCAAAATGCCGCTCTGGCTCGCGCCGGTACAAGCTGTGATACTGAATATAAGCGAAAAACAAGCGCAGTATGCTCAGGATTTATGCGATAAATTGCAGAAATCGGGCATTCGGGCCACTTTAGACTTGAGAAATGAGAAAATAGGATATAAAATCCGCGAGCATACCCTGCAAAAAATTCCCTACCTGCTGGTGGTTGGGGATCAGGAAGTAGCGCAAGAGCGCATTGCCGTTCGGACGCACGACGGTAGTGATTTGGGCAAAATGTCGCTCGCTGCTTTGACTGCAACCTTGTTAGAGCATGTTGCGACAAAGCAATAAGCCCTGATTCTGCACTAAAATGATGCTCTATGGTGTGCTATTAGTGTGGAAAGCGTATATAATGGGCAGATTACCCGGATACGTGCATACGATTGTCCGCGTTTGTGCCGGTGGTACGGCTGGGCGGCAGCGTGTGATTGAAGAGATATCCCGTAGCATGGCGACACGTGAAAATTTAACAGGAGGAACATACCATTAGTGCACCAAATAAGCGTGAAACGGATCGCGCAAGAATCAATGAACAAATTAATGTGCCTGAGGTACGACTTATTGATGCAGATGGCAATCAAGTTGGAGTGGTTTCAACACGTGAAGCCCTACGCGCTGCCGAGGAAAGCGGTTTTGATCTGGTGGAGATCTCTCCCACAGCCAAGCCGCCGGTTTGTCGCATTATGGATTATGGTAAATTTCGCTTTGAACTGAGCAAAAAGCAAGCTGAAGCCAAGAAAAAGCAGAAGCTGATTCAAGTCAAAGAGATCAAATTCCGTCCGACGACGGAACAAGGGGATTATCAGGTCAAGCTACGCAACCTGACACGTTTCCTTGAAAGTGGGGATAAAGTCAAAGTATCGCTGCGGTTTCGCGGTCGGGAAATGGCGCACCAGGAACTGGGAATGAAGCTGATGGAACGTTTGGTAGCCGATACCGCTGAATTTGCAGTGGTGGAGCAACATGCCAAACGGGAAGGACGCCAATTACTCATGGTACTGGCCTCAAAGAAAAAGTAAGACCACTGGCAGTCTGTGTGTGGCAGTGAGCACTACCCGTAACCGGGCTTATGGTGCTTTGTGCCTTGTTGTGAGTGGAATGAAGTGCCTTGTCTGCCCGGTTTTTGGCGATAGGCATCAGCGCAGCCGCGAAGGAAGCTGTCTTCCGTCTTTGCTGTGATAACTAATTGTTTTAATGCGGAGTATAGAGATATGCCGAAGTTAAAGAGCCATCGAGGTGCTGCCAAGCGCTTTCGGAAAACAGCGGGTGGCATTAAGCGCCGCCGTGCTTATCGTAATCATATTTTAACCAAAAAATCTCCCAAGCAGAAACGTCATTTGCGGGTAGCCAGTGGCCTATTATGTGCCAGTGATGCCAAGTTGGTCGAACGTATGTTGCACGGTAGTTAAGGGGAGATGAAAATATGCCAAGAGTAAAACGTGGTGTCACTGCCAAAGCGCGCCATAAAAAAATCTTAAAACAGGCGAAAGGCTATTACGGTGCCCGTTCGCGTGTGTATCGGGTCGCCAAGCAAGCGGTCATTAAAGCGGGTCAATATGCCTATCGCGACCGTCGCCAGAAAAAACGACAGTTCCGCGCGCTGTGGATTACCCGTATTAATGCCCAGGCCAGAGAATGTGGGATGTCCTACAGCCGTTTGATTGATGGTTTGAAAAAAGCCAGCATTGAACTCGACCGTAAGGTGCTCGCTGACATGGCTGTGCACGATAAGGCCGCCTTTGCCGTGATTGCTGAGCAGGCGAAAGCTGCTTTGGCCTCTTGAGGACAAGTGTACGCATATAGTTGCTTGTGCTTTCCTGAAGTAGCTACATCCGGTAAACGTATTCAAACTTAATAAAGGAGGCGCAAGCCTCCTTTTTTTCTGGTGGATGAACCGCTATGCAAGATAGTAATGAACTTGAACATCAGGCCCTGAGCGCCATTGAACACGCCGCTGATATTGCCAGTCTGGAACGTATACGTGTTGACTACCTGGGGAAAAAAGGAAAATTAACCGAGCTTTTGAAAGGGGTATCCCAACTATCCGCAGAAGACAAGCCACGCGTTGGCCAGCAGGTGAATCAGGTAAAGCGTGCTATCGCCAGTGCCCTTGAGGCAAAGCAGCAAGTGCTGCAAGACGCAGAGCTTGCCGAGCAGCTAAGAGCGGAAGCCATTGACGTTACCCTGGCCGGACGTGGCAACCAAATGGGTTCCCTGCATCCGGTGACTCAGGTTAAGCAACGCATTAATGACTATTTCAGCCAGATGGGTTTTGATGTGATTGCCGGTCCGGAGGTGGAGACGGAATACTATAATTTTGAAGCGTTGAACATTCCGGCGCATCATCCGGCACGTGCCATGCACGATACCTTTTATTTTGGCGATGGTCGTCTGTTGCGCACCCATACTTCACCGGTACAGATTCGCAGCATGGAGCAGTCTGCTCCCCCTTTTCGCCTGATAGCCCCAGGCAGAGTCTATCGTTGTGATTCCGACCTGACCCATACGCCGATGTTTCATCAGGTTGAAGGGTTGGTGATTGACACCGATGTTAATCTGGGCCATATGAAACGGTTGTTTGAGGAGTTTTTTGGCTGGTTTTTTGGCCAGTCCCTGGCAGTGCGTTTTCGTCCTTCCTATTTTCCCTTTACCGAACCTTCTGCCGAAGTTGATATTGCCTGTACTCAATGTAGTGGAAAAGGCTGTCGTTTGTGCAAGTATAGCGGCTGGCTCGAGGTCCTGGGTTGCGGTATGGTTCATCCCAAAGTGCTCCAGGCGGTTCATATTGATGCACAGAACTACCAGGGCTTTGCTTTTGGTATGGGTATGGATCGGTTGGCCATGTTGTATTTTGGCATCGATGATCTGCGCATGATGTTTGAAAATGATATCGATTTTTTAAAG
The DNA here is from genome assembly GCA_020831865.1 of Legionellaceae bacterium. Taxonomy (GTDB): domain Bacteria; phylum Pseudomonadota; class Gammaproteobacteria; order Legionellales; family Legionellaceae; genus JAFIFT01. The sequence continues at coordinate 178,204 of JAFIFT010000019.1, read as the reverse complement.
CAATTTTAATAACGCAATTTTAATAACGGACAGCAGCTATGAAAGTCAGTGAACAGTGGTTACGTGAATGGGCTAATCCGCAGCTAGCGACACAAGAACTTGCCGCCCGCATTACGATGGCTGGACTGGAGGTTGATGCGGTAAACCCGGTGGCCGGTGATTTTAATCATATTGTCGTAGCCAAAGTGGTCGCCACCCGGAAACATCCCCAGGCCGATAAATTAACCCTTTGTGAGGTGGACAATGGTCAGCAGCGCTTGCCGGTCGTGTGCGGCGCGCAAAATGTTCGGGATGGCCTGATGGTGGCATTGGCGCAAATTGGTACTGTGATGCCATCGGGGATGAAAATCAAGGCCAGCAAGTTACGTGGTGAAGTGTCAGAGGGAATGCTTTGCTCCGCTGCCGAACTGGGGTTAACCGAGAGTTCAGAAGGGATTATGGAGTTACCGGATGATGCACCATTGGGTCAGGATCTCCGCCATTATCTCAATCTGGATGATCAGGTATTCGATATTGACTTAACCCCGAATCGGGCCGATTGTTTTTCCGTATTGGGAGTTGCCAGGGAAGTGGCCGCCTTGACCGGCCAAGCGGCACCGGAGTACCGACCGGATGCGGTGGTGCCGGGTATTGATGATAGTCTGCCCGTACGCCTGCACGCGAAAGAGGCCTGTTCCCAGTATAAAGTGCGTATCATCCGCGGGATCCGTCCAGGGGCTGAGTCTCCGTTATGGTTGAAAGAGCGTCTGCGCCGTAGTGGCTTGCGCAGTATCCATCCGGTCGTGGACGTCACCAACTATGTCATGTTGGAATGCGGCCAACCACTGCATGCATTTGACGCACAGCGTTTGCAGGGCGGCATTGAAGTGCGCTATGCACGGGAAGGTGAAACACTGCGTTTGCTTGACGGGCAGGAAAAAGAGCTGCATGCGCAGATATTGGTTATTGCCGACGCCGATAACGCCTTGGCTATGGCCGGTATTATGGGGGGCGAGGCTTCGGCGGTGAGCGAGGAAACCCGCGATATTGTCCTGGAAAGTGCCTGCTTTCATCCACTGGCCATAGCCGGCGTGGCGCGCGCCCAGGGCTTGTGTACCGACTCTTCACAGCGTTTTGAACGCGGTGTCGACCCGCAATTACAAGACCGAGCCCTTGAGCGGGCCACTCAGCTGATTCTGGATATCTGTGGTGGGCAGGCAGGTCCTGTGTTGGGAGACACAAGCACTCCGCACCCTGAGACGCCTCACTTGATTTTCTTTGTGCCGCAACGGGTCAAACAACTAACCGGCGTTGAGATTGGCGAGGGGGCAATGCGTACGATGCTACAGGCGTTAGGGATGCAACTGCGGGAGCAAGACGGACTGTGGTTGATACAAGTTCCCTCCTGGCGCTTTGATCTGCAATCAGACGTTGATATTGTCGAAGAACTCATTCGCTTGTATGGCTATGATAAAATCAGAGGCGACAGCCTCCGGGCCGCCATGCGTTCCGGGCACATTCATCCCCTCGAAGCACAGATTACCAGGATAGCGCGTTTTTTCAGTGCCCGGCATTATCGTGAAACCATTCATTATAGTTTTGTGGATCCGCAACTGCAGCAGCTGATCTATCCCGATGCCGGTTCCTTAAATCTGGTCAACCCCCTGTCCAGCGAGTTGAGCCAGATGCGTAAAGGACTGTGGCCTGGCTTACTGGCCGCACTGGTGCATAATGTGCATCGACAGCATCACAGTGTGAAATTTTTTGAATCGGGCGTACGCTTCATACAGACGGAGCAGGGGTTAGAGGAAGAAACGGTCTTTGCCGGTTTACTGGCGGGTTCGCCACATGCTTTTCACTGGGCTGAGGCAAGCCGCCCCTATGATTTTTTTGACGCCAAAGGGGATCTGGAAGCTCTGTTTTCCGGCTTACGAGTGACAAACCTGTCCTTTCATCCCGCCAGCCATCCGGCCTTGCATCCCGGACAGTGTGCCGAGATGCGATCCGGTGCACAATCACTAGGCTACATAGGAGTCTTGCATCCCGCGATTGCGCAGGCACTGGAAATACAACAGCAGGTGGTGCTGTTTGAGGTTCAAATTGACAAGCTGCCAAACGACAGCGCGCCACGTTATCAGACCATTTCCAAATATCCGCTGATACGGCGTGATTTATCATTACTGGCAAGGGAGAGCGTTCAGGCTGCCGACCTTGAAAAAGTGGTGCGCAAAGTGCTGGATACACCACTGCTGAAAAGTTTTGATGTGTTTGATGTGTATCATGGCGAGAGCCTGCCGGAAGGCTATAAATCACTGGCGGTCTCCCTGGCGATACAAGATGTTGAGCGGACTTTGGTGGACACGGAGATCAATAATAAAATCAGTGCTATACTTAAACTACTTGATGAAGAGCTGTCTATTAAATTGAGGGATTAATCGTGAACGCATTGAGCAAAGCTGATTTAACCGATATGTTATGCGAGAATCATAATATGAACCGCCAGGAGGCGAAAACCCTGGTGGATTATTTTTTTGAGAGCATTCGTGTCGCGCTGGCCGAGGGCAACCATGTCAAGCTGTCGGGTTTTGGAAACTTTATTTTACGGGACAAGGGGCAGCGTCCTGGGCGTAATCCGAAAACGGGATTGGAAATACCGGTGAAAGCACGTCGTGTAGTGACCTTCAAGCCGGGGATGAAATTAAAAAATCGGGTTGAAAGTTTATCGACTTAAGCGTAAGATAGTGCAGATTTTTTAATCTGTGTTGATCTGCGCTTTCGCGGGTCTACCGACTGGGTCCGTTGTGAATCATGCATTATCAAAAACATGTTTTTTTTTGTACCAATCAAAAAGATCCGGGTAAGCCCTGCTGTGCCAACCACCAAGCCACGCAGGCTGTGGCCTATGTTAAGGCGCAGCTCAAAGAAAAGCATGCTACCGGTCCAGGCAAGATTCGGATTAGTCCCTCTGGTTGTCTGGGGCGCTGCCGTCTGGGGCCTTGTGTGGTGATCTATCCGGAAGGGGTTTGGTATCGTTATCAGGATCAGGCAGATTTAGATAGAATTATTTCAGAGCATTTGTTGCAGGGAACGGTAGTCAAGAGCTTGCTGATAGACTCGCCTGACGCGGATTAGATGAGGCGCTGCGGCGCTATCGACAGTAGCGAGATGGTATACCGCCCTGGGCACAAAGCCGCAGGGCCGGGCAGCGGCTTTTGCTGAATATTAAAAAAAGTGTCTTATTTGACCGCATTTGCTTGTACCTTTCGTCAGTTTTGGGTAAAATCGCCCGTCCAAGACTGAATATTTACCTTATTGGCGGTATGGAGTTAAATCAATGAAAACATATAGCGCTAAGCCACATGAAGTAAAGCGTGAGTGGTTCGAGTTCGATGCTGATGGCGTTGTCCTTGGCCGATTGGCAACGAAAGTTGCCAGCATTTTACGTGGTAAGCATAAAGCAGAATACACACCGCACGTTGATACCGGTGACTACGTGGTGATTACCAACGTGGAGAAAATTCGTGTTACGGGTAAGAAAACTGACGATAAAATGTATTATCATCATACCGGCTATCCTGGCGGTATTAAGTCAGCTTCCTTTGCAAAGCTGCAGGAACGAAACCCCGTTAAAATTATGGAGCTGGCGGTGAAAGGGATGCTTCCCAAAAATCCACTTGGCCGTGCAATGTATAGCAAGCTGAAAGTGTATGCTGGAAGCGAACATCCACACACTGCGCAGCAACCCCGAAAACTAGAGATTGAGGATTAATAATTATGGCTGCAACACAGCAATATTATGGCACCGGTCGTCGTAAAAGCTCTGTCGCGCGTGTGTTTCTGCGACCTGGCAAAGGCGAAATTAAGGTCAACAAGCGTGAATTGGCGGAGTATTTTCCGCGTCCTACCGCCTGTATGATCGTGCGCCAGCCCCTGGAAACCTGCGATATGCTGGATAAGTTTGACATCTATGTTACCGTCGAAGGCGGTGGTATTTCTGGTCAGGCCGGTGCGGTACGTTTAGGTATCGCGAAAGCGCTGGTGGAATATGATGAAAGCGGCCTGGCGGCGGATGCTGAGCCTAATCCTCAGTCTTTTCGCCGTAAGCTGCGTGCACGTGGCTTACTGACACGTGACTCGCGTCGCGTAGAGCGGAAAAAAGTGGGCTTACGCGGTGCTCGGCGTGCTACCCAGTACTCCAAGCGTTAATAGTCATCCCAATACGTTTATTTTACTGATAATCAGGAACACCTGATTATCAGTAAAAAACGCCCCACACCATTGTTCAAGCTTTTTTCTTTTTTGGCAGCCCTGCCAGTCCTGTCCATCAACTGTTACGCGAGCGTGGCTCCATTGCTTACCGTGGAAAGGCCAGTCAGTACCGATGGCAATCGGCTTGGTGCTGGAATCGTTGCAGTGGCTCTACATGTCATGTCAGCCACGTGGAGGGCGGAGCGTGAGCGCATTTTCCGCAGGGGCACCGTAGCGCCAAGAGGGTATTATCAGGTGGATTTGTGGGCAAGGCATTGGTCGAAGCAGAATTGAGAACCGCTATCCGTGCTGCGTCTCACCATCCCTGGTGAGATTCTCAATTGCTGCTCGTAACTTTATGATACCAAAATCAGACGATTTTGAAAGGTTGCATTGGCGTCATCTTTTGTAAGATATTTCTTGGAGTGCCAAGGCTTACCATACCAACGACAGGCGCAGCTTCACGAGCGTAGTTGACAGATGAAAAGCCGGGGTCTGCTCTATTTGTCGGAGAATGCAGCTGTGCTGCGATGACTTTTTTTTTAACTTAGTGCTTTTAATTCAGTAGGATATACAATAGAATGCCTGCTTTAAAATCACTACTAAGCTTAACTATGCCACGCACAACAGAAAAAAAAGAAAAAAAAGTGGGATTCGATCCCGCTCTGGATACCTTTAAGTATGTTAAAAACGTAGTCGGAAATGGCAAAAAAAGGGTAGCAAGAAAATCACCGGAGCACCTGGCCATTGAGAACATAGGAGCAGCCTTTACCAAGTATTTGACGGACGTGCAAGCCCTTGATAGCCAACATCAGACTGCGCATTTTCCCTTTATTGAGATGGGTGTAGACCGCACGCCAAATCTGGCTACCCTGGACAGACGAATCGTGATGTTTTTTCTCTTACTGAAGGCTTTGTTCAGCACAAAACCGAATAGACATCAATTACCCACTGAATACCAGGGGTATGTCTTGAATTTTAAGACCAAGGGTTGGCCTGTGAGTGATGATGAGCATGCCGATCCCCAACACTTGGAGAAATGGCAGGCATTTATTAATCAGGCTGCGATTGCTTTTAAAGACGCCTTGCCCCAAGCGGATCTCAGCGAATGGAGCGGTGAGGTTGGTAGGATTTCTCAAGTTTCCCCCGTATTATCTGCTAGCGCGCCCGTATTATCTGCTAGCGCGGGTAAGAATCAACATGATTCTAATGAGTCTGCGCAAAATAGCCATAATATGCATTCTGCGCCTCCAAGTGAACCAGTAGCCTCAAACGAATACAATGACTGTGACGAATGGCAGGCTCCTTCCAAATTGATAAAATTGATAGCGCAACTTAACCACATGCATCATTACGGGTGCCAATTGCAATCGGAGGCACCGGAAAAATCTGCTGCTGTGCAGTTGCTGGCTAAGCAATTACTGAAGGATTTAAAACAGCATTATGTGTTGGGTTTGGATTCTGATAGTGTGGCGCACGCGCAGTTTCAGGCTGAGTTTATAAAAACCCTGCATTCTAAAGATGAGCTCATGGCCTCTCATCGTCAGTATTGGAAAGTGATGGTGGCAAATATTGCCTTGGCGTTAACTGTCATTGGGACCCTGGCCGTTGGTTTATCGCTTTTAGTGCGAGGACACGGATTTTTTAACCAAACCAAAAGTCAACAAATGGTTGCAGACCTTCATGAGGAAATAAATAAAAGCATTCTGCAATCGTAGTGTGCCGTTTTAATTTAACCACCAGGTAGATACCATGACTCTTTTAGACTTGCTGAAACGAATGTTTTGTTGTTTTGCATCCACATCACGCCCACCTGAGGCAGAGCCTATTTTGGGCGGTTGGACTACAGCCTTCCCTGAGGATGTGGTGGATGGTTCCCAGGGGGCTCCGTATGGTCAGGGCTCATCGACTGTTTTCATAAGTCAGACTCTAGAAGCACCGATAAATGGGGAGCCGCCAGTATCCATCGAAAATCCAGCCGGCCAGAATGGTCTTGCTTTGGGAGAGAAAAGCCCAGAAAGATTTCCTTGTCCACTGGCATCCAGCCCACCTTCTTCGCCGGACTTATATTTGGGGTTCTGCACCCCAGTCAAGGATCCTTCTTCACAGGCATCGAGCAGGCATGCCTCACCGGGTTTATCTTTGGGATTCCTCACCCCGGACAAGAGTTCTTCTTCACAAGTATCCAGTAGGCGTTCTTCGCCGGGTTTATCTTTGGGATTCCACACCCCAGTGCATAATGGATCAGAAAGATCAGAAAGCATGCCAGCTTCACCAGTTCGCTTCTAAAGTAAAGAAGCAACGTTCCTCTTCCTTTGGAGCTCTCGGATGCTTTGGCAGGCCGCTCGAGCTGTTCTCACTCATTTCTTCTGAGGTTAAGCCCTGTACACAGGCGGTGGCGGGAGTCCGCCGCCAAGACCAACCGACTTGCATTGTCTCTAAGCTTCTGACATTACTGGCATATTCCAGATTTTTTATCACCACAATCCCTAGTGGAGGATAGAGAGGAGATGCAGCCGTAAGCAGCAGAAGGAGGCTCGGTGAATGATTGCCGGGAAGATATTTGCCATGCTAATATAAGTAAAATTAAAGATCACCGCTTCTGATATTAGAAAAACTTATGTCTATTGATACGATCACCTTGCAGTGTTTTCTGGCAGTGGCTGAAAGTCAAAGCTTTACCAAAGCGGCGCAACGGGTTGGACGGAGCCAGTCGGCTATAAGCCAACAAATTGCCAAGCTGGAAAACCTGATTGAAACACCATTAATCAATCGGGGGCGCGAGCTTTCGCTGACGCCTGATGGTGAGATTTTTTTGGGCTATGCCAAACGAATGTATGCCTTGCACCGGGAGTCGCTTGACCGCTTTAAAGCCCCCGCTTTGCAAGGTGACATTCGTTTTGGCGTGCCCGAGGACTTTGCCAGTATGCTTTTGTCAGAGGTGCTGGTTGAATTTTCCCGACGCCATCCACGGGTCTTGCTGAAGGTGGAATGTGACCTGACGCAGAATTTGACAGAACGCTTTACGGCAGGGGATTTTGATTTGATCCTGACAAAAATGACTCAATATCAGCTTGACACGGAATCTGTCCGGGTGTGCACCGAGCCGGTGGTATGGATTGGAAAAAAAGAACTTTTGCCGATGATGGACCGACAAAGCCAGATCCCTCTGGTACTGTCTCCCAGCCCTTGCCGCTATCATGCCATGGTGGTTGCGGCTCTTGATAAGGCTGGTATGGGTTGGCGTCTCGCATACAGCAGCAGTAGTTACATGGGCAAAATGGCAGCGGTGCGCGCCGGTCTGGGCATTACCGCGATTCAACGCCGTCTGATCCCGGAGTACTTGGACGTGCTTGATGAGGACTGCTTACCAGTTTTGGATAATATACATGTGGCATTGCTCAAAAACAAAAAAGCGGGTTACGCAGTGGAATCCCTTGAACATTTCATATTGCAAAAACTCAAACATTGATGGCTAAAACCATTAGCAAATCTGCCAAGGACGTATGAATTATGAGTGTCAAAAAAGTCAATTCGATTGTTGAAGTTCTCGATCGTCCCACCCTTTCCTCAATTGCGATGATTAGTGTGATCATCAGTTTGCTGTCTTTGTCTATTCCCATTGCCGCACAGACTCTGGTCAATCTCATCGCCTTTGGCAAAATGTTACAGCCGGTTATTACCTTAAGTCTCATCGTATTAATTCTCATGTTGGCCCTGGGGGCCCTTAATATTTGGCAAATCGTGATTGTTGAGGTGATTCAGCAAAAATTAATGGTGAAAATCAGCTTAAATCTCACCAGACATTTTACGCATTTGTCGCTGGATAATTTTTCAGTACACCACGGTCCGGAACTGGTCAACCGTTTTTTTGAGGTCGTGACTATCAAAAAATCACTGGCCAGCCTCTTGCTGTATGGCATTAACCTGGGGTTGCAGGTAAGCTTCGGACTGATCTTAATTCTGCTGTATCATCCGTTGTTCCTCCTCTTTGATATTTTTATCGTGGTCAGTGTGTTGCTGATTATTTGGATTCCCTTCAACAAAGCCCGGGAAAGCGCAAAAAAAGAATGTTCAGAAAAGCACGCAATTGGCGCCTGGTTAGAGGAGATCTTGATTAACCGCTATTTGTTCCGTTTTAACTGGTATCATCGCTATGTAACCCAGCAAACGGACAAGAAACTGGTCGCCTTCCTTAAAGTGAGGAATGTCCATTTTCGGCAATTGATTAAACATCAAATTGGGTTTTACACCTTATCTGCCCTGGCCAGTAGCCTGCTGTTGGGATTGGGGGGGTATCTGGTGATTAATAATCAACTCAGTCTGGGACAGCTGGTTGCGGCGGAAATCGTCCTTGGTGCCCTGATATACTCGTTTAAACGATTTGGGGTATTACTGGAGGACTATTATGACCTCGTGGCTGCAGAAAAAAAAATAGATGCGGTACTCAATCTGTCACTTGAACTCGTGAAAGAAGACGAATCCGAAACCTTAATCACCCCCCTGCAAAGCATCCAGTTGACAGCCGGCAACCAGCACAAGGCATCGATACGTGTGGATAGCCCCCTGCTGGTTCTTTCAGAACAATCAGATCAATGCCGTATTTTTATTGATCAACTGTTGGGGTTTCGTGATCCGGGCTCCCTGGACGTACGGGTGAATGATATTCCCTGCAGCAAAAAAAATCTTATCTCGCTGCGCCGGGTCAGTTTGCTGATTGCCAAACCCCAGTGGTTTTCCGGCAGTATTTACGATAATTTGGTGCTCAACCATCGTAATAAGTCGATTAAAACGGTTATGGAGCAATTAAAACATTACGGCCTGGCGGATAAAATCGTACAGCTTCCAGAGGGCATCAATACTATTGTCTATGAATGGCAGGAGACTTTTACCGTGAGCGAGATCACAAAATTAATGTTGATTCGGGCGATTTTGCTTGAGCCTGAACTCGTTGTGATTGACCGGGTGTTTGATATTCTGCATCGTGATGAAGTGCATGAGCTGATAGGCCGGTTATTGGCAAATCACAAGATGTTCGTCGTGGTCGTGAGCCAGGATTTCACTCATGACTATATTCCTAACCGTCTGGTGCTGTGATCATGAAATTATATGCGTATGCGATGATAAGCAAATTGCCCAAGCCGATGAAAATCGCCAAGATCATGTTTGCGGTATGTATCGTCATGATTGCCTTCTTCAGTTTTATCCCCTGGCAGCAGTTCGCGCTGGGGGATGGAAAAGTACTGGCCTTTTCACCAACAGAACGCTTGCACAATGTCCACTCACCGATCAGCGGGCGCATAAAAAAGTGGTACGTTGATGAGGGGATGCATGTCAAACCTGGAGATCCATTGGTTGACATTACGGATAATGATCCTGAGCTATTGTCGCGCCTTGAACTGGAGAAAAAAGCGGTGCTGTTGCGTATTGATGCCGCTAAACAGGCGATTGTTGCCGGTGATGCCAACGTGAGGCGGCAAAAAAAGTTGTATGAAAAAGGAATTAACTCGAAACGACAATACGAACTGGCGCAAATTGAATACGCAAAATATCAAAATGAGCTGGCGCAGGCAAATATAGACAAGGTTAATATTGATGTGCGGATTGCCCGGCAAAAAACCCAGGTCATTACTGCCCACGTTGCCGGCATTATTTTCCGGCGTTTAGCCGGACAGGAGAGCGTTTTTGTTCATCCGGCTGATGTGCTGGCACAAATCATTCCTGAAACCGAGTCCCGTGCCGCCGAGCTGTGGATTCACGGCAATGATATTCCGTTCGTGCGTTTGCAACAAAAAGCGCGCTTGCAATTTGAGGGATGGCCTGCGATTCAATTTCGCGGCTGGCCGGAAATTGCGGTGGGAACTTTTGGGGGGAGGGTTTCTTTCATTGACCCGACCGATAATGGACAGGGACTCTTTCGAGTGGTGATTGTACCTGATGAACCCTGGCCTATGCCTAGGTTCCTGCGACAGGGTGTCCGGGTGCGGGGCTGGGTGCAACTGGGTCGAGTGCCATTGTGGTATGAGTTGTGGCGTCAATACAATGGTTTTCCTCCAGAGAGTGATCGCGAGAATCAGGCATCATGAGAGGAGCGTATTGCGGTAGAAGCCAATATCTGTTTTATGGCCTACTGATGCTGCTCCTCTTTCGCGGGGTTGCCGGCTCAGGAAAACCTTTGCTGCTTGAGGAGCTGCTGAAACGGGTGGATCAAAGTTATCCGCAGATTGTCATCGCCCGTCTTGATATCAGCAGGGCGGAAGGGGATTATGTCAACGCCCTGGGTAAGTTTGACCCCTCTTTGCATGTCGATGCCCGCTCTCAGCCGGCAGGGGGTTATATTAATAATTATACGGACACTCTGTTGAATGTACCCACCTTATACCATGGTCTGAGACTGTTCGGTGGTTATCGCATTGGCAGGGGAGACTGGCCGATTTATTACCAGAATTACTTAACCAATTCTGGCGGGGAATATCGAGCCGGCCTTTCGATTCCCCTGTTGCGGGACAGGGAAATTGATACGGAGCGAACGGAACTGTTTAGCAGGGCGGAAGCAATCCAGATGAAGCAACAGGATGCTGCGGCTACCAAAATTAAAATTTATCAAGAAGCCATAAAAGCGTATTGGCAATGGGTTGAAGCCGGGATGCAGTTACAAATTTTCAAGCATCTTTTAACCCTGGCGCAAGAACGACAAAATGCCATTGAGCAAAAAGCGACCCAGGGTGATCTGCCCAGACTGGCGATAGCGGAAAATTTACAGTTAATTGTGCAGCGTGAGCAATTGCTCAATCAAGGAAAATTGGCACTGGCACAAGCGAGCATCCATCTCTCGCTGTATTATCGTGACCACAAGGGCAGGCCAAGACGACCTGATGAACAACAGCTGCCAGCCAGGTTTCCACAAGAACCGTCAACGCCGCAAGCGCTCGCAGGCACTGCAGGGCAGCTGCAGCGGCACCCGGCATTACGCCGATTGGAAAATTACGCCCACATCATCCAATTGAAACAAAACCTGGCTAAAAATGAGCTGTTACCCAACCTTGATGCCACGGCCTACACCACTAAGCAATACGGTTCCGGTGGGTATCCTTTATTAAATGATCAGGCAGCAATTATCGGTGTCAATTTCAAATTTCCCGTGTTTCAACGTGAAGCAAGGGGAAGGCTCATCAGCGCGAGTAGCGAACTCAAACAGGTAGAGGCTGAAATCAAATTTACCTATGAACATTTGAGCAACGAACTGGCCAATCTTCTGGTTGCCATCAAAGTCTTTCAGCAGCAGGCCGGGTTACTGGATAAAGAGCTGCGCCTGGCTATGGAAGTGGAACACGGGGAGTCTGAAAAATTCTATGAAGGTGATAGTACGCTCTTCCTGGTCAATCAGCGAGAACAGACAACGGCGCAAGTCAGGTTAAACTGGGTGAATGCCGGTGTCAATTTGCAGCAAGCCAGGGACTTGGCCCGATTTTTCCTGCCTGCCAAAGCGGGGTAATGTGGCGGCGGTCACGCAGACGGACCGTGTCGCTTATTCTGATTCAGGGTAGACAATCTGACAATTGATCAATCTTAGCTTGTTGGCGTTTGAGCTCTTGTGCCAACAAGCTTGTGGCTTTTTGACGATACAGTGAGGGTTGGCTGTGGTAGGTCGCCGCGGGAATACCCTTGCAATATTTTGAAAATTGTTGCCAACTCAGATCCTCTGCCTGCAGTTCAGTTTGGGCCTGTTGCAAACGATGCCTTTTCACCTCTTTATATGCTATTTTTTGCCGGATAAACGAAAAGCTTGAATCGGCATTTCCCTTGAGCGTTAATTGCCTGATATGCCCCTCTATGGCTTTAATAGCTTCACTATAGCGGGTGTCTCGCCAGACAAGCTCATGATATTTATTGGTATAATTTTCCAAAATCTTGAGCAACCGGTTGAGTTTATTCAGATCCGCTTCAACCGGTCCCTCCCGAAAACTATGATGAAAATGCTTTTGCATCAGGGCGTTCACAATATAGGCATCTTCCTGCGCATCCAAAGGTTTGATGGAATGAAAGGTATCTTGAATATCAAGTGCTAATGTCGCCCCAACATACTTAAACCATCCGATGATAGGTGGCACGATGTTGTTTCTCAGCAGAAAAAATAAGTTCACGGCAGCGGCAAATTGATTCGCCAATGCTACCACAGCGAGCCATGACCCAGTCGATACAATGGCGGGAAAGAGAAAATACGCACCAGCGATGAACCCTGCCAAAAAACATAAGGTAACTGCCAACTCTATTTTACCCACTTCCTTCTGATATACACGGTAGCCAAAATTGGATAGATTGCCCAGACACAGGCATAAATTGATCAGCATCAACACAATTTCTTGCGAAAATAAGCTGGTAGCCATCAGTGCCGGGGTAAAAAAGATGGTTAATGCCAAAGACATGGCGGAACTCAGGCGTGAAGACGCCTTGTTAAAAATATCACCAATACTTTTTTCCCGCCGCTTATTTCGCGTAAACGGTGATTTGCGCAAACGTAGACCCATGACCACACCTGTTTTATCCGTTGGTTACCTATGAAACCACCCCCTGCCTTCGCATGCCACGACGGCGCCAATGGTAGGAGACAGTCAGGCTCAAGCGTAACAATACTAGCAAACATTTTCCCTCAACGAAATCCAGAGAGGCTGGGGGCTGCGGTATGTGCAGAGAAAAAACCAGTATGTGACTGCAGTGCAATAGCCTTGCTCTATTCGGGTGATGCATCAGTTTGAGCTGGTGTTGTTATTGTCCAGCTGATGCGGCCATGCCCGTGGTGCAGGTTACGGCTGTCCCATTATAAAAGACCACGTCGTTCAGGTTGTTGCGCCTTCGTCCGTTAGCTATGCGATGCTATACTATACTATGATTCCACTACACACGAAAAAGAGGAACCCTTCAGCATGAAAGCAAAAGCGTATGCGGGTAAAGATACTTCCGGAATCATGGAGCCTTTCGACCTTGAGCGACGAGCGGTGACGGCAAATGATGTCGCCATAGATATTCTCTACTGCGGGATGTGCCATTCTGATCTGCACATGTTACACAATGACTGGAATATCACGGTATATCCTATCGTACCCGGTCATGAAATTATTGGGCGGGTAAAAGACGTCGGTCATGCTGTCCAGACGTTTCGAAAGGGGGATTTGGTCGGTGTGGGATGCATGGTGGATGCCTGTCGTCAATGCCCGCATTGTCAGGCAGATGAGCAGCAGTTTTGTGATGCGGGCATGATCATGACCTACGGAAGCATTGACCCGAAATACGGCACCATGACCTATGGCGGATATTCCACCGCCATTGTGGTGGACAAAGATTTTGTACTCAAGGTGCCTGAGTCACTTGCCATCGAAAAAGTAGCCCCCTTGCTTTGCGCAGGAATTACGACGTACTCCCCTTTAAAAAAGGCACAAACCGGTCCGGGGAAAAAAATAGGAATTGTCGGCTTGGGCGGGCTTGGGCATATTGCGGTGAAAATCGCGCGTGCTATGGGGGCGGACGTTTTCGTGTTTACTCACTCTGCCCATAAGGTGCAAGATGCTATGGATTTGGGAGCCCATGGGGTCATTTTATCAACGGATCCACAACAAATGAGCCGGCACGCCAATAGCTTTGACTATATTCTTGATACGGTATCAGCAAAACATGATATTAGCCGTTATTTTGAGCTATTAAAATCGCATGCTGAGCTTACGCAAGTGGGGCTGCCGGATGAGCCTGTCGAAGTATCCTTAATGCCCTTGGTTTTTAAAAAATTAACTTTTTCCGGCTCGCTCATTGGGGGCATCAAAGAAACCCAGGAGATGCTGGATTTTTGTGCCAAACATGACATCACCGCCGATGTCGAGCTGATTCAACTGCCACAGGTTAATGAGGCAATGGAACGACTGCAAAAAGGCGATGTAAAATATCGCTTTGTGATTGATATGACCAACGCATAACGAATGAAAAAAGCCTGTACTCTGTCCAGCCCGGCAATATGTGCTGATTATCTGCCGGGTCTATCTGATGCAGGAGACCCTATTCTGCCCCCGTTTATTTGCGTCTCAGCATACGCAGCCCGATGAGCGTAAGCACAAAAAGGCCGATGCCCAGCCCAATCCAGAGCGCCATGCGCAAGCTTCGTTCGGCAGCCAGCTTCTGTTGTATTTCCGCGGTAACCTGTTGATGAATGTCCTCGGTTGATAAGGCGGTATAACTGCCATTCTCAAATGCCACTGCCAGATTCGCGGATAAGCTGTTGCGTTTATAGGCATCATTGATCAGTGCCAGAGTCAGCAACAAATCTTTTTTATTATGCCCATACAATACCATAGCAGCCCTATTGGCGTGCACAGGAGAGGGGAACATGCCAATGAACCCCACTTGTTGATCGCGTTCAAAAGCATGTTCAAACAAGGATTGATCAATCGATTGAAATACTTTGTTCGAGGTGATGACCAGGTGGTTTACTAAAGTGGAAAATAAAGACGCAAGGTGCTTTGCCAGTGCCATGTTATCCAAATGGGTTCCGAGGAAAATCAGATTATAGTCTTTTGCCGCTTCAGGGAGCGTGTGGTTGGCAACAATGCTCAGCGTTTTACTTTCCTGCAAAGAGGAGACCAGCTGGAGCAGCTGTTGTTGCACTTCCTTGTCCTGGTAAAAGCGGTTCTCCGCGGGTAAGCCCAAAAGCACCTGGCCATTCATGATGTAAGGGTAGGCCTTGAGTGGCATCTCAGAACGCCTCTGGGCTTGCCCAAAGGTCAGGTAACTGTTCCCGTACACCGTTCCCCACGCATAACCAAGCTGATAGCGCGAGCACGTTTTGTTTTGCAGGTGTAAGTCGAACTTCACCTCCAGTTGATTTTTTCCCAACTGCAATTGAGTTGCTGGTATCACCATCTTGACCTGTGATTTTTGTGCCTCTCCCGGGGACAGAAATACACCGTCCAGAGGGATATGATTGATGATGACCGACATATAAGAGGGTTCGCTTCCTGAGAGAAAAGGACTATGGCTGTACTCCAAGACCAGCTCCAGGGGAGCGCCAGCATGGTTGTCATCGATATGGAATTGGTAAGACAATATTCCCTGGCCATCCCCATAAACTACCCGATCCTGATAACCCAGATGGCTCAGGGTCACCATTGACGTAGTGGAATTGAGTGGCATTTGTTTTTCAGGAGCGCTTGCCATGTAAAAATCAGGCAAAACTGCCTGACTGGACAGGGCGCCATAACTGAGGTTATCCAGCACATTTTCCAGCCCGGCAGGCTGATTTGCAGACACCACCATCAATACGCTGGCTGGATTTTTGGTATGGGGGATTAAGGCGATAAAACCCGTATCATCCGCCAAGGGGGAGCCATCATCCTGCATCCATTGCCGCTGTTCATAGCGCAGCGGTATAGATTTTGACAACGGGTTAAAATCAAAAGTATCTGCCGTACCAATCAGTATGGACGGAGTATTGGGGAGCCGGTCAAAGTCTTCAAACGCGACCAGCTCAAAATCAACACCACGCCAGCCGGCTTTTTGCGCCAGGGTATGGGCTACTTTAAGGTATGGCGCGAAATGTTCCAGACTGAGGGTGGCTGGTAATAACAGGCTAATTTTGTCCGCTGCAAGAGCCTGTTGATTAATGAAAGGCTGAGGAAAGTCTTTCAAGGCAAATACCGCGTCGCGATACTGGTAATCATAAGTGACCCGGGAGCTTCCCGCGATAGTGACCCAGTTTCCTTTATTTTCCAGATCAGCACAGACATCATCGCTCACGTTCAAATAGGCCACCAGGCTTATCGTTATAATGTCACTGGCATGTTTCATCATGCTCTGAGGGATGGTAATGTCCCAGCTCCTGAGCTGGGTTCCCGCTTTGTTCAAGGGTAGGGTGTCAAGCGGAGTGTTGTTGACCAAAACGGTGACACTTGAAGTAGAACGTAAAATTTCGGAATAGCGTACGTCCAGTTGCAAGCGTATCTCGTCAACCTGCCATTGCGGGTTGAGCGGTAGATATAAAGAATAGCTGGGAGTTCGCCCTTCCAGCACCACCGTTTTTACTTTGGTAATATCCTCCAGGGTATATGTCTGGCTCTGTGAGGCGGCATATGCCTCTGGCAGATGGCAGATTAGACCCAACAGGTATATGAAGAGCCAAGCGGCAAGATTATCTTTCATTTTCAGCACATCCCCATAGCTTTTCTGGCTCCGGCTTGATAAGTTAATAAGATACCACCAAACTTTCTGTTTTCCATGTCTCGAACAAAAGTGACAAGCATCATCATCGGCATAGTCCTGATCCTGAGTATCATCGCATACGTTGCCGTTCAACAGAGCAGGCACCTCAAGCGTGATATTCCCACATTGTTGAATCACTATTACCAGCTGGAAAAAAAACAGCCCTGGAAAGCGAAAGAAGCTCTGGAGTTAATTATAGCGCAAGATCCGGATCATATTATGGCAACCCGTCTGCTGGCCTCCTGGTATTTGCGGCAGGGCGATACCTATTCTGCCCTGGCGTTTCTCGAAAAAAGTCACCAGCGCTTTCCGGATGACCCGGTAATCCGTAATGAGTTAGCTAATTTGTATATTTTACTGAATAAACCCGAGGCTGCCCGCACGCTGTTAGCCCCACTGATTTCTGCAAAAGAATCAGCCGAGCAAAAAAAAGCGCGTCGCTTGTATCAGAAAATCAGCGAACCAGCGGCTGTGCAGGTTGTGAAATTGCCGGGCGCATCGTATATCGAGCCGGTTGACTCGTCCTATCAGCCCTTGCTGTCTCCGTTGTATCAGCGTGCAGAAGAAGCCATGCTATTACAGCCGGAAGAAGCCCGTCAATACCTGCATTTTATTTTGTCATTGAACCCAAATGCCTATACCGCGCATCAAAAACTAGGCTATCTTGAAATCAGGCTCCTGCGGCCGCAAGTGGCCTTGGAACATTTTATCAAAGCATTTGCGATCCAAAAAACTCCGGGTACCGCTTTGCAAATTGCCTATCTTTATGCCGGTCAAAAACAGTTCCCGCAAGCGATGGAGTATTTCAGTTATGCTTTGAAATATGGCAGCCCTGCGCAACAACAGCAATCCCATAAGGCTATTGCCTACCTGCAGCGTGTAACCACGCCGTTGACGAGCGTAGTGCCCTCGGTGCCGGTGCCGATGGTATTGAGTTTGAAAGCGCAAGAGCTGAATGCGTTTTTTAGCAGTAAACACAGCAATCCTGCCAAAGCCTGGACGATCATTACGCGTTTGATGCGTTTATACCCCCATGATCTGGCCATCTGGAAAGAGGCGGCCTATTTTGCCATTGCTCAAAAGCAGACTACCCGGGCGCTGGAGTATTGGCGCTATATTTACTCGCAGGAAGCGTACCCCGAACATGCCCTGCAAATTGCCTATTTATATGATACGTTGGGTGATCGTAAAAACGCATTTTATTATTTTAGTCGGGCAGCCCGTACCACGGATAGTGCCTTGCGCTACAAGGCCGAAATCGCAATGACCAATATCGGTGGCGCCCATACCAAGCTGCTTCCCGCACCCTATTTTCTTGAGTTTTATACGGCGCCATTCTACTTTAGTCGTTTTGACCTTGGGGTATTGCCCACCATCACCAGGGCAGGTATGCAATTGAACACAACGCATCAGTCGGAACTGTATCTTTCGCATCGCCGTACCTCGGATAATCGCTCTGGTACTCCTGAAAGTCGCTTCGTTCAGACCTCCATTTCCCAAATATTTGAAGATAATGTTGCCATTTACAGCGTGGGATTTCGTACCCGACCCTGGACGTCAGTACCGTTAGTCACGTTTATAGAAGCAGGCCGTGCGGAAGATTTAGTGCAGCGGGATCGCCGAAAATGGCGTAATGATCTGCGCGGGGGGTTGCTGTATTATAACGAATGGGGCGCAAAACCAACTTATACCAACGATCTGGAGTTTCCCTTCCAATGGCGAACGACCCTCTATGCCGATACCATTTATTTTTCGCGCTATGATCATAATATTATTGGTACGGCCTGGTTCAGACCCGGATTCAGAATCGCGACATTCCAGAGTGCGTCTCTGGATGTTTATCTCGCCAACTATCTGGTTTTGGATAAAAATCGGGAGTTTTTTAATAATATCTATTCCCTCGGGCCGGGAGTGGCTTTTCAACCCTCCAATCGCCTGAATGTGAAGTTACGCCTTGAGGCGCAGCAAGCGTATTATATCCCGGTTAACAGCCCAACGCCTAACCCGTTTCGGTCCCGGTTTTATAATAATATTGTCCTGATAGAGGGATATTTCCTCTTTTAATTCCTGGAAAAGAGCATGCGATATAAAGCCTCAGGCGCTATTTACGAGTATACTGGCAGGATATTATCGGACGTGTTCACCTTATGACAGCGTATGAATTTCTATTAGTGGTCTATTTTTTAATGTGGTATGGGCTGATTATCGCGGCAATATCATTCATTATTTCCGGTCTGGATGATTTATTTATAGATTTCTACTATTGGACTCGCTATTTGATTCGTCGCTGGAACGCAAAGCAGTATCCGGCGCTGACGTACCAGCAGTTACTCGCTAAACCACAGCAACTCATTGCGGTTTTGGTTCCCTGTTGGAATGAGGCGAATGTTATCGGCATCATGCTGCAGCATAATTCTAACAGCATTGATTATGAAAACTATTATTTCTTTGTGGGTGTGTATCCTAATGATCCGGACACGGTTGCGGAAGTACAGCAATTGGAGGGGCAGCTCCCACGCGTTAAATGCGTGCTCAGTGACAGACCAGGGCCCACCAATAAAGCCGCCAATCTCAATAATGTGTATCGCTATATTAAGAACTTTGAAAACGAACTGGGGAGACGCTTTGATATTTTTGTCTTTCATGACTCAGAGGACATCATTCATCCGCGTTCTTTTTTGCTCTATAATTATCTGATTCCAAGAAAGGAGATGATCCAGATCCCCGTGTTTCCCCTCGCAGTTCCTTACCGTAATTTTACCCATTGGATCTATGCCGATGAATTTTCTGAAAATCATACCAAGGATATTATTGTCAGAGAGTCGATCCGTGGTCATGTCCCTTCGGCTGGGGTAGGGACGGCTTTTTCTCGACGAGCGCTTCAGGTTCTTGAAGATCCGCAATCACAAACCCCCTTTTCCATCGATTCGCTTACCGAGGATTATCGCACATCGCTCGCGATTCGATTCCATGGCCTGAAGCAGATATTTGTGACCCAGAAAATTACCCGGATGGTATGGAAAAAAACAGGGTTTTTTCGCCGACGCTATAAAGACTGTTATACCAAAGAATATATTGCTACGCGGGCCTTATTCCCTATGGAGTATAAAAAGGCGGTGCGGCAAAAGGCGCGCTGGATTATTGGCATTGTCTTTCAGGAATGGAGTCATACCCAATGGCCCTCGCAGTGGGTGATTCGATATACTTTGGCGCATGACCGGAAATCGTTTATTACCCATTTTATTAATGGCTTTGGTTATTTTGTGTTTCTGTTTTGGCTGTTGTACTCACTGTTCACCTATGCTAATCCCACCTATCCGTCTCTGCAGGAACAACTGAATCTGCACCCCTGGGTCTGGTGGTTAATTGTGACGGTAACGCTTTTGATGCTGCAACGTATGGTGCAGCGTATGATCGCCGTGATACGGGTATACAGTTGGATTCCGGCGCTATTATCTATCCCCCGGGTTTTTTACGGTAATTTTCTCAATCTGCATGCCTTGTGTCGGGCTTACTATCTGTATTTCACTGCCCCTAAAGATACCGCTTCCAATAAACAGCCAAGCTGGGATAAAACGGATCATCATTTTCCGGGGAGTCATATCCTCACGCCCCATAAGCGACGTCTTGGTGATTTGTTAATAGAAAATCAGTTGCTCAGCAAAGACGTGCTACAGGATGTTATTATGGAACAGCAAGAAACAGGCGAGCGTTTGGGCCGGCTGTTATGTCGGAAAAATTTGATCAGCGCTCGCCAATTACTTGAATTATTAGCGCTCCAATACAAACTGGACTTATTTCCCCAAAGCCAGTTAGAGGCCGCCCAACAGCAATGTCGCGCAACAATACCGCCCAGGATTTGGCGTTGGCTACAGAAACACGCCATGATCCCGGTAGCCTGCCATGCGGAGAGCAAAAGCCTGACTCTTGCTATAGAGGATCCTACGAACGAAGATCAAATTGAAAAAACCATCAACTTTATTGCACCCTATAGCGCCACCTTTGTCATTATTGATTTTACGGCCTGAAAACATGCTGCTGTAAATGGTGGACGATCCTCTGCGCTGCCTTGCCATCACCGTAAGGAGACAGCCCCCGCGCCATTTGTTTATACAGAGAGGCATCGGTTAACAATTGGGTGGCCGCCTGTATTATCTTGTCTTTATCGGTTCCAACCAAAAACCCCAGCTTTTCCCTGATAACTTCACTGCGCTCGGTGGTTTCTCTCATCACGATCACCGGTTTTTTCAACGCCGGGGCTTCTTCCTGGATCCCACCGGAGTCAGTCATGATAAAAAGAGAACGATTCATTAAGTGTACAAAGGTATCATATCGCATTGGCGGGATCAGATAAATTCCCTTGCTATGCCCAAGATAATGCTGAATTTCATGTTGCACATGAGGATTGGGGTGTACCGGCAGGAGGAAATTAATATCAGGAAAACGTTGAGTCAAGGCAATTAACGCCTCGCATATATGATGAAGATTTTCGCCAAAATTTTCTCGACGGTGCGCCGTCACAATGATAATTTTTTCTAAATCTTTGTATGGTTTTTCATCTACTTTATTTTCCAGTACCCAATACATGGCATCAATAACGGGGTTACCGGTAACGAGAATGCGTTCTATCGGTATGTTTTCTTTTAGAAGATTCTGTTTCTCTTTATCCGTAGGTGCATAATGCCAAACGGACAGAGGTGCGGTCAGTCGCCGATTGATTTCTTCTGGAAATGGTTGATTCACATCATAGGTGCGAAGACCCGCTTCAATATGGGCAAAGGAAATTTTATGATAAAACGCAAGTAACGATGCCACAAACACACTGGTCGTATCACCAGCGGCCAGTACAATATCAACAGGATTTTTTTTTAGTACCTCATCCAGTTTGAGGCACAGGTGACCGGTTAAGCGCCCAAGCGATTGATCTTCAGACATAATATTGAGGTCCACATCTGCCTTTAACTGAAAAATATCCAGCATACTATCCAGTAAATCGCGGTGCTGCCCGGTATTAATAAGGCGTACATCTGCCCATGGACATGCGCGCAATGAGAAAATAACCGGTGCCATTTTAATAATCTCCGGGCGTGTTCCCACGACACATCCAATTTTGCACTGTTTTTCTTCGTTCTTCATGGCTCTTGATATCCTGTGTTGAACCGCCGTATCCCATAGGGACTGTATGACCAGAACCGTACGGCATTAGCCTTCTGTTGTCCGTGGCATTTTTTATAATAATAGCACTAATATGGGCCATGACGGCTAAAGTCTATATTCTGACCAGCTGGTGTAACGCACATGCTCTGAACGGCAGATTGACGTTGAGGAGTAGGACAATTGCAGGCCAGGGCGCCATTATCCACTGCTCGCCGTGCTGGTGGCGATATTCATCGTGATACTGGTCAGCGCACCAGGTCTAAGGCGCGATTTCCTGGCCATCCCAGGCAAAGCATCGGCCGCTGTCTTGGGGGGTCAGGCGCGCCAGAACTTCCAGCATCTTGCTGACGGAGAAATCCGGGGTGAAAATTTTTTCCTGTGCAATGTTGGCCTGAAAGGGTTTGGATAAGCGACTGTCAACCGTACCCGGATGTAAACCAACAACAATCGCATGACGGTTGCGTCTGCCCATTTCCAGTGCGGCATTTTTGAGCACCATATTGAGGGCAGCTTTTGAGGCACGATAGGCATACCATCCCCCCAGTTTATTATCGGATATACTTCCCACGCGAGCGGATAGAGCGGCAAAGACGGCACGATGATCACGGCTGAGTTGGGGCAGGAAATGCTTGGCAATAAGGGCCGGCAGAATGGTATTGACCTCAAATACGCGCTGAAATTTTTCCGCCGACAGCTCGTGCAGGCTTTTTTCGGGTTTTAGCGTATCCTCATGCAGCAGGCCGGTGGCAACGATGATCAGATCAAGGGGAGCATCTTGGCATGCCAGCTGGGCTGCGGCCGCGATGGAGGCTTCGCTGCGATAATCTATGCGATG
Source organism: Legionellaceae bacterium (assembly GCA_020831865.1). Lineage (GTDB taxonomy): Bacteria > Pseudomonadota > Gammaproteobacteria > Legionellales > Legionellaceae > JAFIFT01. The sequence continues at coordinate 155,745 of JAFIFT010000019.1, read as the reverse complement.
ATGATGGATATGGCTTGTTGGTGTATGGGGTGTGCTGCGAGAAAAAACCTGAATGCTTGCCGTTGGGTGCAATGCGGCTAATTGCTTTGTAAACGCAAGGCCGATGCTTCCGGTTCCACCGATAATGGCAATATTTTTAAGCATCTGCTCTTCCTCATTGCACGTTAATCCACAGCGGTAAGTGTAGCATACTGGCCCCGATATCGCCCTTTGACGTTGCACCGCCACACTGTTTTTTGCCTCTGGCATGCCGGTTTGATATACCGCTGCTAGCCTCTGCGGGCCATGCTGCTATTGCGAGGCGCTCCAGCGGGGGTCAGCGCCAAGGCAGAGTCAGGTATTTCGGAAAAAACATGGGGGTGTTTTTCTGGTATTGCATATACTGCTCGCCTTTTGACTCCAGAGAGCTTTTCTCGGTCATCGGCCCGGTTACCCGCGTCATTATCCAATAAAGGGTTAGAGGAGAGAGGATAGCAAGTCCGCCGAGAGGGTGGGCAAAAGCAAATAGCGTAAAGGCACACCAGGTTAACCAATCAAAAAAATAATTGGGATGACGGCATAACGACCATAAGCCTTGGTTGCATAGCTGATTGCTATGGGTTTGTTTGAAGCGCTGGAGTTGATAATCGGCCAGGGTTTCCATTGCAATCGCAAAGAGCGCCAGGATCAGGGCAAACCAGTCAAGGTACCCTGGGCTGCTAAGGCTTGCTCTGGCAGCAAAAAACCAGGGGAGCGAGATTATCAGTATAAGCCCCCCCTGCAACTGGAAATTTAAAAAAAATCCCAGTGGCTCAGCTATTTTCCAATCGCTGCTTAACGCTTGGTAGCGTTTATCTACTTTGCCCTGCCGAATACGGGTAAGCCATAAATACAAGCCAAGCCGCATGCCCCACAGGATGAGAATCAAACCTAAGAGGAGCGAGCGCGGGGAGAAGCCTTGACTGCTTAAATAGAGGAGTCCGCTCAGGGTCAATCCGGATGCCCAGCCAATATCCACCACCGATGGATTATGAGCGATACGATACCACAGCCAAAATACCGTCATATGCAGAACAAGAAACCCGCCAACCCATAAAATCATCATCCCTGATCTCCTTTAAAACAATGAAAACACTGAAAGCCCATAGAATCACGTGTGAGAAGTCGAGGCTATTATGACATGCGGCTAAGCAAAGTACTATAGAAAACGGCAGGATGTATGGCGTTCAGGGCATGCGATGCTAATTTTGAAAGCTGCAGATTGAGCGTTAGAATGCTTCGTGGGTGAGATGAGAGCCCCCGGATTTGGGGAAGAGCTGTAACGGATTGATCTAATGGTGGCCAGAGGCAGAATCGAACTGCCGACACGAGGATTTTCAGTCCTCTGCTCTACCGACTGAGCTATCTGGCCCGGAAGAGTTGCTATTAAACTCCGAATTATTTTTTGTGTCAAGTCTCTGTCTTGATATTTTTACCCCGTTGTTTGAATTTGGATGTTCTTTGTGAAGATCAATACAATTCGTAAAAAATATGCTGACAGGGGGGCGCTGATCTTGGGGCTACTGTTCCGGAACGAAGCCTTCGGGTGCCGCGGAACCCTCACCAAAAAGAAATTTTTCCATTTCATTGCGTAAGAATTCGCGTGCTTTTGGGTCAATCAGGCTCAGGCGATACTCATTCACCAACATGGTTTGATGATTCAGCCACATATTCCAGGCTTTGAGAGAGACTTGCTCGGCAATCCGCTGACCCAGTGGGCCGGGGAACGGGGGTTGTTCAAAACCTTCCAGCTCTTGCTGTAATTTAATGCAAAAAATCTGGGGCATGGTGTTCTCCTGTCTTTCCTCATCAGGAAACGATTATCAGGAAAATGCGCATCGATAGCAAGTATTTGGCCAGCAATCCGGCAAATCAGAGTAGCTTTTCCAGATCGCCAAACGGAAATGACGGCTGCGCTCACCGGACATATTGGGGTTGTCCCCCGCTACAATACGCCGCAAAAGCGCCCGCGGCACTACGGAGGGGGTTAACTGTCGACCTGACGCTGCACCTGGGCGAGCATGATATGTTGAGCAAGCAGTTGCTCCTGTTCCACATCCAGCCCCTCAAACTGCAGGCTGATGCGAAAGCGATGATTCGGGATGGGGACGCAGCTGACAGTGAAGGCATTCAGCAAAAGCGGGATCATTTTGGGTTTGGTATAGATGATCACTTTCAAACGGGTTTTGGGAGACAGTTTTCGATTGGACTTGAAGGCCAATCCGCCAAGGCTGAGGTTCACACTGCGTATTTCTAATTTGTTTTCCACGAGTAAATGGCGGGATAAATAATCAATTTTTGCGTTCATCAGGTTCAGGTAATGTGCGGTTTCCGGGTCGCGCAGGGCGATGTTGCCGGTGAGTTGCATGAGTTCACGGTCAATATTCTGAAAATATTCACTGGTTTCCAAATATTTTTGATTATTCTCTCCCAGTAACTCTTCGGCGAGTGCCTGTTCTGAAATAAAGCGTCCTTCTTCAATGATGCGATAATCAAAATACAGTTGATCATTGATGCGAAAATGTTGCCGGCGTTCTTGTACGGTCATGATTTCTTCCTTTTATCCTTAATTAAGAAAAATCCTGTAACCATTGATGAACCTGTGCGCTGGAGATCAAATGAGGCCCTTCATTCAATGATTACAGTCCGCATGGTGAATTATTTATACATTAAGTATAGCGTAAAATCATAAGGTGCCATTGTTTTTATAAAAAAGGGACAAAGCAAAGCAAGGAGGCGGATATGCCATTGTTGAGGAGGGGAGGGCAGGTATTGCATCGGTAGCTAGCGCATAGACTTTCATGGCGCAAGTCATTGTTCATAGCCTTTAAATCAACTAGACTAAAACAATTCAATATTGAGTGGCTCTATGTTTAAATCTTTGCCCTTGTTTATCGGGTGGCGCTATACCCGGGCAAAAAAACGCAACCATTTTGTATCCTTTATTTCCTTAAGTTCAATGCTCGGTATTGCTTTGGGGGTCATGGTTCTGATTACGGTATTATCCGTGATGAATGGATTTGATGAAGAAATCCATAAGCGTTTTTTTGGGATGGCACCGGAGGTTACCGTCAATGGAAGTGGTGGTGATATTAGCGATTGGCAGACCCTGGCAAAAAATCTTGCGGCTGTGCCGGGCGTTAAGGCGGTCGCACCGTTTGTCGGGGGGCAGGGGATGATGAGCTACCAGGGGCAAGTGTTGCCGATGGTGCTGACGGGAATTGTACCGGCGCAGGAAGAAAAGGTATCGAATTTACAGGAAAAACTCTTAGCGGGCGATCTGGAACGCTTACGCCCCTTTGGCATGGTGATTGGTCGCGGTTTGGCCGATAGTCTGGGGCTGCGTATCGGTGACAAGGTGACCGTCATGATTCCACAGGCTTCCGTGACCCCTGCCGGGATGATCCCCCGTTTTAAACGGTTTACGGTACAAGGTGTGTTTTCCGCCGGTTCCGGGTTTAATTTTGATAGCAAACTGGCCTTTATTGATATGGGGGATGCACAGAAGCTCTTTCAGTTAGGGGAGGCGGTTTCGGGTTTAAAGCTCAAAATTGATAATATTTACAACGCGCCCAATATGGCCATGCAGTTGGCCCGTCAGTTGGGGGATGCCTATCAGGTTGGAGACTGGACACAGCAGTTTGGTGCTTTTTTTCAGGCGATTAAAATGGAAAAAACCATGATGTTTTTTATTTTATTGCTGATTATCGCCGTTGCTGCGTTTAATCTGGTTTCTTCGCTGGTCATGGTGGTCAATGATAAACAGGCGGAAATTGCCATTTTGCGCACGATAGGGGCCACCCCACGTTTGATTTTGGCTATTTTTATTGTACAGGGTATGATGGTCGGTATCCTGGGAGTCACGATGGGATTACTGGGCGGGCTGTTGCTGGCCAGCAATGCGCCGGCCATTGTGGAGTGGTTGCAACACGTTTTTCACGTTCAGGTTTTGTCGTCCAATATTTATTTTGTTGATTATTTACCGAGTAAAATTATGCTCAGTGATTTGGTGAAAATCAGCAGTATGGCCTTGTTCATGAGCTTTCTGGCAACGATATATCCAGCCTGGCGGGCATCACGTACTCAAATTGCGGAGGCCTTGCATTATGAATGAGCCTGTTTTAAGTTGTCAGGATTTGACCAAAAATTACCATGACGCGGCCGAGTCAGTGATGGTCTTGAGGGGGATTCATTTAGCGGTGGAGGCCGGCGAGCGAATTGCGATTGTTGGACCTTCCGGCTCTGGTAAAAGTACGCTTCTGCATGTCTTGGGAGGATTGGACAAACCCAGTTCGGGCACGGCTTGCGTCTTGGGTGTTGATTGGCAAAACTTGTCCGAAAAAGAAAAATGCCACCAGCGCAATAAATACCTGGGTTTTATTTATCAGTTTCACCATTTGTTACCCGAGTTTAGCGCGTTGGAGAATGTGGCGATGCCTTTGCTGATTGCGAAAAAGTCACGCACGGACGCTTTAGCCTCTGCGCAGGCGGTATTGGATGATGTGGGACTGACCCATCGTCTGCAACATAAACCGGCCCAATTATCCGGAGGGGAACGGCAACGGGTAGCGATTGCCAGAGCACTGGTTTCACGTCCGGCTTGTATCCTGGCGGATGAACCAACGGGTAATCTTGATCATTCTACGGCACAGTCCGTTTTTGGGCAGATGCTGGACATTAACCGACAAATCAACTGTGCTTTGGTTATTGTGACGCATGATCAGACCCTGGCCAAACGAATGGATCGCTGTTTGACGTTGGTAGATGGAACATTGCGCTAAGTCGCGTCATTTAGCATGACGCTGTATTTTTGAGCGATTGCTTACCATGACGATGGTGTGTTTAGTCTACACGGCATGATCTTGCCCTGTCCGGTTGGCTTGTTTTTTGCCGCAAAGCTGCTAGAGTGGAAGAGTATCTATTTCACAGGGAGTGAAACATGCACAATCCATTAGCCAATGTCGTATTGGAGCGGGTCAAAAAGCAAGCGGAGCTTGAGCATCGGGTGGCCGTTGCCGTATGGATGCCAGGGGATGTAAGCCGCATTCGATTTTTTGAGCCGGCGCTTCCCGGCCCGATAAGGCAGTTCCCAGGACAAAACAGCAATGCAGCGACCAAGCCGATGATGCCGTCTTCTGGGCAACAGCCCTGAAAAGCTTGACAGATGCCGCTGCTAATCGAAGGCACGGAGAGGTCTGTGTGGTCGGAATATTGAGTCCGTGAGCGCTGTCTTTTTCCTGGTGGAGGCAGGAGCGCTCATCGGTAAAAGCGGCTAGTAATCGGCATGCCCGGGGGTGCGCGGAAAAGGAATCACATCACGGACATTGGCAACACCGGTAACATAGGTAATAAAACGCTCAAGCCCAAGACCAAAACCGGCATGGGGAACCGTACCATAGCGCCGCAGATCACGGTACCAGCTGTATAACGCTTTATCCAGACCGCATTCGTCCATGCGTTGGTCCAGAATCGGCAGCCGTTCTTCGCGTTGACTACCGCCAATAATTTCACCAATGCCCGGGGCCAGCACATCCATCGCGGCTACGGTTTTGCCATCATCATTCAGGCGCATGTAAAACCCTTTAATATCTTTGGGATAGTCGGTGAGAATCACCGGCTTTTGGCAGAGCTCCTCGGCGAGATAACGCTCATGCTCGGATTGCAGATCAAGTCCCCAATGGACCGGAAACGTGAAATTCTTGCCGGATTTTTCCAGGAATGCGATGGCCTGAGTATAGGTCATGACCTCAAAATCAGACTGAATCATATGTTCCAGTCGCTCAATACAGTTTTGATCCACAAATTGGTTGAAAAAGCGCATATCATCGGCGCGTTCTTCCAGTACACTTTGGCACAGATAACGTAACAGCTCCTGGCTGAGTTGGCAGATAGCATTCAAGTCAGCAAAAGCCAGCTCCGGTTCAATCATCCAGAATTCTGCCAGATGGCGGCTGGTATTGGAGTTTTCTGCCCGAAAGGTGGGGCCAAAAGTGTACACTTTTGACAGGGCCATGCAATAGCTTTCGACGTTTAACTGTCCTGATACCGTCAGAAAGGTTTCACGACCAAAAAAGTCCTGGCTGAAATCAACCGTGCCTTTTTCGGTGTGGGGCAGATTCAATAAGTCCAGTGTGGAGACGCGAAACATCTCTCCGGCTCCTTCGCAGTCGGAGGCGGTGATAATGGGCGTGTGAATCCAGAAATACCCTTGCTCATGGAAGAAACGGTGAACGGCCTGGGCAACGCAATGTCGGACACGGGTAACGGCTGAAATGGTATTGGTCCGGGCACGGAGATGGGCCACTTCCCGCAGGTATTCCAGGCTGTGGCGTTTGGGCGAGATAGGGTAGGTGTCGGGTTGCTCGACCCAGCCTGCCACGGTAATGGCTTCCGCCTGAATTTCAAAGGTTTGTCCTTTGCCCTGGGAGCTGACCAGTTTTCCTTCCGCGATGACGGAGCAACCACTGGTGAGTTTGAGAACGTCCTCTTCGTAGTTGACCAGGTTGCTGTTGACAACGATTTGAATAGGAGCAAAACAAGAACCATCGTGCAAACTGATAAAGGACAATCCGGCTTTGGAATCTCTTCGGGTTTTGACCCAACCTTTCACTACCACGTTTTGATCGACCGCAATTTCACCGTCGAGGCATTGTTTTATGCTATACGTCTCTGTCATGATACTCTCTTAAAATTGGATGCGATGAATAGCGAGCGGGTAATCGCTTGCGGATATCCCGCCACGGCCATCATAAATAAAAGGCCTATCTTAGCAGGAGATAAAATGAATAAGCTAGTAGTCTTCGTAATTTTATTGGCAAATTTTGCGCTTTATGCGCAAACTGAAACGCAGTTGCGGATGTACCGGCCGTTTACCGAAGGGGTTGAGCAGCCTGCTTTGACCGTGACCCGCAGCCTGGACGCACATTGTGATGCCCAGTCGGTCTTTTTGCCCCGCGCGGATGCCTGGCGCTGCACGAGCGAGGAAGGGGAGCTGGATCCCTGCTTTGTGCAGCCGCGGTCAAAAACCTTACTGTGCCCCCTTAGTCCCTGGCATGCGCAAGCGACCCGAATTGCTGCGCTAAGTTTAGCCAACAATACCCATTTCACGGCAATTGATATGGCCCACGGGAAACCCTGGGCGGTTGAAATGAGTAATGGCCAGCGTTGCCTGGCTGTGGAGGAAACGGAAAAAATGGATAATCAGCCCATCAGCTTTGCCTGTGCCGGCGGCGATCGGTTACTGGGCAAGTTGCATCGCTGTAAAATGCAGTGGTCGGTTTTGTGGTCGAACGGAAAAGAGATCGAAGAAAGAGGTGTCAAAACGGTATGGTTTTAGGAGGCTGAACTGTGGAGTTGTCCCATACTCACCCGGTCTACTCCGGCTAAATCCCGCCAGCACTGGATCTGACCAAAGTGAGGCTGAAGCAGTTGGTGCACGGCAAGCCTTTGATCGTAGCCATGCTCCAGCAATAACCAGCCCTGTGCTTTGAGGTAGTGCGGACTATGCGCGATAATATGACGGATCGCCTCCAGGCCGTCTGCACCACCGACCAGGGCGATAAGGGGTTCATGACGAATATCTTCACGGTTCAGGTGCGGGTCACCTTCGGCAATATAGGGGGGATTGCTAATAATGGCATCGAACGTTTCGGTTTTGGTCAGTTGTGAAAACCAGTCTGACTGAAGCAGGCGGATATTTTGTATTCCGCATCGCTGGACATTTTCTTGTGCCAGGGCCAATGCTGGCGCACTGTAGTCAACTGCTGTGATCTGCCAGTCAGGGCGCTCATGCGCCAAAGCAATACTGATAGCACCACTGCCGCAGCCCAGCTCCAACAGCTGGCAATGAGTCCGTCCAGCCAGGGTTTCCAGGGTCAACTCGACCAGCCGTTCTGTTTCGGGGCGCGGTATCAACGTATGCGCATTGACCTTAAGGGATAAAGACCAGAATTCTTTGTGGCCGGTGAGATAGGCAAGCGGAATCCCCTGAGCACGCTGTGCTATCAAGGCGAGAAAAGCGTCGCATTGCGCTTCGGAAACGCTATCGTCATCATGCGCAATGAGCCAGCTGCGTGGTTTGGCGAGGATATGCATGAGCAAAAGTTGGGCATCAAGCCGCGGACTGGCACTGTTGCTGAGCGTGCGGGCTGCCTCAGCCAGTACGGTTTTCAGTTTAGTCATGTTTGCTTAATTCATTTAACAGTTCCGCATGGTGTTCGCGACGCAAGGCATCCAAAAGTGGTGTCAGGTTCCCTTCTGTAATTTCCGCTAATTGATACAGGGTCAGATTAATGCGGTGATCGGTTAAACGGCCCTGGGGATAGTTATAGGTGCGAATGCGCTCTGAGCGATCGCCGCTGCCTACCTGTAATTTACGGTTTTGTGCCTGTTCCTGTCGTTGTTTGCTTTGCTCGGCGTCGAGAAGGCGGGTTTTTAACAACGCCATGGCCTTGGCACGGTTTTTGTGTTGCGAGCGTTCATCCTGACATTCCACTACCGTACCGGTAGGCAGGTGGGTGATGCGTATCGCCGAGTCGGTTTTGTTCACATGCTGCCCCCCTGCCCCGGAGGCGCGATAGGTATCAATGCGCAGTTCATCGGCATTGATGTTGATGTGATCCACTTCTGCCACCTCAGGTAACACCGCTACGGTACAGGCGGAGGTATGTACCCGCCCCTGGGATTCCGTTTCAGGAACCCGTTGCACCCGATGGGTGCCGGATTCAAATTTTAGCCAGGCATACACAGCGGGACCACTGACACGGGCAATGACTTCTTTATAACCGCCGTGTTCCCCATAATTGGCACTGATCATTTCCAGTTGCCAGCCTTTTTGCTCCGCATAACGGGAATACATGCGAAAGAGATCGCCGGCAAAGATAGCCGCTTCATCCCCTCCGGTACCGGCGCGCACTTCCAGATAGATATTGCGTTCGTCATCCGGGTCTTTGGGGACCAGATGGCTTTGTAGTTCTTGTTCGAGTCGGGCCAGTGTGTCCTGTACGGCGGGTAATTCTTCCGCGGCCATAGTCGCCAGCTCCTTATCGTCACTGGCCTTCATTTCGGTTAAGTCCGCCAGGTTGGCTTTCGTTTTTTGCCAGGCGGCAACTGCTTGTGCCAGCGGTTCCAGTTGCGCATATTCTTTCGAGAGCTCGCGAAATTGATTTTGGTTGGCAATGATGGTGGCGTCGGATAACAGTTGGCCTACTTCTTCATAGCGTTCCAGTAATTGTTCCAGTTTATGCTCAAGAGATTTCTTCATGTTTCCGATCGTGATAAGAGTGATTAAAGAAATATTGCGCCAGCTCCAGCAGTTCATGCTGCCCATCCCGGGCCATGTGGCGCAGGCCAACCGTGGTGCGGTGCGTTAGTTTATTCACCAGACGTTGGCTGAGTTCGTGCAGGACTTGTTCTTGTGCGTGACCACGCGCCAGTTTTTGCAGGGCACGTTGTGTTTCCTCGGCGGCAAGCGACTGCATGCGCTGCCGATACTCACAGATCACTTCATCCGCGCGCAGCGAACGATGCCAGCGGATATAGTTATCTAATTCCGCCTCAATCAGCTGTTCGGCCTCCTGGGCACGGTTGCGCCGGTCATCCATGCCTTTTTCAATCAGCTGTTGCAGATCGTCGATATTAAATAAATGAATCTGCGGCAGCGTGGCGACATTCGCTTCAATGTCGCGGGGAACGGCTAAATCCAGCAGGAACATCGGGCGCATTTGGCGCTGATTGAGCGCATTTTGCATGAGGCTGCGATTAATGAAGGGCAGGGGACAAGCGGTTGCGGTGATGATGACATCCGCCTGATGCAAAATCGCGGGGATATCGCCAATATTAGCTGTTTTTCCGGCAAAATTAGCGGCCAGTTTTTGTGCGCTTTCCAGTGTGCGGCTTGCTACGGTAAATTGTTGGACACCCGCTTGTTGCAGGTATTTGGCGACCAGCGAGGAGGTTTCTCCGGCGCCGATTAGCAATACGTTAAGCCGGTGAAAATCAGGCAGGCGCTGCGCTATCAACTGTACAGCTGCATACGCAACCGAAACCGGGTTGGTGCCAATGCCGCTGAGATTACGAATCCGTTTGCTGGCGGAAAAGACATACTCAAATACCCCGCGTAAGGTGCTTTGTACGCTGCCCAGTTGGCAGGCTTGCTGGTAGGCCTGCTTTAATTGTCCTAAAATCTGCGGCTCACCGAGCATCATGGAGTCCAGCCCACTGGCAACACGCAGCGTATGACGAATCCCGGCTTCATTGTGATGCATATAGAGGAAAGGTCGCAGTTCGTGTTCGGGGATATTGTGTTCAAAGGCCAGCCATTTGCCAATTTGTGCCGGCTCTGAGGTATCGCAATAAATCTCGGTACGATTGCAGGTCGATAGCAGAGCGGCTTCATGGACATCCGGCAAATCCATTAAATTTTCAAGCAGGGGCACTTGTTGGGTTGGCAGCAAGGCAACCCGCTCTCGCACGCTCAAAGGCGCGGTTTTGTGATTCAGTCCACAGGCAACAAATACCATAGATGTCATCGATAATTTTTAATAAGCGATTATAACAAAACTTACCGGCCAGGGGTAGGACTTTGCCAGGGATTAGGAGTGTCGGTGCGCAGATAAATACTCTAACACTTCGGCATCGCTGCATTGCGCAAAATCTCCATACCACTGGCCGACGGCAGTAAAATCGCTCGGTTGCAAGGGGCAGATCAGCTGGTCACAGAGCGGTATGATTTGCGCTACAATATCGGCAGGGGCAACCGGCACGGCCACAATAATTTTTTCGGCCTGTTGTGGCTGCAGGGTAGCGAGAGCTGCTTTGAGAGTGGCGCCGGTAGCGATGCCGTCATCCACAACGACTAAAGTTTTATGCTTCAGTTCGGGAGGGTTGGCGCCCTGGCGATAGTGTTGATTGCGTCGGATCAACTCCTGATATTCAGTGTTTACCAGCTCGGCTTGTTGTTTGGCACTGAGTATCGATGAGGCTTGCCTGTTCCACAGAGGGGGGGTATTGAGCGTCAGGGCGCCGAGGGCAAACTCGGGATGCTCGGGAGCCGCGAGTTTTCGCACCAGAATGACATCCATAGGCAGTTGCAGGGTTTTGGCAATGGCGGCGGCTACCGGCACACCGCCTCTTGGCAGGGCCAGGATGAGGCTGTTGTGTCGGGGAACCACGCGAGCCAGTGCGTTTGCCAGTACTTCACCGGCCTGGTAACGGTTACGGTATCCCGGCATCGTCAGCCGTTATCCGGCAGCTGCTGTTTGAGTTGCTCGATTTCATCGAGTAGATCCAGTACCAGCGCTATGCCCGACAGATTAATATCCAGGTCCTGTTGCAGGCGGATAGAAATGCGCAGGCGACGGAGGGCATTGCCATCAAAATGTGGCCTGGCGGTGGAGTCCGGATGAATAATCCCCTCGGCCATGATGGCTTCGACCCATTCTTGCTCCACGCCAAAGGAACAGCACACCTCCGACAGACTTAAGCGAAAGGATTGCTCAATGCGCATGGGCGTCGATTTTTTGGGGGGTGGTATAGGCATCAGGAACTCCTGTGGGATGCGTTATGCTGCTCATAGTCCGCAGCCAACTGACGGTAGAGCGCTTCGGCTTGCGGAGACAGGTATTCTGGCAAGACGATCGTGAAATGCAGATATTGATCGCCGGCAACCGAGCCCGGCAGCCCCCGCCCTTTCAGACGGACTTGCTGTTGATTCTTGCAGCCCTTGGGCACGGTGACCTTCACCGTGCCACCCAGGGTCGGAACGTCTTTTTGGGTACCCAGTGCCGCTTCCCAGGGAAAAAGCCGCAGGTTGAAGTGCACATCTTTCCCCTGGAGCTGGTATAGAGGATGCGGTTGGATATTAATTTCCAGATACAGGTCGCCCGCCTGTCCCTTGGCGCCTGCTTCGCCTTGCCCTTTGAGGCGTATTTGTTGTTTATCGGTGACACCGGCAGGTATTTTGACCTGGATGCTTTGGGTTTTCTGCTGCAGACGTCCCTGCGTGTCAATGTGTGGTCGATGGAGTTGCAGGGTTTTTTGCGCACCGCGGAAGCTTTCTTCCAGGCTAATCTGAATACGGGCATGAATATCCTGTCCCTGATCGAAGACGGAGGAATACTGCCGTTCGCGCTGGCCAAAAATGCTTTGCATAAACTCATCGAAGGCATGCGATTGGGCTGTACTGGCGTCACGCTGGGCAGAGTCTTTTTGCGCCTGCTGCTGTTTCCAGTAGGCTCCGAACTGATCATATTGGGCGCGCTTTTCCGGATCTTTCAATACCTCATAGGCTTCACCCAGTTCCTTAAAACGTTCCTCGGCCTGTGCTTCTTTGCTGACATCCGGATGATATTTGCGCGCCAGTTTGCGATAGGCGCGTTTGACGTCCTCCTGAGTCGCATTTTGCTCCAATCCCATGATGTGATAGTAATCTTTATAATCCATCATCACGTCGTTTCCTCTGGCCATTAGTCCGTGCGATACTGGGGAAACCACATGGTTTCTGTAATCAACTGGTCTATCTCTTGAGCATCCATGGCGTTGACATGACCTTCGGCGATGGCTTCACGAATAACGGCTTTAGCGATATGTTGACTGACCGTGCGCATACTATGCAACTCAGGCAGCAGGGCTCCTGTGCCCGTTTGCACCGCTGGCGCCAATTCACTTAACGCCATGGCTGCTGCCATCATCATCTTATTGGTGACCCGTTTGGCATGGCTTGCCACAACAGCCAAACCAATACCAGGAAAGATATAGGCATTATTACATTGGCTAATGGGGATATGCTGACCATTAAAGGGCACCGAGGCAAAGGGACTGCCCGTCGCAATCAGGGCCTTCCCGTCTGACCAGCGTAGCAAATCGGCTGGCTGGGCCTCACAGCGTGAGGTGGGATTGGATAAGGGGAAAATGATGGGGCGTTCACAATACCGGCTCATCATTTTGACCATGCCTTCACTAAATTGCTGCGGTTGACCTGAGACACCGAGCAGGATTTCCGGTTTGGCTTTTTGGATGACTTCGGCCAGTGAGATGCTTTGCTCCGTTCGCATACCGAGTGTTTCCAAAGCGCTGGCCGATTGCAGCAGACCCTGCTGGAAAGGCTGGGTATCTGCCATGGCATCATGCAGCAGTCCTTGTCTATCGACCAGGTAGAATTGTTTTCTGGCTTGCGCCTCATCCAGCCCCTGCGCCACCATCACCCGCACCAGTTGCTCACTAATACCGCAACCGGCCGACCCGGCTCCCAGAACGGCAATGTTCATATCCTTCAGTGGCGTGTTCGCGACTTTGCTGGCCGCGACAATGGCGGCGGCTGTGACGGAGGCTGTGCCTTGTATATCATCATTGAAGGTACACAGCTCATCTTGATAACGCTCCAACAAGGGGTAGGCATGCGCCTGGGCAAAGTCTTCAAACTGTAGCATCGCATGCGGGAAGTGCGTTTTTACGCCCTGAACGAACTGATCGACAAAGGTATCATAGTCTTCCCCGTTGATCCGCGCATGGCGCCAGCCCAGGTACTCCGGATCATCTATCCGCTCCGGATTATTGGTACCAACATCGAGGATGACCGGTAAGGTATGCGCCGGGTTAATGCCGCCACAGGCCGTGTACAGAGAAAGCTTGCCGATGGGTATCCCCATTCCCCCAACCCCCTGATCGCCAAGGCCCAGAATGCGCTCGCCATCCGTGACGACAATGACCCGAATATCTCGAGTGGCCGCCACCGCTGCCAGTATCGTGTCCATATGCGCCCGCTGGGGGTAGCTGATAAACAGACCCCGTGGTTGGCGATAAATATGGTGAAATTGCTCGCAGGCTTCGCCGACAACCGGCGTATAAATAATGGGCAACAATTCTTCGAGATGCTCAAGGACAAGGCGATAGAAGAGGGTTTCATTGCGATCTTGCAGCGCCCGCAGGTAAATATGTTTTTCCAGGGCAGGTGTTTTGGTGGAGAAGGCTTCATAGGCGCGTTGCAGCTGCTCATCCATGCTTTCAATATGCGGCGGTAATAAGCCATTTAATTCGAGTTGATTGCGTTCATGCTGAGTGAAGGCTGTGCCTTTATTCAACAGGGGATCGCGCAGAAGCACCTGGCCACGTTGGGAGATCATCATGCTCATTACCGCATCCTTGTTTATTTTTTAATGATAAACTAAGCATAGCGTAATCGCGTTAAATTTCCAGGCCATATCATGACCTGTAGCGTCTAACTCCGTAATGTCAGGGGCGGGAGTTTAAAAATCGCGCTCAACGGCAAACCAGGCCAATTGGGTCAGTGCTTCTTTGTACAGGCTGTCCGGCAGGATAGCAAGGGCGTTCAAGGCAATATCAATTTCTTGTCTGGCGTACTCGCGCGTATAATGGATAGCATCGGTTGCACTAATGGCCTCCTGAATCAGATTCAGATTACGGACGGTGCCCTGTTGCAGACTTTCTTCAATCAGTTCGCGGTGCAAAGGAGTGCCGGTTTTGTAGGCATGAATCAGGGGCAGGGTCGCTTTGCCGTCGGCCAGATCATCACCAAGATTTTTGCCCAGGGTTTGCGGGTCCGCGCAGTAGTCCAGCGCATCGTCAATTAATTGAAACGCATTGCCCAGATGCAAGCCATAATCGTACATGGCTTGTCGGGTGGCTTCATCCGTTTCGGCTATGATGGCGCCTATGCCGGTCGCGGTGGCAAACAAGAGGGCGGTTTTCGAGCGAATTACCTCAAAATAGTCTTCCAGTGAGAGACTGGGATTATGCCGGTTTACCAGTTGTTTGACTTCGCCACAACTGATGAGATGCGAGGTTTTGGCCATCAATTGCAGTACCGCAAAATTGCCTACGTTCACCATGAGTTGCACTGATTGTGTCAGGAGAAAGTCACCAACCAGAATACTGGCTTTACTGCCCCAGATTTCATTGGCGGTCTCTTGTCCCCGGCGCAGGGTTGACTCATCCACCACATCGTCATGCAGCAAGGTCGCCGTGTGAAACAGCTCGACCATGGCGGCCAGATCAATATGCCGATCGCCTTTATAATTACAGGCGTGGCTACTGAGTAATACCAACAAGGGACGCAGCCTTTTGCCGCCGCTTTTAATAATATGGCTGGACAGATCATCAATTAAGTCAATTTGTGATTGAATATTATTGATAATCAGTTGATTAACAGCCGTAAAGTCCTCGCTGACCAGGGCGCGAATGCGTTCCAGACTCATACATTTACCTCAATTTTATGTATCGAAAAATGTCACTGCATGCCGTATTATCCATGAGAAGAAACTGTGCCCCGCTAACCATCCTCAATTTACGGTCAGGCCAAATCGCGTGTATTAAAGCATGACTTGGCATGCTAAGGGGAGGGCTGTTTAATGTCAAGTACCATAGAGCGCTGTCCAGAAGACCTGGAAATAGGCGGCAGTCAGGGGTACGCGTCCTACAGTCCATGGGGTTGTAGCCATCCCAGACTAAAGGCGAGGAACAGCAGGAAAAAGAGCATCAGGGACAGCCCTATTCGCCAACTGAGCCCTATCATGGTACGTTTGGTTTTTCCTTCATCCTTCACTAAAAAAATCAAGCTGCTTGCCAGAGCAAGGACAATAATCAGCATCAGCAGAACGATTACGGTTTTTATCATGGATGTCTCAAATGAAAAAGAACAGTATACCGTGCCTAGAGGAAAATTCCCACCGGGCAGGTGTTCCCGCAGCGTGGTGCCGTTGCTGGATTCGGGCGCATCATTCAGGTTAAAATGCAGCTTTCATGCAAGAGTGGACCACAATGGTAGAGTCTATTGCCTTATTAATTTCCCAGATGAATCCAACGCTTGGGGCGATAGAGCACAATGCGCAGGCTATTATCGCCGATATTCAAAACTATCAGAGGGATCATGACTGCCTGGTTTTTCCCGAATTGAGTGTAAGCGGTTATCCTCCGGAAGATTTGCTTTTTCAACCAGAGCTTTATCAGCGGCTTGAGACCAGTTTGCGTCACATTGCGCAGCAGGTGCGGGATTGTTATGTGATTGTGGGGCATCCGGTGCAGAGCAAAGGACAGTATTTCAACCGCATCAGTATTTTTTACCAGCAACAGTGTGTTGCGCAATATGATAAACAGGCTCTGCCCAACTATGGTGTGTTTGATGAACAGCGCTATTTCACCGCCGGAGCAACAATCCCCTGTATTCTCACCCTCAAGGGGCAACGTCTGGGTTTATGCATTTGTGAAGATTTATGGCAAGGTGAGCCGGTGGAGCGGCTATTGCAGGCAGGTATTGATCATCTGTTGTGTATTAACGCCTCGCCTTTTGAAAAGGGAAAATATGAACGGCGCCTGGCCTTGGCCCAGCGCTATGCGGCGCGGGGCGTGAATGTGATCTATGTCAACTTGTTTGGTGGACAGGATGAGCTGGTGTTTGACGGCCGCTCTTTCGTCATGGATAAACAGGGCGAGGTGGTGGTTTCCTTACCGGCGTTTCAAACGGCGACAGCCCGTGTCGAGTTGTTACCGGAGAGGATTAGCGGTCCGCAAAATAGCGCGCCGGATGCGGTAGCGTTAATGTATCAGGCTTTGGTCTGCGCAACCGCTGATTATGTGAATAAAAATGGTTTTAAAGGCGTATTGCTGGGCTTGTCGGGCGGTATTGACTCCGCTCTGACGCTGGTGATAGCAGTGGATGCACTGGGCTCTGAGCGGGTACATGCGGTGATGATGCCCTCGCGTTATACCGCCGATATGAGCCGGGAAGACGCCTGCGCAGAATTACAGGCTTTGCAGGTAGCATCAACGGTATTGGATATTGAACCGATCTACCGCTCTTTCCTGAGCACTTTGGCGGAACCTTTTCAGGGACAGGCGGCCGATACGACCGAGGAAAATTTGCAGGCACGAATTCGCGGTACGTTGTTGATGGCCTTGTCCAATAAGTGGGGGCATCTGGTGTTGACCACCAGTAACAAAAGCGAAGTGGCGGTGGGGTACTCCACATTGTATGGCGATATGGCCGGTGGTTTTGCGGTGCTCAAAGATGTATTAAAAACCGAGGTCTACGCATTGGCACGCTGGCGTAACCAGCAGGCAGCGGTGATCCCTGAGCGGGTCATCCTGCGTCCTCCCTCCGCCGAGCTGGCAGAAAATCAAACGGATCAGGACAGTCTGCCCGATTATGCCCTGCTCGATGCCATCATTAGCGCCATTATGGAAGAAAATGCCGATAGGGCCTTACTGTTGACACGGGGGTTTCCTGCCGACGCTGTTGAGCAAGTTCTGACCCTGATACGGCGTAATGAGTACAAGCGTCGCCAATCGGCACCGGGCCCCAAGCTGAGCTTGCGAGCCTTTGGTAAGGATTGGCGCCAGCCCATTACGAATGGTTGGTAAGCGCCAGCCCCTCTTCGTCTTGCGTGGATAGCAGGTTGTCGGATGGGGGAGCCTGGTGATGAAAGAGTGTGGCAATATTGGCGGGAATGCTGATTTTACCCGGTTTTATTGTGCTTGATTCCTCACGAGGTGATCTGGGGGGTGTTTGTTTCTGTTGGTTTGTCGTTTGGGTTTGACTGGCGTCTACAGGGTTTTTTTCAGACCGCATCGCATTCTGGTTGACCTGCTGTTGTAGCAAAGCGGCAATATCTTTAAATTTATCCGCATCGAGCTTACCAATGGTTTTTTCTGCCTTCTTTGGTTTTTCAGGTTGCCCAGACGCCGGGTCGTTATCCTGATCGGGGTTTGGGGGGCAGGACATAGCGGGTCCGGCCATACCAGGAGGGCCGCGCCTCAGTACGTCTTCAATGGCCTTGAAATCCTCCAGTTTCAGTTTCTTGATACTGTCTTTCGGTGGTGATGCCGTGGGGATGGCCAGGGAAAACTGCAAGAGCTGTTCTTTTTTTTCCGCACTGATTTGATGGCGCGTATTCACGTCGATGAGCAGCAAACGCAGCTGTTCCATGTGTTCGGGGAGCGCCAAATCCGGCTGGTCTTGTAAAAACCGGGCCAGTGGGGGGTAATCGCTGAGCTGGATGTCGGTTGGTGTACCCACACTGTTGACCCAGGTCAATGTCAGGCGCGCATTATCGAGCAAAAAGCAGTTATAGTCGCTTGCTTGGTATCCATCCGTTATGCATTTGACTTTTATCATTTTTTGTTCATTATTGAGCCATGCGGCCAGGGCTATTTTAAGGTTGAGGAGATCGATAGGCTCCATCTCATCGAGGCTGCGGTATTGAGATAATAAATCGTTTTCCGTATCCAGTAACACCCGGCGCAGGTTACCATAGGGGTTAATCCAGTGGATGTGCCAGGGGCGGTTGTGGGTTTTAATGACAAAGGAGGGTGCGTCTTCGCCGGAATTGGAGTCTTTTTCACTGGGGTTGTATTCCAGGCTGTCGAGTAACTGGATGGTCAGGCATTCGCTTTCAATGCGTTTTTTCTCGGCGATCATTTGTGCTTTGGTGTCTTCTATTTCCTTATGTTCCTGGCACCATTCAAATTCTTTTTGGGCGACTTTCTCTTTAATCAGATCACGTAAACGGGGCAGGATGTGCAATAGTGCCTTATCGGACTCCTCCGTATATTCAGGAAATTCTTGCAGCAGATATTTGAAAAGATAAAAATTACCGGAGGTGGTGGCCATTTCGCCTTCGGAGATGAAGTTACGAAACTCTTGTTCACGCCGGAAGTCGGAAGCCGCTTTTTCCAGTTCGCCCATGGAATACTCAAAATCGGCATGTCGGGTCCGGGTCCAGTAGTATACCAGTAACCATGCGGAATAGGTGGGGGCGGAGTAGCGTTCTTTGGCTTTGGCAAACGCATTGTAGACCCGTTTTTGCCCTTCGGGACTGCCATCTGCAACCAGCGCCAGGATTTTATCAGCGACGTTGGCAAGATGGGTGGTAATTTTTTCTTTTCCTTTTGGCATGCTCTGCTCCCTTGATTGATGTTCCGTATCAACGACTGTTTTTGAAAGCCACGGTAGTCCTGTTTCAAAATTCTTGCCGGCCTATTTTTTATCTTACTGCTTTGCGATAAGAAAACAAGCGTTTGATGGATTCTTGTCTATGGGAAGGTGGTTCTTAAGCCAGTGAGGAATCCGAGCCGGGAGAAAAAAATGGGCTTTGGGCCAGCCAAATCGGTTTGAGCTATCAAAAAAAATTTCTGTACAATGGGGGTGCTGCTGATAAAAGTATGCTATAGATCAGGTATAGCAGAATCATTGCAGGCAGAAATCATATGATGAAAAATCTCCTTGTTTTTACAAGCTTATTATTGTTTTCTTCTACCATGTTTGCCAATAAATACTATGGCACGGCACTCTGTGCGTATGCGCAGTATGACTGTGTCAAACTGCAACGTAATCAGAGCTGGGCCTCATTGTTTCCGGATGAAACCCAGCGTGACGTGGTGCAGCGACTGAATCGTTCCTACAATCACCTGTGGGCCGGTAAAACCATCGTTGTCCCCAAAAATCTGGAATATTTAACAGCACTGGATGTGGCCCCCTTTCCGTTACGCATTGATCCTGAGGGTGAAAAACAGATCATTGTCGATCAGGACAAGCTGGCCTGGGGTGCTTATGATGAGCATGGCAAGCTGGTGCGTTGGGGGCCGATTTCCTCCGGTACAAATAAATGTTCAGATAGCAATCAATCCTGCCTGACCATTACCGGTATCTTTCGTATTTTCTCGAAAGAAAATCAGCATTGCACCTCCGGGGTGTATCCCTTGGGTCGTGGTGGTGCCAAAATGCCCTATTGTATGTATTTTCACAAAGGTTTTGCCCTGCATGGGTCGCATGATCTGCCCGGGCGGCGTGCCAGCCACGGCTGTGTGCGGATGTTTACTGAGGATGCTAAATGGCTCAATGAACATTTTGTGGAATTATCGAATGAGAGCAACCAGCATCTGGGAACCAAAGTGGTGGTGAAACCGGTAACTATGTGAGATGAGCCATGAAAATAAGAATAAGCTGCGGTGTGGTAGTACTTGGATTGGTTGCGAGCATCACGGTTGGGCAAGCCGCGAAAGTCAATGAAAACGCCAAGCCCCCCCTGGGTTGCCGTGACCTGGGATATCGCTTTGAGCTAAAAACCCTACATTTGTTGCCGGATGATGCCGGTGAGCGTAATTCCATGTATTTTTTGTACAATAAATCAGAGCGTGCGCTGAATTTGTATCAAATGCGCCAGGAAGAAAGCTCTCGCTCCGCTTTTTTAAATCATGCCATTCGCTCGGGTGAATGGGCGGTGTTTGCGACCAGCGAAAAAGATATCCGCTTTATCTGCGCGACCCCCGAACACAAGAGCCGCTATGGCAAGGTGGTGGATTGTTCCCAATATTTGACCGTGTGCGAATACAATAACGTGAAGTTTGGTTTGAATAACCGTGGCAATTACTGGCTGGTTAACTCCAGTTCCCGAAATACCGCGGTGCGTGAAGTGGTGCGTTACGGCATTATTCCGGCTCAATAAAAACTGAGTAAAAACTACGGATAAAATTTGAGGAATACGAGCATGAAATCATTAAAGATCTTCGTTTATTGGGCGGGAATGGCCAGTATGACGTTGGTACAGGCCCAGAGCGGTCTGGATGCGTATCGTTTGGGGCAGTATGACCAAGCGGCTACCGAACTGACCATACAGTCAGGCAAAGATCCTATGGCTGACTACTATATTGGGCGGATGCAATTGTACGGCTACGGCTTGCTAAAAAATACCGACAACGCCCTGGCTCGTATTCAAGAAGCCGCCAAACGTGGCTATACCCCGGCACAGCAATTTATGGCCCGCTATGCGTTAAGTATTGAAAAAAATCCTGAAAATGCCTTTCAATGGTTTTCCAAATTAGCCGCCAAGGATATCGTTTCGGCACAACTGTATGTTATTGGAGCCTACAAATATGGTTACGGTGTCAATAAAAACCCCCAGATGGCCAGCCGTCTTTATATCCGTGCCGCCAAGGAGGGTAATGCCATCGCACAATATATGCTGGCACGGGAGTTTTTGGCCAGCCGCAATCGACGCAATCATAATTTGGGACTGAGCTGGTTAAAAAAATCAGTCGCACAAAACTATCCCCGCGCGCAGACCTATTTGGCCCAGATGTATTTGGCGGGGGTTCAGGTGCGGAGCAATACAGTGGAAGCGGTTGACTTGCTGGAAGCGGCCGCCGATCGTCATTATGTGCCGGCGATGCTCAGTTTGGCAGAACTTGCCCAGAAAAATGGCCAGTCACGAGTAGCCAAAATGTGGTGGCAAAAAGCAGCCGATGCCGGCAATCCTGAGGCTATGTTGGCATTGGCGGCCATGTATCTTGATGGCAATAGCGATCATTATGAGCCTGCTACCGGTTTTATGTGGACGACCAGGGCCGCACAATTACCGTCACCTGCGGCCAAAAAGGCTTTGGCAGCGCTCTACAAAGAGGGGCATGGGGTGAGTACCGATAAAGCCCTGGCTGAAGAGTGGCAGCGCAAGGCGGCTGCGGCTGAAAAAAATTCTGCTGCAGAGGCGCTGGAGCGTGAGATGGTGACTTTTGTATCCGGAGACCAGGCAGAGCATTTTGCCCAGACCGACTATTATCTGCATGGTATTCTCACGACCTGGCAAAATCCAGACGCCAAGACACAGGCGCAATATCATCCATATCCGCGTATGCAAGGGGTGACGAGTGAGGAAATTTTTAAACCACAGTTTAGTTTAGTCAAACCAGATTCAATTGATTTTAAAGAATATTTTGACCTTTTAGCACCAATGTTAAGTGCCAATGGCAGCAAAGAGTGGCGTTATCCACGTTATCCAATAGATATCCATATCCAGAAACTGATGGACAATGAAATGCTCATCTACCCGCATGGTGCCTGGCATTCTATGGTAAACGAAGGTCGCCCTTATCCCCAGGCAACGGCCAATGACCAAGAATGGCATTACCTCGATGCGCTGGTGAGCGGTTGGCAACAGCGTGCCAACTTGTATGTGGTAGTCATGCGCTTATACAATCAGGCCATTCTCGGGAATTCAGATGCGCAGTTTGAAATTGGGCAATTGTACCATTACGGTATTGGGGTAGCCAAAGATCCGGAACAGGCCAGGCTGTACTATCAGTTGGCAGCGGAACAAAATGATGTGCGTGCCGAATATAACCTGGGTATTTTGTATATGGAAGGCCAGATTCAGCCGACAGACTACGAGAAAGGGATGGCCTGGTTGACGGATGCGGCTTTTCGCGGCAATGCCTATGCGCAATATGCCCTGGCAAATATTTATCAATATGGATATCCCGATGCGTCCGGACGGCTGGTTGTTGCTCCCGATGAGCAACAGGCTATGAGCATGTACTATTTGTCGTCTGCCAATCATTTTGGTTTGGCGCAATATAAGTTGGCTAATGCCCTGGTCGCGAAGCAGAATCGTGGTTTGACGGTTGCAGCGCGCCAAAATCGCGCCGAAATTATTAAAAAACTCTATAGTAGCGCTGCGGAACAAAGTGTGGCAGACGCTTTTTTACCGTTGGCCTTTTATTTGGCAATGGATAGTGATGCCGAAAAACAGCGGCAAGCACTGCAGATAGCGGAAGAGGAAGCCAAGGTGGGCAATCCACAGGCGCCTTTGCTGCTCGGACTCCTCTATGACCGGGGTATTGGGGTTGCGGCTGATCCGGTCAAGGCATTGTATTGGTATCAACAAGCCGATAACACCCCGGTTAAGTCCTTTATTCTCGGCACCTATTACAGTCTTGGCGAAGGCTTAAACAAGGATATCGATAGGGCCCGAAAGCAACTGACTCAGGCTGCTGATGCAGGCTTTTCCTACGCCGACTTAAATCTGGCTATTTTGAACCAGCAGGCCGGTCAGCCTTTTCTTTTTGATTTGATGCGGGCGCGTGATGAAGGTAATGTTCGTGCCAGTCTATTGTTGGCAGACTATTATCTGGCACAAAATGATGCGGATAATTTTGCCCAGGCCCGTGAAATCTATACAGCCCTGGCTGATAAAGGGGAGCGTGATGCCCAGCTCAAATTGGGCTATTTGTATAGCCAGGGAATTGGCGGGGCAAAAGATAATGCGAAAGCAGCGCAATGGCTGCGCAAAGCAGCTCAGCAAGGACAGCCCATGGCGCAGTTTTTATTGGCTGATCTCTACCAGCTGGGACGTATAGGGAAAGAACCGGATGTGCAGGAGGCTATCACATGGTATACGGCTGCCAGTGAACGCATGCCCCGGGCGGCCGTTGCCCTCGGTTTTCTCTATGACACCGCGCAGGATCAATATGCCAAGGCCATGAGCAGTTATCAATTGGCAGCTAAACGCAATCATCCTTTGGGGCAATATAATTTGGGGCTCCTCTATGAAGAAGGCAAGGGCATGCCCGTTGATATGAGCAAAGCACGGGAATGGTATAGTCTGGCGGCCAGTCAGCAACAGGCACAGGCGATGACCCGTTTGGGCATGATGGATTTTTATGGCCGGGGCGGTGAGCAAAACGAAGCTGCGGCATTGGATTGGTTTAATAAGGCCGCTGCCGCAGGTGATCGCACGGCGGCTTATCAGTTGGGATTATTGGCGGAAACCGGTATTGCCCGCAAGCTCGATATGGGCGATGCGGTGCAATATTATGAACAGGCTGCCAAATTGGGCGATGTCAAGGCCAGCCTTGCTCTGGCGCGTATCTACCAATACGGTTTGGGTGGTTTTGCAGAGCCTGCCAAAGCACAAGCCATTTACCGCGCATTGGCCGATCATGGCAACGCGTTTGCCCAATACCAGCTCGCTGTCATGCGTATGGATAGCGCACTGGATGATAAGGGCTGGGCGGATGTGAAAGCCTTACTGAAAGCCGCGCAGACTAATGGCAATCCGCAGGCCGAACGGTTGCTGCAAAAAGTGAATGCATTGCGCAATGATGGTTCCAGTTTTATTGAACCCCTGTGGTTAAATCAGGCACCACTGGTGCAGGGAGTCCCAGCCGAGCGCTTTTATCGGGAGGCACTCAATGAATGGAATCAAGGGGATTCCCGGCGTTCGAAAATGATGCTGGAGCGTTTACTGGAAGCGTATCCAAAGTATATGCCTGCCAGCAAAGCCTACGAGCAGATGAGTCAGCCGCTGGATAAGCCGGCCGTGGGCTGAGAGCTGTGGCGCCAGCCGTACCTGCCCCGGCAGGGGCTGCGGAATACGCAGCTGGTATAAAAACCACGAATTGCCTGGCGCTCAGGACCTTATCCACCTGAGCCCGCGCAATCGCTGTACTTTAGCGCATGAAAAGCCTTTCTGCCGTTTGCTTTTTCCGTTAAAATAACTCTTTTAGCCAATCAGGTGTGTTTCTTGAGTGACTTAAGCCATATTCGAAATTTTTCCATTATTGCGCATATTGATCATGGCAAGTCGACCCTTGCCGATCGTTTTATCCAGATTTGCGGTGGTTTGACGGTGCGGGAAATGTCGGCACAGGTGCTGGACTCGATGGATATCGAGCGAGAGCGGGGAATAACCATCAAGGCGCAAAGCGTGTCGCTCAATTTCACGGCCAGCGACGGCAAGGTCTATTTGCTGAATTTCATTGATACGCCTGGTCATGTTGACTTTAGTTATGAGGTATCACGCTCGCTGGCGGCTTGTGAGGGAGCGCTATTGGTGGTCGATGCCGCGCAGGGTGTGGAAGCGCAGACCGTTGCCGTATGCTATACCGCCATCGACCAGGCGCTTGAGGTTTTGCCGGTACTGAATAAAATTGATTTGCCACAGGCTGAACCGGAACGGGTGAAAGCGGAAATCGAAGACATTATTGGCGTGGAAGCCAAAGACGCGCTGACCGTTAGCGCCAAAAGCGGACTGGGTGTGGAGGAGGTGTTAAATGAGCTGGTACGTCGTATACCACCGCCCCAGGGCGAAAGAGATGCACCGCTGCAGGCACTGATTATTGATTCCTGGTTTGATATTTATCTGGGGGTCGTATCCTTGGTGCGGATTGTCAATGGCCGTTTGCGCAAGGGCGATAAAATGCGGGTGATGTCAACCGGGCGGAGCTATGAAGTGGATGAAGTCGGCTATTTCACACCAAAACGGCAAGCCCGCGAGCTTTTGCAAGCCGGTGAAGTGGGCTATGTCATTGCCGGTATTAAAGAAATTCAGGGGGCGCCCGTTGGGGATACCCTGACACTTGAAAAAAATCTGGCCGCCAGTCCCCTGCCCGGTTTTAAAAAAGTGAAACCCCAGGTTTATGCGGGGTTGTTCCCCATTAGCGCCGATGATTTTGAAGCGTTCCGTGAAGCCTTAGCCAAGTTAAGTTTGAATGACGCCTCTCTGTTTTATGAGCCTGAATCCTCTGAAGCTCTGGGCTTTGGTTTTCGTTGTGGTTTTCTGGGCATGTTGCATATGGAGATCATTCAAGAGCGTCTGGAGCGGGAATACAATCTGGATCTGATTTCTACGGCTCCCACGGTTATTTATAAAATTGAAACCACCAAGGGTCTGGAATTGATGGTGGATAATCCTTCGCAATTACCGCCGCCCCAGCAAATCAAACAGATGTATGAGCCTATCGTCCGGGCCAATATTCTGGTACCGCAGGAGTATCTCGGCCAGGTGATTACGCTGTGTATCGAGCGGCGTGGGCATCAGGTCAATATGACCTACAGCGGGCGGCAGGTTTCCATCTCCTACGACTTACCTATGAGCGAGGTGGTTTCTGACTTTTTTGATCGCCTCAAATCCGTGAGCCGGGGTTATGCGTCTCTGGATTATAATTTTTTGAAGTTTGAACTGGCCAATTTGGTCAAAATGGATATTTTGATTAATGGGGATCGAGTCGATGCGCTGGCGGTGATTATTCATCGCGATACGGCGCATCAAAGAGGCAAGGCACTGGCCGACAAGATGCGGGAATTAATTCCCCGGCAAATGTTTGATGTGGCGATTCAGGCGGCTATTGGCACCCATATTATCGCTCGTCAGACGGTCAAGGCCATGCGTAAAAATGTGACGGCCAAATGCTATGGCGGCGATGTCAGCCGCAAACGGAAGTTATTGGAAAAACAAAAGGCGGGTAAAAAGCGGATGAAACAATTGGGGCATGTTGAAATTCCACAAGAAGCGTTCATGGCCGTGTTTAAAACCGATAGAAAAAATTAATTCCACCATAAGGTTCCGCTATGAATTTTGCCTTGATTTTAGTGATTTTATCCGCAGTAACCGGGCTGGGTTATCTCCTTGATGTATTGTTTTTTGCCAAAAAAAGAACGCAAGCGGAAAAGCCGGGTCGTATCCTTGAGTTCTGCCGTTCTTTTTTTCCGGTGTTTTTTATCGTGTTACTTTTGCGTTCTTTTTTAGTCGAGCCTTTTCGGATACCTTCTGGTTCTCTGGAGCCGACGTTAACCATTGGTGATCTGCTGGCGGTGAATAAATTTTCCTACGGATTGCGCCTGCCGGTGCTGGAAAGCAAAATTGTCCCCGTTGCCAATCCCAAGAAAGGACAGATAGCCGTATTTCGCTGGCCGCCTGATCCGGCGTATGATTTTATCAAGCGGGTTATCGGTGTGCCGGGTGATACAGTGGAATACCGCAATAAAGTATTGTTTATCAATGGTGAAGAAATGAAGCAAAGCTTCATTGAATACACGACCGATGACAGTTCCGGTCGCTCTGTCGCCAAATACCAGGAAAACCTGGCCGGCGTGCAGCATGAGATTTATATTAATCCGCAGGTACCGGCTTATGATTTTAAGGTTACCGTGCCGGAAGGGCAATATTTTATGATGGGTGATAATCGGGATGATAGTGCCGATAGCCGCTATTGGGGTTTTGTCGCGGATGAATATTTACGCGGAAAAGCCTTTCTTATCTGGATGAGCTGGAATTCAAAAGTCGGTGCTGTGCGCTGGTCGCGTATTGGCACCCTCATTCAGTAGCGTAAGATAAGAGGATGAAAATGAACCGCTTACCAAAAGGAATGACCTTTGTCGGTATGCTGTTGGCCATGACTACTATGATACTGCCCAGCGCACGTTAATCGCCAATATCAGTATACCGGTTGAATTTGATGAACAAGAAGAGATGACGATTCGTGCCCGCTAAATTACAACAATTAACCCGTAAACTACACTATGATTTTCAGAATCCAAAGCTGTTGCAGCAGGCC
Source organism: Legionellaceae bacterium (assembly GCA_020831865.1). GTDB lineage: Bacteria > Pseudomonadota > Gammaproteobacteria > Legionellales > Legionellaceae > JAFIFT01. The sequence goes on along the minus strand of JAFIFT010000019.1, from coordinate 128,607 downwards.
TTGACGCACCGTAGCGCCGATGCCTTGAATAATGAACGCCTGGAGTTTTTAGGGGATTCCGCTTTGAGCCTGGTCATAGCCGAAGCGCTCTATCAACAGTTTCCCCAGTTAAGTGAAGGTAAACTCAGCCGACTACGCGCCTCTTTGGTGTGTGGGGACATGCTGGCGGTTATTGCCCGGGAGCTGGATCTGGGGAGTTATTTGATTCTGGGGCAAGGTGAGTTAAAAAGTGGCGGTTTCCGGCGAACCTCTATTTTGGCGGATGCCCTGGAAGCGATATTGGCGGCGATTTATCTTGATGGCGGTTTTACTGCCGTGCAGCAAGTGGTGTTGCGTTTATTTGCCAGTCGTCTGGCGGACCATTCACTGCAACATCACCTGAAAGATTATAAAACCCGTTTGCAGGAGTATTTACAGTCGGTTAAAAAACCCCTGCCGGAATATAGCCTGTTGACCGCCATGGGGCAGGAACACGAGCAGCTTTTTGAAGTGCAATGCCGCATTCCGGATACGGCACAGCAAACCAGCGCTACTGGCCCATCACGGCGCAAGGCGGAGCAGTCTGCCGCCAAAGCGATGCTGCGGTTATTGCAGCAGGACTAAGCGCTCTGTACCGGTAAACTCCCCAGTAAAATAGCGGTTTTAAAAGCCTGCTTTTCCGCTTATACTGTAAAATTTACCGCAAAAGCAGGCGCTTATGGAACTGACTGTTGATAACACACCCTATAAAAATTTATTACAGCCTCTGGATCTGGGTTTTACAACGTTGAAAAACCGGGCCATCATGGGGTCGATGCATACCGGTCTGGAAGAGGACAAGCCTGAGCTGGCGCGTTTAGCGGCATTTTATCGCGAACGGGCGCAGGCCGGGGTGGCGCTGATCGTCACCGGCGGTTTTGCGCCCAATCGGGCGGGGCGTTTGGCTCCCTTTGCCGCCAAGCTGACGAATCAGCGGGAACGCAAGCGGCATGAGCTCCTCACCCACCATGTGCATGAGGCAGGTGGAAAAATTGCCCTGCAGATTCTACACGCCGGACGGTATGGGTACCATCCTTTTACCGTAGCGCCCAGCCGCATCAAATCGCCTATTAGCCCCTTCTGTCCCTGGCCGATGAGTAAACGGCGTATTCATAAAACCATTGATCATTTTGTGCGTTGTGCCCGCCTTGCGCAACAAGCGGGTTATGACGGTGTTGAAATTATGGGTAGTGAAGGATATCTGATTAATCAGTTTATTGTCAGCCATACCAATCAGCGTCGGGATCAATGGGGTGGGTCTTATGAAAATCGTATCCGCTTTCCGGTGGAAATCGTACGGCGTGTCCGTGCGGCGGTGGGTGAAAATTTTATTATTATTTACCGCTTGTCGATGTTAGATCTCATTGAAAAGGGCAGTAATAAATCGGAAGTGATTATGCTGGCGAAAGCAATTGAAGCGGCGGGTGCGACCTTACTCAATACCGGTATTGGCTGGCATGAGGCACGGATTCCCACCATTGCGCCCATGGTACCACAGGCTGCTTTCAGTGAGGTGACCCGGCTGTTGAAAACGGAAGTGTCTATTCCGCTGATTACCTCCAACCGGATTAACACACCGGACGTGGCAGACCAGGTGCTGGCGGCAGGTTGTGCCGACCTGGTATCGATGGCGCGTCCTTTTCTGGCCGATCCGCTCTTGATGCAAAAAGCCAAGCAGGGTGAAGCCGAGGGGATTAATGTCTGTATTGCCTGTAATCAGGCGTGTCTGGATCGGGTTTTTGTCAATAAATCAGCCTCTTGTCTGGTGAATCCTCGCGCCGGCCATGAAACGGATTTAATTTATGAAGCGGTGGTGCATCCCAAGCGGATTGCGGTAGTTGGTGGTGGTCCGGCGGGTCTGGCATTTGCGGCTGTTGCAGCGGAACGTGGTCACAAGGTGGTGTTATTTGAAAAAAGTGAGGAACTGGGGGGGCAGTTTAATTTAGCCCGGCGTATTCCGGGTAAAGAAGATTATGCCTATACCATCCGCTATTACCGTTATCAATTAGAACGCTATCAGGTTGAGCTGCGTTTGGGGCAGGCGGCACAGGCGAGTGATTTACTGGATTTTGATGAAGTGGTCATTGCCACTGGTGTGACACCACGCGTGCCGGATATTGCCAGCATTGACCATCCCAAGGTGATGTCCTACATCGATTGCATTATGGGCCATCGTGAGCCTGGGCAGAAGGTGGCGATTATCGGTGCGGGTGGCATTGGTTTTGATACTGCGGAATGGTTAACCCATGCGCCACAAGAGGATAGCCGAGCCGCTTTTTATAAGGAGTGGGGTATTGATCTGCAACTGAATAGTCGGGGAGGCTTGGTAAAACCCGATGTCAGCCCCAGCCCGCGTACGGTTTATTTATTGCAGCGCAAGGAAGAAAAACTCGGAAAACGCTTGGGTAAAACGACCGGTTGGATTCACCGTTTGAGCCTGAAACATAAAAAAGTAAAAACGTTTTCCGGAGTGGAATATGTCAAAATTGATGATCAGGGACTGCATGTGCGTTTGAACGATGCGCCCTGCCTGTTAGAAGTCGACTCCGTGATCATTTGTGCCGGTCAGGTTGAACAACGGGCCTTGTATGCCCCCTTGCATGAGGCCGGTAAGTCCGTTCATATGATAGGGGGGGCTTATAAAGCGCTCGAACTTGACGCGCGTCATGCCATCGATCAGGCCTGCCGGCTGGCAGCGCTGCTATGAGCGGAAAACGGATAGCGGTTGTGATTAACCCGATGTCGGGTGGCGGCTGGGGAAGCAAGGCTTGGGATGTACTACGTCCGGGCTTACAGGCGCTTTTTGAAGTCATTGACGGTCGGCTCTCCAATCGGGTCGAGGATCTGGCTAAGATAACGGAAATCCTGTTACACACCGCTCCGGATTATTTGCTGGTTATCGGGGGTGACGGGACGTTAAGTCAGGCTATTAATGGTTTTTTTCATCAGGATAAGCCGCGCAGCCCGAACACGCGTCTGGCCTACTTTAATTCCGGTTCTGGGGGAGATTTTGCCAGACTGTTCCCGGCCCAGCGCGTTACCGAGTTTCTCGACCGCCTGATTCATGATGAGTATCAGTGGACAAATATTGGCAAAATTTGCTATGCCGATGAGAAAGTGCATTATTTTATCAATATCGCCAGTTGTGGTCTGTCAGCCTATGTGGCAGAACAGATGCCCGATAGTCGCTGGCTAAAAAAACTGGGGGGAACGGTCAATTATTTTATGCAGGGGGTGTTGGGCTTATTCCGCTACCGTCCCATACCCGTTTGTATCTATTTGGATGAGCAAGAACCGTTTTATGCGAAACTGTTACTGATAGCCATCTGTAATGGCCAGTATTTTGGCGGCAAAATGCATGTGGCGCCGATGGCAGAAATCGATGATGATGTACTGGATGTGGTGATGTGCCTGAATTTCAGCCGTTTTGAGGCGCTGCGCAAATTTCACAAGCTCTACAGCGGCCGACATTTGCGGGAGAAGAAAGTACACTATCGGCAAGTCAAAAAAATCCGCATCAGCAGCCCTGAGCAGGCGGTTTTGCCGTTTGAAGCTGATGGAGAAATGGTCGGCACCTTGCCGGCTGACTTTAGTTTATTAGCAGATAAACTGCCCCTGATTGTGTAGCGACTGACGAGCCCGCAAGGCGACAGATGATGTGCTATCTTCCGGGCTATGGTGGTTAAGCGCAGGCGCTATTAGGTCATGGTCACGAGCTCTTCGGCGCTGGTGGGATGGATGGCAACCGTGTGATCAAAATCTTTTTTGGTGGCGCCCATCTTGAGTGCGACTCCAAAGCCCTGCAGGATTTCATCGGCGTGATAGCCTATCATATGCAGGCCGACAATGCGCTCTTCGATACCTTGGGTGATGAGCTTCATGACCGTTGGCGTTTTGTGCAGACTTAAGGCATCAAACATGGGGTGAAAGCGACTTTGATAAATGCGGATGGCATCCTCACCATAGGTTTCTCTGGCCTGCACTTCCGTTAAGCCCACTGTGGCGATGGGCGGGTGGGTGAAGACTACGGTACAGATGCTGTCATAATCCAGTTTGGCATCGGCCTGTCCACCGAACAGCCGATCACAAAGCCTGCGGCCCGCGGCGATAGCCACGGGGGTCAGAGCCGGGGCATTGGTGACATCACCAATGGCATAAATGCCCTGCACTGATGTGTTTTGCCACGCATCAACACGAATCAGCCCCTGCGTATCGCAGTGTATGCCACTGGCTTCTAAATTCAACTCCTTGGTGCGGGCTTGTCTGCCCACGGCAACGATAACGGCATCAAAATCTCTCAATACGCTATGGCGCGTACACTGAATGCTTTTTCGTCCATCCGTTTGCAAGGCAATGGCTTTTGCCTGATGTTCCGGATGGATCTGAATGTGCTGTTGTTGCATGATCTCCATCAGAGTACTCCGCAGCATCGCATCAAAACGACGCAAGGGGCTGCTGCCCCGCATCAGCAGATGAACCTCACTCCCCAGTCCATTCAGTAGGCAGGCCAATTCTACGCCAATATAGCCGCTGCCAATAATAGCCACTTTTTCCGGTTGCTGTTGCAGGGCAAAAAAGCCATCCGAGTCGATAGCATGTTCTATCCCTGCTATCGTATCCGGCATGACCGGCTCGCCACCGGTGGCGATTACAATATGGGGGGCATGATACTCTTGTCCATCGACCGCAACGACACCGGCTTTGATGAGACGGCCTGTTCCTCGCAGCAGGGTCATATTTTCGTGTTCAAAGCGGCGAAGATACAGGGAGCGCAGATGGTGAATATAAGCCTCACGCCGGGTGACCAGGGTTGGCCAATCCAGTTGGATATCGACCGTTTGATAGCCATAATCCGCGGCTTTATGCATATGATGGGCAATGCTGGCGGCATTATACATGACTTTTTTCGGTACACAGCCCAGATTAACACAAGTGCCGCCAGGATGATGGCTCTCCACCACGGCCACCCGCGCGCCATATTGAGCGGCCCGAACGGCTGAGGCCATCCCGCCGCTGCCCGCACCTAAAATAATCAAATCATATTGCATGATGGGCTCCAATGGTGCAAAAGATAAGGATTCGACATGGCCAGCAGTGCGGCAGCCACAGCCTGTCCAGCACTTTTGTACTCTCTCGAAACCTGGACTTTAGCCAATTTTACAAAAATGGCCAAAGTCCAGGAAGCATGAGTTTCACTTTGCCAAGAAGCTCTGGTAAAGTCAAGTGATAGCCATCCACCAGCCCAGCGTGTGCGAACCACAAGGCTTGTTCCGGTTGCCGCACTAATGTCCTCCGTAGGCCATTGGGCGTGGATTTCGTACCGCGCTATCATTGCTTGGCGGCGGAGAGGGAAAAAGAGGGGGCTGGGATCTGCGTTCCGACGCAAAAGCCAGGTCATTTTGGGGCTGGGGAGGCTTGGATGCGACGGCACGTAAAACGTTCGCTGTGCTCGAGTCGGCTATGACCCTGGTCGTGCAGGTCGGCGCAGTGAGCGTGTCTTGTTGCTTCAGTCGATATAAATTCGCCAGAACAATCGTGGACTCCAGGGCAATCAAGGCCACACCAATGGCCGGGCTCAGCGTAAAGCCAAGACCAATAAACAAGCCTGCCGCTGCCAGGGTAATGAGCGAATTATAGGTTAAACTGATGAATAGGTTTTGGAAAATATTGTGTGTGGTTTTTTTCGCGACATCAAAGGCTATGGCAATAGGAAAAAGCAATCCCTTTTGCAGAACCATGCCCGCCCCTTTTTGGGTTATCCCGTTCCCAAGATTCGATTTCACCGCAATGCCGACATGCGAGTTAGCGATGGCCTCGAGATCATTGATGTGATCGCCGACCATGCTGACTTTAGCCCCCTTGGCTTTTAATTTTCCAATATAATCGGCTTTCGACACTAATACTGAACTTGTACCGGACTGGGTTTCCCCAAGAGATGGAGTCCTCGCGCCTTCGGTACTGGTGGACCTGTTTTCTTCTGCTTGCGACCCTAATACTGAACTTGCACCGGACTGGGTTTTTTCAGGGGATTGGGAACTGACACCTTGGGCACTGGTGAACAAATTTTCTTCTGAAATCCCCAAGTGTTGGGCATATTTTTTAGCATAGGCCATATCCGAACCGGTACAAATATAGACATTTTTGCCAAGACGCTGCAATTGCTGCACGGTGGCATGCGCATCCGCCCGCAGCTCGTCTGAGATGCCAATTTGTCCGATAACGTTGCGGCCACGTACGATATAAAGGGTACCCTGTCCAGGCTGATTATAGCGCTCATCAATATGGTCAATGCCATTGTCGGATAGCATCTTTTGATTGCCCAACATGAAGACTTCGCCATTGATGGTTGCTTTCACGCCGGCATGATGGCTGATATCCACCGCCGCTATGGTTAACTCCTCGGGATGGGGGGGGATACCCCGTGCTTTGATAAGGCGGTCGATATGAGAGCTAATAGTTTGTCCCACAGAGTGTGGTGATTGGCGTTCCAGTAAGGCGATGTGCCCTAAAAGGTTTTCATCACTGATATGAAGACTATCGACTGCAAACTCCCCTTTGGTCAGCGTACCATTTAAATCAAAAACCACGGTATCGATATCGGCTGCGGCCTGTAAGCTCTTGCTATTTTTAAAATGAATGCTTCTATCCCGCGCTTTTTTCATGCCGATTTTAACGGCCATGGGGGTAATCAAACTCAAAGCGCACGGGCAGGCGCTTACCAGAACGGATATGACACACTGAATAGCCAGGGCGGGACCAAACAGAGAGCCGACCACTATGCCGGATAGAAGAGCGATACCGAGGAGTCCCGGGATAAAATATTTCAATATGGTATTGGCAAACTTTTCAATCGGTGCTTTTTTCTTGTGCGCATCTTCTATATTTTTTGCGATCTCGGAGAGATACGATTGCGGATAGGTTTTGCTCACGCGCATTTCCAGTGAAGACGAAAGCCCCAAGAAGCGCATACCGGAGAGGACCTGAGCGCCTGCCGGTAACAGCTGGGACCCGGGTGCACCAGAGGCTACGCTGGTATCAAGCAGTGCTTCTGCCCTTAGTATACCATCAACTGGAATGAGCTGTCCTGGCTTAACCAAGATAATATCGTTAGGAATCAAAGCCTTGACTCTGATGTTTGTTTTTGGGGAGCGGTGTAATGGAACGGTATCAGGAATTCCTTCACGGACATCCAATTGTTCTTCGATTTTATCGGTTAAGCCATGTTCAATGACTTCTCCTAAATGCCAAAAGCCTAAAATAAAAGGCGCGGTTTCGAACATCATCGGTAAGCTGGGAACAAACAGGCTGACAAAGGAGACGATAAGCACGGTCAGCGTACTGATGGTATATAATGCCGCGGTACCCCATTTTCTTGCAAACACATCCTGCCATGCGGCCCGATACACCGTGTATCCCAGATACAGACTCATGAGGGTCGTGAGTCCGGTGAGGATGTAGTACACCAGTACAGGGATATTAAAACTGCCAATCGCCATGATGAGCAGGCCCGCTCCCCAAACCAGACCCAACGCGGCTTTCAGGCCATGATTATCATGCCCATGAGCGTGTCCGTGCGCATGCACATGGCTATGTTCATGCTCTTGGTCATGGTCATGGGTATGGGTATGGGTATGGGTATGGGTATGACCATGCGCAGGTGCTTTGGGTTTTTTCTCCGCAAGATCCTCTTCCGCTGTCTTCTTGCCAAGGCGCATCCCTTTTTCGCTTAAAATGTGCTCTATTTCCCGGAGCGAAGCATCGTGCTGTGGCAAAAGGATACTGATATTTTTATTGGGACCACTGACATCGATGGCGACTCGTATGCCGTCCAGTTTGCGGACGTTCTCCTCAATCTCGTCGATGATTCCTTGCAGCTCTTCCGCACTAAGGGAGTCATCTGACAAATGGAGCTGATAATTGGAATAATACATTGCTTTCCTCTAATGACGGGGCTCAAGATATCTAAAAGGTTTCAAGTGCAACGGGTCACGGTTGCAGGAACCGGTTTGATCCGGAAGGCGGGGACAGGACGGAAATATCCCGGGTACGCCACAGAAGCGACCGGTTTTTAAAGGCGGTTGATATCTTTTCATGAGCACAGGCCAGGTTCTACCGAGTGTTATATTGTAACACCAGCCAACAGGGATGCAAGATTTTTTTCTGCTATGATCTAATTTTAAACTTTCCCGGCCGGCGCATGAGGTTTCAGGGCATGCTTACAGACTATGTTCATCCTCACATTTGGCTTTGTACTGACAACCTTCTTTCGGGCAGAGCAACACCTTCCCCTCTCTTTTGGTTTCTTTTACGGTGAGGATAGGCCAGGCGCATTGCGGGCAGACTTTGTCAACGGGTTCATTCCACAAGGCATATTTACACTTGGGATAGCCTTGGCAGGAATAAAAGATTTTACCTTTGCGCGATTTCCGTTGCAGGATATTGGCTTTATGGCAATCCGGACATTGTACGCCGGTATCGGCAGGTTTTTCTATCGGTTCAATGTGTTTGCATTGTGGATAATTGCTGCAACCGATAAAACGGCCGTAGCGGCCACTTTTGATGAGTAAGGTGCTGTTGCATTCCGGACACTGGCGCCCTTCGACGGTTTCGCTTTCCGGCTTTTCCTCGCCGCTTTGAGACAGATCCTGGGTATAATCGCATTCAGGATAGCCGGTACAGCCAATAAAGCGGCCCCGTTTACCAAGACGAATGGCCAGTGGCTGCTCGCATTTCGGACATTTTTCGTCCAGCGCTTCGGTGGTGACGTCCTTGCGTTGCACATGGGTATCGGTATCTTCAATTTGATGAATAAAGGGTTGCCAGAAGTCTTGTAATACAGCCAGCCATTCCCGTTCCCCGCGTGCCACCGCATCCAGCTGATCTTCCAGTTGGGCGGTAAACTCATAATCGACATAGCGGGTAAAATAGCTGGTCAAAAACCGACTGACAATGCGGCCGACATCGGTAGGGATGAAGCGTTTTTTCTCGAGATTGACGTATTCGCGTTGCTGCAAGGTATGAATAATGCTGGCATAGGTGGAAGGGCGGCCGATATCATGTTCTTCCAGTGCCTTGACCAGCGAAGCTTCCGAATAACGGGGAGGGGGCTCGGTGAAATGTTGGTTGGCAGCAATATCAAGCAGACGGACGCGGTCGCCCTGTTGCATCAGGGGTAATAGTTTGTCTTTATCATCCTCTTTACTGTCGTCCTTGCCTTCTTCATAAACGCTTAAAAAGCCGGGAAAGGCAATCGTGGAGCCATTGGCGCGAAAACGATTCTGGGCGCCCGCCAACAGGTCAATAGCAACGGTATCGATGAGCGCATCAGCCATTTGCGAGGCAATCGTGCGCTGCCAGATGAGCGTATAGAGTTTGAGCTGATCAGTGGTGAGAGCCGATTTCAGCATCTCCGGGCTGCGTTTGATTGAGGTGGGGCGGATGGCTTCGTGGGCTTCTTGTGCATTTTTAGATTTGGTTTTGAAAAGACGTGGCGTATCCGGACAATTCTGGCTGCCGTACTGTTGCTGGATAAAGGCACGAATCTCTTGGATGGCCTCATCGGCCAGATGCACCGAGTCCGTTCGCATATAGGAAATCAGACCTACTGTACCGGTACCGATATCGATTCCCTCATAAAGCTGTTGCGCTACCATCATGGTTTTGCGCGCTGTAAAATACAGTTTGCGCGCCGCCTCCTGTTGTAAGGTGGAGGTGATAAAAGGTGGCGAGGGACGACGTTTGCGTTGTTTTTTCTCTACCTGTTCCACCAGGAGCGTACCATTGGCGGCGGTGAGCAAGGCGTCTTTGGCCGCTAATGCCTGTGAGGCTTCCTGCAGACTAAATTGCTGCAGTTTTTCCTGATCCAGATGGGTGAGCCTGGCTTCAAAGCCTTGTTGAGCCTGTTCACATTGCGCTATGATTTTCCAGTATTCCTGTGGAACAAAGGCTTCAATTTCTTCTTCCCGTTCCACAATCAGGCGTAAAGCCGGGCTTTGTACCCGTCCGGCAGACAGGCCGCGACGGACTTTTTTCCACAGCAAAGGAGAAAGATTAAAGCCAACCAAATAGTCCAGAGCGCGGCGCAGTTGCTGGGCATTCACCAGATCCATCGAGATGGAACGGGGATTGGCAACGGCATCCTGGATAGCGGACTTGGTAATCTCATTGAAAAAAATGCGATGCACGGCCTTGTCGTTCAACAGATTTTTTTCTTTCATTAATTCATAGACATGCCAACTGATGGCTTCGCCTTCCCGGTCCGGATCCGTCGCCAGTAGCAGGGCGTCACTTTTTTTGAGGGCTTTGGCGATGGCGTCAATATGCCGCGCATTGCGTTCAATCGGAGCATAGATCATGCTGAAATTATCATCGGGTCTCACCGAGCCCTTTTTGGCCGGCAAATCACGGACGTGGCCATAGGAGGCCAGAACGGCGTAGTCCTTGCCCAGATATTTCTGAATGGTTTTCGCTTTTGCCGGCGACTCCACAATCACCAAGTTTTTCGTCATGCCCTTGCCTTATTGTTCTGTGGTCAATAGAGTATTTTACCGCTTTCCGCACGCTTCGGTGCCGAGGCTGTGCCGGGTCGATACGATGACCCGATGCTGATTCTGGGTACCGTATCCTTCCTCACACTCCCAGCGCACAGCCGGTCTGGAAAGAGGTTTACTGGATTGAGAGCCCCTATATTGGGGCAACCCTGTTCTTTCATTGCTTTATTATACTATGTTTACGGAATAGTTGATCCAGCCATGGGGTTGACTCGGGTTCCTGTCAGTCAGCCCGGCGCCTCATGCTAGTGTCGGGTCAGCTTGTCTTCTTTTTGATAGAGCAGCAGATCGAGGAAGGCGAGTTGGTTGGCATCCAGCCCTTCGCCCAGGATATCACGCAAGGTCCATTTGGTTTCATTGAGGCTGATAAGACGCGATTCAGAAAGCATCAGGTGGTGGATGATGATTTCCATGGCCTCAGGCGCAATAATTCCCAATTTGCTTAAACGGATAATAAACTGGTAACTGGCCTTCGTCAGCTTCATTTGCTCTTCATAGGTGAAAATGCGCATGGCTTTTTCACTGGCAGCCCGATATACCATGGCTTTCGGTGTGCTGGACTCCTCGCTGAGCCGCTTCGCTTCAGAGGCAAGATTTTGTTCTAATTGACTGGCCTTTAACTGGCTCAGGCTCTTTTCAAAAAAATTCATCAGCATTTCAATTAAACTGTTTTTCATGCATTACACCTTATATATCCACCAGCGACGGCTTGAATGATGCCTTCTAACTCCAGTTCGGTCAGTTTGGCCATGGTTTGGTTAATATCCAGACCACAGCGACGACTAATGTCATCGACGGAACTCGGATCAAATCCCATGCACTGTACAAGCTTTTGGGCATCGCTGGCAAGTTCAGCTTGCGGATTGTTGCCAGGGGAGATATTTTTTGTTGAGTGGATAGGCAATTCTTCCAAAATGTCTTCAACCTTGCTCACCAGTTTGGCCCCTTGCTGTAACAGTACGTGGCAGCCTCGAGCCATGGGATTATGGATCGAGCCCGGTATTGCCAAAACGTCCCGATTTTGCTCAAGCGCCAAACGGGCAGTAATCAAAGAACCGCTTTTGGTTGCTGCTTCCACAACCAAAGTAGCCAAAGATAGGCCACTTATTATACGATTTCTACGCGGGAAATGTCCAGCAAAAGGACGTGTTTGTAGAGGAAATTCGCTGAGTAGCAGTCCTTTTTGGCTGATTTCTCGCGCCAGACCTTGATGGCGGCGGGGATAAATATGATTCATACCGGTTCCCAGAACGGCAATGGTACGGCCTTTGGCATTCAGGCAGCCGAGATGCGCCTGGGCATCGATACCCAGCGCCAGGCCACTGACGATGGTCACACCGGCGGCGGCAAGATCTCTGGCAAAACGAAAGGCATTTTCCGCGCCCTGGACGGAAGGCTTGCGGGAACCGACCACGGCTAGTGTCGGTTGCTGGAGGGCAGACGGATCACCATAGGCGTACAAAACGATGGGGGGGCTGGGAATTTCACGCAGCAGAGCGGGGTAATGAACATCATCTATGGTCAGCAGATGCGCGTTATCCTGTTCTGCCCACTGCCGCTCGCGCTCTATTGCGGTGAAGTCAAATCCGGCAATGGCTTCAGCCAGTACCATTGGTAGCCCTTGTTGCTGTAATTCTGGTGCAGCGGAATCAAACAGCGTGGCCAAATCAGGCCATTTTTCCCGCAAACGCAGGATGGTTTTACTGCCTATTCCCGTCATGGAATTCAGGGCGAGGAAATATACAAGATTGGACATACTGCTCTCCATTAGTCATGTTGGATGCGTGTCTGCACCAAAACTGGTGGACACAACCTGCGGCGCGGTAAGGGTTGTCCTGCCTTCCCGCACCTTATCACCCTGCGCATGCCACCAAAGAAGCCGTGTCAGGGGTTACCGATGAAATCCTGCAGATGCACTGCTCGTGTGGAGCGCACAACCAGGGCGAAACTGGTATGGCTAAAACTGCGAAAGACCATCACTTCACCAATACGCTCCGCGGGTAAGGTGATGTCTTCATCTTTGCTCAGCAGATCGCGCACCACGCGCGGTTGGGAAAAGATGCCCAGCACATCACCGGGTTTCAAGCCACTGTCCTTGCCCCGATCCAGTACTGCCACCAATCCGGTTGCCCCCTGGGTATACTCTCCCGGCAAGTCGATAATGGAACCTCGTACCGGCACATCGGGTGCTTGCGGTTCAAAAAAGAGGGGAAATCCAGGCTGATCGTTTGGCATGACTCTATCCCCCAGGCGTACCCCTTCGTGAATCGTGGTTAAAAGAATAGTCGACGGTTCACCGGCTTTTAACAATTCAGCATAGCCTATCAAAATGGCTTTAAAGCCCAGCAGGCGGTTGCTGACCGGTTCACGGTACGCGCCCCCTTGCCGAAAGATGGCATAGGACTGGGTCGTTCCTTTGGGAATATCCGGATTGGGGCATAAATGGCGCACATAGACTGCATCGCCTTGTCCGCCCAGAAGGCGCTCACTGCTATAGGCTACGATATAAGGGGCATGTGCGAGTGCATCGTCGTCAACGATCAGCGATGAATCAAGAAAGGGTTGGATGGCACGGAGGTGAATGGGAGGAATAGCCTCATCCGCGGGCATGGGGCGCTTGGCGGGAGACCATTTGACGGTACCGTTCGATAACACCTTTAAGTAGGGATGGTGGTTATCAAAGTCCACGACCAATACGGCTCCCGGATAGAGACGATCGGGATGATTGATCTGTGGATTGGCTTGCCAGAGCGCGTTCCACTCCCAGGGTTTTTGGAGGAATTGCTGTGCAATGGACCAGAGCGTATCGCCCGGTTTGACCACATAACGTTGGGGGTAAGGCGTACGTAATAACAGGGCATGGCTGCTGAGAGCGAAACAGAGCAAAAAGGGCAGCAGTATGGCACGCATGAACGATTCCCTGGTCATGTTCCCGTTTCGTGTCCCGGCAATAGCTTGTCCCTGTGAACCAGCTTGAGAGGTCCGATGGCACCATGGGGCGCATTACCCGCAACGCACGCCTGTTCCTCAGATAATCTGTACCATCGCCACTTGCCTACCGGGCATCTTGTGATTTGGACTAAGCAGGGTATAATATCAGGTTTTAGCGTTTTGAAAAGAGAAAATCTATGGCCGTTCGTAAGATTGTGTATCTTCCCGCTCCCTGCCTGCGTCAGGTTGCCAAACCTGTTGAGCATTTTGACGAGGCGCTACAGCAGTTGATTGACGATATGTTCGACACCATGTACGAGGCACGTGGTGTCGGTCTTGCGGCTCCTCAGATTGGGATCAGCCGACGCCTGTCGGTCATCGATGTGACGGGCGACAAACGTCAGCAGTTGGTGCTCATTAATCCGGAAATTACCCATCAGGACGGTCGAGAGGAATTTCAGGAGGGTTGTCTTTCCGTGCCGGGTGCCTATGACAAGGTCGTACGTGCCCGCGAAGTCACGGTCAGGGCACTTGATAGGCATGGCCAGCCTTTTGAGATTACGGCAGATGGTTTGCTGGGCGAATGCCTGCAGCATGAAATTGATCATCTAAACGGCAAACTATTTATCGATTTGTTATCGCCTTTGAAGCGCGGTATCGCCCGGCGCAAGCTGGAGAAATTTAAACGCCAACAAAGTAAAAGCTCGTGAGGAGCGCATTGCGTCTGGTCTTTGCGGGAACGCCCGCGTTTGGTTTGCCGCTCCTGCCTGCTCTGGCCGGGGCAGGTCATGATATCATTGCGGTGTATACTCAGCCTGACCGGCCGGCCGGCCGGGGTCGGCATTTGCAAAGTTCGCCAATTAAACAGTGGGCTTTGCAGCAGGCCTTGCCGGTTTATCAACCCTTGAATTTTAAAGCCGCATCGACCATTGACGCTCTGGCTGCCCTGGAACCGGATGTCATGGTGGTGGTGGCCTATGGTTTGATTTTACCGCAGCGGGTACTGGATATCCCCAGACTGGGTTGTGTCAATGTACATGCCTCGTTGTTGCCGCGCTGGCGCGGTGCCGCACCGATTCAGCATGCTATTTTAGCCGGTGACCGGCAAAGCGGTGTGACTATTATGCAAATGGACCGTGGGATGGATACCGGCGATATGCTGGCCTCCGCATCCTGTGTTATCGACAGCCACGAGACGGCTGCCAGCCTGCACGATAAACTGGTCGAGCTGGCCGTTCAACCCCTGCTCAGTAGTTTACAGGCCTTGGCATCTGGTACAGCGCAGCCGGAGCGACAGGCGGCGCATCAGGCAACCTATGCGCCCAAAATTCAAAAAGCGCAAGCTCAGATAGACTGGAATGGCGATGCCGGACAGGTGGATCGTCTGGTGCGGGCCTATGATCCTTGGCCCGGAGCCTATACCGTATTCGGGCAGGGGCAACAGCTGCGTATCATCAGCGGTACGCCTCTAACCCATTCTGCCAAAGCGCAGCCTGCCGGCACGATACTTTCCATTGATAAAAGTGGACTGCTCACCGCCTGCAAAGAGGGAGCCTATCGTATTGAGCGTTTGCAATGGCCGGGCCGTAAAGCGATGTCAGTGCGGGACTGGTTCAATGGCCATCATCAGGAATTGGCGGCAGGCGATTGTTTTGCCGGGGGTGATCTCGATGAATGATCGACGGGTGGCCCACAAAATTTTGATGAACGTGCTTGAGAAAGGGCAAACGCTGAGCCAGGTGCTGGCCTCCACGCCAAAGACCAGTGCCTTCAGTAAAGCGCTGGTCTTTGGCGTGTGCCGTCAATACTTCCGGTTGGAAAAAGTGCTCAGTCAATTATTGCGAAAAAAAAATACCAATCTGGCCTTGCAAGTCACTTTAATGATGGGCCTATATCAACTGGCCTATACCCGCCAGGCCAAATACGCTGTGGTCCAGGAAACGGTCGCCATGCTGGATGCTTTGGGTTTGAGCTGGGCAAAAGGGCTGGTGAATGCCATTTTACGGGGCTTTGAACGCGATTCACAGCAGATTTTACAAAAATTGGCAGAGGATCCTATCTATCAATATGGCCATCCAGCGTGGATGCTGGCGCAATGGCAACAGGACTGGCCTTTGCACTGGCGCCATATTGCAGAGGAAAATGATCAACATCCTCCCATGAGTTTGCGGGTAAATCTTGCCCGCATTACTCGTGCCGAATATCATGAAAAGTTGGCGGAAGAGGCCATGGAAGCCGAGCTTCACCCGGCTGTTCCTTCCGCTATTATTGTAAAAAAACCCTGCCCGGTGGAGGAATTACCCGGTTTTCGGGAAGGTCTGTTGTCCTTGCAAGACTGTGCCGCACAGCGCTCTGCCTTCTTGTTGGCAGCCGAGCCCGGCCAGCGTGTCCTGGATGCTTGCTGTGCCCCCGGCGGTAAAACCTGTCATCTGTTGGAGCAGCAGCCGGCACTGGCGGAATGTTTAGCGATTGATGTGGATGCCAGGCGTTTGTCGCGAGTGACAGAAAACCTGCAGCGCTTGCAGTTACAGGCGCATTTGCAGGTAGCGGATGCGGCGCATCCTGAACAGTGGTGGGATGGCCGGTATTTTGACCGGATTCTCCTTGATGCACCCTGTACCGCCAGTGGTGTGATTCGACGTCAGCCGGATATTCGTCTGCATCGAACGGAGCAGGATGTGGATGCGGCGGCAGCGCTGCAAAAAACATTGCTGTATGCCCTGTGGCCGTTGCTGGCGGTTGGGGGGCGTTTACTCTACGCCACCTGTTCCGTATTCAAAAAAGAAAATGAGCATCAAATTGCGGCTTTTCTCGCCGAGCATGCCGACGCGCATGCCTTGCCACTGTCCCTGGAGAGCGGGCAGGCCGAAACCTATGGCTGGCAATTTTTGCCGGGCGATGGCAAGGGGGATGGTTTTTATTACGCCCTGATTGAAAAAAGATAGACTGAGCCCCCTGGTTCCTCATCCTGTAATTCGACCTTCAAGTTTTTTATACTTGACTTCTTTGTATGGTATGATTTTTGAAGTCGTCTTTGCGAGGAGCGTAGCGACGAAGCAATCCAGTGGCCTTATATGCTAATGATTACATCAGTTTTTCGTAAAGATCCTCCCAATAGGGATTTACTTTTTCGATCAAAGCCAATTTCTTTTTTCTTGACCCGCCCTTAAGTTGTTTCTCTCGAGTTATGGTACTGGACATGTCTTCAATAAGCTCATAATGCACAAGATATTTACACCCATGTTTTTGAGTAAACCCAGGTACATCTGTATATTTATGTTCATACACTCGTTTGATCAAATCACTTGTAACGCCTGTGTAGATCGCTCCATTACGCCTATTAGCCATTATATAAATAGCAGGTTGTTTGGCCGGCATGTTTTTCCTTGTTGTTGGACTATTTCATGTAATAGTGCATACCATTTTTCATGAAAAATAACCATTTAAAATAGTAATTAGCTCATTGATGTTCATGACTCCATGTCCTTACTTGGCGGAAAAAATATGGAGTATCAATGAATCAGTGAGCTGCTTCAATGACTTAAGTTTGCACCCGTGTGCCACTGGATTGCTTCGTCGCTACGCTCCTCGCAAAGACGACTTCAAAAATCATACCATACAAAGAAGTCAAGTATAAAAAACTTGAAGAGTGAATGTAAATAACCTGATGTTACAGCCAGCGAATCCTCAAGTGTGCCTTGGACGTATTGCGAATAATAGACGTAAGCATGGTGTTTCGCCGGTTTTTGTGGCAGATTTATAAGATAACATCATAACCAGCTGATACAGAATGATAAAGTGGCTGCTTTTACTGCTGTTGACGATGCCATGCCTGTTGAGCTGCAGCACAGGCAATGATAAAAGTGTGCCTCAGGTGCCTATTTCCAAGCGTTTTCCTTCAATGGGTGAGCACTATCAAGCCATCCAGGATTTACCCGATTACCAGTGGTGGCAACAATTTCATGATCCGGAATTAAACCGTCTGGTTCGCTGCGGACTGCACCATAATCCTGATATCCATATTGCCCTGGCGAATTTGGAACAGGCGCGCGGCGAGCTGAAACAGGTGCAATTAAGCTGGATTCCTCTGGTGCATTTGTATGGAGGATATTCTACCAATCCTGCACTGGGGATACCGGGCGGCTTTTATGGCATATGGCCTTATTATGCCCTCAATATCATGCAACTGTTGAGCAAACAAAAAACATTACAATACAACATTTCCTATTATCGTTCGATGATTGATGGAGTGCGCTTGCTGTTGATTGGCCAGATTACGTCTGCGTATTTCACGTTGCTGGCGGAAAAAGAGCAGTTGCAATTATTAAAACAGCTTCAATCGGATATACAAGCACTCATCGGTTTAAACCGCAAAAATATTCAAATCGGTTTAAGTAATAAAATTGATTTGGCAAAACTCCTGGCGACAGAAAAATCCATTGCGGCACAACTGAAGCCGATTGAACACAATATTGTGGTCAGTCAAAATGCGTTACGCTATTTAGTCAATCAAAACCCCGGACAAATCCGGACTACCCATTCCTTTGCACGCTATGATTTTAATCGCATCAAACCCGGCAGCTTACCGGCAACCGTGTTGGGGAACCGACCAGATTTGAAAATGGCAGAGTATGCCGTGAGACGTGCCCATGCCGGTATCGCCGAGGCGTTCAGTAATTTTTTTCCTAATATCCAGCTAGGTGACTTTATCGGGGAGGCCCATTTGCCGGAAAGCACCTTTGAACAGGCAACGGATGCCTATGTGCAAATGACTCTGGCGGCGAATACGGTTGCTCTGATCAGTACGAAAAAAAGTGTCTATCGTGCGAGTGCCGCAGAGTACATTAAAACCGTCCGTCGTATTTTACGGGACGTAGACAATGATTTTTCCGCGAATAAACGAGCCAATGAACAGTACCTGGAAAATGCGCAGGCTGAACAAGAGTATCGTGAGAATTATCGATTGCAACAAGGCTTATTAAAAACAGGCTTGATCTCATACAAAGAGCTGTTGGATAGCAAAATATATCTCGATGAATTGGCTTTAATCACTAATCAGGCAAAGCTTAAACTGGCAATGTCATTGGTCATACTGTATCAGGATTTGGCAGGTGGATATGCGCCACAACGCTAGAGACGGTTGACAATGCGTTGCCTGAAGCGAGAATATCAATGATTATTATGCATTTTTTCTCTGATTCATTCGGGAAGTAAATGCGTTTTTATGCAGAATAAGGTTTCTGGATGAGCTACTTGAAAACATGGTATCAACAAACTAAAAAGCAATTACGCCACATCAGGAGAGTATTAACGCTCCCGAATGTTATTATCATGATTGGGATATTGACCGCCATTCTTTATGTGTTTTCCTATCTCTTTCCGTTTACCGATAATGCCTTTGTGGTGAACAATGTACAGCCGGTGGCGGCACAGGTTCAGGGGTATATTACCCATCTGTATGTGAAAAATGGCGACTACGTCAGGCAGGGACAAAAATTATTTACCGTCTATAAAGTGCCGTATGAATATACCGTAGCGCGATTAGAAGCGGAGTTATCGGCCGCGCAGGCGAATTTACTGGCCTTACAAACTACCTATGAACGCGACCATAAGGTCAGTGAAAATAAGCGAAAAATATACATTAAACTGGCACAGGATGATGAAAAATATCAAAAAGGGTATCGTAACCAGTCCATTTCCCTCATTCAGTTGCAAAATTCGCAACAGGAAACCAAAGCGGCGAAAAACACCTGGCAGGCTGCACTCAAACAGTTAGATATTGATACCCACCTCATTGCGGCGCAAAAAAATACGATTGAAGCCATTACGGCACAATTACGGATTGCCCAGGTCAATTTAAGTTTAACCGAGGTGGTGGCCGAACAAAATGGAGTCGTGCAGAATTTGTTTTTTTCCGCCGGTACGCCAATCAATATCAATCAACCCGTATTTTCTTTAGTCGATACCGACGAAGTGTATATCCAGGCCAATTTTAATGAAACGGATTTGCGCAATGTGCATGATGGTTCCAAGGCTTTAATCTTTCCCAGAATGTATCTGGGCCAAAAAATGTTTCATGGCGTGGTGAATTCCAATTATTGGGGAGCCAATCGCCAGGCCATTGATCATCGGAGTCAATTGCAAAACGTCAGCAATGAAAATCAATGGATACTTCTGCCGCAGCGTTTACCTGTGATTATAAAAGTCACTGACCCAGACCCTCACTACCCCCTGCGGGTTGGAACCAGCGCCTATGTTTATATCAAAACTGACTAATTGGCTGGATAACACCGATCCCTATGCCATTCAACGGGTGGTTTTGGGCAAAGCCTTATTTACCGCCACATTGCTGGTGTTTGTGTATTGGATCTTCAGGCCAAGCAATACGGCGCTGTTTGTATCTCCAATGTTGGTCGTGTCGTTTTATGACAGTCCCCGCGTAACCAGCTTTAAGGACAAAGAACGTTTATTGTTATTTGTTTTTGCGGCAACTATTCTGGGAAGTGTCACCTTTTATTTAATGTATCCTTTTCGCATCATGTTCTTTTTTTATGCGATTATTTTTTTTTCGGTATTATATCACTTGGTTATCAGGTATTTTGGCCAGGTAAAACATATTACCATGATTATCCTGGCCACGGTTTCTGTCGCCTTAGCTGAAACACCTCCTGCAAATTTGCAAATCGTCTATAATATGTGCACGTCCAGCCTGCTTTCCACGTTCACGATGTTTCTCTGTTTGCGAATATATCCGAATCATTCGCTCATCATCTGGCGTCGGGCTATGCAAAAATTCATTGCCTGCCTGGAACAGGATATTGAATCGGCCATTTTACAGCAGGAGCGACTTTTTCTTTCGGATGAAATTAAGCACCTCGGTACCATTCGTGCTTTTCGCAGGCTGATCCCAAAACATTACATCAAACATACATTCAGAATTTCAATTTACCTTCGTAATATCCAGTTTGCCCTGGACAACCTTTATTTTGAAAGGAAAAATGATGTGTTCTGGCATGCGGTTCAACACCATTTTGCACAACTGCGGCAAAGCATGCATCAACAGATTCCTTGCCCTATGCCGGGAATTCTTCTCGTGTCCGCTACTCCTTTACAGGAATATGTCATTCGCTGTCTGGACAAGGCAACTCATCGATGGAACAGATTATGTCACGCACAATCGTATTGAAAAAAAAATTGGAAAGCGCACGGTTTATCCATTTATTGGGGATATACATGCTCGCATTACTGTTTTTTCTCTTCACGACCATTCCCCACAGGCAATGGATTTTATTAACCGTATCCGTCATCAGTGCGGGGATTGAACCAGGGCTTATCCTAAAACGTTCAAAGCATCGGGTCATGGGCACCTTACTGGCCTTGGTGTTACTGGTTCCTGCCTTGTATGTGATGCAGCTTAACTATCGTCTGGTGCCCATCTTTTTAACCATTTGTCTGATTGGGAAAGTGGTGTCTTCGCTGAATCCGGCACGCTACGATATCAGCGTATTTTTTATTACGCTCACCGTATTTATGTTGCTGGCGCAAACCTCGGAAAATACTACAGCGGAAGGACCATTTGAAATGGTCCTCAATCGTGGCATCTGTACCCTAATCGGGATAGCTATCGTCATGTCCAGTGATTATTTTCTATTTCATGCCTATCAGTATTCACAAAAATTATATCTATATCACCAGAGAATGATATATGAGTTTCTCCAGGACACTGGAAAACAGATTGAACTGGCACGTGAGGAAGGCGCAAATTCAATATTGTTTATTGAACGCCTGCGCAATGACTTCCTGTATCGTTTTTCCCTTATCACGACCAGCTCAGAAAATTTAATATTGGATTTAAAAGCAAGCCAGAACCTTAAGGAACAAGTGATGCGCTTCCAAAAAACCATATGGGATATTCGCCGGAGGATATTTGCACTTAATTTTTCAGAATTAATGGTATCAGCACCTGAAGCAAGCCGTGTGCACTGGCAACACTATACGGCGCTCATGGAAAAAGCCCGAAGGGATATCATACATATTGAAGCCTGAGACTCGCGATCCTGTGCCAAAGTGTACATGCAGCGCATGACATCGGTTCTTTACACGTATTTAGTACGCGCCACTTGCTGGCGCTCCCTGTGCTCTGGAAGTGGTGGCGAGTCATTCCGCCTTAATATGGACATAATAATTATCGGCTACACTGGTTATGAGCAGGAAGGTGAAATCTATAGCACGTAATTTTAGCTCGCTCACATCATGGTGGTTGAAAATATGGGCATACTGAGTAAATTAAAGAGGCTTCTTTGGGCGGATGGCCAGCCTGTCGGCAAAACGGTATCTACTGGCTCAGAGCCAGATCTGGTGCGGCAAACCATGTCCTTATTGGCTCCAATGCCAGCGGGAAAATTGCCGCCTGGAGCCGTCTGTGCGTTTCTGACCACGGTGAATGAACGGATCCAGTCCTTTAATAATACCGCTGATAATGATAAAAAAAAGCACATCCTGGGGCAGATACAGAAAATAATACGGGGCATTGAATACAGATACCCTCCCAGCTATTTGGCAGCCTCCCCAGTGTACCAAGCCGCTCAGGCAAAGCTGTTTCGAGATATTCGCGACCAGTTGTACCGTCTTGGTACCACCTCCCTGCGAGATGAAACAGAACCGCCTTCTTCTCTGGCAGAAATTATTGCCAATATGTCACCCCAAAAAGCCGCTGCGCTGTTAAAAATATTGGACAGGGGAAGTGGCGCAAATTTGGGAGAGACACTGCCCCATCTTTATGCCCGTGAGGATCTGAGCCCGGAGGCAACACACTTCGCGGCGTTTCTACAGGAGCATACGGTCAGTTTTCTGGGAGGGGTCAACTCTAAAGTGTTTAAAGTAGAGCATAGTCGAACGGGTCAACGCGCGGTATTGAAAGTCGATAACCGTTTGGATCTGCCGAGGAATAGAGAATTCTATCTGCGACACCAGCAGGCCTTAAAAGCCAAATTTATCGCAAATAAGGTCGAACGGCAGGTTACAACACAGCGGGACAGTGGTGACACCATTTCTCGAACCTTGCTGGTGACAGACTACTGTGAGGGTGGGGATCTGTTCAGCCACCGAAACACGCTGCAAACCAATGCAGCGTTAGCGGGCAAAGTCGGAACGATCTTTGCGCAAATGGCCAGAACGATGTTAGACATCCAGGAAGCAGGCTGTATTTTTCCGGATGCTAAAATAACCAACTGGCTTGTGGATGCGCATGACAATGTGCGCATTGCCGATACTAAAAGCTTTCTCTTTACCTACGATACTGGCAGATATTCGTCAATCATTCCTGGCAATGAGTATGCTGGCTTTGTTCATACGCCATTCTTTACTCCCCCTGAATGTTCTTCAGGTCCCGTCTACGCGGACAGCATGCATGCCTATATTTTAGGAAAAAACATATATGTATATGCCACAGGAAAACGGGTATCAGGCGATGATGGTGCTGCATTTGATTTTAGCGGAGCGTTTTTCAAAACGGAAAAGGGAGTACAATATCAGTCATTAATTGAAAATTTGGTGAAGCCCAAGCCAGAGGAACGGATGTCGCTACGCAATGCCAGTGATGCATTGTATATGCTCAACATTGATGAAGTGTTTCTGACCAAATATACCCAATTCCGCGCTATTGTAGACGAGTTGAAGTCACTGCGCTTCGGTGTGGATGATCCACAAATGAATGCCTATATTTGTCAAAAGCAGCTAGAGGTGAATGGCGCCCGGACGGATTTAGACGTAGAAAAAATTTTGGGTGACATGAAGGCTATGGTTCGAGCCTTACAAGCAGATCCTGCCGCGCAGACATTGCGAGACATTATAGAAAACTATAGAAAAAATGCCGGATGGTTTACTATAGGCATGCACGTCAAGGCAACCCGTATCGAGCGGGCGATGGCCAGATTGCCACTAGAGGAGCGCCAGCAATTATTGGCATCTCGCCAGACCCAAGAGGTCATGGAAGCATTGGCTTCCCACCGCTATTGGGGCAAGCGGGGAAATGTGTATAAAAATGAGAAGGGGGGTGTCGATCCGCGACAAGCGGCAACGACCTTCAAACACTTCAAAGAGCGGTTCGATATTACAAACGATAAGCTTGATTCATTGCAACGCCCCGAAGACAAGAGCACTCCCAGGATGAAATAAAGCCGCTAATGAGGAAAAAATCATGACATACAATGAACTGCTGACACAACTGAACTTGCATACCGATGCCTCGGCAACGGAGAAACTGCAGCGGTTGGCGTCTTGGTGTCATACCCATATTTCCCGCGATATACAATTTACCGGTCATCCCTCTGAGGCCTATGAACAGTATCAATATCTGGCGGCGTTTTTTCTTGATGACGTGCTCCCGGCTATCTCCAAAAACATTGGTGAAAAACATGAGGCACTGGATGGGCTTACGGTGATTCAGTTTGCGGCAAGCGCGGGTTTTGATCAATGGATACGTGCTCTGGCTCCGGATAGCACGATGGTCAATACGCCCAATGCGTCTCTGATGACCCCGTTACATATAGCCGCTTTGGAGGGTTATTACCATACCGCAAACGTTTTATGCGATTTGGGGGCTAATCTCAAGGCGGAAAATAAGAATGCGCAGCTACCAATTTTCAGCGCCTTAACGTTGCCCGTCGCCCATGATGAAGGCTTAAAAGAACGGAAAGTGAGTATTTTTAATGACTTGAAAACCAACGCTCCCGAAACGTTGGAACACCAGGATAATAGCGGAAACACGGTATTACATTTGATAGCCACCTATGGGTATGCCAGTGTCATTGACGATGTTCTGCATTGCGCTCCCGGCCTGTTTACACGGCAGAATAACCATAATCGTTATCCGATTCATAGCGCTATTTTAGATCATCAAATAGCCTGTGTCCGAAAATTTTTATCGCTGCCTGCGCTTGAACAACTGACCGATGCCTCCGGAGAAACGGCCCTGCATTATGCGGCCAGATACGGTTCGAAGGAGATGATAACGCTTTGCAGCAGGGCATTCAAAAATATAGACCTTCCCGATGATATCGGCAAAACACCATTAATGGCGGCGGCAGAATCAGGAAATATTGATGCCATGGACGTTTTGATTAGTGCAGGCGCCAATGCCATGCTGACTGATCATGAGGGTAATACCCTATTGCATTATGCAGTGCATTACCACCTGACCGAACCGACAGACTGGATACTGAATCATATGACTGCTATAGAGGTGAATGCTCAAAATCATCCGGGACAAACGGCACTGAACATTTGCGAAGCGCGTCGGGACGAAGATAAATGCACTCTATTACGAAAGCATGGTGCTACCAATGGCATCGCCTGGTCAGGATAAACATGAGGCGATGGGGAGATGCGCAATATGGATTCATATACCATCCTCCGGGAATTGCACAGGGTCAACATTCTGTTCATCTTTTCTTAAGGTAAGTGGCGTAGAATCAACGGTAGTAGATTGATAAAGGTGTAGCAGATGTCTCATATTCCTACTTCGCAGCGTGATTTAAACGGTTGGCTCCAATATGTCCGCGAATATCCGCAGGATTTTCAGGCGCGTCATGACATGGCAGCTTTGTTGCCGCGTTTGCTGGCGCAATTGGATGGAAAAGAACACATGATGTTATACCGTTGCAGCCGTTTGTTTGCTCCGGGCTCGGATGCACAAAATCTGCTTTTGCAGCAAGCGGCAAAACTGGGAAATACTGCGGCGATGCTGAATCTGGCGCAACAGGGACTACAAGCGCAACCTGTCAAAACACACACCGTGCTCCATTACTTGCGCAAAATTTTTGCCAGTAAAGACAGTTTTATCCGTGATGAAACCCACAAGCTTTTGGAGGCATACCCACAGATGCGTTCTGCCCTGGCTGGGGGAAGTGGCCTGTCAAACCGCGGCTTTTTCAGCAGCAATATCCGGACAGAAGACTCCAGGAAGCCGGCGGTGGATGTGCCGTTATCCGCGAGCGGCATGGCGCATTGAGCCACAGACGCAAAAGGGCTTTGTTGACCAGAAAGGCCGATGCAGGCTTTTGAGGCATGCTCATAGTTGGGTGCTTGCGTCTGGGGGCAGGCTTACAAAGGCTTAGGGGCGACTCTGCGTATCACACCACTGGTTCGTCTGGGGCTGGTGCGCGGGCTGTCTGGCAGAGGCAAACAAGCCAAGACCAAAGGCGGCGGCGCTGACTCCCAGCGTTGCCATGACGAGTCCGGTGATACCAAGCGTTGCCGCATGAAACACGGTAAACGCAAGTGCTACGCTGGCGATACCGGCCACTGCAATAAATCCGCCTAAAATCGTCATATTAAAAGGAACGGTTGTGGCAGAACTGGCTTTAGGCACCGCAGGGCAGAGTTCTATGGGCGTCTGCTCGCCCAAAAATGCGTAGCCATGCTCGATAGCGTCCCGACACAGGCTATACCTACGACAATACTCCTCTACTTCCTTATGATAACCTCCCATAGCGTAACCATGGGCAATCGCCTCCGCATTGGCCTGATAGACTGTATGATAGGAGCTTACCTTCTCATGGTTGCCGGCAATGGCATAGCCATGCGCAATGGCATCAATGCTGGCCTGATAGTGGTCGCGATAATAGTCGACTTCTGTATGGTTGGCTGCCATTGCATAGCTATTGGCAATGGTATCCACATTGGCATGATATTGACTACGAAAATGCTCGACTTTGTCCTTTCTGCCCGCAAGCGCGTAAGCCTGGGCAATAGAGTCCACGTTAGCTCCGCCGTGTGTGATGAGAAAATCAACCGCTTTATCGTGTCCGTCAAACGCCAGTTTGGATGCCGGGGCGAATCTGACGGGCATCCCTTTATAGTGATATAACTGGGTGATATTCACATCAATCCCTGCTATGGCCGCTGTGTCTTCTGTTAACGCCGCCTGATAAATGTCTTGAAAATCCATAGAAAAGACCCGGTAGAATTTATTCGTGCGGCTACTATATACTATAGTTTACCTGCTCACAATGGATGGTTTTTACTATTGGCCATTGCTGCGGGAGAAAACAAGAAAGCCGTGACCGCTTCTCTCACAGAGCGAAGCGGTCGATCACAAGGAGCTGGGGATGTTGGGGGCGATAGTCGCGATATGGCTGTGTTTATTGATTGTGGTGGGCGTTCATGAGGCTGGTCATGCCGTGGCGGCGCGCTACTTTGGGGTGCGGATAAAAGCGATTGCCTTTGGTTTCGGTTCGCCCTTGCTGCGTTGGCGTTCCGCTGGGGGTATCGACTGGATTTGGGCGCTGTGGCCGCTTGGAGGCTATGTTCGTCTGTACAATACCCGCATTGAGCCGGTGCCAACGGCGTTGCACCCGGTTTGCCTGGACAAACAGACAGCAGTGGTGCGTTGTGCTATTTTATCGGCAGGCATTATCAGCAACTTGCTGCTGAGCTGGTTGCTGTTTATGTTGGTATTCGCGATTGGTTTGCCAGTACGCCCGCCGGTGATGGCCGAAGTGAAGCCTGACAGTATTATGGCCAGAGCAGGAGTGGAACCGGGAGATACCGTTCTGGCGGTGGGAGCGTTGGCGGTGCATGGTTGGCAGGATTTTGGCCAGCAGATGATTCGTGGTATGGGGCAGAGCGCCTTGCCGATTCAGCGGAAAACGTCTTCCGGCCAGGTGCAACAAACGCTACTGGACTTGCAGCACTGGCAGATCGGGGCGCAAGACCAGTCCATGCTGGAGAGTCTTGGTATTACCCCAGATTTGCAGGTGGACAAACAGCGTCAGCGCGCCGCATCATTGTGGGGGTTGCCGTTGTATGCGCTTGAGCAAATGGGACAGGATTTGTCTTTTTATGTGGTGATGATAAAACGGCTGCTTAGCCAAGCCATTCCTTTCAGCCTGTTATTGGGGCCGCTGGGCTTTGCCGAGGTCAGTCTGGGCGCTTTGCAGCAGGGGCTGGTTCTTTTTTTATTTTTTATAGGGCATTTTAGTTTAGTGGTCGCTCTGATCAATATTCTACCCATACCAGGTTTGGATGGGGCGTCCATCTGTTATGTCTTGCTAGAAAAAATACGTGCCCGTCCCTTATCTGTTGCCATGGAGCTGCTGTTGCATCGCTTGGCGATTATTGCCTTTGCCGTTTTACTTTTTAATCTCTTGATGAATGATCTGCAAAGGTATATCGTTTGAAGCTTGGTTGGAATGGGGAAAAGGCATGGATGTTGTTGCACATATTGAGAATCTGTCTTTGGGTTTTCAGCAGCCGGAAGGGGTGCTGGCGGCACTGGATCGGGTGGACTTTCATTTGCGAGCCGGTGAAACACTGGCGTTGCTCGGGGAGTCTGGTTGCGGTAAGTCATTGACTTCACAGGCTATGATGCGCTTATTGCCAATGAGTGCCGCGTATGGCCGCTATAGCCGGGTATGGCTGGGTGATACCGATTTGTTACCGTTGCCGGAAAAATTGATGCGGCAGATCCGGGGCAAACGTTTGGCCATGATTTTTCAGGAACCGATGACGGCTTTAAATCCAGTGCTGACGATTGGCCAGCAGTTAGGAGAAGCATTGACGCGTATGGGCCGGGGGAGCCGTCGTGCGCTTGAAAATCGCATGTTGGCGCTGCTGGAAGAAGTCGAGATGCCACAGCCGGCCTTGCGTTTGCGACAATATCCCCATCAGTTATCGGGCGGCCAAAAGCAACGTGTGGTGATCGCCATGGCACTGGCTTGTGAACCGGATATTCTGGTCGCAGATGAGCCAACCACAGCACTGGATGTTACGGTACAGGCGCAAATCCTGGCGCTGTTGCGCCGTTTGCAGCAACAGCATCAGATGAGTATTTTGCTGATTACCCACGATTTAACGGTGGTTCGGGCTGCCGCTGATCGGGTATGCGTGATGTATGCCGGACAGGTGGTGGAGCAAGCTCGTGTGCAGGATTTTTTCTCCGCCGTAGAGCATCCCTATTCGCAGCTTCTCTTGCATGCCTTACCGTCGGTTGACAAACGGCACCAGCAATTGGACGCGATCGACGGGGCAGTGCCTTCCCTGGGAGCGATGCCTGCGGCCTGTCGTTTTCATCCGCGTTGCCCTTATGTGTTTGAACGCTGTACCGTGGAAGAGCCACAGTTGCAAGCTCATGAGGAGCGTCAGGTACGCTGCCATTTGTATCCGGAGCACAAGGCCCTGCCGGTTTATACCCGTGACCCTATTGTCTGGCCCCAAAAAGCGATAGCCGCTGAGCCGCTGCTGGAAGTCAAACACTTACGCATTTATTTTCCTGGTGAAAAGGGCGTCTTTGGTCGGGTCAAAAGCTATATTACGGCAGTAGATGATGTATCGTTTAGCCTGAGGCGGGGCGAAACGCTGGCTTTGGTGGGAGAGTCGGGTTGTGGCAAAACGACAACCAGCCGGGCTATCATGCGTTTGTTAGCCACAAGCGGTGGACACATTTATTTTGCCGGGAAAGAGGTGACGACATGTCGGGGCAAAGCACTGGCCAACTTCCGTCGGCAGGTGCAAATTATTTTTCAAGATCCCTTTTCATCGATGAACCCGCGCATGACGGTGGCCGATATTATCAGTGAAGGCATGTTGGCACAGGGGATGTCTTATTCTGAGCGGCAAGCCCGTTTGTATCGTTTGCTTGCGCAGGTGAATCTGCCGCGCAATTGCCTGGGTCGTTATCCGCATCAGTTTTCCGGTGGCCAGCGTCAACGTATTGGAATAGCCAGAGCCCTGGCCTGCCAACCGCAGTTGCTGATCTGTGATGAGCCGACCTCGGCCCTGGATGTGTCGGTACAGGCACAAATTCTAAATCTGCTGAAAGAGCTACAGCAGGAATATCACATGGCTTATTTATTTATTACCCATGACATGTCCGTGGTTTCCTACCTTGCCGACCGGGTGCTGGTGATGCGCCAAGGCAAGATGGTGGAGGAAGGGGAGCTGCTTGAGATATTACAGCATCCGCAACAAGACTATACCAAAACTTTACTGTCGTCTGCCACCCTTCGGTAGCAGGCCTGGTTAAATTGCCGGCTCAATGGCCTGCAATTGTTTTTTTACGGCCAGTCGTGCTGCCAGCCAGCCGAGCAGGGTGGCCGAAATGATAATAAGAGCGGTTTCACGCAGGCTTAAATGATCCAGTTGCCAGTCAATGCCATAGTTGGCCAGTAACTGGTGCAGACGAAGACCCAGCATGGCCAACACAATATTGCTCAGGATAATTGCCAGGATGGCGGAAAAAAGCCCATACAGAAGACCGGCATATAAAAAAGGACGAAGGATAAAGCGATCGGGGGCACCAACGAGTTTGAGGATGCGGATTTCATCCTGCTGATGTTGCATGGTGAGTCGTAGGGTATTGGCGATAATGAACACAACGGCTGTGGCCAGTAAGGCAATGATCAGATGGGCCACTTGCTGTATTACACTAAAAATTGCTTTCAGGCGTTGAATCCATTGCAGATCGACTTTCACCTGCTCGACCCCCGGCAGTGCCTGTAATTGGGCTTGCAATGCGGTTAAGGAAGCGGTGTCCTGCTGGCCAAGGCGCGGAATGACGATACTGGCAGCGGGCAGTGGATTTTCCGGGAGATCCCGCAAGACGTCCTGCATGCCTTCTTCCTGCTGCAACTGGTTCAGGGCTGCCTCGGCGGAGATAAAACGGGTATCGGCAACGGCCTCGAGATTGTGGATCTGACCATGCAGGGCGTTGATGGTTTCCTCGGGCAGTGTGCTGTCGTAGTAGACGGTTAACTGGCCTCTGATATCCCATTGGGAACTCAATGCGCGCAGATTATCAGCGGCAGTCCAAAACAAGGTGGGCAGGGTCAGCGTAATGGCCAGTACCAGCCAGGTTGCCACAGTGGAGAGCGGTTGGCGCATCATCTGGGAGAGGCTTTGTTGCAGCGCCTGGCCATGAAAACTGAAATAATGACGCATTCTGGCTAACATAAGCGTCCTTTTTTGAGCATCAGGATGCGATGGGGCATGGCGGCTATCAGCGCCAGATCATGGGTGGCGATCAGTACGCTCATGCCGGCTTGATTCAGTTGCGCAAAGAGGCGAAAGATCTCGGTTGATAATTCCGGATCCAGATTACCCGTAGGCTCATCGGCCAGCAACAGATCCGGTTTGTGCACAACGGCACGGGCAATGCCGACCCGTTGTTGCTCACCACCCGACAAATGCAAGGGCTGCAGTTTGGCTTTATTGAGCAATCCTACCCGGTCCAGGGCCGCGCAGACACGTTTCTGGATGGTATGCGGATGACTGCCTTGAATCCGCAGGGGCAGGGCAACGTTCTCAAACACGCTGCGGTCTTGCAGTAGGCTGGGGGCTTGGAAGGTAATGCCCAGCCGTTGGCGATGAATAGCCAGATGGTGGCGATTGAGTTGACTCAGTGAACGATGGTTGACGCGAATCTGGCCGCTGCTGGGTTGCTCCAGGCCGGCGATAAGTTTTAAAAGCGTGCTTTTCCCTGCGCCGGAATGCCCGGTTAAAAAGGCCATTTCGCCTTTTTCAAGGCTGAAATTGACTTGATTGAGGGCTTCAAAGCCTCCCGGATACCGCTTGCTGACTTGTGTGAAATTAATCATCATTGAATAATGCGTCGACGAATAACTGCGCATCAAAAGGACGCAGATCATCAATGCCCTCACCTATCCCTATATATCGGAATGGTATCTTTAAATGATGCGCAATAGCAAATAAAATTCCACCGCGGGCAGTGCCATCGAGTTTGGTCATGGTAATACCGGTCAACGGTACCGCCTGGTTAAATTCTCTGGCTTGATTGACCGCATTTTGGCCGATACTGGCATCGAGCACCAGCATGACTTCATGGGGTGCGCTGGGGTCGAGTTTTTGCAGGACCCGTTTTACCTTTTTTAACTCCTCCATCAGACCAGCCTGGGTGTGCAGACGCCCGGCAGTATCTGCAATCAGGATATCCATGTTTCTGGCTTTTGCCGATTGCAGCGCATCATAGAGTACGGAGGCACTGTCGGCGCCGGTATGTTGCGCAATAACGGGAATATGGTTGCGTTCGCCCCACACTTGCAGTTGCTCGACCGCCGCAGCACGAAAGGTGTCTCCGGCAGCCAGCATGACTTTTTTACCTTGCTGTTGAAACTGTTTGGCCAGCTTGCCGATAGTGGTGGTTTTACCCGCGCCATTAATCCCCACCATCAGAATCACAAACGGCCCGTTCTGCCCCTCTGTCTGTAAGGTCTGGGTGCAGTCAGACATTTTTTGTTTCAATAAGGTTTTCAAGTTGCGGTATAAGGCGTCGCCGTCCGCCAGTTCGTGCCGTGCCAGGCGTTCAGTCAGTTCATCAATGATGTCGCGGGTGGTGTCTATGCCCAGATCGGCAGAGAGCAGCAAGGTTTCCAATTCCTCCAGCAGGGCGGCATCCACCTTTTTTTGTCCAAGGAGCAAGCGGCCAATGCTGTCCCCAACCTGTTGACGCGTTTTACCAAGCCGGTCTTTGAGGCGAGAAAAAAAGCCTTTGGGATCCGAGGGGTTTTCTTCCTCAATGGGCAGGGGGGAGTCGGTAGTTTCCGTTTCGGTACCCGTCAGTGAATCGGTCTTGCTTTTACGAAACCATTTAATCATGTCTATACAAATCCGTTCAAATGTGAAATTCTATCACTTTTTTGCTTGAGGAGTTAATCCATGCGGCAAATATTTCTATTGCTTTTATCCCTGGTGGCGTCGCTGGCTTGTGCCGACGTGCAGGAATATCAATTGGAAAACGGTTTAAAAGTATTGGTAAAGCCGGATCATCGGGCTCCTGTTGCCATCGTCATGCTCTGGTATAATGTGGGTTCGGCTGATGAAGTACCGGGTAAGACCGGACTGGCGCATGCACTGGAACATATGATGTTTAAGGGGACTCGTACCTACCCGCCGGGGTATTTTTCCAAAACCATCGCCGGGGTTGGTGGACAGGAAAATGCCTTTACCAGCAATGATTACACTGCGTATTTTGAAAAAATTGCAGCCAGCCAATTGCCACTGGCCTTGAAACTGGAAGCGGCACGTATGCGCGATCTGGTGATTGACGAGGCGGAGTTTGCCAAGGAAATCAAGGTCGTGCGTGAAGAACGGCGTCTGCGCACCGATGACAATCCCCAGGGTGTGCTGTATGAGCGCTTTATGGCAACCGCTCACCTGGCGCCGCCCTATCAGCATCCGGTGATAGGCTGGATGAGTGACCTGGAACAAATGCAAGCCTCGGAATTGAAACAATGGTATGTCGACTACTATGCGCCGCGTAATGCCGTACTGGTCGTAGTCGGTGATGTGCAGGCTGCGGAGGTTTTCAAACTGGCAAAAGAACATTTTGCGCATTTGGAACCAGGCCGCAGTCAACACCGTAAAAATTTTCCTGAACCGGAGTCGCTGGGCAAGAAAACCGTAAACATTGAGGTTCCCGCCAAGATGCCTATGATGATGAATGGCTATCGTGTGCCGTCACTCAAGTCAGCGAAAGTGGAATGGCATCCTTATGCATTGGAAGTCCTGGCCGGAGTATTGAGCGGAGGCGAGAGCGCGCGCTTTGCCAAGGAAATGATTCGTAAAAAACAGAGTGCCAGCTCGGTAGAGGCCTATTACAACCCCTTTGCTCGCTATGACAGTCAGTTTATTATTGCGGCAACACCGGCGCATCCGGAAGGACTGGCACAGGTGGAGCAGGATATTCTGGCGCAAATCAGCCGCCTGCAGAACGAAGCGATAAGCCCTGAGGAACTGGAGCGGGTGAAAACACAGCTGATTGCCCAGAAAACCTTTGAAAAAGATTCTTTATTTGGCCAGGCCATGGAAATGGGGTTATTGGAAACCGTCGGTCTGGGCTGGCGAATGGGGGATCATTTTGTCGAACAATTACAGGCAATTCGTGCCGAGCAAGTCCAGGACGTTGCCAATTTATACCTGATCGCGCGTAATCTGACACGCGCGGAACTGGTGCCACTGTCATCGCGGAGGAAAGCAGCATGAAGAGAATATGGTTTTTCCTGGTTGCCGGCTTGAGTGTGCTCGCGGCCAGTACGGCGGCGAGTCAGGAGTTGGTTAGTCAGCGCTGGCAGACCGAAGAAGGGATGCGTGTTGTTTTTTATCCGGCACCTGAGGTGCCGATGCTGGAATTGCGCCTGGCGTTTCGCGCCGGTTCCGCCTATGATGGCGCGCACTATGGCTTGAGCAGTTTGACCG
Organism: Legionellaceae bacterium; assembly: GCA_020831865.1. Classification (GTDB taxonomy): domain Bacteria; phylum Pseudomonadota; class Gammaproteobacteria; order Legionellales; family Legionellaceae; genus JAFIFT01. The sequence goes on along the minus strand of JAFIFT010000019.1, from coordinate 94,897 downwards.
CCAGCCTGATTGGCAATGCCAGCAAAACGATGGATGCCGATGCCATTGCCGAGCAGTTTGAGTCAGTTGGTGCCCAGTTTTCCGGATCTGCGCATCGCGATATGTCGGTATATAGCCTGCGTAGTCTGACGGCGCCTGCCGCTTATGCTCAGGCGCTCCGAACGTTTACGGAGACCCTTGCGCAGGCCAGATTTCACCGAAAGGATTTCCAGCGTGAACAGCAACGCCAGCTGACCTTGATTACGCAAAAAGAAGAGTCTGCCGATCAGGTGGCGACCGATGTATTTTATCGAAGATTGTATGGTAGCCACCCGTATGCCCATGCGGTGCTGGGTCAGCAGGAGACGGTGAAGGCGATAACGCTGGAGCAGGTACAACAGTTTTATCAGCGCTATTATGTGGCGGCTAATGCTTATTTAGTCCTGGTGGGTGATCTGAGTACGGCGCAGGCAAAAGCCGTGGCAGACACGATGAGCAAAAGTCTGCCGGCCGGCCAGGCTGCCGAACCGGTACCATTGGCCAAGCCCTTGCAACGTAGTCTGCAAGTAGATGAGGTCTTCCCTTCCTCGCAACGTTTTCTGCGTCTCGGGCAGTTGGGTATCCGCTACCAGTCCGAGAACTACTTTCCCCTGTTGGTCGGGAATTATATTCTGGGTGGTAGCCCGCTGGTCTCCCGTCTGGGCGAAGAAGTACGTGAAAAAAGAGGCCTGACTTATGGGGTGGTCAGTCAACTGCCGCCTTTGGAGGGCAGAGGGCCATTTGTAATTGGTTTATCGACCAAGACGCAGCAAAGCAAGGAGGCGCTGGAATTGAGCCGCTCTATTTTGCAGCACTTTGTGCAAGAAGGGCCGAGCGCGGAAGAGCTGGCCGCTGCCAAGCAATATCTGACGGGTAGTTTTCCATTGAATCTGGCCAGCAATCGGCAGATTGCAGATCTACTGTTACGCATGCTTTTTTATAATTTGCCTGAGCATTACCTGCGGGATTATCCGAAAAATATCGCTGCCGTGACCGTGGAGCAGATTCGTAGCGCTATGCAGCAGTTGATCAAGCCGGAACATTTACTGTTGGTCGAAGTAGGTCCGCAGTGAAACCGGGTATACGGATTATCGGTGGCAAATACCGGGGAAAAAAATTGTCAGTACCTGAAGCCCTTGGTCTGCGCCCAACGACAGCTCGGGTCCGGGAAACCCTGTTTAACTGGTTGATGCGCGACATTGCCGGTGCGCGCTGTCTGGATGCCTTTGCCGGCAGCGGGGCGCTGGGGTTTGAGGCGCTGTCGAGAGGCGCGTCCGAGGTTGTCCTGCTGGAAAACAATCCCAAGGTGTATGCGCATTTACAAAAAACCGCAGCACAGTTTTCAGATCCCGCCGTTCATGTGCTGCTCGAAGATGCGCTGCGCTTTATGGCGCGGCAGAATGTCCCCTTTGATATTGTCTTTCTGGATCCACCCTTTGCGAAACAGTACTGGTCTGACTGTATTGACGCACTCTTGCAGGGCGCCTGTTTGGGGCGTGAGGCTCTGCTCTATGTTGAGGCGGCTCAGGATTGGACCTTGGACGATGAGCGTTTGCAGTGCCTTAAATGCAAACAGGCGGGCCAGGTCAGTTATCGCTTATATCAACGGAAGGCGGGAGGGCGCTCATCCTGATCTTTTCCCGGCGCGCAAGCTGAAATTTTGGGGGATGATTTTTTTCTGTTCTTCGTTTTTTGAGACAGCGGACACGGCGCTTAAAATCGCAGAGTAACCGCATCTAAACGAACCTTTTAAAATCAAAATGCCTGGATTCCGCGCTTTATGCGCGGAATCCAGCTCCTAACCTCGTCCAAGGTCGTTTGGATACCATGCATAAAGCGCAGTATGTAGGCAAAAAGGAGATTTTGTAACTCCCCACGTCATCCCGAGCGCAGCGAGGGATCTCCCGTGAGTGGCAAGGGCTTTAGCATATCGATCGAGATAAATCATCCCACTCAGGATTTAATGTATTAATCAAAACATGCTTCTTTTTTCGTGACCACCCTTTAATTTGCTTTTCTCGCTCAATGGCGAAGACGATACCTGAACAAACTTCAAAATAAACGAGTCGATCCACATTGTATTTTTGAGTAAATCCAGCCACCAGTTTATTCTTGTGCTCATAAACACGGCGTATCAAATCATTGGTAACACCAGTATACAAAACATTATTGTGTTGGTTGGCCAGAAGGTAAACGTATGATTCCGTATGCATGCAGTATTCCTTATTCTGTTGGACTTTTTTGTGATCTCAGCTTCCTGATAACGCAGGGATAGTACCAGAAAAAATAGACTGGATGGAACTGATAATGCAGAATCCTCGTTTACGGACCGTACTGATAAATCCCCGTATGCGGGCAAATGGCTCAGCACCTTGTGGAGAACGAAAACCACCGGATATTTTTTGTTTGCACGCTCAGCATCATTATTGGTGAAAGGAACAGCCGGATCATGAAGAAACCTCAATACGTCTTGTTTATAATGTCATAGCCGCAGCAAGAGGTATTGCATGATGCCCATGAAAGTGACGACAACGAAGGGCAACACGTAATAATCGCGTCATGGTTTTTGCCCATGGTTCTTTGTCATGCTCGGTTATGGCTTTAATACAAACTCCAACTACGAATAACTTCACTATATTGGACAGGTGCAAGCACACCCGCAGGAAATGCAGCGGTTATCGTTTTATGACAACATTCACAATATGTTACTTCAGCCTGATGTTCTGTGACTTGAATTTTTGGTGGCGGTATATCAAAAACCTGTCGCTTTATGATGTTAGTCACGGGCGTTGAGAGTAATGAACGACGACAATCTGGGCATGCTTTTTGACAATATCAGGTGATTCGATTTGCTTTAGTGTTTCGCCCTTATGGCCTTTCTGCCCACCGCTGTCATGCTTTCCTTTTTCACGTAGTGATGTCGTACGTGGCTGTTTATTTAACCCATCACTTGATGGTGGCTTTGAGCTGTTGCTGCTGTTTTTGTTTAGACGTTTTTCAAGTTCCTCTATTCTTGCAGCTTGCTGTTGTACGACTTTTTCTAGTTCAGCAATCTTTGCTAAAAGAGTTGATATCATTTGTTCGTAGTCTTTCATGCAGCTATTTGATCATAATTACATAATTTTTCAAGTGTTTTTTACATTAATTTATTATGTGCCAATGCAGGGAGATCCCTCGCTGCGCTCGGGATGACGTGGGGAGTTACGAGATTTTTAGTGTTCACAATTCAGATGCGTTTACCCTGCTTAAAATCGCTTGACAAGACCCATGTAGACTGTTTCAATCGTAATATTGTATACGGTTCTAAAGCATAGTTCATGATGATTCATCGCCTGATGTTGTTGATAGCCCCTCTGTTGCTGGTCGCCTGTTCACCAACAACGTTTAAAAAACCGCCCATGAATACCCCCAGTGATGATGCGGGCATCAAACTGGCGCTTGCCGCAACGGACATCAGCCGCTCCATGATGGATGTGGCGCGGGTGGAAAAAGTGGTGTATCCGCCGGCACAGGATAATGTCCTCAGTATCCCAAATGCGCACAACTTACAGGCACGTGCCACAGTGGACTGGTCCGGCCCCATCGAAGAACTGACCGCGCGCATTGCGCATGCCGCGCATTACCGCATGCAGGTGATAGGCCAGGTGCCTCCCATACCGGTACTGATTAACCTGGATGCAAAAGACGAGAGTCTGTCGGAGTTGCTGCGTGATATTGACTATCAGGCTGGTAATCGTGCTTCTTTACATGTTTTTCCCAATAAACAGGTTATTGAATTACGCTATGCAAAATTTTACTCGTAGTTTGTTTTTTGCTTTGGTCTCCCTTTTGTTTGCCTGTGCCGGAAATCATCCACGTTCTGGCGAGTACACCATGGATTCGCTCGAAAATTTGCAAGCCTTAGGTAATTTGCCGGGAGGCAGTATTCGTAATGTGCCGTCAATGGGAAAAATTCGGGAAATGGCCTTGAAGGAAATTGCCCTGAGTCTCGGCGCCCAGTCCGCGCTGGCACAACGTGCCGCGAGGATCAATAAAGAACTGAGCTCACAGGCACGTACCCTGGATAAGGTGTTTGATTTTAATGCGCTGGTGCTGGAGCACAATGTTTTGCCACCGGTCTTGCTGGAAGGACGGCGTACCCTCAATCTGGCGGATACCCAAACCATACGGGTATCCAACCGCACCTATAAAGTGGCCAAACAGGCACGCTTCATTACGGCAGCGCCGAATTGGCGGCAATATTTATGGATGGATTTCAAGCAACCCGAGATGCCGAATGTGACCCTTTTGCCCAAAACCCGAGAAGAACGTTATGTCTGGCAAACCTATATTGAACAAGGCTGGAAAAATGGTATCGAGCAAGCCAATACGATTCTGGAAGAAGGGGTGGCGCGTATTAAAGAAGATTTTAACGGGATGATTTTATATCGCAAATTATTGGCGATGAACATGGTCTCCCCTCCTTATGTTTCCAACGTCAATCTGGGTATCACCGGGAATGCTTCCGAAATCCATATTGATGATAGAGTGCTGCGCATTACGGCATTGCCTGGTCTGAATCTGGATAGTCAGCAGTGGCGGGCGGCCCTGAGTAAAGATGAGGATACACTGGAAAAACTCGATACACTGGAGCAGAAAGCAAAAGGGGCCGAAATTGTCATTACCAACCAGGCTTGGCAACCCTTGATTAGCCCTGTGCTTTAGTAGGGAGCAAATAGCTGATGAGCAATGAACATTTAATGCCCCAGGAGCCGTCCCGCTTTACCCCGGTCTTTATGGATCGGATGCTTGAGCATGCGGAGTCCTTAAATGCGTCTGATATTACCATTCAAACTGGTGAGCCTATTTTTGCCGAGGTCTATGGACGTTTGCTCAAGTTGACCAAACGTCCTTTGTCCAACACCGAGCTGGGTGATTTGATTAATGCAATATATGGCCCTAACGCGACGACGCAACTGCTGGGGGGCAAGGATATTGATACCCACTATGAGTTCCGGCCTAATCGAGGCCTGCGCTATCGTTACCGGGTGAATGCGACTGCCTGTCTGGTGGAAGGACATGATGCCATCCAGATTACCTTGCGAACGATTCCCACAACCCCCCCCAAACTGGAAAACATGGGGTTGCCTGATGATGTGATGGAAGCCATAGCACCCCAGGAAGGCATTGTGTTTATAACGGGTTCCACGGGATCTGGTAAATCCACCTTGCTGGCCTCGATTATCCGGGAGCTTATTGAGACCGAAGACTCCCACCGTAAGGTATTAACCTATGAAGCCCCCATTGAATTTGTTTTCGATGAAATTGAAACCGTGTCAGCGGTGGTCAGTCAATCCGAAATTCCCCGCCACTTATCCAGCTTTGCCGAAGGTGTGCGGAATGCGCTGCGAAGGAAACCGCGCCTGATTATGGTGGGTGAGTGCCGTGACGCACAAACGATTTCTGCCGCGCTGGAGGCCGCATTGACCGGCCATCCGGTGTATACGACCTTGCATACATCCGGAGTATCAGAAACCATGCGTCGTCTGGTGACCTCCTTTACCGGTGAAGAACGTCTGGGAAGAACCATTGATATTCTGGAGACGATCCGCTTGTGTATCTGGCAAAAGCTGGTGCCAACGGTGGATGGGCAGCGGGTTGCTTTACGGGAGTATTTGATTTTTGATGAAGAAGTGCGCGATATTCTGCTCGAGGGCGATCCCAACGATGTGACGTCGGCAACCCGACGGTTGGTACGTGAGCGCGGGCAGTTAATGACCGTTGATGCCCGCGAAAAATTTGAGAAGGGCATTATTAGTGAGCGTGTCTATAAGCTGATTATTGCCGGTACTAAAGAGTATCAGCGTTAAGACGAGCGGCGTGGGATATTGCCGCGACCGCTTAGCTTTCCTCGCTGTCTTCTCCGCAGATTTTCAGGTGGTTGTTTTTGGCAAAATCAAGAATGGATTGATAGACTTGTGGGCTGGACTCTTTCAGTTTGGGGTCGAGCAGTACACATTTATAGCCCTCATGATTGACACTGGGCTGCAATAAGGGCGAATAATGAATACGGCTGCCTTTGAAGCTGGCCATCGTACCGCTCATTCGCTCTGCCCAGTCGCTGGGGCGAAAGACTTTTCCCTGGTTGGTCACTCCCTCAATGACAATTTTTTTACTTTTGGAATCGCTCATGGATTTCTATTGTTTTAGGCACTGTGATTATTATAGCATCATCAACGGTAAATACCCATGCTCTGTGATGCTGCCATGGATCATGGTGTTTTTTTTGATGTGGGGTAGTCTTGCTCCTGTGTGCGCCCGCAGCATTAATGTCTACTTGGCAATGGAGTCGGCAGAGGTGTGGCCTGTGCTTGCGGGTATGGAGCGGAAAATGCGGCAAGTGGATGGATTGCGTCCTGTTGCTGATCATTTGCTGTATAAGCAATTTCCCTTGCATGTGAGCCTGTATCTGGCGCAATACCCTGCTGAGGCGCTTCCCTTGCTTAAGCAACGGGTGAAGGCCATAGCGGCAAAACAGAACGGGTTTTGTCTGCAAAGCGGAGCATTGTTTGTGACTGCCGGGCAATGGTTGATGTGGGGGTTTTCCCAAGACCCGGCGCATCAGGATAGTCTCTTGCGCGCACAATCCTTAAGTGATGAAATGGTGTTAGCCTTGGCGCCATTGCGTGACAAAAAAGCGCCAATACCAGGCTGGGCTCGAAAAAACGCCATTAAAGAACAGGCTTTTCGACGGTATGGTAGTCCTAACGTATTTTTTGCCTTTGAGCCGCATGTGACTCTGGCGTTGCCAGCGGCCAGCCGGCGGCAGCAGGAGCAAACAGAAAGGTTGATTCAAGGTGTCGCTGTACCATCCCGTTGTCTCCGGATACGCGCTATCGGGGTCGCAGAAGCCAATGATTGGGGACAGTTGACAGAGGTACTGGCTACCTATCCCCTGGCGAGCCCATTGCCGACCTCCCCTTCGCGGTAAACGCCCTCTCATTACATTGTCCGAGCCAGAAAGGGCTATCGACCCTTTTTGGCTGTCTTTAGGGGGCGTATCAACAAACATAGGGAGCTACCTGCGTCCATGCACGTGAGTGCCGTGAGAAGATCCCTGTCCGTTGCCGTGGTGAGAATGGCCGTGTACATTGCCGCTGCCCGGATTAGAGACGACGGGCCCCCGGGTTGGATGACCAATGACCGTACTGCTATGGGCGTGTCCATGCACATTGTTGTATCCCGGAAAAGTAGGTTCAACGATGCGGGTTGGGCTATGATGTCCGTGGTAGTGGACATTGCGGTGGGTTGATGTGAAAAACCATGGAAAAGATGGGCGGGGGTAAGGGTCGTTGATGCAGGTAACCGCAGGCCGGCTGTACGCAGGCGTGCTGGCAGAGATTAACATGAAGAAGGTAAAGAAGCAGGCCGCGCCAACCAAAGGAAATACGTTAATGGTAGTGGTTGCGGCCAGCAGGGCGGCAACCAGCGCGGCAGCGATTAATACACCTATACATTTTAAGACAAAATGAAACATATGCATTTCCCTGATTGAATAAAACGCAGCTGATGATAATTTGATTCGCCCTGGATAGCAAATTATTTATGAAATATGCTCGATGCAAATAGCGGAATGCCGTGCCATGGGGCTTAATGGCGTCGTTCAGGCAGCAAGAAGGTCAGACCGGCGGCAGCGAGCAGGCACAGCGGGAGAATACTCAGCGCTAGCTGATAATCTACAAGGCTATAAACCGGAACATGGGGTTGGCGTAGCATGAGGATATGTCCAATCAGGGGTTGTAGCAGGGGAGCAGACAGCATGGCCAGGGTATTGGTGAAGCCGGTCGCGGTAGAGAGAGTACTGGGGGTAGTTAATTCATTGCTGATGGTAAAGGCCAACATATAGGCGCCGCAGCAAAGGCCAGTGAGAAAAATAATGGCGGCGGTAAACCAAAGGTTCGGCATTTGGTAAAACAAGATGAGTAACTGTAAAATGGCGGTGGCAAGGCAGGAGAGCAGCATTAATAAACGCCGGGAGCGAACCAGAATGGCCAGTTTCCCAAACAGTGGGCAGCTCAGGGCGGCACCGGCAAAAATCATGGCTCCCAAGGTGCTGGCCGTAGCCAGGTTGGTCTGTAATTTGATTTGTAAAAAAGGCACCAGCCACAGGGCGCCAAAGACGGTAATAACCGGGAAACTCAAGCCCACAAAAAGGCCATTAATCCACATCAGGGGGTTCTTAAGAATAGCAAGGAAGCCTGGCAGTATGGGCTGCGGCTTCCGGACAGAACGTTTGTGTATCGGAATGATACGATAGCAGGCAAGACTGATGAGTATGCCTGCCAGAGCCGCACCAGCGATAAACATCCGCCAACCCAGATAATGGATGGCATTGGCCATGCCAACCATACCTGCCACGGTTGCAAGAAATCCTAAGGTTTCGGATAAGCCAATTAAAAAGGCAAAGTCGCGTAAAGGAAAAAACTGGCGCAGGATATGAGCCAGACCGACAAAGGCAAAGGCAGAGCCCGCTCCCATTAACAAGCGTCCGGTGATGAGCCAGAGAAACGGATGGGCCAGGGCAAAAAGCAGACAGCCTGCACTACAGATTAAGGCACTGATCGCAAGGATAGTGCGGGTATTATAGCGATCAAAAATAAAACCGACCGGAATTTGCAGACTGGTATACACATAATAAAACGCACTGGCGAGAAAACCGATGGACAGGGCATTGAGTTGCAGCTCCTGCATGATAGCGCCCATGATGACGCCGCTTGATAACTGCAAAAAGAACTGCAACAGCACGAAACTGACAACCACCAGCCAAATCAGCCAGCGGTGATGGCTGGGGCGAGCACGCGTTCCGGCACGGATGCTGGCATTTTGGGAGTGGGTATTTGCGTTCACGCGCGGTCTGTCGCCTTTTTCTCAATACGCACCAGCATCCCAATTTGCGGGTGGTCGACATAGACGGTTTGATTTTCTTTAAGGCGCAGGCTTTGTTTCAAGGCCATTGGCGCCTGCCCCATCGCGGATGCAAGAATGAGTTCGCTGTTAAAATAATAATAATTCAGTTTGCGGACTTGAACGATTCCCCCAATGGTCAGATCCGTCTGCTGGCTATCCGGCAGGCGAACGGCTTTTTTATTAGTGGCCGGCTGTCGCCAACTGTAATGCGCCAGCAGGCTATAATCTGGCTGGCGCAGCAGAGCATGCCAGGAGGTTTTCAAATGGGAAGACTTTAACGGAAGCAGGCAGTAAACATCGCTCTCGCAAGATTCCGCGCTGATGAGCGGAATGCTGTTTTTGTTGAGGGCAGGTAATGCAGGGCTGAGTGAGGTTTCATTGCTGTCGAGGCTCGGTGCCCGGTGTTGAAACAGAATGATATCCACTTGAAAGATATCCTGCGTATGGTTGGCCCAGAGCAGGGGGGGGATGCTCCACAATAAGAGAGACAGGATGAACTTACACATAGGCTTGCCAGAAAAAAGGACTATTATATCGTGTTTTCCGGCTGACTGTCTAATCAGCAGGATAAACGCATCTAAACCGCGGCACGTAGGTATCTTGGGGTGACATGCCAACAAATCTTAGTCTAATCGGGCGCGTGTCGCATAGTCTTGGGCAAAGGCTTTGGCAAAGTAGCTGATAATCATATCTGCGCCAGCACGATGGATGGCGGTGAGGGATTCGTGCATTGCCTTTTGCTCATCAATCAGTCCCTGGCGCGCGCCACTTAGGATTAAACTGTATTCGCCGCTGACTTGATAGGCGCACAGAGGAACCTGTGGGAATCGGCTTTTCAGGCGGCAGATAATATCCAGATAATTCATGGCAGGTTTGACCATGAGGATATCAGCTCCCTCCTGGATATCCAGTTCTGCTTCCCGGAGCCATTCATGGCGGTTGGCTGGGCTCATCTGGTAGCTGGCGCGATCACCAAACTGAGGTGCGCCCTGGGCCGCTTCGCGGAAAGGGCCATAAAAGGCGGAATGGTATTTGACCGCATAGCTTAAGATGACGGTATCCTGCCATCCTTCTGCATCCAGGGCCTGGCGGATAGCGCCCACCATGCCGTCAGTCATGCTGCTGGGAGCGACCCAGTCGGCGCCTGCTCGGGCATGGCTAACCGCTTGTTTCGCCAATAGCGCCAGGGTCGCATCATTGTCTATCTGCTCATTATCCGCTTGCAGAATACCGCAGTGTCCGTGGCTGGTATATTCACAGAAACAAACATCAGTGATGACCAGCATTTCCGGGCGCCGTGCCTTAATGCAGCGAATCGCTTGCTGAATAATGCCCTGCTCGTCCAGTGAGGCACTGCCGCTGTCATCCTTGTACCCGGGAATACCAAACAACAAGACGGCCTTAATGCCCAAATGAGCCAGTGTATCGATTTCATTGGGCAGCGCTTCCAGGCTGAGCTGGTATTGCCCGGGCATGCTCGAGATAGGCCGGGGGCTTTCCAATTGCGCGTGGATAAAGAGGGGCGCTATCAGTTGTTCGGGCAGCAATCGTACGTCACGTAACAAGGCGCGGGTGGCGCTATTTCGGCGCAGACGCTTGGGACGCGAGAGTAACGAGTAAGGGCTCATATGTTTATTCCTGTTGATGGGTATAGACCAAATCAATACCGCTGCCCAATAAACCGGCAGTCACTTGAATGTTAAAATAGCGATTGAGTAAATATCGCAGGCTAATGCCATTACTGTCAAGATGAGATAGCCCCGTATTATAGCTGATAGAGAGGCGGTTGGACACGGTTTTGGAGATCCCCAGGCGATGCTGCTCGCTTACGGTATTACTTTGTTGATTGTAGGTGCTTTGCGTATCGATACTAAAGTCGAGGCCCAGCGCCTGTTGTAATTGGGAGAGCAGCTGGGTACCCTTGGTACCGCCCCCCAGATTCATCGAGCTCATCGCGGCAATGAGCAGCTGGCCACCAGCACCGCTGGCCTGATTGGCCGGACGCCCCAGTAACAACATGGATAAAATATCGGCCTGCGACAAATTGCCCGGCACTGAAAAAAGCGTGACCTTGGGCGTATTCAGTTGGCCGCTGATTTGAATACCGACGGTCGTCTGGGATGAGAAGCTCATCGGTTGCACATTGGAGGCACCGAAATCAAACAGACGGTTGGAACCGGCAAACGTAGCACCGGTCGTGCTAAAGCTGCGTGCGGCTCTGACATTGATGCCGGGATTTTGGATTTGGCCGCCGGTAAAGATAAGCTCCCCTTGCTGGATTTGCAGATTTTGTCCATAGGCTTGATACTTCCCGTCAACGACGGAGAGCTGACCACTGGCATTCATGGGGCTACTCGACTCCTGCTGCACGACAAGACTGCCTATGATGCGGGCGGTTAAACCCTGGACATTCAAATGGACCGCATCACCCATGACAATATTCAGATGGCTTTTGAAGCGAGACAGGCTTTCTTCTTCTGCTAACTCATCGGCAAATACGGCATCATCGGTTAAACTGACACTGCTACTAAAGGTTTGGGGTTTGATTTCCGCCTTGGGGATCTGGATATTGCCGGTCAGTATATAATCCGGTTCGGCAAGTTGTAAGCGGACATCCGGTGAGATATAGATCACATATTCACTCGTATCCACGAGGCGAAAATTTTGTCCGGTCAGTTGAATGTTGCCCTGGGGCTGCGGGCTGAACTGACCCTTGCCGCTTAACAGCAGTTGGCCAGGGGCATGACCTATGGTGCCGCTGATGTTCCATGTTTTTGCGGCGGTATCAACGCGGATAGCGATAGGGTCAAGGTTAATCCCCATCGTACGGAGTCCCAGGCTGCCTTGCCGGAGCTCCATAGACCCTGTGATGTCAGGATTCAGCAGTTGGCCGCTCAGGGTAAGTTTCGCCAGTAGCTGACCTTCGGCCTTGGTAATATCCGGGCTGATTTCCTGCAAAAATGCCAGATCATTGATCTCCAGATCAAGATTACCACGCAGGCGTTGTTGCGCGTTGGGGACCTTTCCAGGATCAAAGCCGGGTAAGTCGAGCTGAAGTTGCAGCGTTTTTGCCGAGTCGATAATGAGTTTCCCCTGTGAGGTCAGACCCTGTGGATTAAGTTGCGCCTGAATAGTGCCTCCTTCAAAGTGCAGGGGGGGAATTGTTGCATCGCCTTGATTTTGCCAGGAGCCGGGTGCGATGTGCAGGCGCGCCTCACCCCGGTTGGCGGCCAGCAGTTGAATCTGGCCGCTGATGCGCGTGTCCAGTCCCTGCAGTTCAGGGTGCAGGCTGGCGGGTTCCGGCAGCATCAACTCAATGGCCATGGGATAGCTCAGTTTTCCGGAAGCAGTGATGCGATTGCGCTGTTGTTGGACTTGGGCATCGATGCGGTCATCGTGCAGCGTCAAGGAGCCAGTAAATGGACGCTCTTGATAGCGTGCCTGTACCTTTACTTTGGCATGGCGTCCCTTGCGGGTATTAAAACGGGCATCCAGATGCTGAATCAGGACCGGAATATCAAAGGCCTGCAAGTCCAATTGACTGCCGCTTAACTGGCCACTGATATAGGCTTTGTCGGTATTGTCCGCTTCCATCTGCAAATGAAGGTCGCCAGAGGCAAGTGTTAGCAGGCCATCGAGCCTTAAGCGTTGCAAATCCGTATGACCCTGCACCCGCAAATTGGCTTTGACCGGGCTTTGTTGCGCGGCCTGCAGGTTAAAATTAAAATGAGGGTAGCGGCCAGTCATGCTGAAGCGCCCCTTTTCAATGTGGAGCGTTTTTTGCGGACTCAAAGGATAGGGAAAGGCCTGCCATTCCATCTGATGATCCAATTGTTGCAGATTGCGCAGTTGTCCATGGATGCGCAGAGGCAGGGGTTGTCGCAAGACACCCTGCCACTGGTAATGCTGCCAGTTGCCTGAGAAGCTAAGATAGCCTCGCAGCGTCGAGGTCTGGGCTTCTTTTACGGGGGAGAACTGGATATTAGCCCTGCTTTCAAAGGGTGCCTTGGGTTGCATATGCCCGTGCAGCTGCATGCGGGTATCCTGCATGATCAGACTGGCCTGCTGCAGCTGCCAGTTTTCCTCATCCAGATGCGCGGCAAGCGACAGGGAGTGTATGTTGAGGTTATCGATGTCGAGTTGGGCGATGGCGAGTTTTTGTAAGTCAATCGTCAATGGCAAGTGGGGCCATTGCAAAGGGGTGGGGTCCTCGTCAGTGCTATCCTCACGGGTCTGGATATGTACCCTCTCGGCTTTGAGCAGCTGGATCGAGAGCTTTTTATGCCAGAGTTGGCGTAATGTCCAGCGCAGTTTCAACTGCTCTATCTGAATGCTTTGGGTGCTATCGCTATACTCTAGTTTTTGGATGTGCAGAGGGCCTGACAGGCTGCCGCCGACCTTTTGGTAGGTCAGTTTGCCGGGGGCGGCCTGTTTACCCAGATATAGCAAGAGGTACAGGCCGGTGTTGGTCGTAATGATAAACGACAGCAGGGCAATCAGTATGACGCCCAGCATGAGCAAGCTGTAGATCAGACGTTTCGTGAATTTCATCAGATATCTGGTCCCATATTAATGACAAGTTGTGGTTTCTGACCGCGAATGCGCTGGCCGCTGCGCCTGACGGGTACGGCCAGACCGATTTTGATAGGCCCCACCGGGGAGACCCACATCACCGCCGCACCGGTATTGTACTTAAATTGTCGGGGGGTGGGGTTATAGACATCACCGGCATCGACAAAACCCACCAGATACCAGTTATCCCAGGTTTCTTTTTGCAGTTCCAGTCCAACATAGTTGACAATTTTACCCGGCCCGATGGAATTAATATTATAGGCTTTCAGATTCTCAGCCCCACCCAATAAAAAGGCCAGTGACAGGGGCATATTGTCAATATTACTGATGGTATTATATCCCTGCACGCTATGAGCATAAAAGCGGGTACGGATAGGGGGAATGGTCAGAGCTGCGCGGCCGTCCACCATGCCCTGGACAAAGGTGCTGTCAGAGAGTATTTTATCGGAAGCGGCGATTCCATTGAGCGTGATGGCAAAACCTGTGGGAGTAAACAGTGCATCCTTGCTCTGTGTGAAGGTCAGATTGAGCCTTGGAAAAAAGAGGTTACTATTGCGTTTGGGTTGTGCCGTATAGCGGTACTCTTCCTGTAACAGATTCAGCGATACGGCTCGCTGATATTGGGGGGTGGTATGCCGGGCAGCAACGGTCGCCAGTGCCGACTTGCTATAGCCTACGTCAAAATTTTGCGTGCCCAGGCTGGCAGTTCCGTCGTATTGATCAGTGACTGGATTGTGGCCCGGAACAATGTACTGTGCCTGCAGGGCATTTTGCAAAACTGAGCCGCGTAACATCAGATTAAATTTATGCCCTTTGCGGTTGAGCGGATTGACCGAAACCCCGGCCTTGCCGCGAACCCCGGTATCGGTACCAAAACCAACCCCGAGGAGATAGTTGACGCGGGCACTTTCTTCCAGATGCACCTCAATCGGAACATAGTGTTGTTGGCCAATTTCAGGCTTGACGGTGACACTCTTAAAATAACCGCTGCCGGATAAGGCATTGTTGAATTCCAGCACCTTGCGCGTTTCATACACCTGACCTATGTTGAAAGGCACAAAGCGATGCAACAGTTGTGGTGAGATATAGGTAGGGTTAAAACGCACCTGACCAAAGTAGAATTGCGGACCAGTCTCAAACAGCAGGTTGATATCGACAAAGTAGCGCTGACGGTCAATGACAACTCGAGCGGTGCTAAAACGCCCTCTTAAATAGCCCTGATGTTCGGCGGCATCAAACAGGCTTTGTTTGGCTGCTTCATATTCAACACTGTTGAAGACCTGGCCGACACGCAGTGAGATGGCGGCTTTGGCTTGCAGCAATTCCTCCTCATGGGCCCCCTCTCCCCTGAGCTCAATATGCAGTCGGCGAATCAGGATAGCAGGACCGCTCTGGATATGGATGCTTTGTATTTCGCCATTAGACTGGCGGGTCAGCTGGGTTACGCGGGCTTTGAAAAAGCCATAGGGTTGGATGGCCTGTAATACCTGTTCTTGTAGATTCAGATCACTTTTATCACGCAGGCTGCTATGTTCGGCAATTTCGCTCAGGCGAAGTCGAATATTTTGCGCAATCGTATCGTCCACACCTACAATCGCAGGTGATGCGGCATGCAGCAGCGATATCGATAAAATAAGCCCTAAAACAAGCGACGTGAGACGGAAATATATATTCATGATGCTTCAGTGTGAAAAATATTAGTGGTCTTGTCAATTTTCCTGAGCACAGCGGTGATGCCTGGGTCCACCTGCCCGTGGAATCTGGAACTTTTTATACGCTTTCCGCTGTGCTGTTGGTTGATGGGCAGAGCAGCGATTGCTGTAACTGATACAACCTATTGAGTGCTTCGCGTGGACTGAGCAGGTCGACCTCCAGATGGCGCAGTTGCTGTAAGACAGGATGCTCGACCACGGTCTCAGGGAGGCTCGCGCGGGGAACGGGGGCTATCGGCAGCGTTTTTTCCGCGCTGTGTAACTGTTGCCGGGCCACAGCAAGTACCTCCTGCGGGATGCCGGCGAGCCGGGCTACTTCGAGGCCATAGCTTTGACTGGCGGCACCGTCCAGAACCTGATACAAAAAGATGATACGCTCGCCTTCGCAGTGAGCCTGTAAATGCACATTACGTATTCGGCTGCACTGTTCGGGGAGTTGTGTCAGTTCAAAATAATGGGTGGCAAAGAGGGTATATGCCCCGATATCCTGGGCCAGACTCAGGCAGGTGGCGTAAGCCAGAGCCATGCCATCATGGGTACTGGTGCCACGGCCAATCTCATCAATCAGCACCAGGCTGTTCGCGGTAGCATGACGCAATATATAGGCGGTTTCGCTCATTTCGACCATGAAGGTCGAACGGCCAGACGCCAGATCATCATTGGCGCCAATACGGGTAAACAATTGATCCACCGGTCCAATAATCGCCCTACGGGCAGGGACATAGCTGCCGATATGTGCCAATAAGACAATTAAGGCCGTTTGTCGCATATAGGTCGATTTACCGCCCATATTAGGGCCGGTAATTAACAACATGGGTTGTGCTGGATTGAGCTGCACGTCATTGGCAATATAATGATTTTGCTGGATTTGCTCAATCACGGGATGCCGTCCTGCTTCGATATGCAAACCGGCAGCGGTGCTCAAAGTGGGGGCGGACCAGTGCAGATGTTTGGCCCGTTCGGCAAAATTACACAGAACATCGAGTTCAGCCAGAGCCTGGGCGCTGGTACTCAGGCTTTGCCATTGGCTGGCTATTTCAGTGAGAAGGTGTTCATAGAGCCATTTTTCGCGAGCCAGTGCCTTGACCTGCGCACTTAAGACCTTCTCCTCAAACTGCTTGAGTTCGGGAGTGATATAGCGTTCGACATTTTTAAGGGTTTGCTTGCGTTGATAATGGGCTGGGGCTTTGCTCGCCTGCAGCTTGGAGACTTCAATGAAGTACCCCTGAACGCGATTATAGCCAAACTTCAGGGAGGACAGGCCGGTTTGTTGCTGTTCTATCTGTTCCAGGTGGGCCAGTTGTTCGTTGGCATGCTCACTGAGATGGCGCAGTTCATCCAATTCGTCGTCAAAACCTGGTGCAATGACGCCGCCGTCCCGGATTAAGGCGGGTGGGCTTTCAATAATAGCCGTACTCAGCAGTTGGTGAATATCCTGATGATCTTGAATGGCGGCGGCAAGATGGGGCAGGTGTTGGCCTTTCAATTCCTGCAAGGCGGCCTTGATGGCTGGAATCACTCCCAAACTCTGGGCCAGTTTGCTCAGATCGCGGGGGCGAGCTGATTTCAGGGCAATACGGCTTAGAATCCGTTCCATATCACAGATGGCCTGTAGCAGGGGCTGTAAGGGCACAAACTTGTCCTGGTTTAATAATTCGGCAACGGCTTCCTGCCGCCGATGAATGGTCTGGTGCTGGCGTAAGGGACGTGCAAGCCAGCGTTTGAGCAGTCTTGAACCCATCGGGCTTGCTGTTTTATCGAGCAGGCTGTAGAGGCTGTTGGCCGTGTGGCCGCTGGGGTTTTGGATAAGCTCAAGGTGTTGCTGGGTCGCGGCATCCACTTGCAGGAAGTCCTGATCCCGTTCCAGAGTGATATGCTGTAAATGCGGAATTGCCTGTTTTTGCGTGGTTTGCAAATAGCTCAAGAGCGCACCCGCTGCCGGCAGGATGCTGTTGCCAGGTTGCTCGCCCAGCACATGCAGATCGTGCAGGCCAAATTGATCCAGCAGGCGTTGTCGCGCCCGTTGCGGATCAAAATCCCAGCGCGGCCGCGCTTTGCAGGGCCACTTCTGACCCAAGGGAAGCAGGGCGCTGTTTTCCGCCAGCAGAATTTCTGCCGGTTGGAGACGGGTCATTTCAGCCAGCAGTCGGTCTTTATCCGGAAGCTGCAGGAGATGAAAACGCCCGGCACTTAAGTCCACCCAGGCCAGTCCGATTCCGCTCTTATCGGGATGAATGGCCAGTAAGATGGTATCACGGTCGGCATCCAGCAAGACTTCATCGGTTACGGTACCCGGGGTGATGATGCGGGTGACTTCCCGTTCGACGGGGCCTTTGCTGGTGGCCGGATCACTGACTTGCTCGCAAATGGCGACGGAATGGCCTTGTTTGATCAGGCGAGCCAGATAGTTTTCCACCGCATGGTAGGGAACACCTGCCATGGGAATAGGCGTTCCTGCCGATTGACCGCGATGGGTCAGGGTTAAATTAAGAAGAGCCGCAGCCCGTTTGGCATCGTCATAAAATAATTCATAAAAGTCCCCCATCCGATAGAGGAGTAACATATCAGGATAATCGGCTTTGATGCGCAGATATTGTTGCATCATGGGGGTATGTTCAGAATTCATGGCGAGTACGTTCAAACAGAGTGTGCCTATCTTAACAAAGTCCAAGCGGGAAATTAAGCCAATGGCGATGTGCTTTGCAAAAATAAGCTACACTGTAGCAATACAGGATCGATACATTGAGGCAATATGGGCAGAAAAACCGTAGCGGAAGGTGATATTCTGATTGATTTGGCTTTGCAGGGCGGGGGGGCGCACGGCGCCTTTACCTGGGGCGTGCTCGATCGCCTCCTGGAAGAGCCAAACCTGCATATTGAGGGGATATCGGGTACGTCAGCCGGCTCCATGAATGCCGCCCTCCTGGCCTATGGCGATTGCCTGGAGGGACGAGAAGGCGCCAAACGCGTGTTGCATGATTTTTGGTTTCGCGTATCACAAGCGGCACTGTTTGGTCCCTTCCAGCGTGGCATGATGGATATTTTGGCCGGACGATGGTCGCTGGACCATTCCCCCGCTTTTGTGACTTATGATTTTCTCTCGCGGATTTATTCGCCTTATGATTTAAATCCGCTGATGTTAAATCCTTTGTTGAGTATTTTACAGGATGCCATTGATTTTGACGCCTTAAGTCAATCGCGCATTAAATTATTTGTGAATGCCACCTGTGTTCGAACCGGCCAGGGCAGGGTCTTTCATAATGCGGAATTGAGCGCGCAGGTGTTGCTGGCGTCCGCTTGTTTACCGTTTCTGTATCAGGCGATAGAAATTGATGGTGAAGCCTATTGGGATGGTGGCTTTACCGGCAATCCAACCATCACCCCCCTGGTGCAGGAATGTATGTCCAGTGATACGATTCTGGTGCAAATCAATCCTATTGAACGTTTGGAAACCCCTAAAACGGCACGTGCCATTATTGATCGCATCAATGAGATCGCCTTTAATGCAGCCTTGATGAAGGAATTACGCATGATAGCCTTAATGCGACAGATCGATACCGACAAGAGTGCCGAATGTCATCGCTGGGCCAGCATGCGCATTCACCGTATTGCCAGTCAAGAGATGACAAAATTGAATGCGTCTTCAAAATTAAACGCCGAGTGGGCTTTTTTGACCTATTTGCGGGAGGAAGGGCGGAGAAGCGCGGAGGATTTTCTGAAACATCATCGGGAAGATTTAAATCAGCGCTCGAGCTTTGATTTGGATGTTTTTCTGTAATTGCATCTGTATCAGCGTAGACAACCCTGTTTGCTTGTCCGATTCTGTGTTAAAATCCATTTATTTACATTTTATCTTCACCAGAACGAGAATACACTGTGACTTCAAACAAAGAACAGGCAAGTGGTATTTACTTGCTGCCCAACCTCTTTACAACAGCCAGTCTTTTCGCTGCATTTTACTCCATTGTGGCGTCCATGAAAGGAAATTATGAGTCGGCCATTATTGCAATCTTTATCGGTATGATTGCTGACGGGCTTGATGGTCGCATTGCTCGGCTGACCAATACCCAAACGGCATTTGGAGCTCAGTTTGACAGTCTTTCGGACATGGTCACGTTTGGTGTTGCTCCGTCTTTGCTCCTGTACAGCTGGATTTTGCATCAGCTGGGAAAATTCGGCTGGTTGGTGGCCTTTATTTATACCGCTACGGTCGCACTGCGCCTGGCTCGCTTTAATACACAGGTTGAGACGGCCGACAAACGGTATTTTCAAGGTCTGGCTTGCCCACCTGCAGCGGCAGTCGTCATCGCTTATGCCTGGTTATGTCAGCAACATGGCCTGATCAATGGTTTTTTTCTGATCTTAACCGCGGTGATGACGCTTGCTATCTCTATTTTGATGGTGAGTAATATTCGTTATCACAGCTTTAAAGAAATTGATTTTCGCGGTAAGGTTCCGTTTTTGTATTTGTTATTTCTCGTCATCCTGTTTGTCGCGATCGCAGCCAATCCGGCTATGGTCTTATTTGGCGGATTCTTTCTCTATGCTTTATCGGGGCCTTTATTCACCCTCTGGAAGCTCTATCGCTTGCGCTACAAAGGTTGAGCTTCCCCCCGACAACCCTTTTATTTTTTGTCTATAATGGATATATCAGGCCGGATGCCTTTTTATTGACTGCTTAAAACAGGGATACAGACTGCATGAAAATCGCTATCCTGGCAAGGAACCCGACCTTGTATTCTCATCAACGCCTGAAACAGGCTGGAGAGGATGCAGGGCATGAGGTGCATATTATTAACCCGCTCTATTGCTATATGAACGTGGCGACTTCAAATCCGAAGGTGCATTACCGTGGTGGCAGAGAATTGCCGCATTTTGATGCGGTGATACCTCGTATTGGAGCCTCCATTACCTATTATGGCACCGCTGTTTTGCGCCATCTGGAAACGATGGGGATCTATGCGGTTAATGAATCAATCGCGATTTCCCGTTCACGAGACAAATTTCGCTCGCTGCAGTTATTGGCACGGAAGGGCATTCCCATGCCGTTGACCGGTTTTGCGCAGTCTCCCGGTGATTCTGAGGATTTGATTCGGATGGTGGGAGGGGCGCCTTTAGTGATCAAATTATTGGAAGGTACTCAGGGAAAAGGGGTAGTGCTGGTGGACTCTCAGCAGTCGGCGATCAGTATGATCAATGCGTTTAAAGAGATGTCGGCCAATATTCTGGTTCAGGAGTTTATTGAAGAATCGCACGGCACCGATATTCGCTGTTTCGTGATTGGCGATAAAGTGGTTGCAGCCATGAAACGACAGGCCAAAGAAGGAGAGTTCCGTGCCAATGTGCATCAGGGTGGTAAGGCCATGAAAGTGAAACTCACGCCGCAGGAGCGGGCTATTGCGGTCGCTGCCGCGAAAACCATGGGTCTGAAGGTTGCGGGAGTGGACTTGATTCGCTCCAACCATGGCCCCCTGGTGCTTGAAATTAATTCGTCCCCTGGTCTGGAAGGGGTGGAAAAAGCGTCAGGCGTCAATATTGCCGGCAAGATTATCCAGTATATTGAAAAAAATGCGCGCCCCAAAAGCATGCGCGACCGGTTTGAAGGATGAGCAAGCGTGCGCCACTGGTGATTGCCGGCCAGTCTGTGGCTGCCGGTGAACATCGTTCCCTGCGCTTATCCTTGTCTATGTTGCACAGTTCAAGCCCTATTGACGTTCCCATACACGTCTACCATGGCAAGAAGGAAGGCCCTTGTCTGGTGGTCACTGCGGCTATCCATGGTGATGAAATCAATGGCGTGGAAATTATTCGTCGTTTGCAGCGTCAACCGCAACTGCGCCACGTACGGGGGAGTTTAATTTGTATACCGGTGGTGAACGTTTATGGGTTTATCCTGCAATCGCGTTACTTGCCGGACAGGCGCGATCTCAATCGTCAATTTCCCGGGCGCGATCAGGGCTCCCTGGCGTCACGCCTGGCGCACCTGATGATGACAGAAATCTTCTCCAAAGCCAGCCATATGATCGATTTACACACCGGGGCAATTCACCGCAGTAATTATCCCCAGATTCGCTTGAGTCACCAATGTACAGAATCAATGGATATGGCCGAAGCCTTTGCCGCACCGATTATCGTCCCGTCCGGAATGCGGGACGGCTCCTTGCGTCACGCGGCCGATTTAATGCGTATTCCCATGATTGTGTATGAGGCGGGCGAAGCGCTGCGGCTGGATAATTGGGCCATTAAAAGTGGCCTGCGCGGTATTGTGCGGGTGATGGAATATCTGGAAATGTTCCCGCCTTCGCTGGCTAAAGCACTACGGCATTCTGCCAAGGCGGCAATTACGCAATCGAGCTTTTGGATTCGTGCGCCCGGCGGAGGTATGGTGATTGATCCAGTTCCGCTGGGAAGTCGGATAAAAGCTGGCGCCATTCTGGCAATGATTGTAGACCCGCTCGGTAACCAACAGCATCTTCTCAAGGCGCCCTGTGAAGGGGTGGTGATCGGTAAAACCAATATTCCCCTGGTTAATGAGGGAGATGCCTTGTTTCATTTGGGGATTTTTGAAGACTGGCACCAACTGGATCTGTCGATTAATGCCGACCCCGACACGACAGACTTAGAGCCCTGAGCCTGGTGCAAAGGAGGGTAGCTGCGCAAACGGCACCCCTGCCCAGCGTGTTCTGCTGCCTGGGTGCGAATTGTCCCAAAGGTCAGGGGCGATCATACGTTATTCAGAGCGCCACAGATTGGTTTTCGCTAAATCCAGCACGGCATTGCCCTGGCCATTGAGAATCGCTTTCATCAGATAAAGACTAAAACCTTTGACCTGGCTGGCTTCTACACTGGGTGGCATGACTAATTCATGACGGTTGACAACGACATCGACGAGGGCAGGTCCGGGATGTTGCAAGGCTTCCTTGATAGCAGCGGGCAATGCCGAGGATTGCTCTATACGGATGCCTTTCATCCCAATGGCCTGTCCCAGAGCGGCAAAATCAGGATTTTGTAAGGCAGTACCATACTCCAGCATGCCGGCGACATGCATCTCCATTTCAACAAAGCCTAGGGTACTATTATTAAATACGATAATCTTGACGGGAAGCTGATGTTGAATGAGGGTTAAAATTTCGCCCATCAGCATGGCAAAGCCACCATCACCACAGAGAGCAATCACCTGACGCTGCCGGTCGAATGCCTGAAGACCAATCGCCTGGGAAAGGGCATTGGCCATTGAGCCGTGATTAAAAGACCCCAGCAGCCGTCTTTGGCCATTCATGGTGAGATAGCGTGCGGCCCACACCGTGGGCGTTCCCACATCACAGGTAAAGTAGGCATCCTCCCGAGCGGCCTGATCAAGGCATTTGGCTAAGTATTGTGGATGAATGCTGGCCGTATCAGCGGCCTCTCCCGCCAGGGCATCCAATCCTTGGCGTGCTTTTTTATAATGCGCCAGTGCAGTATCCAAGTGTTCGCGCGCTTCTCTTTCTTGCAGGAACGGCAATAAGGCTTTAAGAGTGGCATCAATATCCCCAATGGCGCCGATGCGGACATCCGCGCGCTTGCCGAGTTGTTTGCCGTGGATATCAATTTGAATAATCTGTGCCTTTTTCGGATAAAACTGTCGATAGGGAAAGCTGCTGCCTAATACCAGCAAGACGTCACAGGCTTCCATGGCATAATAGCCGGATGAAAAGCCAATGAGCCCCGTCATACCGACATCATAGGGATTATCAAACTCGATATAGGGCTTGGCACGCAAACTGTGTACCACAGGCGCTTTTAATGTCTTGCAGACCGCCATTAAAGACGCATGTGCCGGCGCTGCTCCGATACCACAGAACAGGGTGATTTTTTTGGCACTGTTCAGGACATCGGCAATTTCCTGCAAAGATTCTGTGGCCGGCACGACCAGAGGTGGGGAGGGCGGGCGCCACTGGGACAGTGGGGGATGGACGGCTTTTTGCTGGGCGACATCACCGGAGATGATCAGAACCGCAACCCCTCGTTCTGCCATGGCCGTTTGCATGGCAATGTTCAGCAGTCGCGGCATTTGCTCCGGACTCTCGACCGCTTCGCAAAAACAACTGCATTCTTTAAACAGCAGTGCCGGGTGTGTTTCCTGAAAGTAATCGCCGCCAATTTCAGCCGAAGGGATATGTGCGGCAATAGCCAATACCGGGGCATTGCTTCGCTGGCAATCGTATAAGCCGTTAATTAAATGGAGATTACCCGGCCCACAACTGCCCGCACATACCGCCAGTTTTTGGCTGATTTGCGCTTCAGCACCGGCTGCAAAAGCGGCAGCTTCCTCATGCCGCACATGTATCCACTCTATACCACTTTTTTTTGTCAGGGCTTGGGTGATACCGTTCAGTGAGTCACCAACAATGCCATATATACGTTGTATCCCGGCATTGGCAAGGGTATCAACCAATACTTCTGCTACAGTGGTCATGCGGCAATCCTTCTTCTGATGAGACAGCAGAGAATGTAATGCGCCGAAAGGCGCATTACATGAGCAAGCGATGAACTATTCGTCAGTCGAGGAAGCATTGGTGATTTTTAGTTGATCATCAACACTTTTGACCCCTTGCACAGACTGTACTACGTCCAGAACCCGTTGTTTCTCTTCATTGGACTTGACCTCACCGGATAAAAAGACCTTGCCGTCTTTCGTCTCCACTCCAATGGACCAAGAGGGGATATCCGTATTAAACAAACCCTCTCTAATCAGCGATCCTTTTACTTTGGCCGTAATGTAGGTATCCCCCATGGGCTGTTTACTGCCTTGAACCGTTAAATCATCAACATTGACCTCGTTGACCCCTTTAACAGACTCTGCCATGGTAACGACGCGATCATAGTCGGTATTTGAGGGTAAATCCCCTTTGAGATAAACCATACCATCTTTCACTCGCACGTTGACTTTGGCTGAATATTCTTTCAGAGCCACACCCAGTTTTGATTCCAGCTGTTGTGGTGAGTCCTTCGTTGCATGCATGGTCTGGGTACCCGGGCTGTGTTGCTCTACAGCAGCAGTACTGATACCACTCAATAACAGTCCACTACTGAAAACCAGAGTATATAGATGTAATTTCCTTTTCATGATGATGTATCCTTTCGTTTAATATCAAAGAATAGTTGATTATCCCGCTGCTACGTTGGCGGCGGTCCTCCTCTTCTTCCCAGTACCAGAAAAATAACAAATAAAATAATAAATAAAAAGAAAAGTAATTGCGCAATATTAGTTGCTGCCCCTGCAATTCCACCGAAACCCAGCAGAGCTGCTATGATGGCAACAACAAGAAAGGTAACCGCCCATCTTAACATAATGTACTCCTTGTCTGATTGGATAGGAATGTGTCCTTGTTGCCAGGAAGGTCAAATCATGCTGCCTTGACAATCCTGGCACGCATGTTACATTTTGGTTCCGTAATAGCTATGTATAGAAGAACCCCACTTCTCATCCGACATATTAGGCCACTGATCTTTATCAAAGCCGGGGGAGTTTTTTAATTTTTCTTTCTCAACGTTGATAATGAAGCAGTCTTTGCTGTCATCAAATGAGAAAATGCTCCAAGGCAGAGCAAATAATTTATCACCCATGCCCAAAAATCCGCCAAATGACAAAACCACGTACTCAACATGTCCCGTCTGCTTGTTGAGCACCAAGTCTTCAATTTTACCCAGATTTTCATCTTGTGCATTTTGCACATCGATACCCACAACGTTATGCGTTCTAACCAATTTGTGTTTCATGTTCGCTCCTTGAGCTCATATTATATAAAGTGACTAAAAGCCAATTAACTATAGTTGATGAATTGAAAAATTTCAAACATATTTGCTCTAAAAATGCTCTTGTATGGGGGGTTATACGCTGCGCGCTTCTTCTGTATTATAATTTCCATCGCCTGTGCACCCACCACCATTGTTCTGGATGTTGCAAAATGAGTTTTTCAAGCATTTGATTGTATCGCCGGGTATTTTGATAGATGGCTTGTTCTTTTTCAGTATGATGCACCCATTCTATCTCCGGATGAAACTGAGCTACGTGTTTACCATTCTGCTGTCGATAGGACGATACGGGAACAACCGGGCTCTGATATTTGTGCGCAAAAAAGGCCAAGCTTCGGTAGGTTCCTGCTTTGATGCCAAAAAAGTCTACTGCGATGCCGGATTTTTTATTTAATTGGGCATGTTGATCCATTGCAAACAGGATAATTTCGTTTTTTTTCAGGGCTACATGTATTTTTTTTGGTGCACCCATGCTATCAATGATGGCTAAGCCGTGCTCTTTCATCCTGGTAAATAATATAGTTTCCAGCCACCGCACACGAATGCGGCGCCTGATAATATTTACCGGTCCAAATAGCCTGGAAATCTGTGCCAAACCTAAAGTGGATGTGAGCTCCCAGTTTCCCAAATGTCCGGTTAATAAAAAAACGCCTTTTTGTTGGGCAACTGCCGTCTGTAAATGTTCTATTCCGCGGATTTCTATGACTTGATTCCCTTTTTTAGCACCGCTTCGCATGAAAAGGATTTCTTTTAAGGTGGAGGCCACATGGGAATAGAATGCCTTGGCTAATCTTTTTTTTTCACCCGCCGTGGCGGTGTCTTTAAACACAAGATCGATATTCTGCAATACGACCTGCTTGCGGAGCGGTAGTAACCAGTAGAGCAGACGTCCGGCAAACGTGACGCGCAGCTTTGATAAGTGAGAATTAGTCATTATTTTTCCAACGTTTGTACGACCATAACCATTGATGAGGGTAAGGCAGCAGCATGTCTTCCAGTCGTTTATTGTAAAGTTTGGTTTGCTCTACGAGTGTCTGCTGATAGTCCAGATTTAGCAAGGGCTTTATCTCGGGATAGATCTGCAGAACATGTTGGTTTTTGCCCGTTCGATATGAGGCAATGGATAACACGCAGGATTGATATCGTGACGCCAAATAAGCCAGGCTCAAGTTCGTGTCAGTTTGCTGCCCTAAAAAATCAGTAGTGACTCTGTTTTTAACTTTAGAAGAGGGATGCACATCAAAGGGAAAAAAAATAACGGCATTCTTTTTTAAGGCGTTGCGAGTTTGACTGACGGCATTGTTCTCATTAATGATTTCAAAACCACAATGTTCAAAGCGGCGTAAAAAAATAGAATCCAAAAAGGCAAAACGCAATTTTTTTCGCACGCAATAAAAGCCAGTGTTTTTGGGGTCCAAAGCTTCAAGTAAAAATAATGGTGCGTACTCCCAGCTCCCGAAATGTCCGGTAAGGACTAAGGTTCCCTTGCCCGTGCTGATGGCATCCTGCAAATATTCAAGGCCAATGATGCGAACCTGCTTTGCCAGATGCTTCTTACTGACCAGAGCATAGAGCATAATCTCTTTTATACTACTGAGTATATGGGAATAATACGCTATCCCCAGTCGTTTTTTTTCAGCGGCGGATAAAGTGGATTGGAATACGCGCTCTATATTTTTTTTGGCATTACTTCTGTTATAAGGTGACAAAAAATATATCAGTCTGCCCCAGATGCTTATGGGAAGGGTCTTGACATCATGTTTTAACTTTACCATATAAAGAAAACTACCCTTGATTGTGCTGTTGTTTTAGGGGCTCTTGACATTGCATCCCAAGATGCCCACGTGCCGCGGTTTATCCGGCGTTGTTGCTAGAGACGAAAGGTCAACAGTCCCTAATAAGCCCTGCCAAACATCAGCGCCAGCAGCAGAAATTGTAACAGCTTTCGCATTTTTTTCATTAGAAATTTCAGGGTTTCCGCATAAAAAAAGACAGAACACCGGAGCAACTGAAAACAAGGTTATCATCAGGCCCCAGGACATTCGTATCTTGACCAAGATAGCCGATTGAAAGCCGGACCACTTTACTCTATACTCTTCGAATTCACTGCCTAAAGCACTAGAGTTACATACGCCAAAGGGCGAATTTAAGCCAGTATTCATGCCATCCTTCTATAAACACAGATTAACGAAAACAAGCACAGTTCGAATCGCCATGATTGCCGGTGAGATGTCCGGTGATTTACTGGGGGCGGGCGTGATTCGTGAATTGAAAAAGCACTTAATCAATGTCGAGTTCACGGGAGTTGGTGGTCCGCAAATGGTGGCGGAAGGCTTCCATTCGCTGGTACCTATGTCGCAACTTTCCGTCATGGGAATCAGCGATGTCCTGCGACGATATCCGCAGTTGTATTTGATAAGACAGCGGTTGTTAAAGGAATGGCAAGCTAATCCGCCGGATTTGTTTATCGGTATTGATTATCCTGATTTTAATTTATCGGTCGAAGCCCGGCTAAAACCGCGCAATATTAAAACGGTGCATCTGGTGAGCCCCAAAGTATGGGCATGGCGGCCGAAGCGGGTGTATGCCATCAAAAAAGCGGTTGATTTGGTATTGACCTTATTTCCTTTTGAGGCGTCCTTTTATCGGCAACATGATGTACCCGCACAGTTTATTGGTCATCCGTTGGCTGACTTAATTCCCATGCAACCCGATGATGCTGGCTTGCGAAAAAAATACCATTACCAGGCGGATGACTGTGTTGTGGCCGTGCTGCCAGGCAGTCGCGCTGGGGAGCTCAAGTATATGGGCCCGTTGTTTCTCGATGTCATGCATAGAATTGCTCTCGAGACACCCAAGGTGCATTTTATTGTCCCTATTGCCTGTCCGGCACTCTATGCTGGTTTTACGAAACAGCTTCAAGCCCGACACCGTCACCTGAATATGCGCATCCTTCTTGGCCATGCTCGGGAAGCTATGTCAGTCTCTAACGTGGTGTTAACCAAATCGGGAACTGCTACGCTCGAAGCCATGCTGTTAAAACGGCCAATGGTGGTGGCATTTAAGTGGGGGGTGCTTACCCATTCTATTATTGCGCCACAGGTAAAAGTCCCTTATATTGCGCTACCTAACTTATTGGCTAATCAGCCCTTAGTGCCTGAGTTTATCCAGAAAAAGGCAAGAGTTGAAAGTATCGCCCGCGCTGTTTTAGAACTGCTGGCTTCCGGTAGTCAAAAAGAACTCATAGAGGAGTTCACGGCTATTCACCACAGATTACGTCAGAATGCTAATGAGAAAGCGGCCCTGTCTATTCTTGAGATTTTAGAGGCGTCTTTGGCTTAGTCGCTGTTTTTAAATATCGAATTTGCTTTTGCCAGTTGCTCAGGGATACTGCAGGATATCCCCCCACCCGGTCTCCGGCGTTGACATCCTTTAAGACTTTCGCGCCGGCTAAAACGGTAGCGCCAGTGCCCAGCTTGATATGCCCAATGATCCCAGCTTGTCCGGCTACAGTGACATGTTCAGCCAGTGTGGCGCTTCCCGCAATGCCAACTTGAGCGACGATGATAGAGCCCTTACCAATCTTAACATTATGTCCAATCTGTACCAGATTATCCAAACGACACCCATCCTCAATTACGGTATTGTCCAATGAGCCTCTATCTATACAGGTGTTTGCCCCTATTGCCACATGATTGCCAATTATAACACCACCGGCATGAGGAATTTTATAATGACCAAGAGCGTCACTGGCAAATCCAAAACCATCTTGTCCGATACGTGCTCCGGGGGATATCGTGACTTGATTGCCTATAATTGCGTGTCGAATGCTGACATTATCCTCTATGAGGCAATCTTTGCCGATACGAACCCCGTGACCAATATAGGTGTTGACACCAATTTTACATCCGGCACCAATGTTAGCGTCAGAGCCAATGTAAGCGCCATGTGCAATAACGCAATCTGTGCCAATAACTGCGGAAGGCTCGATTACGGCTGAGGAAGCAATATCGTTCGCTGGTTTTTCGGCAGGATAAAAAGCCTGAGCAATGTAGGCAAATGCTTTATAGGGATTTTGGTGCACCAATAAATACATATGATCAGGGGCAAACCGCACAAATTCTACCCCGATAATACAGGCACGGGCTGCTGTATTTTTCAGCTCTTTTATGTATTTTTTTTGATGTAATACCACCAGTTCTTGCTCTGAGGCCTCTGCAAGTGTTGCCAAGCCGGAAACGGGAAACAAAGCGCCTTTGTCTTTATGCAGGTGGGCACCGGAAATGTTGGCCAATTCTGACAAATGAAAGGGGCCTGCTGCTTTAGTAAATGGATACATCAATCAACTCTAAAAAATTACCGATAAAAACTACGTGAAGATTGCTCAACAAACTGCACTATGTGCTGGACATCCGGGTTGTCGGGGAACTCTTTTTTTAGTGTGGCCACAGCCTCCATGGTGCTTTGTCCTTTTTGAAAGAAGAGCTTATAGGCTCGCTGAATCGCTAATCGTTCCGCAACAGAGTATCTATTTCGGCGTAATCGCTCCACATTAATACCAAAGCATCGGGGCGGAGCACCGGCCACCAGGTGATACGGCAAAACGTCTTTGGTAATTTTGCTTTGCGCGCCAATCATACACATTCTGCCTAGTTGAACGAACTGATGAATTCCACAGAGCGCACCTATGGTCACCCAATCATCAATTCTGACATGACCACCAATGGCAACCGCATTGGCGACCACGTTATGGTCGCCCATCTGCACATCATGAGCCACATGGGCGGAAGTCATGATCAGGTTGTGGTGGCCGATACGTGTTTCCCCACCACCGCCGGCGGTGCCCCGGTTAATGGTGACATATTCCCGAATAATATTGTGGTTACCAATAAAAACGGTACTTTTTTCACCGGCGAATTTCAGATCCTGAGGTGCGGCACCAATCACCGCTCCCGTTTCAATTTGGTTGCTCTCACCAATATGTGTCCATCCTTGAATAGAAACATGAGCGCCTATGCTGGTTTTCCCACCAATGTGGACATGATCCCCAATAATGGAATAGGGGCCAATGCTAACTCCAGCCGCAATGCTTGCGTTCGGAGATATCAGTGCGCTAGGGTGGATCAATTGTGAAAAGGAAAGCACTTGATTAGATGCATGACAATGATCTAACGGACTCACTTGCATGAAGGTACCTCCAAAAAAACCAGCTACAAAAAACAGACGCCAGACAAGAAACCCGGCATCTTGGAATATCCGCGCCGCTACTGCGCTTGTAGAGCATGCCTGCATGATTTGCGGTTATCAAATCATGGGCATAGCTACTAACCCCTGGTGTCTTTCTTTCCTGGTTCTGCCAGGTTGAGCCTCAGAAAAACAGGCTGGGGTAGAAGCTGGGAACACCAAGAGAAGCGCTTGGTGGACGTTATAAAAGTATGGTGTATCTATTTTCAATAAACTCACGAAGCGGAAATTTTCCGCTTCGTGGGTCCTGGTATGTTGATTTTAAAATAAGCAAAGCGCCTTTAACAAGCATAGCTTAATTTAATAAACAGGTTTCTAACCGAAAACCGTTGGTTAATTGAAACGTGATTGCGACCGGTTTTGCTGGAAAAGTAATCCGGAGTTGCTTCTGTCCAGTATTGCTCTGAGCTGATACCACCGGCTATTCCGACGTGACTGTCATTTTTCATATCAAAATCTACTGCAACGCCGAGATTGGCTCCCAATACCCCGGCAGCCCAGAGTGAGGAGTGTGTTTTTTGGTTAAAACTATAGCGGTCAGAATTTACCAAGTCAGGAACATTGATACTTGTCACTAGTGTTTCATGGAATCGAGTGTCATAAGTTCCACCTAGTAATGCAGCTGACACGTCCCCTATTAAACTAATATGATGCGTCAAAGCCCAGTTGGCTCCCATTCCTATGCGTGGGCCTATACCATAATATTTCGCCTGATAATTGATGTTATCGTCAAGTGGTTCTAAAGTGGTTTCGAAAGTAACCGGATCAAAAGAATAGCCCATCCCGCGATACTGGGCGACAAATCCTTTTTTTAGTTGGGTGGCTTTTATCCCATAATAGCGGGAAAACTGTACGCCGCTTAAGAACGAGCTTTTAAAATAACGGTGCGTGATTAAGTCTGCGGTTTGATATTTATAATTTCCGCTAAAAGTTGCCTCTGCCGGACCATACATTTCCAGGCCGCCAATATTCGTTAGCGCAGCAGCACCGGACTCGCTTTTGAGGATTTGGCTGATTGGGTTAATCAATACATCATCAGGCTGGGTGTTAATGGTACGCGAGGTGCCTTTGTTCGTAAGATTGGTGTAGCTTAATACCACATCATGGCTATTTTCCGGGCCAAACAGGTAGCCTAAGCTTAGGGAGTATCCCCAGCGGGAATCAATTTTTGAGACGTTACTGACAATGTTGTTTGATGGGTCTATCGACACCGCATAAGGTGCTTTATCAATGGCAGAGTCGCTTATCGCCCCATAAATGGGAGTGACACTAAAAGACCAACCAGTGCTGTCATCCCCTGTTCCCATGGTTCCTGCGAAAGAAAGAGATGAAGCGGTTAAAAATAACGCTAAAACGGATGATTGACGACCTGAATGCAAAAACATGTGGTTTTACTCCCTGAAAAATTTGATAAATCCTGATAAAAACCTCTACATTCTATCATTAAAAAATCTTTTGTCTACCGACTATTTACGGTGCACAGTAGACTGCAAGTGTCATATGCTCTCATTGTTTCGATGAAGTGGTTTGGGGAGGGGGCTGCACTGTATTATAGGCAATTTTAACGCTTCCCTCGTGCCTTATCAGCTACCAGCATTCCATGTTAATTGCACCCAATCGCCGGTTTTTTTCGGCTTACATCAGAAGACTCGATATGATTGACTGATTTAAGCTTGGTGATCTTAAAAATGAGGCTTGTGAAAAAGAGGAACTGCCGACATAATGCGTCTTTATTTTGCAGGCGATGTTTGATTAAAAAATGAAAATATTGGTGATACAGCATAAAAAGATTGGTGATGTCCTTATCAGCAGTGTTATTGGTAACCACTTAAAAAAAATAATGCCAAACGCAGACATCCATTACGTGATTAACCAGGAAGCTTTGCCCGTACTTGATGGAAATCCTAACATTAATCAGGTAATTACCATCCGTCCAGAGCATAGGGCAAGCGTATGGTCCTTTTTAAAATTTGCCTGGCACATCCGGCGTCAACAATATGATGTGGTCGTTGACGCGTATACGAAACTGGAGAGCTGGCTAATTGTTTTGCTCTGCGGAGCAAAACGCCGTATCTCATATAAAAAAAAATACAGGGCGTTTCTCTACACCGATAATATTCCCAGGGAATCGGTAACTGTGACGCCGCCGGGGCGCATGATCGATTTAAAGCTGCTTCTCATTCAGCCCTTCTTAAATCACCTATTGCCTGACCGTTATCCCAAGATATATCTTTCTGAGCAGGAAAAGCAAAAGGCTGCTTTTTTATTTGCCAAACACAATATTCCGGCCAGGAAAAATCTCATGCTCAATATTGTGGGGAGTTGCCCGTTAAAAACCTATCCTCTGGAGTATATGGCAAGGTTGGTCAATCAGATAGCACGTCAGGTCAACGTAAATATTTTATTTAATTTCTTGCCCCAGCAAAGGGAGATAGCACATAAGCTGTATCAGTTATGTCATGATGAGGCTAAAAAAAATATATTTTTTGCCTTGTCTGATTATGACTTAAGGACCTTTATTATCATTATGAATCATTGTGATGCCATTATTGGTAATGAAGGGGGAGGCATCCACATAGCAAAAGCTTTGAACAAGCCTTCCTTTACCATTTTTTCCCCCTGGATTCGTAAACACGACTGGTCTACGTTTGAAGATGATTTCTACCATTCTGCTGTGCATCTGAGTGACTTTAAGCCTGAAATATACGTCGATACTCCTGAGTACCTTTACAAGGATGCGG
This sequence comes from Legionellaceae bacterium, assembly GCA_020831865.1. GTDB lineage: Bacteria > Pseudomonadota > Gammaproteobacteria > Legionellales > Legionellaceae > JAFIFT01. Next base: position 61,866 of record JAFIFT010000019.1, on the reverse strand, counting down.
CATTGGAGCTGTTTAAGGACTTAAAACCAGAGTTAATATGGCCCAAGCTTACATCGTTCATCAATTGTCACTTTGCCGAGTCACCTATTCTTGCTGAGGACTCTGAGCCTGAATAGCCCCGATAGGAAAATTGGGCTCTGCTTTCCTTTCAGTCGGGGAACACCAAGCCGTTTTGGGCTGTTCGTTGGGTGATTGGCTTATTGACGACACGGATATTAATAGAGCTTGACAACGGCGATTATGCGGCCTGCGCGCGCCCACCAAAGGGCGCGCGCAAGGGGGGTTAATCGTCATCTCCCTCCAGGAAGCTGCGCAACTTTTCTGAGCGCGAGGGGTGTCGCAGTTTACGGAGTGCCTTGGCTTCAATCTGACGGATACGCTCGCGGGTGACATCAAATTGTTTGCCCACTTCTTCCAGGGTGTGGTCGGTATTCATTTCAATACCAAAGCGCATCCGCAGAACTTTTGCTTCACGTGGGGTCAGCGTGGATAAAATTTCCATGGTGGCTTCCCGAAGTCCTTTCATGATAGCCGTATCAACCGGCAGATCCATGGTCCCATCTTCGATAAAATCGCCCAAATGCGAGTCATCATCATCGCCAACCGGTGTTTCCATGGAAATGGGTTCCTTGGCTATTTTCAAGACTTTGCGGATTTTATCTTCACTCAGATCCATTTTTTCAGCCAGTTCTTCCGGCGTGGCTTCCCGTCCGGTTTTTTGCAGGGTTTCGCGAGACAGACGATTAATTTTATTAATCGTTTCAATCATATGTACCGGAATACGGATGGTGCGTGCCTGATCGGCAATAGAACGGGTAATGGCCTGTCGAATCCACCAGGTTGCATAGGTGGAAAATTTATAACCCCGGCGATATTCAAATTTATCAACCGCCTTCATCAAACCAATATTACCTTCCTGAATCAGGTCAAGAAATTGCAAACCACGATTGGTATACTTTTTAGCAATAGAAATCACCAGACGCAGGTTGGCTTCGACCATTTCTTTCTTGGCGCGGCGTGCTTTTGCTTCACCAATGGACATCTTACGATTGATGTCTTTGATTTCACTAATCTTGAGGCCATACTCCTGCTCAAATTCGGCAAGGCGTGACTGCAGATTTAAAATATCTTCCCGATTCTCGTTCAGGCGCTCCAGATCGAGTTTTTTAGTGTATTTTTTAACCAATTGCTCCAGCCAGACGGTATCGCTTTCATGTCCGGGGAAGGTTTCGATGAAGAGTTTGCGCGGAATACGGGCTTTTTCGATACAGATTCGCATAATACTGCGTTCGAACTCGCGGATATGGTTGCGCAGCTGGCGAAAATGTCGGGTGAGTTTATCGAGCGCGCGTGAGGTCAATTTCAGCTTGAGAAAGGATTCGGTCATCAGCGCCAGGGCTACCAGGGTTTCGGTATGGGTGCGCCCGTATTGCTGCATCACTTTCATGGCGGTATAGTATTTTTCACGCAAGTCATCAAAATAGGCTTTGGCCTGCTCCGGATTCGGACCTTCATCAGCCGCATCAATACTGCCATCCCCGTCGTCATCGTCATCGTCATCGTCATCCGAGGAGGCACTGGCGGTGGTTTCCTCATTATCATCCTCATCCAGCATGGAGCCGATAGAGGAAGGGGGGGCGACGGCCTCCTCGTCTGTATCGGTAAAGCCACTGATAATATCACTCAGACGCATTTCTTCAGCAATGACCTGCTCATAATCGTCGAGAACCAGTAGAATCGTTTCCGGATAGTGTGCCAGTGATTTTAGTACCTGATAAATGCCTTCTTCAATACGCTTGGCAATCTTGATTTCGCCTTCGCGGGTCAGTAATTCAACTGTACCCATTTCCCGCATATACATGCGCACCGGATCGGTGGTTCGACCGGTTTCCTTATCCACCGATGCGAGCACCGCCGCTGCTTCTTCCAAATCATCAGGTGCCTCTTCCGTGTTGCCCAGCAACGCCAGCTCATCTTCACTGGGCGGATGCTCAAAAACTTTGATGTTCATCTCTTCCAGCATATTGATGAACACCTCATAGGTTTCCGTACCGACGACATCGGTCATCATGTCATTAATCTGGGAATACAAAAGGTAGCCTTGATCCCGTCCCAGGCTGATGACCTGAGCGATTTGCGAACGTTGTTGATCTTGATCATTCATGGGTTTGGCACTACTTTAATGATGAATTAAACTTACTGTTACGGCAAATCAGTTGATTATACGAGTCTATATTGCCGTAACAACGCAAAATATACCGATTATAAACCTGTTTATTTGAACATGCCAGTCTTGTTACATATTCTGACCATTATTCGTCCGTCCCCTGGTCAGACAAACCGGCTTTTAATCGTAATAAGTGTTGCAGTTCCTGCTTCTCTTCTGGGGCGAGTTGCTGCTGGCGCGATTGCGTTAATAACTCGCTAATGCGGACTTCAAGACGCTGACGCTGCAAAAATTTCAAGATTTCATGCAGTTCTTCGCTAACGGTTTGTTCCGGTATCAGATGATCCCAGGCCGCGAGCTTGTGCAAGGAAGCGCTTAAATTATCATTGCGCCAATGCTCGAGAATCATCGCCGTAGAGCAGTGGGGATGGGCTTTGATATAGACAATGACTTCCTTCAGGATCTTGTGTTCAGTATTATCAAAAAGACTGAGATTGATGGGTTCCAGCAGGGGTAGGGCCAGTTCCGGGTATTGAATGAGCAAGGCTACAGCCAGACGCAAGGGGGTGCGTTGAATGAAGGGGCGACTGACCACCGAGGGGGTATTGCTGGTTTGCGCTGCTTGTGTCCATTGTCGAATGCGGTGCTGTTCAATTCGCGTACGGCGCGCTAATTCTTCCAAAAGCAGTGTTTTAAAGGGGCTATCGTTTAGTTTTTGCAGATAGGGTTGCAGGGCATTCAGCAGTTGTGTCTTGCCGGCGAGAGAATGGGTATCGATGGACTGGCTTAGCTGCTGAAACAGGAATTGGTCAAGCGAGCTGGCATCGTCAAAGTAGCGCAGGAGTGCGTCTCGGCCGTATTCCTGTACATAACTGTCCGGATCATAGCCTTGGGGGAGAAACACAAAACGGGCATCTATGCCCTGATGCATCTGCGGCAGTGTTTGTTCGAGGGCACGCCAGGCAGCCTGCTGGCCGGCATTGTCGCCATCAAAACAAAAAATGATCCGTTTGCAATAGCGCGCCAGTAATTGAATATGGTAGGTGCTGGTAGCGGTTCCCAGGGCAGCAACCGCATTGGGGATGCCGTGCTGGGCCAGGGCAATGACATCCATATAGCCTTCAACGACGATCAGTGATGTGACATCCGGGTTATGCTGCAAGAGGGGATAGAGACCGTATAATTCACGGTTTTTCTGAAAGATAGCGGTTTCTGGCGAGTTTAAGTACTTGGGTTTTTGTTCGGCCAGCAACGCCCGGCCACCAAAGCCAATCAGGCGACCATTACGGTCACGAATCGGGAAGATGATGCGTCCCCGGTAGCGATCGTAGCATTTCCCATCTTCTTTATGGATTAGCATGCCGCTGTCAATTAAAGGTTTGACAAAGCCCTTAAACTGCTTTTCAAGGACGTGCCATCCGTCCGGAGCGTAGCCTAACTCATAGGTTTTGGCAATATCACCGCGTATGCCGCGTTGCTTTAGGTAGTCAATGGCGGGTGGGTATTGCTTTAATTGTGCACGGTAAAAGAGGCTGACCTCTTCCAGCAGTTGGTAGAGACTGCCGGTTGCACGCCGTTTGGCGCCATCTTCCGTGCTGCGTGGCACCTCCATTCCCAGGCGCGCCGCTAAAAGCTCAATGGCATCAACAAAGCCCAGATTGAGATAAGCCATGGCAAAGCCAATCACATTCCCGGAGCTGCTGCAGCCAAAGCAGTGGTAGAATTGCTTTTTGGCTACGACGTTGAACGAAGGGGTTTTTTCATTATGAAAGGGACAACAGGCAACATAGGCATTGCCTTGTTTTTTCAGAGGGATATGGCTGTCAATAAATTCGACGATATCGCTGCGCTGAATCAATTCATCAATGAATGCTTGGGGAATTAATCCAGCCATTGGCAGTGTTACTGTAGTTTATTTTTGATACGCTGGCTGACCATCGCCATATCGGCACGGCCTTGTATTTGTGGCTTTAAGAGCGCCATCACCTTTCCCATGTCGGCCATGGCCGATGCCTTGGACTCTTCTACGGCGCAGGCAATCAGACGGTCTATCTCTGCTTCCGATAAAGGGGCGGGAAGGTAGTGACTGATAAGCTGTAACTCAAATTCTTCCTGTTCCACCAGATCGTGACGCTCGGCTTTCTGGAACTGGCTGATAGATTCTTTGCGCTGTTTGGCCATTTTATCCAGAATTTGCAGCATGCGGGCATCATCTACGATGATACGTTCGTCAACTTCAATTTGCTTGATAGCCGCACTTACCAGACGCAATACCTCCAAACGCTTTTTATCGCGGGCACGCATGGCGTCTTTCAGATCAGCCAGAATTTGGTCTTTTATCGTCATGATTAGCGTCGTGACTTACTGCTACGCCGTCCCGTCGCGTTATCCCGCGCCAGTTTTTTCAGATGGCGTTTAATAGCGGCGGCCTGTTTGCGCTTGCGTTCAGCAGTCGGCTTTTCATAAAACTCACGACGACGTAGTTCAGGTAATATGCCGGCTTTTTCACAGGAGCGCTTAAAACGGCGCAGGGCATATTCAGGGTTTTCCCCTTCTCTGACACGAATGGTGGGCATTAATCATTCCTCATTAGTTAAGTTAGTAGAGTCAAGTTGGCAATTCTAGTCGCAGAACGGATATGCGTCAAGGGTTTGCGTCATTAATCAGGTCTTCCTGCTTCATTTATTTTCTTCTGCCCCGGCAATCCCTTGTCAGTTGGCTCCGAAAGCGGTGGGGTAAAGACGGGCTTATCGTGCACCAAAACACGGCAGAAAGGATTATAATAAACCGAAGCCCATTGCATCCGTTGAATAGTATGTTATAATATCGTACTATTTTAAAACAGGTGTTTGTTATGCCTCGTCTGCTTTTTACTCTGATTCTCCACCTGTTGATAGCACAAACAGCCATGGCCGATGTGCATGCGACTTTCAGGCAGGTTCGCGACAATCCCAATGCCTTGTATGCCTTTTTGAAAAAAATGCCCAAAGGCGGGGAATTGCATTACCATCTGGCCGGAGGCGCCTATCCTGAAAGTATGTTGCGCTTAGCTGCTGAGGATAACGCATTTTGTATCCGTACCCATGATTATTCCGTATATAAGGATGCGGAAAACTGCCGCGGTATTCGGACCACCGAATTGCCCCAGCAGCCAGAGTTGTATCAGCGTTTGCTGAGAGCCTGGTCGATGCGCGATTTTATTCCCGGCAATCACCGCTCGCCGCACGATCATTTTTTTGCAAGCTTTATGAAATTTATCCCTGTTCTCACTGATTATCGTGCCCCATTACTTGCTGACGTGGTGCAACGTGCCGGTGATCAGCACGTCTTGTATATGGAAATTATGGATATTCCGGATGATGCGCGTTCGGTTGAATATGCGCCCGCTGATTTTTCTCTGGAGAACATGGCACAGGCGCGGGAGCAATTGCTGGCTGATGCGGGGTTTAGAGCTAATGTTCAGACCACTATCCAGCGAGCCACCCAGTCCATTGCCCAAAGTCGGCAATGGTTGGCGTGCGAGTCGCATCCGGACAGTGCCGCGTGCCAGGTTGAGGTGAAATTACAGTATTATGTTTTACGTGAACAAGCGCTCAACGCGGTTTTTGCCCAAACACTCAATGCCTTTGAGGCGGCCAATGCTTCTGATGCGATTGTGGGGGTTAATCTGGTGCAACCGGAAGATGGCATGGTGGCTTTACGCGATTACCGCCAGCAAATGACCATTTTTAAATTCATGCATCAATATTATCCCAAGGTGCATATTGCCTTGCACGCGGGTGAAATCACGCGCGATTATGTCACGCCAGAGCAGCTGCGCTTCCATATTCGCGATGCGATCGAGGTGGGGCAGGCTGAGCGGATTGGACATGGTGTCGATATTGCTCAGGAACATGGGGCCGATGCGCTGTTAGCCATGATGGCCCAGCGTCAGATTCCGGTGGAAGTTAATCTGGAAAGTAATCGGGTGATCTTGGGGGTGGCCGGGAAAAGGCATCCGCTGAATTATTATTTGCAAGCGCAGGTTCCGGTGGTGTTGTCCACGGATGACGAGGGAATTTTACGAACCGATCTGACCTCGCAATACCTGATGGCCGTTATCGATCATCAGGTAGACTATGCCAGCCTGCGTCAAATAAATCGCAATGCCTTAACCTACAGTTTTATGGATGGGGAAAGCCTGTGGCAGGACCCTCGCCAGGCCATAGCGGTAAACGCCTGCCAAAAGCTTAATGCCCCTGCCTGTCTGGCTTTTGTGGCCAAAAACCCGAAAGCGCGGAAACAACGTCAGCTGGAATTGGCGCTTGCACAATTTGAAGGACGACAACCGTAGCTGGAATACCATTCTGGTAGACAGCGTCAACCATCAACCCCTTTGGGGCTTACCAAAATTGGAGTGCTGATGTTAATTTCAATTCGTAAAGAGAGCGATAATGGCGATGAAACGACGCTTTATGAGAATTTAATCGAGGTGAAACAAGATGAGGGGGTATTCTGGCTGCATGACAATCAACAGGGACTCTGTTCTGCCGGGCATTCCTGCTGTTATACGACCATCATAAAAAATGACCAGGATAGTGCCATATTGCATTCCTCATCCTGGGAAAACGATACAGCTGCAATGATAAATGAAGCCTATGAGACATTGAAAGCACAATTTCCTGATCAAGCGATTACTTTTATTGTAGCCAGAAGTGAGAACGGCTATCAGAACCAGTGGGAAGTCGATACAGAAGAATATGCAAAAATAGGCGAAAGGAATACTATGCCCCTTGCTGAGGAGTACTTTAAAGAACACGATAAGGTTTATAAGGAGTTTTTTGTAAATAAGTATGATATACAGATTGAGATCACTGATATGACGCATGGGCTTTTGGTTATTGATAGCAATAATCAACTTCAGTTGTTTGAGGATATTGACGTTGATAAGCTAGGTGTCGACCCGGGTGATAGCGATGAGGAATATCCGCCGTATTTTCCAATCGCCGACGGAGGTGTCGACCTGGGCGATAGCGATGAGGAGCTTACTGAGGACAGCGATGGCGAATACAGCCGCTCCTTCAGTATGTGAGGAGCGCAACCGGTCTCGTATGGGGGGTGCTGGAGCGGTGGTTGTCTCTTGCGTGCGGCTTGGGAAGGTGTTGATCTTTCCTGCGTCGGCCTTCCCCCATTTCCAGCCACACTATTCCCGTATCGCTAATGGCCCAGTATAGCAGCCACATGCTCTATGCGTGCGGCACTGGCGGATTTGCTGCAGGGAAACTGTTTGATAAGCCCTTGCCAGGCGATGTCTGAAACGCTCATTTTTTCGCCGCCGCTGCTTTGACTTTGCAGGGACTGATACTGTTGTTTTATGATGGCATCCATATTAGTGGCATTCAGCGTGAACGTATCGGGTGGGCAAAATAAAGGACGCCCGTTTTTGCGGGCCAGGGCATTGGCTTGCAGAATCGTTTCTGCTATCGACTCGCTGGTAATGGTTAATACATTTCTGGCCGAACGTGCCCAGGCCTGCGATTGGGAGTCAGCTTTTATTTCCATTTTAGGAATCGCATTGGCTATATTCATATAATTGGCAATACTGTCACTGTGGGCAGGTAATACAAGGAACAGGGTGGTGAGGACTATCCACGGACGCATGACAACTTTCCTTTAATCTCAAGTGGGTTTAATTTACCGTATTCTGTCGCCGAGGAAAAGAGTCTGCCTGGCAAAAAAATGAGTGACTCGCAATTACTCCCCGTGCCGAAAGGCAGTGATTGGGTATCCGCCTGGCATCCTCTGTTGCAGGATATCGCAAGCTGTGTCATCTTTAGAAGACTATCAGGAGAGAGGGATGCACTCATGAAACGTTGCTGCTTAGGCTTTTTTTGTTTTCTTGTTCTGCATATGGCCTTGGCCAATATCAGCAAAGTCATCGAGTTACAATACCGCAATGCCAATGAGATCTTACCTTTGATCCAACCGCTGCTGGAGCCGGGCGATCGGGTCAGTGGTGAGGGGCAAACTCTGGTGGTGAATGTCTCAGCAGATACCTTGACTAAAATCCGTGCGGTCTTGCATCGTCTGGACAGCCCTCCGGTAAGCTTTAGAATCTCGGTATACCAAGGGGATCCCGACTGGCTCACTACCCAAAGACCCGGTACCCGTGTGATTACCACGAATTCTACCGTCGAACAGCAACGCTACCAGTCTGTGCAGGTCACTAATGGGGAATCGGCACTGGTGAGTACCGGCAGCAATCAGCCGGTGGTCGACAGCGTGGGGGTTGGCTTGTGGACCGGGGTCAGCTACCAGCGGCATAACGTGCAAAATGCCCTGCTGGTGGAGCCCCTGCTGCAGGGGGCCCAGGTGCGGTTGTCTGTGCGCCGTATTCGCGATCAAAACAGCCTGGCCGATAATCAAAGTTTTGATGAACAACGTATCGCGACCACTATGATGGTTCCCCTAAATCAATGGGTGTCCTTGGCCACAGCGCAGGGTGAAGCGCCGGCCGACAGCAATAACCGAGTCATTCGAGCCGGTTTTACCTATGGGCAAAACTCAACTCTTTACATCAAAGTGGAAATAATCGACAAGCAGCCAGCGCCAGATGCCAAGTAAGGTTGAGCATTAGAATGCCATTTTATTTACAGGATGAGGTGGTCAAGCAAATTTGTACACCCCAGTTAAGCCGCATTTTTCAATAACCCCCAATACTTGCTTTCAAATTGATTCGGATTTTGGTAATCCAAATATGAATGCAGTCGCTGATCGTTATAAAACATAGTAATATAATCCAAAATATCTTGTTTTGCCTCCTGTCTGGTTTGGTAATTACGCCAATGAACCCGCTCATCTTTCAAGCGACTAAAAAAACTTTCGGCAACGCTATTGTCCCAACAATCATCTTTTTTGCTCATGCTGCCCACAAAGCCATGTTTTTTGAGAAGGTTGCGATATTGTTTGCTCGCATACTGTGCCCCCCTGTCGGAATGCACAATTAACCCGGTTTTTGGTTTTCTCTGCCAAATAGCCATTGTTAACGCATCGCAAACCGTATCAGCCCTCATTCTTGGGTTCATGTTCCAGTCAACCACTTTCCTTGAAAACAAATCAATCATCACGGTCAGGTATAACCAGCCTTCATGTGTCGGGATATAAGTAATATCGGACACATAGGCGCGATTGGGCTCATTGACTTTAAACTGTCTATTTAACACATTTTCAAAGACAGGTTGCTTGTGATTTCTGTTTGTTGTCACCTTGTATTTCTTTTTATATCGAACAAATCAATTAAACCACCTCAATATTTTATAAACATGAGGCAGCTACGCTGCCTCAAAAGAAAAGGGACAAAGGGGGTTAAGGGGAAAAGCCCGGACACAACGAACAGGTCGAGGGCTGTACTTATCGTAGACGAAGTTGTCACCAAACGGGAAGCTCACGCCCCACGCGAAGTTGATGTCGCTCTGCGACGAACTCGAGTAGGTCGCGGACAAAAACCCGCCAAAATCACAAGCCAAACCGCCAGGACAAAGTGCAGCTAAGACACTTTCCAGTTCACCCCTCGCCGGTAAATACCAGCCTGGCGCTCCACCCTCCCTCTCATTGCAAGCACCGGCGGCAAAGTTGGTGGACATAACGCCGGGCTGTTCAGTTAATGCTGCAACAATGGCGCTAGTGTTATCCGCTCCATTCTCTAAGTCAGTTGCGCCTGAAATGTCAGTGCAATTAAAATCATCTTTACATGCATTGCTTGAGTCCCATAGCAAGCTACCTTCATTGCTCTCAGCGACCACTTTGACGGCTACGTGATCAATGGCATACACCAATCCACCGCCATCTCGAAAGGCAATCAATGTCGTTGGGTTATTAGTCGTGTTGCTGCCGCTTATTGTAATTTCACAAGGCACATACGGCGTTGGAGAACCTAATTCCAAGGTACAGGTGCCACTAGGATCAATACTGTCACAACCATTAGGCGTTACCGTCAAATTTTGACAATTGTCATGATTGCTTACGTGAATGTTATTTGCTGGATTGACAGGATCATCATTTTGAATAGTCAGTAGCAAGAGAGCAACAGGGTCCACCCCTACAATACGCTCTTGCTGAACAGGGCTGTCGATGCTTATATTTACCAAAGGCACCGCGCTCACGTTGACCGTCAACGATACGGCATTGGTGTTGCTTCCCTGGGCAGTGACGAGATGTTGACCTACTACGGCTGACTCCACCTGAAAAGTACATGTGCTTTCTGGAGGCAAAGGGTTGGTGCAGGTGTTATTGAGCAGGTTCACGTTCGTTGCCGTAAAGGCAAGCGGCTCGGCAGTTACCGTATTCGATTCATTTTTAATCGTTACTGTACTGCTGGTTGCACCTGCTTCAATACTAACCGTTAAGGGGTTAATGCTGAGGGTTACCGTGTAAGGAGGCACCTCACCTTTGGTAATATTTAAGCTATTAGCCGCACTCGGCTGATAACACTGGTTCGAGTTAGGGCTGCCATCAGGGTTAGCCTGACAGAGCACCGGGCCGCCATGAACACCGCCCTGAGGCAAGGTACTGCCGTTAACAGACAGATTTAAAGTGCAACTGCTGCCGGCCTGGCCTCTGGGAGCCAGTATACAGGGTGTGGTTTGTTGAATGCCCTGTATCGGCTGAATCACCAGCCTTTTCAGCTTGCCTGACTGGTTTTGTACCACATACTGTATGGTCGCTGTGCTGCCTTCCAAAACCGCTTGAGTGGGATTAGAACCTGCTGCCGGGACCATGGTCCACAGCGGCCCTGCCGCCTGAACTGCCGTCCCCAGCAACGACAGAAACAGCCCTGTCAGTAACTTATTTATTAATACTTTTTCGATAGTTCCTTTCATGTTTCTATCCTTAGGCCACATAGGTTAAATTGAACAATACTCCGTTAGTGTAGAGATGATTAAGCGCTAATCCGGAGTTCATCGTTTGTCCCGCGGCGCGGCCTAATTCACTTTTACCCCAATCGGAAAACTCATAACCCACGCCCAATTTCCAATGCTCGCTGAGTGCTTTTTGCACCCCGGCACCTAAGGTATAGGTAAAAGCGGTTTTGCTGTTGTTGGTGAAGTTGGCATTGGGGAGCGCTTCAAAAATCAGCGGCGTATTGGTAAAGCCATGGGCCCGGTTAAAGCCAACACCCGCGCTTGCGCTGACCCAGGGCATCGCCCAGTAGCCTTTATCAAGCAACAGCTTGCCTTTTACTGCGATGCGCGTGTTGCGTACTTTATAGTGGTAACTGTAATTATCAAATTGAGGGTCAGCATCATCCCATATCACACCCTGAAGTCTGGCATTACCTGTAGTGGCGGCTGCCAATCCCAATTGCCCCAACCATTGAGAAGTCAATGGTTTTTGTATACCAACAAACAGCTCGCCAGAGGCAATAGCATTGGTCGATTTTCTGGCTGCATAGGTCTTTTCAAGTTCTGGAGCCAAATAAAAAGTCTGAGTCTCCCCACCACGAGCCCAAACCGGGCCTGCGCTCACAGAGCCTACCCAGGTCCAGTATTTGATGGCCATGACAGGCCCCATAGTGCCAGCTGAGGCTGTACTTCCCAGCACTCCTGCCGTGATGAGAGAAAGAACTAAGCGATGCTTCATAAACGCTCCTTGCAAAGTAAAGACGATTTATTATGTGAAAATAGTACGCAGTCAGCGGCAATCGATTGGAACAACAAGAGAATGAATGCGCGAACGCGCAGCATAGGGCTTAAATAGAGCAAAGAAAGGAACCAAAACCCTGAATAAAGGAAAGAAGCACAATAAAATATAATGGAGAAGAATGAAAATAAGGGAAAATCTAGTGCTGATTGCTGATTGCTGATTGCTGATTGCTGGCAATGGTCCAGTCATCGGCATTAAGAGCAAGTCTTCTTTGATATCTAATCGATAGTTCATTCCCTGCATCAGCAATCCTATATTTTTACTTGGCGTTAGTGAGTATTGAAAAATTACTCTTAATCATGATACCTTGTTCATGATTAAGAATCAAAAAAATTCCCTCAATTTTTATTCCTCAAACTTGCCCAAATCATTACGCGACAGCGACCGTGTGCCGTAGAAGCGGAGAAGATAAATTCAAGGAGCGGATTTATATCGAAGCATAGAAGCTATAGAAAAGATGGCGGCAGCCCCGCCGAAGCAAGCGATCAGGAGCGGGCTTCAAACCACTTCATGTGGCGTACGTAAAGAGTATGAGTCATGAGCGATGAAGAAAAGTCAGAATAATCTGGCAGGTGTGGGACAGAAAGACGAATGCAAATGAACCACTGATGACGCGTCGACAGCGCGTGATATTGACATCGAAACCGGAGGCAAGGTCGTACTTCCGAGAAGAGTTTATGAGCGAACCTGGGGGCTGCATAAATGGTGTCCGGCGTGTAGGTGGCGTGAGTCTTTTTCGGGCTTTTCTATGGAACTGCGGGAACCAGTGTGTTGATGAAAAAGGAAAGGTCAAATTGCTAAAACAATGAGACTGACAGTACTGATGGAGTCGCATCTTGAGCCGCACTTTCTCAACGATTCCTATGGGTACAGGCCTCATAAATCCGCTTTGGATGCGATAGGCGTTACAAGAAAAGGGTGCTGGCAATATGATTGGGTTGTTGAATTTGACATCAAAGGTTTGTTTGACAACTTATCCCATGAACTTCTCATGAAAGCAGTAAAGCATCACATCAGCGATAAATGGATATTGCTGTATGTAGAGCGATGGCTGACTGCGCCAATTCAAGATTCACAGGGAGCATACCAGCCGAGAACGGCGGGTAGGCCTCAGGGCGGTGTCATCAGTCCCTTATTGAGTAATCTGTTTTTGCATTATGCTTTTGATCATTGGATGACAAAGCATCATCGGGGTACCCCGTGGTGTCGATATGCTGATGATGGGCTTGCCCACTGTCGGACACAGAAGGAAGCGGAAAATATAGAAATAAGTCATTCGACTTTCTGGGCTACACGTTCAAAGCAAGACAAGTCAAGGTCAAATCGAGAAACAGTTTCTTCATTGGCTTCATACCAGTGGTATCATTCAAGGCTGTGAAGGCAATGACATTGAAGCTGCGGAGAGGAAATTGGCGAAATAACACTTCCCTGAGTCTTCAGGAACTGGCTGACTTTATCAACCCGATGCTAAGAGGATGGCTTGCGTATTACGTTAAATACTCACGATCCTCGATGTATCAAGTTTGGCGATGCGTCAATAACATGTTGTTGGCCTGGGCTAAGAAGAAGTATAAATCATTGGGCAGAAGCAGAACTAAAGCAGGCAAGTTAATGGAACGAATCCATAAAGAAAAGCCTGTGCTGTTTGGTCACTGGCGCGAAGGTATGTTCGGTGCGTTGACTTAATGGGAGCCGGATGATGCGAGAGTATCACTTCCGGTTCTGTGAGCGGCCGAGGGGGAATTTCCCTTGGTCGACTCACCAGTTCAAGTATCGAGGATTATGTATGGAAGAGCATTGTATCCCCCCTGCGGATTCGATAAAATCGCATCATCGATGACGTGAAAAAGGTGATGTATGAGCAATGACATCAGTGCTAAAAACACTAAAAATGAGATTCTGGAAGCTTACCACGAAGCCTTGCAAAAGCTTAAGGAAAGTAAAAAGGCCAGTAAACAGGACGTGAAAGGTAGTGATGAAAAAAAGACAACAATTGCTACGGCCACGAACCAAACCAGCGATGAGATCGTCAAAAGTATTGCGGAGCTGAAACTTTCTCTGGTGCGTTCTCTGGAGGATATTGAGGAAAAATCATTATCCAGTTATAAAAAGCTCACAACCTTACAACAGGCCATTGACCTTCAAAGCCAGGAGCTCGATGAGCTCCATGAGATAAAAGTTAATGCGGACAGCCTCGCTGCTTTGTTGTATGCACAACAAGAAAAAACAGCCCTGTTTGAAAAAAATATGAAAGAGCGGGAACAACTTTTTGAGCAAGAACTGACACAAAAACGTGCTACCTGGAAAAAAGAGCAAGAGGAGTTTGAAGTCGCCCGCAAGGATTATGAAGCACAAACCAAAAAATCCCGCCAGCGCGAAGAAGAGGAATATGTCTATCAACGTGATCTTGTACGGCAAAAAGAGCGCGATCAATATACCCTTGAAAAAGAAGCCCTCGAAAAAGAACTGACAATGAAACGGAGTGCTTTAGAGCAAGAGTTTGCCGAACGTGCAGAAAAAATTGCCGCGCAGGAACAAGAATTCCATGTGCTGAAAGAAAAAGCGGAAAAATTTCCCGCACAATTACAGCAAGCGATAGAGGATACCAGACATTCTGTGACCGAACATTTGACCTTTAAGTTCGATTATGAAAGTAAATTAGCTCAAAAAGAGGTGGAAGGGGAGCGCAAATTATACCAACAAACGATCACCGCTCTGGAAGCAAAAGTGGCTCATCTCGAAGCGCAAGTCGCCAATCTGGCCGACAAAACCAATCAGGCAAATTTACAGGTACAAGATATAGCCGTGAAAGCTATTGAAGGCGCCTCCCGACAGCGTTTTGCTCCTGCGTATAGTGACAAAACACTGGATTCTATGAAGCAATAAGGTTTTGGTAATGCTTTGGTGGTGTTTGATTATTGGATGTTGTGGTTAGGGGATTGTAGCTGGCTGGTTTGGTAAAATTCAAACCATGCAACCGATTTGTGGGGCGCTCATTAATTTGAGTGCCAATGCCTCGCAGAGCATGAAAATACTTTTCTTTTTCAGTCAGTGACGCTATCATCAAGAGCATTAATTCAGAAGTACCTGTTTTCGGGATGGCTACGATTAAGGAGAGTCGGGTGAGTACGCAACCGCAACAGTTAACTTACAATGACGAGATAGATTTGGTTGAGGTCATCAAAACCTTATGGAAGCATAAATGGATATTGATACTGACTACAGTTTTGTTTGGTATGAGTGCCTTTATTATTTTGTCTTTTATGCCACCAGTTCACCAGTTGCAAATCACTTTGAAAGCCCCCTTTGCCAGTCAGGTAGCGGCACTGGATTTTTCAGTCTTACCAGAAAGTAACCGTTCGTTACCATCGATCAAGGCCAGTGAGGCCTTTGATATCTTCTGTGAAAATGCCTCTTCACAATCGATGCGCCAACAGTTTTTTAATGAGGTGTATTGGCCGCAAATTATGACTAACAGTTCAAAAAAAATCAGCAAATCTGCGGCCTACCAGCAGTTTAACAAGGATATTAAGCTGCGAAAAAACCCCAAAACAGACAGTTTTGAGCTCACTATAAAAGGCCAGAATCCGCAATTGATACAGCAATCGTTTACACGCTATGTGGAGCTGGCTGAGCGCCGGAGTAAAGAAC
This sequence comes from Legionellaceae bacterium, assembly GCA_020831865.1. Classification (GTDB taxonomy): domain Bacteria; phylum Pseudomonadota; class Gammaproteobacteria; order Legionellales; family Legionellaceae; genus JAFIFT01. The sequence goes on along the minus strand of JAFIFT010000019.1, from coordinate 46,367 downwards.
AGATTGACCGCAACCTGAAAACACAACTGGCCCTTAAAATCAGGGGCCTGCAAGCTGAGATTGATATGAAACGTTCTCTGGCAAAACAAGAGCGCAAGGATCGCCTGATACAATTGGAAGAAGCTGTTAAAGTGGCCAGTGCGGTTAATCAAGGGAACGATAAATGGATTGTTTTGAACCAATCTGATAGCAAGACGGAGTATACAAGTACAATGTATCTTTTGGGTGCTAAAGCACTAAAGTTGGAAATGGATAATTTACAAAAACGCCAATCAGATGACCCTTTTATTCCCAATTTTCGTACCCTGTTCTCAACACTTTCTTTTTATGAGCATTTCAAACCGGAATTTGGGATGGTAAGCTTGTATCGAGTGGATGGAGATCTGACCCCGCCTGAATCCCTACTGTCCACCAAGCGGACCATGCTAAGCCTGTTGGCGTTATTGCTGGGCTTCTTGCTCGGATGCCTTTTGGTGTTTTTCAGAGTTACGTTAAATAGTAAAGGGAAGTGAGTGGGATGCGTCAGTTGAATGTTTTGAGTGTACTGGGAACACGTCCTGAAGCGATCAAAATGGCTCCTGTGATCAGGGCACTCAATAGAACTGATGGAATGGATTCGAGGCTTTGTATCAGTGGTCAACATCAACAGATGTTAAGTCCGGTGCTCGAGCTTTTTGGAATTATTCCTGACTACAATTTAAATGCTATGCGTAATAACCAAAGCTTAACAACATTAAGCACCAGAATTTTGGAGGGACTGACCACCCTTTTTACTGAATACCTGCCAGATGTGCTTATTGTGCATGGTGACACCACCACCTCTTTTGTGGCGGCCTTGGCGGCCTTTTACCATAAAATACCGGTTGTGCATATTGAAGCAGGTTTGCGAACTGGTAACCTTTCCTCACCTTGGCCAGAGGAGGCTAACCGGAAGTTAACCGCAATGCTGAGCGTATTGCATTTCGCTCCAACGATGAGTGCTCATGATAATCTCCTGAATGAAGGCATCAAGGAGGATGCGATTGTTGTGACAGGCAATACCGTGGTTGATGCCTTGCAGGAGATAGTGGAATATATCAACAATAATGTTGCCTTGCGACATTCACTTGAAACCCACTTTCCTTTTTTATCCCCGGAACGCAAGTTTATTCTTGTCACGGGGCACCGGCGAGAGAACTTTGGGCAGGGTTTCGAAGATATTTGTTCTGCCCTCCTGACTATTGCAAAAGCGTACCCTGAGATTGATATTGTCTATCCTGTGCATCTCAACCCGGCAGTACAAAAGCCAGTGAGGCATTATTTGGCAAATCAACCCAATATCTATTTGATTGATCCGGTTGATTATTTGTATTTCGTTTTTCTCATGCAGCGCAGTTATTTGATTTTGACAGACTCAGGCGGCATACAAGAAGAAGCTCCTTCTTTGGGCAAGCCGGTTTTGGTTATGCGTGATCATACCGAACGGATGGAAGCAGTTGCTGCAGGCTGTGTCAAATTAGTGGGGACAAATGCAGAAGAGATTATCGCAGGGGTAACTGCCATATTGACTGACCAGGCGTGTTATGATCAAATGAGTCAGATCCAAAATCCCTATGGCGATGGTAACGCTGCACAACGCATTGTGCAGAGCATTAAAAATAAATTTAATGTTTCTCCAATACCACTTGCCATCCGCTTGCCCGCTCAAGAAGAAATAGGTTCATTATGACAATGAAGAAAGAAAACAAGCCAATGCCCCATACCGTTTCTGTCATTGGACTGGGGTATATTGGACTGCCGACTGCCGCGCTTATCGCTTCGCGTAAGCATGCTGTTATTGGCGTGGATATTAATACGGAGACGGTTAATACGGTTAATTCTGGTGAGATACATATTGTAGAACCTGATTTGGATATTCTTGTCCATGCAACCGTCTCTGAGGGGTATTTGCGTGCCACATTGGAGCCAGAGGAAGCGGATGTTTTTCTAATTGCTGTACCAACGCCCTTGGATGAGGAAAAGCAGCCTGATTTGTCTTATATTGAATCAGCTGCAAAAGCGATTGCTCCTGTGTTGAAAAAAAATGATTTGGTCATCCTTGAATCCACATCTCCGGTGGGTACTACTGAAAAAATGGCGGAGTGGCTGGCATTGGAGCGTGGCGATTTATCATTTCCCCATCAGATGGGGGAAGCCTCTGATATTCGTATCGCTTATTGTCCTGAGCGGGTTTTACCCGGGCACGTGCTAAGGGAACTGGTGCATAACGATAGGGTTATTGGTGGTATGACAGTGAGGTGCTCAGAGGTAGCCCAGAAATTTTACTCAATCTTTGTCGAGGGGGATTGTATTACCACGACAAGCAGAACGGCGGAAATGTGTAAACTGACAGAAAACAGTTTCAGGGACGTCAATATTGCTTTTGCAAATGAACTGTCCATGCTATGCGATGAACAAAATATCAATGTCTGGGAATTAATTCGCCTGGCCAATCGGCACCCAAGAGTGAACATCCTGCAGCCCGGTCCGGGAGTAGGTGGGCACTGTATTGCCGTTGATCCTTGGTTCATCATCAGCCAACATCCGGAAAAATCCAGATTGATGCGTGTGGCCAGAGAAGTCAACGACTTAAAGCCTGAATGGGTCATTGAAAAGTTAAAAAATACTATAACGTCCTATTTGAGCGAACACCCACAAAAACAGCAAAAAGATATCACTATCGCTTGTTTTGGTTTGACGTTTAAACCCGATATAGATGATTTGCGGGAAAGCCCCGCACTGAAAATAGTTGAAAAAATTAGCACATTTCATCGAGGCCCGCTCTTGGTGGTTGAGCCTAATATTGATAAGCTGCCTGCCAACATAGATAGGGTTGTGCAACTATGCGCTATTGATCAAGCCTTGTCGGAGGCAACCATTGTATTGATGCTGGTTGATCATAACCAGTTTAAAGCCATTGCTCTGGAAAATTATAAAGCTGTTTTGAAGCTTGATTTGCGGAGCTCGCAATACAGATAAAAAATTATAGGATGAAAAATGTTTGATAACAAAACGGTGTTAATCACGGGAGGTACGGGATCCTTTGGTAAGCAATATGTGAAAACCATCTTGTCTCAATGTCAACCCAAACGATTAATTATCTATTCCAGAGATGAACTGAAACAATATGAAATGCAGCAAGAATATAATCAAAGCTGTATGCGATATTTTATCGGAGATGTGCGTGATAAGGAGCGATTAGTTCAAGCGATGCGTGGTGTCGATTATGTGATCCATGCAGCTGCCCTGAAGCAGGTTCCTGCTGCAGAATATAACCCGATGGAATGTATTAAGACCAATATTCATGGTGCTGAGAATGTGATTCAGGCAGCCTTGGAAAATGAAGTAGAAAAAGTGATTGCTTTGTCCACCGATAAAGCGGCAAATCCCATCAATTTATATGGAGCCACTAAGCTGGCATCAGATAAATTATTTGTGGCTGCTAATAATGTAACGGGCGGTCATAAAACGCGCTTTGCTGTGGTACGTTACGGAAATGTTGTTGGTTCAAGAGGATCGGTTGTGCCTTTTTTCCAGAAATGTATCAAAGATCAGGCTTCTTACTTACCGATTACCGATGAACGTATGACACGCTTTTGGATAACCTTACAACAAGGCGTAGACTTCGTAATGAAAAACTTTCAACGTATGCAAGGTGGTGAAATTTTTGTTCCTAAAATTCCGTCTATTCGTATTGTTGATTTGGCCAGAGCCATGGCACCTGATTTTCATCTCGAGATAATTGGTATTCGTCCCGGTGAAAAGCTACATGAGATTATGTGCCCATCTGATGATTCACATTTGACATTAATGTTTGATGATCACTTTGTTATTCGTCCAACTATTACATTTTCTAACCGAAAAAATGATTTCTTGGTGAATGGTCTTGGTGAAGAGGGGAAACCTGTTGCTCAAGGATTTGAGTATAATTCAGGAACGAATCATAATTTTTTGACTATGGACGAAATAGTTGCCTTTAACTGTTTGGCTGGAATATAAATCATGATTCCCTATGGTCGTCAGGATATTAATCAAGAAGATATCAATGCCGTAATAGAGGTACTACACTCTGATTTTCTAACACAAGGCCCATTAGTGCCGCTTTTTGAGGAGAAGGTTGCCCGCTATTGTGGTGCGAAATATGGTGTTGCCGTTAACAGTGCTACTTCAGCTCTTCACCTGGCCTGTCTTGCATTGGGATTGGGTCCAGGGGATTGGCTTTGGACATCGCCGATCAGTTTTGTTGCCTCTGCAAACTGTGGTTTATACTGCGGTGCAAAAGTAGATTTTGTTGATATTGATCCCAACACATACAATATGAGTGCGTCCTCTTTGGAAGCCAAGTTAATTCTTGCTAAGAAACTTGGAAGACTTCCCAAAATTGTCGTTCCAGTTCATTTCAGCGGGCAATCTTGTGACATGGAAGCAATCCATGCATTGGCAAAAAAATATGAATTCAACATTATTGAAGACGCTTCGCATGCTATTGGGGGTAAATATCAAGGTCAAAAGATAGGGGCTTGTCAATATAGTGATGCAGTTGTTTTTAGTTTCCATCCAGTGAAAATTATTACCACAGCTGAGGGTGGTGTCATTTTAACAAATAGCGAAAAAATGTCCCAAAATATGGCTTTGCTGCGTAGTCATGGAATCACCCGCGATCCAGAAATGATGACCAGGGAAGCAGATGGTCCTTGGTATTATCAGCAAATAGACTTGGGTTTTAATTACAGGATGACTGAATTGCAGGCTGCTTTAGGAATTAGTCAAATGGAGCGTTTAGAGCCCTTTGTGCAGCGCCGCTATCAGTTAGCCCAGCGTTATAATGAATTATTGCATGACCTACCAGTTACCAAGCCGTGGCAACATCCTGCTAGTTACTCCAGTTTTCATTTGTATGTGATTAGGTTAGCTCTTAATAAACTGCGTGTAAGTCATCGACAAATTTTTGAAAATCTGCGTAGCCAAGGTATTGGGGTTAATTTGCATTATATTCCCATATATAGGCAGCCCTACTATAAAAAATTTGGTTTTGTAGAAAATCAATTTCCAGAAACAGAAAAATATTATTCTGAAGCTGTTAGTTTACCAATATACCCAGGGTTAACCGATATACAACAGGATCGGATTATCGATACACTATATAGATGTTGTGAGAATGCTTTGTGTTCGAATTGATTTGGTAAAATGATGAGTAAGCGAAGTATTATTGTTGTTATACAATCCAGGTTGTCTTCAAAAAGACTACCTGCTAAAGCTCTATTACCACTCGCCGGATATCCAGTTGTAGTACTTTGTGCGCTCCGGGCAGCCAATACAGGGCTACCCACAATAGTTGCCATCTCTTCTGAGCCATCTGATGACTTTATTGCCAATGTTTTATATGAAAATAATATTCGATATTGCAGAGGTTCTCTTGATGATGTCTTGTATCGCTTTACTCAGGCAGTAACGACCTATCATGATACTGATTGGGTTGTGCGGCTCACAGCCGATAATGTTTTACCAGATGGTCATTTTCTTGATTTTTTGCTGACTACATTTGATGAAACTCAATTTGATTATTTGGGCGTTGTCTCTTCAGACGTGAGTTTACCTTATGGGTTAAGTGCTGAAATTTTTAAGGTTGGTGTTTTACGTGAGGCAAATAAAAAGGCCAGTACTAAATTAGAAAGAGAACATGTTACGCCGTACATAAAGAAACATTTTCGTTGCCAACCGTTTTCTTTTGCAAAGAGTTCGCAAGGGTGGGGGGAGCTACGATGTACATTGGATGATTTCTCAGATTATATACAATTACTTCGTTTATTTCAGGATGTTAAGGAACCTTTGAATATCCCATGGGAAGTGTTGGTTGAGAAACTAGAGTGTTTCTCGTTCGAATCGAAGAAAGTTGATGACAAAAGAAAAAAAACTTCATCAGCGTTTGGTGAGTGTTTTGTGGAAGTCAGTGAGATAGAGAAGTTTCCGCATCAAATGGAGAAGCGGTGTCATGTTGGTATGTTGGAAAAAAAAGAGCAGTTGGTAAAAAATTTACATCCTACAAAATACGATAAACTAACATTGGGAACAGCACAGTTAGGTATAGCATACGGTATTGCGAACCAACTTGGTTTTCTTTGTGAAGAGGCGGCATGTGATTTAATTTATAAGGCCGTAAGTAGTGGAATTAAAACATTGGATACGGCAAGGGCCTACGGATTATCAGAACAGCGCATCGGTAATGTTTTAAATTCTACCAATAGTGATATTAAAATTATCAGTAAACTACATCCACTTGAGTATTTATCAGATGATGCGTCCCCTGAACAAGTACGTTTTGCAGTTCGGGCGAGTGTTTATGAGACCTGCTATCAATTGAAAACAGCACATATCAATGTATTATTGTTACATCGGTGGGAGCATCGATATAAATGGCACGGTATGGTGTGGGATGAATTAATTCTATTAAAAAAGGCAGGATTAATAGAGAAAATTGGGGCTAGTATTGCGACACCTGGTGAGGCAATGAATGCATTGCTTGAATACCATATCGAATATATTCAATGCCCGGTGAATATTTTGGATTGGCGTTGGCACCAAGCTGATTTTTTAACCGCCTTGTCTATGAGACAAGATGTGGTTTTTTTTGCTCGTAGTGTGTACTTGCAGGGTTTATTGACGCTGGATGCAAAAGCATGGCCCCGATTTCCAGAAATTGATATCCATGCGTTAAACCGATTATTGGATGATTTTACCAAAAGATTTCATCGAATAAATCGCAGGGATTTATGTCTTGCTTATGTTAGGGGGATACCATGGATTGCAAGCCTGGTTATTGGGATGGAGACAGAAGTACAGTTACAAGAAAATATGGCTCTCTTTGAGAATGCTCCCTTAACTTTAGATGAAATTGAGACTATTCGCCAGGAATTACCGTTATTGCCAGAAAATTTTTTAGATCCAGCGCAGTGGAGATTATAAGGTGACGACGATGGAATCAGCCGTAAATTTTCGATTGAATGACCAGATTATTCTTATTACAGGTGCAACAGGTCATTTGGGACAAGCGATAAGTCGTGGAATTGTCGATGCAGGGGGCATTGCTGTTATTTGTGGGCGAAAAGCAAGTAAATTGAATATATTAGCTGATGAGCTCCGAGCTACTGGAGGAAGGGTCTATAGTGTATGCTGTGATTTAGTTGATGTTGATTCTTGTAAGTCAATGATAGCACAATTAAAATCCGAGTTCGGTAAGTTGGATGGTATTGTCAATTGTGCGCATGATGGTCGTGCAGGTACGATCGAATCAACAGACTCGAATGATTTTAATTTAGCACAAAAAATACATGTTAGCACTCCCTTTTTTTTGGTGCAGGCAGGACTTGATTTACTCAGAGAAGCGGCATTGGATAAATTGGGTGGTGCATCGGTGGTAAATATAGCATCAATGTATGGGCAAGTGAGCCCAGATCCCAGAATATATGGTACCAGCGGTAGTAACAACCCTCCCTACTATGGTGCTGCGAAAGCAGGTATGATCCAGTTAACCCGCTATATGGCCTGCCACCTCGGAGAGTACAATATTCGTATCAATAGTGTCTGTCCTGGACCATTTCCCCCTGAATCGGTTAGAGAATCCAATATTGTATTTTATGAAAATCTATGTAAAAAAAATCCTCTTGGCCGTATTGGATTGGCTCATGAGATTATTGGCCCCGTGGTTTTTCTTTTATCCGCTGCGAGTTCATTTGTGACAGGATCAAATTTGGTTGTTGATGGCGGTTGGACTAGTTGGTAAATTTTTTAAAATCAATTTATTATGGGTTTTTCAAGGTGGTAATTTTTATGCTTGGACTAACATAGTGCAACGAGTTGTTATTAGAACTGATTCAAGCCATATAATTGGTATTGGTCATGTCATGCGATGTTTAACGTTAGCCTCTGCACTCACACAACAATTGAGAGTCAAGGTATTATTTATTTGCCGTGAGTTTGAGGGTAATCTTATTCATTACATTCAAGCATCTGGTTTTGATGTCCATATTTTGCCTAATCGAACCAAGGAAAGAGCTACCAAGGTTATGAATGATTATCAAGGTTGGTTAGGAACTAGTGTTGAATGCGATAGTAGAGAAACTATTGCTGCTGTAGAAATATTTGGTAAACATGAAGTGGTTGATTTGCTGATTGTTGATCATTATGCCATTGATATTACTTGGGAGTCCTCCTTAAGAACGAGGGTGAAAATGATTCTGGTAATTGATGATTTGGCAAATCGAGAGCATGATTGTGATATTTTGATTGATCAAACGCTGTGTCGTACTGTGGGGGAGTATTTGGGACTAGTTCCTGAAACCACGTTATTACTAACTGGCAGCCAATATGGGTTATTGCGAACACAGTTTAGATTAAATTCTGATGATATTTTGAAAAAAAGAAGAGAGCAAAAAAGTTTAAATCGAATATTATTGATGCTTGGGGGAACGGATCCGGAAAACCTAACCTGGAATATTTTACGCAGTTTACAGCGAATAGAAGATCTGGAAATCACCGTTGTGATGGGTCAAACGGCGCAACATAAGTTACAGATTCGTGCTTTCTGCGTAAATCAACCATCGATTACTTACTTATGTGCGGTTGATAATGTAGCTTCCTTAATGCTAGAGAATGATATTGCTATCGGCGCTTCTGGAACAACTACTTGGGAGCGTTGTGCATGTGGACTACCGTCCCTTGTCGTTGTTCAGGCACAGAATCAGGAGAAAACTATCACCGAGATGGTTTCCCTTGGTGCTGCGCAAAGGTTGACTGATATTAAGTCATATACCGAAATTCGGGATAAATTAAATCAGTGGAGACATTCACCGGATCTGTATGTGCAATGTGTAAAAAAAACGCTTGAAATTTGTGATGGCCATGGTGTCGAGCGACTGGTCGCCGCCGTTGTAGACCGATTTCAAGCAATGGAAGTAAAAATCCTATGAGCCGATACACACTCCGGGCTATGCAATTGGTGGATCTTGAAAGGGTGCTGCAGTGGAGAAACCATCCTTTTGTGCGTAATAATATGCTCCATCAACATGAAATAGCCGAAGCAGAACATGAACAGTGGTTTTCTAAGGCCCGTTTGGAACCTGATCGGTATTTACTGATTTTTGAAGACGAATGTGTTCCCATGGGTTTTGTTAATTTGGAATTCATTAGAAAAAACGGGGTCGTTAATTGGGGTTTCTATAAAAAATATGATGCAGCGAAGGGGATTGGTCGTGCAATGGGGCTCTGCGCTATCAATTATGCCCTTCATGAAATTGGCGCACAAAAAATTGCCGGACAGGTATTGTCGTTTAATACAAGTTCCTTGCGCTATCATCTAGCATTAGGTTTTCAAAAAGAAGGCGTCCTGAGAAGGCAGTTCTTTGATGGACAGGTATACCATGATATTGTGGTATTCGGGTTGCTTGCACATGAGGCAATGGTAAAAGCATAACATAGGATAAGTACGATGTATCTTCACATTAATGGTCAAAAGATAGGGGACGATAGCCCTCCTTACATTATTGCTGAATTATCAGCAAACCATAATGGCAATCTGGATAAGGCATTACAGCTTATTAAGCTGGCAAAAGATTGCGGTGCTGATGCTGTCAAGATACAAACATATCGTCCTGATACTATTACCCTGAAATGCAATAGGGAAGAATTTATCGTAAGAGGCGGGATTTGGGATGGGAAAACGCTTTATGATCTATACGAAGAGGCTCATACTCCCTGGGAATGGCACCCTGCTTTATTTGATTATGCCAGAGAAATTGGAATTACAATTTTCAGTTCCCCCTTTGATCAATCGGCAGTTGATTTATTAGAGGAATTAAATACACCTGCGTATAAAATCGCATCTTTTGAAGCTATTGATTTGCCCTTAATTCGATATGTAGCCAGGACAGGCAAACCAATGATTATTTCAACCGGCATGGCAAATAGCGAAGAGATTGAAGAGGCAATTAATGCAGCGAGAGAAGGGGGATGCCGAGAGTTAGCGATTTTACATTGTGTCAGCGGTTATCCTGCCCCGGCAGCGGATTATAATTTACGAACTATTGCTGATATGATCCAACGTTTTGGCTTGGTCACCGGCCTATCAGACCATACTCTGGATAACACTACAGCAATTACCAGTATTGCAATGGGAGCCAGTATTATTGAAAAACACTTTACACTTGATCGCAATGCGGGTGGCCCAGATGACAGTTTCTCTCTTGAACCCAAAGATCTTCAGCAGTTATGCCAGGACAGCAAAACAGCTTGGCAGGCGTTGGGATCTGTAGATTATGGTCAGAAAAGTAGTGAAAAAGCTAATGTCCAGTTTAGACGTTCTTTATATTACGTAAGGGATGTGGAAAAGGGAACGGTTTTAGCCACTACTATGATTCGGAGTGTGAGGCCTGGTTATGGTATCAGCCCAAAGTTTATAGATGATGTTATAGGACGACCTCTTTTAAAAAGAGTACATAAAAATTCTCCTGTAAAATTTGAAGATTTTGGAGATGGTCAATGATGCTCATTAGAAAAAATAGATTATTACTTTCTCTTCATGTGTATGATGATCCTTATGTTCTATTATAGATGTACTCAGTGACTTTATTCTGGCCATGTGTAGTTTGTTCTAAAAAGTGCGTTTGTGTTAATGACACACAAATAGTCGCAATGTTATTGGCTTTGGATTTACAGGTATTAGCATATTCTAAATCCGAACTCACTTTACGATGGTGATTTACTTTATGGGGTTGATTTAATGTATTGGTTCAGAGTTTATCTGAAATTTTGTCTTTTCCAGAAATAAAATCGCAATGATTTTGAGCAGAGTTGATTATAGTTAGAAAATAGAGACTTGGTGCGTTTTGATGACGTTAAAGTTTAAGTTTATTGGGCCGTTCTTGGTGTATGATCCCAGTCTTTTTTGAAACGCGTGAGTTATAGTCAAAACTTACTCTTAATTTTGTGAGTTGTAGTATGTTGGCCATTGAACAGAGAACACAGCTTTTATTTTAAAAATGGATAAAAATTTTACGTAATATGGATCCGGATATTTAAGAGGGAGAAAATGGGCCGTTTAGCTAATAATTTTATCAAGGTTGATCCCTACTATAAATTCACATCATATTTGATGATATCACTTTTATTTCTTGCCCCTTCTCTGCATTTTTTAAAGTTAATAAGAGTTAGTTTTTTTATACCATCGCTGGTTTTTTACATAGGTTTCCCCATCGTGGTTATTTTGGTAGGCGTTTCTTTTATTTCATTAGTTTATAAATTTGGTTGTAAGGTCGATTTTTTTGAATGTTTATTAATACTAATGGGGTTTTCCTCGACGTTTTGGACTGTTTGGTACAGGGGAGATATTAGCGATATTTTAGGAAATGTTTTGCGTCTAACCTTTGTTTTCCTGCTTTATTATACTACACGCCATCACCATTTTTTTTGGACAGAAAAGCTCTCTTACAGAGCCGCAGTTATTGGTGCAGCTGGTGTATTTGTGGGAGTGTTTTTTTTATATGCTTTTGGAGTTTATGGTTCGTATCCTTTTTATATTGGTCTTAGTTCAGAATCGGCATTATTGCTATTAGCTCTATTTTTAGTTGGTAGGGGGCATCGTTCTTTAGTGGTCTGTTGTTTCATATTGTTATTGATTTTATTCTCTGGCAAAAGAGGAGTAATACTGGCTGCCTTTATGATGACGGGCGTTGCGTATTTTTTTTCATTCAGATCATTAAATGCTTTTGTGTTTGGAATAATTAAACTTTGTTTTTCTGCGAGCTGTGTTTTAGTATTATCCTGGGGACTGCTGTTAACAAATACATTTTCTTTCTTGCCAGAGCCACTGGTTAATCGTTTTCTTATTGCACTGGACTTATCTAGTGAACAATCGGTGAGAAAACTTACTGCGGGGCGCAATTTGGAAGTTAATGCTGTATTTGAGACATGGCGTAGAGAGCCTTTACGTTTTTGGGTCGGGTCTGGTTTTGGCGCGAATTTTACACTCAAAAATAATGAGATTGATATAAACAAGAGCACCATACATATTTCTCCTATTGGTTTAATATTTATTTATGGTTTTCCTTTGTCTTTATTGTTTATTTTCTCCATTTTGTGGAAAATGATACAGGTAATCTGGTTATCGCGTTTTTGGGAAGACACCCTTTATCGTGCCTGGTGGCTTACTGCATTTGGTTTGTTACTTGTTTCTCTGTCTTCTTTTATTATTATGCAAAACTACTTGTTGTGGATAATGCTCGGATTGTTATCCAAAGAAAAACTCAGGCTAAGGAATAGAATTGTATGCTAGAGCAAAACACTATAAAAAAAGTATTAGCTTTCGGTCGTAGGAGGCATTTTAATCGGGTTCGACAGGTAGTAACAGAGCTTTTTAGTGAGGGTACTGATATTCAGTTGATATCCGATGAACGTTTGGGTGGTGCAAATGTTCGGTGGTGGGGAGACATTTTTTATAAGGAATGGCGCAATAGGACTTGTATTCCAGATACATGTACCGTTCCTTTGACTGAGATAGTTTCCAGATGTCGCTATTTACGAACATTGCCTACCAAATTAGGGTATGATGTTGCCTATACAGCATATCGCTCATGGGAACTTTTTCTTGATACACATGAGTTTGATTTGATATTTTTGTTACCTATTGATTCTTTTGTGCTAGATACTTTGCAACGAGTAGCAAAGAGAAAAAAAATACCAGCTTTTTCACCGATTGGTACGGTATTTTCCAATCGTTTCCGTTTTACTGTGAGGGGAGAGCTATTAGGTACGATCACGGAAAATAAGGAAATAATTGATGGCTTTAATAGTGCGGTTGACTTGTTAAGTTCAACGAACTTTCGTCCAGATTTTCTTATGGGTGTTAATAACACAATAAGTGTAACAGCTTTGCGGAGGATGATAATTGATTCTTTAAAGCCACCTTTTTATTTTATGTATAGATACATTTTCCAGGATCCATTAAGCTTTTCATTCTCCAAGAGATCTGCTCAAATGGCGAGAATGATGTCATCTTTTAGCAGGATGCGTGAGATACTAAGTATTGAAAAAAACGCATTACAAAAACTACCTGAACAGTATGTGCTTTTACCCTTACAATTTTACCCAGAGGCTACTAATGATTATTGGATTGCTGAATTGGAAATGTGCAATCATCATAAGGTAACGTTGAATTTAGCAAGAGATTTTTCCAAGTTTATGCCAGTAGTAATTAAGGAGCACCCGGCAAGCATTGGAAGAAGAAACCACGAATTTTTAAGAATGTTATCACAAATTTCAAATGTATATTTTGTGCCAGCGATGACTCCGATGGGGTATTTAGTTGAGAAGGCATCTTTGGTTGTGGGTTATGCTTCTACCACGTTATTACAAGCAACTCTTCTTAATATTCCAGTTTTATATTGTGGTACCCCCTACTATGGAAACGATAAAATGTCAGTATTATCGCAATTACTAACAACAGATGAGCATATAGATTTAGCTAAGAGTGCTATAGCCTCTAAAGGTTCGCGAGAAGATGCGATTAATATCTTGAGATCACTCTTTCTTTCAAGTGGTTATGGTAGTTTGGGAAGTTTTGCGCCTATGGGAGAGAAATTATTGGCAAAACGTAAGGACTTGCTTATAACCTCAGAGGTAAGACAGCTTTTGCAGCAAGCTGTGGTCATGACCTCCTAATAAAAGGAATTTCCGTATTGAATGTAATAGAAAGAGACAAAGCTGAAGTTGGAAGATGGTGGAGCCAAGAAGTTGTATTGGTTGCAAATATTCTGCCCGCTGTAACAGGTTTTGTGATTAGTTTGCTTGCGGTGGTACAGCTAGGTATTGCAGACTTTGGGAAGTGGATGGTGTGGCGTAGTGTTTGTCAACTTACTGCTAATATTAACCCCGGATTTAGTATGCTATTAATTTTGTGCCTTCCTGAGTGCTCGCGGAGCTCGCTGCGTGCAATATCAATGGTCAAAGCTAGTCAATTTTTTACTATAGTATGGGCTGTATTCAGTGGTTTAACGTTTACGCTTGTTTTATTGTTCCAGCTTAAGGTACGGAGTTGGGATTTAGCGGCTCTTGTTTTGTATTGGAGTGGAATTGTTTGTATTGGTTTTACTGGTTGTTTATCCCGAGGGCTCCAAGATGGCAAGGCCTTGTTTTCTGGTACAGTAGGCTCTACTCTCGGTGCATTTGCTACAGTCTTGACGTTGATATATAGTCCTGTTTGGTGTTATTTTGTTCTATCCAGTGCTGTTGCTCTTTGGCTACAAGGGGTTGGTCAATATATATATACGCATCCAAAAGGGTACTCTAAAATCTTAAACTATAACTATCTGAGATATTATATTCGTCTATCGATACATTTGGGATTTCCACTTATTTTACGTGGGTGGGCGCAAACTGCATCACAGTACAGCGATCGTATTGTTATTGGATTTTTTTTTGGTACAGTTGCTGCTGGTGCGGCAGGTTTAGGGAGTACTTTGGCACTGCCTTTGGTCATGGTAAGCTCTGCGGTGGCTGCGTGGGCTGTACCGGTCATGATAAGCGGGAAAGTTTCATCAGATATAATTAATCAGTATATAATTATATTGATTGTTGCGAGTATCGGTGGGCTTTTGATTCTACCAGTACTTAAGATCTTGTTGAACAAAGATGTGTATGCTAGCAATAGTATTTTTCAGCTTATTGGTATGAGCTATTATGTTACTGCTTCGATTGGTTTAGCGAATTTGTTCTTACTTCCGATGTTAGTTAGCAAAAAATTATGGCAGGTGACTATCATACAGCTTATTTTTGTTTTAACGCTGTGGATGTCTGTTTTATTAGGCAAATTTTTAGTAGCTAGTCTTTTTTGGGGGTTATGTGTTAGTGCATGTTTGTTAACATATATTCTTATTCTCATAATAATAAAGCAAAAGATTAAGACGAGATTTAATCCTTATTTTGGAATGTTTATTCCATGTTTTTCTTCATTTTACTGTTATTATCTCGATGTACTATCGTCAGCTGTGCTTTTTTCATGGGCAATGGCGGTAGTTGGATTTATTTTAGGCGTGTCCGCAATATTACGGTTTTTTAAGGTTTCAAAATTTGAATATATTACTGCATGACCCAGTGCGTACGTGTATTTTCTTAAGGAGTTCAGATATCTATCGTTTGTTTTTAATATCAGAATAGAAAAACAAAATGCGAATGAAAAATGGATCTTTTTGAATATTTCGGTGAGAAAAATCTAGCTTAGATGGTAACGGAGGATTATATGAAACTTATTCACGGATTTTTATTATGTTGATAGTGTTAGTGATAACAACAGATTATAAGAGCGCATGAAACCCCTGCTTCTTTACTATCGCACAGTAAAACATCTACGCTACAAGCAAATTTTTTACCGTCTATGGTATAAAATAAAACCAATTTGTGTGCGTAAAGTTGTATCTGATGTCCGTACCTGTTCCACCGATCACTCTTCGCAAGACAAATTTATTCTGAAAGACAAAGTTTTTTTTTCTGATAATCATGTTCTTTTTCTCAATCATGCTGTCCGAATAGAAAAGGACAAATTCTGGAATAATCCCGAACAGGAAAAATTATGGCTGTATCACCTGCATTATTTTGATGGGCTTTGCGCTGCAGATAGGGGGCAGCGGAATAAAGCATATCTCCTTTTAGAACGCTGGGTTGATGAGAATCCGCCTTTTTCTGGTAATGGTTGGGAACCGTATCCGCTTTCTTTGCGTATTGTAAATTGTATTAAATATGCCTTATGTGGGAATACGCTTTCTGAACGGGTAAAGCAGTCGCTTTATTTGCAAACACGTTATTTGTACACCAGATGTGAATATCATTTATTGGGCAATCATTTGTTTGAAAATCTGAAAGCCTTGTGTTTTGCCGGCATTTTTTTTGAATCAAAGGAAGCTAGAAAGTGGTTTTCCAAAGGGCTGAAAGGACTGAAAAAAGAGGTTGCGCAACAAATATTAGCTGATGGTGGTCATTTTGAGTTAAGCCCCATGTACCATAGCATTATTTTAGAGGGGTTGCTGGATCTTGCGTGTTTATTTACGGTTTATGCCAATATGGAAGCATTTCCATGGCGGAATGAAATTCACAATATGTTAAAATGGTTGCAGGCGATGCAGCGCACCCCGGAGCAATGGTCATATTTTAATGATACAGCCAATGAAATGGTTTCTTCACCAGAAAATTTGTTACGTTACGCGCGGAGTCTGGGGTATGAAAATATAGTATCAGATTCAACCATCGTGGCCTTACCCTTTTCAGGGTATTATGTCTACCAAAGTCAAAAAATTAAGGCTATTCTTGATATTGCACCTGTAGGTCCGGACTATTTACCCGGTCATGCACATGCGGATACCCTTTCATTTGAACTCGTGGTGGATGGTAGTCCTGTGTTTGTAAATTTGGGAACCTCTTGTTATGGCTCATCCGCACGACGTGCATTTGAGCGCAGTACAAAAGCACATAATACGCTTGAAATTGACGGAAAAAACTCATCAGAAACCTGGGGCGGTTTTCGTGTTGCTCGAAGGGCCAGAGCCTATTTGGATTCCCTCATCATATCAGAGGGCTCTATGCAACTTACCGCTCGACATAATGGTTATACTCGCTTGCATAAAGGCTTGTGGCATGAGCGAAAATGGTGTATCACTGAAGAAGATTTAATGATAGACGATTACGTTAATCCGTGTTTTGGTGAAGCCTGGGCTTATTTACATTTGCATCCGGCGGCAGTGGTCACTGATTTTGATGAGCGCAAAGTACTTATTATGACGGAGAATGGCGGTCTGATAGAGGTAAGCTGTGATACGAAATTCGTGTTATTACACAATGAGTTTGCAGCGTCTTTTGGTGATTTAAAACGCACTTCCTCGTTGAAAATAGAGGTAAATATGGTCAGTGGAAGGAGTCGAACGCGGATAGTATGGTAGAGGTTAAGTGAATATATTAGTTCTGTCTTATTATTTTTATCCAGATCTGTGTGCGGGCTCATTTCGGTGCACCAGTTTTATTGATCAACTGGTCAAACAGTATGGTCACTTGGGACAAATTGATATTCTAACTACCGTACCGAATCGCTACGCTGATTATGCAATTAAGGCCTCTGAGTATGAGGCACATCCGGGCATCACGATAAGGCGTATCACCTTACCGGCGCATAGAAGTAAATTTCTGGATCAGTCGCGTGGTTTTCTGCACTATGCTCGTGAAGTATTGTGTTTGACTAAAGCTAAACAATACGATCTTGTGTTTGCTACCTCATCACGCTTGATGACGGCTTCATTGGGTGCTTATATTGCGAAACAGCAACAAGCGAAACTTTACCTGGATATTCGTGATATTTTTGTGGATACGTTGCAGGATGTATTTCCAAAATCAGTGACACTTCTGACAAAACCAGTTTTTTCCCGTTTGGAAAAATGGACCTGTCGGCGTGCCGATCGGATTAACCTCGTGTCAAAGGGGTTTCAGGACTATTTTCAGTTGAGATATCCGGATAAGCAATATGACTGGCATACCAATGGAATTGATGCGGAGTTTCTCTCGGAAACTGAGGTA
Organism: Legionellaceae bacterium; assembly: GCA_020831865.1. Classification (GTDB taxonomy): domain Bacteria; phylum Pseudomonadota; class Gammaproteobacteria; order Legionellales; family Legionellaceae; genus JAFIFT01. The sequence goes on along the minus strand of JAFIFT010000019.1, from coordinate 28,745 downwards.
CAGCCAGATAGGGAACTAAGCAAGCCTTATACCGTACTGTATGCGGGTAATATTGGTGAAGGGCAGGGATTACATACTATTATTCCAGAATTAGCTCGTAAGCTTGAGGGTGAGATAGTCTTTCGCATTTTAGGGGCTGGTGGGCGTTTGAATATCTTACGAGAAGTTGTGGCAAAACTGGACAATGTAACCATTCTTCCTCCGGTTTCCCGTGCGCAGTTGCTTGCGGAATACCGGCAAGCGGATATTTTATTTATACATTTAAATGATTATCCGGCTTTTCAGAAGGTATTACCTTCAAAAATATTTGAGTATGGTGCAATGGGTAAACCTATTTGGGCTGGTATTGATGGCTATTCTGCGCATTTTGTGGGGCAGGAAATAAAAAATGCGAGCGTGTTTAAGCCATGCGATGCTGATGATGGAGTAGCCGCTTTTTCCCGGCTGAATTTGCAGTCAGTTCAGCGAACAGACTTTATTGAAAAGTATTCCAGGCACCGAATCATGCAATCTATGGCACAGGATGTGATGCAATTATTGTTGCAGTAAAATCCAAATCCAAGAGAGATTTTGGCGAACTTTTTTGCGATACATGGTGGTCATGGACAGCAGACTTTATCGCAACTGGCGTAACGGGTAACATGTTGTTTGCCCGGGTTAATACTGTTCGTCAAATGATCCGCGTGAGTGGCGGCATGATGGATAGGATTTAGGCGCTATGGCTGAGGAGACGATAGCGGTGCACGGTCTGCAAAAAGGTGGTGGCAGAAGGTGTTTAGTCCTTTTCTGATACCTACCGTGGCTGTGAACCCAAGGGTATGTTTGGCTTTTTCTGACGAGTAAATGGCACGGGTGGTCAGGGCATCAATGCGGGCTTCAGTAAGAGGTGTAGGGAAAGGGCGGGTGATTTTTGCCAGTGTGCGGAGCAGCTGCTCCGGAAGATGGGGGAAGCGCAGAGTGGTGTTTAGGGCTCTGGCTATGGTTTGTACGAAGTCGGGCAGGGTAAGTTGATCCGAGACAATAAAATCCTGATTGACAGCAGCGGGGTGGTTGATACAGTCGAGGATCAGCCGGCTGACATCTTCTACGGGAACATAGTTCATCATGATGTCGTCAATTTTTTTTCCAATGTAGACAAATCGCTTTTTTCGCATCATAGAGAGGAGTTGTGCAAGTGACTGGTTTGGCATGCCCAGGCCAAAGACATTCGATGGGCGGATGATGGTGTAGCGCAGAGCATGTTCCCTGCAGAAGCGTTGTACCAGTAATTCGCTTTCTGCTTTTGTGGTCTCGTATTCACCGATGGGGGTAAATGGGCTTTGCTCACGCAGGATGCCGGACTGCTGCTTGCCGTATACCCCTACACTGCTGATTTGGATCCAATGGGCGTTGGTTACAGGTTGAAATTGGTTTAAGAGTTGTTGCACGGCGTGAACGTGCAAATGACGCATGGCAGCTTCGTTGCGAATCTCGCCGGAGCAGTTGATAATGTGTGAAAAAGCAGACAAGTCCAGAGATGGGTTGTCCAGCAAGTCGCCCTGTATCCAGTGGACAGCGCCGGGTCTTGCGGTTTGGCGGTTGAAGGGTGATATGCTGTGGTTAAAAATGCCTTTAAGCTTGGTCGGGTCTCGGGTGAGTACGCTGACGGTTGCAGGGTGAGACATGAGGTCTTTGACTATGTACTGGCCTAAAAAACCGCTGCCCCCAAGAACGAGGATATGCATGACTCAGACTCCATGAAACCAGTTTAACAAAAAATACAGTAAACCTAGCCCATATAGCCCAAAAATCCAGAGGAAAAGGGAAGGTTTGAAGGTGTCGTCTATATTTTTCAAAACAATCGCACACAGAAAAGACAGGAAAGTCCAGCATGGGAGGTAAAAGCGATCGGAATAGGCGCCGTAGCCAACTAGTAAAAACGGCAGGGAGAGTAGCCAGTAGATTTTGAGTATCGTGAAGTATTTTGCTTGGACGGCCCGCGGTTGAAAATAGCGACCAAAAATATCAAAGGCAATGCCTGCGACTAGAGTAAAGAGTAAAAAATCGTAACGTAGTCCTCTGGTATAGGTTGCGTTTCCACCGTAGCTCATGATCTGGTCATAAATGGAAAGGCCAGAGAGCTGAGAGAATTTTTTTATCATCTGTGGTGTTATGCCCGTGGCGTAGAGTACCACCAGTACGGTCAGAATGCGGCTGACCGCACGGTAGGAAAAGAGTAGTCCGTAGGCTGGTACTAAAAAAATAATAGAGGTGCTGTGTAATCCCTGAGCGATGGTGCCGACAAGGAGGAGCCATAGAGGGGAATGGCGTTTTAACAGCAACAGGTAGAACAGAAGGACAAAGAAAAAGGCCGTTCCCTGGCGAATGACGTTGATTTGTCCACTGATAAAGAAGGGGGAGACATAGCAGGCGAAACAGGTGATGATCATAAAGCGCTGTTGAAGGCTGCTATCCCATAGATAGTCTGATAGCAATGCGGCGTTCAGCACGAGCAGCACAAAATTGACTAAGATCAGGCAGGTAAAATACACATGGGGGCTTGTGGTCAGAGCAATGACTCCCTTCATACTAGCGATAAATAGCCATTCAAAATGGGCGTAAGCATCAGGGAGACTCTTCAATTTGTGAAATATCCCTATGTAACCGTTGGTATCAGAACCCCAGTGTCCGGGGCGAAACCCCAGGCTGTAGCCGATGAGCAGGAGAAAGGGTAACAGTACAAGGAAATATCCATGTTCAGATAGAATCATACGGAGTTTGGCTGGCCAACATTGCGGGAGTGGAATGGTGGATATGTATCGTTCTTTCAAGGGAACCTCTCTGCGCTTAGGGTTATTGAGGGGGCAGTGAGAAGGGCGCTGTCCTTGTTATCTCATTGATTTGGAGCCAACCATTGTCTTTTGCTTGATTCCGCACCGATAGGTTGGTAGCATTTTGCCGTGCCAGATTATTCTACAATGATAGCTGGCTCACCTTTCCTCACGTACACGTTCGGTATAATGTCAACCTGGAGGCGTGGTTACCAAGGCTCAGGAAGACGAAACCGATGAAATATAAATTGGAAATGTACTGTTTTTAGTGGTTCTTTGCAATATAAAAGTTTCAGGGATACTGTTGTCAATTTTTTAACTTTTGGGGTAAATATATGGGCGCTGTGCAAGGTGAAATGGAATTAAAGCAGTTTTTTGCCTTCCTGTGGCAAAAAAAATGGGTCTTTGTGGCTGTGGTTGTCTTTTGTGCGGTCATCGGTGTAGTGAAGGCTTCATGGATTCAGCGCCATACGGTTGCCTCTGTCCGTCTGCTTCCACCAACCAATCGGGATATTTCTGCGCTGAATTACCAACGTAACGCCGGCAGCAAAATAAAAGCGCTAACGACTGGCGAGGTTTTTTCCCTCTACCGTGATTGGGTCATGATGGATCTGGTGCGTGAGCGTTTTGCGGATGCGAGAAAAAAAGAGGGATTGAATTTGAACGTTACCTACGGACCTGGGGCGGTATTAAATATTGTGGTCAGTGGGCCTGAGTCTGAAAGCGTCCGGCATGCACTGCAGGCATTTTTGAGTGCGTCGAAAGCCGAAGTGCTCGATGACATTAACGGGCACTCTAATGCGACCGCTAAAACGATGCGCTCCATGGTGAAAGCAGATATTCTGTATTATCAGAGGCTTGCACAGCAGGCGCTGGCAGAGAGGCCATTGGCGTATCATTCTGACTCCCCGACACAGAGTGATGCACTACCTACACGCTATGAGACCAGTTTTGATAGGCAATGGCTTGCCGGTCAATATCAAGCTATTGCGAAACGCTATCAGTTAGAGTTGGCAGGTATGCGCACCACGGTGGTTACTCCGGAGCATGTTGAATTGTACCATTTGGGAGGTCCGGTGCTGGTGAAGGAGCACTCACCCTGGCCAGCCCGAGTTAAAAAATTACAGGCATTTTTGATCTTGGGCGTCATTCTGGGCATCATGCTTCTGTTGCTGTTATTCTTATTGCAGGTGCGGGCAGAAGATAAGGCAGGTGCGCCTTGAGATTGCTCATTACCGGCGGTGCCGGTTTTATTGGTTCTGCATTAGTGCGTTATGTGTTGGAGCATACCACCCATACGCTGTATTGCCTTGATAAGTTCACGTATGCCGGGAATGTCCAGTCTCTTGCGCCCTTTCTTGTGCATCCGCGTTTTATCTTGGTGCCTGCCGATATTGCCGATGCATCTGCGGTGACGCATGCCTTTGAGCGCTTTCAGCCGCAAGCCGTGCTGCATCTGGCGGCGGAAAGTCATGTCGACCGCTCAATCAGTGCTCCGGATGCGTTTATCAAAACTAATATTACAGGAACCTATACCCTGTTGCAGGGAGCCTTGGTCTACTGGCGCCAACTGGACCAGGATGCGCGAGGTGCCTTTCGATTTTTGCATATTTCTACAGATGAAGTGTTCGGTGATTTACCGGATGATGGCAGCCTGTTTTCGGAAACGACACCCTATTGTCCCAGTTCGCCCTATTCGGCTTCAAAGGCTGCTTCGGATCATTTAGTACATGCCTGGCATCGCACCTATGGTCTGCCGACCCTAATGAGCAATTGTTCCAATAATTACGGGCCCTACCAGTTTCCAGAAAAATTAATCCCGGTCATGATTCAAAATGCCTTGGCGGCGAAACCGTTACCGCTTTTCGGCACAGGTCAGCAAATTCGTGACTGGCTTTATGTGGATGATCACGTGCGGGCACTGTTCGCTATTCTGGACAGAGGCGTTGTGGGTGAGCGCTATTGTGTGGGCGGCCATAATGAAAAAACCAATCTTGAGGTAGTGGCTCAAATTTGTAGGTTACTCAATAAGTTGCAGCCACCAGCGTTTCCTGATATTACCGACTATGCGCAATTGCTGAGCTTTGTAGCCGATAGGCCAGGTCATGATCAGCGTTATGCCATTGACGCAAGCAAAATGGAGCGGGAGTTGGGCTGGAAGCCGCAGGAAAGCTTTGATACTGGTCTGGAGAAAACCGTGCGTTGGTATCTTGATCATCAGGATTGGGTGAATAATATCCGCAATGGGCATTATCAGGAGATGAATCGCCTATTTTGTGACAAACATCGTGAGGAGTTAGCGGTTTTATGAAAGGTATCGTACTGGCTGGAGGGTCGGGAAGCCGTTTGCATCCGATCACGCGCGCCATTTCCAAACATTTGTTGCCAATTTATGACAAACCTATGATTTATTACCCCCTGTCAGTACTGATGTTGGCGGGGATTCGCGAGATTTTGCTTATCAGTACCCCAGAAGACATTGATGCCTATCGCCGTTTGTTGGGGGATGGCAGTCGCTTCGGGATTAGCCTGGGGTATGCGGTGCAGCCATCGCCTGATGGCTTGGCACAGGCGTTTATTATTGGGGAATCCTTTATTGCCGCTGAACCGGTAGCGATGGTGTTGGGGGATAATATATTTTACGGTGAGGGATTTACGCCTCGCTTACGTGCGGTGGCTTCGCGTACCCAGGGGGCTACGGTATTTTCTTACCCGGTGAAGGATCCGGAGCGCTTTGGTGTGGTCTCCTTTGATGCCAATGGGAAGGCCGTTGCACTGGAGGAGAAGCCCCAAAACCCCCGTTCCCATTATGCAGTAACCGGTTTGTATTTTTATGATCAGCGCGTCTGTGAATTTGCGCACCAGGTAAAGCCGTCTGCACGGGGTGAGCTTGAAATTACCACCATTAACCAGTTTTATCTCGAAGCGGGTGATTTGCAGGTAGAGTTGCTGGGCCGGGGGTTTGCCTGGCTGGATACCGGGACACATGATAGTCTGATTGAGGCGGGGATGTTTGTGCGCACCATTGAGCAACGGCAGGGTTTAAAAGTCGCTTGCCTTGAAGAGATAGCCTACCACAATGGATGGATGGATGCGGCTGCCTTGCGAGAAGTGGCGCGCTCACTGGTAAAAAATAGCTATGGTGAGTACTTGATGGGGCTGACGTATGAACGTTAATGCTGCTTTACGCAGGCTCATCTGGGACAGTGATTTTTTTCAACGTCCAATCTATGATTGGTGCGCTGAGGATGGTGAGAGGCTGGATATGGCGTTATTACCACCTGATAGTCTGGTGCAGGCGAAGGTGGCTGCGGGTGATTTTTCGCGGTTGCTTGCCCTGCAGGAACAAGGGTTTATCCTGGTTGAGAGTGAATGGTTGTTTGCACGAAGCCTATTGGCAACAGACTACGGCAGGATGGCGGCCAATGCTGCTGGATGGACGGAGGGCACAGACTGTAACCCTATACCGCCGAGTGCAGCAGAAGCTGCCGCTGTGCTTGCGATAGCTGCCGAAGTCTTTACGCATTCCCGTTTTCGTGCTCCCTGGTTTACGGCTGAGGAGACCTCACGCTTATATCGTCAATGGGCCTTGAATGCCCTTGATCAAAGTTTTGATGAAGTCTGCCTGGTGGAAAAGCGCGGGGGGCAGGTGAGCGGATTGGTGAGTGGGCGGATGCTGGATAGGGAATTGGCGGTTATCGGTTTGTTGGGTAGTGCCTCTGGTACTCGGGGGCAAGGTGTGGGCGCATGCTTATTACGGGCCATTGAAGTTTGGGCTTTGCAGCAAGGGGCAAAGTCTATTCAGGTGGCAACACAGGGGTCTAATCTGTCAGCAACCCGCTTTTATGTGCGTCAGGGTTATGTACCGCAGAAGCTTTCTTACTGGTTATATAAGTCATGAATAGTGTCCCATTTCATTCGCCTCCCCGTGTCGGTTGCGAAATGCAGTATATGCATGAGGTGTATCAGCAGGCCAAATGGTGTGGTGATGGGCCTTTTAGCCGTCGTTGCGAACAGTGGTTGCAGCAACAGAGTGAAGCGATTGCCCGAGTGTTACTGACGCCATCCTGTACGGCAGCTCTGGAGCTGGCAGCATTGCTGATCGATATTCAGCCGGGTGATGAAGTGATCATGCCAAGTTATACCTTTGTCAGTACAGCGAATGCTTTTGTGTTACGCGGAGCGCATATTGTCTTTGTTGATGTGGATCCGTTGACCATGAATCTGGACACCGGGGTACTGGAGGCAGCGATAAGCGATAAAACCAGAGCGATTGTACCCGTGCATTATGCCGGTGTAGCTTGCGATATGACGGCGATTATGGCTTTGGCACAGCGGTACGCTCTCTGGGTAGTTGAAGACGCGGCACAGGGGGTTCATGCCAGGTATCGTTCGAGACCGCTGGGAGCCATTGGGCATCTGGGTTGTTACAGTTTTCATGAAACGAAAAATTTTACCGCCGGTGGTGAGGGCGGTGCTTTAGTGATTAATGATGCAAAACTGGTTGAACGTGCGGAAATATTACGTGAAAAAGGGACAAACCGGGCGCAATTTTTGCTCGGTCAGGTTGATAAATATACCTGGCAGGATAAAGGATCCAGCTTTTTACCGGGTGAGTTTCAGGCCGCTTGTTTGCTGGCACAATTGGAACAGGCAGATGCGATTAGCGCTCGCCGCCTTGCCATTTGGCAATATTATTATACGGCTTTAAGCCTTTGGGAAGCGGCTGGTGTTTTGGAACTGCCGGTAGTGCCTGAGGGAGTGGAACATAATGCCCATTTATTTTTTTGTAAACTGCCATCGCCGATGTTGCGCAATCGATTTATTGAAGGACTGCGTGAGTACGGCGTACAGTCGACGTTTCATTATGTGCCCCTGCACTCGAGTCCTGCGGGCAGGCGTTTTGGGCATTTTTGCGGCGTTGATCGGGTAACAACTCAAGATAGCCAGCGTTTATGCCGTTTACCCTTGTGGTTTAATATGAGTGATGCGCAATGTGAGCAGGTGATCGATGCTTGCCAGAAAGTGCTGGCTGACCTCGGCGCGACTTTGGAGTGCCGTTGAACGCTGCCATTAAAATCGCGGTGATGACCGCTTCCTCTCATTTGGCGCGATTACTCGTGCTTCTGTTGTTGCTGAAATGGATTGCATTGTCAACTGGGCCGGCTGGGTTTGGCTTTTGGGGTAATTTTATCACCTTGGTCTCGATTGCGGGCAGTCTGGCGGGCGGGGGAATTCTATCTGGTATTATCAAGTATGTGGCGCAGTATCATGCTGATACAAAGCGTCGCCAGCACTTTATTAGCGCCGCCCTGTGCTACACTTTGGGGTTTTCTCTTCTGGTGGCATGGTTAGGTTGGGTATGGGCGCAGCCATTTTCGCAGTTTATTTTTGGTGATATACGTCATGTTCGCTGGATTTATTTGTTTTTAATTTTACAATTTGTGGTGGCTTTCAATAACTTTGTCTACGGCGTGCTCAATGGCTCCAAAAGAACGGTTGCCTATGCCCTTTCTGTGATCAGCGGTAATGGGCTGGCGTTGATGGTTGCTTATTACCTGCTGCATTATGGGGGGGGCAATGGCATATTTTGGGCAATTATGGCGCCAGTATGCTGCCCCTTGCTTCCACTCTTGCTGGTCGTGTGGCGTTTGGAGTTGTGGAAGGGTTGGGGGATGCAATCACTGGGTGTGGATGTGCGTTTGTTAGGGCGTTTCAGTGTGATGCTTTCTTTTAGTACGATTTGTTTTCCCGTAGTGGAGATTGTGATTCGTAACCAGCTCATTAGCACCTTATCGCTGAGCTCAGCAGGCTATTGGCAGGCGGTCGTTCGTTTGTCGGCGGCATTTTTAAGTTTTTGCTCATTGTTTTTGACGGTGTATTTTGTTCCCTTGATGTCAGCGGAGTCGGATAAGGCAATGATATTTAGCCGCAGCATGCAATGTATGGGGTTGATGGCCGCGTCAATGCTGATGTTGATGCTGTTGGTTACTGTGTTTGGTCAATATATGATTCAATCCCTTTACAGCGATGCATTTCTTCTGATTAAGCCATGGTTGCAGCTACAGCTGTTAGGGGACTTGTTTCGCGTCATGGCTTGGGTTATTGGTTTTTTAATCGTAGCTAAAGCTATGACAGGCTATTATGTGCTTTGTGAGCTGTTCCAGGGAGGGCTGTTTTTGTTGTTGGCCACAATGCAATTGTATTGGCATCCTTCCGTTTATGGGGTGATCGAAGCTTATGTGTTGACATCTGTTATGTATTTTGTGTTACTGTTTGTAGTGTTCTATTATTGGGTTTGGTACCATCGCCCGGTATCAGAGGTGCATATTTGAATGAAAGCGGTCATTGTTGTTTCTTGCTATAACCAGCAAAATTATATTGCTGATTGCCTTGAAAGTATCTTGTTGCAGGAATGTGACTGTGAATATTCACTGTTGATCGCGGATGACGCGTCTACCGATAATACACCGCATATTATTCGTTCATACCAGCAGCGTTACCCGGAAAAAATAGACATCATCTTACGAGAGAAAAATTGTGGCCCGGCAGAGAATTATATTGATGCTCATCGCCGCGCACAAGGAGATATTATTTTTCATATTGATGGGGATGATGTGATGTTACCGGGTAAAATACAACGGCAATACCAGCTGTTTAAACGTTATCCTGATGTGAATCTGGTTTTTCATCGCGCGCAGTATTTTTCAGATGATGGTTCTCGTGTATCGACAACCTCTGCTCCGCGTTACCCGAATCAGGAATACTGGTTTTTTGATGCGGATGATTTGGCGACCTGGGGCTCAATCACAGTGCATTCTGCCTATGCGTACCGTAAATCGGCGCGCAAAACCATAGATCCAGGACGTGAGTTTATGGAGTGGTTTTTTGCGATGGATGCCTTGTTGCCGGAGGGGCGGGCAGCCTATATTAACAGCGTACTGGTAAAATACCGTTGTAATCCTCAGGGTTCCAATTATTTAGGAACCCGGGCCGGAAAAATAAGGTCGTATAGGATTTATTGCGATGATGTGCGTTATTATGCCGCACACTTCCCGGTTCTGCGTAAAAAATTGTACGCCAACTTAGTGGTGACGCAGTTGGGAATGCTGCGAAGCCGTTGTGGTCTACAGTGGAAGATGCTGAGCTATTTGTTTGTGCATGCGCTGGATTTTCGGCTTTCACTAGTGCGCCAGACGCTCCAGGTGCGTCGTGCTGCGGCACCAGTAGTCGATGCATGACAAAGCGTTTTTTTGCCTTGCCAAGGTGAGGGTTGTTTGTCAATAAGTGAGATTCCCTGATGTCCGTTTCTTTAAAAAAACTAAAAATTGCCAGAGTGAGCACGATTCCTTTTTTTATCTTTACCCAGTTGCGGACTCAGATACAACGTATCAGCGAGTGCGGTGCTGAAGTTACGATTGTGACTAGCCCACCGGTATCGGGTGAGGAGAATATCGTATTCTCCATTGACGGCTGTCAGCAGTATGCGGTGGGCATTGCACGTGAGATTCGTCCTGTTGCAGATATGCTTGCGATTATCAGGTTGTGGCGTTTGTTTCGCCGCCAGCGTTTTACGATAGTACATTCCACCACCCCCAAGGCAGGTTTACTCTGCGCGATTGCTGGTAAATTGGCCGGTGTTCCGGTGCGGCTGCATACCTTTACCGGCCAGCCCTGGGTGACCATGACGGGGTTAAAAGGGCATATTGTACGCTGGTGCGATACTTTGATGATACGAATGAATACCCGTTGCTATGCCGACAGCCCCAGCCAGAAAGATTTTCTGATTGCACAGGGTCTTGCCAAGGCTGAGCAGTTATCAGTGATTGGCAGTGGCTCATTGGCGGGCGTTGATACGCAGCGTTTTTCACCCTCTCGTTTTTCTGCCGCAGAGCGCGAAGCATTAAGAGCCAAATATGGCATTGCGCCTGACTGTCAGATTGTCCTGTTTTTGGGGCGCATTACCCATGACAAGGGCATTTTTGAACTGTGTCAGGCCGCTGCACGTTTACTGCAACAGGCAGAGAACATGGTGTTGCTGATTGTGGGACCTTTTGAAGCGTCCAATGAAAAAGAAATGCGTGATTATGCGCGCCGTTATTGCGGCGATCGAGTCATTTTCGCTGGGTTTCATCCAGAGCCAGAGCGTTTTATCGCAATCAGTGATCTGCTCTGTCTGCCCAGTTATCGGGAAGGCTTTGGTACGGTGGTGATTGAGGCGGCGGCGATGGCAGTCCCAACGGTGGCTAGCCGGATTTATGGTTTGACTGACGCAGTGGTGGATGGGAAAACCGGCTTATTGGTGGAACCGGCCAATGTGGCGGCACTGGCGGCAGCATTGCAGCAGATGTTATTGAATCCCGATCGCATGCGGCAGATGGGGCAGCATGCCCGGAAACGTGCGCTGGCTGAGTTTGACAGCCAGCGCGTGAATGACTTGGTCATTGCCGAATATGAGCGGCTTGTGACGGCCAAGGTCTCGCCCCTGCTTGAGCGGCAACAACCCTAAGCCGTGGGTTATTCTATTCTTTTACTGTGGCTGTGCGGCGAGAGGGCTGGCGGTCTTTGCTGCACGATTGGCTCAGAGGGTTTCTTCATGAGGTACAGTTTGATTGGGGAAACAGTGCGATTGGAAAGACATGCTTTTTTTGGAACTTTCTACTCCCGGCTGATCAAAGGGGTTAATATCCCAAATGACACTTTGGCTAAAAATCTTGTGTTCATATAAGGCGATCAGAGCGCCAATATTAAAGGGTGTGTCATCTGTCAGGCGTAAGTGGTTTAAAGGCATGCCACCTGAGATATTACCATTGGGAGCGTAGGGGGTGTAAATCCCTTCCGTCAGGACGCGTATCTTGGTTCGAAAGCACTCGCTAATCGGTTCTTTGGCATACGACTGCAGGCTGATAAAATCTCCTGCTATCCGGTGGGTGCCCTGGCAAAGCAGCTGATAGTAGCTGTGTTGGGCAGAATTTCCTGGGCCACCCCATACGATAGGGCCTGTCGCGTAGCTGATCATTCTGCCCTGTTGATTGCGGGACTTGCCATTACTCTCCATATCCAGTTGTTGAATATAGGGCACCAGGTGATCGAGTGCTTTGGCGTAAGTCAGGATCAGCAAATTGTTAATATTCAGGAAATTAATATTCCAGACACCGAGTAAGGCCAGAAGTACCGGTAGATTATGGCGAAAGTCAGTATGATAGAAGTGTTCATCCATACTGCGGGCACCTGCCAACAGGTCGTTAAACTGTTCACGACCTATAGCAATAGCGGTGATAAGATTAATAGCCGAGCACAATGAATACCGGCCACCAATCCATTCCCATACAGGCAGGATGTTTTTAATGCCTAATTTTTCGGCTTTTTGCCTATGGGCGGTAACAGCAATAAAGTGTTGGTCTAAATACGATGGCTCCCCTATCCAACGGATAGCTTTTTTGGCATTGTACAAGGTTTCCCAGGTAGTGAACGATTTGGAAGAGATAATAAACAGGGTGGTTTCTGGGTGTAATTTTTCAGTTGCTTTGTTAAAGCTTGCCGGGTCGGCATCAGAAATGAAATGATAGTTTAATTCCGTCGACACATAGTCACGCAAGGCATAGACACAAAAACGCGGACCCAAATCGGAGCCACCCACACCGATATTCACAATATCCGTGATGGCTTTACCGGAAAAACCCAACCACTGTTGATTTCTGATTTGCGTGGCAAGGGCAAACATTTGCTCGCGGGCGCGTACAATTTGCGGCATGATATTGTGCGCATCTACCATAATCTCGCGGTGCTCCTCTGCACGCAGAGCAGTATGCAAGGCGGGTCTGTTTTCACTTCGATTGAGTTTATCCCCCCGCATCAGGGCATGAATTTTATCACGTAGACCACGTTCATTTGCGAGTGCGATTAACAAATCCAGCGTCTTTGGGACAACCCGTTGTCTGCTATACTCCAGCGTGATCTGGCAGGCGCTGGCGGTCAATGGTTGGCCGCGATCGACTGGATCTGGTGTGTCATCACTCTGTGTACTTTGATCAAGAAAATGAGCATGTTTCATCAGAGAGTGCCAGGCTGTTAATTCCGTTAATTGCTTCATGCTCCTCCGCATTTATAAAAATTATTTAAGCTTGAGGTGGGTTATTTTTGATTCTGGCGGCTATCATGCCAGATGTATCCTTGGTCATTTCCATTAAGATGACAGCACCAAAAACGGTGTAACTTTCGCCCATGGCGGGTACCAAAATGTGACCATAATAAAAAAAGCTACCATAGCATAATTCACACGTGTTTTACATTTTTTATTTAAAGGCCGGTGTAAAAATGTTACCCTGTTTGAACAGTATCGGTGAGCAAGACCTTAAGGCTTTATGCCAATCTGTCAGGAAAGAGGAGCGATGTACGTGCACAGAAGCAGCTTCGGTTTTCCTTGTCTGCAGGCGGGGATGACAGTGGTAGGAGGAAGCAGATATAATGGTGTCTGCGTAACAACCAATGGATGGAGTTCTTTGATTGAGCGCGTATGCCAATGTACGTTTTTCGACATTTTCCTCCTGTTTAAGTGAGTAGCAACCGTATGATATTACCCATTATTCTTGCCGGTGGCTCGGGCACACGCCTTTGGCCACTCTCCAGAGAGCTTTATCCCAAGCAGTTTTTAACTTTGCTGGGAGAACAAAGCTTATTGCAATCGACCGTATTACGGGTCCAGGGCGCGGATTTTTATGATCCTATCGTGGTTTGCAATGAAGAACACCGCTTTCTGGCAGCGGAACAAATCAGAGCCCTGGGAGTGGACGCACAAATTATTTTGGAGCCTGTGGGGCGCAATACCGCGCCGGCTGTCGCCTTGGCGGCCTTGCATGTCTTGCAGAGTTTTGCGGATGTGACGTTGTTGATACTGCCAGCTGATCACATCATCTCTGATCCGGTTGGTTTTCGTCAAATGGTAGCCAATGCGCAAGTGCTGGTTGATAGCGGTTCTTTGGTGACGTTTGGTGTCAAACCGACCTATGCAGAAACCGGTTATGGTTATATTAAACAGGGGCAGCCTGTTTCCGATCGGGCGTTTGCTGTGGATGCTTTTGTTGAGAAGCCGGATAAAGACACCGCCAGGGCGTATATCGACAGCGAACGCTATGTCTGGAATAGCGGTATGTTCATGTTTCAGGCCTCCACCTATATCCGTGAGTTGACGCAGTATCAGCCAGAGATGGTGGCTGCGGTTGAAAAAGCGGTTGCGACAGCCACTCATGATCATGATTTTATTCGGATTAACGAGGATATCTTTAGGTCGTGCCCAGCGAATTCAATTGATTATGCTGTGATGGAGAAGACGGCTCAGGCCGTAGTCATCGCAATGGACCTGGATTGGTCTGATGTCGGTTCCTGGTCGGCGTTGATGGATCTGTCCGGGAAGGATGCGCAGGGGAACGCACTGCAGGGCGATGTGGTTTTAGATGGGGTCAACGATAGTTTCATTCGTGCGGAGCATCGACTGGTTGCCGCTATTGGTCTTGATAATGTCATTATTGTGGAAACCAAAGATGCCGTGCTGGTGGTTGCCAAAGATCAGGTGCAGAAAGTAAAAGCGGTGGTCGATCTGATGAAAAAAGACGGGCGCCATGAACATCGGGCTCATCGTGAGACCTACCGTCCCTGGGGGATGTATGACTGCATTGATGAAGGTCATCGTTATCAGGTCAAACGAATTTCGGTCAAACCGGGGGCCCGGCTGTCCTTACAAATGCATTATCATCGTGCCGAGCATTGGGTGGTGGTCAGTGGCACGGCCAAGGTCACCTGTGGAGAGCGAAGTTTTCTGGTGACCGAAAATCAATCGACGTATATCCCTGTCGGAGAAGTGCATTCACTGGAGAATCCGGGCAAGGTGCCGTTGGAATTGATTGAGGTACAATCCGGCACGTACTTGGGTGAGGATGATATTTTACGCATCAAAGATCAATATGGGAGAGCGTGTGACAGAGCATAAGAATCGGATATTGCTCACCGGTGCGACAGGTTTCCTGGGACAAAATTTTGCCCGATACCTGAAGGATAAACCGCAATACCCACTCAAAGCCGTGGTCAGGGCCGTACCTTTTGCAGGGATGGAGTGTTTTGCCGAATATTGCCAGATTGACACTATCGATGGCAGGACGAACTGGCAACAGGCGTTGACGGCCTGTGATGTAGTGGTGCATGCTGCGGCAAGAGTGCATGTGATGCGGGAACAGGCCACCGACCCGTTACAGGCTTTTCGGCAGATTAATGTGGAAGGCTCGCTCAATCTTGCACGACAGGCCGCTGCACAGGGTATCCGCCGTTTTATTTTTATCAGCTCTATTAAAGTCAATGGCGAGCGTACCGATCCTGGCAAGCCATTTCGTGTTGAAGTAGAACAAATCCCCACCGACCCTTATGGCTTATCGAAATATGAAGCCGAAGAAGGCTTGAGAAACATTGCGCGGGATACCGCTATGGACGTGGTGATTATTCGTCTGCCATTGATTTATGGTCCGGGGGTCAAAGGTAATTTTCAGCGTTTGGTGGCGCTCTTGCAAAAGGGCTATCCTTTGCCTTTGCGCTCCTGTCAGAATAAACGCAGTTTTGTGGCGGTGGACAATGTGTGCCATTTGTTAGAGCGCTGTCTGACGCATGCGGCAGCAGCGAATGGCACTTTTTTAGTGAGTGATGGGGTCGATCTGTCCAGCGCAGAATTGATCGAAAAAATGGCCAAAACCATGCAAAGTAAGGCCCGTTTGTTTGCTTGCCCTGAGTCATGGTTGCGCTGTTGTGGCAAGATACTGGGGAAAGAGCAGGAAGTGTCGCGCCTTTTGGACTCCCTGCAGATCGATCTTTCCCAAACCAAAACCATATTGGATTGGCATCCTCCGGTATCTGTGGAGGAGGCTTTACATAAAATGATTCACGGAACCAACTAGAGTAGGGATATGATTTTTACGACCATCTTGGTAATTTTTATGGCGGCTCTTTTGTTAACAGGGTTGTTGCGGGTATATGCCGTATCACAGCAGATCATGGATATTCCCTCGCATCGAAGCGCGCACAGCTTGCCTGTTCCGCGTGGCGGCGGACTGGCGTTTGTGCTGTGTTTTTTAGGTGTGCTGCTGCTGTTATCCTTTTTTCACCAGATGGAGTCTGCCTTAAGTCTGGCGTTGGGACTATCAGGCGCGTGCATTGCCGCCTTGGGTTTTTGGGATGACCGTTGCAACATACCGGCACGCTGGCGTTTGTTGGGGCATTTTATTGCCGCTGCCTTTGCCTTATTCTGTCTGGGGGGCATGCCTGGTTTACCGCTGTTCTATGGCGTCATCCCGGCAGGATTTTTTTTAACCTTCATGGCGCTATTGTATTTGGTTTGGTTATTGAACTTGTATAATTTTATGGACGGCATTGACGGCCTTGCCGGTATCGAGGCCCTTTGTGCCTGTATAGGGGCTGTGGTGATTTATTGGGCGGCGGGTTTTGACGCTGCGCCTCTGTTGTTGCCGCCCTTAATTCTGGCGCCGGCCGTTGCTGGTTTTTTAGTATGGAATATGCCCTCGGCGCGTATTTTTATGGGCGATGCCGGAAGTGGTTTTCTGGGATTCACGTTAGGGTTGATGTCCATCGAAGCGGCCAGGTTTCATCCGCAGTTTTTCTGGAGTTGGCTCATTTTATTGGGTGTTTTTATTGTCGATGCCAGTGTGACATTGCTGCGCCGTGCCATGAATGGTCATAAAATATGGGAGGCCCATTGCAGTCATGCCTATCAACATCTGGCACGCAGGCTAGACAGCCATTTTAAGGTCACCATGCTGGTGCTTGGGGTGAATCTTTTCTGGTTATTCCCCTGGGCCTATATGGCCGGAATGGCCTATATGGACGGGGCAACGGCACTATTGATAGCCTATAGTCCCCTGCTGGTTTTGGCCCTTGTCTATCGGGCAGGGCAAACCTGAGGGGTACGCTTTCTACCACTCAGGATGACTCATCAATCACTAAGGTTTTGGTGCGGGCGGATGCGTGACGGGCTTTCATTTCGACATCGATGTAGCGGTCGGTTGTCACACTGGAACTATGACCCGCATCATCGCGCACATGCTCTCGGGGGCGGAGCTTAACATCCTCGGAAATGCCCGTGTGGCGTAACCAGTGGACGGTGGCAACATTGAGGTTTTCCGCTTCTTCAAAGTGCCCCTGCTGTTTGAGCATGCGGGCGGCTTCATCAAAACAGGCCTGCACAATACGGCGTAAAGGGGCGGTGTCGCTCATGGGGCCATGGCCGCGGATTTTAGGCAGGAGCGGACTATTATCGGCTGGCGTGGGAAGCACACTCAAGCCGAGATGGCGGCGCCAGCGCATGAGACTGGCCAGCATATCCTCACTGACGGCAATTTGTCGTTCCTTATTGCCCTTGCCAACCGTAGTAAACCACCAACAACCATTACTATCTTTGGCAAAGTCATTCATGCTGGGCACCCAGCGCTCACTGGCAGCCAGCTCGGAAATACGCAAATACATGCCGAAAAGGAGGCTCATCATAAAACGGGTGCGCTCATGCTTTTCCGGATCATCCGCGGCCATCTGCTCAGCGGCAGCCAATACCGTGTGCCATTGGATTGCGCTCAGGCGGCGAACGGGGGCATTTTGTTGCCGTTTGCGGATAAATTTACTTTTCTGACGAATGAGGCTCACCGGGTTACTGAGCAGATAATCTTCCGCAATCAGAAAATTAAAAAAGGTACTGAGAATAGCAAAGATTTCCTGTGTCGCCCCTTGCGACAGGGAAAAATTTTGGATGTCAACCTGTTGTCCCTGTTTGAGTGCCGCTTTGGACAGGGTAGCGACAAAAGGGCGCCATTGCGGGTTGGGAACTCTACGCTCTCCATCGCTCAAAAACCGGGGCACTTTTTTAAGGCTAATCCATTGTAGAGGAGGATTTTGACAGAAGCGGATAAATTGCTCGATATCGTCGCGCTTGAGTCCGGGCAGCGTGCTTTTTTTGATAAGCCAGGTCCACTGCAGCAGGCGTTCGACCTCGCGGCGGTAACTGTTGAAAGTGCCAAGGCTGCCTACATAACTGCGCAAAAAACGTAAACTGTAGTTGAAATCGTCCTGGTGTCCTACAGACGGTAGTACCACGTGGCGCTCATTTTGCGCCAGATAGTTCAGGCTGTCGAATAATGCCAATAATGGGGTCATAATTGCTGTCAGACGAAAGAAAGGATCTCAATAGTAGCAGGTAAGGTGTGACAATGAAAAGTGACTTGCCCTGGTCGTGATGCTCCTTTAGCTCCATTCCCGCAGGCAGAAGCGTAGCGTTCCTCAGAGGGGATAGTGATGCCTGACAGATTGTAGTGCAGAAAGGATGCCAGTTTTGATAAAATTCAGTCTGGATAATGGTTTTGGTGGCTCAGAAGAAAAAAAAATCTTTATTCACTTGATTTTTCATACGCGGCGAATTATTATTTCCGCTCTGTCCTTGGGACGGGTCACGGGGTGTAGCGCAGTCTGGTAGCGCGCCTGCTTTGGGAGCAGGATGTCGGGGGTTCGAATCCCTCCACCCCGACCATTCTAATGCGCCCGTAGCTCATCTGGATAGAGCATCGGCCTTCTAAGCCGAGGGTAGCAGGTTCGAATCCTGCCGGGCGTGCCATTGCCTGGACAGACTTCGACGTAGCGTTAACAACTATAATGGTGGGCGTAGCTCAGTTGGTAGAGCCCCGGGTTGTGATCCCGGTGGTCGTGGGTTCGAATCCCATCGTTCACCCCATATCTAAATGTGATGACAGTAATTATTAATAGAGAACAAAGCAGTTGGCTTTACAAAGTAGATATACTGTCCGATAATTTCACTCTGAACGCGAAAGTGGCGGAACTGGTAGACGCGCTGGATTTAGGTTCCAGTGGGGTAACCCGTGAGAGTTCGAGTCTCTCCTTTCGTACCAATCTTATTTTTAAAACTTCCATGAGGTGACTAAATGCCAGTTTCTGTTGAAACCCTGAGCGGTTTGGAGCGCAAGCTAACGATTTCCATCCCGACTGCTAAAATCGAAGAAGCAACCAGCGAGCGCTTAAAATCCCTTGCCCGGAAAGTCAAGCTGGATGGGTTTCGGCCCGGCAAAGCCCCCATGCATGTGATTAAACAGCGTTATCTCGAGGATGTGCATGCGGAAGTGGCCAAGGACATGATTCAGGAAACCTTATTTCCTGCTATTCAGGAAAAAGACTTGAAACTGGCTGGTTATCCTGCGGTTGAACCGGAAGAAATTAAAGCGGGTGTGGATTTTACCTACCATGCTACGTTTGAAGTATTGCCTGAATTTGACATGCAGGAACTGCAACAGGATGAAATTGAAATTACCAAGGCTGAAGTTCGTGATCAGGATGTGGATCAGATGATAGAAAAGCTGCGTGAGCAGTCCAAGGAGTGGTCGGTAGTTGAACGTCAAGCTGAACAGGGTGATAAGCTCAACATTGATTTTGCAGGATTTATTGATGAGGTTGCCTTTGAAGGTGGCTCGGCTCAGGCCTATGAACTGGAATTGGGTTCTGGCAGCATGATCCCCGGGTTTGAAGATCAACTCATTGGGGCAAAAGCCGGTGAAGTCGTGGACGTCAAACTGGCCTTTCCCAAAGATTATAATAGCAGCGACCTGGCTGGCAAAGACGCCGTATTCAAAGTCACCGTGAATACAGTTTCAGCCCCGCAATTGCCGGCGCTAGATGATGCTTTCCTCGAAAAATTTAACATCACCGAAGGCGGTATTGACGCGCTGAAAAAAGATATTCGGCAAAATATGGAACGAGAACTCGAGCGCAAACTCAGCTCAATGAATCGGGATCGTATTTTTGAAGCACTGTTGAAAGCGAATACCTTTGAGGTGCCAAATGCTCTCGTTGAGCGTGAAATTGAGCAGCTCAAACATGAGATGTTTCATCGTATCTTTGGTCCTGAGCATCATGATAATGAAAAAATCCCTGATTTGCCCCGTGAGCTGTTTGAAGAGCAGGCCAAGCGACGGGTGCATTTGGGGTTGCTGTTTGCTGAGTATGTAGATATTCATAAGATTGAACCCGACGAGGCGCGGATTGAAGCCATGCTCGATAAATTGGCCAGCGCCTATGTGGATCCGGAAGAGTTCCGCAACCACTACAAGGCCAGTGAAGAGCGGCTTGGTGAAATCAAGGCTTTGGTCACGGAAGAAATGGTTGCTGAAAAGATTTCGGAGTCTGCCAAAATGGTTGAAGTCACAAAGTCCTATGATGAGGTCATGAATTCTAAACAAGCGCAGGAAGATGAGGAGTAAGGATATGTCCGCAATGAATAATGATGTTATTCGTAATGCCAGCGGTCTGGTGCCGATGGTCATTGAACAAACATCGCGTGGTGAACGTTCGTATGATATTTACTCTCGCTTGCTGAAAGAGCGGATTATTTTCCTGTTGGGTGAAGTCGAAGATCATATGGCCAACCTGGTTGTGGCGCAGCTTCTTTTTTTGGAGTCAGAGAATCCGGAGAAAGATATTTACCTGTATATCAATTCGCCTGGTGGCGTGGTGACGGCTGGTTTGGCCATTTACGATACGATGCAGTTTATTAAACCGGATGTGAGCACCCTGTGCATTGGGCAGGCGGCCAGCGCCGCGGCTTTACTGCTTTGCGCCGGTGCTGAGAACAAACGCTATTGCCTGCCAAACTCTCGAGTAATGATTCACCAGCCTTTAGGCGGGTACCGTGGCCAGGCAACGGATATTGAAATTCATGCCCGTGAAACACTGGCCGTTCGTGAACGTTTGAATAGTATTATGGCCAAACATACCGGTAAGACCCCGGATGCCATTATGCGCGACACTGAGCGTGATAACTTTATGAGCGCAACGCAGGCTATGGAGTATGGTTTGATTGATGATGTGCTGTATGAGCGTGATTCACTGGCGAAACAGTCAGAAAAATAACACGTTCTTTTCGGTGGCAGGGAGTGCTTATTGCCATCTCTATCTTCCCTCGCGGCAATAGCCGCGATTTTTGTTTTAACGGTGGCGTGCCCCGTTTACCGGTCTGACACCCATCCTTGAACCAGGTTTGGAGACACACCCCGGAATGGAGGGCTGTGTCTGTCTGTCTGTAGTGGGCCTTGCGCGGGCTTTGTTGCGCATCAGAAATACCAGAAACATGGCAGGACAGGAATCTTTTCTTTAATTTTGCTATTTTTAGCATTACACTAAGCCACGATATTGCTATACTCTTATGCAGAAATTGCGTTCACATTGTACATAATGAAGTAAAAGGGGTTTGTTGATGAGTAAATCCGGAAACGGCAAGGGCGACAAGGTATTATATTGCTCTTTTTGTGGCAAAAGCCAGCATGAAGTGAAAAAATTAATTGCTGGTCCATCTGTTTTTGTCTGTGATGAATGTGTGGAGCTGTGCAATGATATCATTCGTGAAGAAAGCCAGGAAACTGTATCCACTGAATCCGTAAGCCTTCCCAAGCCAAAAGAGATAGCTGCCTTTCTTGATGAATATGTGATAGGTCAGGAGCATGCCAAAAAAGTACTGTCGGTTGCCGTTTACAATCATTACAAACGCCTGCGATACCAGAGCAAAGATGGGGTAGAACTTAGTAAGAGTAATATTTTGCTGGTGGGACCAACTGGGAGCGGTAAGACCCTTCTGGCACAAACACTGGCACGCCTGCTGAATGTGCCTTTTGCCATGGCCGATGCCACGACGTTGACCGAGGCCGGGTATGTCGGGGAGGATGTCGAAAATATCATTCAAAAATTGTTGCAAAAATGCGATTATGATATTGAAAAAGCACAACATGGGATTGTCTACATCGATGAAATCGATAAAATCTCTCGCAAATCAGATAATCCCTCCATTACGCGCGATGTTTCTGGTGAAGGGGTGCAGCAAGCGCTGTTAAAATTAATTGAGGGAACGGTTGCCTCAGTGCCACCTCAGGGTGGGCGCAAGCATCCCCAGCAAGAATTTTTACAGGTCGATACCTCTAACATCTTGTTTATTTGTGGAGGAGCGTTTGCTGGGCTGGAAAAAATTATCCGTGACCGCAGCGATAAATCCGGGATTGGTTTTTCTGCTTCGCTGCGCTCAGTGAAAGAAGGGGAAGAAAAAGAAAAACTGTTGCATCAGCTTGAGTCAGAAGATTTGGTGAAATTTGGTTTGATACCAGAATTTGTCGGGCGGCTTCCAGTGGTGACGACCTTGCATGAACTCGATGAGGATGCACTGGTTTCCATTTTAAAAGAACCGAAAAATGCCTTAACCAAGCAATTTCAGTCTTTATTTGAAATGGAAGACGTGGTACTCGAATTTCGCGAGGAAGCGATCCGGATGATGGCTCGTAAGGCACTGGAGCGTAAAATTGGCGCGCGAGGTCTGCGAGCTATCCTTGAAAATATCTTACTTGATACCATGTATGAATTACCAACCATGGATGGGGTTACCAAAGTTGTTATTGATGAAGCCGTGGTAACCAATGAAGGTAAGCCTATTATTATTTATGAGGGTGATGAGCAACCAAAAAGTTGTGTCGGTGCTGCGGAATAACCCTCTTTGCTCAGAGTAGATGCCGGGCTATACTGCCAACGCGCGTCTGCTCTGCTTTCTTTAGCTTACGACTATGCCTTATCTTGTTCCACGGGGCTTTTAAATCATTCCCAACTGCCCACAGAATCGCTTGGAATTCAAAGGGCTTGAGGCTGAAAATCAGGGATCTCAAACTGGTAATTTAAGGGAACAAGAGTATAGTATACGTATCCTTGTTATCAGAGCCGCTCGTACATAAGAGAACGATTGTATCTGTATGAAAATGCTCGACTGGTGTAAGATATCTATTATTGGGAAAAGAGGCGGTTTGCTGAAATGCAATAACCACTCGATGGGCATCTAATTTTAAGTAAAAAAGACAAAGGGCTGAATATGAGCGTTGATACCGAATTGCAAAAACAGGAACTGGGCGATGAGCCGGTGCTGCCGGTTTTGCCATTACGAGATGTGGTTGTTTATCCCAACATGGTGATTCCGCTTTTTGTGGGGCGGGAAAAGTCAGTAATGGCATTGGAACATGCCATGGTGGAAAACAAACAGGTTTTTCTGGTTGCTCAACGCGAGTCAGCGAAGGATGAGCCCAGCTTTGATGATATCTACCAGGTGGGCACTATCTCGAGTGTCCTGCAGCTGCTCAAGCTGCCGGATGGTACGGTCAAAGTGCTGGTGGAGGGAGAGCAGCGGGCCAAGGTGAAAATTTATACGGAAGATAAAGGCTTTATCGAGGCGCATGTTAATGTTTTAAAAGAAAAAAATGAAAACCTGAAAGCGCAGGAAATTGATATTTTGATGCGCTCGCTCATGTCACAGTTCGAGCAATATATAAAATTAAACAAAAAAATACCACCAGAGGTACTGGGGTCGCTCACGGGCATTGAAGAGCCCGGACGTTTGGCAGATACCATTTCAGCGCACTTGACGCTTAAAATCGAAGAAAAGCAGGAGTTGTTGGAAATTGAGGATGCTGGCAACCGACTGGAGCGTTTACTGGCTGCCCTTGAAGGTGAAATTGATCTGTTGCATGTTGAGAAACGGGTACGTGGACGGGTCAAGTCTCAGATGGAGAAAAGCCAGCGTGAATACTATCTAAACGAACAGATGAAGGCCATTCAGAAAGAGCTGGGTGAGATTGGAGAAGAAGGGAGTGAAATTGAGCAGATCGAAAATTCAATTAATAAAGCCGGTATGCCCAAAGAGGCAAAAGAAAAATCACTGGCCGAATTAAACAAGCTGAAAATGATGTCGCCCATGTCTGCAGAGGCGACAGTGATACGCAACTATCTGGACTGGATGTTGAGTGTTCCCTGGAAAAAAAGAAACAAAATTCAATTTGATTTGAAAAAAGCCGAAAAGCTTCTGG
Organism: Legionellaceae bacterium; assembly: GCA_020831865.1. Taxonomy (GTDB): domain Bacteria; phylum Pseudomonadota; class Gammaproteobacteria; order Legionellales; family Legionellaceae; genus JAFIFT01. The sequence continues at coordinate 4,999 of JAFIFT010000019.1, read as the reverse complement.
ATAAAGAACATTACGGTTTGGAGAAGGTCAAGGAACGCATCATAGAGTACCTTGCCGTGCAGCAGCGGGTGAAACGCCTGAAAGGCCCGATTCTGTGTCTGGTCGGTCCACCGGGGGTAGGGAAAACCTCCTTGGGGCAGTCGATTGCCAATGCCACCGGCCGCACCTTTATTCGTATTGCCCTGGGTGGCGTACGTGATGAAGCGGAAATCCGGGGGCATCGCCGCACCTATATTGGTTCGATGCCAGGAAAAATTATTCAAAAACTGTGTAAGGCCAAAGTGAAAAATCCTCTGATTATGCTAGATGAAGTGGACAAAATGGCCATGGATTTTCGGGGCGATCCTGCCTCCGCCTTGTTGGAAGTTCTCGATCCGGAGCAGAATCATACCTTTAGCGACCATTATCTGGAAGTGGACTATGACTTAAGTGATGTCATGTTTATTGCGACCGCAAATTCGCTGGAGATACCTGCGCCTTTACTCGATAGAATGGAAGTCATTCGACTGGCTGGCTACACGGAAGATGAAAAAACCAATATTGCCATGAACTATCTCATACCCAAACAAGTAAAACTTAATGGGTTGAAACCCGAAGAAATTTTAATTAACGAGGGAGCTATTCAGGCTATGATTCGCCACTATACACGCGAGGCAGGTGTGCGTAACCTTGAGCGGGATATTGCTTCAGCTTGCCGTAAAGTAGTGAAAGACATTTTATCCAGCAAAAAAACCAAACGAGTGAACGTTACTGCTCGCAATATTGAGAAATATTTGGGGGTAAAGAAATTTCGTTATGGCATGGCAGAAGAAGAGGATCGTATCGGGCAGGTGACCGGATTAGCCTGGACCAGCGTAGGGGGGGAGCTCCTGACGATAGAGGCATCCATGATGCCCGGTAAGGGAAAAACCATTCAAACTGGTAAACTTGGTGATGTGATGACCGAGTCCATTCAGGCCGCGATGACGGTCGTGCGCAGCAGGGCAGAACAGTTAGGTCTGGCACCCGATTTTTATGAGAAAACCGAAGTCCATATCCATGTTCCGGAAGGAGCCACGCCGAAAGATGGTCCCAGCGCCGGGATAGGCATGTGTACTGCTATGGTATCTGTCTTTACCAAAATTCCGGTACGGGCAGATGTGGCCATGACGGGCGAAATTACCTTGCGTGGTCAGGTATTGCCCATTGGTGGGCTGAAAGAAAAACTTTTAGCTGCGCACAGGGGGGGAATTAAACATGTATTGATTCCGCAAGAGAATGAAAAAGACCTGGCGGAGATCCCTGATAACATCCTGCGCAAGATAAAAGTACATCCAGTTCAAACGATTGAAGAGGTCCTTTCTATTGCATTGGTGACCAATCCGATTGCTAATCTTTCAGAAAGACAGGGAAGTGAAAAAAATAAGCATGCAGATCGAAAAAAAATGCAAAATAAGGATTTACATGCCCATTAAATCGGGTTATAGTTTCCTCGTTGTCGCGCTGAGGGCGCGGCTTTGCAGGGATGTTAAGGCCTGAACTTTTTAAATGTGGTTTTTAAAAAAAGTGGCTTGGTTAAAATAACTTGGATAGGGGAAAAAATGAAAAAAAGCGAATTAGTGCAAACCATTTCAAGCAAATCGGGTATGTCTAAGACTCAGGTTAGCGAGGTATTGACAGCATTTACATCCACGATTATTGATGTGATGAAGCAAGGTGATCAAGTGGTTATTCCTGGGCTTTGTACTTTCTCCACTGGTTTTCGTGCGGCACGTGATGGTAGAAATCCACAAACCGGCGCAAAAATTCATATCCCTGCTGCTCGTGTTCCTAAAATTAAGGCAGGTAAAAACTTAAAAGACGCTGTCCAAGAAGCGTAAAAAATCTTGGGTGCTTAGCTCAGCTGGGAGAGCATCGCCCTTACAAGGCGAGGGTCGCAGGTTCGATCCCTGCAGCACCCACCACGAATTGGAGTGGTAGTTCAGTTGGTTAGAATACCGGCCTGTCACGCCGGGGGTCGCGGGTTCGAGCCCCGTCCACTCCGCCAACATTAACGCGCCTTAGGGCGCGTTTTTTTTAGCTGCTTGCCCTGCGCCGCATCAGGACAGAAACCGCCAAGACGCAGTGGTTAAGACTTGCGAGCTTGCGGGCTTTGTGTAAGGATATACGTCTCGCCGGAAACTATGCCCTTTTATTTGCTTTGCGTGTTGTGCCGGGGGGGCTTTTGAAAAGCGAGTACTAGCAGGGTCTGGTACGGGTTTTTCAAAAGACGTCGTCAAAACAACACAAATTGTGACTGCGCGAAATATATTAAGATCAACTACAAATGGAACGCTAATATGTTGCAAAAGCTTAACGAGCGAATTCAAGGCGTTGTGGCCTGGGTTATTATCATCCTCATCGCGGTAACCTTTACTCTTTTTGGCGTTGACTACTATGTGCAGTCGCATCAGCGTGCGGATGCCGAGGTCACGGTGAATGGTGAACCCATTAGCCATCAGGCTCTTGATGTGAATTACCGCCGCAGTCGCCAGATGCGCGAGCCAGCGCAGTTTTCAGTGGAACGGGATAAGGAACTGAAGCAGCAGGTGATCAATGAAATGATTGTCAATACGGTCAGTATGCAGAATGCGGCCAAATTTGGTTTCGTCATTAATCCCGAGCAGGCACAGGCCGCTATTCTGGCAATTCCTCAATTTCAGCAGGATGGGCATTTTTCCCCTGAGCGCTACCAACAAAGCCTGTCTGGCGCTTTATTTACTCCCGAGACTTTTTTTCAGGAGGTGACCCAGGGGATGTTGTTGAATCAGGTACGATTTGCCATGATGGGAACCGCATTTGTATTACCCTCTGAGCTGAAACGCTTTGTTAAACTGTATATGCAGACGCGCGATTATGCCTATTTGACGCTTCCTGCCCGCGATTTTGAAAAAGCCATCACGATAGCAAGTGGAGATATTGACCACTATTATCAGCAGCATCCGTCCGCTTTCATGAATCCAGAAAAAGTCAGTGTCGAATATGTCCGCTTATCGGCCACAGATGTGCGCAAAACTATCCGCCCGTCGGAAAAGGAAATAGCAGCGTACTACAAAGAAAATCAGATGAACTATAAGCTCCCGACCCAGTGGAAGGTGGCCCAAATCTATTTTGCCTATCCCGATGATGCCAGTGTGGAACAAAAACAGGCGATTGCCCAAAAAGCCAATGAAACAGCACTGACTCTCAAAAATCATCCGGAGAAATTCTCGGAAATGCTCACCAAGCTGACAGATGACAAATTATCGGTATCCCGTCAGGGCGAGTTACCCTGGATCACTGCCGGACAAACCTACATGGATAAAGGATTGTTACCCCTAAAAAAACCGGGACAGATTTCCGAACCATTCGTTTCCAGCAAGGGTATTCAGATCTTCAAACTGATGGATTACCGGGCAGCACAAATCAAACCGCTGGCCGAGGTGGCCCCGCAAATAAAAGCGCAGTTGATTGCGGATGCAACACAGCGGCTCTTTGCCGACAAAGTGGAAAAAATGACAGAGCTTGCCTTTCAAACCCCAGATACCTTGGAGCCTATCGCTCGGGAGCTTAACCTGCCTTTACAGAGCAGTCTACCTTTCAGCCGAAAAGGCAGTGCAGAAGGAATTGCCAGCAACAAGCAGGTGGTCAATACCGCTTTTAGCCATGATGTGCTTGAGTTGGCGAACAATAGCGAACCACTACAGCTTAATAGTGATACGGTCCTGGTGCTGCGCTTACGCCAGCATATTCCCGCTAGTAAACGCTCTCTGGACGAAGTTCGTGATACGATACGCCAAAAACTGGTTAAAAAAGAAGCGGAGGAAAAGGCAGCAGAATGGGGGAAGGCGTTGATGAGCGGTCAGCAGTCCTTTAGCGCCCTGCAACAGTATTTACAGGGAAAGGCTCCACAATGGAAAGCGATCACAGCGGCCACCCGTGAACTCGATAGCGTACCTGCTGTGATTAATAATCTGGCGTTTAGTATGGCCTCCCCTCAGCAACAGGAAGGGAAGCAAGTGGACAATGGTGATTTTGTGATAGTGAAGTTGAAAGCAATTCATGATGGTGATCTTCAGAGGCTTGATCCCGAGCAGAAAGCTGCTATCCAACAGCAGTTAGAGTCAAGCTATGGAATGATCGATTATGATTTATATGTAGCTGGCGCGATGAAGACTGCGGACATCGTCCGCTAAAGTCTACAGAGGCTGGAAGATGCTACCCAGGTTTTAACGTAAACAGCAAGTAAATCTTGACCAAATTATTTGCTGGCAAAGTGGCATTATCAGCACATGTTGTTCTTATTTTATTGTTTTTGTCAGTGATCCATGATATTATTTGTCAATATACTCTCCTTTCTGGGCTTATTTTGGACGTTGATGACAGAAATAATATTATTGCCGTATGTCTTTTTGAAAGTTATCTGGCAAAATATATGATAGAACATCCGGAAATATTTGATACGATCCTCGAGAAGATTGCGGATACTCTAGAAAAAATAATATCCATACATACTCAAGACAGGCATTTCGACCGAACTTTATTTTCTGTTTTCTCTATCTTGGCTGAACAGCAAAAAGAGATTAAAAATTTTTCGGCACTTAAAACATCCCGTTCTTTAATCGCTTGGGATACTTTTTTAAAATATTTTGTTGAACGGCGGCTCCACCAAGTGGAGAGTACAATGTTGCAAGTATCCTCCGATACTTCTGATGTATCAGCGGACACTTTAAGTCACTTCTCCTTGTTTAGTGGTTCTTACCAGCGGTTAACGTCGTTTGGTGACAGAATGCGTCCAGAAGCACTATTTTCGGAAACGAACCGTGGTGTAGTCGAGAGAAAGCAGGTTGATGACTATACTACTGACCTTTCGCACCAGTGATTGATATTTTTATATTTAGAGTGGTCGATATCGACGTAGGTCAATTCGGGGGGTAAATCATACATATCGAGTGCGGATGGTCCAAAATAGGCAATAATGCGCTGGTGGACTTTTTTCAGA
>JAFIFT010000018.1 GCA_020831865.1 Legionellaceae bacterium | reverse complement strand
TCTGAAAAAAGTCCACCAGCGCATTATTGCCTATTTTGGACCATCCGCACTCGATATGTATGATTTACCCCCCGAATTGACCTACGTCGATATCGACCACTCTAAATATAAAAATATCAATCACTGGTGCGAAAGGTCAGTTTTCTTCATCATTGACGTTTAATTTATAGAATTCTATGATTTGCTGTTTTTTATAGGTTGCCGTTTCAGCAAGCGTCTTGCCGTCGTGCAGCACAAGCAGGAAAACTGCTCATAAATGACCGTTATCAGCTTTAAGATATTAAAAATTAACAGCCCCTGTACCATCTACCTGTACTTTATAGGGGTTAAGCCACCCGTAATCTGGATCATCCACTAGTCGCAATGGATGGTGATTATGCTTCCTCGCCGCGCATATAACGCTTGATGTCAAGTTGATTTTCTTTTCTGGCCACCGAACAGGTAACCATGGCATCGCCGCAAATATTGACGGAGGTGCGGGTCATATCCAGCAGTCGATCGACACCGATGATGAGAGCAATGCCTTCAACCGGCAGACCAACCTGGGTTAAGACCATGGCCAGCGTAATCAGGCCCACACCTGGAATGGCCGCAGTGCCAATGGACGCAAGCGTGCTGGTAAGAATGATTTGCAAAAACTCTATCCAGCTCAAGTCGATCCCGTAGGTGTTAGCGATAAAAACGGTTGCTACACCCTGCATCACCGCAGTGCCATCCATGTTAATGGTTGCGCCAAGCGGAATCACAAAGGAGGCAATAGACGGATGCACCCCCATTTTTTCCTTTACGGTGTGCAATACAATAGGAATAGACACAGCAGAACTCGATGTACTGAAGGCAAACAGCATCGGTGCCAGCATGTGGCGAAAGAAGCGATAGGTTGACAGTCGGGCATAAAAATGGACAAAACAGCCATAGGTTATAAATAATTGCAAAAACAAGACAAGCAGAACAGTTAAAAAATAACCAACAAGCGCGTGAATCAGTGCGATACCTGTATCGGCAAAGAGCGTTGCCACCAGACAAAACACGCCTATGGGGGTCAGTTTAATGATGAGGCCCATTAGATCCATCACGATCGATTGCAATGCAATAAAGACATTTTTTACCGGGGCGGCGTTTTTTTCCCCAACGCGATTACAGGCCAAACCAAACAACAAAGCCAACAGAATGATTTGCAACATATTGCCTTCACTCAATGCAGCTACCGGGTTGGACGGGATAAGATTGACAATAATTTCCATCACCCCCGGAATATTTTCAAGATCCACCGGCGCTTTCGCCGTGAGATGGTTTGTACGCCCAATGCCCAGAAGATTGGCTATCAACAGCGCGAGGCTGATGGCGATGACCGTGGTAGAAAGGTAAAGCAAGAATGTTCGACGGGCGATAGAGGCAATTTTGGCACTGGTTTTGAGCGAAAACATCCCGCATACCAGCGACACAAACACCACCGGAACCACCAGCATTTTTAACGCGTTCATAAAAAGCTGACCACCTATCGTCAGTGTCAGTTTCACTCCCTGTGTCATGGTGGCTTCGGGGTCTAAAGCGGCATGGATCACCAGGCCAGCCATGAGGCCTGCGGCCATGGCAAGTAAAATCCAAACGGTTAAGCTGTGTGTCGGATGTCTTAACAAGGCTTGGCCCAAATAAAGATCGTGATTTTAGTATATACCGATAGCCAATGAAAAAGCGAACCAGTCAGCCACCCGATCACCTTAAGAGGCGGCCATGATGGCCTGATTCGGCCGCGCAATTCCCCAAAAAGGTCTATACTCTCCAATAAGACCGGGCTTTGGCAACGCGGCTGTACCCCCTGTTTTACCGCGGCCAAATGCAACACGCACCTACATATAGGGGAAGAACGACAGACAAAATCACAATATAAAACGAACAGCCATCCCTTGATGAGGATTTCCCACTTTGCAGCACCTGAGTGAGATGAAATCGTTGTGTTGTTGATGCGCGCTGATGGAGAAAAGTAATGAGCAAAAAACGCCCTGCGGGTGAGTCCGATAGACTGGCCGCACTATATGAGTTAAAAATTTTAGATACCCCGCCGGAAGAACGCTTCGACCGAATCGTACGCCTGGCATCCCGGTATCTTTCCGCTCCGATAGCCTACATTGCCCTTCTGGACACCGACAGGCAATGGTTTAAAGCCAGTTGTGGCTTACAGGCAAAACAAACCCCGCGTAATATTTCATTTTGCAACCATACCATTCAGCAAGCTCATCCATTAGTTGTACCAGACGCACGACAAGATGAGCGTTTTGCCAACAGTCCTTTAGTCACCAATGCACCTAACATTCGCTTCTATGCTGGATTCCCTTTATCAACTGCGGAGGGTTTTAAGGTTGGGACTCTCTGCATTTCCGACACAAGCCCCCGGCAGCTGCAACCTGAACAATTAAGTATTCTGAAGGACTTGGCCGACTTGGCAGAAGACCAATTAACCTTATTAGATATTTATGAGATGGAAAAGAAAATACGCGATAAAAATGCGTCTTTGCAAAAGGCAAAAAAAGCACTGGAGCTTAGAAATGACTTTATTCGAAAAACGTTCAGTTGCTTTATGTCAGATGATGTCGTCAATGAGCTTCTGAAACCTCGCAGCAAGCTTAAATTGGGCGGCGAACAACGAAAAATCACCATCCTGTTTAGCGATCTCAGAAACTTTACCCCGTTATCGGAGCAGTATCCCGCTGAGAAAATCGTGGCGGCGTTAAATAATTATTTCGGGCATATGGTGTCTATTATTGAAAGCTACAATGGTACTATCGACTCGTTTATTGGCGATGCCATTATGGTCTTGTTTGGTGCACCATTCAGTGACGGGAAAGAAGCCGAAAGGGCTATAGCCTGCGCCCTTGCCATGCAACAGAATATGGAAGAGGTCAATCGTTATAATCGAAAAAACAAACTACCGGAACTGAATATGGGTATTGGGATTAACACCGGGCAAGCCATTATCGGCAATATTGGCTCGGAAAAAAGAATGCAGTATAGCGCTATTGGTTCCCCGGTCAACTTGGCCGCAAGAATTCAGGATTTAAGTTTAGGCGGCCAAGTGCTCATTTCAGAAGCAACCCGGCAGGAGGTAGATGGTTTATTACAAACCAGTGGCCATTTACGGGTCAAAGTCAAAGGGGTTGATACCCCGATCACCATCTATGATGTAGCGAGCTTAAACCAATAATCCATGACAGGGATGGTAAAAAGCCTGGCAACCACGCCCAACGGTGCAGGGAAGATATCCCCTGTCCCAAACCGTATTTACTATCATGGACCGGCGCTTATTTGGGGGGTAACGCCAGCATCATCCAAACAAACGTTTCCAATGCTAATTTAAATGCTTACAGCTTGTGGAGATACCCAACGCTTTTCTGATCATGGTACCTCCCTGATATCGCCCGTTGTCGGAAGCGGATTAGTCTATAAAATGGATAATCATATCTATGGCAAAATGGGCGTCAATTATTACATTCCAGTCTCCAGAACTTACTTTTCAACGGTAGGGCTTGGTCGTGCCACGTTACGAAAAGGTTTATTCCAAGGAGCGTTGGAACTTGGCTGGCACGGCTGATCCATGCCAGATGTACATGTGGCCCGGCTAAAAAATAACGGTTCAGGGATAAACACGACAGAGCCGTTGTCTCGTATTGATGCCCAATAGAGGGCATCATTGTGTCCCAATACACCGAATTACTTTTGCACCACAAAAGCACTAAAAAATCAGATTTTTCTCAAGAAAATAAAAAAATCGCGCTGCTTAAAATCACCGCTTTAACTTTTCCTTAAGAATTGCTCATTAAAATAACAACAGAGCGCCAACTATTTTAGGTCAATGAGAATGGGTACCATACACAAGCTATGCCAAGAACTGCAGTCTGCGGAGATCGTGAAGTTACGAGGATTTCTTAAGATCTATCAAGCAGGGTGTGAGTTGGTTCAGGCACTTGAAGCCGCAGAAAAGACAGGAAAATACGTTGGTGATCTCCCTACACTCAAAAGAGAGATTCAGACACTAAAAGACTTCCTGAAACCATACAGGGAAATCTATTTAATCGTGGGCGACAGTATAGAGCATTATCTGTTTCACCACTGTGGCGTGCAATTTACAGCGGAAGACAGCGATGAGGAGATTGCCAAAAAAATGCTCGTTTTTGTTGCTTCAGATACCTTTGTTGCCATTCGCAAAAACGCAGCATCTGCCTGTAGTCAATACCTTCCCTTCAGTGAGCACTATCGGAAAGACATCCAGGGATTGAGCCCATCTCTGATGAGCTTTGAGGCCTTTCAAAATGAGTTAATTAAATGTGTACAGATCTTTTCCCAATGCAGCCTGCTGGGACGAGAGTTGGTAAAAGAAAGCGCGCAAATGGCAGATAGTGCAATTTTTGAGATGGCAAGTCAGGTATTCAAATGTAGCGCAGATTACGCCGATGTCTTGCAATCCGGCCTGGCTCATTCTGAAAAAACCATTCATTTTGCCTCCACGGCAATGCTCCCAGGCTATGATAAGCAGCGCAAAGACCTGAAAGAACAAATCCAAAACCTTCGACTGGAATTACAGAAAGCCAGGGACGAATTAGCTTTATTGGACGACAAATATCAGCTCGCTGAAAAAATGATGACAACGAAACAAGAGACGGAACAAAATCAATTATTTGCACTTTGGAAAACGTCGTCACCGATCAACACGGCACAGGCACATTTTCCGAAAGAGACACAAGGCATGGCTGAATTGGCGCAGGACATTAATAGGGTAACCACCAAATGGCAAACGCAGGATTGCTTAATCAAAGACACACAAGATAAGCTAAAAGGCTTAACCGACAAGTCAAACTCCATTAAAAATGCAATGACTAAAATGAGCCCGGCCATGCTTGCAGCATTAAAGACACTGAATCAAAGTCAGGCCAATGCCGCCTCCCTGCTGTTTCAGAAATATACGTTGTTACCCGTGCGCATCACGCCCCACACCGATCAGATCATAACGGGCGAGTCTAAAATTTTAACTGACGAGGATAGACCTCCGCAAACCATGGTCACACCGAAAAGCCCCAAATCCTCTGGCCGTTTATTTGAAAAAATAAGAGGCCGAAGTGCAACCCACAAAAACATCGTGCTGACACGGCAGTCACCGCCAACCTCTCCCAGAGGAACAGGGACCTCTTCAGCGTCCTCCTCTTCCGAGTCTTTACGCCCAGAAACGCGGGGAGACGATAACACGGATGATAGCGCAGCTTTACGATTAAAATTTTTTACCGCGACCAATCGCCCTGCTCGAACGGTTTCTGCGCCGCCGAAAAGGGAAGTTTCCTCATCAGTACTCAAAGGGGATGAAAAGGTCCTGCCTGAGAAAAAGGGTACTGCGGATATAGCAGGATCACCGACCATCAAACAACGAATAGAACGTCTGAATGCCGCAGGCGGAATTACGTTTTCACCACAGTCCAAATGATGACGGAAAGGTATTACAGCCACTCGGTAAAAAGACATGGTCGCTACTTTTTTCAGCGCCATAATGGACGTGGTAGGAACCTCAATATGCTGTCACTCAGCTTTAGCATCAATGGCCGACAGCCTAAGCAGGGTGATGCGTAATCGCAGAAAACTCGCCTTGTTCGCCGAGCGAGCGGCTCAATAGTCCACCGCGCCCCTGGGGTCATAACTCGCCTGCTGATCACAAAGCATCCTCTGGCTCGATGAGCCAGAGGCAAGCCTGATTACGCGCTTTCGTCCATACAGGATAAATAGTTAATGGCGACTTCGCTCAGAGACGCTTTGACATCCTCAATACCATAACCGAGATCGCGCGTTGCATTAATGACACCACAACCGCCTTCATCAAAGTCCGTAAATGGCCGCCAGTAATCCATATTGGCCTTGACCATCACATCAAAGGCTTTGCGAACATCCCAACCCTCTTTATTCGCCAGAATGTAAAACAAGTGGTTGTATACGCCACTGGAATAATGCACATCCAGTCCGCCATAGTACTCATCGGCACTATTGATAGAGCGGCCATCCCGGCTGGGATCATCCATGTAACGCAGTGCATCGTAACCGCTGTCTTCTTTCATGATCTCCGCACCAATCTGCCAACTCGCCTTGCCAACGGAATAATATTCCGCAGCCATAGCCGCCATATCCGAGAAGGCTTCGTTCATACCACCTGACTGGCCGTAGTAGTTCAAATCAGAGTGCTGTTCGGTAAATCCGTGGCTGATTTCATGGCCTCCCACCCCCAGTGACACCAGAGGATACATCATATTCTCACCGTCCCCGAACGTCATTTGTCTGCCGTCCCAGTAGGCATTTTCATAGCCGCTACCATAATGTACCCGCATGACCAATTGCATGGGGGAACCATCTTTTTTTGTCAAGACTTCTTCGCCGTACCAATCATGATACATGTGCTTAATCACATAGCCGGCATACAAGGCATCATTGGTCGGTGAGAAGGCGCCATTTTCTTCATCGTATCCATCGCCCTGGTACCCTGTCCAGTAAATCCCCCGTTCATCATCTGTAGCCAGCAGGCAATTAAAACGCATGGGATGCGCTGCCGAGGAATAGCGATGCTCCATATCCACGACCTTCACTTCGCTGTTTTCCAGAAAACAGCTATTGTCCTCCGTATCTCTGGTAATCTCCAGAGCCACAAAATCGGTACCGTACTGGATCTTGCCGGTTTTACTATTACCGCCGTAGCCTATCCCTTTCACAGGCACACGCTCCGTTTTCACATCATTCCACTGCACAAAAGTCTTGGAATGTTGCGCATCCATGATAGCAACCGGCCGTGAGGGAATGTTATCCTGATGGAGGACAAAAACGGATACTTTATAGGCCCAATGGGCTTTGTGTTGCTCATCAATATAAATCATGGGTGTCACTTGCGCGTCGCTTATGGGTTCTTTCTGATATTTCTGCACAAATTTTTGCAAAACAGAGGCGCCATTGGCTACAAAATTGGCAGGTACCGACCCTAAATCACTGGCCAGATTCTCATAGAGTACACCGGTCATTTTAACGCTGGCGGGGGCTGCGCCCATCAGCGTTTTCTGGGGTTGTCGCGAGTGGGCTATCGTATAGCCACCAAAGACAGGAAAGCCTTGAAACCGTTGTTGCAGGCGAATATGCGCCACATTTTTCTTATCAATATGCTGTTTGACAAACTGCAGTTGATCGGATTTTTGACTCGCCATAAACCGTTGACCGGGCAGTTGCAGAGCAAATTTGCGCTTAATATCCTTAAAATTCTGCTGTGGCATGGCCAGTGGCGTAGCGGCATGAGTGGCCGCAGAAACGCTTAATGCCACCGCGATAGCCACCCCAGTTAATGATAATCGATAATCCATGAGTTTCACTCCTTAAATGAAATCTTGATACAAAAGCCAGAATGTCGGCAAGCCTTGAACCAGAAAAGATATCGGCTAGCTTTATGCCCGTATGTGCACTCTCGAGTTGACTGCAAACAATCTCTGCCGCTGTACCGAACTATAATCCCTAATCCATGTTAACCGCGCACGGTATCCTCACACAAATTAAACCAGCTGATGATAGAATTGTCAAACCTTCCAACAAACCAACAAAATAATGGTTCAGTAAAATATAGTTCGCCTATAATCATTTGACAAGCTACCACAAAAAAAGATTTTTTCAAAAGTCGAAATCCAATTTTTTATGACACGCCTCTTCATTTTTTCTCAATTCTGTGAAAATAGTTGTCTTTTCATGAATGGGGAGGGTCGACAATATTAATGTTTTTTTATACAATCTGGCATTAGTATTTCATCATTTGCTTATCATGTGTGTGATTATCAACGAAATCGAGCGTGCTGCGGACATGCTGCTGTCGGGCAAGGTCGTCGCCATTCCGACTGAAACCGTTTACGGACTGGCAGCCAATGCATTGGATGATGCGGCGATTGCGCAGGTTTACACGTTAAAGAACCGCCCGCGCAGCCATCCTCTCATCATGCATGTGGCACCGGAATGGGATCTGCGCCAATGGGTAACCGACATCCCTGACTATGCCCTCCAACTGATGCAGCATTTCTGGCCTGGCCCCCTCACCCTGGTTCTCCCCTATCGACCACTCTCCACCGGCTCGCTGGTAACCGGTGGTCAGAACAGTATCGCTATCCGTGCCCCAGCGCACCCCACAAGCCTGGCACTTTTACGCCGTCTGCAGGTTCCACTGGTTGCGCCTTCAGCGAACCCCTTTGGCAAAATCAGCCCTACCTGCGCGGAGCATGTACAGCAGAGCTTTTCCGAGACGGACTTTTACATTCTGGACGGTGGCCGTTGTGAGGTAGGTATAGAATCGACTATTGTCTCAGCGCTTAATGCCAACGGGGGGACAATACTGCGCCCGGGCAGCATTACGGCCACCATGCTAGGCGCACACTGTCAGCTGCCTGAGTTGACTGTCCCGCATACCGTACGGGTTCCTGGTCAACTTCCCCGACATTATGAACCCAACAAACCCCTGTTTTATGTGACATCGCAACGAGAACTCACGGCCTTTGTCCAGCAAAGCCTCCCATCGGTGTTTGTCTTGCACCAGCATAAGCCAGAATCTGTTGATCCGTCGCTCTTTCTCCCCTTTCCCGCGGAATCGGCCCAGGCAGCGTGGGCGCTTTATGACAGCTTGCGTATCGCCGATGCCAGTGAGGCGGACTGCATTGCCCTGGTGCTTCCCCAGGCCAGTGACGATGCGCAGGGTGTACGGGAGCGGATTATGAAAGCAGGTAAACCCTGGCCCCATAGTCCAACGCAATAAAAAAAGCTTATGCGAAAACCCGTCGTCGAATCCAGAAGGCCAACCAGCAGGTCGTCGCAACCCCCAGGAACAAGGCCAAACCAGGCCATTGCAAACCACTAATGCGCAAGGCATCGGGACTCTCCAAAAGCGAGAACGGAATGGCCAGTAGCACATCAACCAATGCAGAACCCGCGACCAAACCACAGGCTATCAGTACGCCACGCTGCAAGCGATCCTTATAATCGAGCTCCGGAAGCTGGCGCTTGTGTAACTGACGCTGAATCAGCCAGGCAATCAATCCACCAATAAATAAAGGAACCGAAGACGCCAATGGCAAATACATTCCTATGGCAACGCCCAGAATCGACAGGCGCATCATTTTGCGAAAAAGAACATCCTGTATAATGATAATCAGCACTATCAATCCGGCTCCGGCCAACATCATCAACCAAGGCAAGCTATGGCTGAATACCGCCCGGGTAATGGCCGCCATTAAGGCAGCCGTAGGTGCTGGCAGGCTGAGACTGACATCCATACCCTCACGGGGCATCACTCCGGCAATGCCGTAGACGTTGTAGAGCAATTGCATGACCGCAGGAATCACCAGGGCAGACACCAGAACCCCCAACAATAACATCACCTGTTGCTTCCAGGGCGTCGCCCCCACTAATTGTCCCACTTTCAAATCCTGTGTATTATCATTGGCAATCGCCGCAATACCAGTAACCACCGAACCAATCATAATGGAAATCGCCTCAGCTGCCCGCAACTGGCTTGCTGAAAAGGGTAAGGGCAACCAGGTATTCATCGCACAAAGCAATAACCAGGCGATCAAAAGCATACCGGCAATGACCACTGAACTACCCGGACTGGCCGTCACCCCAACCATACCGGAAAAAAAAGCCGTCATCAGTGAAAATAAAAATCCGATGAGCAGCACATACAACACACCAGCAAAAACCAGTGTCGGGCCAATATTCTCTGCCATGCCCAACTGTTCGAGCGGAAAAATAAATTGGAAAAAAAGAAACAGTACCGCGCTCATCAAAATAATACCGATAAAAATAAAGGGAACCGGGATATCAAGGTCGGTGCGCAGGCGTTTTTGTCGCGTGCGGCCCTGCATGACGAAATCGTCAAAAGATTGCCGCACATTCCGCAATAAGGGACGGAATAGTCGGACAAAAGTCCAGATCCCGGCTAATAACATCGCCCCAATACCTAAATAGCGCATTTCATTATCCCAAAGTAAATGCGCAGAATGGGCAACGTGCTCGCTGTCAATCAACTCCGGAAAACCCAAACTGACCAGCGGCAGGGCAATGAGCCAGCTAAGCGCCGCTCCCAGAAAAATACTGATCGCCATTTGATGGCCAATTAAAAACCCCGCTCCAATCATGGTAGCTGAAAAACCGGCGCCAAAACCAAAGAGGGCGCGTTTGGCCACAAACCAATAGCTCCAGCTATTGGCAATAATTTTGAAGCCAACCTGACACAACTCCAGCAATCCCCCAACCAGTCCACCAGCCAGAATATTGCCCAGGCCCGAGTTTTCGCGTGATGTTTGTAATACCTGGGCAATAGCCTGCCCCTCAGGAAAGCGCAAACTGTGATCATTGACTAAAATACGGCGCAGGGGAATGGAAAATAACACCCCCAGTACCCCGCCGCTAAAGGCAATAAAAAAATTAACCCAATAGGGAAAACCAGTCCAGTAGTGAATAATAATGAGAGCCGGGATCGTATAGACAATACCGCCTGCCACCGCCTCTCCGGCAGAAGCCGCTGTTTGTACCGCATTATTTTCCAGAATGGTCGCATTTTTAAAAAAACGCAGGATACCCATGGAAATAATAGCCGCTGGAATAGAGGCCGAGGTTAAAATGCCCAACTTTAAGGCCAGATAGGCATTGGACATCGCCAGGACAAGCGTCAGGACAATGGCTAATATGACCGCGCGAACACTCAATTCCGCAATTGAGGTTTCCGCTGTGGCATGCTCCACCGGCGCCTCAGTCATGACTCTGTCTCCAGTTGTGCCTCTGATAGTTTGGTTTTAACAGGGGCTGTACCAGATGAAACGGCAAACTAAGCTCCTGTGGCCCGAATACATAGGGTGCAACCTGATAGGTATCGAAGATGACACGGATGCCATCGGCGGAAAATACCCAGTTCTGATAGTTGTCCACTGTGGCCGCAGTCCCCTCTTTGATCCATTTCTCATCCGCCCAGTCTTTTTTCAACAAGGCCTGTTGACAATAGGCCGCCAGTTTTTCCAAATCCTTTTCCTGAGCCAACAGATCAGCCAAGCTAAGCGACTCTTCTTTATGAAAATTTAACACTTCCACCCAATGATTGGGATGCGCGGCTCCGCGGTTGAACAACGAAAAATTCAGGCGAATGCTCAACCAGCCCCCCTGCTGAAAAGGAATCTGATAGCGTAGCCATAATCCGCTTTTTCCCGGAATATCATCGGTCAGATGCTGATCGTTTTTCAATTGTTTGGCAAAAGATTGCTGGTTCATCTGCACGCGCCGCAACACCGCCTTATCGATTTGCTCATACGGAAAACCCTGCGGGTATTGCAGATCAATCTCAGCCGCAGCCGTTTGCTTTTGCTCTGTTATCGTCTGCACGGCACTCACGCTGCCTGCCAGAAGCCAGGCAAAACCTAGCCACCATAATTTTCGTACCATTTTTTTTCCACTGTCATGATATAAGGGGAATAGCCGGCTCATCCAGCCATGAGCCGCCAATCATCGTTTGATGTGCTAGCGGGCTGGCGAAATAATAACACAATTCAGCCGGATCGGCGATGTCCCACACAATCAAATCAGCCTGCCGCTTTGGAGCGATCATGCCAATGTCATCGGCGAGCCCCAATGCACGTGCGGCATTGCAGGTCACGGCAGCCAGGGCCTCATCCACCGTCAGACCAAAAAAGCGACAGGCCATACTTAACATCAGCAATAAAGAACTGGTGGGGGATGAGCCGGGATTGGCGTCGGTGGCAATAGCCATGGGAATCTGATGCGCGCGCAATGCCGCTACGGGTGGCAAACGGGTTTCCGCCAGATAATAAAAGGCGCCAGGCAATAATACCGCCACCGTTCCCTGCTGTTGCATCGCCACCAGACCGGCCTCATCCAGATATTCCAGATGATCACAGGATAAAGCCCCCATTGTTGCCGCCAATTGGCTGGCCCCCATATTGGATAACTGCTCCGCATGGCATTTAATCGGTAACCCGTAGTCTATGGCCGTCTGAAAGACCTGTTCTGCCTGCTGACGGCTAAAGGCAATCGTTTCACAAAAAACATCCACCGCATCTGCCAATTTGGCCTCGGCAATGTAGGGAAGCATTTCCGCACACAGGTAATCAATATAGGCTTGTGAACGCCCTTCATATTCTGGTGGCAGGGCGTGCGCCCCCAAAAACGTGCTGCGGATACGCATGCCGCTGTGCTCTCCCAATTGACGGGCCACCTGCAACATTTTCACTTCTGACGCCAAATCCAGCCCATAACCCGACTTGATTTCGAGCGTGGCAACTCCTTCTGCTCGCAAGGCGAGCGCACGAGGCAAAGCCGCATGTAACAATGCCTCGGCACTGGCTTCTCGAGTCGCCTGTACCGTGGCTCGAATGCCGCCACCAGCCGCCGCAATGTCGGCATACGATTGACCTGCCAACCGAGAACGGAATTCATGCGCCCGGTTACCGCCGTAGATCAAATGGCTGTGACAGTCAATCAAAGCCGGGGTCAACAAGCGATTTTGACCATCGTAGGTGGTCACATCCTGCCGTTGATACATTGCTGGCAACTGGGCATCCGGACCCACCCATACGATCTGGTCTTGTTGCACCACGACCGTCTGTCCGGCTATCACTGCGCCAGTGGGCGTCAGTACCTGCAAGTTAGTCAAACATACTCCAGGCACCATTATTCCTCCCAGTGCACTAGACGATGTGGCGGCACCAGCCAATGGCGATGGTGCTCTCTATCGTAGATATCCCACTCTTGTGAGCGAAAGCGCTCAAGCGGGGTATCGAGCAATAACCAACACAAAAAAGCGGCTACTGTATCACAGTCCAGTAACTGCCCTTTCTCTTTCAAGTCGGTAAAAAAGGCTTGCTTATCGGTAGCCATCGCCCCAGAATGCCGAATCGTTGCTTGCATAGCAGTATCAATGATCCCGGGCATCACAGAAGCAATAGCCATGTCAGGACACTCTGCTTGCCAAACGCGCGTTATGATTGATAAAGCCGCTTTTGAACTGCAATAGGCTCCCCAGCCGACCACGGGAAAATAAGCCGCGCCCGACCCCATCTGCAACACCCGGCCTTGACGTAATTTCGGCAACAGGGCCTGTGTTAAAAACAGGGGGGCATCCACGTTAGTCGCCATCAGTCGCTGCCACTCGGCTTCTCCAATCTCTGCCAGCGGCGCAATCGGCTCAATAATACCCGCATTGTTGACCAGCGCGTCTAATGCCGTACAGTGTTGTAATTCAGACAGGAGCTTCTGCCGGCCGACAGCCTGCGCGACATCCGCCACGCAATAGCGAATCGTGGGTCGGTGCTCCGCCGTCTCGCGCAGCGCCTGTTCCCTGCGCCCCACAATCAGAACCGCTTTATTTCTATCGGCCAAAGCCCACGCCAAAGCCTGCCCGATCCCACTTCCCCCACCGGTAATCAGATACATGCGTAACTCCCTGAGACAAACGCAGCATCATAGCAGGGCGCCCCGGTTTGAGCAATTCTCTCCCTTTGACAAACAGGGGAAACCCCCTCCCCCTCTTGAGCGACCAAAGAATGTTGACCGCCGCATAGCGGTTGACGCGAAGGCGGTTAATGTGTTTGCATTTCTCCCAGTCGAAAGGGATAATGATAGCGGCAACGCTCCAGGGCACGGTGTAATTGCGCTCGATTGGCATAGCGTCCGTAGTGGCCCGCCTGATAGGCACAGCAAGGTATGGTGCTTTTGAAACAGCCGCGACGGGCATGCCAGATGAGTTGCCCTCCCTCATTGGAGAGACTACGGCCATCAAAGCACACAAAGCGTTGCTGTTTGGCAGGCCCCCCGACAACACAGCCTTGCGCAAAACTGGCCGTATTCACAACGACAAGGACGAACAGGAGTATCCATTGCATATGTGCTTCCTTAGCGGATGTCCATACTCTAAGTCTCCGACAAAAATGATGATTTTTCAACCTAATTGTGCAAATATTATCGACTCCACCCAAAACATGACACTTGCATGCCTTGCCTAAAAGTGTCATGATCGCGATTTAGGCTACGAGGTTACCCTGTGCAGTTCTCTCTCCCTGAACTGTTTCTCCTGTTGGTTTTTCTGCTTTTCATCCTGGCATTTTTCTCCCTTGCGGAGATAGCTCTGACGTCTTTTAATCGCTATCGCCTGAAACATCTGGTAAAAATCAAACACCGACAAGCTATATGCGTTGAGCAACTCCTAAAGCAGCCTGAACGATTACGCCATGCTCTCCTCATGGGTAAAACACTGGCAACGATCATAGCGGCGGCGATAGCGACACTGATAGGTCAACGCCTTTATGGTCTTCTCGGTATCGCAAGCGCCCTGATCATCCTGCTCCTTGCCGAGGAGGTCATTGCAACACGTATTCCCCATACTCTCGCCTCCCGCTATCCAGAAAAAATTGCCTTGCGGCTAGCACCGCTCCTTAAGCGGGTCATGCCTCTTTTAGCCCCCCTCACTGCTCTCAGTAACGGCCTGTGCCAGTTGCTGTTGTGGCGCAGGGAACCTTGGCTGGACACCAGCCTGAAACAAGCAGGTCTAAGCAGTGAAGAGCTCCGCTCGGTCTTACATGAGGCCGGTATCCTCTTGCCGGAAGAACACCACAGCATGCTGTTGTCCTTATTAGATCTGGGGCAGGCAACGGTCGAGGATATCATGATTCCGAAACATGACATTCTGGGTCTTGATCTCAATCTTCCCTGGCATGAATTACGTGACCAACTGGAAACCACACAGCATACCCGATTGCCACTGTTCGCCGGTAGTCCTGATCACGTAGTCGGCATCGTCCATATGCGGGATGTATTAGGTCTGGCGCTGACTGAAAAACTGGATAAAGACAGCCTGCAATCAATTGCGCAGGCCCCTTATTTCATACCGGAAGCTACTGCACTGAATCAGCAAATTTTGAACTTTCAAAAACATAAACAGCGCAGCTCCTTTGTCGTTGATGAGTATGGTGATGTGCTGGGATTAGTGACGCTGGAAGATATTCTTGAGGAAGTCGTGGGGGAATTTACCACCGATCTGGCCACCTTCAGTAAAGATATTAGTCCACAGGAAGATGGCTCCTTTATGGTCAATGCCAGCATTACTATCCGTCAGTTGAATCGGCTTTTAAATCTGGAACTTCCTCAAACCGGCCCGCGCACACTCAGTGGCTTTATTATTGAACATTTGGGCTACATTCCTCCGGCGGATTGCTGCCTGCGCGTCCATGCTTTACAAATAGATATACTCCGTGTACGGGACAATACCATTAAAACAGTTCGCGTGCAGTTGCTGTGAAACACCCACCTCCTGCGCCTACTCCCGGAAACGCCAGGTACGATCGCTATGCAGCACTCTGGCGGTAAACACATAGCCTTCATTGCGAATGGTCTTGATAAGGATGGGCCGCTTAACGTCTGCTTCAATTTTGTGCCGCAAACGGCTGACTTGCACATCCACGCGCCGATCCCAGGGGGTCATTTCAACCGCCATCAGCTGGGAAAATAAATACTCTCGCCTTAAAATTTGCTGGGGATGGCGGACAAATTCGAGTAAGAGATCAAATTCACCCGAGCTCAAAAACACCTCTTCCTGCGAAGCATTGAACAATTGGCGGGCACGCGGATACAAAGACCAGTCATTAAATTGCCATACATCCTGTTGGGCTGGCAACTTCCCTAATTTCACTCGACGGGCAATCACATTAATGCGGGCATGAAGCTCACGCGGGTTGAGGGGTTTGACGAGATAATCATCCGCTCCTGCTTCCAGGCACTGCACACAAGATGCGGCATCAAACGCATCATCAATAATAATCAGGGGAATACTAATGCTGTCGTATATTTGGCGCAGCAAAGCAGGCTGCGCAATCTGTTTTCGGTCAATCAACAGAACATCGTAGCCCTGTAATTCTTGCCATACTTCAGGCAACTGTTTTCTCTCATCCAGCTGGAAGTTAAATTTGATCAAATACGCAGTCAAATGCGCATCCGCACCTGCGGCGTCAATGAGCACTATTTTTTTATTCGCCGCTACCATATCGATTCATCCACATCCAGAACTACACTTGGTACGCCCAAAAGGCGAAGTTAACCTGCGAAAATTGCGATTCAGAAAAATACCACTGTTATAGGTCATACGCCGTTGATTCTATGCTGAGGAGTAGAGCCTATCCCCACATCAACATTTCATTATAAGAGCAATATAATTATTTTTTGTTCTTTTTTCAATAGGTAAGGCACATTATTGTGACAAGGCCAAGTCTCTCTCGCAGACAGGAGGTGCCCAAACGGTGCAGCAACTTCACTTCTTGCTGAATCGCCCCTATACTGAAAATTGGTGAAGCGGTGCAACAGGGAGGCCTGTACCATGCAAAGCAAACTCTCACTCGAAGAACGGGTAACACGCAAATATGCCATGAAACAACTGATGGCTCAACTCCGACACCAGTCGTCCCAGCCATACCCTGATCACCATCGCAAACTCCAAATGATTGACAGGATCATGCAACACTATCACACTTGGTATCAACAGCCCATCCCCCATACAACCGAGGCAGCGCCCCTTCCTACCACCAGCCTTGATGACGCTTTCCACCAATGGCAGGATTTGCATTGCCAACTGCACCGCCACTTTGACGTCGAGACCCAGGCCATTCTGCAACAGCAACTGTGGACCTGCCTGTATACTATTCGATACTGGATACAGCAGGATACTTTTGAGAAAGCGCAAGGCCCTGATCAGAACCCGCATGCGCTGTTTAACCGACAACAGCCTCGCAGCGAAGCATGGTTGCAGTGGTTGGGGGATCTCATCTGTGTATACAAACAGCAAAGCCACTGGGCAACACCATTTTGTCAGAATTTAACCGACGAAGAGCTGAAAAAGCTGGCGCGTTCGTTTAAAGATAAAGATATCCGGACACTGTTTAACAGTTTGTTTTACTATAAACTACATCCGGAAGACTTGGTCACGCCTTCTTCTTCCTCTGAAGAACAGCTACAATACCGCAAACAACTCACTGACCTCTATGCCCAAATTGAGCGTTTGTTTCAGGCACTGCAACATGAGTTCATCCAGCGCTATAGATTGCAGCTCCCGGATCATCTCTATCATGGTGATGAATTACCTCCCGCGGTTTCTTTTCAGCCCGCAAAAGAACATGCTGCTATTCTCCGCTCCCTGCTCAGCCATTATCCTGAATCGGACACGGTCACGGAGGCCGCTCCGTTAGCCAATCCGGTTCTCGACCTCCTGCGAGCCTATAAATTCTGGTTCAATCCCATTCGTTTGATCAATGCGGTCATGGCTATTTGGATGGCAAGCCATCAGCAAGGTCAGTCTTTGGAAAGTAATCAATCTCTTTTCAGAAAGCAACTGACGTCTTGGTTTCAACACGCGTCGACCTCGCTATGCATAGATTTATTTGGTTATTTTACCAATAAAGATACCCGCTACTTGCTGCGCACACTCGAATATGCCGCTAATGGTCGGCAAGACGCCTCTCTTCCCCAGTTTAGCCCTGCTGAAAAAGAACAAATCGCGGTGGTCCATGCTTTAATTTGCGCCATGATTGACATCGTGCAAGAGGAATTACAAAACCGCAATATTACCACCGAGTTGCCGCCTCCCCCTGTCGGAAAGAAGGCTTTTACACCGGGCAAAAGAAATCTGCAAGCATTAACGCATATCTGCAACTATTATTGCAGCCCCAGGCAGCGCGACAATACGGTACTCAAGCAATTAATGGACTCGATAGAGCACAAGGAGCAATAACAAAAACTCCCCATGCATTCCTGTCCCTCAGCCAGGCTATAGACCCAGCCAGTGTAATCCTATATCAGGCTTTTATGTTCAAACGTTGCACTCGGCCTGACACACTGGCACACTAAATATCGTCGCTAGCAATAAGGGCTTTTGGTTTAGCAACCATGCGATTATCAGCGTCCCCACCAGTACCGTGGGGATATTTGAACGCATAAAACCTACGGCCCCGGATCTACTTAAACATGTTCAATGTTTAGGGCAATGGAAGCAGGTTAGAACGTGAGGGACTAAATATTGGTTCCATCCGGAGCTGCGGAATGGAACCAAAAACCCATTAGAGGTTATTTATTGAGTGTAATAGCGTCCTGCAAATGGAGATCTTGCATTTGCTCAGCCGCTTTTTTTTCAGCAAAAAAACTGGAATCATGATTAGAGGCTTTAGGCATTTCCTTTACCAGCTTTTGTTCAACTTGGTATTTTTGGATAATTTCTTTAATGAGACTGATAAGTTTGCTTTTAAACTCGGTCTTTGGAAGAGCTCGGGCACTTTTTTGGATGTCAGGGTAGCTGGCCTTAATATAAGACAAGTCTTTCTTTTCGATAGCGCATTTCAAGAGGTAGGCATCCATAGCGAATAAATACATATCTAAATTATTCAAAGAGGTTAGGGTATAACTGTTTGCTTTAAGGGTTTGCAGTTCCTCCTGGATGGCATCAAGTGTATCCTTAGGTACATCATTTTGGATAAGATCCTGTTCGATCCGTGCTAAGGTCTTTACCATATTGGTATAAGTTATTAAATCATCGAGCATAATATGCTTGGATTGTTCGCGTTCAGCATCAGCATCCATATTAATTAATCTTGCGCCATGAGGGAAAACATCCGCATTGAATTTCGGGTTTCTCGCTTTATCTTCAAACGGTTCGAATGACGGACCTTGATAGGGGAAAAAGGATAAGATGTCTTGCCCTGGAAGCTGAGCTCTTAAATAGCTTTGCAGATGCTTCGCATGATAAATTCCAGTAATGCAAATAATTTCACCTTTGGCATTACGTGCTTGTTTTGCAAATTCTTTATTTTGAAATTGCACTTTTCGTTCATACGCCTCTTGACGCTCGGGGATTTTGCCAGACAGTAAATCATTCATCCCTTGCGCCACTCCTTCGGGATGGAACAATAGTACATCTAAATTGCGCTCTAAAAGCATTCGTATTTCTTGTTCAGGTAAATCGTACGCATGGTAATTAAATTGATGTTCTACCAGAAGATCGATAGATTTTTTTCTGGTCGTCACGATGTCTTTTTGCCAAATGTCATCGGAATCATCCGGTATTTTTTGTGCTTCAATCACCAAGTGATTCGCTAAAGCTTGTTTTTGATTTAAGTCTATACCACAAGCCTCATCATCTAAATAAGTTTTATAACCGGCTTGCATAAGACCGGAAACATTAGACTGAAATAAATGTTCACCAGCCGGGACCTGATGGTATTCAAAAATAATCATTATTGGATTTGGCATAAAAACTCTCATAAGAAACGGCGAACCAATTATAAACAAATAATAAACTTAATGCAAAGAAAAGCATCAGGAATTCTAAGCCGAAACCAAAATTATATTTTTCTTCGAGAGCATTAGTCTGAGTTAAAACCTCGATAAGAAGGCGCTTTATCCTCCTCTTTGGATATCCTGAGCTCTTGCATGGCTTGTCTCATGCTGTCCGTTAGGTTCGCCTCTGTTGTATGGTTCTCTGCACGAACATTTGGCGCTTGCTGACACAGCAGTTGTTGATTAAATAATCTCATCGGGGGCAATTCCTGGTATTCTTCACTATCGGCGCTAACCTCCTCATTATCCCAAACCTCCCAGTTATACTCCGTATTTTCAGAGTTATCAGCAGAATGATCTGCAAAATCAGATGAATGCTCAGAAAGGCTGCCGCCAGGCGGAGCGTGTTGTGACAGCTCCCCCCCCGACAAAAAAGATTCAATCTGAGCATGTATAACGTCGGCTTCTGCTGCTAATGCGCTAGTAAAGGTCGCGTAACTGCTGGTCATGGCATAATGTTCAATAAATTTCTCTATGGTGCCTGGCAATAACAGCAAATCATCAAGTGATGAAGAGCGTTCCTGAAACCGTGTTGCAAACTTTCTGATAAACTCACAAAAGTCGTCCGTAAACGCATAACCTGAAAAATCAATCGCCATGCCCCCATCAATGATAATACTCCAATCCACAGAGGCAGATACTCTCGATTGATCAAGACCATCGGTTAATAATTGATAAAAAGGACGGGAGTCACCCGGAAGCGCCAAACCAGACTGGCAGCACTGCACCCTTACGACACCCGTTTCAGATAATTGTCGCCTCACTATGGTATTAAAATAGGTCACAACAGAATCTAAAGACTCGCCTGTTAGACCACTTACGCTTATAAGATAGTCACCTTCCATCTCTTCTGGAATTCCGCAAAACTCAATGTAATCATATTCCTGGTTCTCTTCCGGTGCCAATAGGGGATCCAGTGCCTTCGACACCTCATCATAGCGCAACCACTCCCCATCAACGGGATCGCAAATATGTAACTCCATATGGCTGGCTTTCGCTTTCTCACAGGCCGAAGCGACCAACATCCTTGTTTTTCCCAGTGTTTCCCGGTTTGGAATGACCAGCAGCATTTTCTTTGCCATGTTTGTATACCCTCCATTGAGCCAAGCACGCATGATAGGAGCCATATCCTGATTATAGGATAATCTATATACATTGCTTAACGAAACACCCTACCCCACAGGAAAAAACGCACTGTCATCCTGCGCGACGTGAAGGATCTTTTTGATATGCTGACATACTAGATTTGAGACTTATAATCCTTCTCTTCATTCAGGATGGCGTCATAATGTTTTAATGCTTAGCAAACCGTGATTTTACTCTGCCTTACTCCGTGCCCAACCGTCTTTTCCGTAGGCGTTTTGATGGCCATCATTATGATGCCCTTTCCTCACAGTCCGTTGAGATGCCAGTTATAGACATAGGTGCTAATATTGTTAATATGCTTGAGCTGGCTGCGGAGTGGTTCTTGGGCAAAGTTGTGAATATGCCCAATAATAGTCTGTTCATTACCACCAAAATCATCCATGTACCATTTGTAAACTTTAGAAACCACAAGGCTGCCTTCGATCACCTGCACAGCCCGCAAGGCATTCACATAGCTCAGTGCTGCCTGGTTGAGCTGTACTTCAATATCATCACCCCTGTAGGGCTGTGGCTGCAAATTGGGGGCACCAATAGCGCCGTTGTTCAGGGCATAATGGGTACGCGGATCATTCCAAATCGGGCGAATAATTTTATTATGAATTTCGTCCAGAGTCAGATGATGGCCTTTCACCCGAATCAAATTCGCCCCCCACGGGCCGACACTAAATAAACCGGGCGAAATATTGATCATTTTGCTGCTTTTGACTGGATAATACTCTGCGATCGTATTGAGCATCAGTGCATTATACATATTAAGCCAGAACGCTAATTGTTCACGGCGGTTATAACGATCAATATCTATGGTTGAGAGATACTGCAGATAGGACTCCAGGGCAGCTTTATCCGCCTCTTGCAAACGGGCATAATCAATGCGATGAATTCCATCCGGGCTTTGTACCAGATTTTTTTGTAAAAACTGAGCCCAGAGTTGGTGGTCAATGGTTTCTGTTGACAGGGGATTGTTCACCTGCCAAATAACCCAGAGACTTTTATTAAAGGAAGCCTGAGTCAGTAAAGGGCAGAACAACAATAACAGCAACACACAGAGTCGGCGATAAAAATACGCATCACGCATGTAATAGGGCCCTGTTCTTCAAAGCACTGCTAATCGTATGGCCATCGAGATACTCCAGCTCGCCTCCCGAAGGAATACCATGAGCCAACTGTGTAATTTTAACACCGACAGGGGCCAGGAATTGCTCAATAAAATGCAAGGTAGCCTGCGCTTCCACCGAAGCGCTCAAGGCGACGATGACTTCCGTGACTCCCGTCTCTTGCGCGTACTGAGCCAGTTTCGGCAACGCAATCTCCTCAGGCCCCAAACCATCCAGCGGTGATATTTTGCCGTTCAAAACAAAATAGCGACCATGAAAGGCCTGGCTTTGTTCTATCGCAAGAATATCCGCAGCTGACTCCACGACACAAAGCAGGCGAACGTCACGGCGCGTATCACTACAGATAGAGCAATACGCACCTTCTGTAAAATTATTGCAGAGCTGACAGGGGGAAACACACTCCATAGCCTGACGCAGACAGTCTGCCAAATGTAAACCGCGGCTGCGCTGCTGTTGCAACAAATGATACACCATACGCTGGGCAGATTTAGGCCCCACCCCGGGAAGACAACGCAGGGCGGTAGCCAGTCGGGTCATCGCATCCATCGACGTATTATTCCTTGCTGCCACCCTGATTCATGAAATCAGTTGGGATATTCAAGCCGGAGGTTAATTCCTTAATTTTCTGCTGTGATTCACTCTCAATACGACGCACGGCATCATTAATGGCCGCAACCACCAAATCTTCCAGCATTTCCACATCTTCATCAATAAGAGAGGCTTTAATTTGGGCTTTGAGCGCATTATGACGGCCATTCATGGTAATTTTCACCATGCCGCCCCCGGCCTCTCCCAGCACTTCCAGTTGGGTCAATTGTTCCTGCGCATCCTGCATGCGTTTTTGCATTTTTTGCGCTTCTTTCATTAAATTATTCAAGTTATCCATGGCAACCTCTCGTTGTTAGTCAGACGGCACACTCATCGTACCCAAGGTGCCGGAGTGGCTGCTATCGCACACCCAACCCTCACCTCAAGTTCAATGGCTATATTATAGTTCATCTTGCAATGATTCTATAGAATTTTTAATCACGCTTGCTGAAAAATTTTCCTTTAACGCATTAAAAACGGCATCTTGCTGTAAATGGCTACTGGCAGCCTGCAACCCCTGTTCCTGACGTTGCTGCTTTTGTATCGCGGGCGTGGTGGCAGTCAGCGCTTCAGACACGAGTTTGAGTTTGATCTTTTTCTGGAAATGTTGGCTCAGGGCATGGCATACACGCTCTTTCACCGCTGCCGTAAATAAGGACAGGTGGCCTGGCTGCACCGCAAGAACTATCTCACTGCCATTGGTCTCCTGCCACACGGCATTTTGCGCGGCGTTCAGGGCAAAACCACTTAAGGCCAGTCGAGGAATCAAGCGAGCCCAGTCGTCAGGAGATGCAAACATCAGGTCTGGCGCCTCTATCGGAGCCACTTCGGCTTTTTCAACCACCGCAGGCGCGGCCTTTGACTCGCCTGACTCGCGCGCCTCCACGGCTGGCAGGGAGGCGGCTATAGGCTCCTTCGTTGGGCTGACAACCGGCAAGGCTTCCGGCGGATGTTCCGGGCAAGACTGGCCAGTATCTGGCATGGCCGAAGAGGCCATGCCAGAGGAAGTCGGTGCCGCTGTTGGCGTTGGCGCTTCTGTTAGTATCTTCGTCCCGGCGGAGCCTTGTGCGGTTAACGGCCAAAAAGCCAGCATCCTTAACATTGCCACTTCAAAACCAATCAGTGCTGTGGGGGCCAGCGCAATATCGCTGCCTGCCTTGAGCGCAATCTGATACAGCAACTGTACATCCTGAGCACTAAAACACTGCGTCAGGCTGGGGAGATTGGGATCGAACGTCAGGAGCGGATGCTCAGTACCTATTTGTTGTATCAGCATCATCTCGTGAAAATAACGCTGAATTTGCTGTAGTACATAATGAAAGTGTCCGCCCTCTTCCTGGATGGCCCGACATTGGGTCAGGATATCCGTTGCATCCTGACGTGCCAGCGCCTGCAGGATCCGCAGCGCATAGTTTTGCCGGGTATAGCCCAACATGGACTGTACGCAGGCTAAAGTCAGCGTCTTGCCGCCGGCAAGCGCCAGAGCCTGATCCAGCAGACTCAGAGCGTCACGTAGACTGCCATTGGCTGCTTCCGCCAGCAAGAGCAGGGGTTCCGGGCTACACTCACAGTGTTCCGCCTGTAGTATAGCGACCAGATGCTGCTGAATCTTTTGTGGATGAATAGCCCGCAGATGAAATTGCAAACAGCGCGAGAGTACCGTCAGTGGAACTTTTTGCGGGTCAGTGGTTGCCAGAATAAATTTGACATGTGCCGGTGGTTCTTCCAGTGTTTTCAGCAGTGCATTAAAACTGCTTGTCGAAAGCATGTGTACTTCATCAATCAAAAACACTTTATAACGGCCACTGGCAGGCAAATATTGTGCGTTGTCCAGAAGTTGGCGGGTATCTTCGACCCCTGTTCGAGAGGCCGCATCCACCTCCAGCAAATCAACAAAACCTCCCTGCTCTATGGATTGGCAATGGACGCATTGCAGGCAGGGCTGTGCACTGACGCCTTTTTCACAGTTGAGCGATTTGGCAAACAAACGGGCAATACTGGTCTTACCGACACCGCGGGTTCCAGTAAATAAATAGGCGTGATGAAGGCGTTGCTGATCCAGCGAATTAATAATCGCCTGGCTGACATGTTCCTGTCCGACCAACTCAGCGAAAGTCCGCGGACGCCATTTTCGTGCTAATGCCAGATAGGTCATGCTCTGTTCACAGAATTGGCGGTAGCTTGACAAGCTGCACCCCGACGCTCGAATCAATTGCTACCGCTGCTCCCTTCCGGGCCTGACGGGGTTCACAATCTATCGCCGTGGGGGAACCTGAAAAGCCACCATCGTCGAACGGTTGATACTAGCAAAAAAGCGGCAGGCTGTCGATGTTTATACGCGATTAATTTTCAATGCGTTTGCTCGTGGACTTTTTTAGAGCAAATACGTTAGAATGGCCACAAGCCCAACCGTGAGGGATAACATGCCGCAAGAGCAGGAGAGAAACGACGTATGAACGTTAAAGCGATCCAGGATTTTTTAGACCGCATTCAGAGTACTATATTAGACTTTGAAGTGACTCTCGTTACTGAAATGCAGGCTCATTTTCAAAAACGCGACGCACAGGAGGCTCTCTCCAGCAATGATTTTCTATTTCTGCGGGATATTTTTGCCCAACGCTTCATTGCCATAGAAAACAGCGATTATGACTACAGCCTGGCACATCCTGCGAAAAATGGTCTGTGGACTTCTCTGGCTCGCGAAATCGCGGCCGACCAAGGGCGAAGCCTGCTTGAAACCCTCATCCCGCAAATTACCAATACGCAGGATGCCCTGAGTTTCACGCAGGCCCGGCAGATCGTTGATCTCCGACACATTCTCTTATTTCGCTATGAGAAACAATTATTATGGCAGGATATACGCGCCTTCAGTGCCAACTCCTCGATACCGCCTTCCCTGAGCCTTATCAAAGGCAAGATGAACCCGCGCACCGTACCATACCGAGCCTTGCGACTTGCGGAATTACGACAAATTGCCCGTAAAGACAGAAGCGCTTTATGCACAACGGAGCGCTCTGGCGATGATGATTTATGGCAAAGCATAGTGGCGCAATACCGCAGCGACCAGTCTGGCAAACCTGCTTTGGCTCATAGGATTCTGACAGCACTGCTACACATTGCGGAATTGGCGGTTGAACAAAATACCACTCTACAGTCCGCTGTCACAGAACTCGACAAGCTGCTAGATCAACATGCGGAGCAACGCAGGATTCTGTATCGGCTAAGAGCGCTGCTTGAGGGGCGCTACTATGACATGGTCGATCTCTTATGCAACAAAATATACCACCCGGAAGACCATAGTCTTGCGGCCCGGGCACTGGCTGCTTATGTCTACCAGCACAACAAGTGCCTGCAATCGGCCCATCCATTGCTGCGTTCTGCCTATCCCCCGCTGAATACCCGACACTTGATTCAATATATCGATGCGCTGCAACCTGCCTTTAATATTGAAAATACAGCAAAAAAAGGCCTGCTTGCCGTGAAGGCTGAGCTCCTCCGGGATTTGAAAACATTAGAGGAAGAACTACCTGACCAACGAAACATGGAGCTGATGATGCTCTTGTTTTCTGAGCACTGGCGCTTGACTCGCAAAGACTTTGTAAACTATACCAATGCACCTGTTTTGCATGCCTGGTGTGAGTTAGCCTGCTCGTTAGCCCGAACGGGCTGGATTGAGGAAAACTGGTTTCGTTTTTTAATGCCCGACATAGAAGTGGACACGACGTTCCAACCTTGCCCCTTGAGCCAAATACAACGCATCCCTGTGACCGATTTTATTATTGATGACCGCAACCAATTCTTACTCTATATTCCCGACTTGCTCCATTATCGCCAACAGCATCACCAGTTTATGATCAAGACCAAAGAGGGTTCTCGAAAAATGACCCCCAACGAACATTTGCGATTAAAACTGGCCGTTGCTGAGCACAGTGAGCGTTATAAGGTTTTGAACCGTCCCATAACGATCATGTTTTCAACCCTGCTTGCGCTGCAGGAACTGACCTGTTCCATTCTGATTCCGCTACTGTGCAATAGCAAAAAACCTATGGATCTTGAAGCGGCCAGCAAAGCCGCCAGACTGCGGTTTGTGGCCTTGCGAAAACAGCTTGATGACAAGGAGCGTGCTAATCTTGACCATCAGGTGCTGAGATGGGGTGGGTCGGTGTGCTATTTTTCAACATGGCTGGAACGTTTAGACCAACCAAAGGCCAATATTCTTGAGCAAGCCCACCTGCTGCTGCAATTACTGGTCGATTATCATCCCATTTTATACTTCCATCCCGCCATTGAAAAAAAATACAACATGGAATACAAGCGGGAGCAATCACGTAAACATATGGTACAGGATGAAACCGCAGCCGGTGAAGAAAAAATAGCGAAGCGCCTGAAACAATTATTCCTGGCCATGCTCGTTCCCCCCTTTTCCCTGGGGCAGTGGGTGGACGATGCCAAGACGATTACAGTCTGGGATAAGGTCTACTCGGTACCCCAAAAACTGTATTCGCTTTATATGACCTTTGAGCACAAACTCAAGGACTATCCCTGCTCCAGCTTGCAGTGGACTTTTTTTGAACTGGAACGCTGTTTGCACGTAGCCCCGTCCTACCCCTTCGGCCTGAGCATCTGGTATGCGTTTATTTCAGATGGTCATAATAAAATATGCAACTGGCTGGATAATTTCCGAGACGGTGCTATCTATGATCAACAGCGCAATCCCTGGTATAGCTTGCCCGTCTTGTTACAAGGACTCTATCAATACCAGAAGACGCCGACCTCGCTGTTGGATGAAGCCTTTCACACTCTGTGCCAGCAGCAATATGGTGTCGCTTTGTCAACGATCGAATTGCGGGTTAATCTTCTTTTTCGTGAATATTGGAGTCGCCTGGCTCCCAGCGAGCAAAGCGCTTTCTGCACGCATCTTGAGCGTGTTGCCGCCAAGCCAGCGACGGCAACGCTAACACATTGGCTGAAAAACCATGTTACCGACCGCCTCTGCCAACTCTCGCTGGACTCGCAACGTTCCCCTACCTTCTTTCAAAACGCATCCGATCCAAAGTCAAATCCAATCGTCTCAGAGCATCGTAACCTGATAAAAAAGCAACTCGCGGAAGTCTGGGAAAATTATAAACCACACCGCGGCTGTATCGCCGAGGCTATCCGCAGTCAATTGCAAAGCTGTGGCTTGTTATCCCGAGCGCTAAAAGACTATCTTCAGACACTGGGCTCAAAAATTAACCCGGCGGAGGAGACCACTCACCCATCCATGGCCACATCAAGTATGAGCGGAACCTAGTACCTCGGCCGGGCAGGAACACTGACTCCGGCTCGGCGCGCACCCCAATTTTGAAACAAAGCCCCCAGAGAGGCAAAGGAGAGAATGATTATGATACCCGGCTTTTGCAGGTCATCTCTGAGGTAAGACGGCTGTGACGCAGGTAAGCCACAGTCATCTCGGGCGACCGTAGGACTCTCAGGGTCTGGCGTCAATCTCTTTTGAGGTTGTCGGCAGAAAATCCTTACGATTTAAGCCCATCACCAAAGCCAAGGCTCCCGCGACATAAATAGAGGAATAGGTTCCCACCACGATACCAATAATCAAGGCCAGTGAAAATCCATGTATCGCTTCCCCACCATACACAAAAAGAGAAACGACCACAAACAGGGTGAGCGCAGACGTAATAATCGTACGTGACAGGGTTTGATTGATCGAAATATTCATGATTTCCTCCGGTTCGACCCGGCGAATTTTTATAAAATTCTCCCGCACCCGGTCAAAGACCACAATGGTATCATTGAGCGAATACCCAATCACCGCCAGAAGCCCAGCCAATGCTTTTAAATCAAATTCAATCCCAAAAATAGCAAAGATACCGATAATGAGAACCGGATCGTGAATCAGAGCAACGGCAGAGCTAATTGCCAGACGATACTCAAAGCGCATCGCAATGTAAATCATGGTGGCCAACACGGAGACAATGATTGCCAAAGCGCCTTTGGTTGCCAGCTCTTCACCGACTTGTGGACCCACAACGTCAACCCGCTGCTTGCTGGCACCGGGAAGCTGCGCCATCACAGTGTCAACCAGATTGTCCTGATCCTGCTGAGCACGCGGGGCGATACTAATCAGCACATCTTTGGATGTACCATAACTCACAACCTGCGGGTCGGTAAAGCCGGCTTTCTGTAAGGCCTCGCGAATCTCCTTCAAATTGGCTGCCTGCTCATAGGCAATCTCAATTTGGGTACCACCAGTAAAATCAAGCCCCCACTGCAGACCATTGATCCAAAGCCCGGTAATGGACACGATAAAAATAAACGCTGATAACAAGCCCGTCCACTTCCGGGCCCCCATAAAATCAATTTTTGAATTGGGATTAAATAATTCCATAGCAGCCTCGCCTTAAATTCCGATGGACAGCTTTTTAACGCTGCGACCACCGTAAACCAAATTGACAATCGCGCGCGTGTAAGTAATTGCCGTCAGCATGGAGGTTAACAAACCCAATGACAAAGTGACAGCAAAGCCCTTAACCGGGCCCGTCCCGATAGAAAACAATACGACTCCCACGATCAGGGTAGTGAGGTTTGCGTCTAAAATGGTCGAAAACGCACGATCATAACCGGCAGATATCGCGGCATGTGGCGAAAGGCCACGGCGCAACTCCTCGCGGATACGCTCATAAATCAGCACATTGGCGTCTACGGCCATGCCGACCGTGAGCACAATGCCCGCAATGCCGGGCAAGGTCAGGGTGGCGCCAATCAGCGATAATAATGCCGACAGAAAAATAAGATTTAACAGTAGTGCAATATTAGCCACGACACCAAAAAAGCGGTAATACACTAACATCACAAACAAGATAAGCCCCATACCTACCGCCAGCGAAACGATACCCCGTCGGATATTTTCCTTACCCAGCGTTGGGCCAACTGTGCGCTCTTCTACCGGGTAGATAGCGGCCGGTAATGCGCCGGCGCGTAACAGTAGCGCCAGATTGCTGGCTTCCTTACTGTCTTTTAAACCGGTAATCTGGAAGCTGTTACCGAGCGCGCTTTGAATCACTGGGGCGCTAATCACCCTTTCTTCCCGACGGGTCACCCGCTTCAATTCGCCTTGCTCATCGCTTTCCATGCTGGTTTTGTTTTCAACGTAGACGATGGCCATTTGTTTACCAATATTCTCACGCGTTGTTTTGGTGAATAAGGCTTCGCCGCCACCACCGAGTTGAATATGCACGGCTGGTGAAGCAGTTTGCTGATCAAAACTGGACACTGCTGAAGTAATCGAGTCTCCGCTGAGCACCACCTGGCGCTTGAGCAGAATCGGGCGTTCATGCATCACATACAGCTTGCTGTCCACCGGAACGGCACCGGTTTGCTGCACTACCTCAGCGTCCTCGTCATGATTGACCATATGAAACTGGAGCGTGGCTGTTCCGCCCAGAATCTGTTTGGCTCGGGTGGCATCCTGAATACCCGGCAAATCAACGGCAATACGCATGGCCCCTTGTTGCTGCACCACGGCTTCGCCCACACCAAGCTCATTGACACGATTGCGTAAAATACTCATCGTCTGTTCAATCGTGTTTTGGCGAATTTGATTTAACTCGGCCGGCGACAAATTCACCCGGATAGAATGGCTCGCGACCAGTCGGGTATAGATCAGGGCGGGATACTTGTGTTTTAGCTCCGCCAGCCCGTCTTCCATCGCCTCCGAACTGCGAAAATGCACATCAATACCTTTGCTATTCAGGTAACGAATGCCCGCATAGCGAATACCGGCTTGCCGTAATTCCTGGCTGATGCCTTTGACCAAACCTTCAAAACGCCGGTTAACCACAGATTCCACATCCACTTCCAGCAGGAAATGCACCCCTCCGCGCAGATCCAACCCCTGTTTCATAGGTTCTGCCCCAATGGCTGAGAGCCAGGCGGGTGTCGTTGCCGCCAGATTAATGGCAATGACGTATTGTGAGCCAAAATCCGCCTTTAACAGGTCGCGGGCCAAGAGCTGCGTGTCCGTGTTATGAAAGCGTATCTCTAGCGCATTCGGTAGCAGGGTGATTTTTTTAACCTCTATATTCGCCTGCTTGAGCACGGATTGGGCTCTTTGCTCGATTGCACTGGTGATGTTTCCGCCGCTTTCCAGTGAAATTTGCACGGCAGGATCTTCGCTATATAAATTGGGAATGGAATAAATCAAACTAAACGCTACCAGAGCGATAAGCATGACATTTTTCCATAAGGGAAATTGATTTTGCATAATCCTTGTCTCTATGACTGTGATTTAAAGGGACTTCATCGTGCCTCTTGGCAGGACGCTGCTCACCGCGGTTCGCTGTAAACGCACTTCCACCCCATCTGCCAAGCTGACTTTTAAGTATTGTTCGCTTAGATCAGTCACTTTAGCCAGAATACCCCCGGAAGTAATAACCTCGTCGCCTTTTTTTAATTCGGAAACCATTTTTTGATGTTCTTTCTGTCGCTTGTTCTGTGGACGAATCAACATAAAGTAAAACAATACAAAAATGACCGCGATCATGAACATAGGATACATGCCCTCACCAGCGGAAGCCTGGGCAGTATTCGCAGCAGCCATCGCATCAGAAATGAAAAAACTCATTTTAGATAACTCCTCAGAAAGCTAACACATCATTAAACAAGCGAGCAGATTGGGCGAAAAAAGGGATTTTTTGGCTCATCGCTCAGTAGCGTGACATCATAACGTCAATTGTGTCAAAGGTAAACATGCGCAAGTGCTTTAGCCTCGCAATGCCATTCTGAGATTATGCATAGCTAACCAGCGGTGACATAACAGAGGCGTCTGTGCAAATAAATGATGAAAATACGAGCGCGTCCTCCCCCCGGCACAGGCCGGACAGGAACAACCCGGCGCCAAGGGCTGCTGATCACATTGCCATGCGCTGTCGCAAATGGCATAAGTGCTTTTCACATCGTACAGAATGCCCGCCACCGCATCAGCCACCGCTGTATCACTCACCATGAGGCTACCGGGCGGGTATGTCCGTAATGCCTCGCGCTCGGAAAGCAGAACGAGCGGGGGAGAGTCACCCGCCCCCTGGGCCGAACAGATATAAGAACCGCTCGCTGTCGGATAAAAAATGGCCAGTTCCGCACTAAGACTCTGACGCAAAAGTGGCAAATTTTCCGCTGAGGGCCAGATTAGAGCATCCAATTGCAACGGGGCGATAGCAGAACACAGCGCCGCTACGGTATGCTGTATGAGACTCCCATCATAATCACTGCGCAAACGGATTGTCTGATCAGCGCCGATCACCAGATCAGAGGCATCGAGAAACACCGGCCCCTGCCATGCGGCCGCCGAGCGCCAGGCAGCCCAGTGCGTCAGGCCAGGGCGCATTAACATGCGTGTCAAGGAATACACCAGTCCCTGCACGCCAGCGCGTTGATAATCCGCCTCCGTGAGACTCAAACCGGCAACGGTATTGACCCGCACATACGATCCGGGCGGAAAACGAAGCGCAGCGTGCATCATTTGGCTCTCCATAACAGACAGGCATCACCATAACTAAAAAAACGATAGCCTTGGGCAATGGCTTCCTGATAGAGACGCATCGTGGTGTCATAACCAATAAAGGCGGCTACCAGCATGAGCAACGTAGATTGTGGTAAATGAAAATTCGTAATTAAACCATCGATCATTTGGAAAGCGTAGCCCGGCGTGATGAAAATATCGGTATCGCCTTGCCCTGCCCGCAGGCTACCCCCACGTGCCGCACTTTCAATGCTGCGCATTGCGGTGGTACCTACCGCAATCACCCGACGTTGTTCCGCTTTGGCCGCGAGAATGGCCTGGCAGCTGCTTTCTTCCAGCACGTAAAACTCCTTGTGCATTTTGTGATCGGCGATATTTTGCACCCGCACAGGCTGGAACGTCCCCGCCCCCACATGCAAGGTGGTATACACTATCGTCACTCCCATCTGCGTTAACTGGGCTAATAAGTCTTCGTCAAAATGCAGACCGGCGGTTGGAGCGGCGACCGAACCCTTCGTTTTGGCATAGACCGTCTGATAACGCTCGCTATCCCTGTCGTCATCCGGCCGTTGGATATAAGGCGGCAGAGGAATGTGGCCAATGGCCTCCAACATGGACATTAGCTCATCTTTGGAGCGGCATAAGAACAAGGCATCGTCCCTTCCCTGCACTTCCAAGGCATGTCCCTCCTCCAAATGGATAACAGCACCGGGACGTGGTGCCTTACTGGCCTTGATATGCGCCCAGCAGGTTTCACTATCCACGATCCGCTCCACCAGAATTTCAACCTGCCCGCCACTTTCCTTGCGCCCATATAAACGAGCCGGAATGACTTTGGAGTTGTTCATCACCAGGACATCACCTGCCCGCAAGTGTGTCACCAGCTGATGAAACTGCTGATGCACAAAATGCTCGGCTTGAGCGTCAGCAACCAATAAACGCGAGTCACGGCGTCTGGCAAGTGGATACTGGGCAATCAGGGATTCGGGGAGGGCAAAATCAAAATCTTGAGTATTCATTTAACAGAAAGAATATAAAATGAATGGATTATAAGCCTATCCTCGGGTGGACGCAATGACAAATCGTCGCGAATATGCTAGCATCACGACTTTGTCATCAGAAAATTTTTCCATGCTGCTCATCAATCAAGCCACATTGCAACGCGGCCATAAAGTCCTTTTTCACCATGCCTCAGTCTGTCTTTATGAAAAACAAAAAATAGGTCTGGTCGGCCATAATGGCTGTGGTAAATCGAGCCTTTTTTCCCTGCTTACCGGACATTTGCAATTGGAACAGGGCGAGTTGCAATGCCATCCTGATCTGCGCATCACCCACCTGTCCCAACAATTGCCAGACAGTGAAGATAAGGCGCTCGATTTTGTCCTCAGTGGTGATGTCGCCTACCAGAATCTGATGGTCAGACTGGCGCAGGCGGAGCGAGCCCATGATCATGATGCGATTGTCGCCTGCCACGATGCACTGAGCCAAAGCGGCGGCTATGCCAAACCCGCCAAGGCGGCCACTATTATGGCTGGCCTTGGTTTTTCCACTGCGGCAGCCCAACAAAGCGTCAATAGTTTTTCCGGTGGCTGGCGCATGCGTTTATCGCTTGCCCGTTGCCTGATGCAACCGGCTGATCTCATGCTGCTCGATGAGCCGACCAACCATCTTGATCTGGAAGCAATTCTCTGGTTAGAAAAATATCTGCAACAAAGTCCGGCTACTATTGTATTGATCTCACACGATCGCGATTTTCTCGATGCCGTGGTCAGCCATATTTTGCATCTGCACCATCAACAATTAACGCTCTACACCGGTCATTACAGCCAGTTTGAACAAATCCGTGCCGAGCAACTCGCGCTGCAACAGGCCAGTTATGAAAAACAACAACAAAAAATAGCCCACCTGATGTCCTTTGTGCATCGTTTTCGGGCCAAAGCTTCCAAAGCCAAACAGGCGCAAAGTCGCCTCAACAGCATTGAAAAAATGGAAAAAGTAGCGCAAGCGCAATTTGACTCCCCTTTTTCCTTTTCCTTTTTAACTTGTGCCAAAACCGGCAATCCGCTGCTTCGCTGCGATGAGTTGCAGGCAGGCTATACGCTCAACCACCCCATATTGCAGAAGGTCAATCTGATCCTCAAGCCCGGTGATCGTCTGGGGCTGTTGGGGCCCAATGGCATGGGAAAATCGACGTTGATTAAAACCCTGATCGGTGAACTCCCCCCCTTGCAAGGTACCATCGAGCGACACCAGCATCTTAACATTGGTTATTATGCGCAACACCAACTGGAAGCCCTGGATCGGACACTCAGTCCTATTGCCACAATACGCGCCCTGTCACCAAGCGCACGCGAGCAAGAGATACGCGATTTTCTCGGCGGTTTTGACTTTCGCGGAACCATGGCCGAGTCGCCCTGCACTCACTTTTCCGGGGGAGAAAAGGCACGTTTGGCCCTGGCTAAATTAGTCTGGCAGACTCCCAATATCCTATTACTTGATGAGCCCACCAACCATCTGGATCTGGCTATGCGCTCTGCGATTGAGCTGGCCTTACAAGAATTCAGCGGCGCCCTGATTTTAATTTCTCATGACCGGCATTTGCTCAACAGTACCGTAGATGAATTCTATCTGGTCTATCGGCAACGGGTCGAACCCTTCAAAGGCTCGCTCGATGACTATTATCAATGGCTGCACAGTCTGGAATCGGCCTCAGCCCCTCCTGCTACCAATACCAAGACCAGCAAACCGGATTTCAAGACCCGGAAAATACTGCAAAACCGGGTAAAAAAACTGGAACTGGAGATAGAAAAGCGACAAGCCCTTCATCAGCAAGCGCAGAGTGCATTAGCCGATCCCCAACTCTACGAAGCAAGTCAAGCTGCCACACTCAAAAGGCTGCAGGCGGCAGAAAAACAACATTTTCAGCAATTACAGGATGCAGAAACCCAGTGGCTGGATGCCATGGCGCAGTGGGAGGCTACCGAGAGCAGCCGCAGATAAGCGTCGGGCGCTGGCTCCCCTCGACAGTTTTGGCAAGATCGCGTAAGATTATTTTTCAATAATGGTCGGAGTAATGCATGCATGCGGAAACCCTCACTCCCTTAATGGTGCAGAGCCTGTCACAGACGGAAGCCTCGCTGCCCGAGGCCAGTTATTATCGCTCCCGTCTCTTTGTGTCCAGTTTTGGCAACAATCCCCTGATCACCGCAGCCAGTCCCCTGTTTTCTCTGCTGGATCGCCTGTCGACCAGCGCACTCCTTCCCGCTCCCGAATCCTTACGACAAAATCTCACCCATGAGCTGCAAGCCTTTGACAGCCGACTGAGAGAGCAAGAAAGCAGCGTTGAAAGTATCCAGCTGGCCCGTTTTATGATACGGGCTACTATCGATGAGTCGGCGGGTAAAAATTATCTGCGTACGCGCAACGAAGTCACCCCTTTTCAGTCGTTCAGCCAAACCGCCGATCCGGAAAAAAGCCCGCAACAGCTATTTTTTGACGTACTCAACACGATTAAAACCCAGCCCCATGTCTATCTTGATGTGCTGGAATTTGCCTATTTTTGCCTGCTGAGCGGCATGGAAGGCCCCTACCACAATCAACCCAATGGGCGGCAACAATTAGATGAGTTGCTCGATTCACTCTATCATACCATCCGGCAACATCGCACCCATCGGCCGCTGAGCAATGCTCCGCCCCCGACTGCCCCTACTCCTCGAAAATCGCTGCTCTGGCAGCCCAAACATCTATGGGGGGCTCTCTTCTTCCTGACGGCCACGCTGATTGGCCTCAGTTACTATTATGCTATCAAGCAAAAGGTGCAACGAATGCCATTTCATCCTCCCGCAAGCCAGGGAGTGTATCTGCCATGAGCTCCTCCCTAAAACCCCTGCTCATAGCCCTCAAGACGCTCTTTCGCGAACAAGAAAACCGGATTGATAAACAATCATTCCTCCTGCTTTTTGGCAAGCAACAACAAGGATTGGCCAGCTTGATAGCCCAAAGCGGACTGACCCCTTACCCGGTTGAAGCACTTGAGCATGCTCGTCTTTATTATCATCATCTGGGCGTCGTCTTACATTTACCGGAAGAATGGCTGATTCAAAACAATGAACTGTTATCCAACAGCCTGCGCCAAATTGATGCCTGTTACCCTCCCCTGGGTATTAGCGCGGTGGCGATGGCGGTGAACCTCCAGGAGTTGATGATAGAGCAGGCACAGGATTTTGAAGCCCGCATGAAAACCCATCAGCAACTCTGGCGATGGGTACAGAGCAGCCTACCCCGTCCCGTCCCCAGCCATGTCATCCTGACCCATGCGGATGCACTGGCAGGGTTTTGCGAATTTTTTCACCAGGATTTTCGTCCCGATTTTCAGGGGGTCCTGGGATGTTATAGTGCAGCGGGTGTTGCAGGCTCCAGCCGGAACAGCACTATGACACAGGCGTTTCGCAAACTGCTGCAACAACTGGACCAGCAGGTATTGGACAAGTTACATCCCGTGCGCTCCACCATTAAACGAACCTTGATTCGCGAATTTCCCCTGCAATTGCAAGTGCTGGGCACGCCTTTAATGCGTCTGGTACAACTGCTGCAAACACCGCCAAGACCCTTACGCGCCATCTATTTTACCAGTGCGCGACAAGGCGGCAGCGTCATTGATCCGATCCATCGCAAAATACAACATGAATATGCCCTCTGCCTGCCCAGTCGTAGCCTGCAAGTGTCCAATAATCAAAATTATTTTATTGATGCCTGCGTGCAAGACCTCCTGCAGTGTAACCCCATGAGCCTGCCCGCTAACCGCAAAGTACTCCGCAATCTGGGATTGGCCTCCATCCTTATTGCTCTGGTCACCGTTGGCATTAGTACCAAAGAATACTGGCACAATAGCCAGCAATTGGATGCCGTCAGCCGAGAGTTGCTGCAGTATGAGTCTCTGTCAGAAAGCGGACAGCAACCCCTGAGTGGACTGTACCATTTGAGTCAGGCCGATGAAAGCCTGCAGAATATTTCAGGCACAGCCTTTACCCCGCTGGCCCTCCTGGAGTACCAACAAAATCTGCATCGCCATACCAAAGAAAAACTGCGCCAGGTTTTTCTGCCGG
The DNA here is from genome assembly GCA_020831865.1 of Legionellaceae bacterium. Taxonomy (GTDB): domain Bacteria; phylum Pseudomonadota; class Gammaproteobacteria; order Legionellales; family Legionellaceae; genus JAFIFT01. Next base: position 115,716 of record JAFIFT010000018.1, on the reverse strand, counting down.
AATTGCTGCAGGAAGCCGAACATCAGATTATCCATGCCAACTCGCCCGCTACCCGCCACGCTGCCCTGAAAACCTATATTATGCTCGGTGATCCGACCCGTTTTGATCAGGAACAGCTCACCCATTGGTATCAGCAACAGTGGTTCAGCCCAAACAAGGCCGATCCCCGTTTGCAGGTTTTAGCGCAAAGTCTGCGCTACCCACTACCAGTGGCTCGGCTCAATGACAACATCATTCAGGATGCCCGTAATGCCTTAAATGCCCTGCCTGATGCTTATTTTTATTACAGCATGGCGCGGCAGCATTTTCCCACAAACAGCAGCCCACTCAGTCTGCCCGGTTTCCAATTGGCCCAAACCAAGCTCCCCTTCATCTATACCCGGGAAGGTTTTGCCAGCGTTGTCGAACAAATAGACAGCATTGTCGCCAAAATCCAGCAAGAAAGCTGGGTCAGCCAACGCCAGCCTCCCGAGCATGTACAACGCCTGATTCTGGAAACCTACGCTTATGAATATCAACAATGGTGGAAACATTTTTTAAGCCACAGCCGAATCGAGTCTGCGGAGAACTACCGGCAAGTAGAGACGTTGCTGCGCAGCCTGCGGGAAAACAACAGCTTTATCCGGCTCATCCAGCTGGCCCAACAACATACCCGCCCTGTGAGTCAGGATGCCAGTGGTCTGTTCAACCATCATATCGCTCGTTCGTTTACTCCCTTAAGCTGGCTGGGTGAAGCCAGCTTGCACTCCTTGCAGCTCCAGCAGGCCGATCTGGAAACCTTTAGCCAACAACTGGCTCTGTTGCAGGATCAACCGGAGAGTATACTGGAGTTAACACAACAACGCTTTAGCAATACGCAGCACAGTGACCCCCTCAGCCTGCTCTACCATAACAGCAAGGAATACCCTTCGCCCTTGAAGGAATGGAATACTCAGCTGGCCGATATGCTGTGGTTTCTGCTCATTCAGGACAGTAAACAGTTCATTGAAGCCCAGTGGCAAGAGAAAATTCTGCCCTTCTACCAGGATAAAATTGCACACAAATATCCTTTTAACAATAGTGCCCGCAGCGAAATCACCCTGACCGACTTTTATGATTTTTTTAAACCCAATGGCAAATTACAACAATTTAGCCAACGCTACCTGCTCCCCTTTTTAGACACCAAAAGTGCGCAGTGGAAAGCCAAAGAAGTCAATGGCTATCGTTTATCATTGCAGTCGGAGGCAATTACACAGCTCATGGTCGCCAACGTCTTGCAGACCATGTTTTTTCCTCCCTCAGATGAACAGGAGCAACTTCATTTCACGATTGAGAAAATCGCCCTCGATCCCATGCTCAAAACCTGTGATTTGCAAATTGGCGACAAAGCCATCCATGACGGCCCCTATCAGGACAGTCTGCGTACTGATTTTACCTGGCCGGCTCAGCAAGCCAGCCTTGAACTACAGTCTCTTGACGGTAAAAAATGGCGGCTGACAGAACAAGGTCCCTGGGCCCTGTTCCACCTGCTCGACAAAGTCAATGTCATGGTCGATGAAAATGACCCATCCTCCTTACAGATTTTATTCGAAATCAACGGTAATTCCGGGCGCTATAGCCTGCATACCGCTAATCCCATCAATCCATTTATCCCCGGAATTCTCGGACAATTTCAATTACCGAAACAATTGACATAAGCCTGGTTACGGGCAAACGTCACGCCATGTTTGCGGATAGAACAAAAGGCGGGATTAGCGGTTCAGATATTTGCCCGCCGGGATACAGGGACTATCGATATACTCCCCATTCAAGGTCAAAATCATATTAATGTTGGCCCGCTGATAACGGCGCAACACCTCATACTGCTCACGTGAAATATAACCCAGACGGTCGCCGCAGAATACTTGCGACCTGGATGCGTTGCGCTCGCTGGTATAGGGAATTTCGCAGCGGCTCATAAAACGCGTCGGATCACAACGTGCCCACGTATCCTGCAAACCGAGACAACCGAGAATCATCATGATATAGATTCGCATCCGCTTTTCCTGTTGTTCTTTTATTTTCAGTATAGTATCAAAATAAAAGCGCTGCATAGACCATCTGGACGCGAGACCAGTGCTCGCGTTCCCGACCAGGATTGTCAAAACTCGGCACATCCGGTATAAAGGGAAAGACGTGTTCCATCAACAAGGAGTTCATATGCGCACACTGGCTAAAATGTTATGGATAGCAAGTCTCGCTGCGGCGGGATGTCCGCTCTTATTTGCCGGTCCCTTGGAACGCTATTTTATTTACGAACAACAACGCCTCTCCAGCACTGCGCTGCCCCAGGTGCAAACAGGCTATTTCTCACAGCGAATTGACGCAGACTCTTCAGAAAGTGGTTCATTCCAACAACGCTATTATATCGATGAGAGCTACGGCAAACAGCCTGACTCTCCTGTATTTTTTTATATTTGCGGTGAAGCGGCCTGTGAAGCATCGGTACTGCAGGGCGCCATTCGTGATTATGCCCAAAAGTTTCATGCCAAACTGGTCGCCCTGGAACATCGCTATTATGGTAAAAGCCAACCTTTTCCGAACCTCAGTACCGAGAACCTCCGCTATCTGAGCACCGAGGCCGCACTTGACGATCTGGCCTATTTTCAACGCTGGTTGCAAAAAGAGAAAGGCTGGCAGGGCAAATGGATTGCCTTTGGCGGCTCCTACCCTGGTAATCTGTCGGCCTACTACCGTTTGAAATATCCCTATCTGGTCCATGGCGCGCTGGCGTCATCCGCACCGGTTCAGGCCAAGGAATCCTTTAGTGAATATGATAAACACGTCAGCCAGGTGGCAGGCCCCCACTGTGCTGCTATCATGCGGGAAGTCGTCGGGCAGGTGGAACGCTCCCAAGCGGATCCGAATGCGTTTGCTGCCATCAAAACGCTGTTTGGAGCAGAAGAGGTCGAGGATGACCGCGATTTTCTCTATGTCATCGCCGATGTGGGAGCCGCGGCTATTCAATACGGCATGCGCGATGCCTTTTGCGACACCCTGCTCAATGGTCATGATAAACTGGCGGCTTATGCAGATTTTGCCCAGCGCATTTATCAACGTTTTGACATCCGGGCAGTTGATCTCACGCCACAGGCGGCCCTGCGCGAAGAGCGCGATGCCTGGGCCGAGGGCATTGGTCTGCGCCAATGGTTTTATCAGTCCTGTAGCGAATATGGATACTGGCAGGTCGCCCATCCCGATCCAAGCTATTCGAGCCGCTCATCACAAATTGATCTGCGCTATCATCAGGCAATCTGTCAGCGTTTATTTGAGCGCACTCAGCCCGCCAATACCGACTATATCAATCAGAATTTTTATATACCCCTGCAAAATCATTTGGTACAGCAGATTATTTTTACCAACGGCAGCCGTGATCCCTGGTCGCATCTGTCTTTAACACCCGCTCATCCCGATGCCAATAATCTGAATCTACGCTACCTGCTCATTGACGGCAGCGCCCACTGCGATGATCTGCATAAGCCAGCGGCCGATGATAGCGCTCCACTCAAGGCAACCCGTGCGCAAATCGTTGCTGAATTGGAAAAATGGCTGGCCTGAGGCGCTGCCTCCGTCACGACCGTGGAATCAGCGCGAATCCGCGGTCGTGGCCGCCCGCAGTTGCTTTTGACAAAGGCGCCAATTGGGTAACAGCCTATCCATGTGGGCTTTAAAAACAGCGTTATGACCAGACTCTAAAAAATGAACCATCTCGTGCACAATGACATACTCTATACAGGCCAATGGCACTTTGGCCAGCTCCAGGTTCAACCATATACGATGCGCGGCCGGGTTACAGGTTCCCCAGCGCGTTTTCATTTTTTTTATCCGCCACTCGCTAACCCTCTCACCAACCAATGGCTCCCACTGTCGGATAAAGTGCGGAATTATTTTTTTCAGCTCTTGCCTGTACCAGGCATCCAACAAGCGGGAACGCTGCATCTGGGTGCTATGAGGCGCTGTTTCCAGCACCAGGTATCCGTCGGCACGAAGATAGGCTTGTGCTCGGCCTGTCGCTTCTATCGGCAATAAAGGATAGGCTTTTCCCAAAAAATAGTGTACTTCGCCGAGGTTGAAGGCAGGTTGGGTCGATTGATTCTGCTCAATCATCTCCTGTTGTTTTTGCCGAATCCAGGCGAGCTTAGACGCCAAAACACGCCTTATCGCTGGTTCCGAAACAAACAGAGGTACTGACATACGGACTTTCGCATCAGGTGGATAGACGACAATACGCAGACTTTTAATGTTCTTGCGTCTGATCGCTACCTCAATTCCCTGTATTGTCATCAGCCATTCCTGTCGGAACAAGGGGTTCAAAAACATACTGGACGCCCAAAAAAATACAATGGTATCGGCCAGTATACCGGAAAGTAACCAAAACCGGCACAGGCCGTCCCGTTCTGGCAGGGTAAACGCATCTGAATTTTGAACACTAAACATTTCCTTTTTGCCTACATCCCGCGCTTTATGCATGGTATCCAAACGACCTTGGACGAGGTGAGGAGCTGGATTCCGCGCATAAAGTGCGGAACGCAGGTATTTTGATTGTAAAAGGTTTGTTTAAATGCGGTTACCCTGCCCGTTCTGGTCTCTGCCATTGTTAAAAACCGGCCATTGCGGTACCATTCTTTACGGATTAACCTGATTAATGATGGACTATGGTACAGCCCCTGATCGACATCACGCGCCGGCATGCATTGTGGTTTGCATTTTTTTTGCTCTTGTATGAGTGCTTGACCTATGTCGCCAATGACATGATTATGCCCGGTATGCTGCAGGTAGTGCACTCTTTCCGTGCAGATGATTCCGCGGTCGCTACGTCTTTAACCGCTTATATTCTCGGTGGTGCCAGTTTACAGCTGATCCTGGGACCCTTGTCTGATCGCTACGGCCGCAGACCGGTGATGCTGGCTGGCGTCGTCTTGTTTTTTATCTGTACCATTTTATTGGCGGCCTCCCAGTCCATGCCGCAATTTATTCTGATGCGTTTTTTTCAGGGTATGGGGTTATGTTTTATCGCGGTGATTGGCTATACCACCCTACAGGAAATTTTTGCCGAAACCGATGCCGTTAAATTAATTGCCATTATGGCCAGCATTTCTATTCTGGCTCCCTTGCTGGGACCACTTCTGGGTTCTATTTTTATTCATTTTTTCAATTGGCGCCTGATCTTTATCAGTATCGCTACGGTCACCTTCCTGCCCCTCTGGGGCCTATGGCACTATATGCCTGAATCCTTGGGACAACGGAAAAAAGATGGTACGGAAATAAAGCCGGTTTCATTGGCACCCTCGGTGATTTTTGGCAATTACTCGCAACTGTTACGCAGCCGTACGTTTTGTTTTGCTTCTCTGGCAGCGGGGGTATTAACCGTACCCTGTTTATGCTGGATAGCCCTTTCTCCTTTAATTTTGATGCGGGAAGCCCACCTGAGCGTTATCGAATATGCTTTATGGCAAATTCCCGTATTCGGCGCGTCCATTATCGGTAATATTGTTTTGCACTATAGTATTGGCAAGATGTCGCTGCTCCGGGTTTTTCACATCGGCTCGCTCCTGTCCACCGCCAGCCTGCTCCTGGTCGCTCTGCTCCCCCTGGCAAGGGGAGGCGCTTTTATTTGGCTTATGCCGGGTCTTATTGCCTATTTTTTTGGCCTGGGAATGACCACCGGCCCACTGGTTCGCCTGATACTCTTTGCCACGGATGTCAGCAAAGGCACCGCTTCCGCCATGATGAGCATGATCATGATGTGTATTCTGGCACTCGGCATTGAACTGGGCAATCATGTATACGCCCACAACAGCAACCTGGCTCTGGCGCAGTTTTTTATGGCTTCAGCGGTATTGTATCTGCTATTGGCGACCTGGGGATTACATCGCATGAAAACCACTAAGGCCTAGCCGAACATCACCCAAACGCCACGCAAAATGACGCAAAACCACCATAACAGATAAATATGCTACAATTTATACATAAATAAAGCTTTTTTGGGCGTTACAACACAGGCAGGCTGATGTGTGCTTCTGCCATGATGAGCCACAAGCCCCACCCGCTGCCTGGCTGTCGCAGGAGAAAAAATGATCGGGATGGTACTCTTTGGCTTGCTGCTCTTCTCCACCCCTATCCATGCGGAAAAAAACCTGCGCGAAGTGGGTATCGCGGTCTACGTTGATGATGTCACCTCCATTAAACCCAGTGAGGAACTTTTTATCCTGGAAATCACCCAGCATTTGCGCTGGCAAAGCGGACATCGCTCTGCAACCGACCAATACTACTATGGCCCACAAGTCGATGCGGTGCTTTCTGAAATAAAGGCACCTTATTATCAGATCCTGCACTTGCGCGGTGCCATTGACTCCAAGTATAAAGCCCTGAGGATACAGGCAGATGGGATGGCAGATTATCAGGAAAGTATGGGCGTACAAATTGAAACCGAAATGGATATGCATCGTTTTCCCTTCGATACGCAAAAGCTGGAACTGCTGATTATGCCCTATGGCAGCTCTCCGTATCATGACCATTTGTACCTCTTATCCGACAAAGTCGGTATCAATAAAAATGCCCATCTGGCGGAATGGAAGATTAACAGGATACACAGCCATATCCTCTCACAGCAGCCGCCAATGTATCAACTTTTGATTCACTACCAACGTTTGCCCACCTTCTATATCTACAAAATTTTTATACCGATGCTGCTGATTATGGGTATCAGTTACGCTGTCTTATGGATGCCCAATCAACCGGCCATCAATCGCCTGGCCGTCGTGATTACCACCATGCTGACCATTGTCGCTTTTCAATGGGCGGCATCAGAACAAATTCCAGCCGTATCCTATATCACCGCATTCCATATGTTGCTCTTGTTTTTCTATCTGCTTATTGCAGGTGAGGCCATCCTGATTACGCTCAGCGAGCGACTGACGAAAAGAGACGCGTATCGATTAATGTACGGAGCCTGCTGGCTGTATCCGATCATCATCGTAGTGGGAATCGCTATGATTGGCGTGATTTGGTTGTAATCGCCCGCACTCCCCCCTGATGTCATTGCGCCTCGTGCCGCATTGTCTTAAAATATTCGTCAACAACCGTACTGACATCTTGCAAACGTTCCCGCTTCCCTATAGCCTGTACCAGTCGTCCTGACGACATGGCTCAGTGCTTTTGCCTGTCCTAATATACATTCCTGACTATTAATAACGTAGGCTCGCATATGTTCAATTTCACCGGCACTTATACGGATAAATATCAGTTGAGTATGGCACAGGTTTATTTTCTGCAAGGACTAAGCCAGCATAGCACCGTATTCGATTATTTTTTTCGCAAACTTCCCTTTGGCGGAGGGTATGCCGTCTTTGCCGGCCTGGATGATCTGCTCCAGGTGTTGGAAAATCTTCGCTTTGACCGCCATGACCTCGACTTTTTACGCCAGCAGGGCTTTCATAGCGACTTTCTCGCATACCTGAAAAATTTTCGCTTTACAGGCAATCTCTATGCTCCCGGTGAAGGTGATGTGGTGTTCCCCACTCATCCTATCATCAGTATTGAAGCCAATATTATAGAAGCGCAAATCATAGAAACGGTCCTGTTAAATATCGTAAATTTTCAAACACTGATTGCCACCAAAGCCAGCCGCATGCGACTGGTTGCCGGAGACGCCACCCTCATCGAATTTGGTTTACGCAGAGCACAGGGTACCGGTGCGTACTATGCGAGTCGCGCAGCGGTGATCGGCGGCTTTGAGGCGACCAGCAATGTCCGGGCCGGACGGGATTACGCGATTCCGATAGCCGGAACCATGGCGCATTCTTTCGTGCAAAGTTATGCTGACGAAGCCAGCGCCTTTCGAGATTTTGCCAAGATCTGGCCGGACGACAGTGTCTTTCTGGTAGATACCTACGATACGCTGCACAGCGGTGTTCCCAATGCCATTGAAGTCGGCAAGGAAATGTTGGCGCGCGGCCAACGGCTTAAAGGCATCCGTCTCGATAGCGGCGACCTGGCCTATTTGGCCAAAAAAGCACGCCACATGCTTGATGATGCCGGATTGGGTTTTGTGACCATTACCGCCTCCAATCAACTGGATGAATATGTCATTAAAAGTCTACGCGACCAACAGGCCCCCATCGACCATTTTGGCGTCGGTACCAGTCTGGTCACCGGGCACGCGGATGGCGCGCTTGATGGCGTCTACAAACTGGCCTTGCTCAATCAGCAAGCGCGCATCAAACTGTCAGAAAATTCGAGTAAAATCACGTTGCCGGGCAAAAAGCAAGTCTATCGCCTTTTAGATAGCTCGCATTGCTTTTGGGGGGCTGATGTGGTGTGTCTGGGGCACGAAGAAACGATGGATACCATGCACCACCCCTTCGAACCGGCAAAATCACTGTCTATTAAAAATCAACGCAAAGAAGCGCTGCTGACACCGCATCTGAAAGATGGCAAACGGGTGTCGCAACCGCAAAGCCTCAGGGCCATAGCACAATATAGCCAGGAACGTTTGGCAATGCTGCCGGAAGAATACAAACGCTTGCATAATCCCCATCTGTATAAAGTGGGATTAAGCGAAGCACTGAAACAAGAGCGTGATCATTTGATTCAGTTTTACAAAGGAAAAAGCGTATGAAAACGTTAATCATCATTGATATGCAAAATGATTTTATGCCTGGAGGGGCATTAGCCGTTGCTGAAGGTGATGTGATTATTCCCGTGATTAACCGTATCCAACGCTACTTTGATCTGCGGGTAGCGACCCAAGACTGGCATGCGCCTCAGCACCAAAGCTTTGCCTCCAGTCATCCCGGTCATCATCCCTATGACACGATTAAGCTGCATGGCCTGACACAGATCCTGTGGCCGGATCACTGCATACAAGGCACCTTCGGCGCGGCATTACATTCCGAGTTAGACAGCACCGGTATAGAAACTATTTTCCGCAAGGCCACCGATCCGCAAACCGACAGTTACAGCGGTTTTTACGATAATGGCCGTCAAAAAAGTACCGGCCTTGCCGGTTACCTGCGAGAGAAGGGGGCCCGCGATCTGTATTTCTGCGGGCTTGCGGCAGATTTTTGTGTGTATTTCAGCATTAAAGATGCCCTGCAGGAAGGATTTCGCTGCTGGCTCATTGAAGATGCGACCCGCCCTCTGGATGCAGCGCATTTTAGGCACATCAAAAAAGAACTGATGGAACAAGGGGTAACGTTCATCCATAGCACAGCAATCCCCTCATCCCCCTGCCAGCACCCCTCAGGACTGGATTAGCATCATAGCAGCCATCGTCGCCATAAGAATATTTTCAAACAGGCTCACGGTGGATAAGGGGACATTCAATACCGAGCCCATACAGGGGCAATTGATATTCAGTCCCGCTCTCACTCCCCGATACACCCCCATAGCCCCAAACGACATCAGGATAAGCGTGCACCAATAGGTCAGCCATGGCATCACAAAGGATAAATACGCCAGAGCCAGCCCCAGCTCCAACAATGGATAAAGATAGGCATACTTTCGTGTTTTTTGCGCCAGAAGATCATACCTTGAAAAACCATCGGCAAATTGCTGCGGATGAAAGAGTTTTAATGTCGCCAGTATCAGAAAAAAAATGCCCATAAAATAATGCATCAGCGAGACCATGGAGTAACCATTGGAATAGCTCAGAGCAAAGGCGGCTAAAAAGGCAACAAGAAAAAGGACCAACAAGGGCCAGTATTTTTTGAGTACGGCTGTCTCAGTCTGTGTCATAGTGCGTTCCTGTGTGATGATATAGGAGGCTGCTCGCAGGAGTGCTTCCGGCAGGCATTTGCGCGGCTCTGTTGCCATGCCACGCCCTGCGAATAGTATACCGTACAATGGCCTGCTTTGCGTAGCAAAGGATACCAAAGCTGCCAATTAGCGGCTGTCGCCACCCGAGGAGGCCATTGCCCTTGTGGCCACAAAACATCGCATAATGAGCGCCACTCCGCTATAATATTATTCTGAGCATCGATGGCAACATTCACTGTCATCCCGCATCATGGCTCTCATGGATGGAGCATATTGCTGATGATTATTGATAGTAACTTTAAACCCTTGTGGTGGCTGAACAATTGCCATGCGCAAACCTTATACCCCAGCTTAACCCATCGTGTAAAAGCGCCCATTGACCGCCGTGAGCGTATTGAACTGCCGGATGGGGATTTTATTGATCTGGCATGGTCTGTCAATGGCCTGCCACCGGACAGCCCCTTAATCGTATTGCTACACGGTTTGGGCGGTAGTGTGCGTTCCTGCTATGTCGCAGGACTCCTGAGCGCTCTCAACCAGGCAGGCTATCGGGGCGTATTGATGCATTTTCGCGGCGCCAGTGAGGAGCCAAATCGCTTACCCCGAGTCTATCATTCCGGCGATACGGATGATTTGCATTATGTTATGGAACGGCTCAACCAGCGCGAACCCGCAACGGCCAAAGCGGTGATCGGTGTCTCTCTGGGGGGCAATGTCTTACTGAAATGGCTGGGCGAACGCAGAAACCATCCCGCCATTCAAGCGGCCATTGCCGTGTCGGTACCCTTTCAGTTAGACAGGGTCGTCGAGCAACTCAATAGAGGCTTCTCACGCCTGTATCAAGCCTATTTATTGCGCAGTTTGCGTCCGGTTTTCATGCGGAAGCTGCCGCTGATCCAATCCTGCATCCCCCTGTCGCAACGTACGCTGTTGTCGTTAAAAACCCTGCGCGACTTTGATGATAATATCACAGCGCCACTGCATGGCTTTGCCAACGCCGAGGATTATTATCGCAAAGCCAGTTCAAGACCCTACCTCAGTCAAATTTCCATACCAACATTAATCATTCATGCATTGGACGATCCCTTCATGACCCCACAGGTGCTTCCCCAAAAAGAAGAACTGTCGGCCCATACCCTGCTGGAATTAAGTGAGCATGGCGGACACGTAGGATTTATCACCGCTTCCGACTCCAACCGCAGTCATCCCGTCTATTGGTTACCGAAAAGAATTCCGGCCTTTCTCAGGCAGTATTTATGATGCCGCTCGTTCCCCTGCCGCCAACATCACGAAACGCCAGACGCCCTGGCTGGCAGTGCAAACACAAAAACCTCAGGCCTTGGCCCTCTGAGGCCAGATTTCCCGGCGTTTATATTCAAATTGTGCAATCTTCTTATCGAGATACACCTTGAGCTTGGCATCACAGACCTCAAAGCTGATTTTGAATTTACTGCCCCAAATCTCGCGCAGCCGAATCTGCGAATGCACGGGAATTTCGGCCAGATGCGCCTGCCCATCGGCGGAGCGCCAGGAAACCTGCGCCGTATCCGGCAAGAACATTGGCATGGTATAACTGCTCCCCCCTAGATAGCCAATGCGACCTGGACTTCCGCGCATGGGATCTTTGCCATCCAGTTTGATATGAAAATCTTCCACCCTGTTTTTACAAATATTATGGCTTGCAATGGTATAGTCAATTTTACTAAGCGAGCGAGCTACCGCCGCCTCAGCCGTTATAAAAAGCAAAGCCAGACAGAGGCTGCGCCAAAATAAAGACATTGCATTTCTCCTTTTATGAGCGCTATTTAATACAGCCGCCCGGTCTGACCACAGTAAGGGCAGCGGCTAGCAGACGGATAGGGGCCGCAGGGAGTGCCGCTGCCAGCACAAAGTTCAAGCCTTGGCCGCCTGAGGCCAGATTTCCCGACGCTTATATTTAAATTCTCCAATCTTCTTATCCAGATACACCTTGAGCTCGGCATCGCAGACCTCAAAGCTGATTTTAAATTTACTACCCCAAATCTCCCGCAGCCGAATCTGCGAATGCACGGGAATTTCGACCAGATGCGCCTGCCCATCGGCGGAGCGCCAGGAAACCTGGGCGCTATCCGGCAAGAACATCGGCATGGTATAACTTCTACTTCCCCCATAACCCAGTCCATGTGCTGTTCCTCGCATAGGATCTTTGCCATCCAGTTTGATATGAAAATCGTCTACAGTATTTTTACAAATATTATGGGAATCAATGGTATAGTCAATTTTGCTAAGCGAGCGAGCTACCGCAGCCTCAGCCGTGATAAAAAGCAAAACCAGACAGAGGCTGCGCCAAAATAAAGACATTGCATTTCTCCTTTTGTATTATTGGTATTTGGTATAAACCGTGCGCTTATCCGGCACCTGCAAGAGCTGCTGCCAGCCCTGCCGTAAACTGTCCGACCAGTAGCGTGAGTCGTGCAGGTGCAGACTGGGGTCGTCCAGTGCTGGTATCTGTATCGCTAAACTATCAAGGGACTTTAAGGGTATCCCCAGCCTTTGCAGATAGCGATAGCCCATATTCAGCGCAATGCGCGAATAGGCATTGGGGTAGCCACCGCCAATATCTGAATGCGCCCCCGGCAACGCCACTTCAATAATACGCGGGTCGGGGGCCTGGCCGGGAATGAGCAGACTATGCAGCGGAAAAAATTTCCGCCATTCATCCAGGGCGGTAATATGCAGCACATTTTCCACCTGCGGCGGAATGGCCATTTTGAAGCCCAGCGGCAGGTCGCTGCCCGGCAAACCAAGCGATGCTACCGTATCGTATAACACCATACTGCCAATGCGCGGCATCGCAAGAGAACGGGTATAGGCACCATTGATCTCAGAAGAAGTATCCGGGATACCCCGCTCCACCAGCATATTGACAAAATGACGCGCCTCGGCAGCACCGCGGCTAAACGCGGTCACTGATACAATCACTTTGGCAGCAGGATTATCGTTGGTGATCTGGTTAATTTTATCTACCACACTACTATACATATCATGGACACGCGCACTGGCGCCCATGCCCAGACCGCCGCCCAGGGCGTAGGTTTCCGGATCGGTGCCGACCCCTTTGATATACAAACTGGCCCCCTTTTTATCATCAAACAGATCATATAACAAGGCAGGATTGGTGCGGTCTTCCATTTGCTCGCGATCATTATTCGTGCCATCAAAGACAATCAACACATGCTTGATATTCGGGTCGCTCCCGTCGTCCAGCATCACCAGCGGATGCTGGTCGACTCTGCTGATCTCACCGGCAAGCCGAGTACGGTCGCGGCTATTTAACCGAAGACCTTCTTCATCCTGCTCGCGCTGCTGCGGAACCGCGGTAACTTGCGGGCTCTCGCCTTCCCATGGCTCGCTAGCGCTCGCTTGCAGGTTGTTGGCATAGGCCGACAACAGCGAGGAGCCGAAACTTTGTTCGAGCACATCCAGGGCATCAAAATGTTGGCCCGTGGCCAGGGAATGCAGGCCTGAGCCAGCCAGAGCTTGCAGTTCGTTGGCGACAATACCGCTGCTGGGATCAAGAGAATTGATACACTGATAGCCATAGCGCAGTGTCTCACTGGCCAGTACACCGCCTGCCGCCCCGGCGCTCATCCACTCGCCCCAATTGAAATGCTGCTGGCGGTTCATGCCCATATTTGCCAATTGGCTAAGCGTGTCGTTGCTCATGGCTTGGGCGGCACTGCGAACATTAAAATAAGGCGCGCCCATTTTTTCCACAGCGCTGCCCTGCAAACCGTTGAGTACTCCCGCGGAAGCCGCTGTCGCCAGCCCTCTCAGCAAAGCACTTGGCATACTGATATCGTCCTGCATGCCACAGGCCATCGCCACGCCCTGACTGGCCAACGAACCGACAAAACCAGCGGCAAACCCTCCTCCCAGACTGGCAGAAAGCCCAGCAGTACCGCTCAATAACTGAGCGCTGGCCGCGAACAGACTGCTGCTCACCCCCATGGCGATCCCGATGACACCGGCAGTGGCTATCGTGGCGACCACCGCAATCACGCCCACCAGGATCGTCTTCCACCAGGCATGGTGTTGCTGGACGGGAGGCGGAGGCGGTGGTACCGGTGTGGTGGCGCTGGTATCACCGAGCAATTTTTCTGGATGGTAGACTTTATGCGTACTATGATTAAAATGCTGATCACTGGCGGCGGCTGGTATCGTCAGGCGCATACCTGTTTGTAATTGGCTAATCTGGCCAGGATCCTCCGCCTCGCCGCTGGCCTGACCCGCTTTGGTATCCGCATCACGTAACCCATTGGCATCGGCAATCAAATACCATAAGCCGGCATCGCCATAGACCGACAGGGCTATCGCACGCAGGCTGTCACCATTTTGTACGGTGTAGGCGCCAAAATTATCCGCCGGCAATGCCGTAGCCTGACTCGTAGCATCCTGTTTTAGCGCTCTCCGATACGGCTGCTCACTTAAAAAATCCTGTGTATGCGTGCCGGCAAGCCGTGATCCCATGGACCAGATGTCCTTCTGCAAGCCCGTTTTTTTGTGGTCAAGCGGCTTGAAGCGGAAGGAGCTTTGCGCACTGCCTTGGGGGGTGAATCCGGCATAGACATCCAGTTCCTGGCGATTAGAAGCTTCATCCAGACGGATATCTGCCACCATATGCCCGCCGACCTGCAAATAGGAGGTAACGGTATTCCCTTCCCGCTTCGCCTTAATTCCTTCCCGTGCGTCATTTAAATAGGCAATATTGTGCTGGCCATTTTGATCCACCACCTTCTCCAGGGCGCCATTCACATCATAGCTCTTCGTGCTTTGGCCTGTAGTCTGCTGGCCATTACTATAGGTCGTGGTGGCGATATCTTCGCTTTGTTGATAGCTGGCATAGGATTGATAGCGCAAAGTATGCACCGTATTAAAGCCCAACTTTTCTCCTCGCGGCAACACCCGCAACGTGTAGCTCATCAGATTGCCCACATTATCATATCGACTATAATCCACATACGAAGAGCGCGTCAGCCCCCCAAAAAGCAAGGCATAATGATCCTGTCGCTGCAATTGTCCTTGTTGATAGACAGAGGCGTTCACCTGACTTTTTTGACCGTTGGCATCAAAGAGGGTTTCAGAAATCACATGCCCCATCAGATCATACTCCAGATACTGCAAACGCAGGGGCTTCTCCGAATGGCCATCCAGATATTTGGCGACCTCCTGGGTACGCCCCAGTTTATCGTAGCTGTACAGCCAGGTATGGAGATGACCGTTCTGGTAGGTACTTGCATCCGCAATGCTGCCATCGGGGTGGTAATGCATGGCGCTACCCTGATGGCTATTGATGATAATGTTATTACCCTGCAACACTCCCTTGTTAATCAGCATGCGATTATTGGCATCATAGGTGAAATAATAATTCTTACCTATCGCACCGCGCTGATAATAATCCACCTCCGTATGCATATGACGGATATTATTGAGTGCATCATAGTCATAATGAATCGAAAATAATGGCGAAGACTTTCCGGCGGCGAGCGTATTATCCGGTTGACGCCGCTCCACAGAGCGCAACCTCCCCAACGCATCGTAAGCATACACATCTGTCTCCAGCAGCCACCCTATTTTGTTTCCTCGTTCCTGCGAACTTTCCTTGCGTAACAGATTGCCGGCGTCATCATAGCTAAAATGCTGCGAAATGCCCAAAGCCCGATCGTCAAAATTCCGCAGACTGCCATCCGCATTGTAATGGTAGCGCTGATTTTTACCGCGCGTGGAGGTTTCGCTCAGCAAAAGGCCATTGGTATTATAGGTATACTTTGTCTCCACTCCCTGCAAGTCCTTATAGATACACTTGCGTCCCTGCTGGTCGTACTGCCAGCTTTGGGTGCGCTGATTGGCATCGGTCATGGCGAGCAGATGCCCCGCTGCATCATAACGATAAGCGGTCACAAAACCGCGTGCGTCTTTTTTGCGCAGCAGATTACCGCGATTGTCGTAGTCCATGCTCAGTTTATCGACCAGGTTTTTATTAGAGCTCACATTTTCCTGGCTTAAACGTCGGCCCAATTCATCATTGACAAAAACCTGCTGCTCTTTCTTGGCATTGGTTATACGCGTCAATTGATTATTGCGGTCATAGGCATAGAACGTCTCATGCTGATGCGCTCCTTCATAGCTTTGCACCATATTGCCAAAAAGATCATAGGCCCGATGGCGACGATGCCCCAGCGCATCCTGTTCTTCGATGATCTGATCATAGGCGTCATAGCGTTTCATCACCGTGTTTCCAGCTGCATCCGTCATCGCGATACAGCGGCCCAGCGCATCATAACTATACTGACTGCGTGGAGAGGTCAGGTAGCGCTTGCCCTTGTCATCCATCGCCTGCACTTCCGGAAGAATTTTTTCAATCATCTGATCCAGGCTGTTATAGCGATACTGTATCGTATGCCCCAGCGCATCGCTATGTTCCAGGATATTACCCCAGCGATCGAGCACTTGACTTTGCCGAGCTTCCCGCAATCCCTGCGCCTTCGAGCTATCCACCGCATCAACACGCTCACGGACTTGTAATATCAGGTGCCCAAGCCGGTCATAGTGATTACTGATACGCTGCAACATCCGATCATAAGGAGGCTCAGTAAAGCGCAGCGCTGTCGCAAACTCCGCGCCGGAAAGGTCAATGCCTCGCTCTTGTGTCCCCTCATAAAAATCATTGGTCGATTGGAGCAGGGCAGTTAAATTATCACACTGATCATAGACAAAAATCTGATAAAATCCGGCGCTGTTCGTGCGCCAGACACGCCCCAACACATCGTATTCCCAAGTCACGCGATATTGGCCGTTGGTATTTTTTTCAATAACCTCACCAAAGGCGTTGTAGCAAACGCGCTCTTCAATCCACTTGCCATCCCGTTCCAGCGTCCGACAATGGGTTTGTCGTCCTTCCGCATCATATTGATACCGCTTATCCTGCAGATGCGCCACTCCCCCCACATCCGTCACCCAACGCCAGCTGCGGGTACAGTTGCCATTGGCATCATAACTGTAATACACCGCCGAGCCACTGGCTTCCCGCTGCTCAATAAGCCGCCCGCTGCTATCATAAAACGACTGCAGCCTTCTATCGTTGGCACTGGCCTGATTCAGCCGCATGGCCTGGACATCGGCGCTGGCCGCACCATTCGCCCACTGCGTTTCCAAAACCTGGTGCGCCTGCGCATCATAGGCATAGCTGATAGCCGCATGACGCCCCGAGCTGGCAGGGCCTGCTTTACCAATCAAATTACCGAGCGCATCATAATACCGATAACTGCTTTGCCCCAGCGCATCGGTTGTAGAAGTGAGATTACCCAGGGCATCATAGGTGTAGTAGGTGCTGACATCTCCCTGCTGCTGTTGCAGCCTGTCGTGCTGAACTTCCTGCCATTGCAGGTTTTTTAGGGTTTTGCTGCGCATTTGCCCCAGCGCATCGTAGGAAAAACAAACGTGGCGGTCGGCGGGACTGCTTGCAGCGGCAACATAATGCGATTCATCCGCGGATAGCACGCGATGGGCATACTCCTTTTGGGCAATGAGTTCGCCAAAAAGATTATATTGATATTCTGCCAGATAATGTTCGGCATTCAACATTGCCGTTTGCACACCATTGCGGTCATAGTAAAAACGGGTATTCAGCCAGACGTTCTCCGAACGCTGCTGCTGTTGCAGCATGATGTCACCGAATGCATTGTAACGATAACGTGTACAGGCGCGGCCCATATTGGCCTCGCCGCTGGTGGCATCATAATAGCGGACCTCCGCACTGCTTTTCTCTGCCAATTGATTCAGGCGGTTGTAAGCGAAGCGGGTCACCCGATCGGACGGGGAGCCGCTGAGCACAAGGTTCTCCACCGTCAGGCTTTCTTCCGCTGGTGGCAAAGTCACTGCGGTACTGTAGCGGGTTTGCTGCGTGACATTGCCAAAACCATCGTACTCATACGCGCTGACCTGCCGGTGGGCATCAACGCTGTAGCGCAGATTGCCGATTCGATCAAAAACCTGGAAGCGCCAGTTACCGGCGCGATCGCGTTCGGCAATACGCTGTCCAAAAGCGTCATAGCGGTACTCGCTGAATACGGTCTGGCGCCGCTCACAACGGCCAGAGGCTGACTGCTTCCCCGACGCATCCACCGCCACATCCCGTACGATACTTTTGCTTTGCCGATTCAAGCGATCAAAGACAAATTCCTCCGTTTGATGACTCCCCCCGTCATCTTTGATGATTTTTACCCGGTTGCCAAAACTGTCGTAGTCGAAGCGGGTCGTAATACAGCGTTGCTCTGATACCCAGCGCTCTTTCTCCCAACGGCTCACCGCAACACGGGGGCTGGTTTCACTCAACATCCGGTTTTGCGCATCGTAGGTGTACGTCCATTGGTGCTGTCCGGTATTGGTTTTGGCCGTGACATTGCCGTTTGCATCGTAAAGATAGTGCTCCTGTTGCCCGGCAGCGTTGGTTTTGTGCTCCAGTCGATTCGCGTTATCGTACTGATAGGAGGTAACACGGTCATCGGCATCCGTTTGCCCCAGCGCCTGCTCCACGGCAGCCAGGGTATAGGCACTCAGCTGGACGGGTCGGGCGTGAGCAATCTCGGACAGCACATTACCCGCCGCATCAAACTGACGTTCCAGAACCGCCCCTTCGGCGTTGATGCAAAAACGCATATGACCTGCGGCATCAAACACATAGCGGATGGTTCTATCTTGTGGAGCGGTTTGCAGCACAGCGGTAATATTCTGCGCATCCGCTGCAATCGGCAGACCATAACGGATACGGGCAATGCACTGCCCTGCGGCATCGTATCGTTGTTCAGTCACAAAGCCTTCGGCATTGACCTCATACTGTAAGCGATTGGCCGCATCGTAATGATAATGGACGAACTGATCCCGTAGCCTATCCGCTTGTAAAGAGCGGCTCACGCTCTCCTCACTGATACGGTCAATATTCCCCGGCATCAGGGGATTGGCGTATACCCGCTTGCAAACGATATTGCCCGCTCTATCGTAGTGATTTTCACTGACATGCCCCAAACCATCCACTGTATAATGCAGACGGTTCAGCGCATCCCAGGTATAATGGATGATGCGGGCATTGCGGGTATCGCTAGGCAGGGGTTTGAGGGGCTGGCGCAATTCGGCCAGAGTATAGGCATCGGCATATTGCACACGACATGTGACATTGCCGTTGTTATCATAGCTATAACGCGTTGCATACCCCATTGCGTCAAAACTCAGAATGACTTTATTCTGCGCATTGTATTCGTAAAAGCAATGCTGATCCTGAGTATCATCCGGCTCAATAGCTTTTGACAGGCTCGACAGATCATCGGCAATAGCCGTCAAACGATTGCGGTAATGGATCGTCTCAATACAATTCCCACTTTGACTATAGCGATGTTCGGTAACGGCCCCTGTGGCATCAATACGAAAGCGACAGCGATTATTGACATCGAAGCGGTAATGCGAGCTGTTGCCCCGCGCGTCGGTGACCATGCGCAGATTGCCCTGCGCGTCATAAGCATAGGAGGTTTTCAGGGCCAGACCATGCGGATCGATAATCGTATCACTGAGGCGCCCCAGCGCATCATAATGATACTGCGTCAAGCGGTCATCGCCTTGCGGTTGCTGCAGGTGCTCAAGAATTTTATGGCCTGCCGCATCATAGGTATATTCCCATACTTGCCGCAAACCATCGGGATCGAGAACCATCCGGCTCAGCAGTCCTTCCGCATTATAATCATAGGACGTCACGATCCCCCTGGGATCGGTCACTTGCAATTGTCGCCCCAGCCCATCGTAAACATAGGTTGTACTGAGGCATAGCCCCTCCGGATCGACGGTTTTACGCAGCATATGCCCATTAGCGTCAAAACAATAACTGGTTTTATGCCCGGCCGCATCCAGCGTCCACAGCAATTGCCCCAGCGCATCATAGTCGTGCGTCACCGTCGATTGATCCGGCTGCTGAACCTGAATCAACTGTCCTTTGGCATCATAGCTAAACTCCGTGCGATTACCATTGGCATCCACGATACACAAACGATCCCCAAAGGCACTAAAGCGGGTCGTCACCACTGCCCCACCCAAATGGGTCGTCGTCAGACAAAGACTGGCATCATCGTAATCATAACGCACGCTGTCCGCGGCACTGCCAAAAGATTTTTCCGCGATTTGCCGGGAAAAGGCATCGTATTTAAATCCTTTGATCCCCTGCAGGCTATTGATAATTTTGGTCACATTGCCCTGTTTATCATAGGCATAACGGTTATGCTCCTGATATTGGGCATCATAATCGACCTGCAAACGACCAAAGGCATCATAATCTTTACGCCAGTCCAGATGCCATCCCTCAACATCCTCGATACGTGAGCGTTGCAAGCCTCGTTTATCATAAAGATAGCGCGTCGTTGTATCATGCCAGGCATCTTGCCGTACCCGCACTTCACTCAGTTCACCAAAGGCGTTAAATACACTGGCACGTGACTGACTGCCATGCCGGGTTTCAATGACTTGTCCCAGAGCATTGTAATGGTACTGTAACACCGCATCTTGCTCGACATCGGACAAACCGGCCAGCAGGGTCTGTAACTCTTCCAGAGTATAGTCACGCCCGGCTTTGACCAGCCCGGCATAATGGGTTTCAACGGCGACCTGATTAAATACATTATACTGATACTGCCGAACCGCCCCCTCACTATCGACCGAAAACGTCAGGCGATTTTCCTCATCATAGTAATAGAACAGCTTTTGCTGCAAGGCATTGCTTTTGCAGATAAGATTACCGTTCAAATCATAGCGGTAGTGCGTGGCATGTTGCTGCCAAATTGCTTCAATAGCCGCTGCTCCCTGCGCCTGACGCAACAATTCAGCTCCCCTTTCATCCAGGCTGGCAATTAACTGCCCCAAGCTGTTATACCGTTTCTGCTGTTCCCGACAGGCAGCATCGCGACTATCTATCGCCGTTTGCTGAATGAGTTGCCCGGCGCTGTCATAGTGATATTGGGTGTACAGGCCGTTCCAGGAGCGGGTTTCCTGCAATTGATTTAAGTCATTGTACAACGAACGATACCAGTGATCATTGCTCTGCAGCTCAGGCCGGATATCAGTCAGCGTACTGTGCTCATCCCACACGCCACTCAGGACTCTGGCATAGGCAATTTTTTCCCGCACATTCCCCCGCGCATCATAACGGTACTCTGTCAAATAGCCTGCCCCGTCGATATCCGCAACTTTCAGTCCGGCTGTATCATACAAACTAAAACTGACAATATCCTGAAGGTTTTCCGCCGGTTTGATCTGCGGCCAATCCGTACCCGTATTGATTTTCTGAGCATAACGCCGAGTGGCCATGCGTAATCCCCGATGATCATAGCGGTATTCGGTCGCATATCCTTCCGCGTCCACTGTCGCCTGTAAACGGTTTTCGGCATCATAAAAATAACGGCTGTATCGATCGCCTATACTACTGGCGGGAGGTAACTCTGCCAAATTCCAGAGGGACGCCTCTCCCGACAGGCGCTGGGCATAGGCTTTCTGGCACAAAAGATTTCCTCTGGCATCGTATTGGTATTCCACGACCGCACCAGAGGCATCAATCACATACTGCAATTGATGGTAGCGATTATAACGCCGGTACGCCAGGCGATCCTCAGCGGCTGCCTCCGGTTTGATGCTGGCGTAATCAGGCAATGTATCCTGCCATGAAAGCTTGGTCAGACGCTGGCTACAGCTGCGAGTTTGCAACAGATTATTATACGCGTCATAGTGGTATTCCGTCACATGACCGCTCGGTGACACCTCCGCTATCTTGCGACCGTTGCTATCATAAAACCAGCTTTGCAGCCCCCCTTGCGGATCGCGCTTCTGTTGCAAGCGCCCGGCCCTGTCATAGCGATATTGGGTGGTACCATAATCCTGCTCAATATCCAGTCGATGACAGGACAACCGCAGGCCCGAACGATCATAAAGCTCAATGGTTTTCAGCCCATTGGCATCGCTGGTGATGCGGCAACGATTCGCATCATCGTAGTCAATGGTTTGAACATGGTTTTGATTATCGATGGTACGAATCAAACGACCAAGATGGTCATAAAAATAAGTAGTACAGCTTCGTCCCTCGCCGCAGGGCGATGATTTTTCAATGAGGCGTCCGGCCGCATCATAGATATAATTGCTGCTTAGCCACTGTTCCGTCATCTGGCCATCCGCCGCAACGCTCCAGCGCACTCGCCGCTCTTGCCGCAGTTGACCGCGGGCATCGTACTCGTATTCACTGCGATCGATATCCTGCTTGTGCTGTTTTTCTGCCCAGGATTCCAGGACGGAAAGGGCAGGTGAATGAGCCTTATCGCATCCCTCCATGTCAAAACGCCCTACCAGATAACAGGACTTGCTAATCTGGTTACCCTCAGAGTCATAACGATATTCGACCACTACCCCATTGGCAGCCACCTGAAAGCGCAAATGCCCTTTGCTATCGTAGATATAATGCGTTGTTACCGAATGTATGGCCTGATGATTGGCATCGAAATCCTGATAGCAGGTTTCTCGCAGGACACGATGCTGCGCATCATATTCCCGTTCGGTAGTCTGCCCTTTTTCATCAATGATTTTGGTACAATCCCCCTGCGCATTGTATTCCAGACGCCAGATATAGTCCCCTTGGGTTATCCGCGTCAGATGATGCGCATCGTAATAGTAACGAATAGGCAAGCCATCAGGACTATCAACTCCGGTTAGCTGATTCTGGGCATCGTAATAGTAAACCCAGAGCGCGTCATTGGCATCACGCACCATCGTTTTACCAGCGAGATAGGTATAACTCGTACTGCGCCCTTCCCCATCCTGTGTCCGTTTTACCCGCCCCTGTTCATCATAGTCAATATGCAAATGCGTTCCATCGCTTTGACGGACATCGCTGATGTAATCAGAACTCCCCGCGTACTCATAATGGATGGTATACTGCTTATCCGTATCCTGGTCTTGGTTTACTTCATATAAACGCCCCAGAGCATCATAGGAATAGCGCAGATGATAGACGGTCTTACCTTGCGAACTGGCCCTGATATCCACTAAACGACCATCCTGCCACGCCAGATGAATGCTTTGCTGGCTGGAGTCTAGAATATCAACCAACTGGCCATTCTGATAGCGGTAATACACCGTCAAACCATCCTGATTGACTTTTTTTTGTAAATAGCCCTCTTCATCATAGAGACACTCTACTTTCGAGGCTCCTCGCTGATAATGCCAATAGCTGCCATCAAAAAACAAGCGGTTGCTGGAGCCGTCGTCTGCCAGATACGCCCCCGTTTGCAAATCGTAGCGATAGGTACTCGTATGGCCGGCTTCATCCCGACGCTGAATGGTCGAGCCGACACTATTCATCGTTCCGCTCAGGCCGCTAAGGGCGGTTGTGACATTCAGCATCCAACTACCGCTTGCCCCAGCTTGTGCGTTATAACTGTGCCATAAGCTCTGTGATAGATTGTGATCGACCAGAAAACCATCTTTTTGACGCAATAACAAATTACCATTGGCCGCGTTGATATACACCAGTTGCTGTGCCTGCCCCAATACCGCATCGCCGCGAGGACCATATCCGCCCAAAGCATCAAGCGAAGAACCCCGCAAACCCAGACCTTCCCCTGTGAATATTTGTGACATTCGCTACTTCCTTTTTTTTCTAATTGGCGACATAGAGATTTAACGCAATATTCTCCGAGCATCCTCCAGGAATATTGCGCAAGACAACTTGTATCGTCAGATCATCGGCAAGCTTATCCGGCACCATCTCCGCCCATAGCTGATTCTTTTCCAATCTCAACCAGGAGGGCGGCTGGTAGTCACTGGCAAACATCACCTCATAAGGGTACTCATCAAAACCGGGATACACATCCGCATCGGCGACAAAATCATGGAAAAAAGGTTGTCCCGGATGCAAAAGCGGAAAAACCGGATTCGCATCCCTGAAAAAGGGGGTTTGCCTGACATCCCGCTCAATGTTCAGTATGATGCTCTGTGGTTCGGAATCCCCGCCGCGGGTATTATGCGCGTGCAGACGGATATGATACGCCACTCCGGTCGCCTCCACGGGCACCACGCCCAGAAGACGTGTTGGGTTGTCTTGTGCGACGGACAGCCAGGCTGCGCTGGGCTGCACACTATCGATGCGCACCGTAAGTGCACTATCCTGGGTCGGATCGTCAATCAGAGGACGTACATCATAAAAAATTTCACCGCCCGCCTGACTACTGAACGCAATATTATCGGCAATGGTCGGTTTCATCTGCGGGTCAAGTGCAATCGGCAACGTCACTGCAACCGGCTTGGAGTCACCACCGGTATTGGAGTGCGCAACGATAAAGAGGGCGATGCTTTGTCCGGCCAAAGCGGCAGGTACTTCCCCGGTCACATAGCGGCCATCACGCAGGGATAACCAACGTGCGTTATTTGGCAAGTGGTTATGGTCAATGCGGAAACTGACTTGATTATTCTGCATATAACTCGCCTTTTGCTCCAATAGGGGCAACAGATCAGCACGATAGACCTTCTCTGGCGTAGCACTGGGCAGGCGGCGTTGTTGGCCAAAACGTGGCGTTTCCCGGGCATTGGCAGCTACTTTGATATGAAATTTGCGGGGAGCCGCCTGACTGTCAGCGTTAGACGCAGATAAGGTAAAGGCATACACTCCCGTTGCCTTAGGCCTACCCTGTAACACTCCTGTCGCCGCATCATACTGCAAACCTAAACTGGCGGGAGAAGGCGACAGGCGGGTGAGCGGCTTTTTCCCAGCATTGACGTTTTCATCAAAATACGCAATTTTATTTTTCAAGTTCAGACGAAAGGCAATATTGGCGGTGGCATTTTGCTCGGGGATGGCCTGAATTGAGAGCGGGTAAACAATTTGATATTGAAAGTCGCTGGATGCCCGATAACACATCAAAGGGCTTGGACTATTATCCTGTGGATTTTTAACACAAACTACAGGGGAGGCAATAATTCCCCCCGGCTGTAATAATGAACTGTGTCCTATTTGCAGGCTTAAAATACAAGATGCGTTGGGACTCAGAGTAAACGGAATAGCACACTCACCGCTATGGCCGGTTCGCTGGCTAATACCCTCGACTTTTTTATAAACCAGCGTTTTTATGCGTTTGGAATGATTGATGACACGATATTGTTTTAATCCCACCCCATTGACTGGTATGGCAACCGTTTGCTCTGAAAGTGGAACAATCCCCACCTTGGGCTCGGCCGCACAGGAAGCAAAAGCCCCCACCATCAATATAAGCATCAAGACAAACGCCGGCAGGCAGTCTGTTTTTTTTCCTAAAAGCTGCATCACTTCACTCCCTGCTCCCTGTTTTTTTGACAATCTCCACGCAGCAGAAATGGCTAGCAAAGCCCTGCTTGGCAAAAAGACGGTTTTGGGAAAAAGGCAATGAAACAGGCGCGAAAGGCCAAGAAAAAATACGTCATGTTACTACTCCATAGTGTCCTGAACAAAGGTTGGCGAGAATACAAAGTGGCCGTATATTCCATAAAGAACGTTACCACTCTCCCCATGATCGCACTCATGAGACCTGAGAAGAATGGTAGCTTTGCAACCTACTGTTGTCAATTATTATTTCGCAGCCCGAGCGTACTGGTTCAGCGCAACCTGCATTAGGCTATTCGCCGCTGCTATAGTGTTAAGCCGCAGGCGCTGATTTTTTTGCAGGCACAGGGCTTGTTTTTTAAACGCGATTTTGCTTTAATCGCTGAGTAAACGGCTTTGTATAGCAGCAAACCCCGTTTGGATGGAACATTGAATACCAATATGGAACAGGATGGAACAACGCTGTGACGACAGATTTAGCGATATATCTTTCCAAGAGCATGCTATGGAATGCTTTGTTGATTGCCTCACCGGTCATTGCCACCGCTCTGGTTGTTGGCTTGCTCATCTCACTGCTGCAAGTGATTACCCAGATTCAGGATGCAACCTTAAGTTTTGTCCCCAAAATTCTTGCGGTCGTTCTCATGCTCATGTTGGCGGGAGAATGGATGCTGCATGCCTTGATGCAATTTGCCCGCGCGAGTATCCTCGGGATACCCGGGATGCTCTCATGAACCTCAATAGCACCGCAATGATCCCAATTTTTCTGGTAACGATTCGACTGGGCAGCCTTTTTATGTTAACGCCACTGACACCGATTCGCCAGCTTCCCCGGCGGGTGCGCTTATTTTTGCTCATTGGCCTCAGTGCTGTGCTGGTCAGCGGACAAGAATTTCCAGCGCTCCCCGATGCTACCATCCCACTGCTCATAGCAGGTCTTGCTGAACTGATCAATGGCCTTATTCTGTCCCTCAGCATCTTTGCCGTTTTTAGCGCCTTGAGCCTGGCCGGTCTGTTGATAGACAGCCAAATGGGACTCAATGCAACGACGGTACTCAATCCGCAAGCCAACAGTCAGGAAGCGCTGAGCGGGCATTTTCTATGCTTATTGGCTCTGTTGCTGTTCTTTGCGGGTGGCAGCCACCGTCTCCTGCTACAAGCCTTGAGTCTTTCGCTGCAGCAACTCCCACCCGGCACCCTTTTACTGCACAGCGGCCTGGCACCCGCCTTGCAGCAATTTGCCGAATTTTTTGTCTTTGGTTTAATGATAGCCGCACCGCTGGTGTTCAGTTTGCTGCTGCTTGACCTGGCCATGGGCATGATCACGCGTAATATGCCGCAGGTGAGTGTGTATTTTGTCACCTTGCCCCTCAAAATCCTGCTCGGCATTACCATTCTCATGCTGAATATGAGCGCAATAGGGGCTTTATTTGAAAAAATGTTTCAACAAATATTCAGGCAATGGCAAAGCTTGTTGACCTGAATCGAGAACACGCCCGCTGGGGTAGAGAACCTTTAGGAATGATGAAGACCGCAAGACGCAAGGATCGGAGTTATGGAAAAAACGGAAAAGGCAACGCGTTATAAACTGGATAAGGCGCGAGAAAAAGGGCAGGTTGCCAAAAGTGCAGAATGGATATCGGCCATTACCCTGCTGTGCACCCTCGTCATGCTTCGCGCTTTTTGGCAAACGGATTGGCAACAATTGCAAATAGAGATGCGCCACCTCCTGATGGCCAGCGGTCACTTTCATTTTAGTCTGTCCAATCTTGTCCATCTGATGCAGCATATTCTGATGTATTTATTAGGCCTCTTCGTACCGCTGGCCATGGCGTTGATCCTGGCTGCCAGTCTGGCCAGCCTGATGCAAACCGGTTTTATCTGGTCGCCGGAAGCCTTGAAGCCGGATCTGAAACGCCTGCACCTGATGCAGAGTCTGCGACGATTTTTTTCCATCAAGCTGCTCTTTGACAGCGGCAAGAACAGCTTGAAATTCATCAGTGCGCTTATCCTTCTGAGCCTCAGTTTTTATACGCTGCTGCCAAAACTTCACCCTCTGCTACAGCAGCATCCCACAACGTATGCCAACCAACTCTTGGCCCTTTTTTTTCGGCTGGGCATGCAACTCTTTGTATTACTGTGCGTTTTTGCCATGCTGGATGTGCTGTTTAGCCGTTGGAAATTTGGCCGCGATCAGCGCATGAGCAAACAGGAGGTGAAAGATGAGCACAAACAACGGGAAGGCGATCCCAAAATCAAGGCCAAAATCAAACAATTACAACGCGAGTTACGCGCCCGAACAGCTTCCATCCAACAGGTAAAAACGGCGGATGTCATCATCACCAATCCGAGCCACATTGCGGTGGCCCTGCAATATAAACGCGGCCAGATGCCAGCCCCCAAGGTCGTTTGTAAAGTCAGCGGTGACCTGGTGGCACTGGTCAAACAAAAGGCGCGCCAGCATGGCATTGTCATGATTGAAAACAAAAGCTTTGCCCGCGCGCTCTTTCATTCGGTCCGTTTAAACCACTATATTGACGCGCATTTTTTTCCAGTGGCCGCGGCCATTTTCAAGCAGATTATGACGCAAGAATGCGGGGGGAAAGCATGACGCATCAGCGCAGCCCTCTTGCTGAATGGTTAATGGTAGGCTTTGTCATTCTGGTCTTGTTGATCCTGTTTACCCCCATCCCGGCAGCTTTGCTGGATATGCTGTTAATTATTAATTTCAGTTGGGCCTTGATGATGCTCCTGCTGACGTTGTATATCGATAAACCTTTGAGTTTCTCGACCTTTCCGGCCCTGTTATTGATCTCCACTCTGTTTCGTCTGGCATTGAATATTTCAGCGACCCGCCTGATTTTATCCGATGCCAGTGCGGGGCGGGTTATTGAGGCCATGGGGCACTATGTGATTCAGGGCAACTACGTCATGGGCATGGTCGTGTTTCTGATCGTAATCATTGTGCAATATATCGTCGTGACCAACGGTGCGCAGCGCGTAGCCGAGGTGGCGGCACGCTTTACCTTGGACAGTATGCCGGGCAAACAAATGAGCATCGATGCGGATCTGAACATGGGTTTGATTAGCCAGGACGAGGCCAAACTGCGGCGGCAGGCTCTGGAAAAAGAAACCAATTTTTACGGCGCGATGGACGGTGCCAGTAAATTTGTCAAAGGGGATGCGATTGCCGGCATTCTGATTGTACTGGTGGATATTATCGGAGGCTTTATCATTGGTTTGGTACAAAAAAATATGGGCTGGCTGGAGTCCATACAAACCTACACGGTCCTCACAGTTGGGGATGGCTTGATCACCCAGATTCCGGCACTCATCATCTCAACGGCCACCGGTATTATTGTCACTCGCGCAGCTACCGACGCACAGCTTGGCACCGAGGTTGCGCGTCAGATTGCCGCCCAACCCAAAAGCCTGATCATGGTCTGCGCCGCGCTGTTTGCCATGCTACTCTTACCCGGCATGCCTGGCCTGCCTGTCCTGCTCATTTTGGGTGGCGTGTTGCTGGCAACCGGCATTATCTTAAAAAAGCAGCGTCAGGAGGACACAAAAGACCATGCAGCTGGCGACAATCAGGAGGAGACTGAGCTGCTGGAACAGATGAAAATCCATCCCATAGAGTTGTGCTTTGGTGAGGCCTTGTATAGCGAAATACGTCATCAGGAAGCTCAGTTGCTCAAACATATTCAAAAAATTCGCCACAATATTGCCATGGAGCTGGGCATGCGCATCCCTGCTGTCAAGTTCAAGCGGGATGCCAGCTTAAACCCGCAGGAGTATCACATTGTCATTCAGGGTAATACTCAGGCCCAGGGATTACTGGAGCCCTCACGTACCCTGGCTATCAACCATCAAAACAGTCACCTGAACCTGACGGGAATGGCCGTGCGTGATCCCAATTATGGCCTGCCGGCTGTCTGGATTGATGACAGCCAGCTTGATACGGCACAACAGGCCGGCTTTACCCTGGTACCCGGCATCCTCGTGCTGATGACCCATGTCAGTGAAGTTCTGAAAAAACAATGTGCTGAACTGTTAAGCCGCCAGGAAACCGAGGAGCTGCTGCAACAGCCCCATTTACAAAGCATGCGTGATGAGCTGATTCCCAAACTTCTCAGTCTCAGCCAGGTTCAAAAAATTCTCCAACAACTATTACAAGAGGGTGTCAGTATCCGTGAAATGGAAAACATAGTGGAAATATTATTGGAACATGCCCAGCACACAGCGGAGGTCAACGCGCTCACCGAACAGGTACGGATACGTCTGGCAAAAACGATCTGTCGTCCCTTGCTGAACCATCAAGCCAGCCTCACCGTCCTGACTATCGCCCCGTCGATGGAACAGATCATTCATCAGAGTATTGCCAATGAACAAATTATTATGGAGCCTGCGGTCACCGAACAATTTATCCATAGCCTCATCCGGCAAGTGGAAATCATGCTGAAGGACAATAAGCGCCCTGTTTTATTGTGTTCGCCACGGATACGTCGTTATTTACGCCAGCTCACCGTGCGCGTCATTCCCCATTTGAGCGTTTTGTCCATGAATGAAATTCCGCTCAATATCAACGTAGAAGCCTATGGAGTCATCGAATGATAGATGCCATCAGCAGTGCGCAACTGGCCATGAATCAGGACCAACTGGAACTGAGTGCCACCAGTCAGAATATCAGTAATCTGCATACACCGGCCTATCCACGCAGCATGGTGACGCACCCTGCCTTTGAAACCTTCCTCACTCCCCATAAAAGTGAGGTACTCAAAAGACTGACCGTACAACCCCTGCTCCGTCAGGGCGTACTCGACCATACCCGGCAAGCCCTGGATTTTGCCATTCGCGGAGAAGGATTTTTTGTTGTTCAGGCGGCCGATGGGCTGCGCTACACGCGACGGGGTGATTTTCATTTAAATCCCCGCGGAGAACTGGTCAGCCACGATGGCTATCCTGTATTGGGCAAAGGGGGGCTGATTCACTTAGACCACAACCTTATTAAGCTGAAGGCAGACGGCAGTATTTATCAGGATAACCGCCTCCTTGCGCAGTTGACTCTGGTTCATTTCCCCAACGGCACCTCACTGCGCACCGAGGGTGCTGGTTATTTCAGCGCTCTTCAGCCGGGAGAACCCATCCCTCATCACACTGAAGTCAAACAAGGATTTCTGGAACAATCAAATGTGAAATCGGTCGAGGAGATGATGGAAATGTTGCGGATTTCCCGCCATTTCCAATCCTCACAACGTATTATGCGTACCGCCGATGAGCTGTTAAACCAGGCAATCCGTCAATTAGGAGAAGGATCATGAGCGACGCGATGAGCATTGCCGCCAGCGGCTTGAAAACGGAAGAACTGAATCTGGATCGAATAGCCAATGATCTTGCCAATTTAAATACCAACAATTACAAGGCATCCAAATTGCAGTTTGAAGATATCATGGTACAACAGATCCAGTCCACCAACGCCCTATTTATGGCGGGCAATAGCGCCAAAATTGGGTTGGGAACCGCCATTTACGGGAGCAGCAAAGATTTCTCTCCCGGACCACTGAAAGCCACTGCCAACTGGAATGATGTCGGTATTAATGGACAGGGTTTTTTTCAAATCCTGCGCGAAGATGGCAGTAGTGCGTTCACGCGCGCGTCCAGCCTGACTATCGACAAAGAACGCTATCTCTGTACCGCTGACGGCTCCCGCTTGTATGACGGTATTCAAATCCCCGAAGATTTCGTCAAAATTACCATTCAAAAAAATGGCGATGTTGAGGCCATACTACCCAATGAGCAGGAGCCACAGTTGCTTGGTAACATCAAGCTGGCAAAATTTATGAGTCCGGAGCAACTCAATCCTCTGGGTAGCGGAATCTATAGCGAAACCGAGGAATCCGGGCCAGCGCTGATGGATTATCCTGGACAAAGTGGGCTGGGCGAGTTGCTGCAGGGGCAGGTGGAAGCATCCAATGTCGACATGGTCAACAGCCTGATGCAACTCACGATGGCCCAGCGCATTTACCAAATTAATGCCAAAGCCTTGCAAATTGCCGATGAACTGGAAAAGGAAACCAATGAAATACGTGCTTGAGACCATCTTACTGCTCTGCTTTAGCACGCCGCTGTTTGCTGAGCTATCGCTGCGCTTTCAACCGAATATTCCAGCGCAGCCGACACGGCTCGATGCCATCCTGGCGATTCAGGGAGAAAGTCCGCACTGTCGCCTGGGACATCTTCCCGTTCCGAAAACATGGCACGCTCGTCCCACCCTGGATAAACAGCGTTTGCTGTCCTGGCTCGCCCGTCAGCAACTCTGTCCCGGTGTCATCCTGCACTGGCTGGGAAAAACACAAGCCTCTACACAGGCGGTCTGGCAAAGCAGTCCCGCAGAGCTGCAGCATCTGGCAGAACAGCATCTGCGCCTCTATTTACAAGAGCAACATTTCAACAGCATCAGTCTGGATGCCATATCGCCGCCCAAGGGAAGCACCTTTCCACTGGCAAGCTTTCAAGTGCGCTTACCGCAACAACCGACAGCACGCCTTGTGGTCTGGTTGGAAAACGCAGAGGAAGCGATCCCGCTGTGGTTTAGCGTGCGCGCAACAAAAAAAGTCTGGCTCGCCCGCCGCAGCCTGGCAGCTAACAGTCCTCTCTTAGCGGAGGATTTTGTGCGTCAGGAAAAAAATGCTATCCATCTGCAAAACCCGGCCACCGAACTCCCCCCACACAGCCGCCTGAAAGGCCATCTTGCCGAAGGCGCCATACTCACAGCGGCACAGATAGAACCTCAACCACCCGTGCGCGCCGGCCAGCCGGTTAACGTCCTGGTGCAACAGGGTAGCATCCGCATTCACAGCCAGGGCATTGCGCTGCAAGATGGCAACTGCAGACAACGTATCCGCATCCAAAACCCCAACAGTCAACAGATATTCTACGCCCGGGTGCGCGGTGAAAATCAGGTGGAGGCCCTCGCATGAGACGTAGTCTTTTCCTGCTCTTGCTGTGCTGCCTGTCATCCGCATCGGCAGTGAATCTCTTTGATTCCCTGACCTATCGCCCTTTAACTGGGGATCGGCGCGCTGCCTTTCCCGGCGACTTGCTCACCGTACTGGTCATGGAAACGTCCAATGCCGAGTCAGCGGCCGATCTGGCCTCACGCAAGGACATTTCCACTGCGTTGTCAGCCTCCTACAATGCACAAAGTGTTGATGTCAGCCTGGGTTTGGCCGGACAGGGCAAGGCAGCAGCCAAAACCGGGCGCAATGGCAAAATCAAAGCCGCGTTAACCGTGAGAATTCAACAGGTACTGGAGGACGGTAATTTTTTAGTCAGCGGCACCCAACGCATAGTTATTAATGAGGAAGAACAAATCATCAATCTGAGCGGCTTGGTACGGCGGGAGGATATCAGTGCACAAAACACCCTGTTATCTACTCGACTGGCAGATGCCAAAATTACCTATAGCGGGCTGGGCTCGGTTTCCAATGCGCAACATTATAATCACTTATACAAAGTACTGTCATTTTTGGGGTTAGTGTGATGATAATCCGCATAGCACGATTTTCTGCCTTTTTCGCTATTCTGTGTATGCTGGGCAGCACACAGGCAGGTGTTGCCATCAAATCCATCGCCCGTCTGGCCGATGTACAGGAAAATCCCTTGACCGGTTATGGTCTGGTCATCGGTCTGGCTGGCACCGGTGATACGCGGCGCAGCAAGGATACCATGCAGGCGATTGCCAATGTCCTGTTGAGTTTCGGGGTCAATATTCCTCCTGGAGAAATCAACTCCCGCAATACCGCTACGGTGATGGTGACCACCAATTTACCTGCTTTTGCCCACACCGGTGACAAACTGGATGTGCATGTATCTTCGCTGGGCGATGCCCGCAGTCTTTTGGGCGGCACCTTGTTGGTCACGCCCTTGAAAGGCCCCGATGAGCGTATTTACGCCCTGGCTCAGGGTTCGGTATCGATTGGCGGTTTTAAATATGATCTTTATGGCAATATCGTGCAGAAAAATCACCCGACCTCCGGGCTGGTCACCAATGGGGCTATCGTCGAAAAAACGTTGTATAACAGCTTGTTTAGCAAAATGGGCACCCTGCACTATATTTTACATCATCCCGATTTTACGACGGCCGACCGAATGGAGCAGGCGCTGAATCAACAATTTGGCTCAGGCACAGCCCAGGCTAAAAGCGCACAGGAGGTGGAAGTGAAGCTGCCCAAAAACATTCAGGGTCGCCTGATCCGCTTCGTCAGCCAAATTGAAAATACCGAAATTATTCCCGGCTCGATTCCCACCGTGGTCGTCAATGAGCGCACAGGTATTGTGGTCGCCGGCAGTGATGTCCGTATTGATAGCGTCACTATTTCCCATGGCAACTTACAGCTGGCTATATCGACCGAATACCATGTATCGCAACCGACTCTGCTTGCCAATGCCAATCGTCACATTAAAACTGCCGTTGTGCCCTCCACCCAGATTCACACCAGTGAACCCGTAGCCACTCTGGTCAATCTACCGAATGGAGCCACGGTTTCCGATTTGATCAAGGCGCTGGCAATGCTAAAAACCTCAACCCGTGATGTGATTAGTATTCTGGAAAGTCTCAAACGGGCTGGTGCACTACACGCGGAATTGATCATTCAATAAACAGGAGAAGCTATGGAACACGACTTTACGATAAGCCTGGTTCGCACCGCACTGGATGCCCTGCTGCTGCGCCAATCGGTACTCGCCCATAATATGGCCAATGCCAACAGTGCTGATTTCCGGGAAATTCGTCTGGATTTTGCCGAACAGTTACGCAATGCACATAGCCTTTCCGAGCTGAATCAGATTCAACTCCAACCGCAGCGCAGCGACGAGCCGGTGAAAATGGATCAAAACCTGGCACTGAGTGTTGAAAATAACTTGCAGTATCGCGCCCTGGTAAAAGGCTTGAATCAAAAACTGGCCATCATGCGGCTGGCTATCACAGGACAATAAGATGAGTTATCTACACATATTTGCTATCAGTGCCCAGGGCATGGATGTTGAAAAACTGCGCCTTGACGTCGTAGCCAACAATATTGCCAATCAACACGCCACCCAAGCGTCTGATGGCAGTCTGTTTCAGGCGCAACAGGTCATCAGCCATGGGATAAGCTTTGACCAATTACTCAACGAGCCTCAACAGCTGCAAGGCGGCATCGCCGAGGTCGAGCTCAGTCCTCAGGCCCTGCCGGCGCATCAAGAATATCAGCCTGGACATCCCGCCGCTGATGCGCAGGGATTCGTCCGCTATCCCGGTGTCAATATGGTGGATGAAATGAGTACCCTCTTGCGCGCATCAAGAGCCTATGAAGCCAACATCAAAATGCTCAACATGGCCCGCAGCATGGCGCTGCAAGCGTTAAGTATTGGAGACGGAAAATGATCATAGATGCCATAAGCCCCGTGCCAAGCGCTATTGAGGCCCCGACAAAAACCTCCTCCTTTCAGCACTGGCTGGCAGACAGTCTGCAACAAACCAACAGGGAATTACATCAGGCGGACCAGGCTTTGGAGAGCCTTGCCCGTGGTGATAGTGCCCATCTGCATCAGGTGATGCTGCAGTTGGAGTCCGCCAAATTATCCTTGCAATTGATAGAACAGGTCCGCTCCCGCGCCCTGAGTGCCTATCAGGATATGATGAAAGAGCAAATTTAAGATGAGGACCATACCCATGTTTGACCGCTGGCAGAGCTTGCCACAACACAAAAAAATCAGTCTGGCAGCGCTGCTGCTGCTTATCGTTGCCGCTACCCTGGCTCTGATAGTCTGGCTGTGTCTCCCGCACTACGGCACCTTGTTCAACCAGCTCGATAGCGAGGATGCCCGTCAGATGATTCGACAGCTGGATCAGAAACAAATTCCCTACACCCTGAGTCAGGGTGGTACAAGCATTCTGGTGGCAGAAAACCAGGTGGATAAATTGCGGCTTGAACTTATGGGAAATGGGCTCAAACTGGCAGGCAATGTCGGTTTTGAATTGTTTGATCGTTCTGATTTTGGGATGACAGATTTTTCACAGAAAATCAATTATCAACGGGCACTGCAAGGTGAACTGGAACGCACCATCAGCAGTCTTACAGAAATTAAATCGGCCCGCGTACATTTGGTTATGCCGGAAAAACTACTCTTTGGCCCATCCACCCCGCCCTCCGCCTCGATCACCTTACATGTTGCATCCGCACAGCAACTGCGCCGGCGGCAGATTGACAGCATCCAGCAATTGGTCGCCGCCAGCGTACCGCATTTATCAGCCGCCCAGGTCATCATACTGGATGAACGGGGCCGGACCCTCTCCGACCGCAAGGCCGATTCCACAGATGGGCAACTGCGGGCTAAAAAAAATATGGAGCACTATTTGGAAAACAAAGCGCAACGACTGCTGCAATCGGTCTTTCCGAACCAGGCGGTCCGTCTCCAGATTGATGTGACGCTCAACCATGATCATAGCGAAAGAAACTCGGAAAGCTATTTGCCCACCAATGATGCGGTTCTGACCCACAGTAAAGAAGTCCAGCATGTGAAAGGCAATAAAAAAACACAGGAAGTCCAGGACATAAGCTCGGAAAAATCCTATCAATATGGTCGCTTGGTTGAAAAGCAGCACCTGGCCTCCGGGGCAATTAAACAGCTCACGGTCAGCGTCGTGGTACCGCAAGACAGCGATATGCCGATGCAAAACCGAATTGGCCAGATGGTCAAAACCGCTATTGGTTTTAGCGAAGCGCGGGGAGATAGCATTAGTGTGCAAGCACTCCTCCTCTCCCCCCCTGCTCTTAGCACCCACAACGAGCCAGCGCCTGCTCCTATGGCCAAGCCCGACCCTCCACTGAACAGGCATGCCTACCAGGCTTTGCTGGCATTGGGACTGATACTGCTTCTCATGCTGGGCAAGCTGCTGCTGGATAATCGCAGGCGCCAACGCTTATTGCAGGAAATTTTTGCCGGTCTGGAGCAGCCTGATGCCTCGATTTAAATCCATTCAGCAGCGGCTGTCCCGTCTCAAAAAAGCCGATCAACGCTGGCTGCTCCAACAGCTTACCCGCCAGTCGCCCCAACTGGCGCAACAGTTGCTGGGGGGTGGCGGTACTGCGCAGGATGCTGACATCCGTTCCTGCTTTTCAAGACTGCATCAGGAACCCCCTCTCCTAATAGCCGCTGTACTGGAAACGCTACCGACAGAGCAGCAACAACAATTTTTAGCCGAATCAAATATAACGGCTGCCATTGAAAAACAGCTGCAACAGCCGTTAAAAAAAGCGACACAGCAGCTATTATCCGAGCTATGGCTGGCACAGCAGCCCAGTGATTTTGCCTCCTTTCTGGAGTCCAGCGATGGTTAAAATTATCAAACACTGGCATCGACAAGCTCCTGCTCAACGCACTGATACCTCACCCCAACCGGTGGTGACGGAGGAGAGCGAAAGGAGCATTCTGCGGGAGAAAGCCTACAACGAAGGCTTTGCCCAGGGCTTAAAAGACGGTCGGATAAGCGGCCGACAAGAGCAACTCAGCCACTACCAGGCCTTATGCGAGCGACTCAAGGCACTTATTGACGCTATCCCGCCACAATCACAAGCGGCGCTTGCCGAACAAAGCCCTCAAATCATTGAGCTCCTCGCCTCCATTTTGCCTCGCTTTTTTATTCAGCATGCCATCAGCAAGGAAAATATTGAACATGCCATCAACACCGCCTTGCAGGAGGTCGATCAAAATAGGGCGCTGATCCTGCTTTTGTCAGCAGAAGATTATGCCTTGCTGCAACAGGAAAAAATACACCTCCCCCGGGACCCGCGCATCCAGATCAAAGCCAGCGCACAAGTACAACTCGGCGGCTGTCTGATTGAAAGTGAGCAAGGAGTGGTGGATGCACGGCTCGAACAACAAATTGACCAACTAAAAGCCGCCCTTTTGCACTATAAAAAACAGGTGAGCCATGAGCAACTTTGATGCCTTGTGCCATTCCCTGCGGAACTTGCCCACCAGTGAGCATCTGGGCGCCATTGAAAAATGTACCGGTTTGCTGATTGAAGCCAATGGTCCTTCAGGCGCGGTTATCGGCGAGATTTGCGATATTTTAAGCGTTGATCAGCATGTCCTGACGCAGGCTCAGGTTCTTGGCTTTGCCAAAAATACCGTCTATCTCATGCCGTTTGAGCACCCGCAAGGGATCCGGCAAGGCTGTACCATCCGTTCACGCAAACACAGTCTGCGTATTCCCGTCGGTGCGGAATTAAAAGGCCGTATACTCAATGCCTTTGGACAGACTATCGATGGCAAAGGCTCTGTACGGTGCCAAGAGCAGGCCACCCTGCATCCACCGGGAATCAATCCCCTGCACCGCCAGCCCATAAGCGAGATTCTGACTACCGGTGTGCATGCCATTGACAGTTTGCTCACCCTGGGACGCGGCCAACGGGTAGGTATCTTTGCCGGTTCCGGGGTAGGAAAAAGCAGCCTGCTGGGCAGGATTGCCTCGCACCTGAGTGCCGATGTCAATGTGATCGCTCTGATTGGCGAGCGCGGGCGCGAAGTCGAAGAATTTATTCGTCATCATTTGGGAGAAGAGGGCCTGCAACGCAGTATTCTGGTGATAGCAACCGCTGATGAACCGGCCCTCATGCGCAAACAGGCCGTCTATACTGCTACTGCTATTGCGGAATATTTTTGTCAGCAAGGGCATGATGTGGCGCTGTTGCTGGACTCTATCACCCGTTTTGCGATGGCCCAACGTGACATCAGCCTGGCCCTGGGTGAACCGCCGACCGCCCGCGGCTACACCCCATCGGTATTTTCCCTGCTTCCCAGGCTCGTGGAACGGGCAGGTAATTTCCGCACCCAAGGCAGCATCAGCGCCTTTTACACGGTACTGGTCGAGGGTGATGATTTTAATGAACCCATTGCCGATACCATGCGTTCCCTGCTCGATGGTCATATTGTGCTCACACGCCCATTGGCGCAAAGAGGGCATTATCCTGCCATCGATATTCTGCAAAGCATCTCCCGCCTGGCTTCCCAGCTTATCAGCGAACAGGAAACCCTTTGGGTTCGTACAGCTATTGACCATTTGCAACGTTATAACAGTGCGCGCGACATGATTGAAGTGGGAGCCTATCAGGCCGGCAGCAATCCAGCATTGGATGAGGCGATTCATCGTAGCCATCAGATCGAAGCACTTCTGCGGCAGTCGGAAAAAAGCAGCCTGGAACGCCCTGTGCTGATGGAGAAACTGCGCTCGATCCTGGAGACTCCTGATGCAAGCCGCTAAAGGGCAGGCACTGCTGCGCCAACAGGAATGGGCCATTCTCCAGCTACAACAACAGCTCGCACAACTGAGCGTGGAGCGCCAACATTGTGTGGAAAAAATATCCTCGCTGGACACACAGTTGCAGAGCTCTCGCTTCTCCCGAGGCTCCTTACATCCTGAGCAGGAAATGGCCGCAAGCTACTGGTTTCACGAGCGCTATCAGCAAAAAGAAGCACTGGAGCAAGAAAAGTACCGCTATGACCGTACCGAAGCGTCATTACAAAACCAGTTGCGCCAAGCCAGAGTGCAGCACAAATGCCTGCAAAATCATCTCAAAACGCAGCAACAGCAGCAACGGCAACAAATGCTACGCCAGGAGGAAAAACAAGTGGAAGAATGGATACTAATGAGGGATTATTCATGAAAACAACAACGATTACCGCCCTATGGCAAGCCCCCTTACCCGAAAAACAAAGCGGCAAAACGAGCACCGGCCAGGAAACATTCGAAGACTGGCTGCAACAGGATGGCTACTATCGCCACCACCAGGCACAATGGGAAGCCAGCCAGCTGCGTTTTAGCGCAACCACAAACAAGCACAAGCCAGCCCCAGAACCACTCCAGCGGCAGGCGCCCAACGCAGCCCGCCCCGTAGCCGGATGCCATAGCCCGTCAGAGCAAGTGCCGATGCTGAACCGCGCTTTTAGCGATGCCTGTCCAAGCACACAACCACCACAGGCACAGGAGTTTGATCATCCGCGGCAACCGGCTCCTGCACTCAAGACCCGCCAGCCTGAAGTAGCGCTCTCGAAAACCCCGCACAGCCGTTGTTGTACTATCATTCGACCAACAACAGGGCCGGAACGCTCCTTCGATCATCGCGTATCCCCTCTCAGCAACTATCATCTGCACCGAAAAGGACAGAGTGTGAGCCTGGCTATGGCTTTGCCGGATACCGACGGAAACGGAATTCGCCAATTCCTGCACAGACTTCGACTGTGGTTTACAAGCAAACACTTTCATCTGACCCACATCACCATTAATGGAGAACAACATGACTGATGCCATACAAGCCAGCGGCATGGATCAAGCCGATTACATGAAAATTTTCATGCAGGAATTAACCTATCAGGATCCGCTGAAACCGGTAGATAACAAAGAATTTATGGCGCAAATGGCACAATTTTCTGCCCTGCAACAAACCACGGAAATGAACCATAATCTGGTGGAACTCCTCAAAATGACATCGTCCAGTCAGGCATTAACCTTACTGGGTCACCAGGTCAGCTTTGCCGAGGGACGTAAATTTGGCAAAGTCATTGAAGTGGTCTTTGAACAGGACATTCCCAAACTGAAGGTTCGGCTGTCTACTGAAGAGGGCGGTACGGAAATTATCAGTCTGACAATGGTAAAAACAATCGGAGCGTAATTCTATGTCTATGACGTATTTCAATAGTTTATCCGGTATGGTAGCCGCCAGCTTTGGCTTAAAAACCGTCTCCAATAACGTCGCCAATATACAAAGTCCCGGCTATAAGGGCAGTCAGGTCTTTTATGAATCTTTGGGGGGCGGCAGTCAACATTATGAAAGCCTCGGTAACCAAAGCGGCCACGGAGTGGCTTTGGGTAACCAAAAAATCAACTTTTCACAGGGTGCGCTGGATCACACGGGAATTAATACTCAACTGGCTATTAATGGCGATGGACTGTTTATTCTGCAATTGTCCAACGGAGAATACCGCTATACGCGCGATGGCGAATTCAGTTTCAACAAAGCAGGCTACCTCATTGATGATCACAGTGGTGCTTACGTGATGGGTTACGGTGCTTCCCGGCAACTGACGCGCATCAGTACTCAGGGGCCGGCATCCAATCCCGGCAAGGCCTCAACCATGATTGAATTGAGCGGTGTTCTGCAAGGCAAGGAACAAATTAACCCCGATCAGGACAGTGAGACGGGCCCATCGAAAAAAAACTATGATGATATCGAGTTTTCTGTCGAAGTCTTTGATGAACACGGCAAGAGCCATATGCTGCATTTTCTTTTTGGCTTTACCGATGAACCCGATCCTTCCTCAAACAAACTCATGCTGAAAAAGGTCACAGAAAATGACAGCATCTACTTTGATGCCGAGTTTAATATGAATCGAAAATCGCTGTGCTTTGACAGTTCAGGATATGCTAATAAGGAGAACTGCTCTATTGATCTGGCCTTGCACTTTGCCGGCTGTCGCGAACAAAAAGTCCGCTTTGACTTTGGCAATGGCAAAAGCGAACAGGCACTGCGGCTGAATATGCCTCCCAGTCCGGGCCAAACCGAAGTAAGCGTCCAGCAGCAAGACGGCTATCCGCCAGGTGAACAGTACCAGTTCAGCTTCAATGAAAAGGGGCAGATCATATACCATTATACCAATGGACAATCCCGCGAGGGGATTCAGCTTGCCCTCGCCCGTTTTGATGATCCCAACGCCGCCCTGCAAAGCGAAAGCAATAATTGCTTTCGGGCTAAATCCACAGAGGGGTTGCATATCGGTCACGCCAAGGATGGCCATTTCGGCAACATTGCGGCGGAAAATATCGAACGCTCCAATATTGACTCCACCACTGAATTTGCCAATATCGTGATCCTGCAACGCATGTTTCAAGCCTGCTCACAGATCATGGATATTGACAAACAACTTCTGGAAGAATTGTATAAGAAGGCATGATGAATATACGTCCCTTTAAACTGCTCAGTCGGCAAGACATAGCCTATTGGCTCGAGCAGGCCGGAAGCATCCGCGATACACTGAACCTCTACGGCAATTGTCAGGACATCGCGCTGGAGCAATGCATGCTGCCACCTGTTTTGCATCAGCCGCACATGCTGGCAAGCGGCCAACAGCCACTCCTCCTTTTTGCAGCCGATACCTTGGATACACTCCAGCGTCATCTGCTCAAAACCAGCGAGACCCACCCGCTTT
This sequence comes from Legionellaceae bacterium, assembly GCA_020831865.1. Taxonomy (GTDB): domain Bacteria; phylum Pseudomonadota; class Gammaproteobacteria; order Legionellales; family Legionellaceae; genus JAFIFT01. The sequence continues at coordinate 74,276 of JAFIFT010000018.1, read as the reverse complement.
ACCAGGTGGCATGCCAGCGCATCCTGCAAACGGTTTTTGGCGATTTTTTTCATAGCAATCCCCTGAACCTTGCCGACTCAACTGTGCAACACCACTGGTTTTATCCGGGGTCACCCTGCCTGAAAATGAGCCTTCATCTGGAAGACAGCGCTCTCGTATTCTATCTCAATCCAGACTGGGTGCGCGAGCATAGCCCCCCACTGAAGCTCCCGATAGAACCCCGGCATGCCCCATTGGATTGCTTGAGTGCACAACCACTACAGCTGCAGGTCTGCGCCCCATCGTTTCCTCTCACCCTAAGAGACCTCAAACAACTGGCCGCAGGTGATGTCATTCAGCTCAACCACCCGTTGAATGAACCCTGGCTACTCCAGTACCAGAATAAAACCCTGGCCACAGTAACTCTGGGACAACAGGAGCAACACTGGCAAATTAAAATAGGAGAAGACTAATGTCCACCGCCATTGAAAATCTGGAACTGCCAAACCTGCAGGCCACCGAAAACCCGGAAAAACTCTTGAAGCAAACAGATTATCTGGCCTTGCTGGCAGATATGGCAGTGAACATTGAACTGCATATTGGGCACGTTGCTCTGCGTTTTGATGAGCTGCAACAATTGAAAAAGGGACAAATTCTAAGCCTGGACAAACGCTGCGATGAAGCAGTCGAACTCAAATTACAGGGGAAAACGATAGCCTGCGGCGAATTGGTGGCCTGTGACGATCACTACGCAGTCCGCTTGACCGCCGTACCGGGGCCAAAAGAATGAAACCTTATTATGTTGTCCTGGGATGCTGCTGGCTAAGCCCATTGTATGCTGAACGCTTGGCTTTCAAAGCAGAACCAACCACCAGGGCTTTTGGCCTGCCGCTGGGCATCTGTCTGCTGGCACTGCTGGCAGTCTACGGTTATTGGCGGCAGAAAAAACCCAAAAAGGGCAGCACAGGAGAGGCCTTGCAGCTGATCGAGCATTTTACGCTCGGGCCTGGGACCAAAGCCTGGATCCTTAGCCACCAACAGCAAGAATGGCTAATTGTCGATAATCGCCAACATATTGCTATCCAGCGCTTGTCAGGCGAGACCCACCCCCAACATCCCGAGTCCACCTCATGAAAGCCGTGTTCAGCAGCCTTTTTCTGGCGATACCGACCATCAGTCAGGCTGCCCTGCCGGGCGGTATCACCTTCCCTGAAACTGAACTGGCGCCAGCATTGCAAATCATGGCGCTCCTAACCATCCTCAGTCTGGCCCCTGGCATCTTGATGATGCTCTCTTCTTTTACTCGTATTGTCATTGTGTTATCGATGCTGCGAACCGCTCTGGGGCTACAGCAAACGCCTCCTAATACCGTGTTGATCAGCCTGGCACTGTTTTTAACTTTTTTTTCCATGGCACCGATAGGAAAAACCATCTATAGTCAGGCGATAGTCCCGTTCCAACAAAAAAAACTGCCAGCAGACGAGGCCTTATATATTGCTTCACAACCACTCAAAACCTTTATGTTACGGCAGACGCGTGAAAAAGATATGCAGTTGATGCTCGATTTGGCCAAAAGTCCCCTTCCGAATTCGGCGGAAGCCTTGGAGTGGGTTCATCTGATCCCCGCTTTTTTGCTGAGTGAACTGCAAACTGCTTTCCAGATTGGCTTTATGCTGTTTTTACCTTTTTTACTGGTTGATCTCATTGTCTCGGGCATTTTAATGACTATGGGCATGATGATGGTTCCCCCTATGTCCATTTCCTTACCCATTAAAATCTTGTTATTTGTACTCATCGACGGCTGGAATCTGGTGATACAATCGCTGATGACCAGCTTTCACTAAAACCAAAGAAGGAATCGCCATGTCAAAGCACAGGGAACGCCTGGAACAACTACAGCAGTATCTGGCACAAGACCCGGATAACCTCAGATTATTAGTCGATATCAGTGAAAGTTGTGGCCTTTTGGGAGAAAAAGAACAAGCGCTGCATTATATTCGACGCATACGGGCTATCGATGAGCACGCAGGCCAACATGCGCTGGGGGTATGGCACTTGCATGATGGACAACCACAATCCGCTAGTATTATTTTCAACCAAATCCTCAAACAAACAGACGGTCCTGAAACCCGTTATAACCTCAGTTTTTGCTATTTTGCCCTGCACCAGCCGGATAAAGCGCAGGAGATCCTGTTACCTCTGGTGGAAAATACCGCGCAGCCTTTCCCCGAAAGCCTCTTTCTGATGGCGCAAATTGAATATCATCGCCAAAATTTAAGTGAAGCTATCGGTTTCTGCCAGCGCTATCTGGCCAGTTATCCACAAGCAGACCATGCCCTGGGCTTACTGGCACTGCTGTATTTTGACCAGGGGGCACATCAGCAAGCCGAAGCCTTTGCCCGGCAGGCGTTACAGCTCAATCCAGCCAATAGCCAGGCGCAATCTGTCAATATTTATCTGAAGATGCACCAACAACAAGCCAGCCCGTCGGAAATAACATCCCTTTTGCAGCAAACACCAGACGATGGCCGCCTGTATTTTGCCTTGGGCAATAGCCAAATGCTGACGCTCGATTTCAACGCTGCTCTGCAATCCTTACACATAGCCTGCCAATTACTGCCCGACTTTATCGAAAGCTGGCAAGCGCTGGGCTGGGTACAATTACTGCTGGGACAACACCGGGAGGCAGAAGATAGTTTTCAGCACATGCTGATGCTGGATACCCATCATGCAGAAGCCCACGGCGGCTTGGCCATTGCCGCCGTACTCAACGAGCAATGGGAAACTGCCGAGCAACAGATCAGTGCAGCTCGCCGCCTTGATGAAAACGCCTGCTTTTTCCTGTTCGCAGAGGCCCTAATGCAGCAGAATAGCGCACCGGAAAAAGCCAGGTCGCACTTCGAGAATGCTATCGAAAAAATGGCAAAGGTATCAGGATTAGCCATTAATCCAACCATTTTGCGCCATTTAAGCAACACCCCACGGCATTAGGGGCATGGTTCTGCGCTCATGGTCTGCCCATTGGGTATTGGGTCTCCATGTACCACCTACATATAGCCATTTTTCGCACAAAACCAAACATCGCTGTACGATAAGCCCTGACACAAAGCTGAAATCTCAGCGGAATGCCTCAGCAAAGCGGCGCTCCACCCATGCGCTACCGAGATAACTCAGACAGTCGTGCAGAAAGTCGGTGAGTTCCGCTTCCTGCATGACATGTTCCCTACCAAGTGGTTCGACCTCATGGTGGAAATAGGTGCCAAAATATCGCATTGAAAAATCGACATAATCCCGGGTATGCAAAATGAAGGCATGCCACAGGGCATCCAGCGGCAACAGCGGGCCAAAGAGCCGCGTTGTCTTCGCCTGCGTCTTGCGTTGCTGGCTTAACCACATCCAGCTTAATAAATCTTCAAACAACTGCTCACCTTCCTGGAGCGAAAAAGCGGGATGGTGGTGACAAAAATAGTGCAGGACCTGCGGATTTTTGTACTGGCGTATTATTGATAATTCACAGTCCATTAATGCCCGCAACAGGACGTGTCCGCACTGGGGTTTTGGGTAATATAGCGTACAATCCGGCAAATCATTTCGTTATGGTTCATAGGACTCTCCTTCTGTTTTTTTGAAGGATGAGTATAGCTTGTCGGCGCTAAAAAAGGCAAATAAAAGGCCAACAAACCTGGCCTGCCAGATCTCCGCCCTCATTAGGAACGCTGATATTGCCTGGCTTTTTCCAGCTCGACACCAAGCAAGCCTGCGGCATACTGCGGCCAATATGGGTTGCGCAATGATGCTCTGCCGATAAAGATGGCATCCGCTTGTTGTTGTAGCAAAATGGACTCCGCTTGCATGGGTTCGCTGATCATTCCCACCGCAGCGGTCAGGATATCAGCGTCACGCCGAATGGCGCTGGCAAAGGGAACCTGATATCCCGGGCCAAACGGAATACGGACATTCGGCAGCGTACCCCCAGTGGAACAGTCAATGAGATCGACACCCAGCGCTTTTAACTGGCGACAAAACACCATAGACTCGGCGAGGTTCCAGGAGGCGACAGGCAACTGCTCCTGTGGACTGATATCCGCCAATTCCTCGACACCACCGACCCAGTCAGTCGCGGAAATCCGCACAAACAAAGGCAAGTGTTGCGGCCATTGCTGTCGTACCGCAGCGGCAACTTCCAAGGGAAAACGCAGGCGATTCTCCAGGCTGCCGCCATATTCATCCTGGCGTTGATTCGCAAGTGGTGATAAAAATTGATGCATGAGGTAACCATGCGCCATATGAATTTCAAGCACCTGAAACCCTGCCTGTACACAACGCCGCGCAGCAGCGACAAACGCATCGAGGATGTGTGCCCTGTCTGCGCTATCCATGGCCTTGGGTGGGGGATCATCCGCTTTGAAAGGGAGGGCGCTCGGAGCAATGGTTTGCCAGCCCCCCTCAGACAGGGGGATGCGCTTGTCCCCATCCCAGGGTGCAGCGATAGAACCCTTTCTGCCAGCATGGGCAATTTGTATCCCACTCACGGCACCCTGACTTTTAATAGTATCACTCAGTCGTTTAAAAGCAGAAACCTGCTCATCTGACCAAATGCCGCTGTCATGCGGAGAAATTCGGCCCTCAGGTGATACGGCCGTCGCCTCCAGCATGACCAGGCCCGCACCCCCAACAGCCCTGCTTCCCAGATGCACCAAATGCCAATCGCCGGGATACCCCTGTACGCAGGAATACTGACACATGGGCGAAATCCAGATTCGATTTTTAAAGGTGATCGTTTTTATTTGCAGTGGCATAAAAAGCTGTGGCGTATGGTGCATAAACGTTCCTTACAAGGAGTATAAAAATGCCCGCAAGGCATCCCTGTCAGCCTGGCTTAGGCGATTTAACTGCGTAATCATGTTCAGTTTTTTTACCAGCGGGCCATCGTGCAGTAAGCTGGCCTCAATGACATCACAGGCTCTGCCATCATGCAGGAGAAAATCACAATTCTTGCCCACAGCGCTACCATCCGCCAGGTAAAATCGCGAGTCAGTCACAAAACGGTTAAAGCGGAGATTCATTAAAGGCGGCGTTCTGAATTTATAAATGTAGGTTTTATACTGGGGCAGAATCACGCCATTTTTATCGCGAATCGCGTGCCCTTCCGGGGTAGGAGCGACCTGGGACAAATAGCCCATGTCATGCAACAGGAGGTCACTCCCCAAATAGGATACAAACGGCTGATGTGTATCGTCGCTCAAACTTTGCAAGCGTGTTCTGTATTCCTCGGGTAGCACATTATCCTGTGGATCCAGGGCGATTTTATCCACTATGTGGCAATGATTGCAGCCCAGTTGTTTAAAAACACGTTCTCCACGCTGTACGATATCGCTGGCCACTTGAAATTCCGAGCGGTTAAAGACGCCCAGCCAACGCATATAATCGGCGAGATTGCCAATTTCTTCTTCTGTCAGGACAGAATTGGGCTGGCTCTCCAGACAACGCGTATTAGCTGGTCCGCAGTTCGGTGCGGTAAAGCGAAAAGGTATTTTTTTCCCATCCACCCGCTCACTCACCGCCGTTAGGTTTAACTCCGGATACCCCGCTCCTCCGGACACTTGGTCTTCCAGAGTGCCGGTCGCCGCCGACCAACCAAAGCGGCCAATAAAACACGTGTGCAGATTTTTTTCGTTTTCAGCACACCAACGGATACTGCGTTTGTTCGCCAGTTGGTAAGAACCCGGTACCCAACTGACTGAACCGGCAATCTCAGGACCAAACTCGCGCGCCTGCCGGGCCTGATTCTTTAAAATCCATTGGTTCGGCAAGGCCTCCAACACATTCATACCCACCAGGCGGTTGGCATTTAACAACATGACCCCCAGATCAGCAGAGGCCAGGGCCTGGTCAATAGCTGCTCCATTCACATCACTGCATTGCTGAGGCCAAATGTTCGGACTCAGGCCGGGGACACCTGTCGGCATTGTTTTGATATCCGAGGGCTGGCAATTTTCAGCAGCGATGAAAGGAGCAAAGACGATCTGCTTCGGCACATAGGCGCCCCGTTTTGTATCATCGACTATACTGTACTGCACATGAGACGGCAGCTCCGCTATATTGTGGAGCGTCCAACGAAAGCGTCCATCACGTTGACTGCCAAAAACATAAAACATTTTGCCATAAAAATTCATGATCCGGTTACTGTAATACCCCTGCGAGACACGCGGCGAATTATTATAGAGGTACTCGGAGTCCATCGTGGTCTGTGCTGGATGATTGGCACCCAGATCAATAAAACGCAAACCCATCGGCGCCGGGGGTTGTGTCAGGGTATAATCACGTTCCAAATGATACGGATAGTCTATCCCCTGCTGATCGGTGGCGACCAGTTCGGTAGACTGTACATTCCTGAATTTCAGGGGTATACCACTGCCATTGCGGATATGGCAGGCATCACAACTGACGGCACTGTAGCGATTTGACGGACCGTTATAATGCACACTGGCCGGAAAGTTTTCGGGTGGGGCGGCAATATCGCCTTCCGGCGGAAAGAGTTTTTTGGAGCGATATTCATTGTGAAACAAAATCTTACCGCGCACGCCGCTGATAAAAGTCAGTACATCCATAATACGGTGATTGGTTAAATACAAGGTATGCCAATAATCCTTATTATAGGGACGATTAGAGGGACTTTGGAAATCACCGGCATTCACCAGAGGCATATAGGTGGTAAAAATACTGGCTCTTTCAATGCGATCGCGCAAGGATACCGGAACCGGCATGGCCTCGGCAGGAATGCCCGCATACATAAAGGCAGTGCGACTGTAACTGTTAATGTACACCAAATTCTGCGAACCGGGCCATTGCTCGCTTCCATCAGCTTTGAATTTAAAACCACTGTGGTGAATCTCATAATTAATGCCGCATTTCCGGAGTTGTTCAGAATTATTATTTTCCAAATCAGACAGTTGACACAGGCTGGGATACAAAAACTGCTTTGGACCATACAGTTTCATACCTGTTTGTTCCTGATCGCGGTAATACACGGTTTCATAATGACCGACAAAGGGATTTTTTTGCGAATACGTCAATAAACTGGCAAAAGAAATTTGCGGCACTTTGCTCCAGGGGAAGTGCGTTCCATCATCACTAAAGCCAGCAAGCTGTTGATTGAAAGTCTCAATGACAGCGTTATTTTTATCAGCGAACAAGGGCGGCTCGCTCAGGATTTGCATATCAAAGGCACCCATCTGAATAGAGCAAAGCGTTTGTCCTGCCTGGCAAAGATTATCCGGATTGTGATCAAACACATACCAGGGGCGCTCCTTCGGAAAAGCACCTTCAGGATAAGGCGTTAAGCGAAAACCATCAACCAGGTCTGTAAAATAATCCGCGTAGCAAACATTATCGGGCAACTGATCCTGCACACCCGTACCACTGCTGCAATAATGCGACAAATACCACGGCAGTTGTGGTCCATAGGTCGTCCCAATATTGATCACATAGCCCTTATAAGGTGGCACGGCTACCGGCACCCCAAAGACATCCGGTTCCGGCTTCCCACTCGTCATAGTATTATAATTGCCCACCGTTACAACGACTTCCACACAGTGACCGGATTGGCAAAAACGGGTTTCATTGGGGGTATAAACCGTATCTGTGCGTTCAATGCCGATCACATTGACAATCCCGTATCGTAGAATACAACGCCCGGGTGAATCCGAACAATCGGCGGTAATCGCCGAGGCCGGAATGGCAAAGGGAATCACAAAGGCATTACTCAGAAAGGTCCCCAATTTTTGCTGCCAGGGGACGTCCGTATAATGCTCATGCACCACAACGGCACCCGATGCCTTGGGAGGCGCAGGATTTTCAGCTGCATACAACGGCATCACGACCATAACGAAAAGATAGAGCGGCCACAGAAAGCGATAGAAGTACATAGGTCTCACCATCCCTGATTGTTGCGCATCTCCCGTTCAGCCGATTTAGCAACAAAAAACAGCAAGGCAAAGAAAGGGAAGTGATGAGCTATGGTTTATGATATTGTGGGAATATAGTTTCTCAATATAATACAAGAGGCAAATTTTATCGAGTCTTTCCAGAATTTTGCGCAAGTTATGTATTGTTATTGAACAACTCAATAATGCGGAATTTTAGCAATGACTTAATCTGCCAAGCCATTTAAAAATTTACAGCAGTTTATGGACACAGACCCTTTCCTCCAATTAATAAAAGTTATTACCCTATCTTACTTGAATAATTCTATCTGCCATTTTAATAGACTCCTCTCGATGCGCAATAATAACTTGCGTTATATTTATATTTTTCAGAATGTCATTAATTTTAATTTCAGTTTCAATATCAAGATGACTGGTCGCTTCATCAAGAAATAAAATTCTGGGATTTTTATAAAGTGCCCTTGCTATTAATATTCGTTGTTTTTGTCCACCAGACAACGTGCTACCTAAATCGCCAATCAGCGTCTCGTACTTCATGGGCATTTCAAGGATATCTGCATGAATTTGAGCCATTTTTGAGACTTCATAAACTCTACCCATATCTATTTTGGTATCCATAAAAGTAATGTTATCTATTATAGAACCACTAATTAATGTATCATCCTGCATAACTGTAGCACATACCTTTCGATATTGACTGAGTCCTAGACTAGATAGGGGCAGATCATCAATCAATATTTCACCAGAACTTGGGACGAATAGGCCCAAAAGGATTTTTAAAAGCGTTGTTTTCCCAACGCCAGATGGGCCAGTAATTGCAACTTTTTCACCTTGTTTAATATGAAAAGAAATATCCTTTATGATCCAATTCTGATGTTCAGCATAACGATAACTTAAGTTATTAACTTTAATATCTCCAAAAATTTCTTTAGTTAGCTTCCTGGAATGATCTTTTTTCTCAATAGGTTGTAGGAGAATATCGGCTACTCTATTTAATTGTACGGAGATTAATTTGTAATCGAATATTTTTTGAATAAAAGAAGATGATTTGTTCACCAGACTTTGTCGGTACGCCAGAAATGCCATCAACATACCCACTGAAAATTGATTATTCATTACCAATATTGCGCCAATGGCAATTACCAAAATATGTTCGATGTTGAAAACAAAAATATTGCCGACATTATATAAGATATTGACCCGTGAAATTTTTATGTCGGCATTCATGGCTTTGATAAAGTGATTTTGCCATCCTTGAAACATAGCCTTCTCTTTGGAATAGAGCTTAATAGACATGATGCTCTGAATAATTTCAAGAAATTTTGAATTGACTTGCGCGTGTTCATATATCGATAGCTCGGTTTGCTTTTTATGATGGCGGTAAGCCATAACCCTGAGCAATGCATAAGCTGTTAAAGCGAACAATACGATTAAGGTAAGTTTTATGCTGTAAATGAACATGATAACCAATGCTAAAATAATGACGAATCCATCCAGTAACGTATTGATAGAATCAGTGGTTATTTTACTTTGTATTTCATTAATGGAATGAAACCTGGATAATATATCGCCCTTATGGCGAGATTGGAAATAATGGTAAGGTATTTTCAATAAATGATGCAGGACACCCGCAGAAAAATACTCAGTCATGCGATTTGTTAAATAAACAACAAAATGACTCCTCATATATTCAATAAATGTGTGACAAAGCGTAAGGATTAAAAAGCCAACAACAATAACATATAAGTTATTGATATTACTAGAACTAGTAACAACATCTGTCACATATTGAATGAATAATGGATTAACTAACATAAATACTTCTATAGCTAATGACAGTAACAGTAAAATAATAAGACTATGTTTTAGTCCACTGATATTTTTGAAAAGATCAAGTAGCGATAATTTGTTTGAGTCTTGAATAGGTGAAAAAAATTCATTTTTATTAACTTCTAAAACAATGCCTGTAAATGAACGTGAGACCTCATCAAGAGAGACGGTTCTTTCTCCAACAGCGGGATCGTGAATCACAATATGTTTGTTATGAACGGATTTAAGTACCACAAAATGATTTAAATTCCAATGCAACACCGCGGGACATTGAACTTGTTTCAGCTCGCCGACGTCTACCCTTATTGCTCTGGTGGAGAAGTCTAATTTTTCGAATAAACGAACCAAGTCCATCATAGACGAACCATTCATGGTTGGTGCTTCAAGGGCTCTTAGGGAGAGTAACTCTATTCTATGACCATGAAATTTGCTTATCATTGCTACACAAGCGTGTCCACATTCTGCCAATTGTTCTTGTGTAATAACGGGTAATTTTTTTTTGGCGATGTTAAATACATTTTTTGTTATTGCTGTCATACAACCTGCTCTCCATAATAGCTATAGATTGGATCAAAAATCCATTGCCAAATCTTCTTTTTATTTCCAGTCACAATGGCTGTAAATGTCATCCCATGGTTTAACTGAGTTTTTTTTCCGTAGACTAATATATAAGGTTGTTTTAATTCGGCTTTGATTTTGTAATAGGGTTCACCAACATGTATAGGTTTATCTTCTTTATCATCCGTTAAAATGGTTTGATTAACTTCTTTAATGATTGCTTTATAAAAACCAAATCGATTGGATGGATAAGCATCATATTTCAAGTTAATAATTTGTCCTGGCCTTAAAAAACCAACTTCTCTAGGGGGCACATACAATCGTGCAATTAAATTGCCCATGGATGGAACAATTTGTAATAACGACTTGGACGACTGAACTTTTTGGCCTCTGCGATAAAATATATTAGTGGCAATTCCGTTAGCTGGTGCCGTTATCTGCTGGGTTTTATTTTCTTTAAACTGTAGTAGCTCGTATTCGGCAAATTTTAATTTATTTTCTAGCTCTAGTTGATCCGACTCAACCTCTTTTAGACTAGAAGATGATATATAATTTTTTTTATATAACTTTGATAAAGCTGCATAGTGTTCTTTTTTAATTTGGTATTCTCTTTTAAGATTAGCAATACGCTGTTCATGGTTATTGATTTTTATTGTGTTAGTTTTGGAAAAATCATTTGATATTGTGTATAAAATTTGTCCTTTTTTTACCTGACTTCCTTCTTCAACAAAAATATTTTCAATCATACCTGAAACATCAGACTCCACAGAAATAATCCCATTTTCAGAATCAAGATACCCTCTAATATTGGTTCTTTCTGAGATTTGAGCGACACTTAAAAATATAATCAAAACTAAAACGATAACCAAGCCTACAGCACTGGCTACTCTATAATTTAGTGGTATATTAATTCTGGTTGTCCCCAAACTCCTATGAATCCGATTGTTAATAACATCCTGCCTGAAAAGGGGACTTTTATTTTCCATAAGATAATACCTGCTTTTACTTAAGGTTCACGCAAAACATAACTGTTATATTTGCGTGAGCCCTATTAACATTTAACGTTGGTGTTCATTAATCCATTTCGACCAGCGTGTATAATCATTTTCATCATAATTTTTATGGCTCAACACTTTTAACATTTGATAAGCATAATCATGATTATTGGGTTGTTTAAGTTTTAATAACTCAATTAAAGTATTCCCAGATTGATTTAACACCTGAGCATGCGTTTCAGGGCGGGATTTTATAATACCAAATAAAACATAGGCCGCTTTATTTCTATCTGTTACATACGGATAATTTAATGCCAAAATTATTTTCGAAAGCTTTAAGTTTTTCACTTTATGTTTATCAACAATAGCACCTAACACTCGCATCGTATTATTGCGAACCAAATCACTGGCGTCATCAGTAAAATCCATTAAAAAATTGGCTATATCTTGATAATGAGTATCATGAGCTAATAGGAAAATAGCATCACCACGCTCATCATCATCAGCGCTATTTTCAATGATATTCATCAATGCTTGTTTATGTTGCATCACCCCGGCTTGTAGCTTTGGCAAAATATTTTTAATATCCTCTTTATCAAATCCCCATGTGCAGTGTAATGCTGGACAGGACGTTTTACTCAGATCGAGCTTATTTTGCCTGAGGAGGTCCAGTTTCCGTTCATCATAGTCTCTCCAAATCTTCAAAAGACTTTTTGTACCATTAGTTGGCATAACCTTGGATTGATCTGGAACTCTTTTTTTACTGGGTATTCGATACACTTCATTAGCTTTAACGATATCCATCGTGCCAAACATTGTTTGATCCGAGGGATAATAAACAACTGAAATTTTTACCTCGGCAAAATCACCTAGTTGCTTAACTTTTCCAAAAATCTGCTCTTCCAACTGCAATCGATGAAGCAAATCATTCTCGCTCGGCTGCCCTGAGGAACGATACATTTTTTTTGATTTATTTAAATATTTCTCAACAATATCTGAGCAACAAGAATAAATTTTCTGTTTAATGGGATCCTCAACCCCAAAAATATCAAAATTGTCAGGACTGGCATATAATTTACCAGACAGAAGTAATAACCCTAATAGTAAACTCGCAAATTTTCCCATAATTACGCCACTCTTTTAACTTGGTTTAAATAGACATGTTTATGAATATTCTTATCAATAATCTTTTGCGCGCTTTCATTAAAATCTTTTGATGAGAGCGTCTTGCTTGATCGCTTCCATGAAAAATCAAAGCGCTTTTGAACCATGAACTCGGCAAACATATCCATATAACATAATTCAGGCAGTATATCTTCTACCCATAAAAACTGGCCTTGTTCATTCAATTCTAAAAAAACAATATCGTCTTCTGGCGTAACGATAAAATCAAAACAACCAAAAACGACCCCTATTTCTTTCATAAATTTAAAAATTTTATTTTTAATAGACGAGCTCATTTCATAAGGAGACAGCACTAACTCTTGTCCTGGAATTTTTCGCCAATCCGTCTGGCCATGCGCATGTTGTTGTGAATGAATTTTAACAGCACTGATATGAGCACCAAAGCAAGTCACTCTTAACTCAAATTTTTTCTCCACATATTTTTGATAAATTCCAGGTACAACCTGTAACATGTCATCTGAAGGTAAATCTTTTATAGATATTTTGTCAGTATACAAAAGCCTCATTCCAGCCTCATCAACCCAGTGATGTGGGGCGAATGGCTTATATATAACACCATCATTTTTTGCCTTTGTAATGAATTTTTTTATATCTTCAGGAGAGTTTGATATCAATGTCTCTGGCAATTGAAAACCACTTTTTCGGGCTAGTTTTAACTGGGTTATTTTAGATCGGGTCTTATAGGTTGACTCTATTGGATTCACCCACCAGGAATCACTATTGAACAGATAGGGAATAGAGTCATGATAAATTGCATTCTCTTTATGGACAAAGCGTTTATCATCTTGATGGATATTTTGGGGAAGATGAGGTCGTCTAGGCCGTCTCCACCATATTGACTCCATGTGTTTGGTATTCCACTCTACTTTATGATTTTCGTCAATGAACGTGCTCCAAGAATGATGTTCATTGGAGAAATAGAGATTGTTTTTTTGCATACTTGGCATATCCGCACTAAAAAATAACGTGCTTTCATACCCTTTTTTTTCCAGTGCAAGATGAACCAATACTGCATGAACATCATCAGGTTCGGTTATAATTAAAACGGTCATATATCTCCTTAAATTTGAAATATGGGCCTTTTCCTTTAGAAAGGCCCAAAAGTCATTAACGTTTTACCGATTACCAATCCAAAGTTTCATCTACGATATAATCAAGATTACCAGGATAGCCCCCAGTCCCTTGGTGAGTCGTGCGACTAGTCAATTTTGCTGAACCGCCTGATACTGCAACCAATTCTTCATTGGTTAATTCTTTAGAGGTATAATAACCAAGGACTCTATCTTTGTTTTCCATATTTATCTCCTATTTAAAATTAATAAAAACCATATCTTCGATTTCATCATAACCGACTAAAAAGCTTTTGCGCTGTCTAACTTTTTCTGCGTTATAAGCCGATTTGAACCACCTGAAATTTCATTTAGCACTTCGGTTGGTCGCTCTTTATCTTTGATATAAGCTAAAGGCCGTTCTTCATTATTAGTTTCCATTTGTCTTCCTTTTAATTTTCTAACGTAATGTACAGACTCCCTAAATAGGCGGTTTTATACCGACCAATGAGGTCTATTCTTATTTCCTGTCAGGAAAGTAAGAATATTTTTATTGACCAATAACACTGATTAATGGGTTAACTCCGTCAATAAATCCTTCATAAAGGCATCAATTTCGATGCCTTTGCATTCGTAATACGCTGACCAACCTGGTGAAGGATTGGCTTCTAAAACAACATAACCATTCTTGGATTTGATGAAGTCAATTCCCATTAATGAGTTGTCTTCATATTCTGTTACAGCCAAACAAAATATTTTGAGCTCTTCAGTAACGTCATTAAAGTCGACAAGCGAAAAAAAGTTATCGTCATAACGATAATCGACGCCTGCTTTTTCAAGTGACAGTTTGCCGTAAATCTTGCCATTAACAACGTGTATTCTCAGATCATTTCCCTCTACTTTTTCCTGAAAAAGAGTGGGGATATTGGATAAGTTATCCTGGTTCCAAGAACTAAAATCCACCTCATCCACAACGATTGAACGAATACCAGAAAGTGACTTGACAATGTAATGTTTGTTTTTAGATAATTTTGCCAATCCATCTTCGCCTTTAATGACATAACTTTTTCCGATGGAAATATCGCTATATGGAGTACTGGCGTTCTTTAAAGAGCTGTTCAACTGGTATAATTTTGATTCATTGTTCTGTTGTTTTTTGGGGGCGCAAATCACTTTTCCTTCCCAAGTATCAACAAAATTGTAAAATTCACCCAGCAACATCCAATAGGGATCATCTCTATCGATCTGACAGCCACGAATATACAAATTTTTAGGATATACTTTTAATTGTTCATCATCATTTTTACGATAAATAAAATAACTTTCTGAGTTGTTTTGGACATAGGTCCATTTTTTATGGAGATCTTCATAATAAAAGATAAGTATTTTGTCTTTCTCTTCAATAGCATGCTCAAGACTTAACAGAACCTTATCTTGCTTTGGACCAAAAGCAATGGTGTTGACAATTACATCAGATATATTACGTGTATATGAATAATCTATCTCAACACGAGGTTGATGTGATTGCTCCAGTCTGCCACCATTAATTTCAGGCCTATGACTTAAGCTAATAAAAGTTGCTAATTGAGACATTTGGAACATTCCTCTACTAAATTCTTCTGCATAAAATGCTGAAAACCAATATTTTTTGTCGATTGAATGACATCTATATTGATGCAACCAAACGTTATTTGTTCTTCATGAACAAACAACAAAAGTTCAAAAATAAAATACCCGAAAAGTTTGCGCATGTGTTGGGTCAGTTTTTCTATTCTTGCTTGTTGTTCTGTTCTTAATTCTTCACCAAAGGTTATTAGATCTTGTTCCCCGATAGATAAGACAAATAAAGGCTTCCCATTAGGTTTAATAAAACGAAAACTACTATCTTGCTCTTTGTAAATCTGAGCTGTAGACCAATTTAGACAATCAAATATACTTGAATGAACGACATTTTTTTTATCAGACAAAAACTGGTATCTGGGGCTTCCCCAGTAATAATTTGGAATAGAAATCCCTTCGATATTTTTAACCATCTGCCACTGTTGAGGTAAGGTGTTAAAGCGCTCACAAATACCATTGATAGCTTGCTCTTGTGGGCTTACAAAAGCATTCAAAGCAAAGCCCAGATAGGCTTCAAACTCCCTTTGAGCATAGTCCTTATCTTCATGTCGAAATTGACTAAATAAGCCCTCGTCAATGTTAATCACCCGGTTTAATAAATAATGAGTGTTATTGGAATATTTATTGCCAAATATATCACGCCATTGAATTGTGGGGCCGCTCTTATCTAACTCATCTCTAATCTCAAAATTATTCAAAATATCATCGATGAAAATAATATCTATGAATGCTTTTACTGAATCAGTTTCAAGAATCCATTGGGTAATTGCCTCACTCCTATGAGATGAGGCAACGAGTAGTTTTTTCTCAGACATATCAGAATCTGTACTCAATTTTTTGATGATTTATACCATTCATCATGGTTAACCCTTCACAGCCATCTTTAGAAGAATCCTTTCCGCCTTCCTTGCCTTCACTGCCACCCTCCTTGCCATCGCTATACATGCCAAAAAAGATGTCTATTACATTTTCCATATTGTTTTGGTCTTGCATTTTACTTCTCCATTATTTAGTTATAATTTCGCCACCAATAACATTTCCACCAATTTTTGAACTGCCTCTGATATAGACTTTTCCATGGCCATCATCAAAAACTATATCGCCACTCACTTCGGAGTTGTTCTCCAGAAATACTTCTTGGCTTTTATTGTCTGTATGATGAACTTGTAAGTTTTCGTTTATTTTTGAGTTAATCAAACGAATTGAACTTGAAAAAATATCCAAAGATTTTTCAAATTTTGATGAGGTTGCTTTCAGCGATCCTTTGATTTCAGCACCCTGGTTCACAATACATTGAATTAAAATGACGCTGCCATTTACATTTAACGATGCAAAATGAGCATCATCAGCATTCAACATACCATTTACGTCAGTTGCACCTTCTACTGTTGTACCGTTTACCGTGACCATTCCGTTCCCCGATAAACTGCCGACAGTCCCTTTCCCGCAGGTCACACTTCCAGGAGCATGCTTGCAAACATCTGCATTTACAGCTGCTACAGCTCCCGTTAGCATAAGTGCGGAGATTACTTTTTTAAACTTCACGGCTTTCTCCTTCTTATTGATTATTCATTAAATTTGCGAGGTCGAACACATGTTTACAAACTTGTGAATTTATAAACCTGCTTTCCATTATTTGCGAAGTGGCTTGTTTTTTCTCCTCCTCCAAATGGGACTTTTCGAATGTTCCATCTATTCTTAAAATCCCTGTTCCTGTTATATGTTGGACTTGTTCTCTTCCATGAAAGATTCTTACTACGTTGAGAAGTGCTATACAAAGAGGCAATCCAGCACTTCTGGTATCCATGACGCGAAATTGCTTTTCCATTGTGGTGAGTTGATATTTAAAATTCTTTAATATTTTCCAAGAGCTATCTAAATTGGACATAATCGTGATAACTCGACCTAAATTTTTCTTTAAACTGGTCACTATAGTTCCATGAGCTTCTATAACTAGAGAATCATTAGGAATAACGTCCATTGCAAAATTGCACACGATTCCATTTTGTTTTTTGTCATAAGCAGGGATTGTCACATTTATGTTTAATGGCTGAGTTTTTTCATTTGTGCTTATAACAGAATTTATATCTTCCATGTTTAAAACCTATTTACTACATTCAAAAAATTGATTTAATGTCACTAAACTTAATCAACAACATGGGATATATTATAAATACACTTTTCATGCAACTCAATAGTGTAATTACATTTTTTTATGCTTTTATTTTGTATTTATTTTATTTTGCGCTTTTTTTGTGTATAATTACCATAAATTAAGTAACTTTTATTTTTGTGAGAGTATTGTGTTAGCGTATATCAAGCCCAAAATCATATTATTAGATGATGATCAGTCCCTTTTAGCGGTTATTCATTATTATTTTACTGAGCAATTTAAAGATTCAGTTATAGTGAGAACGTTTTCAAAGAGTAAAGATTTTCTCAGGCATCTAGAAAAGTTTTGTTATTTACCTGATTCACCATTAGAAATTATTCATTCATTTTATGAAGGTGATATTAATAAAGCTGTCATTTTAAAGACACTCAAAGATTTGTCTGAATTGTCTGCAATAATTGTCCTGGATCAAGAGTTACGAGGTGAGGGGATAACCGGTATAGATATCAGCACCACAATAAGGGAATACTTTCCTTCATCATATGTCAGTATGCTTACCAGTAACGTTCCTAAGAGCAAAGCTATTCAGTTGCATAATAACCATAATATCGATTTGTTTGTTGACAAGAAAGATAGCGATGCCATTCATAAGCTTTATACATTTCTTTCAAAACACATAGAAACAAATGCTAGTCAGTACCGCATCGACCCTATTGATATATTTCCGAATAGTGTAAATATAGAAAGTGAGGTTTATAGTCTTTGTAGACAAACTTTTCTAAAACAAAAAAATCCAACCACGTTTCTCACTTTAAATGAAAATGGGGATATCGCGATTTTACAAGATAATAAACAAACATCCTTCTGGAAATATATTTCCAATGAAAATAAATTTATAAATTATGAATATTAATGAAATTACAAATGAACTGGTGAAACTATCGCCTGCCAAAAGAGTCAAATTCATAAGACAGAAATTGCTCAAGCAAAATCAGCAGTCTTTTTGTGAAGATGGTATTGTTCGCTCCGGAACATTGAAATCTATCGAAAGCGAAAGAATGAAAATTGGTGCTAAAATAGCAGAACGTTTGGTTCATAAACTCTACCTAGAGGGCATCATATGCGATGCTCAAATTTTCCTCGAGAAAAATGCTCCTTGCCATATAAAAATAGATACATCAAAAAATGAACTTTCTGGTAAATCAAAGAGTTACCTTGAAGAAATCAGACAAAAAATAACCCAGCTTACTCCGATTATTATCAACAGTGATGCTTATGAACCCATCATCGCTAACGAAACGATATTATTGACGCATGAAGCAAAAAAAGAAGATTTAGAGGCTCTTAAAAACACGCTCTGCTATATTAAGGGTGATAAATCATCCCTGTACTACTTAACTTACTTGAATTCAAATGAACTTGAAGCCAATTTCAACAACAAGAAAATAATTATGTCAACCAGCATGGTTGATTTTTGCTCAATTTATATTGTTGAAATAATTTATCTAGGTAGGAAAAAAATTACTTTAAAATCATAGCTTCACGTCATTCTTGTTTTGATTCATCCAAATGAAGTATGTAAGCCATCATTCCACACCTATATCATTTTGGTTCTGGGCAGCGTTATTGTAATACGTGTCCCAACATTTTCTTTTGAATATATATCTATAATGCCATTTAATTGTTTAATATACTGATCTGTATAAAATAAGCCCAAACCAGTGCCATGAGTTTTATTAAAACTAAAACCACGATCCATTATCTTTGGTAGAACATCAGCGGGTATTCCACAACCATCATCTTCAATATTTATATATACAAATTCACTATCTGCTCGCAGTAAAATTTTAACGCTGCCAGATCTATTTATTGCGTCAATGCTATTGTTTATTATGTTTGATAGGATCCGGTTAAATTGAATATCATTTATAGTAGCAAAACATTTATAGGCATTTTGTGACACGTCCAGTGTTATATTGATATCAGAGTTATGATATTCATATTTTTTCTCAATAATCAGATTAGCTAATAAGCTATACATTAATTCAGGACGAGTGATAACTTGGCTGCTTACATCGTACTTCGGATCTTTTGAGTTCAGCAGTAGATTATTAGCAATATCATTAATTCTTTTAACAGAATTCTTTATTAGGTTTATCTTTTTTTCTGGGATGTTATTTAAAGTCGATACTATAGTATTTATTGCTGCTATTGGAGAACGTATATCATGAGCAACTTGTTCTGAAATTTCTTTTTTTGTTTCGGAATATAATGTATCTCTCTGTAATAATAATATCTGGCGGTGCTCACTAATAAATTTTCGGGCGATCTTTTTGTATTCTTCTATTCTGATTAAAGAAAGATCAAAGCTATGATCCTTTGGCAGAGTTTGGATAAACTCTATTAAGAATTTGGTATCCCGAGCAATTATTTTTCGCATGGATAATAATAAAAAAATTGAGTTAAAAATATATATTACAAAGACAATTATGATGATAAAAATCAAACCATGAGTTGTTGGTAATGAAAAAAATGAATTATATTGTTTGCTAGCAACTATAAACCCTAATAGCTTATTATTATTTTTAATAGAAGTAATTCCTGAAAAAAAATTATTCTCATTACGACAAAGCCTCCTATCACTTTTTATATTTACACATTTCGCTTTGAAAAGCCTGATATTTTCGGGGGATATAAATTTAATATTATCTAGTTTACGTTCTTGAGATATATTTAATAATGCTAAGTCTAAAGCATTTTGGTTTTTGAGTAATACGTATTTGGTAATTTCATCTAAGGAAAAGGAATCATTAATTATTAAAATGTTTGTTAGTTCACTATTTTGATAGCTACTCACATATTTTTGACTAAGAAGTAAGAAAATAGCTAGTACTAGCATTTGTAGGATTGCTGAATATGCCATTTTTCGTATGAAAATATTTTTTATAGACACAGGCTTATGCTTCATGATGATATCCATCTTTATGTACAGACAAAATCATAAAATTATCAGATGGATGAAAAGCGCCATCGCGGATATAAGCCCCAGTTATGCCAAAGTGATTTATTTTATAAATACTGCTAGTATCGATTGCACCATTATCTTTATAAGCTTGCAGGATAATATTAACAGCGTCGTAAGTATAAGCTGCTAATATAGTGGGTAAAGTTTGGTATTTTTCAGTATATTTTTTTCTATAGTTGTCCAGTTCAGGGCTACTGTGAACATAATCAATGTTTCTGATAAAATAGGCATTTACATTTCTATTAGACAATCTTGTATAAAAAGAGGGGCTGACCGATGAGCCAAAATTCTCCGTGCCAATGTAAAGTGCATCAGGGCTATTAACAAAATCTACAATTTTGGCTGAGGTCGTTGCTCCAGACAGTAAAAAAATGAAACGATACTTTTTATTTCCTATAAATTTTTTTAATTTAGGTAAAAAATTAGGATCATTATCTAAAAAATTAAATGTATCAAAGTTTAATTTTTGGCTTTGAAACTCACTTGAATATGTTTCTTGATATTTCAACATTTCTTCACGATTAACTTCGGTGATTAATGCAATGTTATCTAGACCATTGAAATGTTTTTTTAAAAAAACAATCATCTCAGAAACATGTTTATTGTAACTTGGCATAAATACAAATATATTACTTGGTATCTTATCATCAGCTTTAAAGCTTGCATAAGATGTAAATATGGGAATTTGAGTATTTTTTTGTTCTTTTATTATCAAAAGTAGATCTGACAAATATTCAAAACCAACAATAGCTGAACAATTGTCATGTATCATTTTTTGATAAATATGGATTGGTTCTAAGGGTTTGTTATCATAGAAATAATATTCTAATTTAATGTGATCTTTTAGACTAATATTGTCTTCAAGAGCTAGTTGAGCAGCATTCTGAAATGATTTTCCATAGGAATCAATATTTTCAACAATCCGTCCGGTTAAACAAATTTTTTTAGGTGAATTTGCGTAAGATAAAGAGTAAACAGCAAAAATTAAAAATAATACTATTAATAAAAAATAAGAGAACTTTTTACCCCTCAAGTAATCCTGAACATCATGCATAAGATTTAAATTTTCAGATACTTTTGGTAAATTCATTTAACAACTCACAAAATTTTTTATCTTCTTCTATGTGTGGATAATGAGATGAGTAAAAAAATGTTTGCATTTTTGAGTTGTGAGATAGAGAGCTACTTGATCCATTCATAACGAAATCATGGAAACCATTAATCCATAACTTCGGAATTTTTAAATCATCAATCGCAACAGAATAGTTGTCGTGATCAGAATAGAGATCTTTTCTAACGCTCATAAATACATCATTATTTGGAGAGATCTCCATCTTAGCCTGAATTTCTTTGACTTTATTCATATAACTTAAATTAGCCCAATAAAAATAAACGCGATCTTTGTTTTCGTGAAATACTGGCGCTAGTTGCTCAGATATTTCCCATAGGCTATTAAAATTCAATGTATCTATTTTTTCATATACCTCTTGATATTTATCCGGATGATTTTTTTTGAGGTAATTCAAATCTAACAACAAATTATTCAACCTTGGTGTAATAATAGAATCAGCGGTTGATATAAATACGCCAGGATACTGAGCATCATATTTTTCATAATAGTCGTAAAGTAACTTGGCTCCATAGCTATGACCAACCAAACAAGCAATTGTTAGTTTATGTGTTCTTGATACATGCGTGATTATTTGATGTAAATCCTCTATGTTATGCTTATGTAAAACAATGGTATTAGAATGAGGAGATCTGCCGCACCCCCTTTGATCGTATAATATGATATTGCAATTAAGAGTATTAAATACCTCTTCGTTTTCAATTAAATATTCTAATATAGCACTGTTAAGTCCAGGCCCTCCGTGAATAAACAAAATATAAGGTAACTCAGGATTATACGTAAAACTAACTATATAGAACTCTGGATTTTGTATGGTGTTTTTAAAAAATTTCGGCATATCTTCCATCCTTTTGTCTTGCCTCTAAATATTTCCATTTCCTTTAATTTTTATTAGGCCATGCTAACGGTGCTGAGACGTTTAAAAAACAGTGAAATCGCATTTAAAATACTTAAGTGAAGCCTACCATATCACCTATTTTATTGCTGACTCAGCGTTGTGCACGGAAGATAGCATATAGTCCATGGCTGAGCAAAGACATTCTTAGACTGATTTTAGATGAGAGCGTCACGAGACATGAATAGCGCTAAACTGTCAACTTTGATAGTACTGATGGAAAAATGTCAGATTTACCCCACCGCCGCCATCTTTTTTAGGAATTAATTTTCCTGGGCAAGACGTGCACATTCGCGCTTGAGCTTTGCTAGCTCGGCATTCTGGATTTTCTGATTTTCAGTTGTATCCCCACCTTGGTGTTTTTTGGCACGCCAAGAATAAAGCAACAACTCACCTATGCCTAAATCTCTAGCTACATGAGCAGCCATCGGCTTCAGCACGGGAAACTGCTTGATCTTTAAATTGAGAACTATATTTTTTTCTGATCGATTTTATTTCTGAATTATTATTGTTCATTTTTCACATCTAACTAAGATTTTACGTTCTTAGTAGGATGTCCATCAAATCAGGGTAAGATCAGTGCCCAAAACAAGAGTTTTGAAAGACTTTAGGTAAAGCACCTCAGAATGGTGGTGCTTTACCAACGATTCCCTTTATAAAGTATGGCTGACCAAATTTTACACTATCAAATCCTGTTGCAAGGTAAATATTTCTATAGCCTTGGTCATAAATTTTTCGCGCTACGTCTTCTCCTTTCAACCCATTACCAAGATCTGAATCTACATAGATTTTGCTGTTAACGTCTATAGAATCAATGAAGTTCATAAATGAATCAACATTACTAAACGCATGAAAGTTGATGTCTTTTTCTGCGGCCCGTAATTGCCAAGTATCTAAGACTAGTTGGGAGTCATCTAGCAAAACAGACGATAAACCATTATATTGATCAGTTTTAGAAATTACGTTTGGCGTATCGAGTGGAACTAATATAGTTACTTCCGCTCCTTGTTGGTTATTGCTTATTTTTAATCCTCCTCCAATGGTAGTAAGATAATTATAAGCTGAAAACAGACCAATCCCATTGCCACCGTCTTTACCAATCGTTATCGATTTTTTGCCAAATGAATGAATCACTTGATCGGGAAATCCTCTTCCGGTATCTGCGATGCAGATTTTTGCATACCCATGCTCTACACTTAATGAAACTATTACTTCTCCCCTATGACGAATTGATTCAATGGAGTTATTAATAAGGTTGTTTAGTATATTTTTAAAACGATGTGGGTTAATACGAACGCACACATTCATTGTTTTAATTTCGACCATTATATTAATAAAATCATTACCAGAAAGAGCAATTTTATCTTCAATCTCTTTTTTTAAAAGGTAACTTAAGTCAAGAAAAATCATGTTTTTTTTATAATAGTCATCAATAGAGCTAGCACTTTTGCTATTTAGCAGCTCATTGCTTATTGATTCCATTTGAGCAATACATTTATTAAATAGGCTTTGGTAGTCTTTGTTGGTATATGTAATCTGGCTGCTAAAGTATTTTAAGGATGCAATCGGCGCACGAAGATCGTGCACTACCTGAGAGGCAATATCACCTAGCATCAATTTAAACTCTATTGCCTTTTTTTCTAGTATGGATTGTGTTTCTTTGTGGTAAAATTCGAGCAAACGTACTCTAATCGTTTCAATTTCATCTATTTCATAATGAGTATCATTTAAATTTTCAGGCTCCTTGGATAAACGGATTAATGGCTTTATCAATAAATTTTGAAAGTGCTTCAGTAAAAAATAAATCAGGAAACTTGATAATAAAAAGAATAAGATATAGAAAAGCAATACTTTAATTAACAATTTCATTAAGAGTCGGTTATCAATATTCTTAACTATTTTTAAATAAATTGGGGCCTTAAACTTATCAATTTTGAATGTGAAACATACTGATTTATTTATAAAATTGTTGACCTGTTTGCAAGAGCTAAAATCATTAGAAATGTAAATATCATTAATAGCATATCGCGACTTTACATAAGACTTAACTGCCTCTATACCAGTTTTATTGCCGATGATTATCTCATTTTCTATCGACCGCTCTATTTCAGGGATGATTGATTCAATTTGTTTATATGCAACTTCATACGCATTTTGTATGAGTTGATGGAATATAAACAATACTGTCACCATCGATAAAATAAGAAACACAATCGAAATACTGAGAGAGACAAGTAAATATTTAGCGTTGAGGCTATTTCTTTTTTTATCAGATAATTTTGAAAAAAGAATATTTAGCATTAATCAACCCTGTTTTGAGATTTGATGAGGTTTGCCACTTTTATCTTTTTCCATTTTAATATAGCCGTTCCATACTTGGCCTTAGCAATTAATGTTAAATATCCAGAGTTAATCTCAGCTTTTCGGAACATAATTTTGTTAATACGATTTGGGTCTGAGGCATTTAAAACACTGTGCACAATCTCTTTATCAGAATAAACATCGTAAGTGCCAGAGTAGAATAATATTTTATTTGATTTACCATTTTTTCCATTTAGAGATACGGACATAAAATTATCTTTTGAATAAAATAAAGTTCCGTGAATTTGTTCAGCCCATTTTCGGGCAACCCCTTTTGTATTGATAATAGTGAAGCTTTCAATGCGCCATAAGCCGACAATATCATTTGTTTTAATGCTATGAGAAAACCCTTTGGATATGAATGATAATAGGATAAGGGTAGTAATAATATTCTTATTCATGCGCATAAACTTCATCCAGAATTAACCTGCTTGATGCTAATTTATAAATAGCGATGTCTGCGCCTTTTCTTGCAAAAGATGATGGTTGTCTTGATAATTTTTTAAAAAAATCATTTCGTGAGTTAATTTTGTTGTTACAGACAAAATCAGAAATCGTATCGATCAAAGATACCGTCGATGAAGATAAGTTTGACGGCGTTAAAATTTTTTCTTTATAAACCTTATCTAGCGAGTTTATACTTCCTGGTTTATACATCGGTAGATAGCTACGAACACTATATGCCTCAACTGAATTTGGCAAATTAAAAAATGGAATATAGCTCCAGTCACCTTGCCCCCATCCATCATTACCTAGAAAAATTATTTCAGGGTATTTTTCGTGTACTTTGGCCATAATGAACCCTGAATACTTTGAATAGTTTGGAACTAATAAAGCATTGACTTTGTTTTTATCTAATGATGCATATAGATTATTTAATGTTGAGGCCGATTCAACGTTTATTGCACTAACATTGAACTTCTTTTTTATGGATTTTTCTTTCGCAAATAATTCAAATTCAGATACAAACTCATTGCATTCTGGGCATGTTGGATCATCAACAGCACCATAACTCTTGATATGTGTATTTTTAACGATATAAGTTACAAGTCCCTTAACTAGGGATGGATTTGGTAATGATGTACTAAACCTAATTTGGGATGAACGAATACAGCCATCACCGGTTGCATTCAATGTGAAGATAGGTGTTTTCGAAATACTATTTGCCAAGGCCAAACAATGCTTCGCTCGAGCAGGTGCAATTACGAACCAATATTTATCATTTTCAATTCTAAGCCCAGTTTTATTGGCTTCTAGCAGAGAGTCAGCAGGATAATAAAAAAAGTCTATTCTAAATTTAGCACCACAACTATTTAGTTTTACTTCGTTCTTACCTAATGCGTAAGATATAGCACTCTCAAAATTTGCTCTATAACGGGAAGAAGCGGTAGAAGCTTGTTCGGAAAAAGGTTGAACAACTGCAATTTTTATAGTTCTTAAGGATGATTCCCCACAAACGTTGTTAATCAATAAACTGCTCAGAAAAAGATATATTAATAATCGGAATGCCACTTCTATATCCAACAAATAGAGTGCATATTATTTTATCACGCTGTAATTAAAATATACACGACAAATGTGTATGCCGAGTTGCCTCATAAATAAATACAAAATCGGT
Organism: Legionellaceae bacterium; assembly: GCA_020831865.1. Classification (GTDB taxonomy): domain Bacteria; phylum Pseudomonadota; class Gammaproteobacteria; order Legionellales; family Legionellaceae; genus JAFIFT01. The sequence continues at coordinate 47,973 of JAFIFT010000018.1, read as the reverse complement.
TTTCATTTTTGCAGGCATTAATAATATGACTCAAATGCTCCTTATTAGTTCCGCAACAGCCAGCAATCATTTTCAAATTAAATCTTTCTTTTATTTCTTTTAACTCAAATGAAAATATTTCCGGGTCATCTGCAATTGGTTTATCCAGCTTGGCTAATTCGGAGGGGGGTAAACATGAGCCGTTTGCCTGAAACCCAATTAACCTACATAAATTACCCAATTTACTATCTAATAATTTTAATACTGATGAATGAGTACATGTAATATTATATCCAACGGGTTTATTTTTTGTTTTTTGATCGATTTCAATTATTGCTGTGTCTATACTTGTTCCATCTAAAAGTTTTCCATCGCTAGCTAGGATAAAGCCAATAGTATATTCAAGACCAGACTCATCACAGGCTATAGCAATGCCTAAGGCTTCAGATAAAGAAGGCACTGTAACCACACTTATAAAATCAATTTTTTTTTGCTTAAAAAAACTAATTTGTTCCTGGTGATAATTATAAGCTTCAACTACTGTAGGTTTAGTGTCTATGGAATAAGCATCAAACATTGATCCAAGAGGAGCTCCCAAAATAATTGTTGATTCATCTCTTAGTTCATTTCTTAAATCAATTGTTAACTGTAAATTATTAAAATTTACTTCTTTAATTTTTTCAAAATCATTAATCCCATTGCTTGCAAGATGATTTCGACTGGCTCTAAAGGTAGCTGCATTTATAATGATAGGAACATCTTTTTGGCTGGCAACGGCTATATCAGCTTTAAATAATTCGACCAAAATTCCTTTTCCCTTTGAATCTTGGGTTAAATCATAACTTGCATGGTATCCAAAATCATATTTTAAACGTGTTCCAAGAGGACCATTTGCAACAATTAACTCATAATTCTTTAGTGCCAGAGAAAGCTTCATTTGATCACACCAAGTTTTGCTCAATTAAAAAAGAATAAATATTTCTACTCATTAAAAAATCGATATAGGTACTGGGATGAATATAATCAAAAAACCAATGAGCCCAAGGGGGTTGAACAATATTTGTTATAAATAAAATCTATATCATTACCCCATGCTGATACTCTTTAACAATTCCATCAGGAGTGTTCATCTAACTGTGTCGCCCAGCTCAAGTCGTCAAACTGATTGGTAATTATCTAAGCGGACTTCACTGAAGACCTAGTACAGCGTTTCACTGATTCTGTCCTGTGATATTTTTGAGCAACATCCCTTTAGGTCGCCTAACGTCTCTTAATTTCAAATGAATCTTGTTGTCATTTTTGGCATCATTTGACATAATTTTTTCTCAATATTCGGTATTTTTGTTAAAAACTGCTCTACACCTTCAAAAAATGGATAATGGCCAGTATCATTTAGCACATATGTTCTATCTTTCATTACCTCATGATCACAGTAAAACACATCCTGTTCACCAACGACTCTAATCATAGGAACATCTGAATTATTCATCAATAAATACTCATCAAACGATTGTACCTGCTCACTTATAGCATTACACGATGAAATATTAAAAGGAACATCAAAAGGTAGTGAGTTTTTCTTTGTATTTACATAAAATGGATAAATTAACCTGAACAACTCAGCACCATCAGACGAGTCTTGAGAAAGCGCAATAATTTTTTCCAACGTAGCTTCTGATAGCTGGCTTATAAGCTCTGCCAAAGCCATTTTCCAACTATCAATAGTAAATGGTATGGGGTTGAGCATAATAATAGCTTTTAAATTGTTATTATTTCTTTCAAGAACCCTTAGCGCCAGATAATTTCCAAATGAGTGAGTTATTAAGCCAAAATCCTCCTTATTACCTGTTTCACCTTCAAGTTGTTCAATCATTTCTATTACTGTTGGAGTTGGTTTCACTGATCCTGGGGCACCAAACGGTTCATAAAAGCGTAGATCATATCCCCTGAAGATATTTGGCAATGAATTTTTTAAATATCCATTACCTAGACCAGGTCCACCAGGCACAACGACCCACTTTAGGTTATTAACCATAAGGAGTGGTCGACTCCGCACCATGCTCCGTATACGTCTCTGTCAACGACTCAGACATCTGCACGGCGCTTTGTAGCGCTAGAGATTTTTTCTGAGCAAAGAAATCGGTCTGGTAGCCTGCGCTCATCACATAAGCCACAGCATTTGCTATTTTTTTCAGCACATTTTGCAAGTAATCACCCCACCCCAAATCTTTTTGCAAAATAGGCATGGCTTGGTTAATCGCATCCTTAGACTGATCGACAAAGGTTTTTAAATTTTCCTTTGAAGGATGGCACAAGTATTGCCCCTTTAGCACACGTAAAGTCCCCAACAAATCGGTCGCTGTCTGTTGCGCTTTAACATGTCCGATGCCAATGCTGGCAATTTTTTCTGCAAACTCACCTAAAACACGCTCTATTTTATCCACGGCAGGAAAGTTTTTAGGGTAATTTACGTTTTGTTCAAGTGTCGATCCTGATGTCTCCTGAACTTCCTGAACTTCCTGAACTCCTTGATTATCCTGTTTCTTCTTTAGACGTTCAATCGCTTTTGCAACTCTGGTAATATCCTTCTGATACCCCTTTGGCAATACCAATTTATAGGGTCCAGTAGAAGAAGGATCACAATCTTCTATGCTTACCTGCTTTTTCCCATCTCTGATGACAACAGGCGCATTCAAGTTAGTCAATAAAGACTCAAGTTCTTGTAGCGATGCATGCTGGACATTTGCCAGTTCTCCGGCTAATTCCTCATAACGGTCAGTCAGTTTTTTTCTAATATTCTTTTCATCTTGGGCTTTTTGTTTTTTGGTTCTTGGCATCTCAATCACCTCATCATACACAAAGTAAACAGGTGGGCATTGTAGTGAAACAAAAAATAGAACACAACAAATAATCGCTATCCTTAAAGAAAACCCTTGACGCAGTCGGATTCAAAATAAAGCATAGTTTCCCTTACCAACGCAATGCACAGTTTTTTCAAGATCCCCTTTGCAATTGCCTCAAAAAAACGCATAATAGGGCAATTTTTAATCCACTGGTTCACCGATGAAAACAACATTAGAAAAGCTTTTGACGCAAGCCTTATCTTCTTTACAGGAGTCCGGCGTCATACCAGCGGAACAGCCGCTCACCAGCCAGGTGGAGCGCTGTAAAGATACCGCACATGGTGATTTTGCCACCAACCTGGCGCTAAGCCTGGCGAAAGCCTGCCGTATGCCGCCACGGCAGTTGGCCGAACACATTGTCGCAGCGATTCCTGATAACGCCATGATCAAAAGCGTTCACATTGCCGGCCCGGGATTTATCAATTTTCATCTGCAGCAGGATGTACACCGCCAAATCATCAGCCAGATTCTGGAACAAAAAGAAAACTTTGGCAGCGCGCAGGTTGAAGATCCGCAACACATCCTGTTGGAGTTTGTCTCCGCCAATCCCACGGGCCCTCTGCATGTCGGGCATGGCCGGGGGGCGGCTTTTGGTGCAACGCTGGCCAATATCCTGGCGTTTTACGGCCACAAGGTCAGTCGCGAGTACTATGTCAATGACGCCGGTCGGCAAATGAATATTTTGGCGGTGTCCGTCTGGTTGCGTTATCTGAGCCTGGCCGGTGAACCTATCCGCTTCCCAGACAATGGCTACCGGGGGGACTATGTCCTGCAGATTGCCGAATCTTTATGGCAGCAGCAGGGAGCCCAATGGCAGCGTGACTGGTCCGATATTGCCGCCGGGCTGCCGTTGGATGAAAGCGAAGGCGGCGATAAGGAACGCTATATCGATGCCCTCGTGCAAAAAGCACGCCAACTTCTGGGGACACAGGGCTTCCAGCTCTTTCACCGCTTTGCCCTTGATGCGGTGTTACGTGATATTCGGGATGATCTGGGGGCATTCGGAGTCACCTACGATCATTGGTTTTCCGAGCAAAGTCTGGCCGACAGCAAAGCCATTGAGCAGGGTATCGCCGTATTGCGTGAACAAGGCCATACCTATGAGCAAAATGGGGCGTTGTGGTTTCGCGCCACCGCCTTCGGGGATGAAAAAGACCGGGTACTCCTGCGCGCCAATGGTGAAAGCACTTATTTTGCCTCAGATGTCGCCTATCACTGGAATAAGTACGAACGAGGCTATGACCGGGTCATTGACATTTTTGGCGCCGATCACCATGGTTATATCAGCCGGGTTCGGGCAGCGGTAAATGCCCTGGGCAAAAATGATCAGGCACTCACGGTGCTATTGGTGCAATTTGCTATCCTCTACCGCGGCGGCGAACGCGTACAAATGTCAACCCGCTCCGGTTCGTTTGTCACCTTGCGTGAATTGCGCTCGGAAGTTGGTAATGACGCCGCCCGCTTTTTTTATGTTGCCCGCAAACCGGAGCAACATATGGACTTTGACCTGGATCTGGCCAAATCACAATCAAATGACAATCCCGTCTATTATATTCAGTACGCCCATGCCCGTATATGCAGTGTACTGCGCCAACTGGCAGAGCGCGGCTACGTTCAGGATGATGCGGCAGGGCTTGCCCATCTTGATCAGTTAACCGCGGAACAGGAACGTCATTTGATGACCCTGCTTAACCGTTTTCCTGAAACGATAAAACTGGCGGCAGAGCAAGCGGAACCGCATTTACTCGCCTATTATTTACGTGAACTGGCCAATGGGTTGCACAGTTATTACAATGCCGTGGTCTTACTCTGTGACAATGAAGCGTTAAGGCATGCGCGCATGACCTTGTTAATGGCCGTTCGCCAATGTCTGGCGAATGGCCTTGGCTTGTTAGGCGTCAGTGCTCCAGAGCGTATGTGATGACCAGAGACTATCGAAAAGCCCCTGCCCGAAAACCAGGCACTCGCGGCAGTATGCGTATCTTCCCGGCGGTAGCGCTGGCCTTTGTGACCGGTTACATTACGGCCAATGTCTTTGATGCCGAAAGTCTGGGGCATTGGCTGGAACAATCGGTGGCCAAGTGGCGCGGCTCAACCACAAAGCAAGCAGAGCACACCCAGGCCAGTGCGCACCAAGCCGCTTTGCCAAAGCCGAAGTTTGAATTTTATACGTTGCTGGCGCAAGAACAGCCCAGGCCCGGCACTCCGCAACACTTGCCCAAAACACAGGTATTACCCTCGGCAGAAGCCTACGAGCTGGCGAAAGCTATCCAGAAACAAACGCAGATACAAGAGGCCACGCCACTGGCCCCTCTGCACAAAACCGCCAAAAGACAGCAGTATGAGATTCAACTGGCGTCCTACCATAAAAAAGAAGAGGCGCAGCGGCTGCAGGCGCATTTATTATTGCAAGACTATGAGGTACACATCCAGGAGTTTCATCGCGATAACAGCCACTGGTTTCGCGTCATGATTGGCCCTTATTCCTCCCGGCGTGCCGCGGAAAAAGCACAACTGTCCCTGGCGCACAGCGAGCATATCATGGGCATCATTCGGCGTCAGGAGGTCTAAACCTATGTGCTGTGACACCAGCCTGCCCTGCGGCTGCTCTCTCTGCCGGTGGTACCTGAAGAGACTCTAACAGCCTTTTTTTGAGGAACATTATGTATCAAACTACTGAGATTAGTCTGCCAGACATTAGCTGCATTAGTTGCGTCCGCCCACTTCAAGAGACATTGGAACATCAAAAAGAAGCGCTCAATCTCAACGCCTTTTTCATTGATATCAGCCATAAAACCTTATATCTGCGCTTTAACAAGCAAGGTCAAGACAAACACGCCGAATTGTTGGGCCGGCTCACCCAACTGATTGATAACCATGGTCTCGAATGGCAATACAGCTCTGACGCTCTACAACCATCACCACACAGCCCGCGACACAAAACCACATCCCTTCTCCAATCGCACTGGTTATTGGCTGCCTTGGGTTTGCTCAGCGGTAGTCTGATATTGGTGCTTTCCCTGACTGGGATTCCACTGTCATTTACCGCACTACTGGCGCTGACGGCGGTAGCGATCCCACTGAGCCTGTACCTAAGCGCACCTTCATTTTACCATGCCTGGAAAAACTGGCATCATCAGAAAATCCTGACCATGGATAGTCTGTTTGCGCTCAGCAACATCGTCATCCTCTCCGTTTCACTTGCCAGTCTGTTCTTTCCCGGTTTACCCATGATGCTGGAGGCAAGCCTGCTGATTTTTGGCTTTCGCCATCTGGGCAAGGGAATTGAAGAACGCTTAATTAGTCGCTCTACTGGCACCAGACGCTTTCAAGATCGCCTACCAGAACGCTGTCGAAAAATTCTCGGCGATGCTGACTTTATGGTAAAGACAGCGCATCTATCAAAGGATGATATCATAACCGTACAGGGCGGTGAGATCATTCCCTGTGATTCAGTGCTCTTGAGTCCGGAAGCGAAAATTATTGATACCTTAGTCAGCGGCTTGACCGACCCAAAAAAATTTGCTCTAAATGACGCTTTGCTCAGCGGAATGAAACTGGCCCCGGGACAAGAAACGATACGTCTACTTGTCACAGCCCCGGCCAATGAGTCCAATCTGGCAAAAATGGATGCCGACCTCATTGCCACCCAAAATGCCAAGGCACCGATGGAGAAACTCACCGGCGAGCTGTTGCAGTATTTTATTCCCGCGGTATTACTCATCGCCTTCGTTTCCGGAGTGGGCTTTGCCTTTGCCTTTCCGCTTGCCCTTGCCATCAAATGCGCTGCGGCAGTCTTGGTTTCAGCCTGCCCCTGTACCCTAGGTCTGATTGTGCCATTAGCGATGAAAGTGGGTATTAAAAAATCGAAGGAACATGGCGTACACTTTAAAAACCCCGAAGCCTTGGAAACGGCCAGCAGCATTGATACGATTGTGTTTGATCTCAATGGCAGCCTGACCATGGGGAAACCCAGCGTCCACCGCTTTAACCTCATTCAGCGCGATTTTGATAAACGCACCTGCCTTGCCATCGTTGCGCAAATGGAGCAGAAGAGTGAGCATCCGCTTGGCAAGGCACTCGCGAGGTTCTGTCAATCGGATACCAAGGATACCGTCCCGGTTGAGATGCAGGAACATCAAAAAATCCCCGGCGGAGTGTCGGCCCGCATCCGCTCCCAACGCTATTTTTTAGGTAATGCCCGTTGTATGGCGGATAATGGCATAGACCTCCCCGAAGACTCTGAGCACACAGCCCCCCCCGGCGAACAGCGCCTTTATCTGGCACAAGGCAGGCAACTCATTGCCGTATTTTATGCTTGGGATTGCTTGCGAGCACAGGCTAAAATCACCGTGCAACAATTACAAAAAGCATCCTATGCCGTCCATATCTGCACGGGGGCAGATGCGCAAACCACCGCAGGCTATGCCAAACTGCTGGGGATCCCTGAAAGCTGCATCAAAACCAATTGCGTAGCCCTAAAAAATGAGCCCCATGAACATACGAAATCAGACTATATTGCGCAATTACAAGCGCAAGGGGCAAAGGTTGCCATGATTGGTGATGCCGGCAACGACAGTCTGGCTCTTAAAAAAAGTGATCTGGGAATCGCCATGCAGTCTGACTCCAGTGATGAGATGACCAAGGAAAACGCGCATGTTTTGATGACCAAAGAAACTTGTCTGCCCCTGTTGCACTGCTTTTCAATTGCCAGACAAAGTATGCGCAATATCAAAGAAAATTTATTGTTCAGCCTCCTCTACAATTGCAGCAGCCTGTTGTTAAGTGGCGGCCTGTTAGTGACCTTGGGTTTGAGCATGAACCCCGCGGTGGGCGCCGCTTTGATGGTCTTGCAAATGTCCCTGATATTACTGAATGTCTACCGTTTCGCGCATCGGAAAAACCAGTATAGCGCGCTGGAACGCGACAGCAAGACAGAAACAGAGTCTGCACTGGAGCAGCTAGGTCTGCCACAAAGCCTATTACCTCGCCCCTCGCCGCTCCCAAATCCAGACCCAAGGCAAGAACAACCGATAACCACGTCGCTGTGGAAACTTGAACCACGGAACACAAATAACATACAACAAGATCATACCATCAGCGAACAAGATAGTGCAGGCGCAGTATTAACAACCACCGCTAATTGAGTTATGCTAGCGGCATTTCGCCGTTGTGAGTAATAAGATGATGTCACAGATATTTTCACGGAGCCTGCAACAATTTTCCTCATATGGAAAAAAAGACTTCAAATCTGATCTGCTGGCCTCCATTGTCGTTTTTCTTATTGCCATACCTCTGTGCCTTGGTATAGCCCTCGCCTCTGGAGCCCCTTTGTTTTCCGGCATTATCTCTGGTGTCATCGGAGGGCTTATCGTTGGGCTGGCAAGTGGTTCTCATGTCAGTGTCAGTGGCCCTGCGGCCGGAATGGCGGCAGTTGTGGTTACGGCCATTACACAACTGGGTGATTTTAACGTTTTTTTACTGGCCCTTTGCCTGGCAGGCCTGATTCAAATTAGCATCGGCGCGCTACGGGCCGGCTTTATTGCCGAATATGTGCCGTCGAATGTGGTACAAGGACTGTTAAGTGCCATTGGCCTATTGTTGATTGTCAAACAACTCCCCATTGCTGCTACCCATCCGGTGGAATATACCCGTTTGAAACTCGATCTGCTGGAAGCAACCCAAAGCTTCAGTCTAAAACCCCTGGCCTATATCCAGAGCCACTTTGACTATGGCGCCCTGATCATTAGCCTGCTGTCGCTGACGCTACTCATTGCTTTTGACAAAATCCGTAACAAAAAATTTAAAATTGTTCCGGCCCCTATTTTAGTCGTGATCGTTGGAATTGTGATTAATGAAATTTATCTCAGGACGGGCACTGATTTAACACAGGACTCCGTACAACTGGTCAACATTCCCGAATACCATGGTCTGCCTGATCTGATAGGGCAACTTCAATTTCCGAACTGGGCATCCTGGTTAAATCCCAAAGTGTATCTCTATGCCTTTGTCCTGGCGATTGTGGCGTCACTGGAAAGCTTGCTCAATGTCAAAGCCGGGGAGAAACTGGATAAGCGCAAGCGCCACTGCTCAAAAGATCGGGAATTAATCGCGCAGGGACTGGGCAACCTCTCCGCAGGCTTCATTGGCGGTATACCGGTTACCTCAGTGATTGTCCGTACTACAGTGAATATTGAGGCGGGAGCGCGAAGCAAGGTGTCAGCCATCCTGCATGGTTTTTTTCTCCTGCTGGCGATTTTTCTCATTCCGAAATATCTGAATAAAATCCCGCTGGCCGCTTTAGCCGCTATTTTAATCCACACTGGTTACAAACTCAGTAAACCGGCTATTTTTCGCAGTATTTACCAGCAAGGCTGGGATCGTTTTATCCCCTTTATGGTCACGGTTATCGGTATTGTGTTTTATGACTTGCTCACCGGTATTCTCTGTGGACTGGCAGTGAGCCTTTTCTATATCCTGAAAACCAGCAGTCAGGCGCGGCTCGATATCATTCAGGAAGTCTATCCGAACGGGATTAGCAATCGCCTGATGCTCCCGCAACAGGTTACCTTTCTCAATAGAGGCTCACTCTTTGCCGAACTAGACGCCCTACCAGCTAACTCCCAATTGATTCTTGACGCGCGTTATACTACCTATATGGATAAGGAAATTATCGATTTATTGCAGGGTTTTGAGCAAAATGAAGCCAAAGAAAAAAATATCGGCATTAACCTGATGGGCTTTAAAGATCATTACGACATTCATGATCATATTGATTTTATCAATGTCACTACATACGATATCCAAAGTAATCTGAGCGCCCGGCAAGTCTTAAATATTCTGCAAGAAGGTAATCAGCGTTTTTGCAATGACACCCGGATTCACCGCAATCCCAAAATGGAAATACAACATACATCAGACACTCAGCATCCCATTGCCATCATTGTCACCTGCATCGATTCCCGGGTACCGGTAGAAACTATTTTTGATATGACCTTTGGTGATCTGTTTTGTATCCGCATTGCCGGTAATGTCGTCAGCCCGGATGTGCTGGCCAGCATCGAATACGCCTGTCATGTTGCCGGGGCCAAATTGATTGTCGTCCTGGGCCACACGCGTTGCGGGGCAATCATGTCGGCTTGTGACCAATTTGAGAAAGGCAATATCACCCAATTACTGCAAAAAATTAATCCGGCCCTTGCCGCAGAGCAGCAAACGCAGGGCGAGCGCAACAGCAATAATAAGCAATTTGTACAGCGGGTGACCGAGTTCAATATTGCCAATACCTTGCAACGCATCTATCAGGAAAGTACTATTCTCAAAACGATGACGGATGCAGAAGAAATTGCTATGATTGGTGCCGTATATGATGTGGCTTCCGGCAAAGTTGCCTTCAAAGACTATTCCGTGCCAATGCAACAATTAGCCACTCCGTCTGAGCCGACGCTCCTGAACAGCCTGCGCAAGCTCAGCCACTTTGTTGAGCCAGAACCCGTAACATCATAATATATTGTCAATGGTTATGACATGAGTACCACCACCCCGTCCATCAGGAGTTCACATGCGTACGTCCCAATGCTTTATTCCCACCCTCAAAGAAACCCCGAATGATGCGGAAATTATCTCGCATCAGCTTATGCTCAGAGCTGGCCTTATTCGGAAACTGGGCTCTGGCCTCTATACCTGGCTGCCGCTGGGTATGCGTATCTTGCATAAAGTTGAAACTATTGTCCGCGAAGAAATGAGCAAGATACAGGCGCTGGAGGTCCTCATGCCGGCCGTACAACCGGCTGAACTCTGGCAAGAAACCGGGCGTTGGGACAGTTTTGGTGGTCAGCTGTTAAAAATGCAGGACAACAGTGGCCGCGCTTATTGTTATGGCCCAACACATGAGGAGGTCATTACCGACCTGATGCGTTATGATCTGAAATCCTACAAGCAGCTTCCCCTCAATCTTTATCAGATCCAGACTAAATTCCGCGATGAAATCCGCCCCCGCTTTGGCGTGATGCGGGCACGGGAATTTATCATGAAAGATGCGTATTCTTTTAATATGGATCAAGCCTCATTGCAGCACAGTTATGATCAGATGTACCAAGCTTATTGCCGTATATTTGACCGCATGGGCCTAGCCTATCGTGCGGTTGAAGCGGATACCGGCGCGATTGGCGGCAATGCCTCACATGAATTCCAGGTCTTGGCTGACAGTGGAGAAGATATTATTTTCTACAGCGATCAGAGTGATTATGCCGCTAATGTGGAAAAAGCCACCTGTCTGCTGCCCCCTCCCGCGGCCGCCAGTTCCGAAGCGCCTTTGCAGCTGGTTGACACCCCGAATGTAAAAACGATGCAGGAACTGCAAGAATGTTTAGACTGCCCTCTGGCCGATACCGTCAAAACGCTCATTGTTACGGGCCGCACCGATCCTCTGGTTGCGCTGGTTTTGCGCGGAGATGATGAGTTAAACGAAATCAAAGCCGCCAAACATCCACTGGTGGCGAGCCCACTGCAGTTTGCCGATGATAAACGCATCACAGAAACCTTACAGAGCGCTGTGGGTTCCATTGGTCCTGTGGGTCTTGAGATTCCCATTATTGCCGATCATTTCGCCGCTGCATTGCCCGCATTCGTATGTGGCGCCAACCAAGCTGAAAAGCATTATCGTCATGCGGCCTGGGGACGCGATGCGCATTATCATCATTGCTGGGATTTACGCAATGTGAAAGACGGTGATCCGAGTCCGGATGGCAAGGGTATATTGAAGACCTGCCGAGGCATTGAAGTGGGCCATGTTTTCCAGCTTGGCGATAAATATGCCAAAGCCATGCAACTGCAAGTGCTCAATGAGCAAGGGCAACTGCATACTCCGCTGATGGGGTGTTATGGTCTGGGGATCACCCGGGTCGTCGCCGCCGCCATCGAGCAACATCATGATGACAAAGGCATTATTTGGCCGGAGGCACTGGCCCCCTACCAATTGGTCATTATCCCAATTAATGCCCAGCGCAGCGAGGCGGTGCGCCATTTTTGTGAGACACTCTATGCCGACTGTCTGAACATGGGTATAGATGTCCTGTTAGACGATCGCCATGAGCGCCCTGGCGTCCTCTTTGCCGATCACGACCTCTTCGGCATTCCGCACCGCATCATTGTGGGCGAGCGCAGTTTGCAGTCCCAGCAGGTAGAGTACAAACACCGCCGAGCATCGGAAAATGAAATACTGCCCATAGCCACACTGGCTGACAAACTACAAAGCCTGGCACATCCACGACACTGAGGGATCAGCAGTAGGGCAGGGACGCCTGCCAAAGGCGATAAATGCATAACAGAGCTGATGATCAAGCGGCAATTGACTTGCAAAAATGTTGAATTTTTCCTACAATAGATCCATCTGTAGAATAGAACAGTCAACCCTGTTATGCTTTAAATAACTGGAGGAAGTCTCATGAATCAGCAGTTACAGCTGGCCTCACTCAATGTGCCTGTTGGTAGTCTTGATGCTTATATTCAGCGTGTTAACCAAATTCCCCTGCTTTCTGCCGAAGAGGAATATCACTATGCCGAACATTTCCAGCGGGATGGTGATATTGACAGTGCCCGTCAACTCGTCCTCGCTCATCTACGTTATGTGGTGCGAGTAGCTCGCGGTTATATGGGCTATGGTCTGCCCCTGGGCGATCTGATTCAAGAAGGTAATGTTGGGCTGATGAAAGCGGTGAAACGTTTTGATCCCACCATCGGGGTGCGTTTAGTCTCCTTTGCCGTGCACTGGATTAAAGCGGAAATTCATGAATACGTCTTGCGTAACTGGCGCATTGTCAAGGTCGCCACCACAAAAGCCCAACGCAAACTGTTCTTTAATCTGCGCCAAATGAAATCACGTCTGGGCTGGTCAACCACCGATGAAGTGCGCGCTATTGCTAAAGAGTTGGGAGTGAGCGTCGAAGAAGTCACCCGGATGGAACATCGTTTAAACGCCCGGGATACTTCTTTTGATCTGCCCACTGACGATGATAATGAACACAGCACAAGCTTCTCCCCCGCCCAGTATTTGGCAGATGAAAACAGCGACCCCGCGCAATTATTTGAAATGGATACCCATGAGAAACGCGGTCGGGAACAACTCATGCTGGCCTTTCAGGGGCTGGATGAGCGCAGCCAGGATATCCTGCAGCAACGTTGGTTAACGGATAAAAAAGCAACCTTGCATGATTTGGCAGCAAAATACAACGTGTCCGCTGAACGTGTCCGGCAACTTGAAAAAAATGCCATGCATAAGTTGCGGAAAGCCATTGAAGCCATGAGCCCAGGAGTCCCGTCAGAATGAGCGCTAAAATGACCCAAAAAAGCAAGAGTCCATTGGATATCGACAAGTTTTATGTGAGTCCCCATGATTACATGTTTCATGCTTTTGACCGTGAGCATGCCTTATCGGACTCACAAAAAAAAGAAATCGCCAAACATGCCCGCATCGCCCGTTTACGTGATGATGCCGATGCGCAAGATCAAAACAGTATCCTCTGGGAAGGTTTTTGACCCACGATAAAAAACAAGCCTGATAGGGCACTATCCGATGAGCACAATGCTTTACTCCCCCGATCGCGTATATGCCACACCGTTACATGAAGTGCGTGACTTTCTCTTTGATGAGCGCGTAGCCGAAGTCTTCCCTGATATGATTCAGCGCTCTGTACCAGGCTATCAAAGCATTTTATCCATGTTGGGGCAGCTCAGTGAAAAATTTGCCAGACCTCATGCCCATTACTATGATCTGGGCTGTTCCCTTGGTGCGGCAACCCTGGCCATGCAACGTCATCTGCATGACAGTGAAGGCAAAATTTTTGCAATAGATAATTCCCCTGCCATGCTCACGCGCGCCAAACAGCATGTGAGCCGCTTTTGTTATACCACCCCGGTAGAATTTGTCCTGGCCGACATCAACGAAAGCGTGATTGAAAATGCGGCTATTGTGGTGTTGAATTTTACCTTGCAATTTTTAGCCCCGGAGCAGCGCCAATGCCTGCTCTCTCGTATCTACCAAGGGCTCCTTCCCGGTGGTTTGTTGTTTTTATCGGAGAAAATCGTCCTGGAGCCGGCAACACTTAACCATCTTATGACGGAACTCTACTATGACTTTAAACGTCAGAATGGATACAGTGAACTCGAAATCAGCCAAAAACGCTCGGCACTCGAAAAAGTCTTGCGACCGGATACCCTGCAAACGCACTACGAGCGTATCCATAACGCCGGTTTTTCCGTCTGTCAAAGCTGGTTTCAGCAACTCAATTTTTGCTCCATCATCGCTATTAAAACATGAGACAGGCTATGGACCCTCTGCATGCCTACTTTGATGATTTTTATCAGAGCATACAACCAACGGAGCTGCAATCGCTAGCGACCATTATTCCTCAAGCCCTCGACAAACGCTTTGCAACATACCGCCATGGTCTGCTTGATGAATGGCTTGACACCTTGGAAAGACTACCCCGCTTGCATGCCGGGCGCTGGGATCTCCAGACCGGTGTCAGTGTGCTCCAAGAGCCCATGCTCAGCCCGCAACCGCAGGAAGCACTCAAACAGCAGCTGTACAGCCTCCGACCCTGGCGCAAAGGCCCTTACCATATTCATGGCGTCGACATTGACACAGAATGGCGCTCTGACTGGAAGTGGAACCGAATCAAAGAGGCTATTAGTCCCTTGCAAGGGCGTTGCGTGCTGGATGTCGGTTGTGGCAATGGCTACCACTGTTGGCGGATGTATGGAGCAGGCGCCCGCCTGGTTGTCGGCATTGATCCCTCCCAACTGTTTTGGATACAGTTTCAAGCCATCAAACATTTTCTGGGCGCCCATCCGGTCTTCTTGCTACCCTTAGGCATAGAATATCTCCCCCGGAATTTTCACCATTTTGATACCGTATTTTCGATGGGGGTGTTCTACCATCGCAAGTCACCATTTGAGCATTTACAACACCTGCGCTCACTGCTGCGACCAGGGGGAGAACTGGTTCTCGAAACCCTGATTATCGAGGGCCCGGCCAACACAGTTCTGGTGCCGGCTGATCGTTACGCCTGCATGGCCAATGTCTGGTTTATTCCCTCCGTTGATAGCATGCAGGCCTGGCTGGCCAGAGCCGGGTTTCAGAATATCAGCCTTGTGGATGTGAACCAGACGTCCTGCGCAGAACAACGTTCCACCGAATGGATGCCTTTTCAATCCCTGTCTGACTTCCTCGACCCACTCGACCAGAATAAAACGCGAGAAGGATATCCGGCACCTCTGCGGGCCATTTTCACGGCACAGGCCTAATAACATTCTGGATTTATTGCGCTTTTTCGCTATAATAAGTATTTACTGCTTCAGCTTAGGGATAAGGTCAGATGCTGGTCATTATAGGCTACCTCATTATTATTGGCTCCGTTTTTGGCGGCTTTGCGCTCGCCGGTGGACATCTGGCCGCGATCATGCAGCCGGTTGAACTCCTGATTATAGGGGGAGCCGCCATTGGTTCGCTGGTCGTAGGTAATACCGGTAATAATCTCAAACGAGTCCTCAAGGCGCTACCCACGATTTTCACCGCCTCCCAAACCAATCGGGAACTGTACTCTGAGTTGTTAAGCTTTTTATATGCACTCTTGAACAAAGCCCGCCAGGAAGGATTAATGGCACTGGAGAACGATGTGGATGAACCGGAAAACAGCAAAATTTTTGCCGACTACCCTCTCATCATGCAAAATCACGCCATCGTCCCCTTTGTGTGTGATTATATCCGCCTTATTATCACCTCCAATATGGAACCCTTCCAGCTTGAGGCGCTGATGGATAACGAAATTGACACGCACCATCAGGAAGCCATGATCCCGGCCAATATCATCCATAAACTGGCCGATGGCATGCCAGCCTTCGGTATTGTTGCCGCCGTACTCGGGGTCGTACATACCATGGAGTCTATCCACCTCCCGCCCTCCGAATTAGGGGTTCTGGTTGCACAAGCGCTGGTCGGCACCTTTCTGGGGATTTTATTGGGCTATGGTTTTGTCGGCCCTATAGGTAACTCGCTGGAACTACGTGCCAATGAAACCCAACTGATGCTCAACTGTATCAAGGAAACCTTGCTGGCAAGCCTGCACAACAATCCGCCAATCATTGCGGTCGAATACGGTCGCAAAGTATTATTTTCCTCCGCACGCCCTTCCTTCAATGAATTGAATGAAGCCATAAAAACGCCCAAAACCCCCTAAAGGAAACGTACACGCATGGCAGGGAAAAAAGAAAATCTTGCGGAAGACAATACAACGGCACCGATTATTATCAAGCGGGGCAAAAAACACCAGCATGCCCATCATGGCGGGGCCTGGAAGATTGCCTTTGCCGATTTTGTCACCGCCATGATGGCATTTTTTTTATTAATGTGGCTGCTGGCTTCATTGAACAAGGCACAGCGAGAAGGCTTATCAGATTTTTTTAAGCAACCGGTGCGAATTGCCCTGATGGGCGGCGACAGCATGGGGACGCGCAGTAACGCCATTGCCGGTGGCGGCAAGAATATAGAAGAAAAAGACGGGGTAGTTTCTGCGTCCAACCAGCCAATCAATGTCGATGAGACGACCGCTCAGGTTCTGGATCCGGGAAACCGCGAGCAGGATGTAAAAAATCTCGAACAATTGAAATCTAATATCACGCTGAGCATGGCACAAGATCCCAGTTTAAGTGACTTAAAAGACCAACTGCTCATGGATGTTGTCGCCGATGGTTTGCGCATTCAATTGATCGACAATAACGAACAGCCCATGTTTGGTATGGGGAGTGATAAAATGGCGCCGGAAATGGAAAAGATACTGGAAAAAATTGCCATTCTTATCAATAATCTACCGAATAAAGTCAGTATCCAGGGCCATACCGACGCCCACCCCTTCCACAATCCCGAGGCGCTGGAGCAAACCAACTGGGAGCTGTCAACGCAACGGGCCAATGCGGCTCGTCGCGCCCTGGTCACATCCGGAATGTCAGAAGACAAGATTTTACGCATTACCGGCTATGCCAATACCATTCTTCTCGATAAAGAAAATGCCTTTAGCTCGAAAAACCGCCGCATATCGATTATCGTCATGACACATGACTCTGCCAGCACCCTGTTGGAAAATCAATAATTATCACCTTAAGACTATTTAAACCAACGTCATTCAGGTTATAATCACCCCTTTGTTTACAAGCTTTACGAGTTGCACTCCAAAAAACAAAGGGCTAAAAAAAGCATCGACCAATTCACGCCGCACGGCCCATAGTGATACCGCTTGCAAAGCTTTACACCAGGAATATGACGCAGAGCATTCATGAAAAAAGCAATTAGCAATGAGAAAATTTCTATTCTGGCACTGGTGCTGCTGATCACCGGTGCCATTGACAGTATTCGTAACTTACCCGGTACTGCGTTGTTTGGCTCGTCTCTGATCTTTTTCTTTATCCTTTCCGCGCTTATTTTTTTAATTCCTGTGGCACTAGTTGCCGCGGAGCTTTCCTCCAACCTGCCGGAGGAAGAAGGGGGCGTCTACAGCTGGATCAAAAAAGCCTTTGGTGAAAATACCGCTTTTTTTGCAATCTGGTTACAATGGATCAATACCATGGTGTGGTACCCCACTATCCTGTCCTTTATCGCAGGTACGCTAGCCCACTTAATTGATCCAGCCCTGGCAGCGAACAAATTTTATATCATCGGGGTTATCCTGGTGGTCTTCTGGTCGTTAACCTGGCTTGGCCTGTCCGGCTTGCGTGCTTCAGCCAATTTTGCCGGTTTTTGTGCTTTTTTTGGTATGATTATTCCCATGGCCTTCATCATTCTGCTGGCCTTGATCTGGCTGCTTCAAGGCCATCCGCTAGCCATTGATTTAAGTCTGCCAAGCCTGATTCCCCAATGGCGTGACTCGCAATCCTGGGTGTCACTCACGGCGATTATGACAGCCTTTCTGGGCATGGAGCTGGCGGCCGTGCATGTGCGCAATATTGATAATCCCAGCCGTAACTATCCCCGCGCCATGTTCTATTCCTCCCTGTTAATTCTCAGCACCATGATCTTTGGCTCCCTGGCGATCGCCTTTGTACTGCCCACAAAAGATATCAGTCTGGTTGACGGCGTCATGCGTGCGTTTGAGAGTTTTCTTGATGCTTATCATTTAGGCTTTCTCTCCCCGGTCATTGCTGTTCTACTGCTGATAGGCAGTGTGGGCGGTATGGTCAACTGGATTATATCTCCAGCCAAAGGCTTGATGCTGGCCGCCGATCATGGTTTTATACCGCATTGGTTCTACAAACCCAATCAACACGGCGTAGCCTCACGCATTTTGGTGTTACAGGCGGTGCTGGTCACCTTTTTGTGTTCCGGGTTTTTGTTACTGCCCTCCATTAATGCCATCTATTGGCTGTTTACCGATTTAAGCACTGAGCTCTATATCCTGATGTACGTCATGATGTTCTGCGCGGCCTGGCGACTGAAATCAAGTACGGGCAAAAACAAAAATGCCTTTACCATACCCGGTGGCAAAGCAGGCTATTATCTCACCTGCCTTCTGGGCCTTATCGGTTGTACATTGACTCTGATTGTAGGCTTTATCCCACCGCAAGAAGCCATGGATTTTGGCTCAGCCTCCCAGTTCAGACTCATCTTTTCTCTAGGCATTGTGGTGATGATTTTACCTGCTGTTCTACTGTACTGGCGTAAAAAACGCGAAGACCAACGACAAAGCTAGCAGGCATAAGACTCGACATTCCGCAGCATGCGCCGCTTTCCGATAGGGGTAACCGGGGGGATGATACTGAAGGAGCGCCCCTCTCACAGGCACCATTACGGGAGAGAAGGGACTCCTCTGCCTGCACAAAGACAATCATGGTAAACGATGGCCATTTGGGGTACTCTATGACCCTCGGAGGAAAACGACGAGACGCATCCAACCCAGCAAGCATAAACAAGGAAATGGCATGAAGTCCAATACTCATTCGCCGCAGCTGCGCGAAAAACTCTTGACCTATGGTCCCCAAAATTTATCCGATAGCGAATTGTTAGCGATTGTTATTTCATCTGGCAGCGGCAATACATCCTGTCAACAGCTGGCATTGGAACTGTTGAGTACCGTCGGTGATCTGCGGGCCATACTCAATTGCAACTACCAGACCTTCACCCGGATCAAAGGACTGGGAGCCGTGCGCTATGTGCAATTGCAGGCAGCACGAGAAATTTGCCGGCGCAGTGATCTCATTTGTCTGAAAAAAGATATTCGCATCACCAGCAGCCAACAAAGTTTCCACTTCCTGAAGCGTCAACTGCGTGACCAGCGCCATGAAGTCTTCGCGGTGATCTTTCTCGATAATCAGCACCGTGTGCTGGCCTTTGAATCCCTGTTTCAAGGCAGCATTAACAGTGCCAATGTCTTCATTCGCCCTATTATTGATCGCATCCTGGCGCTGAATGCTGCCGCTATCATCATCGCCCATAATCATCCCTCCGGCCACTGCGAGCCAAGCCAACAAGACCTCAGGATAACCGAAAAAATTCAACAGGCAGTGGAATGGATTGACGTTCGACTGCTCGATCACATTGTTGTTGGCGACAATGAAGTGTATTCTATAATGCATCAGGCCAAATCAACCTGTGCCTGAGAGAAGTTAAGCCAAGGCTGTATTCACAATTCGGAACACAGTCCGGTGAGTCCCTCAGGCATAGTATGACCGTATGACATTTTAATATAAAGGAAGATACGCACATGGCAGATCAGGATCAAAAACGTAAATTCACCACCACCGATTCGGGAATACCGGTACCCAGTGATGAGCACTCACTCACCATTGGACCGAATGGCCCCATTGTGCTGCATGATCATTATCTGATTGAGCAGATGGCAAATTTTAACCGTGAAAAAATCCCCGAGCGCCAACCACATGCCAAAGGTGGTGGCGCATTCGGATATTTTGAAGTCACAGACGATCTCAGCCAATACACTAAAGCGGCCGTGTTCCAACCCGGAACCAAAACAGAAGTCATTACCCGCTTTTCTACGGTTGCGGGTGAGCGCGGCAGCCCAGATACCTGGCGCGACCCACGTGGATTTTCGGTAAAATTCTATACCAGTGAGGGTAACTTCGACATGGTCGGAAACAACACCCCGGTTTTCTTCGTGCGCGATCCGATGAAATTTCAGCACTTTATCCGTTCTCAGAAACGTCGCGCCAATAATAACTTGCGAGACCATGATATGCAGTGGGATTTCTGGACCCTTTCACCAGAATCCGCGCATCAGGTGGCCATATTGATGGGCGACCGCGGCATCCCCAAAACCTGGCGCCACATGAATGGCTATTCCAGCCACACCTACATGTGGGTGAACGCTCAGGGACAGAAATTCTGGGTCAAGTACCATTTCAAGACCGATCAGGGAATCGAGTGCCTGACGCAGGAAGAAGCCGATCATCTGGCGGGTACAGATGGCGATTATCATACCCGCGATCTGTATGAGGCTATCTGCCAGGGCAACTATCCGAGCTGGACACTCTATATGCAGATTATGCCGTTCGAGGATGCAGCAACCTATCGGTTTAACCCCTTTGATCTGACAAAAGTCTGGCCGCATGCAGACTATCCTCTGACTCGGCTCGGCAAACTGACTCTGAACCGTAATCCAAGCGATTATCATACTGAAATTGAGCAGCTAGCCTTTGAACCGAATAATATGGTACCCGGAACAGGTATCAGTCCAGACAAAATGCTGCTGGCGCGAGTATTCTCCTATGCAGATGCCCATCGCGCAAGATTGGGTGTCAATTACAAGCAAATACCGGTAAATAAAGCCAAGTGTCCGGTGCATAGTTACAGTAAAGACGGGGCGATGCGGGTTGAAAATGTCTCCGATCCGGTTTACGCGCCCAATTCCAAGGGTGGCGCTCACGCCGATAGCTCCAGAAATCCAGAAATAGCAACCTGGGAAGCAGAAGGAGACTTTGTGCGTGCGGCCTATACCCTACGCAAGGAGGATGATGATTTTGGACAGGCCCACACTTTGGTCCGCAAGATTATGGACGATGGGGCCCGTGACCGACTCGTCCAGAACGCAGCAGGCCACCTGAAAAATGGTGTCAGTAAAGCGGTGCTGGAAAGAGCCTTCCAATATTGGAAAAACATTGATAAGGAGATTGGGGAACGCATCGAAAAGGAGGTCAAAAAAAGCTGCCCTTAAACTATGCCCCGACAACAAAAACCACCTTCGGGTGGTTTTTGTTGTCGGCAACTTCTACCACTTAACGCAGCATAGCTATCGTAGAGTAGCGTAATATGGACCAACAAGCGGTAGTAGGAACGCAAAGATAACCCCCCGTTCACAAATATAGAAACTTTTTCAACGTCTGACCCAATCACGCCTCTCTCAATCCTGATGTTTTTCTACGCTACCTACCAGAGAACGGTTTTTTTTCAATCATTGACAACGCCTACATGCAAAGGCCTTAGAGACTGACCTCATTTTTCCCTTACATTTTCAGGCTGTGTTCACCATTCATTCTCACCGCCTAAGTGACACCCCCATGCTTTATTCGCGGTGCGTTTGGCCTCATATCGTTCAAGCAGGCCATAGGCACATTGCGCAAGCCCAATACATTGAAAACCGCATTTTTCAAGTACTCGTTTTGAAGCGATATTTTCCGGTACAATAAATGAAACAATGGTATCAATATCCAGATTTTTAAAGCCCCAGTCAAGAAGAGCTTTTGTAACTTCCGTGGCATAACCTTTCCCCCAGTGTGCCTTGTGGAAACGGTAGCAAATTTCTATTTCCGGTTGCAAATCATAGTAGTCGCTATGGAAGATTGCAGCTTGCCCTATAAACTCCCCACTATCACGTAAAAATACAGAAACCATGCCATGACCATGTTTTTTTTTGTACGCAAGTATGGTATCCATAAGTCGTTCGATATCTTGGCGTGACTGTGCTCCTTGTGTGGTGAATCGCTGCACATCCGGATCGGCGCGCAATCGCAGAATATGCTCAAAATCACTTGGTTCCGTAAGCCTAAGGGTTAAACGCCTGGTTTTTAAAAAGTCAGTCATAGAAGCCCCTGGAAATCGCTTTGCGCGGTATCAAACTAACCCCATTAAGCATAGTCTAGCTTTAAATAGACCCTACCGCCAATGAGAACCAATGCCCGTGAATTGCCTTGGTAAAGACCCAGCAGCTTGACTGTACTGAAAAAATCGTTACCCGGTCGCATATTCTATGGTGAAAAAAAGCAAGGCCTCATAGTCACTGCTGTCATCCGGCTATTTGGCATCTTCAGCTTGCTGTACTATCTCAATGAATTACGCAACCCCAGCACCCGTGATGCCCAAGTCTATTTTCCCGTCAGCAGCCTCTACCCGCAAGTAAGCGGTAATCTGCGCCAGATTTTCATTACAAACAACCAGAAAGTACAGCAGGGTGAGCCATTATTTATGATTGAGCCCATGTATTACGACATAGCGCTCCGTAAAACCGAAGCGAACTTCGAACAGGCCAAACCGCAAGTCGCCATGCAACACCAACAAATCGCTATTGATAAAGCCACACTGGATGCGTATGCCTCGAGGGTGCAAAATATAATTATATGGCCATACAAATTGCCGTAGTCATCGTTATTATGCTGCTGTCCACACCCTATTATTCCGGTGACCTGGCTGGTGGCTTACTCATTCGCGCCTTCGGGATCATCGTTGGTTGCGCGGTAGCGCTGCTGGTCGGTTTATGGTTTCCAAGTCATGCCTTCCACCAACTCAAATCCGCTCTGGAACACCTGTCTCTCCCGATGATGCGCCTAATCCAGGCTCTCCGACAAGAGAACTGGCCAGACAGCCGATCATTGAGCCAGCAAATCCAAACATCGCTGGCCGCTGCGCAAGCACTCACAGCAGAACTCCGTTATGAGTCGCTGTTTCTGACGCCACAGGAGACAGCCAATATCGAACGTCTTGGCCAATCGCTTGTGTATATCCATGACGATCTCCAACAAATTCCAGCCCTCATAGCCCTCACACAGTCACGCGACGGCCAGCCCTGAGGCAAGACCAGCACAAAGATCACAAGCGCAGTGAAGCCATCCCTCCTATTTTTTAAAATTTACAGGTGATACTGCGCGCATAGCAGGGTATACTGTCTCCCACATACTTTTCAAGGGATGAATCTATGATGCGTTACCGCACGACCTGCCTTTTTTTTGCCACCCTATTGATTCAAACGGTATATGCTGAAGGTCATTTGGCGCCCGCCGCGAATAAAACGCCTTTTGTCCAGCTTGAACTCAGTGCCTATCAGCCATCATTTCATGATGCCATGCTGGTAAAAAACGGCTCCTTATATCGCAATGGCATGCAATACGATCGCTACACCACAGAACAGCATCAAAAAGCAGTCATCGGACTGAGCAGCGGTTTTTGGTTTCGCCGTCATAACACGGCACTCCCAAGCTATGCACTGGGCTTACGCTTTCAGCACTTTTTCAAGCAAAATATAGGAAACCACATTTTACAGTATCAAATACCACAGTTTAAGAACTATCAATACCAATGGGCCATAGACGCCAATACCTTAATGGCCGTCGGACAATGGTTGCCCTACCCTAACGGACGCTGGTCCCCCTACCTAAGCCTGGGATTAGGACTGGCCTCTATCCATAGTGATACGGTGAACGAGCAGGCCTTGCCGGGCATTTCAACACGCACAAGCCCGGATTTCATCCATCGCCAACAACTAAGAATGACCTACTCACTTGGGCTTGGCCTGACGTATTTCCTGCGGCAATCATTGCAGCTTTCACTGGGATATGCCTTCCAGGACTTGGGTTCGGTATCGTCGGGTGCGGCTACGGGCTTATGGGCGCCGGAAACATTGCGCCTGGGGAGATACAAAACCAACATGGCTACTTTCTCTGTAACACATACTTTTGAGGATAAATCATGACTCTGCTTCGACGTATCGCTCTGTGCCTGAGCATATTTGGCGCTTCTGCGCATGCCGCTAATCCTGTCTCCTGGAGCATGGAGCCGGCTTCCGGTTTTCCCGCCACCGCGATTGGCCAGCAATCACGGGTGAGCATTACCCTGAAAAGCCATTTACCCGGCGACGGACAATCGCGCATCAGCACCCATTTGCAATCCAGCGGTGGCTCGTTTCATATCAGCGATGGCTGCGATAAAAAACCGATTGAATCCAATGGTGAGTGTACCGTCGATATTGCATTCACCCCTAAAGACGCTGGTCCGCATAGCATACAAATGAGTTATCAATATCACCGTAATACCATTGCCCTTCCACCTATAGCAGCCACCGTACTTCACGCTCCGGCAGGACAAGCCATTCAAGGCAGCATCTTCGGTGTTCCGCCATCATTTACCCTGCAACCCCAGCAGCAACCAGGTTTTAGCGTGACCTACGTCAATACCAGCTCATCTGCGGTTCAAGGCTATGCGGGAGCCTTAACGGTCACGTCTCCGGCTCGAGCAACGGTCAGCATGCTCCATAACTCCTGTGGCACCCAAGACGCGCCGGTTACACTGCAAGCCGGTAAAACCTGTCAAATCAGCGGTCAATTAACCCCCGTCAGCGCTGGCGCAATCCATCTGCAATCAACCTTTATAGATCAAAGCCATAGCAAAACAAGCCAGGTGCGTGCTGCATCCGTTGTCCGGAAAGGAACGAATACCTGTAGCTTGAGTGTACACACGCTTCTTCCTTTAAATAATCAGGTGCTTGTTTATTCCGATAACCTGGTCAAATATGCATTTGAAAACAGTTGCAATAGCGCGGTCAAGCTAGGCAAGGTCAATGTGACCGTACGCAATCAGGCTCAGGCTGAGCTGAATGTAAGTCCAGAATTTGACCATTGCTCCGGTAAAACGCTTGGCGCTCATGAACAATGCACGATCATGGCCTCGGCTATCCCTCAGGCAAGCACCAACAACATGACGGTTGAAGCACGTACGCTCTTAAACGGAGTCCAGACGATCGCACATTCCAGTACCCAAGTGGTTGCCGCCAATAACAGCCAGCACAATGTCCGCTTTATCAATCACTGCCCTTTTGACGTATGGTATGGTATAGCCAATGGCAATGGATTGGATCAGGGGATCATGTATTCACCAGATCCAACCCCGGGCAGTCAAAGTGCAAAAGGCGCTCCTCCCAGTGCGTATCTTGTCAAAGGGCATCAGCAGGGTACGGCTCCTTTTTATAAAAACCTCAACATCTCCTCCTATCTGAATGGCGCAATCTGGCCACGAACCAACTGCCGCTTAAGTGGAGGCCAGTTTCACTGCGATACGGGCTACTGTGCCACTGTCAGTGCCAGTTCGGCCACCTGTGTGAAACGCGGGAAGGCCTTTTCACAACCACAACCACCTTATACCAAGTTCGAGTTCACCATTGCACCTACCCCAGGTCAGGATGGGGTCTACGATACGTCGGTCATTAATGGGATGACCGTACCGGTAGAGATTAAAGGGCTGGGGCCCAGCGATGCCACCAACCCCTTCCTCTGTTCAGCCACAGGCGCACCAATACAACCCGCTCACCACAACCTGGGCTCATGTTCCTGGAGTTTTGCTCCGCCTTCCCAGGGGGTGGTTTCGCCCCAAGACTTTGTGTGGGTCAGCTCTGGAGACGATGATAACTGTACGGATAATAGCGATTGTCATGCTGGTGAAGTCTGTGGCATGGGCTTTGATGTCGATCCCCCCCACAACAGCAAAATTAATCGGCGCTGCGGCGGATTTCTCGGTTATACCACGGCAACGAACGCAACGGGATACAGTGCGGCAGGTCAATGGGGTTCGCAAAATCTCTATGAGAAGTTTAATGTGGCAACGGCCATGACGGTTATCAATAGTGCCAGAGATTATGGCAATATCGGACCGAACCCGGCAACCTTTTCTGCCCTGCT
Source organism: Legionellaceae bacterium (assembly GCA_020831865.1). Classification (GTDB taxonomy): domain Bacteria; phylum Pseudomonadota; class Gammaproteobacteria; order Legionellales; family Legionellaceae; genus JAFIFT01. Next base: position 22,147 of record JAFIFT010000018.1, on the reverse strand, counting down.
GTCGTGTACTCCAACCAGCAATAATTCCGCCAATACCTGTTATAATAGCTTTCCCGGTGGAAAAAATACCCAGTGTTGCGGTTGTGTGGACTGGCAAAATGCCACAGGAGCGGAAAAAACAGCAGTCAGCAAAAGCTGCGATAACATCAATAGTGATTGGGTAAGTACTGCTCATGTCAACCTTCCGGTCTATGATGCTATTTTATGGCTTAAAAAAGCCTGCCCAACCGCCTACTCCTACCAATTTGACGATCAGTCAAGCTCTTTTCGCTGTAACAAAGGGGCTCAAGGTCAAAATTTAATGACCAGTTACGACATCATCTTTTGCCCTGGTGGTCAATCCAGTTTGCCGGCAGGGGCGCAGGAGGCAAGATAGGTCGAGCCAGAGTCCGGCTCCAGAGCTGGACTCTTTCGCAAACAACGGCACGGTGCTCCCAAACCTTAGAGGCGATAGGGTCCGTATGCCTGTCACGACCGTCGCCCCTCTCTCGCTCCATTTTTTAAGCTAAAAGTATCGCGTTGTATTACCATATAATGCTCTTTTGTTCCTCCCCCTAACCCCTCCTTCCATCAGGGATTCCAGCCCATAACACGCAGTCCTCCTCTTCCTTTACTGAGCAGATTCCCCCCTCCTTCCCCCAAAAACCTGATCGGAAACTTGATAACAGTCGATTATGGTCTATACTCGGTTTGAGTCTAAATCAATCACAAAAGGAATTACCGATGAACACTATCAATAAATCTGTTTTATCAATTGTTTTAGCGCTGTTTGCCAGTATTGCCATTGCGGGCGCTTCAAAAAATATTGTCGAAATTGCCGCTGGAAATAAAGATTTTTCGACACTGGTGAGCCTGGTGCAAGAAGCAGGATTGGCTGACGCCTTACAAGCTGAGGGGCCCTTTACTGTTTTTGCCCCAACAAACGAAGCGTTTGCTGCTCTTCCTGCCGATACCATGGAAGCGCTCAAAGCGGATAAAGAAAAACTGAAAAAAGTACTGATGTACCACGTTGTCAAAGGCAAAGTCATGTCTTCGGATGTCAAGCCAGGCAAAGTTCCCACCCTGGAAGGTCAGGATCTAACCATTTCAATGGCAGACGGAACGGTCATGGTCAACAGCGCTGAAGTTGTTGGCACTGATGTGGAAGCATCTAATGGCGTGATACACGTGATCAATCAAGTATTAGTTCCAAATATGCAATAAAAATATGAGTGAGCAACCTGCCAGGTTGCTCACTGTTTTTGTATTCGCCGAGGGAACCCCTCGATAATATTGGTAGTATCAATTGTTCCATTGCTTAAAAAGGCTATGAAAATCATAACGTGGTATTATTTTTGATGGGGTAAGAGGTCAGATATTTCTGATAGGATAAGCTTCATTCGTTGCTGAACACTGACAGGGGGGATCCGAATTGGTTTATAACCAAAATCACGATAAGCATCATAAATATGCTCACCAATCAGGCGAGCTTCAGATTCATTTTCCAAACGAACGGTATCCGTTACCAGGGGCAGACCTTCAAGATAAAACACGTACTTATAACGACAATAGCTGATTTTTTCCAGAATATCACTCTCGTCCAGACCATAGTAGCGGTAATAGGCAAGGCTATCGGGCATACCCCTGTCGAAAAAAATGAGTTCCTCTTTGGGCAGTTGAATTTCCCTTTTGAGTTTTAAATGTAATATTTCTTTTTGCAGAGCAACTTCCCCTCGATTATGTGCTCGCACAGGTTCGCCTTTGGCCAATAAATACAAGATATAGGCGCGAGCAACCTCAGGTTCAGTTCGGTATCCTTCAATAGATAATGCGTTGATTAAAGTAGTTTTTCCTGAAGATGGAGCACCTGTTATCACACACCAATTGCTTTTTTTCATAACTCAAACGTCTCTAAGTAATTTGGAATAACACAATGCACTCGTTTTTCTTTTTCTAAGGTTTTTTGTAAAGCCAGGGCCGCTGCTAACTCCCCATGGGTGATAAAGATTTTTTTTAATGAAGTCAGTTCACTTAACCAATCCAAGATTTCACTATAATCGGCATGGGCCGATGTATTTTCTAAATTAAACACCTGGGCTCTAATTTTTACCACTTGCCCCAGCATTTTGACTTCATCCAAACCTCGTAGAATTTTATCACCGCGAGTTCCAGGAGCTTGGAAACCGCTAAACACGATGCTGTTCCGATGATCAGGCGCCAAGTGCTTTAAATGGTGCAATACCCTCCCACCTGTAGCCATGCCACTTGCCGAGATGATCACTCTTGGAAAATTAAGACTGCCAATTCGTTTAGACTCCTCTACATCACGCACATATTTTGCGGTTTGGCATACGTCTCTAGCCTCCTTATCGGACAATTTATGCAAGGTATGATATAGATAAAAAAGCTTGGTCACATTAGTGGCCATGGGGCTATCGATGAAAACGGGAATATCAGGAATTAAGCCATTTTTCTTCAATTGATATATTTGATAAAGAATGTGTTGCGTGCGTCCTACCGCAAAAGCGGGAATTAGGATGCTCCCTCCCCTTTGAATCGTTTGGATAATAATTTTTTGCAACGTCGCGGAAGTGGAATCTTTTTGATGCAGTTCATCCCCATAGGTAGACTCGACAACCAAATAATGTAATTCATGAGGCTTTGCTGGCGGATAAAAAATGGGGTCATCTTTTCTTCCCAGATCTCCGCTAAATTGGACGCTTGTTTGTTCATCTTCTATCCGTATGCTAGCCGCACCCAAAATATGCCCTGACGGATAAAAGCAGGCTTTTAAATTTTCATTAATAATAAAAATCTCATGAAAATCAATAGGAGAGAAAAATTCCAAGCATATTTCTGCATCTAACCTGGTATAGAGCGGTAAGGCAGGTTGATGTTTGGAATATTTTCTTTTATTGGCGTAGCAGGCTTCTTCCTCTTGCAAATACCCACTGTCAGGCAAGAGTATGCGACACAGGCTATATGTGGCATGTGTCGAAATAATTTTTCCTTTAAAACCTTGTTTGACTAACAGAGGTACATAACCGCTGTGATCGATATGAGCGTGGGTAAGCAATACATAATCAATTGCCTTTGCCTCAAAGGGCAATGGTGCCCAGTTTCTAAGCCTGAACTCCTTATGTCCCTGAAATAAGCCGCAATCAATAAGAATTTTCTTGTCATTTGACTCAATTAAATATTTAGAGCCGGTAACGGTTTTTGTGGCGCCTAAAAATTGCAATTTCATGGGGTGCTCCTCAGTTCAATACAAAGAAACTGCTGCACGAAGCCCAGCAATCGTCAAACTCACGCTTATCTAATAAGCCTGTTTTTTTAGGACTTATCCTATAAACCTTCCGGGTCTATCTTTCAGACTCAGCGTTATGATTTAGTTTAGTTCAGAAAAGGCAATTTCGTTTATACAGTTACCATCTTTCGCTAAACTTTCAAGGTTGCTAATAGTGACCCTGGCTATTTCTTGCAATGCCTCTTGGGTTAAAAAGCCTTGGTGGCTAGTTATGAGAACATTAGGAAAGGTTACAAGGCGCATTAAGATATCGTCTTGTATAATTTCGAGGGAATGATCAGCGAAAAATACGGATGACTCCTGTTCATACACATCCAGCCCTACCGCACCTATTTTTCCTGATTTAAGCCCCTGGATCAGGGCTTGAGTATCGATTAATGCGCCACGGCCTGTATTAATAATATAGACACCCGCTTTCATCATGCCAATAGATTTATCATGAATGATATGCCGGGTATCTGTCGTTAATGGGCAGTGTAGACTTATAATATCGGCGTTTTTTAACAGGCGGTCAAGCCCGGACATGATTGTATTCTTATAAGCCGTTATGCACGGATCATAAGCATATACCTGCATACCAAACCCATGACAAATATCGCTAAATGCCTTACCGATTTTACCCAAACCAATAATACCTACTGTTTTACCATGTAAATCAAAGCCTTCGAGCCCTACTAATGAAAAATTCCCCTCTCGCACTCTGTTATAAGCCCGGTGGGTTTTTCGGTTTAGTGTGAGAAGTAAGGCCATAGCATGTTCAGCAACGCCGTGTGGTGAATATTCCGGGACTCTGACCACCTTAAGGCCATTATCGCGGCATGCTTTTAAATCAACATGGTTGAAACCTGCCGAACGCAGCGCAATGAATTTAACGCCATTTTGAGCCAATATTTCAATACATTTTTTATCAAGATCATCGTTTACAAAAACACAGACCGCATCAACATCCCTCACAGCATATGCGGTAGTCGCATTAAGAGGGGCGGTTATATAATGAATTTGATGCTTAGCTGATATATCTTCGAAATAGTTTATTTCATAAGGTTTACTGGAGAAGAAATCTATTTTCAAAATGATGTCCTTACATTTTTCCATTCATTTGTATTACATAATACTGGATTTTGGCCATTTGGACAGCCATTGATAGCTGACAAAGGTCGTACATGAACCCCTTTGATTAAGGTAGAGTTACGAGTCTAAAACATGGATGTTTCTCTATTTTTCAGTAGTAAAAAACCGAACAGGCAAATAAGTTTTATCTTATCCTGCAACAGGATAAGCCAGCACCAGAGTTCAGCTTCAATAAATTTCCACGGCTTAATTTAAAAAATAGCTTGCTGTCTAAAAGTTCTAGCTTTATCTTTATACCGAAAATCAATACCCCCTAAATACGTCATATAACCTAAAATACAATTTCTAGATTGCATATTCTTGTTGACTTGCCAATCATTTGTTTTTTTAAACAACGCTTCTAAATGTTTATTTCTTGGTTTGAGCTGATTATCTATTACAGCTACTCCAGTTACCAACTTCACGGCATCTTCCGTATAAAATCTAGTTTTCGAGGGGTTTATCTTATGACCATATTTTTTTGCAATCAACTCTATTCTTGTTATGAAGTTTTTTGATAGCTCTGCACCAGAAAAAGTTAAATCATCAACATAAATTGTCATTTTTGCATTACACTCACTAGCGGTTTGCTCCATCTCATCAAACATTCTTTTGTTTGCAAAATAGGCCAGAGGCATACTTAATCGACTACCCGTTGGTATATGATCATCATAAGTGCATATATGTGACAATAAGTCAGCAATATCCGGGGAACAGCACATCGTATTATAAAAAAAATCAAAAACGCTGGAGCGCTTAGTTGATGGAAAGAAACTTTTTATATCTAAAGTGATAACTTTTTTACCTACACCAATATGAGCACTCGCATTTGAAATATTTGATCTGCCTTTACGACCTGAATGCAATCCATCAGCAGTTTCAATTCTGCATAACAGACTGGCTATTCGAGAGTGAATTTTATCTAATTTCGGAAGTGGTTCTTGAATGAGTCTTGTTTTTCCTCGTTTCGATTGAGTAAAACAATTATATTGGTCATTTTTAGTTAAAGACTTCAACTCTTGCACAGTAGATGATACTAAATTTGCTAAACGCCCCTTACTTGAAAGTTTATAAAATAATGAATCCTTCGCAGGATAACATTTATTTTTTGTTATTATTTTTTGCATTTTTGTTTTCATTCCGTGTCATTACCCATTCCATGAGCCTAATCAGCTTATCTGCTACAACAATTCTAAACCTTTCAGGAACTGTACTTGTCTCATCTAAATGTTCTGAAAAGAAGACTAACGACGAAACTGGAATATCAAAAATGATTGAATACTTTTCCAGAAGTTCGAAACTAATATTTTTTTTTCCTGCTTCAATCTCACTAAGATATGATTTTGACAAATCTAGCTTCCTGGCCAACTCTATTTGAGTAAACCCGTGAAATTGGCGAATTATTTTTAGCGCCCGATTAATTATTGATATCTCCCAAAAAGAAAGGGATCACTTAAGAAATATCAATCATATTACAAATGAATTTCAGTATTTTGTAGGCTAACACACTAATTTTTATCAGTAGTTTTATCAATCGCCAACTTACTCTGCTTTTCGTTTTTTTAAATTTCCATTTCTTAAGCGATTGCCAGTCAACGTTAAAAAAATCCAATTTCATGAATATAACTCCTCTTAATACTTGTCTCATCATTGAGTACAAGGTCACCTATTTAAGAGGAACATCAGGAGTGACTGGCAATAAACCCTTATTTAACCGTCGTGATGTCACCGCACGACGGACACTCGCTTGTGCTTCTTGATATATCAATAGCAATACCAACAACATGAGCCGAGCGAAAAGTAGAGATACTCTATCTCCGCGAATATGTAAACATATTCAATTAACAGGTGATTAGCTCCCTTTTTTAACGCAAAAATAGTATATCAAGGTGGATGATCACTTTCAATAAAAATTCGCTATTTGCGAACAAAAATCATTTATTGTTTAAAAAGTCTATCACCTATGAATTATAGGTCATTTAACTATTAATATTTGATGATCCGACATTCCGCACCTGATTTATAGAATTAATCGATTCTTAATGAGGCAAAAAGATTGATAACAAAACTATTTTTAATCTTATTCCAGGTAGTTTAGTATGATTCATAACCAAGATAACCAAAGCCAGATGAGGTTATTACCACAACCTGAAAAAAATCGTTCGCACCTAATTTGATAATTTATCTATTAAACAAACTGACTGTTTTTTTATCTGCCAATGTATGCTGAAATTATACTAAAGAGACGCATTTCATTACAATAATATGGTACGGAATGACGGATGATGAGTAATTTTGATTTAATAATTTGTAAGAATCAAAAGTACACCCAGCATAATTTTTGATTTTTATGGGTTTAACTAATAAGATGTAACTTGCTTATTTTTAAGTGGAATTGATGGTCGGGACGGTAGGATTTGAACCTACGACCACTAGCACCCCATGATAATATAAATTTATTTCAATCAGTATCAAATAATCACATATACAACGATATAACCCTTTATATTAATGCATTTTAGATGTTTTGACATATCATTCAATTAAATCTATTATAACTTAAATACACGAAAAAGTGTAGCCAGAAGTGTAGCCAAAAAATATATAGCCTAAGGATGATGTCATGGAAAAATTCACCCATAAAAAAATTGATGGATTAACGGCTAAGAAAGGCCGTTATCATATTACTGAGGGGAATGGTTTTTGTCTGAGAGTCAGCCCTACAGGAACTAAAACATGGTTTTATCGGTATAAATTCAATGGCAAAGATAAATGGTTAACTATGGGACGATTTCCAGCTATGGGAGTAGCAGAGGCGCGAAGCCTTTTTAATGAACTCTGGAATATAAGACAATCAGGAGAAGATCCCGAAATTCAACTCAACCAGCCTTCTTCACCAGAGGATCATGCTACGGTTGAACAATTGGTCAATGAATGGTACTTGGGGTATATCAAAAAGCATCGTGCTCATCCGCAACAAATCAAACAGATTATCGACGCTGATATTATCCCCCTCCTTGGTGACAAACAACTTCACACACTAAAAACAAAAGAAATAACAATTGCTTTAGATAAAATCGTTAATCGAGGTGCGCCTGTTCATGCTAATAAAGTTTTAGCTGCACTTAAGCAAGCATTTAATTATGGTGTTAGCCGCGGTGACATGCTATTAAACCCTGCTGCAAATATACGAGCAAGAGATATTGGTGGTTTTGAGAAAGCACGAGATCGCTATCTCACACTTGATGAAATAAAAGAACTGTGGTTTTTTCTCGATAGCGAAAAAAACCATATTTCCCTTCAGATTAAAAATGCCCTAAAAATTATTCTGCTTACTGGTGTGCGGACAGGTGAACTTCGTACCGCTAAATGGTCTGAATTCGATTTTGAAAATTCTCTTTGGACTATTCCTGCTGAAAACACCAAGACTGTTGTTATTATGAGAGTTCATCTAACTGAGCTAACTAAATCTCTTTTAGTGCAATTAAAGAAAAATAATTCTAGCGAATATGTTATCAGTGGTGTTGACGAGACATCCTGTATTACTGATAAAGCTATTCCTAGAGCTGTGAAGCGCATACAGGAAAGACTTGGCATACCTCAATGGACAGCCCATGATCTCCGTCGTACTTTTGCAACACAGTTAGGAGAGACGCTAGATATTGATCCTGTGGTTATTGAAAAATGTTTGGGTCATAAAATGCCTAAGATTATGGCGACTTATAATAAAAATGAAATGCTGCCACAAAGGAAAGAAGCCCTTGAACAGTGGTCAAAATGCATTCTAAACCTTGTGGAAGTACCATCTTGATTTAATTTCAAAATAGCGCTGGCAGAATTACTTTGCAAACCATGCCACGAAAAACGTCTCGCAATTTAGTTTTGAAAAAAATAAACACATACTGATCAATTGAAAAGACATTAAAATTAAATAATGGTATTATTTGTCGATTTTTAACCTTTCTAGGAAATTTTATATGTATAAAATGCTTCGATTAATACTAATTACTACCTTGGGTGTAATTTTAGCCGCATGCTCTGTTGTTATGGCAGCACGAGGTAATGGCGTAGCTCCTAAAGAATTAACCAAATGTAAAACTCGATCCTGCCTGATTGCTAACGGCGCAACTCCAATTGAGGCTACTAGAAATAAACAAGGCAAACTCACTTCTGAAAACATGAGAGCAAACATGCCAACTGGTTCGGCTGCACGAGCGGCTATGCATGGCCTCCTTGATGTTGGAACCTTTGGAATATGGGAAATAGCAGGCACCCCTATTGAAGTTTACAAAGGGGAAAAGACCGCGTATGTTTTATCAGTAAAGTATAAAAATGATGGTAATACCATTAAGCATATGACTTTTGAGTTTTAAAATACCAGTTCAGATAGCCGCCAATTTCTGTTGTTGTTTGAGCGCTCTATTATAGTAAAACAATAATTAAGCCCCTACAGGGGCTTAATACCTTGAAAAAACATGCGTCTCGCCATCAACATCAACCGAACAATAATCATTGATAAACAGATCACGGGCAAAAGCATCGCAATCAAAGTAAAATCTCAAATTATCCGGTATCTGATGCGCATAGCATTCATCAAATAATTGCCAGGCAAAATCAACCTCTGAATCGAAACAACCTTGATAACAGTTCTCCATCATTGATTCAGCTTCTGATACCTCATACTCAGATAGCAAAGCTTTACCAATGTGGCCATATCGCTGGATAAAATCTGCATACTCAGCAATGGTTTTAATCGAGGTATACTCATCGATATCAGCATCACCAAAACCTTCAAAATCATGCAGCGCAAATTCTTCCGCATCTTCTTCCGGACTATTTTCCAGCATGTCATAGATTTCGGCCATGATATCAGTCTCAGACTGTGTGGCATCAATCCACTCGCCAAATAATATGCCGTTGTTATAAGATGCCAGACAGGCAACATATATTTGAGGGGTATCCATAGGGCTTTCTCCTTACTAATTTAAAGAGCAAGCCCCATGGGAGCATGCTCCCATGTTGGGTGATTAATCAATTAAAACGGGACATCTTCTGCCGTTTCCTGCAACATTTCACGCATCTGCGCCATGTGGCTTTCAGCAATGTTGTTGACAGGCTGATCATCACTGGCTTTACCTTGACCCAGTAACTGAACATTGCTCACCACAATACTGATAGCAGAACGGGTATTTCCGTCTTTATCAGTCCATGAATTAGAGCGCAACTTGCCTTCAATGAAGACTTGGCTGCCCTTCTTTAAAAATTCAGTCACTTTGATGTATTTGCCGAAGAAAACCAGTTGATGCCATTCCACCCGGGTTTGCCATTCATCGTTTTGTTTAAACGACTCATTGGTTGCCAACGTAGCGGTGACAAAAGAATTACCATCTTTGCCGGTGATACTTTTTGGTTCAGCACCCAAGTTGCCGATCAGTTGGATGCGGTTCAATGTTGCAGTCATAATATTCTCCTGTTGGTGTTAAAAAGCGCATAACAGAAAAATAACCGCATAAAGCAGATACTTTTCTGTTATGCGGGTAATGATTTGCTTCAAAGGATTAACAAGCGATCTTTCTACCAGAGAAAGTTTTTACAAAAGAAATGAGTGATTCCAGTTTGTTTAAACTCAGTTCTGCTTGGTGAATGTCATCCGCAGATATTCGCAGGCGAACATTTTGCAAATCGTTCACACAACAATTGAGTTCAAACAACAAGTGCTCGACTTCCAGCTGCACCGCTTCTGCTTTTTGCATAATATGCTCCTTATTGAATAAAGAGGATTTGCCCCATAAGGGATCATTAATCCCCTGTGGGTTATGCAAAACAAAGATCACCGACGTGTCGGTTGATTTGCCTGATTATTAAAGATGATATGCCTAAGCGCATTCCATTGGCTTAAAGCCACAAGACGTATCCATGAAGGGTTTTCCCGGCTAAACGCTCCACCATCAAATTAGGGAAAAAATGGTGCATCACAAGACCTTGCGGTTTCGTCAGGATTTCACTGACTCTTCAGTTGCGTTTCAAACAGATTAACAAGTTATGATTTTGAATCAAGATGATCCAAACAAATGAACATTAATGAACTTCATTGAAACAGATATATTTTTGTATTCGGTATACTGTAAATAAGGATAGCCACATGATTATTGGTTTAAATGCTTTATCAAGGGAAAATCCCCAAGGATATTTCCTACATATTCTGGCTCACCATTTTGAACAAAACCATTTCTGGTATAAAATTTTTTGGCTGTAATGGTACTGACAACAACAAGTGATTTTACGCCTTTGGATCTTGCTATTCGTTCTATTTCGTTTAACAAACGTTTTCCAACCCCTTTATAGAGGTATGCAGGTAAAACATAATTCAGTAAAATTTCTCCATGAATAGTAAATAATGCAAATCCCGCCAATTGATTGGTGTTTGCATCATAATCGGCAAGAGGCACGTTATTTTCTGAGTGAATCCAATGATTAATATTTTCAGGTGTTTTATTGCTAACCCATGCATTGATAACAGCCTCATCATGATTATAATCTGCCGCACAATTCACTTGTATTGATTCCAGAAGCAAATGCGATATCTCATCACAATGTTTGGAAACAGGGGTAATAATTTTTAAATTAGCTAACATCGCTTCATTCTACTTAACTTGAAATTGAGATATTATACACCAATCCAGCTACCCACAATAAACTCGGGTTATAGCCCTACGCGAATGGCCCATTTCACGAGAAAGTATGTTTCTAACCCTACGATCAATTGCTTGTTCTTCTGCTGACATATCCCGATACCGTTTACCGCCTTCCATAGGACAATGAGTACCTTTGCCATGAGGATCAAACGTTTTAAACAATTCAAAATATCGCCTTTGCGCGTAGGCATGGCGTAGACCATGGCATTTGCTTATACCCATCAGTTCTGTTTGGCTTTGATATTGCCTTAAGTGTTGTTTGTAAGTTCTATCTTTGGGAATTAAGGAATGACCCGGTGGTACGGATTGGCTTGCTTTGATCAACCATTGGCGCTGTTCTTGATTGGTAATTTCCAATGTTCGGCCAATACCGCCCTTCGTCCAACTGGGTTTGATTTTCAAGCAGTTACCTTGCCACGCTTCACTGACGATGACTTTCATCGATTCTTCACGGCGAAGTCCGAATAATGCTTGTGCTTCAAGGGATAGGCGGATCATGGGATCAGTGCATTTCGAGGTATCAAGGTTGTGAATGGCTTTGTTGTGGGTGGGGGTATAATTTCTTCGTGTGATCTGGTAATCATCATTGCTGGGTTTTACCAGCGTTGGCTTGTCTAACAGAATTGCCAGTTTTCGCAGTTTGGACATGTAATTTTTGATTGTGGCAGGGTTCTTGTCCTGTTTTTTCCAATGCTCAACCAATACATGCACATGCTTAGGCTTTAATCCCTTGATATGACCAACTTTATATCCAAGCCCGTGTAGATCTTTAACGCAACGGTTGAGCATGTGGCGCATGTCGGCAAGGCTTGCATGGGAGTAACCTTTGATTTGTTTCAATCCTTCATTAATAGAAAATTGTGTGCTGCGTAGTTTTGATTTACTCATTGAGATATAACCATAAAGTGTTGCGTGATTTAATGCCCATCTCATCCCGTATCACCCAGCAAGCTTGATAATTGCCTAATACGGAACACAGGGTTTGATACAATTGTCTGGCATAGAGGTAGCGCCATGATTTATTGGTTGGTAAATGGTGGTTGGTTAATTCGTTGCGCCACGCCGTTCTGATGTTGTCATAGCTGCTTGTTTCTCTCATGCTTTGGTTATTTGTCAGTTTGCATAACTCGGCCACAATTGTTTTTTGTACAGTATTTCTAATCGGAATCATGCGATCTTCTGAATTAAAAGCGATTTCCCGGGTAATCCAAAGCCCATGCTCTTTGATATGAATATCTGGCAGTAAATGAATGGCTTCGGAAAAATTTAATCCAAATTGCGTTTGTAACGCCATGATCAGTCGAGGTATGGGCAAATGCATGCGTTTCCAGATATCAGGCTGGATATCGATTTGTTTTTTATTTGTTTTCGAGCGCGCGAGTTGCAGGCTTTGATTATCGATTTCAGCAATCAGGCAGCCAATATCCACAAGATATTTTCTAATGGTGGTCATATAACGCATGATGGTTGCTGGATTAATGCGGCGTTTTTGCCAGTGCTGAACCAGTTGTTCTAAGTGGTGCTTTTCCAATGTTTGCCATGACGTAGGGACATGGCCAATCACAAAAAGATCATCAATCATTTTGTGGATGACAAAAGCACGGTGTTGTTTATCCTTGAAGCTGCCCCGATGATCCATTTTTAAGTATCGGTTGGCGGTTTGTCTTAAAGAATATTTTCTCATCATCCGATCCGAATTTAGTCATGTCGCAAGCCGGTATTTGCCCTGTCTTTGGTTTAGTGTTGGTCGAGCGGCTCACTCAAAGGCGATACCTGGCTTAAGCCATAAAGCTCGATACATGGGGCAAATCAATCGTTCAAAGGCTCACGATTCATTTGTTTACAACGGTTTTTCTGGTTTTAACCTCCTTTAGTTGATTGGTGAATGAACACAACAAAGCAACAGCCTTGTCACAAGTCCGTGGTCAAAATGAAAGTAATTGACTGCAAATGCGTTGATGCATTTGTTCTGCCGGCTGGCAGAAAATCCATGAAGGGTTCCCGACTATACGTCCAGCCACAGGGTTAGGGAATGAAGTGGCTTCGCATAAGACGTCAGATGACGTTTCGCCGGAATCGCACCAGCTCATCAGTTATGCTCAATTTAAAACTAGCAAAGCGGTGCTTGCTGCGCAAGGGTTAAAGGGTAATATTTTGTCCTATCGCATGAGGCGCGCTAGGACAAAGAAGTTTAATGTGTTGAGTTTACTGTGTAAAATTCATGGTATTGTTCTGCGTCACTGCACATAAATTGCAGTGACGCAGAACATGAGAGAATGATAAATTTCATGTAATTTAAAAAATGTTAGCTTATTTTTCTCAACTGAATATATAGTAGTTATCTATAATATCCAAAATAAACTGGTACCAGAAAGAGACCTATTATTTATGCAATGACTTTTTAAGTAATATGCGAGTAAATGAATCATAGTTATTTAAACTGTCTTTGGCCATATCAACACCACCTAATTTCTTAACCACTGACAACCATAAAAGCCTATCACCAATATTTTGTATCAAATATTCTTTGTTAGCAGGAGATAAGCTCTTACGATAATTCATGGTCATTAAATAATTAAGAATTTCTGCCCTAGTCTTTTTATTAGTTTTAAATTTATTATTGTATCTTAAAAACAACAACAACCTTTTGTTAAAGTCATTAGTACCTAATGTACTTGGGTCGATTAGGCTCTTATTATTAGCCAGTTGATAGAAGAAAAGATTCTCCAAAATTCTATCTTTTTCAGCTGTGGATAAATTTGGAAAGCGTTTTAATGCTTCAAATATCAATGGCACTGCATATTGACTATCCATAATTTGTGCTGCAATTTCAATTGCTTCAATAACTTCCATCATATCATTTGAGCTTTTTAATATATCAATGATAATTTCATTCACTTTATTTATATACTTAATTTGTTCGGTGGAGAATTCTTGAACCTCATTATCATCATATACAAAAATTTCTTTAAAAAGAGAAAGTAGCTTTAGGGATTTACTGTTTTTATTCAATCTGCTTTTTAAATATAAATCAACCAACTCATGTTTGATTGAATCAGACGGCTGATTTATAACCAACAAATCTAATAAGTTATCAGCAATTTTTCTATATGAAGTAGCATGCTCTTTATATAATCTTAGAAGATAATTATTAAATAACGCGTTATCAGATAAATAGTCTTTATATTTATCAATAACGAAAAGAACATCCTCTGATTTTGATTGTTCATGAATTAAATGTGATATTTTTTCTTCAAAACACTGGGCCGAATCACATTCTATTTCTTTCTCAAGAAAGTTTCTTTGGCTGGGAAGTATGGATATATCAACCGGTAAAGCTTGTCTGTGCTTTTGAAAACTAGAAAACATAAGCTGCGGTGATAATTCTTTTAAATTAATATTAGCCCCTTTATGGTAGCAATACTGTATAAATGTATCACACCTAAAAGCGGCTTTTTGTACTATTTTCTTACGATTTTTTTCCTGCCGAAAATAATCAAAAAATATTTTTGGTACCACTCCCCCTTCTCTATACTCAGCAAATGGTACATAAATGGCTTCAAACGCCTTTTGATATTGACCTGCATATATAATATCAATTGCCTGAGAAAACGTTAATTTAGGTTCGGAATGATATGAATATACGCTCCCCCAAAAGGATGGGCTGCTATGAACAAAATCATTAAAATGGTTTTCTTGAATGACATCTTCATTTTTACTTGGCTTCAGAACTTCTAAAACCTTATTCCCATCATCAGTATAATACGATGAATTAGTTAAGCCGACATGGCCTAACCAGTAAAAATAATCTGAATTCATATCACGACCCACTACGTCAGCCAAACATAAGTTTGCTTTATATGAACAATGAGCCCCATATAAGCTTCTGCCTAACCGTGTATTTTCAGGGCACTTATAAATCGGCCTGAGTTCTATAGATGCGCTATCACAATGATGATCATAGCCATCTTCCTCTGCGAGACATGTTAAATAATAAGTTGTATCGTAAATTTTGTTGCTATTTTCATCCCAGTCGCTAGATAAGTATGTTTCTGGCTTAAAAAACGTTTGTTCAGATATTTCATCTATTTTCCATTTACAATTACCGATTGTTGGTAAAGAATTCATATAATTATATACAGCAGCTTCCTTATTTGCCGATTTTTTTTTGAAAACAAATTCTTCAACGAAACATTGATTAAGGTAATATTCTCTATCATTAATTCCTTCATCTGAGGAGTGGGAAGTATTACTTATGTACCACTCACCAGTAAAATCAGGAAGAACATAATCTTTTGGCTTAGCAGCAGAGGAATTCAAAGAGGTAAAAAATAGAAAAAATATAAGTATAAATGAGCTCAGGTTCATTATTTTTGAAGTCCAATTCAAAAAGATGTGAAGCTTACCTCAAAATCATCCCCAATCCAAGTCGAAGTAATTGTTGTTCAAAAAATCCAGACTTTGTGCAGCTAAATTTTTTAAAAAAAGTGAATTACGTTCATCTTCTATATAGACTTGATTTAAATTGTGAGACTTAAGTGATAAACGGCAGTCTAACTTTGTATAGATATCCTCCGTCTGACAAAATAAAGGCCTGCCCCTTAGGCAAAGAAACAATATCATCCACCCCAATCATCGGCAC
Source organism: Legionellaceae bacterium (assembly GCA_020831865.1). Classification (GTDB taxonomy): domain Bacteria; phylum Pseudomonadota; class Gammaproteobacteria; order Legionellales; family Legionellaceae; genus JAFIFT01. The sequence continues at coordinate 6,414 of JAFIFT010000018.1, read as the reverse complement.
AGAAGAAGTTTGAACCCGATCTTCATTGGTGGTATTAAAATAAATCCCATCATCGCCATGCGGGGTATCATTAACCATGGACACTTGCGTATGCCCTACCACCCCCACTTGAGGTAGGACTTTAACAAGCAGGTTGGCTGTTTCTTCGTTTTTAACTCTGAGCATGATCAATGTGTTGAAGTTTCCCTCTGAAACATCAGCCTTGGCTCTGGAACCAAGCGCCACTTCCATGTCTTGGATGGTTTGGGCGTAGGCGGTCACCTGAAAACCTGCGCCACCAGATTTATTGAGGATTTTCACAAAAGAATCTTGAATGATTTCTGACAGCTCATCGCAGTGCAGGTTCAATTTGTAATGAGCATCAGTTTCCTTGTAAATTTTACCGGCAGTTGATACCAAGTCGGATAAAAATCCCTTGCCCACGGCTTGGGCGATGTTGGGGTTGGTGAGGCTATCGAGGCCGATGTAGAGGATTTTATTGTTTTTGATGATATCCATCAGCTCAATGTCTTCCGGTTGTTCTTTGGATGACAGGATTTTTGATGCGTTACTTTTGTTGATTTCTGATAATACCGGACCGACACTGGCGGTGATTTTGTCGTAGTAGTGTTTGTCCATTATGGCTGCGTCATATAGATCAATCAGAATTTGATCTTGCAGGGATTCGATATTGCCATTTTTGATGGTTTTGTTGATGTGGGTTTTAACGTATTGAATGACTGCTTGATGGCGTTCCATCGGGGATTTGGTTTTGTTGTTTTTGCCGATTTTGCTGTCGTGTTCTTCGATGATTGCTTCGAGTTTTTGATGGTAATCTGGATATTGGCTGGGCAAGATGGCATCGGCATAAGTCATTAATAGCTGATCCAAGCGGCTGATATAGAACGCTATGGATTGGTAATTAATGACTTGCTTCATTTCTTCTAAGCAGATCGCGACGATGTTGACGTATTTCCATGCAAAGGCAGCAAACTGTTTGCCTTCTCCTTCTGCGGCTATGGCATCGGTGATTCTCGTGGCGACTTCGCTGACTTGGTCGTAGTTTTTTAATGGGTTGTAATGGGCGGATTGTTCAGGGAAGCCAAGGTGGACGATGTGAAAATCATTGGTTCTGCCGGATACTTTAGCTGCGGCTTTCATGTCTCTGACCAGTTCTTGGTCGCCTTTGGGATCAACTACAATGACCGCTTCACCGTTTCTGATGTCCTGATTAATCAGGATGCTGGCCAGTCTGGTTTTTCCTACCCTTGTGGTGCCAACCACAAAGGTGTGGCCGACTCTGACATCTTGGGGGATATAAACCGGTTTATCTTCCTCGCCCAAGCCATGTAAAAATGGGCTGCCACCTACAGGTGGATCGGGTCTAAAGGGATTGAGTTTTGAACGAGTGTTGAGCCACTTGGCTAGTCTGCTGTGCTCATGATTCTGGCAAAAGCGGCGAATGGTTTGATAGCATCTGCCTCTTTGCATGAAGCGTTCATTTTTGACTTGTTTGATTTGATGCAGTTTTTGCGTGTGGCTGGGTCGCCAGCGAAAGCCTCTGCCGATGAATAGCCAGTTTTTAGACAGGGGGATTTCTGTGGTGGATAGTGCATAAGTGGGCATGGCCAGTAAGCGGTGATGGTAGCGTTTGACTTTGAATGCCTGATAGCCACGTAGTAATCCCGGAATCAAGAGTGTAATGGCTGCGTACTTCGCCATGCTTTGGGTGAGCAGGAAAAAATGGGGTTGGGTGTATGCGAGTAGCGCCAAGGTGATGCAGGTCATCGCCGAATAGGCTTCTGTTGGTTCACGTAATAAATTATTGACGGGGTAGTCTTTCATGCTTATCTCCAAAGCATCAGTAAATCAATGAGTACAAAAGTGGCCAGCAAGTACCAGCGTGCGTGTATGACAGTTTTTATTTGCTGGCTGGTAAGTTCATGTTGCTGCTGAAAGCGTTTGATGACTTTTGGCCAAAGGGCTAAAAATGCCAGATAAAACAGGCTGTGACATATGATAAACCAAGGTTTCATGTGGGTAAGTTGTTGTTGCCATTGCCTGATGGATGATGCATGGTTGAAGATCCAAGGTACCATCATCAATACGGCCAAAATTGGCAAAATGGCTTGAAGCAGGACTATAATAGTTGAACGTAGATAATTTTTTAGCATAGGGATAGCTCCAAATGAGAAAGGTATTTCGATTGTTGGCGGTGGTGTTGGATGCCATTGTTGGCGTGGCCGAAGATAAGCCTCGCAAACCTTGCATGAGCGTTTACGAAGCACGGGAAAAATATGATGCTGGCTTGATTGGTATGAATGAATTCAATGAAGTGTTGAAACGTAAAGATACGTTTTAATTGATTCATCGAATCATCCCTGAAGCTATTTTTGCTCCTGTTTTTGCAGCCTGCATACCGGAATGACTCAAACTTTCGCTTTGTTGCTGGGATGCATCGAGCATACCCATTAAGCCCGTACCCGCTTCACCACCAAAATGGCTGGACATCCTCAGCAATAAGACTGGCGCTACAAAATAAAACATCACCGCCATATTTTTCATCGCTGAAATGGCCTCGTTTTCTCCTAAAGGATCAAGCACGGTACGTTCAACAAATCCCACCAGATGCCAAAGATATTGCAGAAATATGGTCATGACAAACATGGCGCATAAACTGCCTAATGCTCTGGTACTGTAGCAACTAAGCGTCAAAACAATCGGCGTTAAGATAATCAAAAAGAACATGAAAAACGCCTGCATGACCGGCAGGGTTTGCATAATCGACTCACGTTTTAAAGGTGTGGAAGTCCATGATTTAGCCCATTGGCCGACATTGACCAGACTGTTAGTTATGGCACTGCCGACTCGGCCATTATTGGTGTCCATCATATTTTTAACGGCATTGATTTGCATGTCTTTGCTGTCGTTTAATAACATTTTGGCGACATAATCTTCTGCACTGATATCTGTCTTCCATGCTTTGGGATGTTTAAATTTATACTGGCGCACACGTTCGAGCATGGCGTAGTAGTTTAGATGTTTGTTGAACATGCTGGCGTTGTTGGCCACTTTAACTAAATCACCTCTAATTTTGTTCCACCATTGCTGACAGCTCGGGTAGCCATTTTCTGGAAGCTGTTCATCTGCCAGATCGCCCCGGTGACGTGCTTTTTGCAGATTGGGATTCGGCGCTTGATTGTAGGTAAACCCTGCAACCGGATGTCTGGCATGAATTTTTGAATAGTAGAGTTGTTGTAAAATCTTTGATCCCATCCAGCTTAAATCTTCTTCACCGCCATAGTGTTTTAACAAGGGATCTAATTCACTGGCTTCATGCTTGTCATGATTAAACTGGGTTCTGGCTTCAAGAAAGCATTGGCGGTGAAAATCCAATGCCTGAGCGCGGACATCATGTGGCAGGTAAATAGAGACCAAATCACCTTCGATGGATTGCAGGCTATCGGTACAGCCGGTGACTTTCATCAGGCTATAGGTAAAACTCGACATGAAGTTTTGAATAATCGCAAAGCCAATTGGGATCTTCACTTTCGGGGTTAATACATCGGCAAAGGCTTCATCATAGGTAGTGCCGGTGTCACCAATGCTTGCAGTTGATGGCGATTTTAAACCGCATAAGGGGTTAAATTGCAGTGCTTTGGTTTCAAGAGGAACGCAGGGATATACGAAAATGCCACAGATTAACACTGTGATCGCCAGCTCATATAAAAAATGATTGATGGCATGTTCAACAGCAAAAAATGCTCCGGCCGGTACTAACACGTTTTTTAAAAAGCGATAACCAACGGCCAGAAAGCCCAGATATAACAGCCCTGTTTGCCACAGGGCGTTAAATAAGATTTCATATTGCTGCCAGCCAAGGTAAGTGGTGTATAGTGATAATGGATTAAAGACAATCATATTAAGCCCCTTGCTTCTCTTTGATATAAACCGCGCCATTTTTCACAGCTGGTTGTTCATGATCCTGACCGGGTAGGTTTTGACTGCGGGCTTGCTGGCGTATGTCCATGATCATGCCCAGTGTCTCGGTCATCATTTTTTTGCGCACTTCATTTTCAAAAGCAAGTGAATGAATGTCATCATCGAGTTTTTTCAAGGAAAAACGAACCATGTTGAGTGCCGGTTTTAAATTTTGCACCTCTTGTACCTGCAAGCCTGCCTGTAATATCCGGCGCATCATCAGGGCTTTATCCAGCATATTTTGCACGGCGATTTCTTCAGCCAGCTTGGAAACGGTCAGCAGTTGTTCTTCGCGAGGCAAGTGCTGGATGGTGAGAATAATTTCATCGGTAATCAAAAGGTTTGAGGCACTGACCTTACGAAGGTTGTCTTCAGTTAAAGCCCAAGAGCCATTGACCAGATTCCATAGGGCTTTGGCTATATTCTGGCTACAGGTATTGGCATTGGCGCAACTTTGCAACAGTGCTGATAAACCAATACCGGCTTTGGCATCATGATTTTCTTTATCATCGCTGGTACTGACATGGATATCACCCAAGACTTTGACTGCCCACAAAGCCGCATCATTCGGGGTTGGCCATGTCTGGGTCATCGGTGTGTGTACGCTGGGTTTTGTGGTGCTGTCGAGCGGCTTGCGTTCCAGCAAAATGTTATAACCGGCAATCACCACATCATTGATGACTTTAATCGGGCGTTGAAACTTTCCACCGGCATTGCCTTTTTCATTGCCTATCCATGGCAAGCCATACTCATCACGCTTTTGAGCAATACTTTTTGAGGTTTCAGTGACATCGACATTATCCTTTTTTGCCCGCTTGGCTGCATCCAGCCAGCCTTGGCTATCGGATACCGATAACATGCTCTCAAGTGGGGATTGGTTTTGCTCCAAGGCTTGTTTGACCTGCTGGCAATCGTTAACCTTCAGGGTAAATTCATCTTGCGCACTGGCAGCGGTATTTTGAATGATGTTATACAAAGCCGGCATGGATTGTTGCAGTTTATAGAGGGGAAAGCCTGCCACCGATCCTTTAAGATTGCCAATCACGCCGGCTGGAATGTTAATCGCTGATTTTTTTAAATCCTGAAAGGTATTGGTAATCGATACCACAGGATTAAAGCCACTACAGGAAAAACCCATGCGCCCGTCAATATCAGCACCGATGCGCAAGGTCTGATCTTTATTAATCGGCGGCACAAAGAGGTTCGAGGCACCGCCTAATTGATAATAATAATCCGATTGGCTTGGCATAAAGCCGCCAGCCAGGGCGATGGATGGAAATAAGAGAGTGATCAGCAGAGATTTTTTCATAATTGCCCCTATCGTTTTTGCGGTTTTCCCACTTTGGGAAAGGTTAAAAAGCGCACGAGTTTGCCATGATGCTGCACACAGCCCCGGTATTTGCGCCACAATACAAACACATAATTACCATTCCCTGCCTTATCATCCTCAATACCAAAATCATTCGGATCACCGGGGTGAATCATGCGATTGTTTGGATAAACTTCCTGCCAGATGACCTTACGGTTATTGGGATCATAAATCGCATTGGCGACAATACAATTCTGACCGCAACGGTTGCTGGTGGATTTTGTGACATGCAATGAATTTTGATTGGTGACGATATCAACGGCGTGCATGGCAGCAACGACTGAGGCACGGTAATTATAAGGCTGCGTCACGCGCATGAGCCGTGGAACTTCAGAACCCCAGATATGGCTGAAGCTGCCAATGTCATGATTAATCAGTAACTGTGGATGCGTTGCCATGTAAACAAGCTCTGCGGCTTCTGTTCTATCCATGATGGCATCGGCTTCTGATAAATAATAAGGCACGCCAAAACCCGTCTCAGGGCGATGCGATACATACGGAAAACGGTAAAATCCTGCCGGGCTGCCAATGACATCTACCACCCTTGTGCGCTCATTATTGCCGTGTAGATTGGTGTTTTGGCCAGCATCGTTACCAAAACCTAAATTAAAGCCAGTCGCAGCTTTATAGGCGTTTTGATATAAGGTTCTTATGGCAGAATTTTCATATAAGGCGCGCGCTTCCAGCCAAGGATTTTCTTCTGGCTTATTGCTGACGGTAATGATTAAATCAGGAAGAAATTGCTCTACTGCCGGTGTAAACGCAATTTTTGGCGGCAGATGCCCAACCGTCCACGCACAAGAACCAATGATTTTATAGTGGCTGTTATGAAACAGCTTTTGCAAAACTCGATTGGCAATGGTGAAGCTGCTCACTGGATGGGGTGGCTTGGTGCTTTCTACCGCTAACGCTGGCTTAGTCATAAAAATAAGCCCGGCTGTCATCAGACACTTTAGGCTGTTCGAGAATTTCTGCCATGATTTCAGCGGCTTCAAGGACATCATGATCTTTCTCCAGTAAATGGCGTTCAGCTTTTTCACTTTTTTCATTCATCAACAGGGCTAACAGGTAGCGAGGCGGAATGA
>JAFIFT010000017.1 GCA_020831865.1 Legionellaceae bacterium | reverse complement strand
CCAGACCCCAACCAAGGAACTACTTTAACTGGCATTATGCTTCATCCAGTGCATCATCCGCTGCGCTCTGTTTGACGTCATAATGTTTTAATAATTGGCAAAATATGATTTTACCCTGGCTTCCTTGTCACAACGCTGGACTTTCGCTAGAATCAAACTAATTTTGTCAATCTTCAGGTTCCCATGAGCAAACTGACTGATATCCCTGTTATGGTACAGAGCGGCTATAAATACAAAACCGAACAAGGATATGCCGCCATTAAAGATGGGGTCAAACATCATCAGCACGATATGGAGCGACTTCCCAAACCCAAATGGTTACGGATAAAAAATCAAACCTCACCAGCGTATCAAGCCGTGAAACAGGAAGTGAGCAAACACCGTCTTGCCACGGTGTGCGAAGAGGCTAAGTGCCCCAATATCGCCGAATGCTGGTCACATGGTACAGCAACGATTATGCTCATGGGAGCGGTATGTACGCGCGCCTGCCGCTTCTGTTCCGTCGATACTGGCAATCCGCGCGGCTGGCTTGATGAACAGGAACCGGAAAAAACCGCTGAATCCGTCGCCATCATGAATCTTGATTATGTGGTTTTAACCTCGGTCAACCGCGATGATTTAATCGACGGTGGCGCTGCCCACTATGCGAAAACCATTCGTGCCATTAAGGCGCGTTGTCCTCAAACCAAAGTAGAGGCATTAACGCCTGATTTTCAGGGCAAAGAAGCAGATATCGCAACCTTGCTCGACAGTGGCGTGGATGTGTTTGCTCAGAATGTTGAAACGGTGGAACGCCTAACCCATCCGGTACGCGATAACCGCGCCGGCTATTGGCAAACCATCCAGGTACTGGCATTTGCCAAGCGCTATCGCCCCGATATTCTGACCAAAACCAGCCTGATGTTGGGACTTGGCGAAACAGATGAAGAAATCCTTAAAACAATGGATGATCTGCGAGCACACCAAGTGGATATACTCACCCTGGGACAATACCTCCAGCCCACCAGAAACCACTTACCGGTTGCGCGCTATGTCACCCCTGAGCATTTTAAACAGTTGCGAACCATAGGCCTGAAGAAAGGGTTCTTTGAAGTCGCTTCAGGCCCGTTGGTACGATCCAGTTATCGAGCTGACCGAATATTTAAGCGCGATAATCTGGGTTTGGATGAAAACGCCGTATCCTGACTAAAATTGCTCTGCTTCCGTACTCCCCTGTAAGGCACCCAATTCAGATTGGCTGCCGATAATGGTATTTTGTACGGCATCAAAGTAGCCAGTACCGACAAAAGCCTGATGCTTGACCGCTCTGAATCCCTCGCTAACCATGGCAAATTCTTGATTCTGGAATTGTGAATAGGCATACATGCCATCCTGCACATAATGTTTTGCCAGTTCAAACATCCCCAGATTCAAATTATGCCAGCCGGCAAGCGTGATAAATTGGAAGCAATACCCCATCGCATACAGCTCCTCCCGAAATGCGCGCAGCACCTTTTCGTCAAGATTACTACCCCAGTTAAAGGAAGGGGAACAGTTATAGGCTAATTTTTTATTCGGATAGACCGCATGAATGGCCGCAGCAAATTCACGGGCCTCCCCCAAATCAGGTTTGGCTGTTTCACACCAGATTAAATCGGCATAAGCGGCATAAGTAATACCCCGAGCGATAGCCTGCTCCAAGCCTGCCCGCACATAATAGTATCCATCGGCACTGCGTTTTCCGGTTAAAAAAGCCTGATCTCTCTCATCATAATCCGAGGTGAGTAAATTAGCGGCATTCGCATCAGTTCTGGCAATCAACAGAGTCGGTACATTGAGAACATCTGCAGCTAAACGGGCGGCAATCAGTTTGTTCACGGCCTCCTGGGAAGGAACCAGTACTTTCCCGCCCATATGACCACACTTTTTAGCCGAAGACAGTTGATCTTCAAAATGAACGGCGGCTGCCCCGGCACGAATCAAGTGTTTCATTAATTCAAAGGCATTCAAATTTCCCCCAAATCCTGCTTCTGCATCGGCAATAATGGGAACAAACCAGTCTATATCATCCTTGCCGTCCAAATGATAAATTTCATCGGTACGCATTAACGCGTTATTGATTGCTTCTACCAGACGCGGAACCGAGTCGACCGGATACAGGCTTTGATCGGGATACATTTGACCCGCACTATTGTGATCCCCTGCCACTTGCCACCCTGAGCAATATATAGCCTGCAATCCGGCCTGCACCGTTTGCACCGCCTGATTTCCCGTAAGGCAACCCAGTGCCGTCAGCGGTTCACTGGCCTGAAGCTGTTCCCACATCCGCTCGGAAGTGTGGCGTGCAATGCTGTATTCAATCGGCAAATTCCCGCGCAATTTGAGAACCTCTTCAGCCTGATAGGGTCGGTTAATTTGATGCCAGCGGGAATTGGTTTGCCACTCTTGCGTTAACGTCTCTGCCTCATGTCGTGATTTCATGCCCTAACTCCTGTTTTTATTTAATTGCGGATAGGCCCGGCTTGTTAAAAATTCAGCAAAATCCTGGCTAAAGATTAAATCTTCGAGTAATCGCTTTGCCTGCTGTAAATAATGTTTTTCAGTCTCCTTGTCCAGGGTCTGAGCTATAGTGCCAAAAGCCGCTTCTATCTCCTTTTCAAGCAAGGCCCTGTCAACCACGGTGCCATCTGTCAACTGACTCTCAAAGTGCCGCCACTGCCAAAGCTGGGCACGACAGATTTCAGCGGTTGCCGCATCTTCCATCAGGTGATTCACCGGCACACAACCACTTCCCGCCAGCCAGGAACGTAAATAGTGCAGCGCAACCGTAATATTATTCATCACTCCCTGAATGCTGATACTACCCGCAGGGGCTTCCAATAAATCCTTTGCCACCAGTGTCGGTTTCTCCGGAACATGCGCAATTTGATTTTTCTCCGGCATATGTTCATTAAAAACGTCCAGCGCCAGCGTTATCAATCCTGGATGCGCTACCCATGTTCCATCGTGCCCCGCCCTCACCTCGCGTAATTTATCAGCTCGGACGGCATCCATAGCCTGTTGGTTGGCCTGCTCATCATTTTTAATCGGAATCTGTGCGGCCATTCCTCCCATCGCATGAATACCTCGCCGATGGCAGGTGTAAATTAAAAGCGAGACATAGGCCTGTAAAAAAGGTGTATTCATACTCACTTGTTGCCGTTCCGGAAGCACGAACTCCGCATGCCGATGAAATTTTTTAATATAACTGAAAATATAATCCCAACGTCCACAGTTAAGCCCCACTATCCTTTCTTTTAAGGCATAAATCATTTCATCCATTTCAAAGACAGCGGTAATGGTCTCTATTAATAAGGTAACTTTGACGCAGTGAGCGGGAAGTTCCAGACATCGCTCCGCTTCGGCGATGATCGTTTCCCACAAAACCGCTTCCTGGTAGGATTCAAGCTTGGGAATATAATAATACGGTGCGCTCCCTTGCTCGATTAAGGTCTGAGCATTGTGAAACAGATACACCGCAAAATCAAAAATTGCCGCTGATATGGCTGTCCCATCGACCTGATAATGCACTTCATCCAGATGCCAGCCTCTGGGACGCACCATCAGAACAGCCGTTTTTTCTTTCAATCGATACTGTTTACCGCTGACGCTATCATCGTATTCAATCTTGCCTCTTACCGCATCATAAAGGTTCACTTGTCCTTGAATACAGTTTTCCCAACTGGGTGCATTGGAGTCTTCAAAGTCTGCCATAAAGACTTTAGCGGCGCTGTTAAGTGCGTTAATGATCATTTTACGTTCAACCGGACCGGTAATTTCAACCCGGCGATCTTGTATCTCCTCTGGAATATCTGCTGCACGCCAGTCCGCCTGACGGATGGATTGAGTCGCTTCAATAAAATCGGGAAAGATGCCCTGGTTTATGCTTTCCTGTCGTTCGCGCCGCATAGCCAATAATTGCTGCCGTTCTTCTTCAAAACGACGGTGTAAATGATCCAACAGGGTACGGCAGGCTGGATTGAGAATAGTGTGTTCTTGTGGTTGGTGCATCATGTTCAATACCCGCTAGCAGAATAGTCTTCTTCTCTCAAGACTAGTTCGGCCATGCCGATTTGTCAAAAGCAGACAATCTGTTCTATCTGTTCTATAGTCAAAGCAGGGACTCTCGTCTATCGCTCAGCTATCGTGATCCTGATGCTGATAGGCCGAGACAGGTCCTGCCCGGCAATCACAATAGATGGAGTAATACGCCATGTGTACCAGAGTACTGTATAGCGGTGATCAAAACCTGGTGATTACCGGTCGTAATATGGATTGGAAAGAAGATATGGGCACAAACCTCTATCTCTTTCCGGCAAAAATTCACCGTGACGGTAGAGCAGGCGCTCACTCGATGACATGGGATTCCCGCTTTGGCAGTATTGTCTGCGCGGGTTATGAGTCTGGCAGCACCGATGGCATGAACGAGAAAGGTTTGGTTGCCAATCTGCTGTATCTGGTGGAATCGGACTATGGCGCTGCCCTGCCCGACCGCCCCAATCTTAGCATTTCGCTCTGGTTGCAATATGTTCTGGATAACTTTGCAACCGTTAAAGAGGCGGTTGATGCCCTCCGGCGGGTACCGTTTAATATTGTACCGATGCAATTACCCAATGGTGAGTCTGCTACATTGCATCTGGCTATTTCAGATGCCTCAGGGGATTCGGCTATTTTTGAATATGTTGAAGGCCAGCTTTCCATTCATCACGGTAAAGCCTACACCGTGATGACCAATTCGCCGCCCTATGCACAGCAAATCGCCTTGAATGAATACTGGAAAAATATTGGTGGTCTCAGCTTTCTGCCGGGAACGAACCGAGCGGCAGACCGTTTTGTGCGTGCATCATTTCTGCTTGATGCTATTCCCAAAAAAATGAGCCCCCAGTATATTCAAGGGGTGCCCACACAATCCTTTCGTTATCAGGCGGTAGCACAGGTGCTGAGCATTATGCGCTCGGTGAGTGTCCCTTTAGGCATTAGCACACCGGATGAACCCAATATTTCCTCAACCCTGTGGCGTACCATTGCAGATCAGAGCCATCTCGTTTACTACTTTGACTCAGCAACACGACCGAATACCTTCTGGATTGACTTCAATAACATTGATTTCAATGCGACAGCTCCGATAAAAAAACTCATCCTGCAAAATGGCGAAATATACGCAGGTGAAGTATCCGCTGAATTTAGCAACAGCACAGCTTTTCCTTTTTTAGCAGCTACGCCTGGTTAAAGGCACAAAAGGATGAAAGCCGGCAAGTCCCTCACATCATCACCAATGAGACTATCTGCCGATGGGTCGCGCTTGCGCTCACCGTATGACAAGCCGCCCCGTGCAATAAACACGGGAGCGCGGCATACAGGTGAACTACTGTGGGGTGATTAAGGATTTGGGGGCGAGTCTGGAACGGGCTCAGTAGTCGTGTGTAGCATCTCCTCCTTAACCGATTTAAAAAACGAAGCTGTTTTATCTCCAGTTTGAGGTGTCAGAGTTGGCATGGTCGATTCGTTGCTTAAGTTTTCTGCTGGAGAACCTGGATTTGCATCATTGCTTTCCGTTAGTGATGTCATGCAGCTTTGTGATGGCAAGAGCGCTGATTCTGCTTCGGAGGAGGGTATCGCATCGGTGTTACCGAAACCAAAAAATTGCTGAAAGCGTTCATAACTAATATGCTCCAGTGCACATAACACGCCCCAGGCAATAAGCGATACAGCGGCTACAGCCCCTGCTGTTACCGTCAGTGCAAATAAGGCCGTAGGCGCATATACGCTTAATGCCAAGGTGCCCACAATGAGCCCGGTAATGGCAGTCAATATACCTGTGCCGATTAACAATATTATGGTTGGCGCTGCTACGAAGTTACTTATTCCAACCACCGTTAATATGAGCAAGCCGATATCCAGTGCCAGCATTGATGGGTTTAATAGAAATATGGTTAATAAAAATAACGCGATGGGTATTGCAAAACCGGGAACCATAGGAAACCATATAACATTATCTACCCCCCAATGGGCAGCCAGACTAAACCTTTTTTTTATTTCTTTATGTTGCAGAAGCATTTTCTTTGCTTCGTCTGAACTCGTTATCAAGCGCGTAAGCTTCTTTCCATGTGCATTGCTTATCTCAGCACCTTGACCAACTAAATAAGATACAATGTGAGGGGAGCGATTGTTACGATCACTGAAAACCATATCGAGTATATTGTTACCCTCTATTATATCTACAATACACCGATCGCTGTCCTGTCCACGGTAATTGACATCTAGCCCTTTCTCTTCAACCAAAAACTTTAGTAAATCCTCATTAGCACTCATGACGGCACTGAATAGATACGCCGGCGGGATTGGGTCTTGACAGGCATTAAATACCTGCTTCAACTCGTCATTAGTCACTAACTTTCTCGTGATAAGCTGGTGCAATAACTTCCCATTTTTTTGCAGATTAAGTTGTTCTACCTTGATATTCAGTAAGGCCATTAAGCTCTGTATATTGCCTCTGGCTCTGTCCTCAGAAATAACTTCCAGATAGGATGCCAGAACATCACCTGGGGTAGATAAACTCTGCACCCACGCCTCAGGCATGCTGCGTGGTATATAATGTCTCAATTGCCATAGCATATCGAGGGTATGCACCGATTGGTCACGGTAGTATATCTTAAGGCATTGGATGAAATTTTCGAGCGTCATCAGTTGGTCAACGGCCTCTTCCAGATAGGCGCTAATACCGGCTTTTTGACACAGCTCATTAAGCTCACTCTTTTTATCCATCATGGGTGCATTATATGCTAAGGCGTTCTTGAGTTTTTGGGCTTCCTCGCGGCTGATAAGACGGCAGCGATCAATAAGACCCGGAAGATTGCTAGCCTGACCCAACTGCAAGCAAAATTTGTTTTTTGCAATAAGAAACAACAGGCTTTGGTACACGATACTCATAACACACTCCTTAAATGACAATCTGGATGGCGCATAATAGCACATAATAGATATTTTTTTCATAGTAGTATTTATTTTTTGAGCGACGCGTGTCATCGTAAGCAAGGCAGGATAAAGCGTTCAGGCACAAATCCCCTGGTTCTCTCTGTAGCATCAAGTGGCGTACCTTCATGCGTTTTACTTACAAATAGCTATACTTTAATGTATTAAGGCTCATGGAAGTGAACCAAGAACGCTTCGCTTGGGGGCATTAATGGAGGTTTGGTAACCAAATAAAGGGGCATTCAAAAAATCCGGATACGATCGGTACTTTATCTACCGGACAAGAATTATTAAGCAAAATAACAAGAAGGCAAACATCATCGGCAAAGCAGTTGAAAAAATGACAGAGGATACCATCAATCAAATTACCCAAACGGTTAAACCGAGCACCTAAACTCAGGTACTCTAGCGAGGCAATGCTGAAAAAATACAGATGCTGAGAATAGCCTTAACACATCTTGTCGCGGCCAATATTGGTTTTCATTGGCGCTATACTTCTCCCGGGAACAGGAGCACTCATGGGTCATACGGATGCCAGAATTGCTGAAATCATTATCAAGGGATTTCGTCGCCACTATCGCCTTTTTATGGCTGCAACCGCGCAAGCCAAGGGGCAGTTTGAAACGGCCAACTGGAAAATGGCCAAGCATATCCGTACCGCCCGTATTGCTTTTTATGATGATCGGGTCAGCGAAACCGTGGCGCTTTTAAAGAAAAAATATCCCTCATCAAAACCGGATACACAGCTGTGGATCCGGATCAAACGATGTTTTCAGGAATACCTGACTTTTCATCCGCAGGCTGAATTAGCTGAAACCTTTTACAATTCTGTTTTTTGTAATTTATTTTCCTGGCCCTATTTCAATAATAATTTTATATTTGTTGAGTCCACTCTCCAGCGCAGCCAGCTTCCCGCACCAGTAAGCTCCGTATACAGCCGTTATTTTCCCGCACAGACAGGTCTAAAACAAACCATAATAAAAATTTTTCAGTCGTTTCATCTCCGCCTTCCCTTCATCGATTTGGATCGCGATATTGGACTGCTGGTTCAGCATTTTATCACCCATTCTCGCCATGGCCGCCATCCTTTGCATAAAATTAGATTAGATATTATCCAATCGCTCTTCTTTCGCAATAAAGCAGCCTATATTGTTGGCCGCGTGGTGACCCCTTCCGGACAACAGTCTTTTGTCATTCCCTTGCTGCAGGAGAATCATCACCTCTATGTCGATGCTCTGATTATGGATAGTAAAATGCTGAGTATTATTTTTGGTTTTTATCGTGCCTACTTTATGGTCGAAACAGAAACCCCCTCCGCTCTGGTGTATTTTTTACAAGAATTAATGCCTGATAAAACACGCGCTGATCTCTACGCCATTATTGGTTTGCATAAACAGGGAAAAGCGGAATTTTATCGTGAATTATTACACACCCTCAATACCACCGAATCCGCCTTTCACGAAGCGCCAGGTATTGCTGGTATGGTCATGTTTGTGTTTACCTTACCTGATTTTCCATATGTATTTAAAGTCATCCGCGATAAATTTGGTATCAATAAAGACATGGGACCCGATACCGTAAAATCACGCTATTATTTAGTCAAGAATCATGACCGTGCCGGTCGTATGGCGGATACGCTCGAGTACTCGAACGTTGCCTTACCTGTAAAACGCTTTGATCCGGCTTTATTACAGTTGATGCTCAAAGAATTAAACCATACGATCCGCATCGAAGGCGATTATCTGATTATCAAACACCTTTATATTGAGCGAAGGATGACGCCTCTGAATGTATATCTCGACAGAGTCAGCAAGTCAGAGCAAAGTCTGATGATCAGGGATTATGGACAGGCCTTGAAGGATATGATCGCGGTTAATATCTTTCCGGGTGATATGCTGCTTAAAAATTTTGGCGTTACCCCCTTCGGGCGCATTGTGTTTTATGATTATGACGAAGTACAGTATCTCCTGGATATCAACTTTCGGCATCTGCCTGAACCGAAAAATCTGGAACAGGAAATGGCGCGCGAGCCATGGTACAGCGTCATGCCAAATGATTTTTTTCCTGAAGAAATCATCACGTTTGTGGTAACCGATCCCTGGTTCCGTGAATGTCTGCGAAAACATCATCCTGAACTTTTAGATCCGGTCTTCTGGCAAAATCAACAAGAGCGTATTCGTCAGGGGATTATTGAAGACATTTTCCCCTATCCTGAAAAAATACGCTTTAAAAACCAGTATCCTGCAAAATTTTCGCGGTAAAACGGCTACGCAAATAAAACCCACGCGGCAAGGTTTGGCAAAGATTACCGTCCTCATCATAAGCAGGACACAAGGATTGACCATCTGCCGCTTTCGGACGAACCTGCAGATACTCTCCCGAATGTGCGGCAATATCATCCAGCTGTCCACAAACGATCCGATCCATATGGTCTTGCCAATCTTCTTGTAAAATATGGTAATCATCATCAGCCGGCGACCATAAAAATGGCAAGCCAATCCGTCGATCAGGATAGGGGATACTGTGATGTCCCTCTATCGGAACCCATAGCACTTTTCGCAGTTTCTGCCAGCATGCCGAGGACTCCCAACGCTCATCAGCAGCCTCCAACAAGTTAATACGGGTAATGAACGTTGACTCTGCCGGACGCCCGGCAGCATTGAGGGGTAAGGTTTTTAATTCAATCCCCAAATGAGGAAAATCGGGCAACGCCGAGGTGCCTGCGCTTGCCCCCAGTACCCGCTCAATAGCCTGGCCAACCCAGCCTTTACGTTGCCATTTTTTTTCCGGAATATTGTATTGCAAAAGCGCGGATAGCTGCTGAAAAGTTAAGCCGCTAATCTGGGCGCATCGCCCTAATAGCTCTGCATCATTTTTCGGTGGCTGGTTGGTGAATAAAGGAGTTGTAATGTTCACTTTGTTTTAACTCAACACTAAAAGGAGGAATCGGCGGCTTAATTCCTGCTGCTTTAAACTGGGCGGTAATAGCAAATAACACTTTAGATCGCACTTCAAAGCGGGTATGTTTTTCAACATTAATATAGTAACGTACTTCAAACTCAATCAGTGCCTCGTCAATTTGCTTCAGATAGACTTGTGAGGCTGGTTCACTCAATATTTCTGGTATAATCACCAAGACATCCAGAATTAGCTGCTGCACCATAACCGGATCATCACCCCGGCTTACTTTCACAGGCACCACTGTGCGCACAATGCTGTCCTGGTGGGTCCAGTTGGTAAACGGTTTGTTAAAGGTTTCTGAATTAGGTATCAAAACTTCCATATTATCCCAGGATGAAACCCGCATGGAACGTATCCCGATGTGCGCCACACGTCCTTCATGTGCACCAATGGTAATCAGATCGCCCTCACGTACGGGACGTTCAATGAGCAACATAATACCCCCAATAATATTACTGGCAAAATCACGCAACCCAAATCCCATACCCACCGCCAAACCACCAATAATCATGGACATCCCACTCATATCAATGCCGAGTACCCGTAGAGTGAAGATGCTTCCCAGCAAAATCACTGCATATTGGGTAAATACCGCAAGACTGTTGCGAATCCCCGGATCACGGACATTACGGTATATACGACGATAGGCAAATTCGCGTGCCCACTTCGCCATCCATACAAATATGGAAAAAAGGATAATAAACTCAAACAGACTCAACACCGTAATGTGAACACCCGACACATTAACCAGCTTGTATGAAGAAACCTCCATCAAGCGCTCAAGCAGCGGTGCCTGTGTATGCCAACCGATTAATTCAAACAAAATTAATGCCGCAGCAATAAACAACACCAGGCGCATAATTTTATCGAGAGGCTTGAGGAAAACCTGAATCCACAACCAGCCATTTTGCAAAGAGGCAATCATCCACTCCGATAATAACTCCAGTGCATCAAAGAGCATGCCTCGGGCAAGTATAAATAAACTGATGACTAAAATGATCTGTATCAGAAAGAGGCTAATACTCCAGGCAACGTTAAAGTACCCCACCAAACCAATACCCGCCGTAATCGCCAGGCAGAGGGGAAAAAGAAAAACCATAATTAAAATAGCGGTATTGACATAGCGTTTACGGGTTTTTAAAAATGGGTGCAAAAGGTGATGGATGGCATCTCGGCTGCGCCAACTCACCAAAGCCACCGCCATCAGGAAGAGCATGAACAGTCGATTAAAAATATCCTGCAACACCAGACCCAGCGGGAGTTGATGGGCAAAAACCATAAGCCCGGTACTCCAGCCCCCAAAGAGAAAAAGATGGCGTAAACGATAATATAGCCGCACATCTTTGCCCGATTCATCTGATATCCGCTCAAGCAACACCATTCTTGCTACCTGAATCAATATTCTAAAGGCTAACCAGACTAAGAAAACCTCAATCAGCAGATGCAAATTTTCCATCGGAATGTGTGTAAAGTACAGTAGTACTCCCAATACTATGGCTGCGCCGATCAAAATCGTATTCCGCCTGAGCAAATCAAGCAATCCATCCAGCAAGTGGCCAGACAAGCGTTGGCGCTTGGTCATTTGCAGGACATGTGATAAAAGTCGATAGATGGCAAATACCAAGGTGCAGGTTAATAAAAGCACAAACCATAATGCCGTTTTTGGTACCTTATCCAACCAGATGTAATTATCCCTTACCTTCAACACAATGGATTTCAGGTAATGATAAAACTTACCCGGAATTTCCATCATTTGATGCAAGATATCAACCCACCCTTCCATTTGATAATCCGCCAAAGTCTGGCGGCTGGACAGTCGCTGTTTCAACTCAGCCTGGTATTGCTCTTTTTTACTTTGCAAGTTTTGGTATTGTCGCTTCAAATCATCCTGGCGCTGTTGCACTTTATCTAATAATTGTTGGATGTTGCTTTTTCGCAAACTAGCGGCACTTTGATCCCGCTCGTCGGTAAGCACCTCCATCATGCGTGACGTTTGCCGTTGCATACTGTCGAGCTCTTTAATCGCGGTTTGGAAAGTAGCTATCGTTTGCTGCAATGTTTTGATGTCCTTGGTTTCCGCAAGCTGAAACTGAGCCTTGAGAATTTTGCGCTGGAGATTTAATTCAGCAAGCCGTAATTGCATCAAATTAATTTCCTGGGCATTCACCAGCAAACTTTCATCCAATTGCAAGTTGTCTACTACCCCGTTCTGATTGCGCTGCTGTTGCAAGACCAGCGCTTTTTGATAATAGGAGGATAATTTTTTCTGAGTTTCGGTTTCCTGGGTACCGATGCGGTGCAGCTCAATTTCCGCGGCATGCCGGGATTCCCATAAATCAAAGTCGGACAGGACGGTTTCCAGTACATCTTGATAGGCATGCGCCAGATTCAAGTTTTGTTTGATCAAATCAATACTATTCATCATTGCCGTTTGATTGGCATTAATACGTGCGATTTTTTCCTGCAAATTCGTGGGGGATTTATCAGTCATGTTTTGTTGCTGAACTTGCTTTAAGTGCTGCTGGGATTGCTGCAACTGGCGATTTTGATAAGCCAAAAAACTTTCAAGACTGTTGATTTTCACCTGATTCAAGGTCAGTAAATGCTTCACTTTCTGACGTCTTTTATTCAAATCACCCAGGTTCTTTGGTTCCGTGTAGGCTTGTACTTTTGCAATAGCCTGACTGAGTGAAATCTTTTCCTGAACCAGGTAATCTGTAAGTTGATCAGCGGTTTTGATGTCCTGTGCGGAAACATTTTGAACGCAAAGCAGTGCAAAAGCAAACAGCAACGCAGGCAGACTGGCGACTGATTTGCGCCAGGACCTGAGCAAAAGCCTATGCACTGCCATCGTCTGCTTTCTCATTCCAGCGCAGGCGCGATATTGATGGCAAGTTCTTCCAGTTGTGCCGCACTCACCGTGGCGGGTGCCTGGGTCAATAAACAGGAAGCCGATTGTGTTTTGGGAAAGGCAATCACATCCCGTATGGAACTGGAGCCAGTCAATAACATGGCTAAACGATCAATACCCAGAGCAATACCGCCATGGGGAGGACAACCAAAATCAAGCGCATCCAGTAAAAAGCCAAATTTTTCACGTGCCTGCCCTGCAGGAATTTGCAATAACTCAAAAACGGCTTCCTGCAGATGTGGCTGGTGGATACGGATAGACCCCCCGCCAATTTCAAAACCGTTGATGACGATATCGTAGGCTTTGGCCAATGTACCAGTCGGATTTTCCCGTAATTGATCCAGATCTAATTGCTGTGGTGAGGTAAAGGGATGGTGCATGGACAACAGCGCATCAGTTTTGGCATCTTTTTCAAACATCGGCCAATCCACCACCCATAGCACTTGCCAGCCCTCCTGTACCAGCCCTCGGTCATGGCCTAATTTGACGCGCAATGCCCCCATCGACTCATTCACCATTTGCTGATGACCCGCACCAAAAAACAGGATATCACCACTGCATGCGCCACTGCGCTCCAACAGGATATGCAAAGTAGCTTCGTCAATAAACTTCAGGATAGGAGATTGCAAACCGGCAAGACCCTGACTCAGGTCATTCACCTTGATGTACGCCAGCCCCTTGGCGCCATATATACCGACAAAGCGTGCATAATTATCCAAATCCTTACGGCTCAGATCACAAGACTGCGGTAAACGCAACAGCACCACGCGCCCATCGGGATCATTGGCAGCCTGTGAGAAAACCTGAAAATCGGAGTGCTGCAGGACATCAGCGACATCCACCAGTTCCAGAGGAATACGCAAGTCGGGTTTATCACTGCCAAAACGGCGCATCGCTTCAGCATAGCTCATGCGTGGTAGCGTATCGGGAAGAGTGACCCCCAGGATATCCTGAAATACTTTTTGCATCAAACCTTCAATCAGCCGCATAATCTGCTGCTCATCAATAAAGGCCATTTCCAAATCCAACTGGGTAAATTCCGGTTGCCGATCGGCACGTAAATCTTCATCCCTGAAACAACGGACGACCTGGTAATAGCGATCAAAGCCTGACATCATCAGCAATTGTTTAAATAATTGCGGTGACTGCGGCAAGGCATAAAACTGCCCCGGATGCACCCGTGAGGGAACCAGATAATCCCGTGCGCCTTCCGGCGTTGCTTTGGTTAGCATGGGGGTTTCAATATCAACAAAATCCTGTTCATTCAAATATTGACGAATGCTTTGAATCATCCGATGACGCAAGCGCAGCTTGCTTTGCATGGCATCACGTCGTAAATCCAGATAGCGGTAACGATAGCGTAAATCTTCATTAATCAGTTGATGATCATCGGGTAAAAAAGGAGGCGTCTGCGCCTCATTTAAAATGACCAGTTCCTCGCCAACAATCTCAATGCGGCCAGAGGCCATACTCGGATTCACCATCCCCTCCGGACGAGACCGCACCAGGCCTTTAATTTGTACCACATATTCATGCCGTAGTGTTTCGGCAATACTAAAAACAGCGGTTCTTTCCGGCTCATAGACGACTTGCACCAAGCCACTATGATCACGAATATCCAAAAAGATAACACCACCGTGATCACGCCGGTTATGTACCCAGCCACAGAGTTGAACGCGTTGATCGAGCTGTTTATCGCTAACCTGGCTACCGTAATGTGTTCTCATTTTAAACCTGCATTAATTGACGGATGTTGGAAAATCAGTAAGGGGAGGCTCGGTTCTGTTAGGATACATTACCCCCATTGAAATCACATACTTCAAAGCTTCATCGACCGTCATGTCTATCTCGGTGATTTCGCTTTTCGGTACCATGATGAGAAACCCCGAAGTAGGGTTTGGTGTGGTAGGAACAAAAACGGTAAAAACTTCTTCTGTCATCTGCTCGGCCGGCCGAACGTTAAGCATATTGGTTTGAAACCCCACTGTCCATACCCCTTTACGGGGAAATTCAACCAGAAACACCTTGCGAAAAGACTGACTATTGGTAGCAAGAACGGCATTAATAACCTGCTTGGCCGCATGATAGATGGAACGCACCAGAGGAATTCGCGCCAGGATAGACTCGCCCCAGGACATCAAACGTTGCCCCAGAAAATTGGTGGCCACCAGACCAGTAACCAAAAGAATCACCAGTGATATGATGACACCCAGTCCCGGCAGATTTCGACCAAACAAATGCTCGGGTTGATAATTCTGGGGTAGCAGAGAAATGGTCTGATCCAGGAGATCAATAACAAAACTGAAGATAAGGTAGGTGACCAGTATAGGTATCCAAACGACAAAACCGGCGGTCAAATAATAGCGAATGGGCTTTTTCAATCTTTACTCTCTTTCGTATCGGATGTTACGGCCGGCTGTGCTGCGGTTTTTTCAGTGGCAGCGGACCCTTCTGCTGCGGCAGCGGGTTTCTTATTTTTAAAATCCGTTTCATACCAACCAGACCCCTTGAGTTGAAAAGCCGCAGCCGAAACCATGCGTATCGCTCTGTCCTCAAAACACAAAGGACACTGCTTGACCGGGGCATCACTGATCTTTTGCATTATTTCAAATTTATGACTGCAATTTGCGCACTGATACTCATAAATTGGCATGAACGATACTCCAAAAAACCAATCAGTAAATAACGAGATATCTTAGCAAATGCCTACATCTGATACAAACTTTTTTTAAAATCAGGGATACTCGATTTACTAGAAATCAACGTCTAAAGATTAAATATCTTTGTACCGGACAAAAAATCACTGAATTAATACGTGCCGGTGCCCTTGCCCGGGTTTTAATGGGTAGGGCTCATCATTTTAATGAGCATAGAGACTATTCGAAATAACAGTTCTCTGGCATCACTAAGCTTTTTTGTTTCAATCAGACCTAATTTCAGA
>JAFIFT010000015.1 GCA_020831865.1 Legionellaceae bacterium | reverse complement strand
CCATGATGGTCAATAACTTCTGTTGTGATATTTGATACCTGTTGTAACTGCATCCTGCATTCCTTGTGTAATAAAAAAATGCAAAGATACCAATTATCCGGCTAATATGCTAGGTGTTTAAAAATTTCGCGGGAATGTGGGTTCTTAAATTTGACTGTGGGGATTTTGCGTATTTGGGTACGACCCTGGGGTGTACAAATTTGCTTGACCACGTCAGCCATGCTGGTTGTCATTAATATGATTGGGATTTCAAGGAAGCTAATTCTGCCAAACGTTTTTCAACCACCATTTGAATGTTGTATTTTGATTGTGTTGTCAGGTATTGATAGATTTCTACAAAGTGCCGCGCTTCTAGCGTAAGCAATGAGCAATTTGTTTGACTTGATACACGCGCAGTTCTGGGAATTTCTCTTAGAATGGCAATTTCCCCAAAAAAATCACCAGGTCTTAGAGTTTCAACTTTTACCCATTCACCAGATTCTTTTTGCCTTGTCACAGTAACCTGACCTGTAACAATGATGTAAAGATGATCTGAGCTGTCACCTTGTTCGATAATAATTTCATTTGGCTGGGTAGTCACCAGCTTAAATTTTCTAGATATTAAACGTTGTTCTGGAGGGTTCAAACCAGTAAAGATTGGAACTTTTTCAATAAGTCGAAGAATTTGGTTTGCACTCTGATCTGAGTCAAAATTAGTTTTCTCGTCCATTCGATTTAGTCCTTTTATTTGCAGTCATTATACTGCGTAAAGTATAGACTGATTTTTATCATTTTTTCAGGATCTAATCCGACAGAATCGCCAGCCTATACCAGTCAGTGGAAAAACTAGCCACTAACGTATGCCAGATAAAGCCTGCCTTCCACATTTGTCGCTTTGAGTACTTAAAGCTCTCAAAGACACAGGACCACCTCATTAAAAAAGAAAGAATTATATTTTCCCTATCCATAACTAACGTTAAGATAAATACCATACTGTCAGATCAAGTTTGGAGTTTTACATCCCGACTAGCTCTGACATTCTGACTTGACTATATCACTATGAATACACGCAGCGGGCTTTTGATCAAGCTCAACCGCTGGTTCACTCAACTCCAGGTAATGTATAGCCGTCAATGTAAATGCAAAAGCAAGAGCGGCTTGGGTATTTGGGTATGGTACAAATGACAGTAAACTCCAAAGACTCGGATCATAGTCTTGCCGCTCAAACCTTACGAATTTTGGCCTTTCATTTTCCTTAACGGTCAAAGTAAACGACTTGGTATCATAAGAAAATCCTAGTCCGATCGCTTTAATGAATGCCTCTTTTCGTGTCCAGCAATTGTAAAACCGCTCCACTCTGGCTGCGCCTTCCACTTCTAAAATCTCAGCCTTTTCTATAGCTGAAAAAGTTGAGTGACTGGTTCTCTCAAGCTTGATATTCTCTCGTTTGAACTCAATGTCTATGCCCACTTCGCCGGTGTTAGTCACTGCCAGCAACGCATATCCTTTGCTATGGGATAAGTTAAACTTTATCATACTATCCTGAATAAAAGGTTTTTCACCTCGTTTTTGGATCAAAGGAATGTCTTGCGCCTTCATTCCAACATACAATGCCAATATTAATCGCATCTGACCATGAGCCACTACCCATTGATGTCTATCATCTTCAAGTATAAGCTTAGCGGCTTTATTCTGCTCACCTGCATCCAGAAGACCATGCAAATACAAATACCGCTCTTGAGATGCACATAATTCCATCCGCCAAATATCAATTTGACCCGGTTTCAACAAAGATCGACTTGCACGCCTTTGCCAGAAAATATGAGTTGATTGTGTTAACCCCAACGAAGTGCTCGATCCGAAGAGCTCTGATCCCCGTTGTTCCAGCCGAAAAAACCTGCAGCACTCTGCTTGACAGGTGTTACTGATTCCAAGGCCTGGAATACATCGAACAAGCCAAACTCAAGAGCAATGTCGGTGGCACTGCTACCGGAAGCTGTCTTCAAGCTATTAAGTCCTCGGACATCAAGTTTTTCTAGTAAATAGCCCCTTTGACTGGAAACGATAGCATCCAGTAAGTTGCCCTGTGAATCTTGATAACCATAATCAGAATCAACGGATTCCAGCAACAGGTTGATCATCTTGTCATCCCCTCTTCTCAGAGCTTTAACAAGGTTCATCCCCCATCGCTGTGATAGTGACACCGTTTGCGCTACTCCAGGTTTAATGGTAGCTAATATGTTCGATAGCACTTGCTGAACGCCTTTGACGTACGCTTTGTCAAACAGTTGGTTATGTCCTCCATGCACACAAAGAATTTCAAAGTTGGGTAATAAATCTCCCCAGCCTGAAAATGGATCGGCAAGTAGCCTTTGACGCCAATCGACCAGCTCACGCTTATCACCAGACAAGTTCGTCTCATGCTCATCTGCTTTCAGCAACACGGTTCGTCCAGAAAACGGTTTGGCCTGGTAATGCTGGAGCATGTCACTGGTATTTAAATAGCACCTTAAGATGGCATCTTTAACACCTGGATATCGCTCCAGCGAATCATAGCTTTCCAGTATTTTCAGGATAGCTCCTCGTTCAGATTCCGGATCATAAGGCTTTCCAAAGTGATTCACACTGTCTATCATGATGACAATACCTACGGTCTCACCACAACGTTCCAGCTCACTCGCCATAGCCTGAGCACAGATGCCGCCCAAAGACCATCCCGCCAAGTAATAGGGTCCACAAGGTTGGACTTGTTTCATCCTTTCAAGATAATGACGAGCCATTTCTTCAATCGATGCAAAGGTATGTCCTTGTTGGTTGCCAAAATAAGGATTACTAAAGCCATACACATCACCAAATGCCAAGTCTCCTAACCCATTGTAAGGAAGCGCAAGTCCACTGGCCGCATGGAACATGAATAAGGCTGGTTTGTCAGCAGCACCCTTTCTAATCTTGGTGACCACATCATACTGAAACGTATCACCACAATAAATTTTAGTTACAGACATCAGATTAAAGGGTTGTTGATGCGCCGGCCCACTAACCGTTCGTTCTCCCACAAATACATCCTTACCAGTTTGCTTGACATCAACACCGGGATCAGGTGGAACGGGAGTCTTTTTGACCGGCAAAATGTGCATGGCACTTTGTGGTTGATCGTCTTTCGAGGACTCATTATGTGCTGCCAAAATCTCCATCCACTCTCTTTGGTTATAAAGTTTGTTTACTCCATAAAGAATCACAGATTGCTGTTTGTTGACATCCATTAACAAGGTTACATCAGGTTCTTCCAGCTCCGAAACTTGATTGAATTCAACCAAATAACTCATAGTCTTCAAAGCATTTCCCCGCATAGCATAAGGGAATAAGGACTCTAGCACCAAGTTATCCTTAGCCATATAATGAATCCAGGCCAAAGAGCATAGATCATCGTTCAACGCGGCATAACCAGCGGCAGTGATACCATGAGCATCAGTGGCAAGTGGATTGACTCCGAGTTTGAGCAAACGAACGACAAGATAACTGTCGCCATTTTTTGCCGCTTGCAAGAATAATCTTTCACGATTTGCTACAACATTAGCTTCCAAGTCTTTATCAATAAAATAGTCGTTCTGATCATAGGCATATCTCATGACTTGAGCCGTCGTATCAACATAAGTTCTGTCAAACATAGAGAAGTGAGAGCCGGGCAGGCTGTACACTTCTGGACAGAATAAATGTAACCAACCGTTACACACTTCATTGAGAGAGGGTAATGTTCTGTTGACACTATCACGGCTTCGTGCTTTTAATAAGATAACACGCAACCCATCTTTGGGTTTTCCCGGACGATAGTTATTCAAAATCCGCTGGTTATTATCAATCTCAGCTTGATAATAGGTATTAATATCATCAGCAACTTCCCCCATCACGTATTGACGCTGATTAGGCGGCAAAGTTAAATGACCTGCGCCTGGCATGGCCGTATCAAGCATTAACACGCTGTCAACAGCGACCCCTGAGTCTGCCAACTGTTGCGCTACTTCATAGGCAACAGCACCGGCAAAGGACAAACCTGCCAGTCTGATTGGCTGACTGTCAAATTGCGCTGTGATTTGCTCTGCGTAAGCTTTGGCCATTTCCTCAACCGAATCAAACTTCTTGGCCAGATTAGAGAAATATGGGTTATCAATACCATAAATAGCACCATTATAATTAAGATGCGAAACTAATGCCCGGTAAAAGAACACCGATCCCATGATGGTATGAATCAACACCAGTGGCGGATCTTGACTCTCTTTACTCCGCTTCAGGGTTTTGATTTTAACCTGAACCTCACGCTCGTTCACCAATTCACGGATGTAATCTGTAGGGGTATCCGCGCCGCCTGCCCATGCCTTTTTCCTGACCAAATAATGACATAAAAATTGTGTCAACGCATCGATAGACTCATGATCCCTTAACAGCGTTGCTGGAAAAGGGCTCTCTTCACTGCCAAGAAACTTTTGAAGCTCATCTTTAATTTCATCCAACACGTTTGAATCAAGCCCCAGATTGTCTTCAAAAGTGGTATCTCCATGTAACTTTGTCGCATGGACTTCTGAGGTTTTGGCAACTATATCTATAACTAACTGCTTTATACGACTGTATCTATCAGCATCAGCCAATTCAATCCATTCCGCTCTAACATCGTCTCCCACTTCGCTAACTGGACTGGGGGTGGTTTCGATTACCAAATTTTGCGCAAAATAACGCTCTGACTCAGTCAAATGCTTTTGATAGATAGGCCAGTCTATAGCAAGTACGGCCACTTGAAATCGGGTCGATACCAAAACCCTGTCCAGCCACAAACGAGATTCAGCTTCGCTGATAACAGCCGATCCTTTGCGAATACGCTTGACAAACTCCGCCTGAGCGCCTGCGCCAGCTGCTCCCCATAGACCCCAGTTAATCACTCGCATAGGCTTATCGGTGCGCTGACTGATTTCTGCCAGGCCATCAAGCATTCTGTTGGATGCGTTATAGGCTGTTTGACCTTTTTCAGGAAGCAAACTGGCCACAGATGAAAATAAGATCACATGTACGGGCCAGTAGGGTAATTGTAGCAATGCTTTTCTTAAGTTGATGGCTCCCATTACTTTTGCTGATATACAAACCCGGTAGTCATCTTCCGTTAGTGCTTCAAATTTCTTAATCGTAGGCACACCAGCAAGATGATAAACCGAATGGATGGTGAAAACCTCTTTAATTTTAGCAATGGTATCTGCCAGCGCTTGTTCTTTTGTAACATCAACCTGGAAGACACAAATGCGGACATCATGTTTTTTTTCTAGCACCGCGATATCCTTGCTTTGTTGCTCACTCGGCGCTCTTCTGGATAATAGCGCTATATGTCGGATACCTTGTTCGGCATACCATTTTGCCATGGTAAACCCAAGTGCTCCCAAACCACCGGTGATGACAACCCCATCTTGAGGTGAATAGGATGGTGCTCTTAATTCAGGCTCATTCCTTAACGCAGGAACCAGTTTGCAGGATGACCATCGTTCATTTTGATAACGAATGGCGACATCATCAATTTGTCCCCCGGCCATCTCGCGCAAAGCTTTACTCAAATCATCATTACTCATTGAGGCTGATACCATTCGCCCCTGAGCCAAGGCAATGGAGCGAAGCTGTCCTTTTAGGCCTTCATGACAGATACTCAAATCTTCAGATACATTGTCACTATGGGGAAAACAGGCAATATACCCACCAGGAATGGTTTTAGAAGGCCAAGAAAGGAACATCATCTGGGTTTGGTATAAGCGATGGCTAACGTATGACTCAACATTAGATCTGAATGGCAATAACCCGGCATGTTGGGATGCCTCATCCAAATAACGCAAATCAATCACTCTGAATAGATTGCGCTTTGCAACAGACGCATTGAACCACTGCCAATCCTCTTTACTATCATAGGAAATAGCATAACCTGTTTCATCCTCCCATCTTTCACCCTCTGTTAAGATAAGCGTGTGCCTGCCAACGGCAGCCTTGACTCTGTCAACAAACGCATGATTGCAGCTCTGAGACTGAGTTAACATCAGCAGTTGAGTTTTCTCAGAAAATGTTGCGTCTTGCTTCAAGGACAGGGGCGACCACTCGAGACGATACCCATTCGCCGCGATTTTAATGTCCGCTCCCTCAGCACGAGGGGCACGAACCCGCAGCTTGGCCTGAAAACGATAGATTTGGCGTTGGAAAGGATACAGCGGCAATGGTTGAAACGTTCGAATGGAACCTTGCCACATCGCTCGCCAATCAATGTCATGACCAGAAAGGTACAAGCACTCTATGGCACTTAACCAATACTCACAACCCAATATTATCTTAACCCCAGAGCTAGACTGCTGCATATCAGAAAAACGCTGATAGAAGAGATCTCGGCATAAATCTGTGGATTGAACAGACCAATATCCTTCTGAATCAAGTACAATCATTGAGGTCATCGCATTGCTGAGAGCCCTCTCATTCTTTAATTGTTGTACTTTAAACAACGTCAACATGTCAGAAAATGAAAGTCGGCCATCTAAAACAGCCGCTAAAAAGTGCCCCTCTCCCTGACTGAAAATAGGTCCCCTTGGCATCCCCAGGCGTTGATACCGTAGATTAAGAGCATACATACCTGTCAATTTTGCTGCTTTTTTATGCCATTCTAATATTTGAGCGGTATCCTCCTTCAAGCAACTCCTGATTGATTTGGCATCTTCCTCCTCAATCTGATTCAACTCAGCGTCGCATATTGCAGCAAATGACACATCATTTTGATATCGCCGTTGCACGGACACCAAGTCTATTGAGTCTAAAACCGGGATAAAAACGTCAACGTCAGGTTTGGACAAGTTGTTCTTTTTTGCAGCTGGGTGCCATGCGTTTAGCTTGGCAAGACAGCTCTCAATAGAGTCTGCTTGAAAAACCAATCTATGAGTGTGATGCGCCCTACCTGTTTGGGTGCTAAATGCAATATCTTTCCACAATGCTTCATCCTTTTGAGAAAGCCCTGACAATAACTCAACATACTGTTCAACCATTGCGGCAAGTGCTTGCTCATTTCTGGCAGACAACACCAATAACTGGGATGCATCATCTCGACTGGGGTGTGTCGGTATTGGAAGGCGACTCTCACGCGTCCACTGGGCCGCAAGCTTTTGCTCTATCGTCACCCCTTTAAGCGGTGGCTCCTCAATAATCATATGCGCATTGGTACCGCTGAAACCAAAGCTGCTAACCCCAGCCCGTCTTACTTTATCCTCAGATAGTGGCCAAGCCTGGTTTTGCTCAAGGATTGATACCGATGAACCCTCTAATTGCAATCTTGGATTCATCTTACCAGGAATAGGCTTGGCGGTGATGGTTTGATGTTTTAATGATTCAAGCAAGCGGACAATACCTGCCACACCGGCAGCGGCTTCAAGATGCCCGACATAAGATTTTGCCGAGTTGACCCAAACAGGTGGCTTGTTAGCGTTTCTTTTGGCAAATACTTCTTTCAGGGCATTGATTTCAATCGGGTCACCAAGTTGGGTTCCCGTCCCATGCGCTTCGACAAAATCAATATCATCGATGGTCAATCCTGCTGATGCCAATGCTTTTTCAATCACTTTGATTTGTGCGTTTTTATTAGGGACGGTCAAACCACTACTAGAACCGTCTTGGTTAACAGCCGAACCTTTGATGACACCATGAATGATATTACCATCTCGAATGGCATCTTGATAACGCTTTAGCACCAGCATCCCAACGCCTTCACCTCGACCATAGCCATCCGCGCTATCAGAAAAGGTTTTACAAACCCCATCTTCTGCCAGCATATTAGCTTTACAACAGTTAATGGTTACCCCAGGGGCAAGCATGGCGTTAACGCCCCCTGCCAAGGCCACATCACACTCCCCATTTTGTAAACTTCGCATCGCTAAGTGAGTAGTGACCAAGGATGATGAACATGCCGTACCAACGGTCATACTAGGTCCTTGCATACCAAAGACATAAGACACTCGCCCTGCCAACACACTGATACCATTGCCTGTGCCGATGAAGTTGTTGTGTTCAACATCACTTTGAATCAGCATATCAGCATAATCCCGAGTCATCACACCGCAGTATACGCCAACCAGTTGCTCTCTCAGAGTGTTGGGATCGATCCCGGCGTGCTCAAGCGCATACCAAACCGCCTCAAGCGTTAACCTTTGTTGCGGATCCATAAATTTTGCTTCTTTTGGCACAATTTTGAAGAAGTCAGCATCAAACCCATAAGGAGAGCATTCAATAAAACCGCCTCGTTTGGTGTACATCTTACCGGGTGCCTTTTTATCTGAGCTGTAATACTCATCAGCATCCCAGCGCTCCTCCGGCACTTCTGTCATTTTGTGATCATCACCTAGCAAGGTCTGCCAAAAACCATCCGGACTGTTACCACTACCAGGAAACACAGCACTGTAACCAACCACACAAATGGGGTTATCCTCATCGGTTTTTATTTCTGGAACCAAATATTGAGTGGCTCCCATGGGGGGGGATAACAACAGATCGGCAATCTCATCACTCTCATGAAAACATGCAAAATCCAGCGCGCTCTGCCCCTCGCTGTTCGTGACTTCAGGGCTCATACCGGCTTCCAATGCCTTCCTTACTGTATCGATATCACCTGCTCTAATGGCATCAAAAAACTCAGTTATGTTCATAGCCTCTCTCTTGCTTCGCTTCTAATAATGATTGAACCTGGGGACTGGTATCCATCGCCAATAGCTCGCTTGTAACCGGACATGACTGCGATAGTAAAAAATCGACTACAGACACGTTACCCATGGCAACGGCTACGGTGAGTGGTGTTATTATTGAGTTGTTATCAAAGCTGACATTGACCTCTTGACCGTTATGAACCAAAAGACGCATCATGTCAGCGCTTTTGCTTAAGGCGGCCAAAATCGTCAAAGGGATGTTTTCGGGCTGGTTTAACTTGCCTGCTTTGGCAAACAACACCACACTTTTGCAATGGTCTTTGATAACTGCTTGGGCTACCAATGATAACCTGCGCTCATACTCGCGAGTTTCTTTTACCCATTCTCGAATCGCTTTGGTGCTGAGTCTGTTTCCTGATTGTCGTTGTGTCACTTGAGCTACGCGCTCACTTAAGAATATAACCAGTCTGTTGATTGTTGGATAGGTATATAAAAGCTGACTATCCAAATCGCTCAATTCAGGAAAATCGTCACGAATCTTTTGACTTATGGATTCAATGGACATCGATTGTAACCCCAAGTCTTCAAACCCTTCGTCTAATGCATCCAGATACACAGACGCTGGTTCACCGGTATCACAAGTCAATAACTTGATAACATAGGCCTGTAGCTGTTGGTTTCGTGTTGAAACATTAAGACCTGCCAATTGAGACATTATCGCTGGATTATCCAAGACCACTGGTTTGTCCTGATGGACAAACTCACTCACCAGACCAAACTGCCTTCTTTCACGCCATATTGCCCCCCAGTTGACTCGGGCGGCAATGATTGCTTGATTTGAAGTCATTGCCATACCCATGGCTTGCAATCCCTCTTTAACGCTGATTTGATCCATGCCATGACGCTTTTGCTCGTCTGTTAGATTAGCGGCCATACCCACTTCAGCCCAGGCACCAAAATTGACTCGCTGTGCCGGTAAGCCCATACCTCGCCTTTTTTCAGACAGGGCATCCAAGTAACCGTTAGCTGCTGCATAGTTAATCTGTGCAGGTGAGCCAATAATCGAGACCAATGATGAAAATAAAACGAAATAACGGAGTGCTTTCTCATTCAGTGTTAGCTGATGCAAGTAGTCACTGCCCAATACTTTAGCCGCAAACACAGCTTCAAAGTCCGCTTCCGCGAGTTTTTCAATCAAAGCATCTCGCAATGCACCAGCCAAGTGAAAAACACCCGCTAAAGGGCGCTGGCTTGATTTGATACCCTCAAATACTTCTGTGAGAGCCGCTTTATCACTGACATCAACAGTTTTAACCGCCACATCAATATGTTGTGCTCGCCAGTGGTCTATGATCTCCGGCAGTGCGTTACGTTCTGTTCGAGACAATAAAACAAGATTTTTTGCTCCGTTGCTAACAAGCCACTCTGCAACACGCAAGCCAAGCCCCCCCAAACCACCGGTAACCAAACAACTTTCATGCGGGCCAAATAATTTTTCGGCAAGAGCTGTGGGAATGGTAGGTTGATATCGACAGATACGACCTGCCAAACGGTTGCCATCTCGATATTTAACCATCATTTCCACATTGCGGTCTTGCTGAGCTTCATCGGACACTATTTGACTGC
This sequence comes from Legionellaceae bacterium, assembly GCA_020831865.1. Classification (GTDB taxonomy): domain Bacteria; phylum Pseudomonadota; class Gammaproteobacteria; order Legionellales; family Legionellaceae; genus JAFIFT01. Next base: position 135,099 of record JAFIFT010000015.1, on the reverse strand, counting down.
AATCCGTTTGATTAGAACCGGCAATATCAACCAGGCTCACCTGCCATTCGGGACGTGCAGAAGATAAACTGTTACAGAACCCTTGATAAATGCCCTGCTCCGTATCATTACTACCAACCACCATAAAACGATTGACACGGACATTTTTTTGCTTCAACTTTTTGACCAATTGCATCAATTGCCAAGCGGCATTCGCCAATTGTTCCGGTTTGTGCTCTTGTAAACCATCAAGATAAATTACCCCAACTGAACTGCCAAGACTTGATAACATAGCATCATCGATGTCAGCTGCTTTTGCCATGGTGACTTTATCACCTCTGGCAAGTATCTTTTCTTTGACTCCAACACCAACTGTCTTTTGGCTATCAATAACCAGCCAAGTACGTTTTGTCTCACCTACCTCCAAGCCTGCGGTTGGTTTAAAATGGAGTTGATAGAAAATTTCGCCAGCCTGGCTTGCTCCAAAACGCTTTTCTAAAGCGGCTTTGGGAACCTGGATCAAACAAAATCCATTAATCATCACGGCCAAATCGCCCTGCTCAGTGTAAATGGCAAGATTCCCGTTTAGCTCCCTATCATCTTTTGAAGGCACCACCGTACCCTGAACATACCCTGTGGCGGTCATTTCACCATAAAAACGGGCGTGCCCATGACCCGCAGGAATATACGTCATATCTTTGGGCACATTTTTGTTCATCAATAAAACACCAACCATGGATTGAAAGGCACTGTCTAACAAAATAGGATGGATGGTGTGGCCCGCTGTAGATTGTGAAGTATCCAAAGCAATCTTTGCGAATGATTTTGTGCCTGTGGTATTGAAAGTAAAAGTTTTCACTCCTCTAAAGTCCTCACCATAGTGAACACCATCGTTGGCTAACCCCTCATAAATCTCAGCAACATCCTGAGAACTGGTGCAGAGCTTGGCAAGCCTGTCTATCTGGACATGAGGGCGTCTTTGCTGTGAACTTCCCGGCAGGATGGTCAACCTTCCCTGAGCATGGGTAATGGCCTTGCTTTTGCAGCCAGATTGTTCATAACTGAAGATACTGGCTACAAATATGCCATCATCCTGTTTTTTTAAATGTACCTGGCAAATACGGGTTTGCCCTTCTATTAACTGCAACGGTTCAACGTAAGCAAGCTCATTGATTTCGATAACCGCATCAGCATTCACCTTTCTTGCCGCACTAAGCAAGAACTCGGTATAGCCCGCTCCCGGAAAAACACAGAAAGAAAACACACGGTGATTACTCAGGTAGGCAAGCTGTGGGTTGCTTAAGCTTAATTCCTGCTGGAATAACCACTCATCATCGCTGACCGCAATAGGGACTCCACTCAGTAATCCTGATACAAGGTTTGCAACGGCCATTTCTTTTACCGCAGAATCATTTTCATGCCAGTAACGCTTGCGTTCAAATGGGTATAACGGTACGGATACTTTTTGACGAACACTGCCTCGCCAGTAGCCTTGCCAATCAATACGGAGGCCTTTCATAAAGGCGTGTTGAATCACTTGCCTGAAGGCAGATTGGCCGCCATTAACGTCAATGTCGCTCATTGATAAGTACGTGTCTTTTGCCTCGGTCAGAACTTGATTCAGTGCTGCACCCAAACCAATCTTCCCGTTCACGACCTGGTAAGCTAACATGCCAGTACCGTGAGCTCTAATATTGTCCACTGATAATCCACTGGCCTGGTAACGCCTTAACGCGCTGCATTGATACACCAACAATAAGGCTTGCTTTTGATAGGCGTTAGGGGTTAGGTTTCGCAGCACTTCTGATAAACGCCCTAAGCCACTGGCTTTATCAAATGTGGCCGCACAACTGTTAACTAATGATTGAAAGTAGGCATCTGCTTGATACCATGCTTTAAATTCCTGACCAAAGGAGGCGGCTTGTAGCGTGATGCCGCCAGATTGAAGTGCCTGAACGAGCTCGGTAACCGTAGCCGCTTCGACAATCACTCGATGCTTCATCTGAGCCCGTCCGAAGGTTAGGGTGTAAGATAGGTCTGCCAGATTAATGGTGTTATTTTTCTCAAGCAGAGCAATCAGCTGATGAACTTGCGCATTCAACGCCCGCTCAGTTTTAGCCGATAAAGCGAATAACCACGGCCCATCATCCTGGCTCTTTTGGGTTGGAATAGCACAGTCATCAATAGCTTGCCATTGATGGGCCAGACACCGCTCATCACTTAAGGTTGATAAAGGTGCTTCTTCCAAAATAGCATGAACATTAGTACCACCTATACCAAAAGAACTAACCCCTGCCCGTCTTGGATGGGCGGCCCGCCAAGGTGCGGTTTGCTGCTGAACATAAAAAGGGGATGATTCAAAATCAATTTCTCCACTGGTGCTTTGCGCATACAGCGTACCAGGCAACACCTGATGATAGATTGCCAGTGTGGCTTTTATAACACCAGCAATACCCGATGCCGCGATGGTGTGTCCAATATTGCTCTTTGCAGAGCCAATAGCAATGCTGTGTTTATCTCGGCCACCATAAACGTGACGTAAGCCATTCACTTCTATCGGATCACCCAATTTCGTTCCCGTTCCGTGTGCCTCAACATAAGAAATGCTATGTTTATCGACCGCTGCCCGTTGCAAAGCCATCTCTATCACTTCAGCTTGTTTTTCCGGGCTGGGTGCCACATATGAGGCTTTCTGACTGCCATCATTATTGACTGCGCTTCCTTTTACCAGGCCATAGATACGATCCCCGTCTAATTGCGCTTTGGAAAGCGGCTTCAAGACAACTACCCCGGCACCATGAGAGGCAATAATGCCATCAGCCTGATTGGAAAAAGGGGCACAGCGCCCACTGGGCGAGAACATAAAGCCATCCTTTGCTAGATACCCTCCTTCTTTGACCGGAACAATGGACACGCCCCCCGCAATGGCAAAGCTGCACTCGCCCATCTGAATACTGTTCATAGCGTAGTGCAGGGCCGTTAAAGATGACGAGCACGCCGTTTGTAAATTTACAGCAGGGCCTGTCAGGCCAAGTTTAAACGCCACCCTTGTCGCAAGGTAGTCTTTTTCTGTGCCGAGCATCGCTTGATAGGTGGTTGGGTTTTCATATCCACCGCTGACATAGTCATTATCGCCACACCCCGCAAAAATGCCCACTCTTTCATGGCTGCCCTCCAGGTCGGCACTATTAGCGTCTTCAAGCGCATGCCAGACCAACTCCATAAATACCCTTTGTGCCGGACTGGTCAGGGCTGCCTCTTTGGGATTAAAGCCAAAAAAATTTGCGTCAAATAAATCAATACCATTAATACGCCCTGCAACGGGCACATAGCGATTGTTGCCAGCCAGTGCATCCGGGATATTGAGTGCGCGCAACTCCTCTGCTGTGTAACGATAAAGCCCCGATTGCATGTTCATCAACATGGTCCAGAATGCATCAACACTATCCGCCCCCGGGTATCGACATGCCATACCAACAATGGCAACCGGTTCATGTGGTACAGCTTTCACCACCACGGCTTCTTGCAAGGTGTGACTGAGCGCACTACTGGCCAAATGGCTGACTAGCAAGCGTGGCGTTGTGTATTGATAAAACAAAGCTGGACGGATGATTTGTCCCTGCGCATGGCTAAAGGCACGAGCCATTTCAATGACATGTCGGGATTTTAATCCCAAGTCAAAGAAATTAACCTGACGTAAATCAAGCGTATCCGCCTTTTCTTTGGCGAACGGTGTTAGGTAGTTTACAAACCAGTCCAAATCATCTGCATTTGTCTGCTCAATAGCTGCGGGGATATCCTGACCAACGGTTAAATAATCCTGGGTTAATTGTGCTTTGTCGATTTTGCCTCGGTTGTTTACAGGGAATTTATCCATGAGATGAATTGCTGCTGGCACCATGTAGGGCGGTAAGCGCTGTTCGACATGATTCCTCAACAGTTCACGGTTGATGTCACTCCCTGCCTGCACACAAGCAACTAACCATGAGCCCGCATCGGTGTTCGCATGAATGACAACACAATGGTCAACGCCAACAAAACTTTTAAAAGCGGTTTCAACATCACCTGCTTCAATACGATACCCATTGACCTTAAGCTGTGTATCAATACGACTGATATATTCAATGGTACCATCCGGCATCAATCTCACCCTATCACCCGTTCGATACAGTCGAATCCCTGGTATATTCTCTATTGTAATAAAGACCTGGCTGGTTTTGACCGTATCCTGCCAATACCCATCAGCCAAACCGCTCCCGGCGAGATAAAGCTCACCTGGCACCATGGGAGGCAAAGGTCTTTGGGCATCATCTAACACAAACGCACACATATGCGGCAATACTCGGCCAATATTATTAGCAGCGCAACCTCGACGCATTTCGGTGAATGTTGCCCAAATGGTTGCTTCGGTCGGACCATAGAGTTGATAGGCGTGGCCCGCGGACTCAGTCAGGTAAGTATGCGCTTTTTTGGTTAATTTTTCACCACCGCAGAGAGCTCTGAATCCTGCGGGAATCACCCAACCACTGTCCGCAAGATTTTCCCAGGTGATTGGGGTCGCTTGCATGATGGTCGGTTTAACCTTGTCAATTTTCCCTTTCAGCAAGGCACCATCTTGAACACTGACTTTATCCGCTATGACACACGTTGCGCCGACGCTCAGGGGGCCAAAGTACTCGTAACCTGAGATATCAAAACCAGGATTGGTGATCGACAGCCAGACATCTTGTTGACTTAACGGTAGGACCTGATGGATACCTTGCAAAAAACTCATCAACGCCCCGTAGCTAACCGCTATGCCTTTAGGCTCACCGGTGGAGCCCGAGGTAAACAGGATATACGCGATGGTCTCTGCCGCGATCAGTGGCAAATCGTTTTGACGGCATGGTTGGGCAACAGCAGATGGCGTCACCGTTTCTACATCAACTCCATCAATGTGGCCATCCCCAAGCACCAAACGGGCCTGAGATTGCAATACGATCGAACGCTTCCTCTCAGCAGGATAGTCAGGATCAATGGGCACATAAGTTGCCCCCATCGCCATTATTGCCAATTGACTCACCACCATCAGACGACCTCGTTCCATCATAATCGCAATCACGGGTTGTCTGCTGGTTATTTTAGCTTTTAATCCCATCGCCAAAGCACTCACCTGCATCCACAAGTTTTTATAATTCATCTCACCGTCAACATCTCGCAAGGCGCAATGCGTTGGTCTATATTTGGCGTGACGCTTTAAGTTTTCAAGCAAACAAGATGATGTCCTCACAAGGGGCACTGGAGCGGAAACTATCCTTTCTTCCGACAGGCTGAGCTGATCACATGGTTTAGGGTTTGAGGTATCAAGCACTTGCGTAAGTAAGTGATTGAAGTATTCAGCGAACAAAGCAATAGTCGACTCATGATAACAATCTGTGACAAATTCAAAGCTACAGGCTAACGTCCGCCCCTGTTGATCAACCCGAAGCGTTAAGTCATATTTTGAGGACGTATAATCGACTTTATCAAAACTGATACCGCGAGCATCGAGAGAAGTTAACGGCCGCAAACCCTCCAATGCAAACTGTTGCAACGCCTGTTGCTCCATCATAATGAAGAAACTTTGGAACAGAGGCGTAATGGATGGGTTATTTTTCACCCCCAGTAATTTCAAAATACCGGGAAAATCTAAAGACTGATGGGCGTACGCCAGACTTCGATTCTCTGCGACTTGCGCAATAAAATCAGACAGCGTCTGATTCGGCTCAATCTGAGAACGAATGGGTAGCGTATCAATAAAATAACCCACAGTATCACTTAAACGCCCCGTGTCCCGAGAGGAAGTCGGTGCGCCAATAATCAGGTCCTGTTGACCCGTAATCTTGTACAATAACAGGTTGTAAACCGCAAACATAAGACTGGTCAGCGTGGTTTTGTAGTGTTGACAGATCTCTTGAATAGTGTCAGGTAATTGGATATTGAAGCGATAAATCTGGCCATCATAAGAGGGTAGCGCTGGTCTTGGTTTGTCAAGCATTGGTTGCGAGATATCGGGGTAATCCTTCATCTTTGCGCGCCAATAATCACAATCTTGTTGTTTGGCGGACTTTGGACGACTCACTGTCTGTAAAAAATGATTCGGCTGTTCATCGGGAATACAAGGCGTTGCGTGGTTGACACTGTGATTATAGTAAGCCGTAAAATCACGCAATAAAATATCCAATGAATCGCCATCAACGATAATGTGATGATAAACGAAGTACAGATAAGCAGACGCTTCGTCATGACGGACTAACATAACTCGCCACAATGGCGCCTGATTTAAATCAAATGGTTTTTCAAAGTGTTGTTTACAAAATTTAGCAAGTTCAGGACTATCCTTGGCCAACTCAACCTGTTCAAATGGCAGCGCCACACCCTTTGCAGCAACCATGTTCAAACCATCATCGCATGACGCAAAGTGACAGCGCAACGCATCATGCTGATTCATAAGGGAGCGCAACGCCTGTTTAATTGCATTCACATCATAACGCCCCTCTAGCGGCAGCCCCACCGGCACGTGATACACCGATTGCTGGCTTTGTGGCAGCAAAAACTGCTGCGCCCATAATCTAGCCTGTCCAGAGGGTACCGGTGCTTCCATCACAAAGTCATGGAATGCGTCATCCTCTGAGACAAGTGAGCAGACAGGCTCATCCGGCATGTTCCAGTCGAAAGCCTCACATGCCAACAACACATCCATAACCGCATCGTTATCAAGCGAGATCACAAGATTTGCTAATGACTGCCCCGTGTCAGGACAGCGGATATTAATGTCTTCACCGTGATCTATGGCTGCTTGAAGCAGAGTGACATCACCCTGTCTGATGGATTGAATTAATTTCCGGAGATTCATGCGCTATACCTTTTGGGTTTGTGGTAACGGTGAATAGGTTCCACTTTGGCTATCGCTACCATTGAAGAGCGTTTTCACACCATCGTCAGTTACGCTCACGGGAGTCAAGTGCTCCAGCAAATGCTGATGCCCCATACGATCGGCACAGGCTTTTGGAGTAGTGCCACTGTGTTTGGCTATGTCAATTTGAGCCTTATATTGCCGCAGCAATGAAACTATCTCTGAACGGCCATGGTAGGCTGCGATATAAAGTGCCGTTCTGCCTCTGGCATCTTGTTGATTGACATCAACTTTTCCTGATTTCAACATACGCTCTATCATTTTCACATTGCCTTTAATCACCATCGATGCCAAGGCGAAAGACCCATTGATTTTCAACTCTTCATCTTGTTTTACGTCAATCAACTGGGCTTGCTTGGCGATGGTCGCATGGCTGTAAACATCGGCACTGCTTACCTCGACCTGAAAGGTCTCTTGCAGTCTGAGCGACAGCGTGTTCTGTGTCATTGAGCTTCCGCCCGCTGCCTGATAGGTGTCATGAATACCAAAGACCTTACCTTTCAAGACCTCTTTTTCTTCCCATATCTCAAAAATAGCTTTCTCTAATGGGGTTCTTGGTTTCACTAATGACAACGGCTCACTGCTACCAGCTTTCTTGGCCATGGCCAAGAGCGTACGATGATCCAACTTACCATTATTGGTTGTTGGCATCTCTGATACCACCAGGAAACGATCGGGATACATCGCTTCCGTTAAAGCGGTATTTTTCAGCTGTTCACGCAAGAACCCAGTCACTTCCGGTGGAGAACCGCTGACCCTTGAAGTGGCCTGTTCTTGAATTTGTTTTTGCGACACAGAACCGATGGTCGCAGCCAGCACCACTGGCTCACCAATAATATCAGCCCAGTTTTTCGGTATCGGACAGGAGCCCATAGGACAAACACCAATCTGGCGTGAAATCCCCTTCTCCATCCAGTTCATCATCTCCACACCAATTGCCAATCTTCTCTCAACCAGTTCGGATGGTGCTGTGAAAAATGCAACGGCGGATGACTGGGCCAGCATTTGAGCATTATCGCCTTCATTCAGCAAATGTAAGGGGTATTTGCTCTCTGCTTTATGGTGTAGTTCACGACCATCCCAGCAATAAAGACCGGGCCTCAAGCCATCGACTGTATCGTTCACCGCAATCCACACGGGGAACGGAGCCCCCTGGGTCAGTTCTGGCTTATTTTGCTCCAGCACCCAACTACCGCAAACCACATCCTCATCCGCAACGAAAGCCAGTGATGCAGCAAAAGACTCCGCATCCGTTTTTGTCATGCAAAGGTTCATGCTTTGACTCTGTTGTAACAATAACGCCAACATGCTTCCTGCTTCAATGGCGGCGAAGTCGCACCAAAATCGACCATACAAAGGTGCTATCATTCTCTTATGAGCAACCAGAGCAACCTGAATACCTGAGGCAATCGGCGCTTTCGCACACGGCAACCGCTCAAGTTGATGACAAACTTGGTCAAAGTAATAATAACCAGGAGTGATGTTTTGATCATTGTCCCCTACAGCTAAATAACACTTCACGGGATACAGGCTTCCTGCAGACGGATAAGGATACTTTGCAAAAACCAAACCCTCACGCCTGTATGCAGCCAGCGCTTTCAACCAGTTTGCCAGGCTAAAGTTTTGTGTTGGCTTCACCTCCTCTTTCGCGCTAAGGAATGCTGTCAAATCTTGTCTGGTCAGCCCAGCACCCAAATAGTTTCGATAACTCTTACGCTGAAACATAGCCTCAGGCATATCGTCACCAAACAAAGCTACCGTTGTGCCGGACCGTTGTTCAGCGAGGCGCGACTCATTGTGCACCGTGAAGTTATCACGCTCCTGCTTATCAAATACCGCTCCAGCAAGCTTGGCGTCCATTTGCGTTTTGCTCGGGACGGCATCTTGCGTAATGAACGCCACCAAAGTTGTTTTATCGGACTCGTCCTTAACCGGAAGTACCACGGCTTGCCTAACCATCGGAAGCATACTGATGCCTTGCTGAACTTCATCAAGCTCAATCCGTTGTCCACGAATTTTAACCTGTCTATCCATTCGACCCTGATAGATGATTTGTCCCTCTGCGTTCAGGTAAGCCAAATCACCCGTTCGATAGGCACGCTTCGCTTGTGGAGTAGAGGCATACGGGTTTTCCACAAAGGAGGCCGCTGTTTTTTCAGCCAAGTTCAGGTACCCTCTTGCCACCTGTACCCCTGCCAGCCATAACTCACCAGGCACACCCACTGGACATGGTAGTCCCACGCTGTCTAAAATCATGATTTCAACATTGGCCGCAGGTTGGCCGATAGGCACTTCGGTGACGGGGGTTTTTGGAGCACGCCAATACGTCACGTCAACCGCAACCTCGGTTGGCCCATAAAAGTTGACGATTTGGGCCCCAGGATAACACGCGTTAAATCGATTCACCTGTGCAGGTAGCAGTGCTTCACCACTACAGAAAAGCGTTTGTAATGCCGGCAGTGATGTGACTGGCCTGGCTTGCAGGAAAATCTCTAACATGCTTGGTACAAAGTGCGCCCGGCTGATGTGATGTTGTTCCATCGCGCCTTTTAGATAGCTAATATCTTTGTGGCCACCAGGTTTTGGCATAAACACACTCGCACCGCTAATTAAGGGCAAGAATAGCTCCCAAATCGATACGTCAAAGCTGATAGGTGTTTTTTGGATGAACACATCATTCGCACAGATATGATAGTCCTGTTGCATCCATAAAATACGGTTGACCACTGAACGGTGTTCTATCATCACCCCTTTCGGATCACCTGAGGTTCCTGAGGTATACAGCAAATAAGCAAGATCGTCTGCTTTGATCTCTACCGGAGTAAATGTCACTGCCCTTAACAATGCCTGAGAAATATCCATTGTTTTGGTTGGTATATCTGAGCCAAAATCGATGTTGGCAGCATCTGTTAATACGACTTTCGCCCCGGAGTCCTGAAGAACATATCTCTTGCGCATTGCAGGTAATGCAGGCTCAATGGGTAAGTACACTCCTCCGGCCTTCAGCACCGCGACGATGGCAACCAGCATATTGACGCTGCGGTCGATGTGCACTCCAACAAAATCCCCTTTGCGAATACCCGCGGCCTGGAGGGCAGCGGCAACTGTATCCGTATGTTGATTAAATTCAGCGTAGGTTAAGCGACCTGTTTCATCAAAGACAGCAACCTTTTGCGCGTTTGAAGCACTTGCATTCCCTATTAATGAAGGCAGTGTTTCAGATTGAATAAATTGGGCATTGGCAGTATTGTTCATCCCCTTCAGGCGAGGCAATAAGTCTTGCGTCACTAAATCAGGTAAAGGTTGCCGCCAATCAGCATAGCTTAAGTGCTCAATATATCGGGTATAATCCGTGTGCATCTTACCCATCATCTCTTGGCCAAATAATGCCTCAACATAATCCCACTCGACAACCAGCCCTTCGCTGGATTCAAAGGTTTTATGATCTAACCAGATTTGTGGTGTTTGTGTGGTACTGAATTCAACTTCACCAAACTGTTGCCAGACCGAATCCCCTTTTTGTTGATCAGAGTCTCTGCCAAGCTTTAAGTTTAATAAGCTGGTAAAGACAATGGGGGCAACAGCTTCATTATTTTCAAGACCATGTGCTTTTATTAAGGCACGTTGTACATCAACGCCATTGTAGTCGGCATGATCCAGATCTTCTAACAATCGTTCTTTTGAAGCATGAATCAATGTTTCAAATGCAATCTTGTGGGCTTGTCTGACATCCGCTTGAAACACCTCAACGTTAGTAAAATCCCCCAGTAGCTTTTTGACTTCTGGATGAACCTGGTTACGACGGAACAACGTCAAGTTCACTAAGAACTCCTTTCGGCGACTATAGCGACCAAGCACAATCGAAAATACGGTCAACAAAACGTTCGTTGGGGAGACGTTCCGTTCCTTCGCCTTATTTTTGATTGCAGCCCAAGTATCTTGCGGCACAACCGCACTACATCGCGCAAATTTCTGTTTCTTAACCTCAGCAGGCTCCATCAGTAAAGGCAGATCGGGGCCAAGTGGCATGGTATTCACCCGCTCTAACCAATAGGTTTCTGCTTTTTTGTAACGCACTTCTTCTTTAAGAGCCTCAACTGCTTGTTGATAGTCCCTGAAGGTAAAGGTTAGAGGCGTTATGCGGTAGCTGCTGTCAGTGTACAGTCGGTACCACTCATCGAATAATAAGCGCATGCTGTACATGTCAATAATCAAGGAGTCAAAGCTCAAGTGCAGACGATAATGGTTATCAGCGATTTTGCTGATACGAATATCGAATAAGGGCCACTTACTGGCATCTTTTACTTGGTGTGACAGTTCTTCTCGGACAGCATGCAATGTCACATCTTGCAAGTTTGCCGGGTGAGTGGATACGTCTATAATCGGGATTTGGTATTCAGGTACCTTCTCACTCACACACTGATGACCTTTCTTATCCACTGTGACCCGAAGCATATGATGCTGTTTGATCAGTTGGTTAAGCGCAGCTTGCAAACGAGGAATATCAATTTCAGTCATTTTCACTTCAAGGTATCCATGAGCCGATACCTGACCCAAAGGAATAATGCCCTTACGGCCTATCCAATAGGCAAACTGAATAGGGTTTAGAGGGAATGGTTGATACCAGGATGCTTCTTCCGCTTTGGCACTCACCCGCTCAACTGCTTTAACGTCCTGGGGTAGTCGAGCGGCCAAGTCCCGAAGGCTTAGTTCTTCAAGCTCCTTCATTGACAAAGTGACGCCAGTCGCTCGGTAAATAGACTCCTGGAAGGTTGGCAATTCCAGCGAACTGCCACCATATTCATGAAAGGTTGCATCGAGACCAGATATGGATTTATTTGGCAACGCCACGTTCAGACAGTCCACAATGGTTTCTTGAGCCGCATTCCAAACCTCCTGGGCTTTATTAGGTTGTAGCACCACAGAGGTTTGCTTGACAGCCTCTGGCTTTTGGCCTCCTAATACCACCGGCCAATAGGACTGGGTTTGAAAGGCATAAGTTGGGAGCTCAATAGGCTTAACCAACGAACACACCCACATAGCCTGCCAATTCACGGTACCACCGAGTTGATAGAATTTGGCAATCATGCCATGCAGTTGTTCCAGATCAGACTTTTTGGGTAATAACGCATCATACCATGCAATTTGACTGACTCGGGCCTCAAGTATGGTTTTAGCCATAGTCACCAGCACGGCTTTTGGACCCAATTCACAACATTGTTCAACACCTAACTGGTCCAAAGTGGTGATGGCACCAATAAAATCCACACCCTGACGAAGATGGCCTACCCAATGCTCAGCATCTAAAGTGGAGGTGACCTGCTTGCCTGTTAAAGAACTGATAAAGGTTAACGCATTCGGTTTATGATAAGCGACTTCCAGAGCGGTTTTTCTAAACTCATCTAAAACAGGTTCCATGCAACTGGAATGGAATGCTTTTTGAACATCCAAGGCATGGGCACGTATGTGCCTGGCCTTGAATACCGCTATTGCCTTTGTCGCTTCGTCAGCAATGCCTGAAAGAATGGTTTGTTTATTATAGTTCTTAGCGGCAATATCCAATGTAATCTTATTTTCATCCAGGATAGACTTTGCCGTGTCTGCATCACAGAACACCGCCACCATTTTTCCATCCGGTGCTTTTTCCATAATGCGACCACGGGCACAAATGAGTTTCAAACCATCTTCAAGGCTCATACAACCAGCCAAAGTGGCGGCAACATATTCACCAACACTGTGGCCAAGTACGTAATCTGGTTGCATGCCATACGCCATCACCACTTGTGCCAAAGCATACTCTAAAACAAATAATGCGGGCTGAGTATAGCTTGTTTTCTTCACCAAGGTGCTTGCATTTTCACCAAAAATAATGTCGGTTAAGTCATCTTCAAGGTAGTCATTCAAAATGGTTGCGCAATGGTCAAAAATGGCTCGGTACAATGGGTGTTTCAAATATAATTCCTGACCCATACCAACATACTGGGAACCTTGTCCAGTAAATAAAAACGCCAATTTCTTAGGATATGGATTGCTTTTATCAAGACATGGTTTTTCAAGCACTTTCCCTAAGCGTTCCACCAGGTCATCAATATTGGCTGCCTGGATTGCGCTTCGATAAGCAAAATGATCTCGCCCCTGACTCAAGGTCATGGCTACTCGTTCAAGAAATGCTTCGTCATCAGTGCGTGAGTGATTCTCAAGCCAATCTACCAGTTGTGCCAGTTGTGCTCGCAATCCCTCTTCGGTCTTCGATGAAACTACAAATAATCGTGCATCAGCTGACTCAAGATCATTAGGATAACTCACCTTGCCCCAAACAGGATTTTTAGCCTGAAATACCTGCCATTGATTTGCCAATCTAAGCGCCGCAACAGCTGGCGCTCTTGGAGGCTCGGCAACCACAGCTTGAGCATTCGTACCGCTGAAGCCAAATGAGCTCAACAACGCGCGACGAATGTGCCCCTCTTTTCCTTGCCATGGCACGGGCTTGGATAGGGGCGCCAAACGTGATAAAAATTTACGTAACGAGGGATTAAGTTTGCCATCAAAACGGTTGGCTGGAATGCTTTGCTGCTGCATGGAAATGATAATTTTTGACAAACCGGCAGCTCCCGCAGCAGCCTCAGCATGGCCAATATTGGATTTAACAGCCCCCAGGGGCAACTGTTTACCTGGTAGAGCAAACTCCTGTGCCAACGCTTCAACTTCCACCGGATCGCCCAGCTTTGTTCCCGTTCCATGGGTTTCAACCCAGTCCAATTGCTCAGGAACTATCTTCGCAGAAGATAAACTTGCTCTGATCAAAGCACGTTGTGCATCAAGATTCGGCGACATGAAACTAAAGCTTGCTCCATTTTGGTTTACTGTTGTCCCTTCAACCACGGCCAGGATATTATCACCATCCCGATACGCTTTTTTCAAAGATTTCAAAATATAAACCGCACATCCTTCCGCACGCACCATACCATCCGCCTGATCAGAAAAGGTATGGCAATGATGAGTGGGTGATAACATGCCATTGCTTTGATAAAGCTTCATTTGGCCAGGTGAAAGAATTAAGTTGACCGCTCCAGTGATGGCAATATCAGCACTGCCTTCTTTAATCTGATGGCATGCCGTATGTAATGACACCAGCGAGGAAGAGCAGGCGGTATTTACTGCCAAATTAGCTCCTCTTAAGCCAAGCTGGTAGGAAATACGCCCGACTGTCGCACTTGGGTTATTCCCTGATGCATGAAATTTAGATAACTCATCTTCTTCCGAATGGTGCAACAGCAAGTCACCAAATTCATTTGCAGCCATCCCTATCACCACACTGGTGTTGGTATCTTTTAACGTTGAGGGTGCAATACCTGCATTTTCTAAAGCCTCCCAGACCAGTTGCAGCAATAAGCGCTGCTGTGGATCCATAACGGCCGCTTCTTCGTCTTTGATATTAAAAAAGCCCGCATCAAACTGACTGATGTCTGTTGATAAAAAACCGGCTTTGGCTGTTTTTGCTTTTCTGCCTTCCGCATGGCCAAAATAACAGTTTTCTCCCTGTCGCCCAGAGTTTTTTTCCTCCATCGGATCATAGCCTGTGTTTAACACTTGCCAATACTGGCCTGCATTATTGGCACCCGGAAAACGTAAGCTCATACCAATAATAGCAACTGCATCATCAGCATAGCCTTCAACGCCGCAATCTTTTGATGCTGTCCCGGCTTGAACCGTCTCCACGTTAATGGCTTTATCACTTGTTTTGATTAGTTGGTTGGGCACCAACTGTTGCCACATCGTCTCTGCCATTTGATCAATAGTTTGGTGGCTAAAGAAAACATTGGTTGTCAACGCGCTCATATCCTGCCAGCCAAACTCATCATTTAAGGCATCCACCACTTCTTTTTCTGAATAGGAGTCAATTTCAACCGGAAAGGCGTTCAATGGTGCATCGGTACTGATATCCACACTATCGTCTATCCGTAGCTGTATTCGCAACAATGACAACACTTTATTCGCCAGTGTCTGGACTTGCTCTTTTTTACCGGGATGATGGCTAACAAAGTCATCCCAATTCCATGCGGATGGACTTGATGGTGATGTGACTTTAAGTGCCGATGCAAAATCGTTGGCAATACGTGAAAACAGCGGTGGCACTGTTTGTTTGAAGAATTTTTTGAAATAAGCCTTCCAATCAAATCTGGCTATCACAACCTGAGCAGGATTGGCTGACAACACTTGGTCTAAGGCTTGGAAACATTGGGCTGGAGTCAGCGCCAGATAGCCATTACGTTTCCCCTTCACATCCGCTTCGATTCTGGCAGCAGATCCAATTTCAGACCAGAATCCCCAATTGATTGATATGGCAGGAAGCCCCATGTCTCGTCGCATATGCGCCAACGCATCCATGAAGCGGTTTGCTGCAACATGGTTCATTTGACCTGGCGTTGATAGTAATGACGCAATGGATGAAAACAACACAAACCGTGAAAGCGGCTGCTTGCTTGATACCATATGCAAATGATAAGCACCGACCACTTTACTCTTAAACACAAGCTCTACATCCGCCCATGTCATGTCCTTCAGGCTTTTGTCTGACAACGTTCCAGCTAAATGAAACACGCTTTCAATCGGACCTTGTGTCTCACTGACGCTCCGCCAGGTAGTGTCCAATTTTTCCAAATCCGATAAATCATCAATGTAAACCCGGACATCCAGGTTTTTATCAAGTGATAAAGGAGCTCCTGATCGCCTGCTTAAAAGAGCAAACTTTCGATGCCCCAGACCCGCCAAATGCCTCACTAAGGCCTGGCCAATTTCACCGGTACCACCTGTGATTAAAACCACGCCTTCTCTGCCGAATTGTTGAGGCGTATCTACAAGCTCTGGCGCAGAAATCATTCTGGGCACCAAAAAGTCGTCACCACTGATAACAAATTCCACATCCTTTGTTTCTTGCACAGATACGCTTACCACCCTGCTTGCCAAGTCTGGCCGTAAGAGCAAATCATGATGACAATCAATGGCTTTCGCATGCCACAAGGAGTTTTCTTGCGCCGCGCTGGTTACAAATCCCGTGAAAGTTTCTTGTTCAGGCGAACGTTGATTCTTCTTGGTCCCCATCTTGACACTACGGGTAATCAGGTTAATCGATGCAGCTCTGCCATGCAGGGCTTGCAGCAATTTTAACAACGGCTTGCCAACTTGTTCTTGATAGACGGCCATATCGAATCGTTTTTCTTTGCTGAAAGGCGTGATGAAATACACTCTGGGCTTGTAACAAGCCTTTATTAAAGCAATGGTGCGATCAATTTGACGCATGTCCGACCAATCAACCGCTGTAATACCCTGTTCTTGTAAGGGGCGTTCTAATAATGGTCTAACGGACTCATCAAAACTAATGACAAAATTTGTGGGTGGTGTTGTGGTTATGGGCTTTGAAAGACGAGGTCCTTCGCTAGAGCAGGCCAGAAATACCCGCTGGCTATCACCTTGACTGTACTGACAGGGCATACCAACATCGAGAAGCACTTGCTCCCACTGGCTTTTGTTCATCAATGGCGAATTGGTTCTTACTTCGTCATTGAATACCCACCATGCTGAAGTCAAACCAAAGGTCAAATCAAGCCAGGCCGCATCTTCAATGGTTTCAGAGATAATTGACACACCACCCCGCACCAGCAAGCGTTGAACATGGGTCAGGGTCTCGACTATGTTAGTGGTCGCGTGTAAGACGTTGGTGGCGATGATGATATCAAATTGCCCACTGGCGAACCCCTGCTCAACTGGATTTTGACTGATGTCCAGTAGCGCAAAGCGATAGTTAATATCGGTTCTGGAAAAACATTCATCGCAATTTTTGGCAAAGCCAGGCGAAACATCCGTGTAAACATAGCTGACGTTAGCAAATTTGCTTAACTTGGGCACCAATGCCCGGGTTGTTCCACCCGTACCTGCACCAATCTCTAAGATACGTATCCGCTTGTCGCCAGCAGAGGATTGCAATGCTTCAACCACTTTGGAGGTAATAATATTGGCCATGCGAGCATCTTTTGCGTTTTGATACACCGCCGCAGCGTGACGGTAAGACTCAGCTCCAGCATCTTTCGGAAATAAAACATGAAGCGGGTTTAGCCTACCCTCAATGATGGCATCAATATCACGCGTCACTGACTTTAAAAAGACTTGTTGAATGTCGTGTTCATCAGCGTACATGGTGTCAAGTTGGCGTATTAAGTCTGTGGATGATGCGACAGGTTTGATAACCGTTGCAATATCACCATCTAGTGATACAAAGTTTGCTGCAGCTAAATAATGAAACCCTTTGCGTAATAACACACTAAAGTGGCCTTCCGGTTGCTTGCCTGCTTCAACTTGATTGAGATTTACAGTAGCGCCAACGGTTTGTAAAGATGGCCAGCGCTGCACTAAAATCATACTAAAAACAATGCGTCCATACTGACTAAGCCAAACATCATCTTTTTTCGGAAGTTCCGATGCTTGTGGCAAGGCGATATTCAACTGAGTAAAGTCAGCACCTGCTTTAAAATGAGATTGCGCATCTAACACATAGCTTAGCTCATGGCGCTGCCAATCCACTTTAAAGCTGCTGTCAGCCAGAACGTTAATTTCCACGTGAGCGAGTTTGGTTTTTGCAGCACTGTAACGTTCAATATTGGCTAATCGGTTGCCTTGCTCATCATAAAACTGAAGGGAAAAGCCAAAACTATTATCCGTACCTTTTTTATCAATCATCACATACTTGGTTCGACACACATCACCATATATAGTTAGATTTTCCAACATTTTGGGCACAAGGCCGGTGCCTTTTGGCATCTCACTGCTGTCAATCAGTGCGATCGTTGCGTGCAATGCGGCATCTATGCGGGTTGTCCGCTCACTCTCACTGCGTTCTGCCAGCTCTACAAGTACCTGGCGATTTTTGATATAACCATGCGTCACTAACTGCCAACCTTCCCCATATGAAAGCGCGAGCGTTGCCAAGCGATCATAAATGTCTCTGCCGGTGAGCACGGATTGCGCCGAGTCTTTGAAATCGTCAATGTACTCGGCTTTCTGAGCCGCTAAGGTTTCAAAACCAATATTTGCACGAACATGGCACACCGCTTTATCAATGGTTTCCTGCCCTGACCAAGCATGAATTTCAACCTCATAGCCCGTTTTGCCATCTGTTGAAGGGGTCAATCGAATTTGGCAGCTTGTGACTGAGTCTTCCCTTAGGATAAGGGGCTGTTGAAACTGGATCTTTTCAATATTGATACAGCCCTTCAGTTGCAAAGGTTTAACCGCGCGCAGGATTAAATCAATATAACCCGCACCAGGGAATATAATTTGCTCACCAACTCGGTGTTCAGCAAGAAACTGCAATGATGCTTCACCTATATCAAACCGGTGTTCATAAATCAGCGCACCGCCAGACAAATGAACCGGATTTAAGGTGAGCCCATTTACAGCGCTTGAAGTTCTGGGGCGAATAGTTAATACACTGTCATACCAGTAGCGCTGTCGTTGAAATGGATATAGCGGTAAGTCAATTTTTTTGCACACATAGCCTTTCCAGACCTGCCGCCAGTCAATGGTTTTCGATGCTTGGTAATGAGCAGCTAAACTTTGAAGAAAAAAGTCATAACCATTGGCAATGTTGCTTGCCTTCTCTTTGCCTTCAGTGACACCAAGCTTGGCTTTTCGAAGCTGATTTAGTACGGAGTCAATCGATTTTTTATTGGTAATAACCGCTTGAATCTGTTTACCCACGCCCTGAGCAGGTACGTTTTCGGTAGACAAACCTGCATTCTGGTAACGTATTGCAGCCGCATACATTAATATAAAGGCATGCAAACTTTTCTCGGTTGTTGACCAGTCCTTCTGGGAGGCCTGAAGACGCCCTACTTCCTCTTTTGTGAGGTAACACTGAACAATCGATTGTAGATAGGCATCGTGATGATACCATCGCTTCATGGCATCTAATTGGTTACTGGTTGGGTCCTCCAAGCTAAAAGAAGATGTTTTCGACTCAAAACCCTCTTTTTCCAGTTTTTCAAGCAACTCTGCTTGGGAAGAAAATATAACCCCCCTGCGTTCTCGTTGATGTGTTCGACCAACGGCTGCGGTATACGCCAGATTTGCCAGTTGTTCTAATGACCATTCAGCCTCGCTCAGTTGTTTTTTATAGGCATGAACCAAGTTGGCGAGCGCGTCTTTACTTTTGGCAGACAGGACCAACAACTGTTTTTCATTCAAAGTACCTGGCTGTTCTGGCACCGGGAATCCTGACATATCTTGCCACTGACATCGTAATCGTTCTACTGCGCTCACTTCACTTGGTGCTTCTTCAATAATAAGATGAGCATTGGTGCCACTAAAACCATAACTGCTCACACCCGCACGCCTGAGTTTGCCTGACTGGTACGGCCAGGGCTTCACATGCACATCAATATTGAGTGCGCGTAAATCCAATTTTGGATTCAATTGGGTCAATCGAGCCTGACCGGGCACTTGACCATACTTCAAAGACAATACTGTTTTCATCACAGCAGCAACACCGGCTGCCGCCTCAGTATGACCGATGTTTGACTTGACTGTTCGAACCATCACACGACTTTGCTCGGGACGCTGACCAAAGACTTGCGATAAGGCTTCGGACTCGATTCTGTCCCCTAAAATCGTCCCAGTTCCATGCGCCTCAACCACGTCGATATCATCTGCTGTCAAACCACTCACTTTCAGCGCTTGTTGAATGACCGCGACCTGCTGTGACTTCATTGGCGCAGTTAACTGGCTGCTATGGCCATCTTGATTGAGCGCACTGCCACGAATCAGAGCCAAGATGTTATCCCCTTCGTGAATCGCATCTGACAACCTCTTCAATAAGACAACACCAACCCCTTCGCCGCGACCATAACCGTTAGCATCATGACTAAAGGCCTTACAAGTACCATCAGGAGAAGTCATCCCCGCACTTGCGGCCGTTTTCATCAAACGCGGATCAATGATAGCGTTGACACCCGCGACCATGGCCATGTCCACGTGCCCCTGGCGCAGACTATTACTGGCAATATGCATGCACGCAAGGGAGGATGAACATGCCGTATTCAAAGTTAATGCCTCGCCCAGGAAATTAAATAAATAGGCAATACGGCCCGACAATACCGAATCAATATTCCCGGTAGCAAAACGAGGATTGCCTTCATCGCTATCTGCTCGCATCATATCGGAATAATCATGGGTCATTTGTCCCACATAAACGCCCACTTGTTTACCGCTTAAGGCGTGCATGTCAAAGCCACCTTGCTCGAAAGCGTGGTACGTTTGCTCTAATAACATCCGTTGCTGAGGGTCCATCAAGGCCGCTTCATCTTGATTAATACGGAAAAAACCCGCATCAAAAAGTCCCAGATCATCTTTAAGAAAAGCAGCGGGAAATGCTTGGGCGTCAGTATAATCCTGGCGTGTCACATAGCGGCCTGATGGGGCGGTTGTAATGCTGTCTGTTTGTGCAAGCAAACTGTGCCATAAGCCATCAATGTTGTTGGCGTCTCCGGCAAAACGGCAAGACATTCCGACAATGGCAATAGGTTCAGCCTTATCCTCTGCCTGAGACGTGCCCCCAACACCTGTTTTGGGAACCTGAGCCAGTTCAGGTGGTTCCATCAGGAACGCAATGATGGCGTTAAATCCTGCCTTCAGCGCAATGTCCAACGCACTCTCACCGTGTTCATTTGTACTGTCCGCATTAAAGCCAGCCCTAAAACCTGCAATAACACCTTCCATGTTGTTTTGTTGAATCGCGTTAAAAAAATCATTAATTGTCATCATTTTTTTCTAACCTCTCATCCCGTGGCTTGTTTTACCAAACTGGGTTGTTATGTTTTCAATATCTACGGCTTCAACCATTTCCATCACACTGATGCCACTTTTTGTTTGGGCTCTCTTATCCGCACCTTTTTTTAACAACCAGGCAATCATTTCAGTTTTACCATTGGCCACTGCCACATATAGTGCTGTTCGACCTTCGCTATCGACATAAGTGTCAATGTCCTTGGTCAAAAACATTTCTACCATTGTCAGGTTGCCGAAATAGACACACTTAAGCTCCTTGGACAGTGACCGGTACCATTGATCTTTGTTAGCAAGATCAGTCTCGGCATTATGCTTACCTGATAACGGGAATTGTTGATGTATATGATCCGCGAAAGCGTCAATGGTTGGATATTCAAGCAGTGCCGCATCATCAACACGCACCAGTTCACCCCAATCCTTTTCCATATCATCGGAAATGCTTCGAAGCGCCAGTGATGTCCCCACCATTTCTTTGATACCTCTGTTGGTATCAATTGCCGATACGTCCACACCAAGCTCTTGGGCAAGGTGTTGCTGTAAGTTGCGTTTGATGATTTCAAGACGCGCTTGCGGACTGGTAGAATATAATTGTTTGACCAAGTTGCCTGCTGGTGCAGCTTTCTCGCCCACAGCCGGTTTAACCAGTCCTTCGACCAGACAAGATGGACGTCTTTTACGCCAAATATCATCCCAATTTATTCTGGCACAGGTTATCGATTTACCCGTGCTCATACTCACTTCCATGGCGCTCAAGCCTTCATCAACAGTGATGTGATCCATACCAGCACGTTTTTGCTCAGCACTTAACTGGGATGCCATCCCTACTTCAGACCAGGCACCATAATTGATACGTTGTACGGGCAAGCCCATTGCCCGCCTACGCTCGGACAACGCATCCATGTAACTGTTCGCAGCCGCATAGTTAAGCTGGCCGGCAGAGCCAACCATAGACACCAGAGAGGAGAACAAAACAAAGTAACGCAGTGCGGCTTCGTTGATGGTGATGTCATGTAAATGCCAGCTACCCAGTACTTTTGGCGCGAACACGGTCTCAAAATCTTGCTCTGCTAACTTGTCAATCAGGGCATCTCTAATGACACCCGCAAGATGGAATACGCCAGCCAATCGCAGCCGTTGGGATTTGATATCACCAATCACATGAGTAAGGGCAGGCTTGTTACTGACATCCACAGCCTTAGTGACCACATCAAGACCATTGGCTTGCCATTGACGAATCACCAGTGGCAATACTGGTTTCTCCTGGCGACTCAATAGCACTAAATGTTTTGCGCCTTTACTAATAAGCCACTCCGATACTTTCAAACCCAAGCCACCCAAGCCCCCCGTAACCAGGCACGTATCATCAGGATCAAACAGTTTTTCAGCCAATGTTATGGGTATGGATGATGGGTCAAGGCGTACTATACGAGCGGCAAGACGGTGACTGCCTCGATAGCGAACCATCATCTCAGCGTTATGATCCTGGCTGGCTTCAGATGATAACAGCTGACCAATATCTCTTCGGTTACTGTCATCAACGTCTACCAGGCTCACCTGCCAGTCGGTGCGGGCAGCTGATAGACTGGTGCAGAATCCTCGATACATTCCATGGTTAAACTCGTTACTGCTCACTAGCATAAAACGATCAATTTGAACGCTATGCTTAGATAACTGGTTCACGAATTGTGTCAATTGCCAAGCAGCACTAGCCAAGTTTTCGGGTTGAATTGTTCGCAAGCCATCAAGGTAAATGACACCGATCGAAGCCCCTAAGTCTGTCGTCTTGACTGGATCTCCGGTTTCCGCCATGCTCATTAACCTAACCCTGTCACCCTGGGCTTCGAGGGCATTTTTTAATATGGCACCGACTGTACGATTGCTTTCAACCACCAGCCAGGATCGTTTCGTTTTACCGGATTCAGGGGACGGTACCGCTTGAAACTCCAGTTGATAATGAATATCTGCCATTGCAGAAATACCCAAGCGTTTTTGTAGTATGGCTTTGGGCACAGGTGCCAGTCTAAGACCCAATACCATCACGGATAAATCACCCTGTTCCGTATAAATGGTAATATCTCCTGTTAATTCCTTATCACCAGTAGATGTCACTCTGCCTTGTACGTAACCGGTGGCGGTCATTTCACAATAAAAACTGGTCTTGCCATGCCCTACGGGAATATAGGTGATGCCATCGGCAATGGCTTGTTTGCTCAACAGTATGCTCGCCAATGATTGAAATGCGCTATCTAGCAGAACAGGGTGAATGCTGTGCCCCGAAACGCTCATTGAGCGTTCTAACTCGATATGAGCCAAGAACTGGTTGCCTTCTGTGTTTTGGGCAAACCGTCTTATCCCTCTAAAATTCTCCCCATATTGCACACCGCCACGTGCCAGCTCTGAATAGAGCACCTCAACTTCTTTGGGGCTAGTATAAGATTTTGACAATCTGGCCACATCAACATGCGGCTGCTGTTTCTGGCGGGCTCCGAGCCTCATTGCCAGTACACCTTTGGCATGTATCAATGCCTTACTTCTAGATGTGCCCGGAACAAAACTGATGATACTTGCATCAACGTTGCCATCTTCACGCTTTTGCAATTGAACTTGGCAAATTCGGCGTTCCCCTTCGACAAACCGCAAGGTCTCAAGGTATGAAAGTTCATGGATTGTTACAATAATATCATCTCCCAAACTTCTGGAGGCGCTGAGTAATAACTCGGTATAACCAGCCCCAGGAAACACACAGGAGGACAGTACCCGGTGGTGCGACAGGTAAGCTAATGATGGAGTGCTTAAGCTCAGCTCTTGTTGGAATAACCACTGTTCATCACTGACCGCAATAGCCTCACCCTGTAATAGCCTCTGCGGACGCTCTACCACCACTTTTTCAACAGGAGACTCCGGTTGATGCCAGAATCGCTTACGCTCAAAGGGATACAACGGTGTAGAAACCTTTTGACGAAGACTGCCACGCCAGTAGCCACGCCAGTTTATATTGACACCTTTTCTGAAAGCCTGTTGAATTGCTTGTCTTAAAGCTGGCTGGCCATCAGCCAGGTTAATCCCATCGACTTTGAGCACCCCCGGGGAATCCACTTCTTTCAATGCTTGCTCCAATCGCAGGACGCCTCTGACAACTTGATGGGCAAGGGCGCCAGCGCCATTCGCTTCAAGCTTCTCAAGAGATAAACCACAGGTTTGATATCGCCTTAAGGCGCTGTAATAGTAAATCAGTGTTAATCTGGCATTTGCTGAGGCTGATGATATGGCATCAGAGAGCGCATCCAGACCATCAATGGAATGAAAGATGTCGGCACAGCTGTCAACCAACGCTCGGAAGTATGCATCTGACTGATACCATATCGCAAAACCGCTTGCTTGCTGAGATACTGGGCTCATAACTGGAAGCTCAGACGCTACTAGCAGACGCCTTAATTGTTCCGCATCACTTGCTTCAACAATGAAACGGTGTTCCATTTGTGCCCGACCAAAGCTTAAAGTGTAAGATAAATCCGCCAAATTAATTGGCTCTGGACCAGCTAAACATTCTTTTAATTGCGCAACCAGGGCTGCCAGTGCAGATGGCGTTTTAGCAGACAAGACAAATAACCATGGGCCAGCATCACTGCTCTTGCGCTTAGGAACGTTACACTCCGTAACACCTTGCCATTGTGTCGCCAAGCGCTGTTTTTCAGCCAGTGTTGTTTTTGGTGCCTCTTCCATAATGAGATGCGCATTCGTGCCCCCCATGCCAAAGGAACTCACACCGCCGCGTCGCACCGCTTCACCGGTTTCCCAGGCTCTGGTTTCCATCGTGACATCAAACGTCGTATCAGCAATTCGAAGCTCCCTGTTCGGGGTTGTTAAATGGAGGTTTTTGGGTAATATGGCGTCTTTTAATGACATCGCCATTCGAATCACCCCTGCCACGCCAGCTGCTGTAACCGTATGCCCGATATTGCCCTTAACCGAACTTAAAGCAACGGGCTGGGTTTTGCCGTAAATGGCCCGCAGGGCTTCGAATTCAATGGGGTCACCCATAGGCGTTCCCGTACCATGTCCTTCAACGGCACTAATCGTTGACGCGGGCACATTTGCAACATGCAACGCCCTTGAGATGACCTCTCTTTGAGCATCCCCATTTGGTGAGGTGAAGTCACGTTTATGACTTCCATCATTATTAAGCGCGCTGCCTAATACAGTGGCATACACTCTATCACCATCGGCCAGGGCGCGTGACAGCGGTTTTAACACCACGGCACCAACCCCCTGGGTTTCAATAATTCCATCCGCACTATTACTGTAAGGCTGACAATGGCCTTGCGCTGAAAAAATGGTATGTTTAGGATAGTTGGCAACCTCCATTTGCTTAAATCGTGAGGTGTGCACACCACCGGCGACCATAACCGTTGCTTCACCATTGCGAAGGGCGTTGACGGCGAAGTGAATTGCCGCCAATGAGGATGAGCACGCACTTTGCAAGGTCACTGCCGGGCCTTTGAAGTCAAAGGCAAACGCGCTACGGCTAGCTAAATAATCATGCTCATTAACCGTTCGGATGACCAACCCGTCTCGCTCATAGTAAGAAGCATTGAGGTAAGCATCGCCACCCAAGCCAGCATAAACCCCTACTCGCTCCCCCTCTCTGTCTCCAGCATAACCGGCATCTTCCAGAGCATGCCATACCGTTTCCAGCCAAACACGTTGCCCTGGATGCATAAGACTCGCCTCTCTTGGCGGGACCCGGAAAAAGTCATGATCAAACTCGAGCATGCCATTGATAGGGCCACAACTCTTCATCTGCCCTTGCTGAGCATCGGGATAGTAGGTCAATCCGTCTACGCCGTCACGCAACAATCGCCAATAGGCATCCAACCCATCCGCCCCCGGGAAACGACCACTCATACCAATGATAGCGATGGGTTCGTTGTTATTTTGAACGGCAACAGGCTCCGGGGTGATCTGTTTTTGCTCATCCAGAAGATGAGCGCTTGCCATCATTTTATCAATACACACTTTTATGGAATCGTCTTTGACGAGGAGGGTGTTGGTTAGGATTAAGCCGTAATCTTCCAATACTGATTTTAAGGCAACAGAATTAAAAGAGCGTATACCGTTTTCGGCCCAACCCCGGCTGATGTCAATTTCTCGACCAACGGTTTGTTCAATCAATTCCACAACCTTCTCCATTTGTCCTTTAGCCAATTCCAGTTTTGACTTTGGTTTACGGCTCCATACGCCTGATTTTTCCTTCTCATAAATTGCCAGTAGTTTACGTCTGTCGACTTTACCATTGGCCGTCAGCGGGATGGCTGAAATGTCAAGATAAGCACTGGGTATGGCATACCCGGGCAACACTTGTTGCCCTTTCAATTGTTCTTCGAGGTATTGCTCTCTGGCCACCAAGCCAGGTTTAACGATAGATACTTGCTTTTCTGATAATTGCCATTCACTGACATGACCAATGGCGTACGCCATATGAACCGTGCCTTTGATTTTCTGGCACAGGGCTTCTGGCAACAGTGGGAGCCCTATGGTGCACAAACCCATTTGTAACTCTGGCGCTTTTAGCATCCAGTTTTGTGCCAATTCACCCATGTTTTGATACACGTTCGTAGCATTACCACCGTGCGCGCTGAGAATAAGGATGGCTTGAGCATCCGCTATCACATTGGCGTTATCACCGGTATGTTCAAAGGCAATTGGGTATGGGCTGATGGCATCGCAGGCTACTAATTGACCATTACACCACTCGTACAGCCCCTCGCCTAAAGCACAGTCCCTCTGCAGGTAAACGTAGGTGTGCAGTGCTTCGCTCTGGGCTTGCCGTGGTTGCAAACCAGACGCGTGTGTATTAATGAGTGAATGAGATAACACCCTATCGTGTTCACCCAGTTTAAGCAGCGCAGCAAAATCCTGACCGCCTGGAGCGCACGCTTCCAATGACCAGCCTAGTTGATTGGCCGTCTGAGACAATACGCCATGCAGGTGCCCCTGTTCGTAATCTGAAAACGCAATCCCTCGCTCACCGTACAAAGGCTGAATAAGCTTGTCGTGAGAAACGGTGACGATAGATAAACCTGAGGAGGAAACTGCGTCATTCAGTTTATATAAGGCATGCTGTTCTGCATGATAGTAATAACATCCTGCTGACACTTCATCACGTCCCTCATCCACCAGAAGATAAACTTTAACCGGATACGTGCTGCCAGCAGATGGGTAAGTGTATTTTGGCAGCACATGCTCAGCACTGGTTGATGCAGCACATACGGACAATAGTGCGGACAAAGAGGGGGATTCTGAGGTAATCACCGCATGAGCAGGGATATCGAACAACGCGCACAGGTCTTGTTCCGTAATGGGTTTATTACCTTCGAAGCGTCGATAACTTTTACGACCATACCATGAGGATGGCACTATTTTCGCCGCTTTAAGCTCAACTCTCTGGGCACCTTGTATCCGTTGTTGATAGAACAAGCCTTGCGACTTCATCTTAAAATCAGATTTTTCGGCCGGGCTAAGCGGACTTTGCATACAATCGATTTGCTCTTTAAACTGGGGCGCTTGCTCTCGTTTAACAAATGCCACCAGCTTTTTACCCCCTTGTTCTTCAATATCCAAAACCGCACTGTCTGCAACGCCTGGTATTTTATTCAAACCTGTGGTAATACCCCCTAGCTCAACTCGATAGCCATTGATTTTCACTTGGTTATCGACTCGACCGCAAAAGATGATTTCTCCCTCGGCATCCTTATAACCCCGATCGCCTGTTTTATAAATCATTCGTCCATCAACCGGGCTCTTTTTAAAGGCCTCAGTGGTTTTTTCTGCGTTGCGCCAGTAGCCTTGTGCAACGCCCACACCACCGATATAAATGTCACCTTCAACGCCAAGCGGTAAAGGATACATGTGCTCATCCAAAATCATCATCGTTTGGTTCGTCAACGCTTTCCCATATGGAATGGATGTCCAGCTTGACTTGAGGTCATGAATTTCACGACCAATCGACCAAATTGATCCTTCGGTAGCGCCCCCTAAACTCATCCTCACCAGATTTGGGTTAGGACAAAAACGACTGATTTTTTCGGGCAATTGTAGTGGAATCCAGTCACCACTCATCATCACCAAACGCATGCTTGGCAAGCGGAAATCCTGGGTTTTTTTGGCCGCCATGTAGGACAGCAACATCTCAACTATCTTCGGCACACTGTTCCAAATAGTCACGCCGTTCTGTTGGCATAACTCAAACCATCGAGCAGGCTCTTTGTCTTCTAAAAAACCTGGGTAAACCACTTGCCCGCCGACAGCCAGTAGGCCGTAAATATCATATACTGATAAATCAAAGTTCAATTTTGATACTGCAAATGCCTTGTCTTGCGCTGTGACGCCAAATCGATCGTTGATATCTAAAATAGTATTGACCGCGGAGCGATGGCTAATCATTACCCCCTTTGGCTTGCCCGTTGTACCCGAAGTAAAAATAACATAGGCCAGATTATCTGGATGGTAGCCTTGTTCAAGATGCGAATCGCAAGTCTCAACGAGCTCATCTAATGGAAGTTTTTCAATGGTTTTACCTTGACAAATTCTATCGCGCAAATTGCTCAATTGCTCACAACTAATGATGGCTTTCGCCTCAGTATCGTCCAATAAGCCCGACAGATATTTCTCCGGCAAACTCGCATCCAGCGGCAGATAAGCACCACCCGCATATTGAATAGCCAAGCAGGCGGCTACTTGTCGCCAGCCTGGCGGGCAAAGGACCGCAATCAACTCGTCCTTACCAGCCAAAGGAACCAGTTTTTTCACCATGGTTTGCGCGGTAGCATATAGCTGTTGATAGGTGACGTTTCGGTCTTCAGACACAATGGCAATGTGGTTCGGATACTGTTTTCTCGCGTCATCAAACAACTGATGCAACCCTTTTTCCGCATCGGGAAATTTTTTCTCAGGCGTATAATGAATCACTGATTTTTGCCACTCAGGTAACACTTCCGGACATTTTTGTTGCCAATCACGGGTCGCTACTGTCGCAACAAGTTCACAGTAGCAGGCATGCATGTCCGCAATCAGTGCATCTTCAAACAAGCCGACAGGGTAATCCCATTCCGCCACCAGGGCGCCGTCTTGCTCAAAGGTTTTATGATCAAGATGCACTTGTGGGGTTTGTGTGATGCCATAGGCCATTTTATCCATCGCCAACCAAGTATTGTGTTGGTCATTGCCACCCAAGTTTAACAGGCTCGTGAACACCACCGGCGAGACAATTTGCTCATCGGATAATTGACGTTTTTTAATGATTTCTCTCGCCACGTCCACACCTTGGAACGCGTTGTGCTCCAAGTCTTCCCACAGCCGGCTATGTATCGCCCCCACAAAATCCAACAAGCTTTGCTCTGCCAAACACGTGGTATCCACGGATAACAGTTCTGTTTCGGTAAAATCCCCCAAGATATTTTGTACTTGTGCATGCAGCTTCTGCCTGGTAAACAAAGTTAAGTTGAGCAGAAATGACCGGTTGCCACTCCATTGCGCCACTACCGCGGCAAACAGTGATAATAAAACACTGGTAGGGCTCAGCTTTGCTTCAGTCGCTTTGTCTTTGATTGCTTGCCATTGCGGCGCAGGAATGGTTCTACTGACGCGGGTGAACGTCAAAGATTGAAGCTCAGATGGATGGCTTTTAAATGGTAATTGTGGCGCTGGAGCAAGCTTGGATACTTGCGCCAACCAATACGCTTTGGCTTTTTCATAGCTTAGGCCAGATGGTTTGGACGCTCCTTCAACATAGTCTCTAAAGGTCAGTGACAGTGGCTCAAGTTGCATTTCGGGATGATGATAGGTTTGGAACCATTCTCGCATTAACATGTGGAGACTGAACATATCAATCATCAAACAATCAAAACTCAATAGAATTCTGTCTTTTTCGGCACCACGAACGACCTCTACTTTAAACAATGGCCATTGGCGGGCATTGAATTTTTCATGCGATAAGTCACTGCGAATAGCTTCGGCTTTATGGCTGAATGACGCAACATCCAAAGCACTAAAGTCCTGGACTTTAACAGTGTAGTGACCAGGATTATCCAGAACGACTTGATGACCGGATTCATTTACAATGGCACGCAGCATGTCATGACGTTGAATCATGGCATTAAAGCTCCGCTCAAATCTGTCTAAATCAAGTATTTCCCAGTCAATCTCATAATACAAATGCGTCGACACCCCCCCTAACATTTGAGCAGGCAATTCTCGGCCATAAGCATAGGCTTGCTGGATTGGAGTGAGCGGGAACGGTTGGTATCTCAATGCAGAATTAGGCTGAATGTGTGCCAGGTGCCGCGATACTCTTTCCTCTGGCAAGGAGTCGACTACTTTTCTCACTGTGTTCAAGTGAAACAAATCTTTCAACGCAATGTCCACACCAAGCTGCATCGCAATGTGGTGTTTTAAATCTGCAAGCTTAAGAGAATTACCTCCGATATCAAAAAAGCTCACATCAATGTTATCCACACTTCGATGAGTGAGCCGCCCAAAAATGTCGAGAAGCACTTTATCATCGTTGTTTCTTGCTTTTGTTGCTTCGCTTGTGACGGCCAGGTCTGTTTTACCGCCAAGAATTGAAGGCCAGTAGGATTGGCGTTGGAATGCATATTTCGGTAACGCAACTTGTGTTCTGACCTGACTGAACCAAACATGCGACCAATTGATATCAACGCCTTGTTGATAAGCGGCTTGAATGTCTTGAACCATTCGAACCATGGAAACATCTCGTGTTGCCTCGGGCTTCGTTAAGCCCACAAACTCGTAACAAAAGTGATTTGCTTGATTCACGATGAGCTGCTCTGTTTCAGAGACATCTTCGACACGTAATTGATCAAGCTTTGCTTTGTGTGTTGGCCAATATCGATCAACAGCATATTGAAATACCATATCCTGTTGATATCGCTGCTTTGCATCAGCAAAATTAAATTGCGATGGTAAAGGGCTTAGATCTATAGATTGGACTAACTCTGCTATTGGCCTTTTTAATTGTGCAAGCGCACTGCCAATCCCCTCCGCAAGAAGGACAAGTCGATACTGAAAATGGTCTCGACAAGCAGTTGAGGTATAGGCTATGTTTAACCAGGTTTGAGCATTGCCGTTTTCAATGCCAGACAAGAATTGGATATAGGATGCAACTTGTGCCTTTAAGCCTTCACTTGTTTTAGCTGAGATAACCAGAGGTGCTAAAGTTGGAATATGCGCGGCTTGAGGCTGCTTAAACAGCTCTTGACGTCCCCCTAACTGCGCCCATCGCTTTCTTAACACA
This sequence comes from Legionellaceae bacterium, assembly GCA_020831865.1. Lineage (GTDB taxonomy): Bacteria > Pseudomonadota > Gammaproteobacteria > Legionellales > Legionellaceae > JAFIFT01. The sequence goes on along the minus strand of JAFIFT010000015.1, from coordinate 104,035 downwards.
AGTTCAGGAACCAGGCTAAGCTTGCTTGGCTCAGACAAAATAGCATGAGCATTGGCTCCCGAATAACTCAGACTAGTCACCGCGGCAATGCGTTGGTGGTCATCTCCTTTTTGCCATCGATGCGGTCGAACATTCACTTTCAGATGATTCGTTTTCACATCGGCTCGTTGATTGAAGCCCGCAAAATGGAGTTGGGCAGGAATCATTTCATACTTCATGGCCATCATCATTTTGATGATACCGATTAGTCCTGACGGGGCTTCGGTGTGACCAATGACAGGTTTGCTTGAACTTAACCACAGAGGATGTTCACCATGAAGCTCAGCCAGTGCATTCAGTTCTATGGCATCACCGCCTCTGGTCGCTGTAGCATGTGCTTCAATCACATCAATGTCTTGAGGCAGCAAACCCGCTTCCGTCAATGCCTCTTGCATAAGTGTTACCTGGCTATCAGCGGCTGGCATACTAAAATATTTAGCACTGCTCACTTGGTTCACCTGGGTGGCTAACAACGTTGCATGGGACGTGAGTTGATTTTCACGGGCTAAATCAGCGTGAGTTAAAATAACCACCGCGATAGCTTCACTTCTGACATAGCCATTTGCATCATCGGAAAAGGAGCGCACCTGACCGGACTCAGAGATAACGCCCATGGCATTATCTCCTTCGGTAAATTCTGGCGATAAAATAATATTGACCCCAGCGACAATGGCGTAGTCTATATCACCTCGTTGCAAGCTTATTTTTGCTTGATGCAAGGCCGTCATTGACGATGCACAGGCGGTATCAATAACGATACTCTGATGTCGAGTTTTCAGGAAATAAGCAAGCCTGCCGGCAAGCGTACCATTATGCCCACCCGCGTTTACATAGCGGTTGTATTGAGTAGCCTCCCCCTGCCTGGCCACCAGTTTAGCAAAATCTTGATTCGAAGCACCAACAAATATGCCTGTTTTGGCCTGGCTGAGTTGCTGCTGTGTCACGCCAGCGTGTTCAAGCGCATGCCATGTGGTTTCAAGAAGCAGCCGTTGCTGGGGATCAAGATAAGCCGCTTCAATCTCTGAAATATTGAAAAAGCATGCATCAAACAAATCAACGGGCTGCTTTAACAAACCGCCTTTGTATACTTTTTGATTAGCCATCCCCTTTGCAACTGGTACCCTATCTGTGATTTTATATTCCTGAATGGCATCCTTACTTCCTTGGTGTAACTGCCAAAAAGCATCAGCATCATCGGCGCCCGCGGTTTTCAAAGCATAGCCAACAATGGATAGCGTATCGTCTTTTCGTGCGCTTATACTCGCGCGTTGGATAACGGACAAGCCTTTTGAGGTATACTGCTCTTGTTCATTGATGACAACAATGTCAATATCACCACTTAACTCAGCCAACTGAGAAAGAAAAGAAGTTAATACCTGTTCTTCCTCGCTCATGGCGGTTGCCTTATTGTGGATAATATGAAGGAGTTTGCTATCATCCTGGGCTTCTGTGCGAGCCAAAAGGAAAGAAGTCGACCGCTCAGAGCTAATTTTAAACTGCCACAAAGGATATTGGACTATCAATCGTTTTGCTTGTCGAGCCGTTAGACCCAAGGGCTTTACATCTTGGACCCCAATATCAGTCTCGATAAGACGGGTTATAGCGTAGTTTGAGGCAAGCAGCTGCGCGGTAGCAACCTGCAAGCCCTCCATGGATAGGTCCTGTGCATGAGTATTTTTACCTGGCAGAAATTGATTGCTGATAAAGGGCGATAATTGGTCTGCAACCGATTGCTTGACAGATGATAAATCAACCCCCATTAATTGTGCGCACTCCTGGAAAATAAATGACTGGGAGCCGTTTTGCTGATGAAAGACCAACAAACTTTCAACAGAAACAGGCGGCAAATACTTTGATACCTGTTTGAATATCCGAGCCATTTTTTCGGTGCTCATATTCGGGGAAATGACAACCCAGACACTTTTTTTTTCATGCCCCGAAAACGCTTTAACTCTATCAGCAAATACATCGCCGTAACTCATTGCATTCTCAGCGTCAATGCTGGAGGGAATATGACTCTTTTCTTTGTCGTCTGAAACCAGTAGCTTGGTTATGTGGCTTAAACCAGACGCAATGCTCTCAACGATATCAAACTGATTTTTATCAGCCACAAAAACAACAGCATCCGCTTTTTGTTCCACCGCTGATGCTTGAACTTGTTGTGAAAATCTGTGAATTAAATCCCGGCCTCGTGGTAACAGGGTTAAGACTGAACCTGGTTTTTCCTTCGTAAGCGTTTCAATGGTGTGCATCGCTTTTTGACCTTCGCTGGTCAAAAAACCTGGATTGCCGGGATCAATCCAGGCAAGCTTGACGAACAATGATTTGATACTGTCCGTTTGTGATTCAGGGATAGCGTTCCAGTTCACTAACACATTTTGTTGAATGACATTTTCTGATTGTAAAAATGCTAAAAACTGATGAATAAACGCCATCAAGCTTAATTGAGCCTGAACATTAAAGTGTTCAATTTGAGTAGACAATTCCTGCCAGTGGGAAATTACAGTTTCAAATGATGGATCTTTTGGTAACGCAGGTAATGTGATTTGATCTAAATATGCTTGGGTAACCTCATTGAAATAATACTCGTCTTCTGCATTTTTGGCCAAAACCCCTAAGGCAACCATTAGATTCAGCGTAGACGTTAATATTGGTGGGAAAACATCACTAAGCTTTTCTAAATCCTCTACCGTACAGGCAACGTGCTCTGATAAGTGTTTAAAAACCCCTTGACTGTGCAATTGATAAACGACCTGTCGTAACACTTTTGAACTGGCGAGTATCAGAGTATGTTCAGTATTCAATGATGTCTCCTGGCATTTCATTCGTTCAGAGTCCTGTCAAAATAAGACGTCATATAACCATATGCCTTCAAAACGCGAGTCGTTACCATCGATATCACTTTCGCACTTCAAAACACTTGGCCACACACTGACCCTGCACGTTTACATGCGCGCAGACGCAACAAAATATGCAAAGAACATATTGTTGTTATTATTATTTCGTTCTATTATTTGGTTGTTAACTTGCAGTGTTAGAACGCCTATTGGAATGGGTTGCCTGTATTATGTCACCAACGGCCAACTATCCTATCCAGACAAGGGCTTATCACCTGTTTCTACAAAGAGCTTCCATAATTAAGCAAGCATCTCTTGTTTCATCCCAAACCGAGATCTGGGATAAAATGATTATATAGATGCGGTTTCCTTCTCCTGTTGAACATCTTCAACAGATAAAATATTTCTGATTTCTTCTATTCTATCTTTGTAGCGCTGATAAGTTTTAGGGCCAGCAGATTGCCTAACAAGCATCCACGCCTCTTTGTTTGAGTGGAGTTTGGGGTCAACATCTGCTTTATAATCCATAAAGAATTGATTATATTGACATGAGTCGTGAGCTACCGTTGTTAAACGCCCACTTTGTTTATCACGCATAAATTGCTTGTGCATTTCAATTGCATCACCATACGTAAATTCATCACCTTCTGCCAGACGCAGCTTGATCTGCTTTTGAACCAAAGCACTAAAGCCTTTGAAATCAGGAATGTGTTTTTCAAAAAACGCACGTGTTGTAGGGTCACTTTTGTAGTTCACCACTCTTTTGTCGAGTCTAAGACCACCCTGACTATCAGGTTTGGAAGAGTGAGAAACCGGTTTGGCAACAATCACATGCCCTGTTCGGAGATAAGTTTCAATTCTTTTGTTCAGATCTTCTTTTAAACCTGTGGTTGAAATGCCTTTCTCACGGCAAAAAACCATCAATTCCTGTTTATCATAATAGTGCTGCCTAAAAACCTCAGCATTCAGTCCGGAGACCAGTGGGGGTGTGGGCGTACCAAAACCATTCTCTTTGATGTAGGCAAGGATTGCCGCATTCGTCACTTCTTTTTTTTTCTTTTTCACAGCGAAACTTCCATAAGGATTCGTGGCTAGCGTTCTTTTCATTTTCTCTTCCAAAAAATTTTGACTATGCTTTGAAAAGCTGCGCTGAACGGCCGGGCTAAACATTGTTTGTGTCAATCGTACCGTGTTCCGTTCCAGATGAGAAGGCGCAGCCATCATTGAATACACAAAGAATCGAGCCAGGGGTTGACATACTCTTATAAGCATCTAATTTTAAACCCTATTTAAACAAGGAATTCCCTAAACCCAAACTAAAATCCATATCAAGCGCAAGACTACCATAACAAAACGAGAAAGTCAAAAATGAAGCACTATGTTAATTATTGTGATTAATCAAAAAAGCCTTAGAGGCAAGAACATGACCCAAAAATTATTACTGAGAAGGCAAAAAAATACGCCCCCTCAGTTCATCAATTGAGCCTACCTAAGACCGATATATATATCCATTACCGTTTTAGCGGGATCCAGGGATCGTTGATCATAGACCTCAAAGTCCACTTGATAGGCACGCTCCCCTCCTAAATCACTGGGGGTCATTTTCCAAATATCTTGCCAGGCTGAAAAAACGACATTCGGCATTGGGCCCTCTTCAGTGGTCAGCTTAAGATACTTGGCCGTTGGAATAATCACTGTTTTGAATTGCTCAGGAACATCATCGAAAGAGGTGACCGCTTCTCCAACAAAGTAGAGATAGTCTCCGTTCTCATCACTGTCATAGTCTGTATAACAGCACAGAGTCACACCTGGAGTTTTTCTATTGGGTATGCTATTAGCCATGCCTTTGGCAAAAAACTCCCCCACCAATGGCCCAATTTTTCCTGTAGAAGGATTCATTTCCAAGGTATTATTCGTACGAATACTCATACCCACCAACTTCATCTCGGACACTTCCAACCATTCTTTCTTCATTTACCACCTCTTAAAACACAGCATGTTTAAAAAAATTGGGTTATATCATATTGATGAAAGCTTATCTAATTTTAAATGATTCTAAGCAGGGTAAAATCATACTTTGCTCACTTTTGGGATGGCAAGACCGGGTAAGTTCAGAATAAACTCATACCTCAACGCTTTGATCTAATGTTAATTTACAAATCAATTGATTATTTTATAAAAGCTTAATTTAGAGTATTGCTTTTTTAAACTGAAATTACCTTTTTAATCCATCATTTCTTGGCTAAAACGGTTGGGAAAATTTTTTGTTCGTCATACGTAATTTTTTCAATCTTAAATCCCGCCTCTTCAAGTTGTAGACAAGTTTCATCTTCAGTAGTGAAGCACTGCCAGCCTGCTTGTAGAATATCTGAAAAAATAGCGGCTTGCTTAATAAGGTCATCCGAATTTTTTACTTGCCAGTTAGATGATGGAGGAGTAATGAAACTGGTTAACAGGTAGCCTGTTTTATTTAAAGAGCTATGAAATTGTCGATACAGGTCAATGAGACGGAGGCTATCTTGCTCGTAGATATTTAAACCATTGCTGGTTATCACATCAAACTTATCCTTAACCTTCAAATCCCAGGCGTTCATTTGGTGGTAAGTGACCTTTTTAATATTCAATCTCTCAGCATTTTTAGATGCCTGCTCAAGAGAAAGACTATCTAAATCAATGCCTGTCAGGTGGTAATTATGAAGTGCAGAATAGTCAAGTCTCAATAAATCATCCATCAAGCCACAAGGGATAGAGGCCAGGTGAATACCTTCGTGCAGAAGGCTTTGCAACGTCTCTTGAAAAATGGCAAAGCGTTGCTGTGTTGCCTTGATTCCTGGTGAGTAATGTAGCAACCATTCTTCGAGTGGATGCAGGTTATGGCGGAGGGGGCCATGCAGAATGACGTAAGCCGTCCAAAAACCATTCAGCCCTTTGTTTGCAAGTAGAAATTGTCCCAGTGGGAATTCGTTAAGCTCGTCAACTAATTGTAATTCAACATTACAGGGCAAAATAGGATGAGTAAGGTTTTTGAGGCGCTGTTTAATGTCATTGACCGGTATTGGTGTGCTGCTCCCATGCGAAATGAGCATTGTAAACTCCATCCTATGCTTATGTGGTATAAGGGAAGTATACCCTTTACCCCACAGCAATAAAATCAATTCCGCCAGGCTGTTTGATATCTCGTCATCCATTAAACGTAAGCACATTATAAGCATACAGGCTAAACGCTTCCCATGATAATGCCACCCCAAAGTCCTCCAATGAGCCCAACGCTTTTAGGTGACATCATCCTTACAAACGGCACCCAAGCTAAGGGCTAAGTAAGCATGCTTTCCCCTTGGGAAAGAGTACTGGCTGTTGTAGTCGCTTCAATGATCTCACGCAAACGTCTTGTGGTGGGCTCAATACCGCCTGAAGTATCGATATCCGAATATGCAATACCGTCATGCTCTTCAGAGAGTCTTGTTAATAATGCGTGAATATTATTCATATACAGATCTAATCTTTTGGTGTAGGTATCATTGGAGTCATCAGGTCGCTGCGCTGCTTTCAAAGCTTGTGCTTCTTTTACACGGGATTGATGCCGTTGTTCTAACATCTCTTTATCCGCTGTTAAATCAACTACCGCGGTTATATGTACGACGAGGTTGGGATTGGCTTGGTTAAATGCTGCAAGAGCCTGATTGAAGGCACTCACATTTTTAGCTTCTTTGAGTACCCCATCAAACACAATGGTGTGTGCCTTCAGAACGGCATCACGTCCGGCCCCATCTTCTGATATATGCGCCATTAAAAGTGCATAAACAGCCTTATCATCCATCAAGCCGCCTGCTTTCATGATATCCAGCGACCTTGCCGCCTCTTGCTCTACAGAAGACAGTGGCGCAACCCCTGCCTCTACTTTAGCCAATAATGCCCTAACCAAATTGCCCGTTGAAATACACATCACACCGGGGATGATAGCACTAATAGCTGTTGTTTGGGTTGATTTACCTACGCCAGGAGCACCCAATAGATGAATGGCCTTCTTGATCACAGGTTGTTGAACTGTTAATTTGAATAACCCGCTTGTTGAGGGTTTACTGGGGGGCATTACGGGGGTATCTGTATTTAAGCCTGAAAACAAGGCGTTGGGATGAGGAGCGGTACGGGCCGCGGGATCAGTATACGCCTCGACCTGTTCCTTAACACAACGTTCAATTGTGCCATATTTTTCCTGCATTTCGGGGTAAGATATGTACACTGGGGGAAATACCGGGAAACAATCAATGGCATTTTTGGCCTCAGCTCGAGACATCAACCGCATACCTTCCAAGGACATAATATAGCGTTTTAGATTTTCACAAATATTGTTTTGTTCAACGATGGTAAACGGCTCGGTATTTTGAATTCTGGATAACATTCCATCTTTAATCTTCTCCAGGCCCAGTGGTGTTGGGTATTTTGAAAAAAGGCTGACCTGTCCCATAAGATAACGACGAAATGCGCGAGATTGAATGAGGTTGTCGTCATCAAAATCGACGACTGGCCGTTCAAGACTGGGCTTTAATCTTGTTGTAAACACATACTCAAACACCGCTTCAGATACGGCATTGTAGTCAGCCAAGTCGCTGCCAAGCTCTCGACAAATATCAGACAGTAACGGAATATTAGCCGCCCTAAAAGCATCCTCTCCAACAGAGTCAATCCAGGAGTCTAAAGACGCACGCTTGGCATTCATGTTGTCAAAGTTTGCCCTTGTCCACGCATTATCACCGATAAAAAATTTGGCAAAGTGGTTTTTATAAGCATCCAAACGCTGTTGGTGTTCTGGTAAAATAGTACCATCCGCCTGCGTTAATACTTGCTTCCAAACGCTGTCATCACCATGAAGCGCAAACCGCATGTTGGCAAATAGAAGACTTTTGATAAAAGCCAAGCGATCTTCAACACTCATACGAGTCGGATCATCAATCATCTGTACGTCTTTAACAGCAACAAACAAAGGATGAATGCGTTTATCGACGTTATCTGAAGATACCCCGTTTTGAATTAAACCATCCGCATAAAACATATCAGCCAGCACCAGGGTACATGCTTCGCTGATCATGCGCCAGGCGCTATAGATTTGAAAATGGTATTTGCCGGGTTTTGCATTGCAGACCAGATCGGGAACCGCATGGTGTAACATGTCATGTGTGCCAAAAATGGTTTCTTCGGCTGCACCTTGTTTGGCGGTTAATGGTAAGCCAGAAAAAGGTGGCGAGAAAAAATTTTTAACGGCACGACTCCATGCCGCCTTAAAAAACATTCCATCATTGACCATAGTGTTTCGCAAACTGGCCACACCCCATTGATTTACAAAAGGATTTGAAAGGTGCGGATTGTTTTGAATAAATTGGGTTAAATGAATATACGTTGCACCAAAATCAATGGGCTTGGTAATAGGCATTTCATGATGCTTTAAACTGACCAGGGCCTTATAGCGAAGATAGCAAATGATAAAATCACTGGCAGTATGCTGTCTGGCAGATTTTTTCCCGAATTGCTCGAAAAACTCCTCATTGCTGAGATTGGTTACGCTATTGACAAATACCGAGTCCCATCCGAAACCGTGGGAACACTCAACACGTTTCTCCATGTCAATATACCCATAGGAACGCTGTTCATAGTCACGCACAGTGAAGTGGCTTAATGTTCGGACGGGTTCGCCCTGCCATTGAGGCTTATACACACTCAGTTTTGAGGTATGGCGAACATTACTTAAGTGAAATGATGCCAATTCATCAATCGTATAGTGCGTGATGTCTTCATTACTATCGACATTCACCAGAGTTGTTTCTTCACGCAACATAAAATGCGGCGTAAATTGTGCCTCTTTCATGATAGCAATACACTGCTCTTCGATTGAGACCTGTTCGTCACGGTCAACCCGAGTAATATCCATCCCGTACCCATCACCCAAAACCTCTCGAAACTCCTTAAATTTTGCCAAATTACTGGTGATCACCATCGCTCTTAAGCTACGACTTTTCGGGTTAGGTCTTGGTAACACCTCTGTAGATACAGGTATTTCTACTCTTTGAATGGGATCAGGCATGGATGCTCCTTATAGTGAAGGCGAAAATGAGCGCAACAATAACACAAAGAGAGGGCTGAGAACACACTTTGAGGATTTGAAAGCGCCCGAGGCTAAGGCAAAATAGTTGAGGCCGAGCTATAACTGAGTATGCCCGCCCCAAATTGATTGGATACCAATGGGGCACTAAGAGCCGATATGATAGGCTCTGAACGCGTCATTCACAAATGGTAAATTGATCTCGGGCGTTTTTGCATGCACTGGAATAACCGATCAATCAGCGCGATATGGACTAACACCCACGGGGTAACACAGATTGAGGATGCGGTACCAGGTATAAATATTCCTTCTTCCACTGCTGGATGAATAAAAATATTGCCATCCGCTATTGGCTTCCCTAGTTCACGGAGACTTATTTCCATATTTTAAACCCTTTGAGACATGTTCCAAACATGTCTCGATTTATAACGATACTTCGTAGACGATAGTTGGGGTTTGGAAACGGACATCCTGGCTGAGGCTATTGGAAACTACCAAAAAAATACGGTTATCACTTTCAAATGCATGAGACTCGGTTCCGCCATGAGTTTCATAACTTACTATGGGATAAAATTGTTGATTGCACCATTGATAAACTGTCGAGTCCATCTGTGTAATAGGTTGTTCTCTGGTTCCTGTCATAAAATTAGTGCGAAATAAATAGGTTTGATTATTTCTTTGCAAGACATAAAAATTTCGCGCGGCCTTCCCATGTAATACTTGATATTCTCTAAACATGGTTCCATCCCATCGATATAACACACTATCATGTAACAAATTAGCAAAGGCAAGATAATGGTGGTTTTGTATGGAAAAATAACAAAATTGACGCCCCCCACCTTGTTCTGCAACATCTTGAAACGGTACAAATCGCTCACCATTCCACTTGTAAATCGTGGATGTGGTGCTATTATCCGCAATGGCTAAAAAAGAACAACCATCAATTTGAAAAAAGCTCATGTCATAGCCCCAAGCCGAGGGCAAAGACTGAAACAGCTCAAAATGTTCACCGGTCCAGTGATAAAGATGAGACGATAAGGATTGAGCATCTTCCATACCAGCCTCCTGAACCCCTTCAGAAAAACCCAGATAATGTTGGTTGTCCATCGTAAAAAATTGGCAACTTTTAGCAGCAAATGTATCAAACGATTGTAATATCGCAAAACAATCATCTTGCCATTCATAGAGCACCGATGGGATGTTCATTTCGAAGTTCGGGGATTTGCCACTGCGTATACTGGCAACCGCTAAAAAATAGCGTCCATCGAAGGCATAAAAACTGACATGTTCGTTTCCATAAGAGACGATACGTTGATAGTCATCAAATGCCTTGTTTTTCCATTGGTAGATCACAACATCGACCATACTATTGCCCCCATTCATATTCGGTGGATCAGTGCTAATATCTTCAGCTAATTGGGGAATCGCTAAAAACGTGTTACCCTCAATGTTAAAAATTTCAACACCCCGGGCACCACTGGATTGTATACGTTGATATTCGATTAGTTTCATTGTGTGATACCTATTCAGTAATGGAGGGAGCATGATCAGGGTATTCTGTCATCCCCGAGGGAAAGCCATGCGTGAGTCCAGGCAGATCCATGTGCTCAAATTGCCATTTCTTCTTCACAGCTTCACCTGCCAGCCAAAAGCCAACCGTATTTGACAACATTTGTTTGGGGCTGGTAACAGAGAATTTTAAGCGTTTGATAAAATCGTGGATGTCATCTGCACTTGTGGCTTCGTAATCACCGGGCAATGGCGCCCGATACGGGATGACAAGATCTTCAACATGTGAAAATGCCGCCTCTGAAATAAAAGGCCGTGTATAGATGGCTCCCCAAATTTTATTTGAAACAGCATCAAAATCTTCATCAGACAAGGACACAGCACCTATATTATTTGGCAAAGGCGCATAAGGAACGATCAAAATACGTTTAGGATCTAAAGCAGTACCCGCAATCGATTGTATAACCGGTACTAACCAGTTTGATCCCGCTGTAATACCTGCGCCATAATTGGTGCCCGCCAGATTATGCAGAATAATTTTAGCATGCTCCCAATCAATCTCAACGTTATGAAGAGCATGATATAGTTCAAACATGCTTTGTAATCCCGCTAATGCGAAGGTTCCTATCATTACGTTATCATATGGAATGGGATATGATGCGGTTTGAATATTTAGAAAATTCTCAACAATATGCTGGCTACCAAAAGCCGTTTTTTCTTTTTTAACCTTGAGTAAGTAATTGGCTGCAAGCGAACAGGCATAGTCAATCATATTTTTGATTTGTGTTTCTTTGCCACGAAATATGGGGGCATTTAACTGAGTTAACCAATGTTCGGACTGAGGCGCCGAGTTCACTTCTCTCACAGCCCGGAGGTGATGAATTAAGGGATCAAGATGCTTTTCCCATAATGCGCTGCCTAAGTCTTTAAGTGCCCCAAGATAGGCGATTGCAGGACCGACGTGCGAGACACTGGTAATTTCATAAAAACCAGAATCAGGCTGAGCCCGATAACTGGCTGAACTCATCAGGCGGTGTCCTTTTTCTCCACTATAAACATAGATGCCAACGGAGTTTGCGATAATCAGCGGACCAGGTTTTTGCTTTGATGATTGGGCAACGACCATAGACAAATCTTGCGCAATTGCAGTTTGATTTTTCGGGTAATCATTATGGGTATAGCCGGTAAAATCATAATATAAATCATAGAATGCGTTAGGCGTGGTGTACTCTACCATTATTATCTCCTATGGTTTCATCAGGAATACAAATGCGGCAACTGGGCTTGATAAATTGTTTAATAATGTGATTGACGAGAGATGATTGTGTGGCAAAAGCAAATTGATCAATGTGGTTGAGCTCAAAAAGTTGCGAGTCTCTAATGTGTTCACGTAGATATAAGCCTACTTCAGGAGGGACTTCATCACTAAGAATGCCGCTAATAATCAATGTGGGCACCACAATATCTTGTAGTAAATTTCTATCGTCATCATGCGCAATATTATTAAAAAAAGCCAAAATAGTTTCTTTTTTAGCTTTGGAAAGCATCCCCTCAAACCATGTTTGTAGTTTTTCCCTTTGCGTATGAGTACAGTCTTTCAGTGCGTTAGCAAAAATGAGCTCAGATACTTGTCCAGGCAATTCTGCGCGGTGTATTTTGCTTATAAAATCAGCCAGAGTTTCGGGGGTAAATCCCCAATCCCAATCTTTTTGTTTCATAAAACACGGGGAAGCATTGATCAAAATGAGTTGGTGTATTAAATCACTGTGTTGAGCTGCAAATCGTAATGCGACGTGCCCCCCAGAAGCAAATCCAACCAAGATAGGCTGATTGAGTTTTAGGGTCTTGAATAAAGCGAGCAAATCAGACACATACAGTTCTGTCACGCTATTAGTATTGTCAGGGAGAACGGAAGACTTTCCATATCCTCTCAGGTCTAAAGCGATATTACGAAAGTGTGGTTCAAAAAAATTAACCTGGGCATACCAGCAGTCCGAATTCAAAGGTAATCCGTGTACCCAAACCACATCGCGCTCGCCCGCTCCTTGTGTTTGATAGAAAACACGGCCATTTTCAACGTCAATAAATCCATTTTTCAACTAAGCATCCTCTTTCGATTGTGTTGATGTTTCTTACTGCATAGGTTTGCTTACGGCTGTTATACAGTCTAACCTGTATTAGCGGCTAAAAACAGTGACATTATCGTATCTATTCAAGAATAATTTCCGGGTATGTCGTTGACCGTACTTCCACTATCCGTGAGGTTTTGCACCCAAAAAACTCATGGATTTGAACATGGTCGTTAATTTTTGAGTACCAAGGATAGGCAGGATCTTGATAGTGAGGATGTCACTATCCAACCTATCAACCCCACGAATGCTCGCGCGGAAAAAAAAGTCCGACACTGGTGGTAATAAAGTGAATTGTTGGTATTATTTCCATGCCAATTTCACGTCATATCTTTGCACAATACGCACCACACTGTGGTATCATTGGGCAATACTGACTTCAAAAAGGACATTACTTATTCAAACGCATAAAGATGCTGAGAAGATCAAGGCACAGGTATTGCACTGGGTGCGCTCATTTATTGTGAAGTTGCATATTTGTCCTTTTGCCAGTCATGTCTTGACAGAAAACCGGCTGGGGATAAAGGTTTCCGCTGCTGAAAGCCTGGAAGAGGCTTTAGAAGAGCTCATGCGCGCGATCTACCACCTTGATGAGGATATCCATGAAGAAACCACCCTATTAATCTTCCCCTATCTGTTCGCCGATTTTTCCGAATACCTCGATTATGTCGGAATGGCCGAAAACTTGCTGTCTATGGAGTCTTATGACGGCATTTACCAACTGGCCACCTTTCATCCCGACTATGTTTTTGCCGATGTAAGCAATGAAGATGTATCAAATTATACCAATCGTAGTCCCTATCCTATGGTTCATATTTTACGTGAATCGAGTCTTGATAAGGCGATTGCATTTTATGGCGATACGGAAAGTATTCCTGCAAAAAATATCCAATTAATGCATCAACTGGGTTTGGACAAAATTCAACAGCTGATGCAAGTACGAGATGAGTAATTCCATGATAAAAATAGGACAATACAACACCTTAAAGGTCATCAAAGAGGTTTCCTTCGGACTCTATTTAGATGGCCAGGAATGGGGAGACATTTTATTGCCTAATAAATACGTCCCCCAAGCAACACAGGTTCATGATGAAGTTCACGTTTTTATTTATTTTGATTCGGAAAATAAAATTATTGCGACCACCCTACGCCCTCGTGCCCAGGTCAATCGCGTTGCTTTTTTGAAAGTGGTTGATGTGAACCATGTTGGTGCCTTTCTGGACTGGGGCTTAGACAAGGATCTCTTCGTTCCCAGGTCGGAACAAAGACGTCCGATGGAAAAAGACCGCTCCTACCTTGTGTATGTCAGCCTGGATAGGAATGATCGGATCATTGCCAGCTCAAAACTTGATCGGTTTTTAGAAAAATCACCCGCTCTCTATCATCCCGGCGATGAGGTGCATATTTTTATAGCCGAAAAAACGGATTTAGGGCATAAGGTTATTATCGATAATATGCACTGGGGTTTAATTTACGCCGGTGATATTTGCCAGATTTTGCAGCATGGTCAGCGCATAAAGGCCTTTATTAAAACAGTCCGACCTGATGGAAAAATTGATGTTTGTTTACGAAAAGTTGGGCAGGAGAATATTCGTGAACTTTCAATAGATATTCTGGATAAATTAAAGGATGCGGGTGGTTTTTTACCGCTGCATGATAAAAGCCTGCCCGCAGATATCAATCATGTCTTTGGTGCAAGCAAAAAAAGTTTCAAAAGCGCAATTGGACAACTGTATAAGCAGGGTCAGATTTGCATCGAAGCGAATGGCATTCGTTTGGTCCCTCCCCCTGAATCTGGCATTTGAAGGTGTAGGTCTCGATTGTGTCTGACGCGAAGCGAATGGAAAACGAAACCAACGGGAATAAGGTTCTGGCTGGTCATTTCCGGGACTTTAGCCATGGTGAGACATCGCCAAATCGTATCGACGCCGACTATCAATGTATTTAATTTAAATAAAATGTATAAATACGCTTTTCTGATGGTAAGATAGCCTATTTTATTAGCTCTATGATGGGTCTCCGTGAAAAATCTTGATGATCATGCTGTGTCAGAACGCCAGGAAAGACGTTCCTTTTCTTCTTTACCGTTGCGAGAAGCCTTGCAAGTCAACCTTTTGTCTTTAGATTATCTGGACATGACAACGATTCAGGCAGAGAGTTTACCCATGATGCTGGATGGCGCAGATATTATTGCGCAGGCTAAAACTGGCAGCGGCAAAACCGCGGCGTTTGGCTTGGCGGTATTAAATCGTTTACGTGTAGAGCATTATGCCACCCAGGCACTCGTGCTGTGCCCAACACGCGAGCTGGCCGAACAGGTCAGCCAGGCGTTGCGGCGTTTGGCCCGCCTTTTACCCAATATTAAAATTCTGAATCTGTCCGGCGGCATGCCGATGCGTCCGCAGTTAGACTCACTAAGACATGGCGCTCACATGATTGTCGGAACACCCGGGCGCATACAAAAGCATTTGGATACAGCATCTTTTTCACTGGATGCCCTGCAAACGCTGGTCCTGGATGAGGCGGATCGCATGCTGGATATGGGGTTTTCAGATGCCATCAAAAATGTGATTCGTCTTTGCCCCAGGCAGCGACAAACGTTATTGTTTTCTGCTACCTACCCAGCGCAAATCAAGCAGCTCGCAAGTGAATTTATGCAAAATCCACAGCTGGTGAGGATAGAGGAGACGCCATCTCATCTTGATATTGCGCAATGCTTCTATGAAGTACCCCACCACAAGAATAAGTTCCCCTTATTAATCTCCCTTTTGCGTCATCATCAACCGACCTCCGCACTGATTTTTTGTAATACCAAAGAGCAAACTCTCTCCTTATCCGGCCTTCTTTGCGATGCCGGCTTCAGTGCCATTGCCCTTAATGGAGATATGGAACAAATTGAGCGCGATCAGGCGATGATTCAATTTGGCAATCGCAGCATTGCGATTTTAGTGGCGACAGATGTGGCCGCACGCGGGTTGGACATTAAAGAGCTTCCTACCGTCATAAATTATGATCTGGCTTTTCAGCCAGAGGTTCATCTGCACCGCATCGGTCGAACGGGGCGCGCAGGCTGCAAAGGATTGGCCCTAACGCTAACGACCCCAGCCGATGCCGAGCGGCTTTGTCTGATTGAGCAAGCAACAGGAGAGTCCTTGCCCTGGGGCGAAGCAAACCAGCTCATCCCGCTCAGCGCATCGGTAACGTTACCGGATATGGTCACCTTGTGTATCGCTGCTGGCAGAAAAGAAAAAATTCGTCCAGGCGATATATTAGGCGCTTTAACCAAAGATGCGGGTTTATCTGGGGATCACATTGGAAAAATAGATGTGTCCACACGGTATTCCTATGTTGCCATCAGACGAAACCAGGTTGATAAAGCATACACCCACTTCCAAAAGGGAAAACTAAAAGGCCGGAAAGTCAATGTTCGGCAACTGTCATAACCTATCAGACCAAAAGGAACACCTCATGCAAACAGGTACCGTAAAACGTTTCAATAAAATCAAGGGGTATGGTTTCATTACCCCTGCCACCGCAGAAGACCAAGAGGTGTTTGTGCATTTTTCTGAAGTGCAGAGCGAAGGGTACAAAGAATTAATCAAAGGGCAACGCGTTCGCTATAGTGTAGTTGAGGGTGAACGGGGTGCATATGCTGTACAAGTTACCATCCTAGAAGGGAGTTAAATGTCTGGATTGAGGTGTTTCACATGTTAGATGTCAGAAATATTGGTATGGATTTTGGAAAAAAATCGCTGTTTCAGAATGTTGATTTGATCCTGTTACCGACCAAACGCTACGGCATAGTTGGGGCAAACGGGACAGGAAAATCGACGTTTTTAAAAATTTTAGCCGGGGAAGAATCCCCAACCACTGGCAGCGTTGAAAAGGCCAAGAATCTGCAGATTGGGATATTAAAGCAAGATCATTTTCGCTATGAAAACGATTCACTTGTGGATGTCGTCATTCAAGGAAATGCGAGCTTGTGGGAGGCGCTGATCGAAAAGGATAAGATCTACGCCAGTGATGACTTTAGCGAAGCCGATGGCTATCGCGTGAGTGAGCTTGAAGAGCACATCATGCAACAAGGCGGTTATGAGGCAGAGTCTGCCGCTAAAAATTTACTACTTGGCTTAGGCATCGCTGAAAAATTTCATCATGGCCCCTTAAGCGCTTTGTCTGGCGGTTATAAACTGCGTGTTTTGCTGGCACAAGTGTTGTATCAAAAACCAGAGATTATGCTGCTTGATGAGCCAACCAACCACTTGGATATTATATCGATAGCCTGGCTAGAGCAATTCTTAAAAACGGCCTTTACCGGGCTGCTCATTTTTATCTCTCATGACCGTGGTTTTCTAAACAACGTGTCGACCAATATTCTGGACATTGATTACGATACCATTCAAAATTACCCTGGTGATTATGATCAATTTGTTGCCGCTAAAGCAGAAAGACTGATACTAAAGCAAAGTGAATTAAAAAATAAACAAAAGAAAATTGACGAAATGCAAAGTTTCGTGGATCGATTTGGGGCAAAGGCAAGTAAAGCCTCTCAGGCAGCTTCCCGTCAAAAAATGATTGAACGCATCGAATTGGTTGAGATAAAAGATTCCAATATTTTTAAACCGTACTTTAATTTTCAAGCACAAAAACCGTCTGGTAAATCCGTGATTACCGTTGATAATATTCATAAACGATTTGATGAACGAATTTTATTAAACGAGGTCACCTTTCATATTCATCGCGGGGATAAATGCGCGATTATTGGGCCTAATGGTATTGGTAAATCGACCTTATTAAAAATTTTATTGTGTGAGCTTCAACCGGATAAAGGCGGTTTTGAATGGAGCGAGACCGTTAAAGTGGGATATTTTTCACAGGATTATCGACAGCAGTTAGACCCAACCCAAACCGTACTGGCGTGGATGGAAGCGCAAGTTGTCTCGACATCGCAGGAGATCAGGAAAGTACTGGGCCAGGTTTTATTTCGTGGCTCAGACGTGGATAAGAAGATTGGCTTGTTAAGCGGTGGTGAATCGGCAAGATTAGTGATGGCCAAATTAATTTTGGAAAAACCCAATGTCCTGATTCTTGATGAACCAACCAACCATCTTGATCTTGAATCTATTGATGCCTTGGTTGAGTCCTTGCAACATTTTTCCGGAACAGTGTTATTCGTGAGCCATAATCGTCATTTTATCGACAGCATCTCGAGCCGGGTTCTGGTCTTAACCGAGCGGTATGGCGCTCAAAATTATCTCGGGAATTATAAGGATTATCTGGATCAGTTTGGAACAGACTATCTGGCAACTGCGTAACGCACTATGTTTTTTCAAAGGATGAAGGGCTAGCATCGAGGTCGCTGCATCCCTGCTTTGAAGCAGACGTTAAAAGCGAATGCAGCATGCCTTTTTGTTCCTCGTTTAATTGAGTATTGATTTGCAGCAAATCAAATACCGACTGCCCTTTGCTCGTCTGTTCTTCAAAATTGATATCGTTTTTGTGGATCGCAAGGATTTTTTCAATCACAGAGACTTCCGCACCGAAACAAGCTCTTCTCAGCGCAAGGCTATAATTCATCTCTCTAATAGCTTTATTAATCGCTGAATATTGACAAAACTCTGCTTTGAATATTCCTTGCCCAGCTATTGAACTGCTGGTTTTTGACTTATATGCGCCAATCGATACTAGCAGGGTCATGAATTGTTCAACTAAGTGTGGATGTAAATATGGTGCGGTTGATTGAGGTTTGCAGGGGGTGCGTTTTAAAATAGGCAACACTTCGTCAGCCTCTAAACTCAGTTCAGTTTCGGATTGATGCTGCATAACCTTTTTAAAGTGGGAAAACCCATCTTTTGCCATCGCGCTCAACTCATCCACAGAGCACATATCAAGGCGGTTTGGGTTCATTGGTAAACAGAAGCCCAGACCATGATCCACAAATAATTTATTCATTAGGATGTAACAGGAACGGACATTACCATCAGCAAAGGGATGAATCTGATCAATCCGCTGGATCTGGCGCATGATAAGCCGAATCTTTTCATCATCTGACTGGCAAAGCTCAATGGCATTATTAAACTCGTCAAACACTTTAGAGAGCATGGTTGTAGTACGCTCTTGTACATTTTCTTCAGGTAAACGATTTAGAATATCCATAAAAAGTTCAACCACCCCCTTGTTTTGAATCTCAGTAATTTTAGCTATCACCTCATCAAGGGTGAGTTCTAATTTCGATTTCTTCGTTGCTACAGCCTCAATACAAGAAAATTTTTTAGTGGAAGGGTGATAGTGAAATACCCCAAACCCGCTGGTAATACCAATTTGCAAGATTGGATTTTTTAGACAGATACTTAAACTATGCGTGTCTTCAGAAGTATCAATGAACCAATGGTTGAGAAATTCTACCACACCCTTTTCTGTCACACTATAACTGGGATTATTCAACAATTTCTCGCCTAATCTCAGTTGCATCGGATATAAGCTAATGTTGTTATGGGAGTTTTTATATTCTCCAATTTCGAATTTGGCAAATCCTTTGCTCCATTCCATTGCTGCTCTATGAATGTCTTTTAATAGACAATGACTCATTTTTCCAGGCGCTTCCGATTTGCCAAATACATTCAGATAAGCATTTAGCATTGCGTTGCCATATCCGGGCTCTTTTTTTTCGTAATCTGCATAAGCGTGCCCTTCAGCCTGATATATTCTGCATAAATCAACTAAAAAAAGATAAATGAATGTATTTTTCACAATAGAATCTCGATGACTTAATTTGGCGTTTATTTTATCAATTAAAGATTAAGTAAACCTTAGGTTGTATCGTCATGGAATGGCAATGGCGCCGGATAATTCAATGTCGGCAACAAGACCAATATGGTCGTATAAAGAATGGGATTTGCACATGGGGGATCACCTAACCAGGATGGTATAACTCAAAGACTGACACGTTTGCAACATACCATAAAAAAACCCGAACCACTGCGGTTCGGGTCAGGATGACTGCGAGGAATTCTTGGTCAGGAAGACCGTAGGATCACAATAGCTTAGCTATTACCGTCATTACCTTCAGATTCTTTCTCTTGCTGTATACGCAGATAAATTTCTTCACGATGCACTGATACGTCTTTAGGAGCATTAATCCCCAGACGGACCTGATTACCCTTTACGCCTAACACGGTAATGTTGACATCATCACCAATAATCAACGTTTCACCAATACGGCGGGTTAAAATTAACATAATACTTTCTCCATTTAATGACTGCCACCTTTAAAATCCATGAACGCTTCCATGGTGCTCTAGATGAAGCCATATCGCCCAATTATCATTCACAAAAATGATTCGCTACTTATTTTACGAGGTGAAGCTTAAGGAAATCTTAAGAAAACTCTAATTTTGCTCTATTTTTCCCCATCACTACCTAGATTGCTGAATAGCGCCAAAGCAGATTCAGAGCTCTTCCTCTGCAAATAATGTCTGACGCAAGTTAGCCTTAGCTTGCGGATCAATAAAGGCCGCGTCTATAGCCATGGCGCTAATCTCATTCATCTGGGCATCAGTAAAGGCAAATTGCTGTTGTACCCGCTGATATTCCGCAGCCAGGCTGGTATCCATAAAAGGAGGATCATCGGAGTTAATGCTGATTTGCAGGCCAAGATCCAGCAATTGCGGCAAAGGATGCGCCGCTAATTCGGGATATAAACCAAGAAAGACATTACTGGAAGGACAGACTTCAAGCGCAATACCTAAATCGCGGACGCGCAATAAGGTATCCGTGGATTCGATTCCCCGTACCCCATGACCAATCCGTTGAATAGGCAAACAGTCCATAGCCTCTTCCATGCCCTCCGGACCAGCAAACTCGCCAGCATGAACCGTACATGCCAGTCCTGCATCCGCAGCCATGGCATAGGCTTTAGTAAATAAATGGGGAGGATAAGCCGCTTCATCACCTCCCAAACCGAAACCAACCACAGCAGGAACCGTATGTTTAGACACTGCCTTGGCTACTTTTTCGGCAGATTCAGCGCCAAAATGGCGTACTGCCGTCACGATAATCCGCCCCATAATAGCGTGGCGCTCCTCGGCATCGTCAATCGCCTGCTGAATAGCCTGTAAATGCTCAATAGAGGCAATGCCGCTGCCCATCTCGGCGTGATCGGGCGAATACATCATTTCAATGTAGATTGCCCCCTCCGCCGCATTGCGTTTCAAATAATCGTAGGTGACATCATAGTAGTCCTGCGGATGTTTAATCAAAGCGGCCAAGCTATCGTAGACTTGTAAAAAATGCAAAAAATCATTCGATAAATATCGGGAGCCATCCGCAGCAATCAAGTCTGCAGGAAGCACCATTTGATTACGTTGCGCCAATGTACGAGCCAATTTCGGGGCAATCGTACCTTCAAGATGCACATGCAACTCTACTTTTTTAAGAACCATTCGTCTTCTCTCTTATCAAACCCAAACGCATGCACTGACAGCCATCAATAGCGATAGACATCAGATTTGTAGGGCCCTTCTACCGGCACATTAAGATAGGCGGCTTGTTTGGCACTCAGGGTCGTTAGCTTTGCACCGATTTTTTGCAGATGCAGGCGGGCGACTTTTTCATCTAAGGCCTTGGGTAAAACATAAACCTGATGACCATACTGCGCATGGTGATGAAACAACTCAATTTGCGCAATCACCTGATTGGTAAAGGACATCGACATCACAAAACTGGGGTGACCTGTAGCACACCCCAGATTGACCAACCGACCCTCCGCCAAGAGAGTGATCCGTTTGCCATCAGGAAACACCACCTGATCGACCTGTGGCTTGACATTAATCCACTCATATTGCCGCAAACTTGCCACATCAATTTCCGAATCAAAATGGCCAATATTACAGACAATAGCCTGATGTTTCAGACGTTGCAGGTGCGCATGCGTTACAACATCACAGTTACCGGTCGCGGTCACAATAATATCAACCTGCTCAGCCACGTCATCCAGGCACACGACCCGATACCCCTCCATGGCCGCCTGCATGGCGCAAATGGGGTCAATTTCAGTGATCCACACGGTTGCGCCCTGAGCCGCCAGAGCCTGAGCACAGCCCTTGCCCACATCACCATAGCCCAAAATCAGAGCTATCTTACCGGCAATCATCACATCGGTCGCGCGCTTCAAGCCATCCAGCAAAGACTCCCGACAACCGTATAAATTATCAAATTTGGATTTGGTGACTGAATCGTTGACATTGAATACCGGCATCTTCAGACTGCCCTTGCGCGCCATTTCATAAAGACGGGCCACACCGGTAGTCGTTTCTTCCGAGACGCCCAGAATATGTTCCATCATCTGTGGATATTGGTCGTGAATCAGCTGGGTTAAATCCCCCCCGTCATCGAGCAACATATTGGGTCGCCAGTGATTGGGACCTTGCAAGGTCTGTTCAATACACCACCAATACTCAGCTTCCGTTTCTCCTTTCCAGGCAAACACTGGCACCCCGGCCAACGCCATGGCAGCGGCAGCTTGATCTTGGGTGGAATAGATATTACAGGAAGACCAGCGCACCTCGGCACCCAGTGCCAGCAGTGTTTCGATCAGCACCGCGGTTTGAATCGTCATATGCAGGCAACCGGCAATCCGCGCTCCCTTCAGAGGTTGGCTCTGCGCATATTCCTGGCGCAGCGCCATCAATCCGGGCATTTCATTTTCCGCAATCGAAATTTCCGCTCGTCCCCAGGCAGCCAGGGAAAGATCGGCTACTTTAAAATCCTGCTGAGCAGAGGTCATCAATTTTTTATCGTCCAAGCGTGGCATAGTTGACTCCAAAATATTAAAACTGGCGCAGTTGCTCGACTTTATCCAGTCTTTCCCAGGGAAACTCATTACGGCCATAATGCCCATAAACGGCAGTGGCGCGATACAGAGGGCGCAGTAGCTGATGTTCATCAATAATGCCCTGTGGACTCAAATCGAAATTGGCTTCAATGAGGCGAATGATTTCAGCTTCTGACAAGCGACCAGTCCCAAAAGTTTCCACGGATATTGATGTCGGTTCCGCTACCCCGATAGCATACGATAATTGTAACTCGCACTTGTCGGCAAGGCCGGCGGCGACAATATTTTTAGCCACATAGCGCGCCGCATAAGCCGCAGAGCGATCGACCTTGGAGGGGTCTTTTCCAGAAAAACAACCGCCCCCATGGCGCGCCATCCCGCCATAGGTATCCACAATAATTTTCCGTCCCGTCAAACCACAGTCCCCCTGGGGACCCCCGATGACAAAACGGCCGGTGGGGTTGATAAAATAGCGGGTATTTGCGGTAAGCCAATGGGCGGGAATCTCTGGTTTTATAATTTCTTCCCGAACCGCCTCAACCAACTGCGCATGGCTGATGTCGGGAGCATGCTGGGTAGAAAATACGATGGTATCCACCGCCACAGGTTTGCCCTGCACATATTCAAAGGTCAGCTGACATTTTGCGTCCGGTCGTAGCCAGGGAAAATGCCGTGTTTTGCGAAATTCGGCCTGCTTACGCATCAAACGGTGGGCATAGGCGATGGGAGCCGGCATCAACTCTTCCGTTTCGCTGCACGCATAGCCAAACATCAAGCCCTGATCGCCGGCTCCCAGCTGCTGAGTCCGCACATTATCCACACCCTGGGCAATGTCCGACGACTGCTTGCCGATAGCGGAAAGTACCGCGCACGATTCCCAGTCAAAACCCATATCAGAACTATTGTAGCCAATATCTTTAATCACATCGCGGGCAACCTGTTCCACATCCACCCAGGCAGAGGTCGATATTTCACCCGCCACCAGCACCATACCCGTCTTCACCAGGGTCTCACAGGCAACGCGCGCACGGCTGTCCTGCCGGATTAACTCGTCCAAAATAGCGTCAGAGATCTGATCGGCAATCTTGTCAGGATGTCCCTCTGAAACGGACTCCGATGTAAAACGGTGAACATTACTCATAATTAACCTCAGTAAAACATGGCATTCGTAGCTGAACCAGGTACAAGCCAGATTCGGAAAAAAACAGGCGGCGTAATGCGAAGACCAGGGCCGATTTACTCCGCGCCGCGGTTCTGATGCTCACGCAGCATCTGCATGAAAGTATCAAAAATAACAGCGATATCCTGTGGCCCCGGTGCCGCTTCCGGATGCCCCTGAAAAGCCAGCACCGGGCGGTCACGATGCCGAATACCCTGCAAGGAATGATCAAACAAGGAACGATGGGTGGCAATCAGGCTGGATGGCAGGCTTTGCTCATCAATCGCAAAACCATGATTCTGGCTGGTGATAAAAACGCGACGCGTAGCATCCAGACTGATCACCGGATGGTTAGCGCCATGGTGACCAAATTTCATTTTCACTGACCTTGCTCCGCAGGCCAAAGCAATAATCTGAAAACCCAGACAGATACCGAATAAGGGGATACCACTTTCGATGAAAGCCTGAGCCGCTTCAATAGCATAGGTGCAAGCCTTGGGATCGCCTGGTCCATTCGACAGGAAAATACCATCCGGCTGCATAGCCAGTACCTCCGCTGCCTTGGTTTTGGCAGGCACCAGCGTGATATGGCAGCCCTTATCGTGCAATATGCGTAAAATGGTATTTTTTACACCAAAATCATAAGCGACAATATGAAAAGACTGCGGCTGTGCCGCCACGCCCCATTCCCCTTGCCCCAGATGCCAACGTTCTATTGTCTGCCGAGAAACCTGTTGCGCGAGATCGACGCCCTCCAGGCCGGAAAAACGCTGTATCTGCTCAAGGGGAACCGTAGCATCCGTATATTCATTGGTGATACAGGCGGCCATAGCGCCATGCTCACGTATATGGCGAGTCAAAAAGCGGGTATCCACATCGGCAATAGCGACCAGTTTATTTTTTTTAAGCCACTCCACCAACGAAGTATCGGCACGATAATTGCTGGTTCTTACGCTCTCATTTCGAATGATCAGGCCACTGGCCCAGGCTCGAGAGGATTCCTGATCCTCAGCATTACAGCCGGTATTACCAATATGCGCCGCCGTTAACATCACTAATTGGCGGGCATAGGACGGATCGGTTAATATTTCCTGGTAACCGGTCATGGCTGTATTAAATACCAATTCGCCGCATACCGTGCCATCCGATCCAATAGAACGACCCGGTACCACAGTTCCATCGGCCAGAACGAGTATCGCTGTTTTTGGATTCATTGCCTACCTCAGTCAATCATGCCGCGCCCATGCGCGGCATATTGTGCACGCTGCCTACCTGGCGGACTGGTATTTTCTGCCAAACAACAGCCCTTGCAAGCCGGCGCAGTATAGCGGATTATTTCTAGAATTTCATGTCCTCAAAGAATTTTTTTACACCATCAAACCAGGAATTGGAGCGGGGAGAGTGGGTTTTGCGGCTGTTCTCTATAGAATCATCGAGCTGTGACAATAATTCTTTCTGCTCAGGAGAAAGATTAATCGGGGTCTCAACCACTACCTGACATAATAAATCACCGGTCGCATAACCTCGCACCGAACAGATACCTTTTCCACGCAAGCGGAAGCTTTTTCCTGTTTGCGTTTCAGGAGGGATTTTAAGGCTCACACGTCCTTCCAGAGTAGGAACTTCAATGGTCCCTCCCAAGGCGGCTCTGGCAAAGCTTATCGGAACCTCACAACGCAAATCATTGTCATGCCGTTCAAAAATAGGATGTTTCTTAACCGAAACCTGCACGTACAGATCGCCCGTCGCCCCGCCATGAATCCCGGCCTCTCCTTCGCCGGATAGACGAACACGGTCGCCATTATCCACACCCGCCGGTATTTTTACCGTCAATTTTTTGCTTTCACGAACCCGTCCCTGCCCGTGACAGGACAGACATGGATCACTGATCACACGCCCCTCACCATGACAACTGGGACAGGTTTGTTGAATCGAGAAGAAACCTTGCTGCATGCGAACCTGGCCAACCCCCTGACAGGTTTCGCAAATTTTCGGGCTGGAACCCGCTTTGGCGCCGCTGCCGGAACAGGTTTTACAGCTACCATGCCGGGGAACATTGATCTCAATTTGTTTGCCGAAAGCCGCCTCTTCCAAGCTGAGTTCCAGATTATATTGTAAATCGGAACCTCTTTGGCCTCGAGAATGCTGTCCCTGGGCGTTACCACCACGAAAAATGGTATCAAAAATATCACCAAAAACATCACCAAAATCGGAAAATCCGCCCTGAGCCCCACCGCGCATGGACGGATCCACTCCGGCATGACCAAATTGATCATAGGCACTTCTTTTTTGCTGATCGGATAAGACATCATAAGCACGCTGGATTTCTTTGAATTTTTCTTCGGCGGCACTATCTCCCGGATTACGATCCGGATGGTGTTTCATGGCCAATTTGCGGTAGGCTTTCTTAATTTCCGCATTACTGGCAGCGCGGCTCACGCCTAAAAGTTCGTAAAAATCCTGTTGTTCCATGAGTACTCACATTAATTAAAAACTTAAAACACAACGACCCAGATACAAAATACCTGAATCGTTGCTGTAAAACGACGCATGATGATGAGTCTACTGCCAACATCCCGCATAAGGGATGTCGGCAGTAGAAGCCTGGCAGTCGCTTATTTCTTGTCGTCTTCTACTTCTTCAAATTCGGCATCGACGACTGACTCATCTTTTGCATCAGGGGTGGCACCGGCATCCTGAGGCTGCGCCTGCTCGGTGGCTTGACCGTCCGCTGCTTTTTTCGCATACACGCGCTCAGCCAATTTGGCATTCAGCTCCGTCAATGCATTCAATTTGCTTTCAATCGCCTGCTTGTCATTGCCTTTGACTGCTTCTCGCAAGTCTGCTATGGCACTTTCAATGGCTTTGCGCTCATCCTCAGGCAATTCTTCCGACAGGTCTTTCAACGATTTTTCGCTGCTGTGGATTAAGCCATCAGCCTGATTGCGAATCTCGACCAGTTCTTTGAACTTCTTGTCTTCTTCCGCATGCGCCTCCCCATCCTTAACCATCGCGGCCACTTCTTCATCCGACAAACCACTGGATGCCTTAATTACAATGGATTGCGCCTTACCAGTTGCTTTATCTTTGGCTGAGACATTCATGATACCGTTAGCATCGATGTCAAAAATGACCTCAATTTGCGGAACACCACGGGGTGCCGGCGGGATATCCGCCAAATCAAAACGACCCAAAGATTTATTGGCGGCTGCTTGCTGACGCTCACCCTGTAAGACATGCACCGTGACCGCGGTCTGATTATCATCGGCCGTCGAGAAAACCTGGCTGGCCTTGGTGGGAATAGTCGTATTCTTCTCAATCAGTTTGGTCATCACCCCACCCATTGTCTCGATACCCAGTGATAAGGGGGTAACATCGAGTAACAGAATATCTTTGACATCACCTGACAATACCGCAGCCTGAATAGCAGCACCAACTGCAACCGCCTCATCCGGGTTGACATCTTTGCGAGGCTCTTTGCCAAAGAAATCCTGTACAGTTTTTTGCACCAGCGGCATCCGGGTCTGCCCACCTACCAGAATCACTTCATTAATTTCAGAGGTAGACAAACCGGCATCTTTCAAGGCCACTTTGCAAGGCTCAATGGAACGCTCCACCAGCTTCTCGACCAGGGACTCAAGCTTGGCACGGGTTAGTTTGATATTCAGATGTTTGGGACCAGAAGCATCCGCGGTAATATAGGGCAAATTGACATCTGTTTGCTGAGAAGAAGACAATTCAATTTTGGCTTTTTCAGCTGCTTCTTTCAGTCGCTGTAATGCCAGAGGATCATTGTGCAGATCAATACCGCTGTCTTTTTTAAATTCTGCTGCCAGATATTCAATCAACGCCAAATCAAAGTCTTCACCACCAAGGAAGGTATCGCCATTGGTTGCCAGTACTTCGAATTGATGCTCGCCATCGACTTCTGCGATTTCAATAATCGAGATATCAAAGGTTCCCCCCCCCAGATCGTAAACCGCAATCACCGAGTCACCGCGTTTTTTATCCATACCATACGCCAGTGCGGCCGCGGTTGGCTCGTTAATAATACGCTTGACTTCCAGACCGGCAATACGTCCGGCATCCTTCGTTGCCTGACGCTGGGAGTCATTAAAATACGCAGGCACGGTAATCACTGCTTCGGTCACCGTTTCACCAAGGTAATCTTCGGCGGTTTTCTTCATTTTTCGCAAAACTTCGGCAGAAATTTGAGGAGGCGCTTTATCCTGTCCCTTAATCGTAACCCAGGCATCGCCGTTGTCCGCTTTGCTAATTTTATAGGGTACCATTTTGATATCTTTTTGTACCACCGCGTCGTCAAAACGGCGCCCGATCAGGCGCTTGACGGCAAACACGGTATTCGCGGGGTTGGTTACTGCCTGACGCTTGGCTGATTGTCCCACCAGCGTTTCATTATCATCCGTGAATGCGACGATAGAAGGCGTAGTACGATGCCCTTCCGCATTTTCGATCACCCGGGGTTTATCCCCTTCCATGACCGCTACACAAGAGTTGGTGGTTCCGAGGTCAATTCCAATAATCTTAGCCATGTCTTATTGCTCCGCTGTCTAAATGTAATATGATGATTCTATAAAAAGGGGTGAGCTATTATTGCCGCCAACCGCAATTTTACAAGCTATTGCACTGCATATGGGGATGTTTTGATGAAATTCAAGCATTCCCGTCACTTGATTTTGCCTTGGAAACGACAACCCTGGCCGGACGTATGACCCGGTCGTGCAAGACATAGCCTTTCTGAAAAACGGCAACCACGGTGTTAGGTTTCACATCGTCCGCTTCCTGGGTCGTCATGGCTTCATGCTGTTCCGGATTAAAGGGCTCTCCCATCGGGTTAAGTTCCTGCACATTTTCACGTTCCAGCGCATCAAGAAAAATTTTCCTGGTTAGCTGCAAACCTTCACCCATTGCCGTTTGTGCTTCTTTCTCTGCCAATTGCAGAGCCTGCTCAAGGCTGTCGAGTACCGGCAAAAGATTTTTTATTATTTTCTCAGCCCCATAGCGATGGGCATTGGCTACATCCCGCTCGGCACGTCGGCGAACATTTTCCAGCTCCGCGACCGCTCGCACGGATTTTTCCCAATTTTCATGAGCCTGTTGCTCCGCAAGGCTAAGCTTTTCCGCAAGCTCCTGATAATCCGGGTGCTCTAACGCGCTGGCCGGCGATTCGGCCGAGGCCTCAACGCCTTCGGTTTGCTGCTCCTTCGGATTCTCTTCCTCGTGTTCTTGTCGGTCCAGTTCTTCTTTAAACTTTGCCCAGTCTTTCTGCTGCTTATCAGTCATGCTTTACTCCAGCGGTTCATCCGGTTTATGTCGGGTACGACGACTATGAACGCCTTAGCTGGGGATGAATTTAAAAATTTCAAGTGGTATTTTTTTTCGTTATCTCCTAAAATTGACCAGGAATTTGTTAAGATATCCACTACGTGCTTTTGGCAGTAGGGACGGATTTCTTTTCTGTGCGCAGAGTCAAGCGGGGAGTGAACCATGCCCCCTATGAGTAGCACATATTATTTTATAGGCAAATTATGAACGAATGGTCCCCTAAATCCTGGCTTGCATTTCACTATGAACAGGCGGCCTCATATCCTGATGAGCATCAGTTGCATAAAGTAGTCGAGCAGTTAAGTGCTTTGCCGCCCCTGGTCACCAGTGGCGAAGTGAAGAATCTCAAACAGTTAGTTGCCCTTGCCGGCAAGGGCAAGGCTTTCATTTTGCAGGGTGGCGACTGTGCGGAATCATTTCAGGACTGTCGTTCTCAGATTATCTCCAACAAATTGAAAATCATGCTGCAGATGAGCTTAATTTTACTGCACGGTTTGCGCAAACCCATTATTCGGGTCGGCCGCATTGCCGGACAGTATGCCAAACCGCGTTCGTCTGATTTTGAAACCATTGATGGTATTACCTTGCCCAGCTATCGTGGTGATTTAGTTAATAGTCCCCAATTTGATGCCCCCTCCCGCATTCCCAATCCCAAATTAATGCTACAGGGGTATAGCTGTGCCGCCATGACCTTAAACTTCATCCGCGCCTTGCTCGATGGGGGCTTTGCTGATCTCAATGAACCACACCGCTGGGATTTACGTTTCGTCGAACATTCCAAACAAGCCAGGGAATATGAACAAATTGTTGCCGAGATGACCCATTCTCTGGAATTTTTGTCGGCCATTGATGGCCTGCGCAACAGCAACCTAAAAAAAGTTGATTTTTTTACCTCGCATGAAGCGTTACATTTGCATTATGAACAGGCATTGACCCGCAAACTCAGTGATGGAAAATGGTATAATCTCTCCACGCATTTGCCCTGGGTTGGAATGCGAACAACCAAAGCCAATAGCGCCCATCTTGAATTTATGCGCGGCATCGAAAACCCCATAGGCATAAAAATTGGCCCCAGCGCGACGACGGACTGGCTCGTTGAAACCATCCGTCTGCTCAATCCACAGCAAGAAGCCGGTCGGCTGCTGCTCATTACCCGTCTGGGGGTCGAGCAAATTGAAAGCTTACTTCCACCGCTTATCAAAGCCGTACAAGCGACCGACATCCCGGTCACCTGGTCCTGTGATCCCATGCATGGCAATACCGAATCAACTGCCGATGGCACCAAAACCCGCCATTTTGATAATATTCTTGGTGAATTACAGCGCGCTGTTCGCATTCATGCAGAAAATTCCAGTTATCTGGGGGGCGTGCATTTCGAATTAACCGGCGAAAATGTAACGGAATGTATTGGCGGTGCCCGTGGCCTCAATGCCAACGATCTCAAAAAAGCCTACCATAGCCTGGTGGATCCCCGTTTGAATTACGAGCAATCACTAGAGATGGCGCTACAACTTGGCAAAGCTTTTAATCGCAAAGGCTCAGGGAACTGAAAAGCCCTGTGGCCATGATCAAACGACCGCCAGGGCTATTGATGGTAAGCAGGACTCAACTCATGCACCGTCTCCAGTAAAATGTGCAGATGCTCTGGCGGAACATCGGGGGTAATGCCATGGCCGAGATTAAAAATATGACCATTCGCGTGGCCAAAATCCGCTAATGCCTGAGCAACCGCAATGCGAATCTGCTCGGGAGACTGCAACAGAACAGCCGGATTAATATTGCCCTGCAAGGCAACCCGGTCTCCTACCCGTTCTCTGGCCGTGCCCAGGGAACAATTCCAATCCAGACCCAGCGCATCAGCACCGGAGTCGGCCATCGCTTCCAGCCATTGACAGCCTCCCTTAGTAAACAGAATGATGGGGGTATGGGGATGTTGTGCCTTGACACACTGCACAATCTGGCACAGATAATACAGTGAAAAACGCTGATAGTCCTTGGTCGTAAGCATGCCACCCCAGGTGTCAAAAAGCATCACGGCGTTAACCCCGGCATGGATCTGCGCATTAAGATAGGCACTGGTGGCAAGACTCAGTTTTTCCAGCAGGGCATGCATGGCTGAGGGATCTTTCTCGCGCAGGGCATTGGTCGTGGCAAAGGTTTTTGAGCCCTGTCCCTCCACCATATAACACGCCAGAGTCCAGGGACTGCCGGCAAAACCAAGCAACGGCAAATCGCCTGGCATTTCCCGGCGAATCAAGGTCACGGCATCCATCACATACGCCAGCGCATCAGCAATCGCAATGACGGGCAGATG
Source organism: Legionellaceae bacterium (assembly GCA_020831865.1). Classification (GTDB taxonomy): domain Bacteria; phylum Pseudomonadota; class Gammaproteobacteria; order Legionellales; family Legionellaceae; genus JAFIFT01. The sequence continues at coordinate 72,776 of JAFIFT010000015.1, read as the reverse complement.
ATCAATCTGCTGTCGATTCCGGATAGGATACTCAAAACGAGGCCCCTCGCCTTCGGCAAAATACAAACCCAAGCCCATCGCATCAGGGATGGTTAAAATATCTGAAAATAAGATTGCCGCATCCAGAGGGAAACGTCGCAACGGTTGTAGCGTTACCTCACAAGCCAACTCCGGATTACGGCATAAGCGCATGAAATCTCCGGCCTGCGCCCGCACGGCCCGATACTCCGGCAAATAACGCCCCGCCTGTCGCATAATCCAGACCGGCGTTCGCTCAACTGCTTGTCGCCGCAGCGCCCGCATTAACAACGACTGCTCAATTTCTACAGACATTTCAACTCCCATCCATCAAAGGATATTACTGCGCATTTGCAATTGCTCTGTTACATGAATGAGTGGTGCCGCTTTCGGCCCACAACGCTGCAAGCAAGCTATGGCCTCGGTAAAGCAGGCATCTATCTCGCGCTGGCAAGCCTCTTTCGATAAATAATCGGCAAAGGTATATTTCACATTGGCGGTATCGGAAGCCCGTATTTTTCCCATGCTGTGGGGACTGGCATAGCGATCCAGATAATCATCCTGCATTTGAAATAAAAGACCAAGGATATCGGCAAACGAGCGCAATGCCACACCCGTTGGACTTTCCCATTGATCAGCTGCGATTAACACCATGGCCACACAACTTTTGAGGAGCGCTCCTGTTTTTAAACGGTGCACCTCTTCCAGCTCCGCTCGCTCACAGTTGGCCTGCAATAAAACCGACATATCCAGACTCTGTCCACTCAGCATGCCCATACCCCCTGCTGCCCGCAGTAAAACTTTCACAATATGAAGGGAACGACTTGCGCCCAAAAAAGGCGGTAAACGCTCAATCAACAGCTCCACAGCCCAGTTTGCCAAGGTGTTTCCTGCCAAAATAGCGGTCGCTTCATCAAACGCACGGTGACAGGTCGGTTTGCCCCGACGGTATTCATCATTATCCATGGCGGGTAAGTCATCATGGATTAAGGAGTACACGTGCGTCATCTCCACCGCTGCCGCTAAAATATCGCGCACCGGCATGGGCAGCTCGACCATTTCTCCACAGAGATACACTAACAATGGACGAAAGCGTTTACCGCCGGATAACAAACTATAGGCAATAGCCTGGTTAAGGATGGGAGCAGGCAGCACGCTCTCTTGCAGAAGTTGTTGCAAAAACTGCTCATGCTGCATCAGCAGACTGGGCAAATGATCATTCATCCCCGAGAGGCTCCGCGTCCATAGTACTATTGGCTTCCGTAATAGTTTTAATTTTCAGCTCCGCATCACTCAGTGCGGTTTGACAGCTGCGCGCCAGTTTCACGCCTTTTTCAAATTGTTTTAAAGACTCATCAAGCGATAAATCTCCCTGCTCTAACTGTTGGACAATACGCTCCAGATCAGCCAGGGTTTTTTCAAAGGATGCGGCTTTTGACATGGTGATTCCTGCTGGAAAAAGTCAGCAGTATACCCCAGTTCACGCCCAAGGTTAAGCCTGTTCCACCGCCCAGATATTCAGACATACGCCGCTACGGCGGCCATGAGCAGAAAACCAATAATGACAAAACTGAAATAGCGCAAATTACAGCAACGCTGGACCATCACACAACGCTCAAGACCGTGCAGGGTGCCCAAATACAAGAAGGTTCCCGCCGATGCTGCCATTAGAATGGGATCTACCAGCGAGCCAGTGTTCACTGAATGCCCAAAGTACCAGCCGATAAAAATACCCAAAGGCGTCATCGCTACAAAAATCAGAAAAAACAGCATGCTGCTACTGGTGGAGAGCGAACTTTTATTCAGCTGTACCGCTATCGCAAAACTCTCTGCCCATTTGTGCATAATAATGGCCAGAAACAGCATGATCACCAGGGAGTTTTCATGATGTAAACCCAATGCCGCCCCCAACATAATGGAATGAATGCACAGCATCGCCCAGGCCAGGATAGCGAAAGCCGGATGGCTCGACTCATGGTGCTCATACAACTCTTTGCCCAAATGCTCCAGCCACAAAAACAGCAAGAACACCAGGCCAGTTATAATAAAGGCAAACGGATAGTGAAAACCCAGCTGGCGAAACTCAGCCGCGGATTCTGGCAGCATGTGCAACAAGGCAGCGCCCAGAAATACCCCGGTTGCCAGCGTATCACCCACCGGTAAATCCAAATGGTGATGTCCACAGGTCAAACGCTTTTTAAAAGGATACCATCCGGCCAATAAAGTGGTCAGTACAATAGCCAGACCAAACACGAGCTTCAAACTGATCTCGTTTATCATCGTCGACACCTCATGGACAATTTTGAATTAGACAGGCAAATAACCAGCTAAGACGATAGAAGCGGATACGCCCCTCATTCTACCGTTCCGGTCGCCGCTTATCATAAAGAGACCCGCCCGTTTTGGCAAGTATTTCCACATTCTGGCCGCAAAATAATACTATAAAGAGCTCAGTTCGCAACAACCGCCCTTTTGCCCCATTTGGACGATATCAGATGTTCCAGTTCGATAAAATCCAACCATAGGGTTTGCAAGACCGTCAACGCCTTATACCCTGTCTCCAGATGCTCATCCAATAATTGATCGACCATTTGCATCCACTGCGCGTCCTGTTTCGGCTCTTGCCGGGCAGTCGGCTTTGTGGTGCCCTGCAGCATGGCATCAAACATTTGCTGAAAACAATTCTGCATCAGTTTCGGCACAGGCAAATTACCATCAAAAATACGGTGATCGGCACTGATGGATACCGGTAGAATATCCTGGGCTTCAAACTGCTGACGACCTTTGTTCCAGACCATTTTTCGTTCCACTTCCAGCAAGGTGAATTTCATCGCTTCATTGCAACGCAGCGGAGATTTGGTACGCGTGTACCCACAAAAACCAATATTACTGAGCGTAACCATGGGATTGCCGGGCATCGGATAAGGATAACCGCTGTGCGCTATGTCAACTAGCGCCTCATCCATAAGGCCAGCCAAATGGGGATGCGCCTGTTCAAGATGCGCGCGCTTTTTATAACAAAAAACCATCATCTGTAAGGCACGACGAATTTTCAAGGCCAGCTCCTGCACGGGCATTTTATGGCAATTTTCAAACACAATTGTGCCGATATGATCCCCGCAATCCGGTAACATCACCACCACACCAACATAGGCTTCTTCGGCCCGATACAGCCTATTATGGCTCAGGTACACCCGAAAACCAGGATGGCTGGACAGCGCAACACTGATGGCTTGCAGCATCAAGGACGTGAGGGTTTCTGATGGAAAAGCCTTGTTAAAAAAATCCAGACACGACACATCCATATTAAATTCACCCACCATGGTCGGATCGCTGGGATTACTCCACTGTGTCATGAAAAATTTACGAATAGGCGTCATGGGAATCGCGTGATTGGATTCACTATAATGGGCGATCGCCGGAAAAAGCTCTCGCCCCATTTTCATAAAACCTTTCCAGTGCTCACTGGGGCTTAAATTAATTTTTTTGAGTTGTTGTTGATGTTTTTTATCCAATGCCTGCAAAAAGTCAATACTGCCTTGCGCCCCAAGCAGTAAACTCAGGGAGGCACTGTACTTATATTGGAAAAAAATATTAGTTAATAATTGCTCTTCCAAATACGCCAGTTTGCGTTGCACAACAGGCATGTCAGGCATACCAATGGCACGATACAGATCTGCCTCGCCCACATGCCGGTGCTCATCCGCAAGAATCGTCGCAAAGACGGCCGGTGCAATTCCCTGTTTTTCCATACTGTAAAAAATTTCTTCGATCCAGCCTTCACCAATTAAATTCAACAACATTAAAGCGACTTTTGGACAATCTTCATTGCGGATAAAATTACATAAGTGTTCAATGTTATCATTATAGGCCGGTGGTGATGCGTGCGGCTCACAGAGTAAATAGACAATCCGGGTGAACACTATGCCGTGGAAAATTTCGTCCAGGAGCTGAGTACGCAACTGCCGCTTAAAATCAGGGTTGGAGAGTTTGGACTCAAACTTCAGCGGTACCTGAATCGCCAGCACCTCAAGCTGCGCCAACAAAGAAAAAGCGTAAATATAAAGTAACTTATCCTGTTTGAGCTCAAAAGGAAGCCCCTGGCTAAAGAGGGCGTCCACCCGCGTTTGAATGAGCGATCGCTCATCATCGGTAATTTTCTGCCAGCCTTCGGCTATCCATTTTTCTGAGCCCCAACCCGGTCTCAGCAGTGCATTCAGCGTATCCATATCCTACCCTTATTAAAGTTCTGCCGCCCCTGTTCCTGTTGCACGCCATCATACCCAAGCAGCAGGAATAGCGTCAAGAATATCCAACTCCAATTGAGCAGAGCAGCGCCCTAATGTTCATGTTGTAAAAACGTATCGATGTGTTGAAGAATACGAATTTGCACAATCACTGGATACATAGCCAAGGCCTCTTCTATCCGCTGGTAAAACAGGCTTTCCGCAACCAGCTTCCCGGTTAAGATCAGATCGATTAATATTTTTCCATCCAGGTAGTGAATAATCCACTGACTGAGAATGGGAAACTCCTGCTGCAAAGCGTGTAAAATATCCTGCTCCAGGCGACTGCGGTTAGGCAGATGCCGTGACGGACAGGAGGTTTCATCATCCTCCGGATCAACATGGACCGTGACATCGCGTACCTTATCCAACTTGCGCACCAAACTATGGTGCACATTTTGCGCGATGTAATGGCCTTCTGACACGGAGAGTTTCGGGCGCACCAAGATATGCACATCAATTAAAATTTCCCCCGCCATCATCCGACTTCTGAGTTGATGAACTTTTTTTACTCCATCCACCGCTGTAATCATTTGTTCGATTTTACTCAAGGTTGCCTCATCCACAGCCGTGTCGACCAATTCTTTAATGCTGTTCCAACCATAGGTCCAGCCCATTTTAATAATCATGGCACCGACAATAATCGCCGCCAGGGTATCAAAATAAGCAAAGCCATACAGCGCCCCGAACAAACCGATTAACACAACCGCTGAGGATAAGGCGTCCGAACGATGGTGCCAGGCATTGGTAATGACCAATTCCGAGGCGATAGCCCGCCCGACATAGCGGGTGTAATGAAACAAAACCTCTTTCACCAGAATAGATGCCACTGCCACCGGAATCGCCATCCACATGGGGAAATCACGCTCATGCCGTAAAATATCATCAAGGGCATCCCAGGCAATCCCCACTCCAACCAAAATTAAAACCAGCGCTAACAACACCGTCGCCGCCGTCTCAATACGCCCGTGCCCATAGGGATGATTATCATCCGCCTCCTGGCTTCCATAGCGCGAAGCAAATACCACCATCAGATCCGTCAGCAAATCAGCAAACGAATGCAAACCATCGGCAATCAGGGCATGCGAGTGAAACAGCCAACCGCCCCCTACTTTCCCACAGCCCAAAACCACATTGGTCAACGCACCAATCAGGGTAACCTGTCTGATTTTCTGATACCGTTCTTTTTGCCTGGTCATATCCTCACTCTCTTTTTGTGGAACCACCGTCCTGTACCCATACGCAGGTAAAAATGCGGATTATTCTGTCATCTGCTTCTGACTATCACGCATGCACAAACGCTTCATAGTCTCCCAACCAGCGTCTGGCAATCGTTTTGGCCAGCGCCGGATTCGTTTCCAACAACTTTTGTGCCATCAGGGCAACCTGAGGCAATAAATGGGCATCACGCGCCAGATCCGCAAATTTAAATTGCTGATAGCCGGTTTGCCGGCTACCTAAGCGGTCACCGGCTCCCCGCAGTTTGAGATCGGTTTCCGCAATCACAAAACCATCGGTAGTGGCACGCATCACCCGCAAGCGTTCCTGCCCTACTTCCGACAGTGGCGCCTGATACAACAATAAACAGTGAGAAGCGCTGGAACCACGGCCCACACGTCCCCGCAATTGGTGAAGTTGAGACAACCCCAGCCGCTCGGCATTTTCAATCACCATTAAACTGGCATTGGGCACATCCACCCCGACTTCAATGACGGTGGTAGCAACCAACAGATCAAGTTCACCACGTTTAAACGCCAACATTGTGGCATCTTTTTCACTGCCTTTCATCCGCCCATGCACCAACCCCACCCGCACGCCAGCAAGCGTAGCCTGCAAGTATTGCGCCGTTTCGCTGGCCGCGATGCATTGCAGTTTTTCTGATTCTTCAATCAACGTGCACACCCAGTACACCTGACGTCCGCTGTGCATTGCGTCGCGAAGACGTTCGATAATCAAATCCCGTTTTTGTTGCGGGATAACCGCTGTGGTAACCGGTGTGCGACCAGGCGGCAGTTCATCAATGACCGACAGATCCAAGTGCGCAAAACGCGTCATAGCCAGCGTTCTCGGGATAGGGGTTGCAGTCATTAGCAACTGGTGCGGCAACTGACCATCGTCCGCTCCTTTCTGTTGTAATGACAGGCGCTGCTCCACCCCAAAACGATGCTGTTCGTCAATAATCACCAAGCCCAAGCGGGCAAAAACCACCTTCTGCTGAAACAGCGCATGCGTGCCGATGACCAACGGACAACTGCCATCAGCCAGTGCCGACAGCGCCGCACGTTTCTCCGCGACTTTCATCTTACCACTCAAACGCTGACATTGTATTCCCAAGGGCTGCAACCAGTGAACCATAGTCTGCGCATGCTGTTCACTCAAAATATCGGTTGGAGCCATGAAGGCGACCTGATAGCCATTGGCAATCGCCTGGAGAGCGGCCAGACAGGCCACCACCGTTTTACCGGATCCAACATCCCCCTGTACCAGACGCAGCATGGGTCGCCGGCCCTGTAGATCGCCTTCGATCTCGGCAAGCACCCGCTGTTGTGCAGCGGTCAAGCAAAAGGGCAGTTGGTGCAAAAGTGCTTCCTTGACCTCTGGTTGCAGGGGCAACGGAGCCGCACGTAAATTGTGCAGCATCCGGCGCGCAAACTGCATACTGACGCGCTGGGCTAAAAATTCATCAAAAACCAGACGCTGTAAGGCTGGGTGCGCACCGCTGGCCAGGCTTTCGACGGAAACCTCGGGTGGCGGATAATGTAAAAAAGGGATGGCCTCCGCCAGAGAAGGAAAACCCAGTTCCTGGCGCTGCGCCTCTGTCATCCACTCCAGGGCGGCCAGAGAAGCACTGCCAAGCTGTAGTGCCCTTTTGATTAAGGGGCGCAAACGGCTTTGGGTCAATCCCTGAGTCAACGCATAAATCGGTGTTAAATGCTCACTAACCTGCAGGGGGGCATCCTCAGCCAGCAGCTGATATTCCGGATGGATCATCTCCCATTGGCCGCTAAAAGCACGGACTTCACCAAAAGCACAGAGCCGGTCGCAGGCTTGCATCAGCTCGATTTGGCGCTGATTAAAATGAAAAAAACGCAGCCGCAAGCCACCGCTTTGATCCGCCAGATAGCAATACAACATGCGACGCTTGCCGATTTTGACCTCGGTTTTGACTACGTTACCCACCACAACTGCCCATTCCTGCTCCCGCAAATCGGCCATAGGAGTGACATGGGTTCGATCCTGGTAGCGATACGGCAAATGAAATAACAAGTCGGCAATACTATGAATGCCGCACTTTGCCAATTTTTCAGCCAATGCAGGCCCTACTCCTGATAAAGTTTCGCAAGAATCCGTCAACACTGTAGGCATTTATCAAAAAAAGAGTAATAATAACAGTTAATTTCATGAAACACAGCTAGAATGAATCGAACAGTCAGCTTTGCCGCCGGATTGCTTCTGGTGTTAATGGTAGGATACTTACTGATTGCCGGGCGAGGCTTGCTGATTCCCTTTGTCATTGCCATTTTCATCTGGCATTTGCTTAATACCTTCAACAGCGCCTTGCAAGGCACCCCCTGGATTGGCGTGCACCTGCCCCCCTGGTTAACAATGATTATTTCCCTGAGTATTGTCGGCGTACTGGTACAAATGCTCATCAGCATTCTGGGGAACAATGTCAACGAAGTCATGGCCGCTTCATCACGTTACCAGGAAAACCTGATGCGCATCCTGAACAGTATTGATGAACGTTTTCAAATCAAGCTCCTGAGTAATCTTGAAATTTTCATCAAGTCCCTGAGCGTGCAGCACATTTTAGTGAACATCACCAGCGTATTTACCACCATTACCAGCTCCGCCGTCCTGATTATTCTCTATGTGGTGTTTCTGTTTGTCGAGCAACATTTTTTTCAGCAAAAAATCAGAGCGATTTTCACCAAAACCAAGCACCGCCATCTGGTTGACAATATTATGGCCCACATTGTCAGCGATACCCAAACCTACCTGGGACTCAAAACGCTCATGAGTCTGTTAACGGCCTTTGCCAGTTACTTAATCATGAAAATGGTCAGGCTCGATTTTGCCGAGTTTTGGGCTTTGCTTATCTTTTTTCTCAATTTCATTCCCAATATCGGCGCCATTATTGCCACCGTTTTTCCAGCCTTGCTGGCACTGATTCAATTTCAAAACTGGTGGCCTTTTATCCTGCTGACCTCCGGGCTGGTATCCGTCCAATTCGTTATTGGCAACCTGATCGAACCACGCTTCATGGGAAAATCACTCAATCTCAGTCCGCTGGTCATTCTGATTGCCCTGGGAGTCTGGGGCGCTATCTGGGGAATTTTAGGCATGTTTTTGTCCGTTCCAATTACCGTGATGCTGATGATTGTGTTCGCTCATTTTGAATCCACCAAAGCCATCGCCATTATCCTCTCACAAGACGGCTGCATCCAAAAACTCAGTTCAAAAATGGAAACCGGTGGCTTGCATGACTAAACGAATCCTCAGCATCCTCCTCCTGCTCACCGTGATGATCGTATTGGTGTTCTACTATTACTGGTCACAGCAGAACACCGGGCAGAACGGCTACTCTGCGCCATTATTACCGGTAGAGGTCAGCGAGGTACGCCATGAGACCATTACCGAATCACTGGAAGCGGTCGCCACCACTCGTGCCTGGGAGTCCATCACCATATCAGCCAACGTCACCGAATATGTCAAAAAACTTCATTTTGAAGATGGTGATGAAGTCCGCAAGGGCGATGTGCTGGTTGAATTGGAAACAGCCGAAGAAATGGCGCGGCTGGCCGAAGCCCAGGCTCGTTTGCTGGAAGCCAATCAGCAGTATGACCGTATTAAAAACCTGTTGCAGCGTAAATTTTCCGCCCAATCAGAATACGATACGCAAAAAGCCAATATTGAAAGCGCGCAAGCCCGCATTGACCAGATCAACAGCTACATTGCCGATCGCACCATCAAAGCGCCTTTTGATGGTGTTCTGGGCTTTCGCCTGATTAGCCAGGGCACCTTGGTACAACCCGGAGACAGCATCGTCACCCTGGACATGATCCAGCCCCTGCGACTCGACTTCAGTGTACCGGAACGTTATTTGTCTGAAATCAAGGTTGGCACCCATTTTTCTGCCGATTCCATTGCCTTTCCGGACACCAGTTTTAGCGGCCATATTCGCACCATTAACAGCCGCATCGATGAACAAAGTCGAACTATCTTACTCCGAGGGGTTCTTGAAAATCCGCAACATCGTCTAAAACCAGGGATGTTAATGCATATTACCCTGCCGCTGGCCAGCCGCAAGGTCCTCATTATCCCTGAAGAATCTTTAATGGCGCAGGGAGATGAGCGCTATGTCTATGTGATCGACCCCAGCAGCAATCGTGCCCAGAAACGGGCCATTACCTTACTGCAACGCAAGGGGAACCGCTTGTGGGTTGCCGGAGAATTGAAGGAAGGGGAATGGGTCGCGACAAAGGGTGCTTTTCGTATACGTGATGGACAGGAGATCAGTACCCCCCATGTTCATCAGTGATATTGCCATCAAAAATCCGGTTCTGGCTATCGTCGCCAATTTGATCCTTATGATTCTCGGACTGATTGCCTTAAATCGCCTCGCCTTGCGTGAACTGCCGGATATTGATCCACCGGTCATATCCGTTGAAACCCGCTACACGGGTGCTGCGGCACAGACGGTGGAAAACCGCATCACCCGTGTCCTTGAACGACGTATTAGCGGAATAGAAGGGATTCGTTTTATTGATGCGCAAAGTATTGATGGGTATTCGCGCATTAATATTGAATTTAATCTCAATCGTGATGTTGATAACGCTGCCAACGACGTGCGTGAGCGGGTCTTTGCGGTCCTGTCGGAATTACCGGATGAAGCGGATCCGCCGGAGGTCTTTAAAGTCAATGCCGATTCCAATGTCATTATGTGGCTCAATTTAGCGAGCCAACGCTACAATACCCTCGAATTAACCGACTATGCCGATCGCTATCTGGTTGATGATTTATCCATCATTGATGGTGTGGCTCGTGTACGTATTGGTGGAGAGAAGCGCTATGCCATGCGTGTCTGGCTGGACAGACAGGCCATGGTGGGTAAAGGGGTCACTGTCAGTGATATTGAAAGAGCGCTGGAGTACAATAATATCGAGTTACCGGCAGGGCGTATTGAATCCACCCGTCGGGAGTTTCCGGTATGGCTGGCACGACAGTTTAATACCCCGGAAGACTTTGGCGACCTTGTCATTCGCCGTGATGACAGCGGCCATCTGCTGCGTTTAAAAGAAGTTGCCACCATTACAAAAGATGCCGAAAACCGTCGGGCGGAATTACGCGGCAATGGTCAGGACATGATAGGCCTTGGCATTATTATTCAGTCGAAAGCCAATACCCTGGAGGTAGCCCGGCGTGTCCATGCCGCCATTAAAAAAATTCAGCTTCCCCCGGATATCCAACTCATCAACAGCTATGACAGCTCTGTTTTTATTCAGCAGTCTATTATTGAAATTCAAAAAACCTTCGCCATCGCTTTACTACTGGTTGTTCTGGTTATCTTTTTCTTTCTGGGAAAACTGCGCGCCGTTCTGATTCCCTTTGTCACCATCCCCTTGTCTCTGATTAGCAGTTTCATCGTACTGTATTACGCGAATTTCACCCTGAACATGCTGACCTTGCTGGCGCTGGTCATCGCTATTGGACAGGTAGTAGACGATGCGATTATCGTACTGGAAAATATCAGTCGACACATCAACGAAGGCGAACCACCATTATTAGCCAGTTACCATGGTACACGGCAGGTTGGTTTTGCGGTGGTGGCGACTTCGGTCGTCCTGTTGGCGGTTTTTTTACCGATTACCCTGCTGCAAGGCAATGTTGGCCGTCTTTTTGGTGAGTTTGCCTATACCCTGGCGGCTACGGTTGTGTTTTCAACCTTCGTATCACTAACCCTGGCGCCCGTATTATGTGCGTATCTTCTCAAAGCCAAGCATCAGCAATCCGCCTGGTATCGCAAGGTCAATCACAGCCTGAGCCTGCTGCAAGCCCGCTACAAAAAAACCCTCAAAATTTGTCTGCGCCACACCTATGGCTTTTTTAGTGGTTTTTTACTGATTATCGCGGCGGGTTTTTTTCTGTATCAGCACATCCCCTCTGAGCTGATACCTCGCGAAGATCGCGGTGCTTTTTTTATTTTAACCAAGGCGGCGGAAAATACCAGCTATCCCTACATGCAAAAAAATATGCGTCTGGTGGAACAGGAAATGATGAAATGGATTGAGCGTGGTATTGCATTGCGTGCTTTGACCATTATACCACTGGGACTGGGAGGCGGCGATCCGGTCAATCAAGGCTTTGGGATTATGGTCATGGAAGATTTTGCCAAACGTAATGTCAGCACCATGGACGTCATGGAACAGCTGCGTCAAAAATTACTGCATCTGCCCGATGTGATAGCCATCCCGATCATGCGCAGTGCCCTGCAGGCGAATGCGCTGGCACAACCGGTGCAATTTGTCATTGGCGGTAACAATTATGAGGAGCTTGAGCGCTGGCGTGATAAAATTCTGGCGCAAGCGCGAAAAAATCCGCAACTGCTCAATATCGACAGCGATTATGACCCCCGTAAAATTCAGCTTAATCTGGATATTCACTATCAACGTGCGGCCGAACTTGGGGTCAGTCTGGCAGAAATCGGCGGTGCCTTGGAAACCTTGTTAGGGAGTAAAACCTTAGGCACCTTCATTGACCGGGATGAAGAGTACGATGTGATTCTGGAAGCGCAATTAAGCGATAAGGCCCGTTTGCAGGATCTGAAAAATATCTACGTGCGCTCTGCTACCACTAATACGCTGATTCCGCTGGCCAATTTGGCCGAGCTCAAAGAAGTCACCGTGCCCAATGCCCTCTATCGTTTTAATCGCAGCAAAGCGATCACGATCACTGCCAATCTGGCACCTGGCTATTCTCTGGGGGCGGCGCTTGATTTTCTGGAAAATGTCGCCAAAAAAGAACTGCCGCAAGAGGCTCGGCTTGATTATAAAGGCGAGTCACGAGATTTACGAGAAACACAAGGCGGCATGGTCTTTGCCTTTTCCCTGACGTCCATTATTTTATTGTTAGTCATGGCGGCCCAATTTGGCAGCTTTATTCATCCTCTGGTCATCTTCATTACGGCTCCGCTGGCCATTGTCGGCGCGATGCTGGGCTTATATCTGGGTGGCAACAGCTTTAATATCTATAGCCAGATTGGCATGATCATGCTGATGGGATTGGCTGCCAAAAATGGTATTCTGATTGTGGAGTTTATCAACCAGTTACGCGAAGACAAACGGCACTTTTTTGATGCCATCCTGGAAGGCTCGGCCATTCGTCTGCGGCCTGTGCTTATGACAGCCGTGTCCACTTTATTCGGCAGTATTCCGCTTATCATGGCCAGTGGCGCCGGATCGGAAAATCGCATCAGTATCGGTCTGGTTTTGTTCTTTGGCATCAGCTTCTCCACCCTGTTGAGCCTTTTTGCCGTACCGGTGTTCTATGCCAAAATCGCACGTCGGACCAAACCGCGCAATTACGTTAGCCAGCGGCTGGCCAGACAAAAAGAAACCTCTCGCTACAAAGGCCCATAAAGCGCTACTCCTGGTATAACGGAAAGCTTAAAATAAAGCGGGTATATTCGCCCAATTTTGACTCACAGCGGATATCACCACGAAAACGCTGCATGACCAGTTTGCAAAATGATAATCCTATCCCGGTTCCCATGAAGGTCGTCGTATAAAAGTGGTGAAATAATTTACGCAACTGCGCGGGAGTCATCCCTTTACCGGTATCCTGAAAAATCAGACGATTGCCTTTCTCTCCAGCTTCCGTCCAAATACGAATCTCGCCTTTTTGGGCAACAGAAATAGCATATAAGGCATTTTTTAATAAATTAAACAACACATGCTGCATCAGCAACGGCTCCCCAGAAAAACTGAAATCCCCCTGCCAGTACACCGCCTCTGCTTCCCATTTGGACTTGAAAGGATACCGGGCAATAGCGTCCTGCAGGCAGTCGGCCATCGAGCAACGGCTGAACACACAATTTTTCAGCGCACGTCCCTGCCCTGCTTTAACCAGCAACATATCGATGATCGTATTGGCATATAGGGTTTCATGCACAATGCGTTCACTGACACCAGTCAATTGCTGCAAGCGATGATTGCGGATTCCCGAGTCCATTAAGCCGTGTTCGCGAGCCAGGCGATACCCTTCCATGACCTCAGGTGCATAGCGCGCCAAGACCTGAGCTCCACTTTTAATGCCCAGCAAAGGCGTCCGCAGTTCATGGGCAATCATACCGGCGGCTACCGCCATACCAGCCAAACGCTGTTGCTGAAACATCGTGGTTTTATAGTTAAAGGTAGCGCCGGCAATAACGACAAACACCATCACCAGTAACATTTCAATATGGGCTTCGCTAAAGTAGAGATGCGGTGCCAGCATCACATAGCAAACCGTAGCGAGAAGCCAGCCCGACAGCAACAGCAGGGAAAGACTGAGGAGATCAACCAACATCACCAATAAAAATACGCTACACAACAAAGCCATGGCCGAAGTGACACTGGCCTGGTTCATCAGGAAGGCAAACGCAAAAAAGAAAGACAACGTATAAAAGATGGTAAAAAACCAATACCAGTGCAGGTATTTTTTACAGCATTCCGGCCAAAAAGGGGTGAGAATTAACCCCAAACCCAACAGACTGCCCAGCATCCGCAAAGCAAAACTATCATACAGCTGCGGAAACCAGCCGGTCCACACCCAATAAAAAAAGGGAAAACCAATAAATACAATGGCACCAACCGCCACTAATTGATGCGCCGCATTGGCAAAACGTCGCTGCATGGAGCTGTCAATGTACGAAACCACATACCGAAAGAATGTCATGCCTATCCTTAGCCAGCGTTTAGAAATGCAGAGCGCCCCTACTCATCGCTATAGCATACACGGAAAAGTACCCGGTCAACAACTTCAGAGCACGAACGCAGGGCGAGAGCACCCACGGCCTCGCATTTTATTCACTCCCCATTCATGCTACCATTGGCAGAGCTTGTATTAACCCAGAATGCTATGAAATTCAGCCTTAAAATTGCCACACGAGAAAGTCAACTGGCGCTTTGGCAGGCGCAGTATGTCCGCAGCGCCTTGTTACAGGCCCATCCCCATCTCCACATTGAACTGCTGCCGATGCGCACCACCGGCGATAGATTTCTCGAGGATCGCCTGCAGCGTATTGGAGGAAAAGGGCATTTTGTAAAAGAGTTGGAAGAAGCTTTACTGACGGGCCGCGCCGATTTAGCAGTCCACTCCATGAAAGATGTCCCGAGCCATTTTCCGGACGGACTTATCCTGTCGGCCATCTGCGAACGCGCCAATCCACTGGATGCTTTTGTGTCCACACAGTACAACACGTTGCTGGAATTGCCTCCGCAGGCTATCGTGGGTACCGCGTCCCTCAGAAGACAGGCACAAATCCTGGCTCTGCGTCCGGACTTGCGGGTCAACACCCTGCGCGGCAACCTGCAAACGCGCCTGGATAAACTCAGACAGGGACAATTTGACGCGATTATCCTGGCGGCAGCTGGCCTGGAACGCCTGCAATTACAGCAGCATATCAAGAGCGTTTTTAACAGTGACGATATGCTGCCGGCTTGTGGTCAGGGAGCGCTTGGCATTGAGTGCCGTGCTGACGATCTGCGGGTACAAGCATTGGTGGCCTCGCTGCACCATGCCCCGACAGCCCTTTGTGTCCACAGTGAGCGACAAGTCAACGCATGTATGGGAGGCAGCTGTCACGCCCCTATTGCTGTCTTTGCCGAACTCTTGGGCGAGGATAAACTACGGTTAAAAGCACGTATTTTTTCCAGTGATGGGCAAAGCATCCTGGCCACTGAACAATCCGGTAGTGCCGATAAGGCCGCCGAGATTGCCCAGCACTGTGCCGATTCCCTGCAAGCGCAGGGAGGCATGGAGCTCATTGCTCAGGCGCTGCAAACCCTATGAGTACGACTATCAATCTGCACGGCTTGCGTATCTTAAACAGCCGTCCAAGCCATCAGGCCGAAAAGCTTGACACTCAACTGGCCGCGGCAGGTGCCCTGTCAATCTCACTTCCGGTCATGCACATACAAGCTCTGGATGCCCACTCTTGGAGCCAAAAAATGCCGGGGCCCAACCAGGTTGACGCGGCCATTTTCACCAGTAGCAATGCGGTCTATTATTTCTTTAAACATTGGCAAAAACCCAGCGGACTTTGGCCCGCGGCAACACCGGTTGTGGCAATTGGACCGGCAACCGCCCACAGCCTGTTGCGTTATGGGATAGAGGCGGTAACACCTGCCCAAAGCGATAGCGAACACCTGCTGCGCCTGCCTCTGTGGTCGGCGAAGAAAGAACAGACTGTCCTCTTGATTGGCGGCAGGGACGGACGACCTTTAATCAGAGACTGCCTGCGACAGGACGGTCACCAACTGATAGAACTGGCCGTGTACCAACGCCAGCAGCGCTCACTCGACCCTATGACCGTGCATAAGATCTGGCAGAATGATGCCGTCGATATTATACTTGGAGCAAGTGCCTTTGCTATTGAAGCCCTGTTTGACAGTTTTGGGCAACCGGCTCGCCCGTGGCTGCAAAGCAAAACATGGCTGGTCTTTAGCCAGCGCCTGAAAGCGGTGCTGCAGCAAAATGGGGTGAGGAGCGTTCTGGTCAGCAATAGCGACCGTATATTGGAAACTTTATTTTTATACAGGCAAGGATTAATGAATGGCAACAAATAAAGAGAGCAAAGCGAGCACAACAGAGAACCCTGGCAACCCGGAACTCCGTCCGTCCGCCAAGTCTCCCAAGACTGATCCGGCAAAGGACAAACAGCGTTGCCCGCGTCATATTCTGAGCCTGTCGGCCTTGACACTGGCAGTTCTTGTCGGAATCGCCACCCTCTATCTGGCCTGGTATATCAGCACCCTGGATCGGGGAATCAAGGAAGAATTAAGCATGACCAATACCACCATTGCCAATGTGGTGGAACAACAAAAAAACGGGCAAGTGATGCTGAAAAAGCAACAACAGTTGCTGCAAGAACAGCTAGCCTCACAAATCAAAACCTTGGTGCGCCTGGATGAAAAATTCACCCAGGCCTTGGAAGAACGAGGCTATCAACAGGAAGATTGGCAACTGTTAAAGGCCCGCTATTTTCTGGAAATGGCAAAAATCAATAGCCACTGGCAGCAAGATCCTCTGCTCAGCCGACGCATGTTGGAACAGGCGGATCAATTACTCCAACCTATCCATAACCCGAAACTTTTTCAGGTAAGGCAAAGTATTGCGCAGGAAATACAACACATAGATACACTCAAACAAGCCGATACCATAGGTTTACTCAGCCAAATTGATGCCCTGCAGACTGCCGTCGAACAACTGCCGGTTGTGCCAGAAAAACGCGCTGATAGCCAAGATGCCCCCCCGCAAGACACATCCTCCAAAACCGGCTGGCGGGAACATTGGGCCAACAGCGTGCATCTATTGGAAAAACTGGTGGTGATTCGTCATCATCATGGTGATGTCTTACCTCTTTTGTTGCCGGAACAAAAACAATTGTTGAAAGCGCGCATGCAGCTTTCGCTGCAACAGGCTCAACTGGCCCTGATGCAAAGAAACGAAACCCAGTTTCATCAGGCTATCAAACAAAGCCTGCAACAACTGGCACAATTTTCAGGGGATGACAAGAGCGACACCATCCACATTCAAAAGCGGCTACACGCCCTGACGCAGGTTTCTATCACCCTGCAACAGGCACCAACCGGCCAGGCTCTGGAGCAATTGAACCGGCTTATCCCCAAAACGCAAGGCACACAGAATACGCTCAATAGTGAAAAAGAACAGGATAAGGCTGACTAATGCGCTTAATTATAGTATTTCTCCTTTTACTCGCCTCGGTTTGGTTCGGCATTCAACTTAGCCATGATCCAGGCTATGTCCTGATTGCCATGAACCAATGGACCCTGGAAACCACCCTCTGGGTAGGCATCATGGCTCTCATTACAGTGGCTGCTCTGCTGTATCTCCTGCTGGGTCTGTTGCGAAAAATCAACCAAAGCCCCTCCATGCTGCGACGCTGGTGTCACAAACGCCACACACGCAAAGCCCGGCAAAAAACCCGGCAGGGCCTGATTGAATTTAGCGAAGGCTATTGGAGTAAGGCGCAAAAAAACCTCATAAAAGCATTACCTGACGCCGAAACACCACTGTTAAACTATTTGACAGCGGCGCGTGCGGCGCAGGAACTGGGGAATTCCACGTTACGGGATCATTATTTACGCGAAGCGCAGCAGTCCATGCCAGAGGCTAAAATAGCCGTTGAGTTAACGCAAGCGCAGCTGCAATTGGCCAATTGCCAGTGGGAACAGGCCCTGGCCACCTTACGGCACCTGCAAGACTTGGCGCCGCAGCATCCGCATGTCATTAAGTTGCTCCTCAATCTTTATGAGGAAGTGCGAGATTGGGCGCCCTTGCTCAACCTGCTGCCCAAGGCCAAACAGCAAAAGATTATTAGTGATAGCCATTATCAACGCTTGCAGCATAAAGCCAGCTTGCATTATCTACAGGATCTGATCCAGCATCAGGACGATAATGAAATCAGCCATTTTGTTGCGTCACTGCCCCGTACCCTCAGCCAGGATCCCGAAATTCTTTTTCACTACACGCAATATTTATGGAAAAAAGGACAGGAAGCGGAGGCGGAAAAACTGCTGCGTCAGCATATTTCAAAAAGCTACACTCCTGGGCTCATTGATTTATATGGTAAAATTCACTATAAAGACAAGCAATTAGCCTTTGCCGAAAGTTTACAAAAAAAACACCCCCACTGCCCGCATTTGCTCCTGTGTTGTGGACGGCTCAGTAAACAACAACAGCTCTGGGGTAAGGCAAGACATTATCTGGAAGAAAGCATTGCCCAACAACCTTGGCCCGCAAGCTATCGTGAATTGGGAGAACTGCTCGAAAGCCTGGGGGAAACACGGGAAGCGATGCAAGCCTACAAGGCAGGCCTGGCATTGGTCTAGCTTGCCGTTGTCGCGAATACTATCAGTCTATACTACAGGAACTGGATATGCGCAGTGTCATGATTCTTTTGCTGGTGCTGTTAGCCGGCTTGCAATACAAACTCTGGTTGGCGGATAACAGTATCTGGCAGTGGTTTCATCTGCATCAGCACATTGCCCAGCAAAAAGAAAAAAACCAGCAACTCCTTCAGATCAATGAAGGAATAGCCGCAGATATTGAGGAATTAAGACGTGGCGAACAAGCACTGGAAGAACGTGCGCGCCATGAACTGGGAATGGTGCGTGCTGGCGAGACCTACTATCAGTTTATTGAGTAAGTCCTGCCGCATCACTCACCCAGTGGCCAGCGTGCCCGCACCTCAATGTGCAAATCCGCATCAGAACGCCCTGCGCAGAAATGCAAACATCCCGCATACGCGACCATAGCCCCATTGTCCGTACAAAATTCCGGCCGGGGAAACAAAAGCTGAATATTGTGCTCGGTTGCCATCGATTGAAGACGTTGCCGCAGGCGTTGATTGGCGCCAACTCCCCCGGCCACCACCAATGCGCGATAAGCGGTTTGCGCAAGTGCACGCTTGCATTTGATCAATAAGGTATCAATCACCGCAGCTTGAAAGGCATAAGCGATGCTATGCCGTGCCAACTCATCCTGAGCGGAACGCTGCCAACATTGCATGGTGTGGGTTTTTAAACCACTGAAACTAAAATCAAGGCCCGGCCGGTCAGTCATAGGCCGGGGGAATTCGGGAAGCGTCCTTTGCAAAGCGGGAGGACAGCGATCCGCATACTGGGCCAACAGCGGCCCGCCAGGATAGGGGAAACCCATCAATTTGGCTGTTTTATCAAAGGCTTCCCCCACAGCATCATCCAGAGTCTCGCCCAGCAGCTGGTAGCGGCCCAAACCTTCTACCGCTATCAGTTGTGTATGGCCACCTGAAACCAACAGCGCCAAATAAGGCTGACGCAAATCTCTTGCTTCCAACTGAGCAATTAAAAGATGCGCTTCCAAATGGTGTACGGCAAGACTGGGTATGTCCAGGGCCCAGGCCAAACTGCGAGCAAAGCAAGCACCGGTCATTAAGGCACCGACCAAACCCGGCCCCGCGGTGTACGCTACAGCATCGATTTCCTGTTTGTGCAGCTGGGCTTGGGCTAATGCTGCATCCAGCAAAGGGCTCAAGTATTGCAAGTGATCCCGCGAGGCCAGTTCCGGTACGACGCCACCAAATTGCTGATGCAATGCCACTTGCGAGTGTAATTGATGCGCCAACAAACCACGCTTGGCATCATAGATAGCTATGCCCGTTTCATCACAGGAAGATTCAACACCCAGTACTCGCATCGCGGCACACTCTCAAAATGCAGGCATTATAGCAAAGGATTAGCATCCGCGCAGTATTTGCCACGGTTTTTGCAAGGCAAGATCATAGCATATTGATGCCAAACCATATCTTACTATTTCACTAATCCACCACAACGGCACACGGTCCTCCTGTGCATGCGGCAAGTTCAACCTGGGTTTCATGGGTATCCCCCCTGCCCCACCAAAAAAGGAGGTAGAACAGATGGTATCTGGATTATAGTACAGGCAAGGGGTAGCGGCATGGTATTAGGGCAGCGCATTTAAGAAGGCCGCACTATCGTTTGCCATCGCCTCCCGTTGCGTTTTAGGCATCCGAGCGTAGGTTTGGTAGATCATCTGCATGCGATGATGGCCGTGCAGTTTATCGTGGTTGCGGGCAATAAAATCCCAATACAGATAATTAAAGGGACATGCGTCGGGACCGCTTTTCTGGGTGACCTTGTAGCTGCACTGCTTGCAATAATCCGACATCTTATTAATATAACGCCCTCCGGCCGCATAAGGCTTGCTCGCCAGGTATCCGCCATCAGCAAAGAGGATCATGCCGGAAACATTCGGCAGCTCTACCCACTCGTAGGCATCCGCATACACCACCAGAAACCATTCATTGACCTGCCGAGGCTCAATGCCGGCTATGAGTGCAAAGTTTCCCAAAATCATCAGGCGTTGGATGTGATGCGCGTAGGCGTTGCGCCTGGTTTCCAAGACACATTGGCGCAGGCAGTTCATTTTGGTGTCCGCCGTCCAATACCAGGCCGGCAGCGAACGTCTGGCATTAAAAAAATTTTCTTCGGCATATTTGGGCATATTCAACCAGTAAATGCCACGTACGTACTCTCTCCAGCCAATCACCTGGCGGATAAAACCCTCCACAGCGTTCAGTGGCGCCAGTCCCTGTTGGTACGCGTTTTCAACGGCCTGCACGCATTCGAGCGGCAAGAGTAAGCCGCAGTTTAAATAGAAACTGATATGCGAATGGTACATCCAGGGCTCGCCCTCAAGCATCGCGTCCTGATAATCGCCAAAACAGGGTAAACGCTCCGCGAGAAATCGCTCGAACACCTGCAAGGCATGCGCACGCGTAACGGCAAAAGAAAAGGGCTCCAATGCACCAAAATGCTCAGGAAACAGTGTTGCAACCCGCTCCATAAGCACACGGGTTTGTGGGTCAACCGGAGGGTGATAAGGTTTAGGGATATTCATGTCTTTTTTCGGCGGTTTTCGATTGTCCGCGTCATAATTCCACTGTCCACCAATGGGCATGTCACCTTCCATGAGAATAGCATGCTTTTTACGCATTTCCCGGTAGAAGTATTCCATGCGCAGTTGTTTGCGGCCTTTCGCCCAGTCAGCAAATTCTTCAAGGCTACATAAAAAGCGATCATCGGCGCGGATTTCAACCGGAATACCAAAGTCACTCTCCCATGTTTGCATATCCGCAAGTACCCGGTATTCACCAGGATGCGTTAGAATAATGCGCTCAATCTGGTGCTGCTCCAACACGCGCGCTACTTCGCCCTTCAATGAACCGCTATTGTGCTCATCATCAATGGTTGTGTAGACAGTGTGGTATCCTTGATTCGCAAGCGTCTCGGCGAAATGACGCATGGCGGAAAACAAAAAAGCGATCTTTTTTTTATGATGCTTGACATAGGTAGCTTCCTCCCAGACTTCACACATGAGGACCAGAGTCTCAGCCCGATCACATCCTTTTAAACTGGCAATGGACAAAGATAGCTGATCGCCAAGCAGCATGCACAGGGTCTTCACGAGGCATCCGTGTCTAAGGATTGGAATGCACTCAAAGCCGCGTCTCGGGAGGATTTCAAATCCACAATGGGGTGAGGATAGGTGGTGCCAAGCGTGATACCGTGCGCTTTCAGAAGCGATTCAGGCGCATCCCAGGGGTTAAAGAGATATTGACTCGGCAGGGAAGCCAGTTCAGGGATAAAACGCCGCACATAACTGCCATCAGGGTCAAATTTCTGTCCTTGAGTCACAGGATTGAAAATTCGGAAATAGGGTGCGGCATCGGCTCCACAGCCCGCTACCCATTGCCAGCTGGCGCTATTATTGGCCAGGTCGGCATCGACAAGTGTATCCCAGAACCAGCGCTCACCGTGCTGCCAGTGCTGACGCAAATTTTTCACCAAAAATGAACCGACGATCATGCGTACGCGGTTATGCATGTACCCGGTCTGCCACAACTCACGCATCCCGGCATCGACCATTGGTACCCCGGTTTGCCCCTGTTGCCATGCTTTAAGCGCAGTCTGATCATCTTCCCAGGGAAAGCGATCAAATTTGGAGTGCAAATTTTTACAGGGTAGATCGGGGTGATAATAGAGTTGACTGTAGGAAAATTCCCGCCACCCCAGTTCGCTGCAAAAATGATCTACCTGTGCGTCATCAGCAACAGCGCGTACTCCATACCATAATTGATGAGGCGATATTTCACCAAAATGCAGATGCGGCGAGAGCCTGGAAACATAAGGCTTGGCAGGAAAATTACGCCCCTCCTTATAGTGGGCCAACCCCTCATCGAGGAAACGCTCAAAACCTGCGCTTGCGCCATCTTCTCCTATGGTCCAATATGAGATTAGAGACTGATCCCAGCGCACACTGGGCAACAGTTTTAATTGCGCAATATCAAGAGAGTCCTCACTATCATGTTGATACACTGCCTTGTCAACCGGTGGTAGCGGTTGGCGTGGTGCGGCAGCCTGCATACACCCTTTACGGAAATAGGGGGTAAACACTTTGTAGGGCTTCCCTTCGCGGTTTTGAATCGTCCATGGTTCCCAGAGCAGAGAACCATTACTGCTGTGAACATTGATACCCTGTGCCGTCAACGAGGTTTTGATCAGGGTATCACGGTTAACGCGCCAGGGTTCGTAGCATCGATTCCAGTAGACTGCCTCTATTTTATAGCGAGCGATAAGATCTAACAGCACCTCAAGTGGATTACCGTGATACACTGACAAGGTACCACCCAGGGATGCATTGAGAGAATGCAGGGAGTGGTGTAGCCAGCACCTGCTGGCAGCCCCCATGGCATGGGCGCCGGCATTCTCATCATCAAGGATATACACCGGGTACACATGGCCACATTGCGCTGCGGCGGTGAGCGCGGGATTATCCGTTACGCGTAAGTCCTGACGAAACCAGTGAATGACAGACGGACTCGCCATAAGCAGCTTTCTCCTTCCGGTTTGTTTTTATTGGTCGTTCAAGCCCTGATAAAACGCAAGTGGCATCAGGCATCTCTTCTGGCCAATACCCCTGCGTGGACCACGCGCAAACGCGGTCACGGCAACAAAAACGGATCGCGCAGGATAATAGTGGAATCACGCTCTGGTCCAGTAGACAACATATCCACCGGTACCGTCAATAATTCTTCCAGGCGTTTAATATAGGCCAGCGCATTAGCCGGCAGAGCATCCTTTTCCTTGATATCCGCTGTATTCTCCTGCCATCCGGGTAATTCTTCGTAGACCGGCTGCAAACCTTCATAGTCTTCCGCCGCCTGCGGCGGCGCATCCAACAGGGTTCCATCCTGGGTACGGTAGGCAGTGGCAATTTTTAAGGTAGACATACCATCCAAAACATCTAATTTGGTCAGGCATAAGCCGGTAATGCTGTTCAGCTCAATTGAGCGTCGCAGTAAAACTGCGTCAAACCAACCACAACGCCTTGGCCGTCCGGTGACCGCGCCAAACTCAAAGCCACGCTCCGCCAAGCCCTGCCCTACCTCGTCGAACAGTTCAGTCGGAAAAGGCCCCCCGCCAACACGGGTGGTATACGCCTTGGTCACGCCTAAAATATAATCCAGATAACGTGGCCCGAAACCCGCACCATTAATGACCGAGCCCACACAGGTATTCGATGAGGTGACAAAAGGATAGGTACCATGGTCAATATCCAGATACACCCCTTGTGCACCCTCAAATAAAATATGGGTACCCTGGCGTCGATGCTGATGCAGTTCGCCGGTGACATCACAAACCATCGGCTTTAACTGCTCCGCCCAGGAAAGCGCAACATCCAGCATCGGCTCCAGGGCCAGCGGTGCCGCCTTCAGATAATGTTCGAGCACAAAATTATGGTAATCCAACAGTGCCGACATTTTTTCCCGTAAACGTTGCGGATAAAATAAATCGCTGACTTTGATTGCCCGGCGGGCAATCTTATCTTCATAAGCCGGACCAATGCCGCGACCAGTAGTACCTATGGCCGCCTGCCCGCGCGATTTTTCCCGTGCTTTATCCAATGCCACGTGACAGGGCAAAATCAAGGGACAAGCCTGGGATATTCTTAAACGCTCACGGACCTGCACACCACGCTTTTCCAACTCTCCGATTTCAGACAGCAGTGCATCAGGCGCCAATACAACACCGTTGCCAATATAGCAGAGGACTTCCGGACGCAACATGCCCGAGGGAATCAGACGCAAGACCGTTTTTTCACCATTAATTTTCAGGGTATGGCCAGCATTGTGCCCTCCCTGATAACGCACCACCACTGCAGCGGTCTGCGTCAATAAATCAACGATCTTCCCCTTACCTTCGTCGCCCCACTGGGTGCCGACTACGACAACATTCTTACCCATAGCTCACTCATTATTCCAAAATCTGATGCATTAGTGTTAATAATACTACCCCGACTATCATGCTGATGAATCCGGCTAGGCGCAGCACCCGGTCATCACACTGAATCACACGAAACAGCATCTGCTTCCACTTTTTGGGTGATGCGAAAGGCAGTAAACCTTCCAAAACAAAAACCAGTGCCAAAGCACTGAAAAAACTGTCCCACATGATCAAACGCTCCTCAACATGGCGGGCGAAGCTCGCGCATTGCAGCTCACCATGGTAGCGCAATAAAAAAGGGCTAAGCCCAACTTAACCCTCCAATGGCAGTAGTCCATGCGCTCTGGTCGCAGGGTACGCCGTTTATCTCCTTCTCAGCCCTGAAATACAGCGTATTTTAGTCTTCCCGTTGCCTGATCCTGCCAAAAAGCAAGACAGGGAGTGGGCAATCCACCCCCAGCGATACCACAAAAAATACACAACTATAGAGCAGGCGAAGTATAGCTAATTTCCAGGCCTGGCGCTATTGCCCGTCAAAGGTTTTTTAAAATAATCGAAAAACTGACTATTTTGATCGAGTACTAAAATATCGCGCTTGCTACTAAAGCTTTCCATATAAGCTTTCAAGCTACGGTAAAACCGGTAAAAATCTTTATCCTGACGAAAGGCCTCGGCATAAATTTGTGCAGCCTGT
Source organism: Legionellaceae bacterium (assembly GCA_020831865.1). GTDB lineage: Bacteria > Pseudomonadota > Gammaproteobacteria > Legionellales > Legionellaceae > JAFIFT01. Next base: position 47,709 of record JAFIFT010000015.1, on the reverse strand, counting down.
GCCTGTCCGCGTGAACGGATAACCTGCCCCTGACTTTTGGCCTCTGCCACAATAACGGTCACTTGCGCATCTGCTGCAGCTCGAATCGCTTCCGCTTCCGCATTTCCATCTGCCCGATGGCGTGCGGCAATCTTTTGCATATTGGCCCTCATACGCTGGTAAATCGCATCACGCGTTGTAGGCGGCAGTTCAATCCCTTTAATGCGCACATCAATGACCTTGATACCCAGTTTACTGGCCTGCTCTTCTGCACGATTACGCAAGACTTCCATCACATCATCACGGCCGCCCGAGACCACTTCTGAAATCGTGCGTTTCCCAAACTCTGCCCGCAGATAGGTGTTAATCTGCTGTTCCAACAGGTTTTCCGCTTTCAGGGCAATACCTCCGGTCGAGACAAAATAGCGACCCAGATCAGCAATGCGCCATTTGACGTAATAATCGGCAATCACATCTTTCTTTTCACGAGTCACAATCCGCGAAGACTTAATATCCAGTGTTTGCAAGCGGGTGTCAAAAATTCGCACACTTTCAATAAAAGGTATTTTGAAATGCAGTCCCGGATTCAATACTTTGACCTCCGGCATCTTCCCTTTCGCCAGATCCTCTTCTGTCACTGCCTTGGGATCCACATTACTCTGGCCTTCGGTCACCAACCGCCCGAGACGTAAAATAATGCCATTTTGCCCTTGATTAATAGTAAAGACACTGGTCAATACTATCAGAAGCATGACAAACGCAATGACTCCTAATACCGTTCCTGAAGTTTTCATTTAGTTACTCCCCCCTGTGCGATACGTCTGGCGTAGCAATGGACGCGAGCCAACAAGTTCAGAATCTCCGCCTGAACGCTGGTCGGCATTATCGCTATTAACGCCATCTTCATTGATGGTTTTTAAAGGTGGCGGTGCCGTCATCATTTTTTCCAGCGGCAGGTACATCAAATTCCCGGATTTGTTATCGACAATAATTTTACTGCTCTGCTGTAAAACAGTCTGCATAGTGTCCAGATACATCCGGTCGGAAGTCACCTTTGGATCGGATTGATAACGGGGGAGTAACGCAAGAAATTCTGCCACCTCTCCACGCGCCTTGAAAACAACCTGCTGGGCGTATGCCTGCGCTTCTTCAATTAAGCGTTTGGCCTGACCTTCGGCACGCGGCACAAATTGTGCTTCATAGGCTCTTGCCTGTTCTTTAAAGCGCTTTTCATCTTCCTGCGCTTTAATCGCATCATCAAAGGCATCCTGCACGTTCTCGGGTGCGCGTGCCGGCTGAGGGGACACGTTCACAACATGAATACCCGCTTTATAGGTATTCAAGATAGAAATCAGCGACTTTTCAACACTGGCACTCCAAACTTCCCGCCCTTCCGTAATTAACTGATCCAGCGTGGTCGTTCCCACCACTTGCCGCAGCGCGCTGGAGGTAGCCTGTTGCAAACTTCCCTGCGGATCCGTCACGTTAAACAGGTAATCTTCCAGATCACCAATGCGATACTGCACTACCAGCGATACAGCCACCAAATTTTCATCTTTGGTAAGCATATTGGCCGAGTAGGAATAATCCATGACCCGCTCCACATTGCGGACAATTTTGCTATCGATAATACGTGGAATCCAATGGGGGCCGGGGCCAACGGACTCAATATACTTCCCAAAACGCAAAATAACTGCCTGTTCCGCCGGATCGACAATAAAAATTCCGGACAAGGCCCATAACACGAGCGCAACGCCAAACACCAGCAAAAATAAAATACCGCCGCCTTTGTTTACGTCTCCCGGGGGCTGCGCGCCACCTGAGCTATTCCCCGCGTTGTTGCCTTTACCACCACCAAACAACGCTTTTTTCAGTTTGCTCTGCAACTGTTTCAGCGCCTCGTCCAAATCAGGAGGCTGCCCTTTGCCACCGAAGGAATCCTTATTTTTATCCGGATCATTCCATCCCATCGTTCGTTTCTCCAGCTCTGGGTCAAAACTAGAATTCTAGGGTGTTGTGGCAGACTAAGCAAGCCTTACGAAAGATTATATCGAGGTCACCTGAAAACAGCGCGCAGACACTGCCCTCATTGCCAAGTGCAGGACAGGTGTTTTTAGGTGCTGCGTATCTGTTTATAGGCGTCTGGCCCCAGATTTTCTATGATCAATACCAATAATTTCACCAGCTGATCATAGTCTTTCTTATCAAACACGCCCGCCTGCTGGTGGCCATAACGCACGGGGATTCCTAAATTCAGTGCCGGCACACCGGTACCGGACGTCTGTAATTTTGCGCCATCCTGCTCATAGGCGGTTTCGATTTCCAACTGCAGGGGAATCTGGTTTTTGCGCGCCAGTGCCATAACCCAGTGGACTAATTCCTGGTTGGGAATCATACTCCGGTCATAGAGCAGCAAGGTCGGGCCGCCTCCCAGGCGGATCTGGTTTTTGCGCTCTGCGCCCCACCTGGGGTAATCGTCCGCCAAACCGACTTTCACATTAATCACAATGTCGGCTTTGCTGCCCTCATACACCGTAGTGGCTCCGCGCATCCCTAGTTCCTCCTGCACCGTGGCCGCCACATACAACTGGTTTGGCTGCTGGTGTCGCAGTAACTTTAAAGCATCGGTAATAGCGGCCAGACCAATGCGATCATCCAGCGCCTTCCCCATAAAACGACGGTCACTCAATGCCACAAAGGTGCTTTTCGGGGTCACTGGTAAACCGGGCCGCATACCAAACTGCTGCTCTGCCTGCTGCTTGCTGATCGCGCCGATATCCAAGAACAAGGCCGCTTTATCGGGCGGCTGAGCGTGACTATCGGGTACAAGCTGGGGTGAGTCCACACCGGAATATGCCTCCACCACCCCCTTGTCACTGATAATTTGCCAGCGTTGGGCAAAAAGGACTGTGTTTGCGATTGCCCCTAAGGGAATGGCTTTCAGGAAACCCTCTTCAGTGATCGTCTCAATCATCAAGCCGACTTCATCCATATGCGCCATGAGCAATAGGTGGGGGCCTTGTTGATTGTGCTTGTGACGGGCCAGTATATTTCCCATGCCATCCTGGTGCCATTCGGAGAGATAGGGCTGCCATTGTTGCACGAGATATTCCCGTACCGGTTTTTCAAAACCGGGAGCTCCAGGCAAGGTGCTCAGTTCCTCTAATACGGGCATAGACGTTGTGGCGGCAAAGGCGAAAAACGCCCCTAGCCATAATCCCCCGATTCCGGTCAGCAGCTGCCCCTTCATAGTCTTGTTCCCCTGTGGATTGATAGCGAAATACCCTGCTTAGCGGAGTACAAAATACACATCCCAAACCCCATGCCCCAAACGCTGGCCCCGTTGTTCGAATTTCGTCAAAGGTCGTTGCGGTGGCCGGGGGAAAAACGTCCCATCCTCAGCCCTGTTACACAGTTCAGCCTGAGCACTCAAAACCGCCAGCATATGCTGGGCATAGGCTTCCCAGTCGGTGGCGCAGTGAATAAAACCATCCTTTTGCAGTTTTTGTACCAGCAAAGCCGTGAATGGCGGCTGGATTAAGCGACGCTTGTGGTGTTTTTTCTTCGGCCAGGGGTCTGGGAAAAAAATTTGCACCCCGGCCAGGGAGCCATCCGCTACATATTGCTGCAAAACCTCAACGGCATCCTGCGCCAACAAGCGCACATTAGGCAGGGCCTGTTGGGCAATATCCGCAGCCAATGCGCCCACTCCGGCCTGATGCACCTCAAGGCCAATATAATTATTTTCCGGATAGGCCTGCGCCATGGCAAGCAGAGAATGCCCCATGCCAAAGCCTATCTCCAATATCGTTGGGGCGGTACGGCCAAAAATGGCGCTAAAATCCCAAGTTCCGCTATCGGTCGGCAAACGCAGGCGGGGATAATGTTCGTCCCAGCCACTGCGTTGACGCTCTGTCATGCGCCCGGCGCGCAGTACATAACTTTTAATGGTACGTCTCATATGACCTCATTCAGTGCCCGAGCCAAAACCGGATGCATTCGCTGTAATTCCTGACGAAACAAGCTCTGGATTCGCCGCAACTCCGCCTCATCTTCAGCCTCAAAGCGCATGACCAGACAAGGCGTGGTATTGGAGGCACGCAGCAGCCCCCAACCTTTGGCAAACTCAACCCGTAACCCATCAATTTTGATAGAATTGGACTCAGGAAAGACCGCTTCTCTGGCAAAGCGCTCCATAAACACAAATTTTTCCGCTTCGGCAATCGGTAATTTGATTTCCGGGGTATTGATACCTTCCGGAATACTGGCAAACTGTTGGCTGACCGACTGTTCAGAGCGGCTGAGTATTTCCAATAATCGACACGCGCTATACAGCGCGTCATCAAAACCATACCAGCGATCATTGAAAAAAATATGTCCGCTCATTTCTCCGGCCAGCACGGCATTTTCAGCGCGCATCACCCCTTTGACAATGGAGTGGCCGGTCGGGCACATAATAGCCTGTCCCCCACATTGTTCGATCGTCTGACGCAAAAAATTGCTGCATTTAACATCAAATACAATTTTCGCATCCGCATGTTGGGCCAACAGATCGCGGGCATAAAACATCATCAAGCGATCGGGCCAGATAATCTGCGCGCGTTCGGTCAGTACCCCAAGGCGATCGGCATCCCCATCAAAAGCCAAACCGATATCCGCCTGATGCGCCAATACCGCTTCGGCAAGATCAACCAAATTCTCGGGAATCGTCGGATCAGGATGGTGATTGGGAAACCGGCCATCGACCTCACAATACAAAGGGATGACTTCACAGCCCAAACGGCTCAGTACGGCCGGGAGGGTCGGTCCAGCTACCCCATTGCCCCCATCCACCACCACTTTCAAGGGGCGCTGCAGGTTAATATCCTGCACAATCCGCTGGCAATACTGCTCCAACAGCGGCATGCTCCGGCGTACCCCCTGCCCATGTAAGCGTGTTGCGTTGCACACCAGCTCAAACAGCTCCTGAATGTCCTCTGCCACCATGGTTTTGCCGGCCAGCACCATTTTAATCCCGTTATACTCAGCCGGATTGTGGCTGCCGGTCACCATCATACCGCAATCAGCAGATTGGGTAGCGGTTGCATAATACAGAACCGGTGTTGCGACTTCTCCCAGATCAAAAACCTGCATTCCACTGTCGATTAACCCCTGCGCCAGCGCATCTGCCAGCTGCGTACTGGTTAAGCGCCCGTCCCGCGCTAAAAATACCGTATCCCGGGCCATCATTTTCATCCGGCACGCAAACGCAAGGCCAATGCTGTAGTAGGCATCCGCATCCAGTTCCTGGCCAATAATGCCGCGAATATCGTAAGCCCGAAAGACCGAGGCGTCGACCGGGCGCTGTTGATAGGTCATCATGCGGTTCCCGAGCTGCCAAAGCCCCCTTCGCCGCGCGCGGTGGCAACAAATTCATCAACCAACTGAAATTGCGCCTGCACTACGGGCACGAACACCAACTGCGCCATACGGTCGCCTGGTTCTATCGTAAAATGATCAGTAGAACGATTCCAGCAGGACAGCTTGAGCTCACCCTGGTAATCGGAATCAATCAATCCCACCAGATTGCCAAGCACAATACCGTGTTTATGACCCAGACCTGAACGCGGTAAAATCACCGCCGCCAAGGCCGGATCGGCAATATACATCGCCAAACCGGTTGGTATCAGCTGCGTTTCGCCCGGTGCCAATTGCAGGGGAGCGTCAAGACAGGCCCGCAGGTCAAGACCCGCTGAACCGCTGGTCGCGTATTCTGGTAAGGGGAAAGCCTGGCCCAAACGGGGATCCAGTATTTTTAATTGTATGGGTTTTGTCATCATGCCGCTCCTCTCAAACTTGCGCGATATTTTGCAGATTTTGTGCGATAAATGCAATGATTTGTGCCGCCAGATCGCGCTTATGCAGCAAGGGCAAGACCTGCTCCTTTGCCGCGCCGATGATAGTAGCCTGATTGTTGATCTGCTCAAAACCACACTCCGCCCCCACAGGATTGGCGATAATAAAGTCCAATCCCTTGCGTTGGCGTTTTTGCCGCGCATGTTCAAGCAGGTTTTCGGTTTCTGCCGCAAAACCAATGAGCATTTTAGCCCTTTTGCTTTGCGCCATATCGGCAATAATATCGGGATTTTGCACCAATTGCAGCGAGAGCGTCTCCCCCTGTTTTTTGATTTTCTGTTCTGCCGGCGTGGCTGGACGATAATCCGCAACCGCCGCGCATGCCAGCACCACCATCCCCTCCTGCAGATTGGCCATCGCCGCTGTGTGCATGTCCAGGGCGGTACGCACTGCGATATACTGCAGCCCCGACGGAGGAGGAAGTGCTACCGGACCGGATACTAAGGTGACTTCAGCTCCGGCAAACACCGCCGCCTGCGCCAGAGCATAGCCCATTTTTCCGGAACTGCGATTGGTGAGATAACGCACCGGATCGAGCGGCTCCTGCGTCGGACCTGCGGTGATCAGCACTTTTTCGCCCCGCAGGCTGCCTGTAATCGAAAACATGGCCAGCGCATCAATAATAGTTGCCAAATCCGCCAAACGCCCACTGCCATATTCACCGCAAGCCTGCTCACCCAGCCCCGGCTCCACCAGCAAGTGGCCGCGCTGTTGCAGGGTCTGCATATTGGTTCGCACCGCCGGATGCTGCCACATTTGCCGGTTCATGGCCGGACAGATAACCACTGCTGCTTCAGTTGCCAGATACAAGGTACTCAGCAGATCATCGGCCATTCCCTGCGCCAAGCGTGCCAAAGTGTTGGCGGTAGCGGGCGCTATGAGCAAAAAATCGGCCCAACGCGCCAGCTCAATATGGCTCATCGCCCGCTCAGCCTCTGAATCAAAACGTTCCCTGCGCACCGGATAACCACTTAAGGCCTGTACACTCAAGGGACTCACAAAATGCTCTGCCGAAGCGGTCAGAACCACCCGAACATTGGCCCCCTCTCGCTGCAAGTCACGAATTAACCAACAGGCTTTATAGGCGGCTATCCCTCCGCATATACCCAAAACCACATTCTTATTGTGCAAACTATTCACAGTCTCCCCCCGGCCGGTTTTCATGGACGAAAGGATAAACCGGATACGGAGCGCTGTATAGCCCTCATGCCGCAACTTGTGGGCATGGGTTCATTCCTGCGGTGGCGGTAGCCTTTGTCGCGGGCCATTGATGCCGGGGACCAGCGCTACACAGGGGGTGATGCCCTTTGACTCTGGCCATAAAAACCGCATGGATATCCAACTTCAACACCCAACCATCGCGAGCGAAATTAAAGTGCTCTGATTTTTTTACAGTACCCAGATGCGCCCCCCTGCCCCTCGCGACAGGCATAGTTGTCATAAATAAATGTTGATCAAACAAAGGATTCAATTGATTAATTACCCAGTGATGCACCACCCGCTCACAAAAATCAGCAGTCAAGATTTCACACTTCACCGGTTCGTTGTTGGATCACAGCGCACTGTGGACTGCATTCAGCTCATTTCTTGCAGGAAGATACCAGTCTCGACAACGCTGGGCAGCACAGTTAGTGGGATTAGCCATGCAAGCCCCAGGTGCCACACTGGTGCAATCACTGTCAACAACATCCAGCTCGGGACAGTCAGCATAGCTGCTGACTGTAATTGCATTGGCACTCAGAACGCTAAGGGCATCATTGATGACTTCCAATGAAAGTGGTTTGGGTGGGGTTAGAGCCCGCTGCCGGCACCATGGTCCACAGTGGGCTTGCAGCCTGAGCGGTTGCCCAGAACAGCGAAAAGAATAGCACCATCAGAGGATTATTTCGTAAAACCTTTCTGATCATTTTGCGCATGCCTGCTATCCTTACGCCAGGTAGGTGAGATTTAATAAAACGCCATTGGTGTAAAGATGATTGAGCTTGGGTCCGCTATTACGCGTCTGACCGTCTGCCCTACCCAGCGCACTTTTGCCCCAGTCGGCAAATTCATAGCCCAACCCTACCTGCCAATGTTCATTGAGTGCTGTTTGTAGCCCAGCGCCTAGAGTATAGGTAAACGCCGTCCTACTGTGATTCGTAAAATTGGGATTGGCTAAGGCTTCAAAAATCACCGGCGTATTGGTAAAGCGATGCGCGCGGTTGCGTCCTGCCCCAAGGCTGGCACTTACCCAAGGCATCGCCCAGTAGCCTTTGTCATACAGCAATTTGCCTTTCACGGCTATACGGGTGTTGCGTACTTTATACTGATAAAGATAGTTGTTAAATTCCGGGTCAGCATCGTCCCATATCTCGCCCCGTACTCTGGCATTGCCGCTGGCCGCTACTGCCAGCCCCATTTGACCCAGCCACCGTGAGGACAGCGCCCATTGCATCCCCACAAACAGCTCGCCACTAGCGAGTGCATTGCTGGACTTTCTGACCGTATAGGTCTTTTCAATCGCTGGATCCAGAAAAAACGTCTGCGTCTTGCCGCCTCTTGCCCATACCGGACCAGCGCTGATCGTAGCAACCCAGCTCTGTTGTGGACCAACCGGCCCCATCGTGCCCGCACTCGCCTGTATGCAGGTGAGCATAGTGGCAGCTATGGATAAAACTCGCAGGTGTGTCATGGATGCTCCTTGCCAATTATATGTGCTAAGAAATAGTAAAGCTAAAACCTTACGCGGCAATCCTGTACTTTTACCTGGCGCAAGGGCTATTGAAAAAAAAACGTCTTTTTATGGTACGTTAGTGCCGCGCTAAAATCAAAAAATTTCTGCAATTTTTATTGTCCAACCCTGACTCCTATCCTTTCGCGGCAGCGACAGGGCAAGCTCCTGTTTTTTAAATAGTTGCAATCCGGTTCCACTCTTGTAATATAGAAGATATCCCTGTCGCCTCAAAATGCGGTGGCAGTGCCACGGAGCTACGGGATAGCAAAGCCAGATACGCGTTCTGTCTGATGCTGGGTCACAGGAAAAGCGCAATATAATACTAACGAGAAGCACAAGCACTTGGGGGAAAGGCATGGGTCAACGATTATGGCGGCAACACTATGTTTCGGGTACCCCGGTAGAAATTCAGCCCCTGCCCGCCCCACATTTACCAGCCATGATTCGAGACGTTGCGCGACAGTATTCGCAATTGACCGCCTTTACCCAATGCATGCCCAATGGGTTAAGCGCCAGTTTAAACTATCAGCAAGTCGACCAGCTTTCTGATGCCTTCGCCTGTTACCTGCGGGAAAACCTGGGGCTCTCGGCTGGTGATCGGGTCGCCATTCAGCTGCCGAATTGTCTGGCCTATCCGGTCATTGTGTTTGGTGTTTTAAAAGCCGCCTGTGTTCTGGTCAATACCAACCCGCTTTATACCGAACCCGAAATGATCCATCAGTTTTCTGATGCCGGCGTCAAGGTACTGGTCATCATTGACATGTTCAGCGACAAGTTGATTAATGTGCTGCCCAAAACCACCATTCAGGAGGTTATCACCGTCGGTATCAGTGATTTCTTCCCGGCATTGCCAGGCGCTTTAATTCGTTTTGTGCAAAGGTATATTCACCGGTCCATTCCGAAAACAACCTTAAGCCTGACCCCCTTGCAGGAAGCCCTGCGACAGGGAAAAGCCATTGACGAACCGGCACAAAAACTCATGCAATATAACGCAACAATGGCAGCCGATGATCTGGCTTTATTACAATATACCGGTGGCACCACCGGCGTTGCCAAGGGAGCGATGCTCTCCCATGCCAATCTCATGTCGAATATGCTGCAAATGCTGGCCATGACCCGGAATCATATCGAAGCCGCCAAAGAAACCATTCTGACCGCCCTGCCGCTATATCATATTTTTGCCTTTACCGTAAATCTGATGGGTTTTTATTTTATGGGGGCCCACAATATTTTAATCCCCTCACCACGGCCCGCGGCCAATCTCAAAAAAGCGTTTAGCCGCTACCCGATTAGCTGGACCAGTGCGGTCAACACCTTGTTTAACAGCATCATCCATGAACCCTGGTTTATTAAAAATCCGCCCAAAAATATGAAAGCGGCAGTCGCCGGGGGCATGTCCTTACATGTTCCGGTCGCTAAACACTGGGAGGCACTGGTGGGCACCCCTATTATCGAAGGCTATGGCCTGACCGAGTCTTCGCCTTTACTGACGGTCAATCCCTTGGGTGGCACAATCAAAATCGGCAGTATTGGTATCCCGGCCCCCTCAACCGACATTCGCCTGATCGATGACGCCGGTCATGAGGTCGCCCCGGGTAAACCCGGAGAACTCATTGCCAAAGGGCCGCAAATTATGCTCGGCTATTGGCAACGTCCAGACGAAACGGCACAGGTGCTGCGAGAAGGCTGGCTCTATACCGGCGATATTGCCATCATGGATGATGAGGGATTTTTTACCATTGTTGATCGCAAAAAAGATATGATTAACGTCAGTGGCTTTAATGTGTACCCCAATGAAGTCGAACAATGCATTGCAAGCCATCCTGATGTTTTGGAAGTAGCAGTGATTGGTGTCCCGAATGCACAAGGCGGCGAAATCGTCAAAGCCTTTGTCGTCAGTAAAAACAGCAGTTTGTCAGAAAAAGATATCCGCGATTATTGCCACCATTCCCTGACAGGTTACAAAGTGCCGCGCCAGGTCGCGTTTTGTAGCGAGCTGCCCAAAAGTAATGTCGGCAAGATTCTGCGTAAAGATTTGCGTAGCAGCAATAGCGAGCCAAAAAAGAAATCATCGGACTCTTGTTTAGAAACACACTAGAGGCAGCGCTCTATCTAACCTCAGACCGTATCTGTGGAAAAAATAATGGCCAGTTTATCAATCACATCCTGCACGGGAATCAGCTCCATGGTGTGTGCTCCGTGCGCATGGGTACCCCAGATAGTCTGGGCAGGTGTCTTATGTAATACTTCCACTACCGCCTGTTCGTAATAATCCACCGCCAAATGCTGAAAAAGGTAAGGACCAGACACCCGTGATGACGTCACCGCATGCAAAGCGACAACCGGGGTGTTGACGGCCGTGGCCATGTGGGAAGGGCCGGTATCCGGGCACAACAGGGCATCAGCCCGCTTGATGACCGCCAGGAGTTGCCGAGGTTGTGTTTTTCCGACCAGATCGACAGCGTCAACCTGCGCTAAAATCGCATCCGCCAATTGTCGGTCATAGGCTCCTGGCCCCCCAGTTAATACTAATTGGCACGCCCACTGTTGGCGAGCATGCCGCATCACCGCAATATACCGCTCAACAGGCCAGCTGCGTTCTGCTTTGCTGGCCGCCGGATTGACAAGCAATATCGGCCCTTCTTTCGGTAAATTCGCCTCGGCAAAGGCATGGTGTTGCGCCTCCAAAGGGATATCCCAACGCAGAGGAAAGTCCTGCGCCCCGACAGCATCGGCAAATTTTAAAAACCCTTCCAGGGTATGCTCATGGCCGGCTGAGATCGACTCCTTTATCATTAAAAAGTGTCCATCTTTAGCCCGCAGACGATCATAACCAATTTTACGCCGGGCAGAAATCAGTGGGTATAGCAGATTGGCACGAAAGCTGGCCTGGGCGGCCAATAGGATATCAAAACGACGCGAACGCATTTGTCTATAAAATCGCCAATAATCTGCGGGAGTCGAGGGTTTATCAATCACCACAAATTCCACCCCGTCCAGACCGGCCACCAAATCATAGGCGGGTCGTGAAATAATCCAGCTCATGTGCAAATTGGGAAAACTATCTTGCAGTCGCCGAATAGCCGGCAAACACATCAAGACATCCCCCAGCGCTGATAAGCGTACCAGACACAACGATAAGGGTTGTTCAGATAAGTTGCTCAAGGCTTAATCCCTGGCAAGGACAAAAACTGCGCTGCAATAGGGACAGCGTTCCTTACCGGTTTCTTCAATAGGCAAATAGACTTTGGGATGTGCGTTCCACAGCAGCATGTCATCCGTTGGGCAACTCAAAGGCAGGTCTTTTTTGTGCACAGTATATTCTTTTTGTGCACAGGGGATTTTTTTCTCAGAGGCAGTCATGATATTCCTCAATATATCATCCAAAATGAGCAGCAACTATAGCACAAAAAGCCACTAATTCGAAGTTCGCCCTGCTCCATCAGTAACAGTATAACGAAAAATAATAAACCACAATACAACCCTTAATGTTTAGGTAATAAACTTAGTGTATATTTGTTATCAAGATAGCCCTGCTGGAAGCCGGATCATGATAAAATATGCAATAGCCCGAACCTTTATCAAAGACCCGGCTGTGATAGAAGCGGCTGCTTATATTGGTGAAAAAGTCTACCAGAAGCCCTATACCGATTTTAGAGGCCGATGGATATCTGCCAATTTCACCTATACCTGTCATGATGGCACAATCATTCACAGGCCAAACCACAATATGGCCAATATTCTACGCTCACTGCATTATTTAAAGCCCACACTTGACTATCTCGCCTCAAATGGAAATGACCACATCCAGGCATTGCTCAATGCGCTTGATGAGCAAGACATCAAAAAAATTATTTTTATGCAACTGTTTTATACCTCAGGCCGAAAGAATGAAGTCGGCTTTTTAGAAAATGCAGACATTGCCAGCCAGGCAAGAGCCGATGCGGCCGAGCATTTCAAACGCTATTTCGAGGCTAAATCCGATACCACCCCATTCAAAGACTGGCAAGATATAGAGCGCTGTGCGCGCATACTTGACAAGCAATATGAACCCTGCCAGAACCCCAAGGATGAAGCTCTGCGCGTTTTCTTACGGATACCTCATGAACTGGATTTATTGCGCTGTTATCCCGAACAACGCCTGCATGAGAGTCTCGTTCAACCGCTGAATGAGTACTCCCAAACCCCCAACAATCGTGACCTGCAAAAACTCATTCTCTATGCCCAACGCTGTATCAGAGCAACCGGCGACCTGTTGCGTACCCAATACCAAACCCAGGATATTCATGGAGTGCATGAGGAAACCAGCTTTTATCTGCCGTTAAAAAGAAGCTCTCGCACACTGCTCTACTCCGGGAACCATTCGATTGTGTTGGGCTGTAAGGCACGAAATGACGATTTGTTTAAAGCCGCAAGCCAAGTTGATAAAACAGGGATACTCAAAACCTGTGCGTCTTTGGAACAGGTGACAGAACCCTTTTTCTTTCGTCAGCAACCTGCCAATATTCAAACCGATGGCAACGCGGTGTTAGAGCTGATTAAAGGAGGAAATGCCATCGCACGCACGCTCAATGGCTCCCTGAACAGTCGGTCCTTCCGTTTTGAAGTAGAACAGCTCACAAATCCCCAATATGTGCGCCCCATCAAAGAGGAGCTGTTAGCGAAACGCCATGACCTTAAAGTCAATCTGGCCACAGGCGAAATCAAAAAATATAGTGAGAAAGCATACCTGGCGCTGGAGCATCAACCTCCCCTGGTTTCCCCTCCCCAATCACCAACCCTGCAAACCGTTTCTCGACAACAAGACCGAGGCAAACCGAAAAATACGGTGTTTCAAAAAAAATGTTCCTACAGCCTGGTGCCACAATCCGGACTTTTTTCTATCTTCAAAGGGCGCGTGCAAGATCAAGTAAAGCCAGGCTTTGTCGCCATTGGTTTTTTGCATGATGGCCAAAAAATGCATCTCAGGGGAGAAAAGTATATTTGGTCTGAGGACGTCAGAACCTCCGGGATAGACAGTTATTTTTGGTTAGCGCAACAGGAAAATAAAAAAATGACGACGCATTTTCCAGGTTTGCAAGACAGTCGAAACCGTGGCCATTGTCAGAACCTGGAAGCCCTGAAAGCGACAGTCAATGCTCCGGATAATATAAACCAACAGCATAATGAGATCCTTGCCAGTGGTTCCCTTGCGTCATTGGCAGCAATTTACGCCACTCGCTATGATACGCTCCATGTGTTAGCCGCCTTACACGCCCAATCTGTGCTACGCAGGGATTACCAGGTAGAGCGCCCGATTATTATTCTGGATGGAAAGCATCCCCCTCAACACTGCACTCTTCATCAATTAGAGCGGGTATTTCATCAGGCTAAAACGCAGCAACGGGTCTGGTGGCGCCGCCTGTTACATTTTTTTATTCCCTCACAGGAAAGACTTTTGCTGGATGCCATTGAGGCGGTGACGGGCAACCAACCCTTTCAGCCCTTACGCCAGGAAGAGCCGCAGAATCACGTTTCCACTTCTGAAGAAGCGGAGGCAACAACGCATGGGCAGGATATGGAAGAGGAACTGCAAGTCAATGAACGGCAAGCCTCACACGCTCTGCCTCCCTCCTGTCCATTGTCACAAAATCCGCATCGATTTGTCGCCCCCGGCAACAATGGGTTACCGCCACCGTCTCCCAAGGTGCAGGCAGAGCCTCCGAATGGTAGCTTATCGGTCAGCTAATCCCCATTTTGTGCCCGCTGACGCAAGCAATGATCCATCAACACCAGGGCCATCATTGCTTCCGCAATGGGGACCGCGCGAATACCGACACAGGGATCATGACGCCCTTTGGTGACGACGTCTACCGCTTCTCCATCCAGGTTGACGCTCTGTCCAGGCTGGATAATACTGGAAGTGGGTTTGAGGGCCATACTGACGCGCAATGGCTGCCCAGTAGAAATTCCCCCCAAGGTTCCGCCACTGTGATTCGATAAAAACCCCTGTGCACTCAGCGCATCGCGGTGTTCGCTGCCTCGCTGTTGCACGCAGGCAAATCCATCACCAATCTCCACCGCCTTGACGGCATTGATAGACATCATCGCATGTGCCAAAGTGGCGTCGAGTTTGTCAAACACCGGGTCGCCCCAACCGACCGGCACATTACGTGCCTCGACGGTGACCCGGGCGCCAATAGAATTGCCCTCTTTGCGTAATTGCTCAATCAAACGCTCCAGTTGTGGCACCTGTTCGGCATTGGGGCAGAAAAAGGGATTTTGCGGAATGTGGTCTTCCCCTGCAAAACTCAGCGTTATCTCCCCCATCGCTTCCAAATACCCCATAATCACAATACCAAATTGCCTTTGCAAATATAAGCGCGCTACGGCGCCAGCAGCCACTCGCGCCGCAGTTTCCCGCGCCGAGGCACGCCCACCTCCCCGATAATCGCGGACACCATATTTATGCTGGTAGGTAAAATCGGCATGCCCTGGACGGAAAATATCTTTGATGGCAAGATAATCCCGTGAACGCTGATCGGTATTTTCAATCACTAAGGCTATGGGCGTGCCCGTGGTTTTGCCTTCAAACACACCAGATAAAATTTTAACCGCATCTGCTTCACGCCGCTGTGTGGTATACTTGGACTGACCTGGCTTGCGTTTGTCTAAAAAAGCCTGAATCAACGCCTCATTCAAGGGCAGGCCAGGAGGGCATCCATCCACAATACAACCGATAGCCGGTCCATGACTTTCGCCAAAACTGCTGACTCGAAACAGGTGTCCAAATTGACTGCCACTCATAGTTGTTCATTCCCAAAATAGCGTTGCAGTTCAGCTGCGCTTAATAAAAATACACCATCACCGCCATAGGCAAACTCAAGCCAGATAAAGGGTACCTGTGGATACTTCTCCTGCAAGGCGTCGGCACTGTTACCGACCTCCACCACGATAATGCCCTGATCACTCAGATAAGCATGGGCTTTTTGCAAAATTTTTTCAACAATGGCCAGCCCATTGTCTTCTGCCCGCAAGGCCATATCTGGTTCATAACGGTACTCATCCGGCAAACCGGCCATTTCCGCATCCCCCACATAGGGCGGATTGGAGACAATAATGTCATAGGCTTTCTGAGGAATATTTTCCCAACAATCTGACTCAATCAGCTGCACACGTGATACCAGACCCAAGCGCTGGCGATTCATTTCAGCCACGGCCAGCGCCTCTTTTGACAGATCGGAAGCATCGATCTGTGCCTGTGGAAAATAATGAGCCATCGCCATAGCAATACAACCACTACCAGTACACAAATCAAGCACATGACGCACTTTTTCTGCGGCAATCCAAGGGGAGAACTGCTGACGAATCAACTCCGCTATGGGAGAACGGGGGATCAAGACCCGTTCATCGACATAGAAAGATAAATCACAAAAAAACGCTTCGTTAATCAGATAAGGCACCGGTATAGCCTCAACAAGGCGACCTTGCAGGCGCTCCGCTAACAAGCGTTTTTCCGCAACCGCCAAAGGGCGCTGCCACTGTAGCGATTCCGCATCAAACGGCAAGCCCAGACTTGCCGTTAACAACCAGCGCAGCTCATCGTGAATGTTATCCGTACCATGCCCAAAAAACAGGGCTTGTCCCTGGGCTTGGCGCAACCCGTACTGATAAAAATCTTCCAGAGTCTGTAAGTTTTCGGTGTCTGGCATGCTATTATTTCGCGGCATCGTTGTATTCCTATCGTTTCAATATTTCGCATCATCCGGCGAAGAATGGGCTATACTAAACGATATTTTACACCAGCAGGACCTGAAAGTCCTGTCCTGAGCTATGAGTATTTATGTCCAAGCATTCCCTATCCGAAGAGGATAAAAAACTCTTTCGTCAAAGCATGTCCCAAGTCACGCCCCTGGCCGCAATAAAAAAAGTCCACACCCAGGCTCGAGTGCCTCCTGCCCCCAAGGCAACTCAGCCCCGCGTAGACAACACAAACGTACCCACATGGCATTGGTCTGATTTTATCGCCGAACCGGTAGAAAGCGACAGTCTGCTCGCCTGGTCGCAGCCACCGCTTCCGACCAGGCGTCTGCATCAACTGCGGCAGGGCCTTATCCCCTGGCAGGCCTGTCTGGACTTGCATGGGCTGCGCAGAGAAGAAGCCCGACAACAGTTAGCGGCCTTTTTGCAACAAGCCTCTGAGCAGGCTTGGCGCTGTGTCTTGATCATTCACGGTAAAGGCGGCTACCACGGTAGCCCCCCCCTGATCAAAAATCTACTCAATCAATGGCTGCGCCAGCTGCCCATGATCCGTGCCTTTCACTCGGCCTGCAAACAGCATGGTGGCAGCGGAGCGGTATATGTCTTGCTGAAAAAATCATAAATTTTACAATAAGGCGTTGAAATTTTCATCATTAAGCCTTAGTATTGCAACAAAATATCAAGCCGGAAGAGCATGAACAAACAAACGATTATTATCGGTATTTCCGGGCCTTCCGCGTCAGGAAAAAGTTTGCTGGCCAACACCATTGTCAACGAACTGGGTTCTGACCAGGTCGTTGTCATTTCCGAGGATGCCTATTATAAGGATAACAGCCATTTACCGTATGCGGATCGGGAAAAAATAAATTATGACCATCCCGATGCCTTTGATCATACCTTGCTCTGTGAACATTTGCGCGCCCTGCAAACCGGCACGGGAGTCGATATTCCGGTGTACTCGCATTCCAAGCATCTTCGCTTACCCGAAAGCCGACATGTAGACAACCACCGCATCGTCGTGTTGGAAGGCATTTTATTATTCACCGATAAAACGTTACGGGAACTTATGGATATCCGCATTTTTATGTCGGCACCGCTGGATATCTGCCTGGCCCGCCGACTAAAACGGGATGTCGTTGAGCGGCAACGCTCTTTTGAATCGGTATTGCTCCAATATGAAACCACTGTGCGGCCAATGTACTTGCAATTTATCGAACCCTCCAGCCGCTATGCCGACCTGATTGTACCCCGAGGCGGCGAAAACCGTATCGCCATCGATATGATCCAGGCTAAAATGCGAGAATTGCTCGCCTGACTTTTACCAAATCAAGGAATACATTATGGGATTTCTCAGCGGAAAAAAAGCGTTAATTGTGGGACTGGCCAGTAACCGATCCATCGCCTACGGCATTGCCAAAGCCTTTCACGAACAAGGTGCTGAACTGGCCTTTACCTACCAAAATGACAAGTTAAAAGATCGGGTCGGCAAAATGGCAGCTGAATTTGGCTCTGAATTGATTATTCCCTGTGATGTCAGTAGCGACGCAGAAATTTCTCAGGTATTTACTACACTGCAGCAACACTGGCAAGGCCTGGATTGCCTGGTGCACTCCGTTGCCTATGCGCCAGCCGATCAAATCAGCGGTGATTATATCGAAAATGCGACCCGCGAAGGCTTTCGCATTGCCCATGATATCAGCGCCTATAGTCTAGTGGCTTTGAGCCAGGCCGCGCTTCCCCTGATGCAAGCAAGCCAGGGCTCCATTCTGACGCTAAGCTACTATGGCGCTGAAAAAGCGGTTCCCAATTATAACGTGATGGGAATTGCCAAAGCCAGCCTGGAAGCCAGCGTGCGTTATCTGGCAGCCAGTCTGGGGAGCCGCGGCATTCGGGTCAATGCCATATCCGCTGGCCCCATCAAAACACTGGCAGCCGCCGGTATCAAAGATTTTCGTAAAATGCTGGGCGCCTACGCCAACTCGACACCATTAAAACGGAATGTTACTATTGAAAATGTCGGTAACAGTGCCGCCTTTCTTTGTTCAGAATTAGCAGCGGGTATTACGGCGGAAGTCTTGCATGTTGATGCAGGTTACCACGCGGTAGCTATGCTGGATATGGACTAAGTGCAATTAGTAGCTGCCAGAATGGCTTCTGTATCCTTATCCTGGCGCAATATGATATTTTTTAAGGAATAAAAAGAATCATGGCGGTCAAAACTCTGTGTATCACTTTACTAAGTGCCCTTCTGCTGGGTGGCTGTTTTAAACGGGGCAGCAATCCACAAGATCCCTACGAATACATCAATCGTCAGACGGATAAATTTAATGTGGCCTTTGATGCGACGGTGCTCAAGCCGCCGGCGCGTTTTTATAAAGCCGTCCTCCCGGCTCCGGTACGCATGGGTATTGATAATTTTTATAGTAATCTGCACATGCTGCCCACAACCGCCAATGACCTGCTGCAAGCGGAGTGGAAACAGGCCATTCGTGATACCTGGCGGTTTGCCATCAATTCAACTCTGGGCATCGGTGGCATTCTCGATGTGGCAACCGGCTTTGGCCTGCCCAAACATACGAATGATATGGGGCTGACGTTTGCCAAATGGGGGGATAAACAATCCCCCTATCTGGTCTTGCCTTTGCTCGGACCGTCTACTATTCGAGATGCGATAGGCCTGACTTTTGACTATGCGCTGTTTATGCCCTATCCGTATTTGAATAACGATGCTTTATTGTACAGTTTGCTCGGACTCCGCTATATTGATATTCGCTCCCAGTTCCTAGACACCGAAAAACTGATGGCCGAGGCGCTGGATCCCTACGCCTTTGTTCGCGATGCTTACCTGCAAAACCGCAATTATGCCATTCAGGGTGAATCCGCTGAAGCGATGGGCTCCCTCTACGTAGAAGAAGCCGAGGTGGGCGATTATATTGACGATGAACCCCATGAAACCGATAATCCAACGACCAGCCATGCTGCACATCGCCCTGTATCAACCTGAAATTCCACCCAATACCGGGAATATCATCCGGCTGTGTGCCAATACCGGCGCACAGCTTCACCTCATCCACCCCCTGGGCTTTACCCTCGATGACAAACGCATGCGGCGGGCAGGATTGGATTATCATGAGTGGGCACGCATCATCCATCATGACACGACCCAAGACTTTCAGGAATTTTGCAAGCAGCGGCGTGTGTTTTGCTGCTCCACCAAAGGACAGACCTCTTATCAAAATAGTCACTTTGCCGATGAGGACGTATTGCTCTTTGGTCAGGAAACGCGAGGGCTTCCAGAGCATCTGCGCCAGCAATATAGCGCCATTCGCATACCGATGCGCAGAGAAAGCCGCAGTCTTAATTTATCCAACGCTGTTGCCATTATCCTCTATGAAGCCCTGCGCCAGCTGGACTTTCCCTCCCACGAATAGGAATACACTGGACTTTGTGCGCCCCTCCCTCACAAAGAGGAAAAAATATCGCAGATCAGCGAGCTGGTGTCAGCACAGCATCCCGGATGCATGAATGACCGGCAATACAAGCCATAATAAAAGAGCAAATTTCAAATAAATCGAGCATTTAATATTATCTTAATCCTGATCCCGTACCCTTGTCTTATATTATTTTTTAGCATTTAGAGCCTGTGTCAATACCTGGACTTTGGCTATTTTTGTAAAATTAGCTAAATACACGTCTTTGCGAGCATTAGCGAAGCAATCCAGACCGGAGTTTTTAGTAAAGATCGATCTGGATTGCTTCACTTCGTTCGCAAAGACGGCACTTTTTTGCAGCATTTTAAAAATGGCTAAAGTCGAGAATACAAGAAGCGCATCAAAGCGTCTCGCATACCCTGAGATCATAAGGAGCATACTATGCCTAAATCACTAGCCGACAGCCTCCAATTACAGGAATTACTTGAAAGCGAACGCCGTTATGCGGCATCCTTGGAATTATTGAAAGATACACTGTCACATGCTCAGGGACACTATTCTTCACAGCTGCTCCCCATCATCACGGAACTGCGCCAAACTGCCGTGGATATTATTGAAAATTTGCAACAAACCCTCGCTTTGTTAGAAAGAGATAGTAACGATAGCAATCAACCAGAGGATGCAAGTCTGCGCCTCAAACTGGGAATACAGCGGGTAATGCTGGTTCGAGATTTTTTTGCGCAACTTACACACTATTCTCCTCTCTTTACGGAAATTACCAATGCACAAAAGGAATCACCCGAACTGTTTACCCAGTTAAATGCGCATATTATCAAAACCGACAAAATGGGCATTGACTCCCTATTGATGCAACCCATTCAGCGCGGCCCACGCTACCAGTTATTGTTAAAGGAAATACTGAAATTTATGCAGGATCATCCTGAAAGTGCCGATAAGCGGCAAATGGAAATGGTTACCGGCATATTAGAAACGGTTCAGGAAAAATTGCAGGATGTGAATGCACAGACTCCCGATAGCAAAGCCGTGAATAAACCCTACCAATTCGGCGATTACACCCGCAAACTCCTTGGCATCAGCCATCATTGCCCCGAAATTTTCCTTCTGCCCAGTGATAAGGAACCGGATGAAAAAAGCGCTACTGCGGCGACATCAGGTAAAACCTATCAATTTGGAGATCTGACCCGCTATTTTCTGTGGAGAGCGTCGTCTCAAAACCAGGATGTGGGTGATCAGGATAAGAAACCAAGCTCATCTTACCAGTAAACACATCTAACGGGAGGCAGTTGTGCGGCATGCCCCTGCGTTTTGCAGCAGGGCGATACTGGCTGCCAAAAGATCCTCTTTATTCGGATCAAGAATGTGTCCCTTCGGCCAATGGCGCAGCCAGGTCAGCTGACGCTTGGCAAGTTGTCGGGTAGCGGCGATACCTTTGTCCATAAATAGCGCAAAGTCTTGATGAGTGTAATAATCAATGGCCTGGCGGTAGCCGACCATGCGCATCGCGGGCTTATCCAAAGCGCCAGGCCAACGCTGACATAACTGCTGCACTTCCTGCAAAAAACCTTGGGCTATCATCTGTTCAAAACGCTGGGCAATCCGTTGATGCAACCAGGGCCTGTGCGCTGGCAGTATCATAATATTGACAAAATGAGGAGCGGCGTCTGCTGTTTTTTCCTGTTGCCAGCTCGACAGGGGCTTGCCTGTCAGCATATAGACTTCCAACGCCCGCTGAATGCGTTGCTGATCCTGAGGTTCGATTCTGGCGGCAATGAGGGGGTCTATCTGCTGTAATCGCGCATGCAAATGTGGCCAGCCCCACTGCTGCGCCTCCCCCAATAAATGTTGACGCAGTGTAGCATCGGCAGCTGGCAGGGGAGCCAGTCCATGTTGCAACGCTTTAAAATACATCATACTGCCTCCCACGAGCAGGGGTATATTCTGTCGTTGCCGTATTTCCGGGACGAGCGAATCCACTGATGCACAAAATTGCGCAGCAGAATACACCTCATCAGGATTAATCAGATCGATACCATGATGCGCCACCTGCTGCCGTTCTGCCAGGCCAGGTTTGGCCGTACCAATATCCATTTCTCGATACACCAGTGCCGAGTCTACCGAAATGATCTCGATGGGAAAATACTTCGCCAATTGTAAGGCCAGTGCCGTTTTACCACTGGCGGTAGGCCCCATTAAACAAAACAACGGCTCATTCATACAAGACACGTCCGCATAAGGTATCATCCAGACGACGGATACAGGGAAACCCTCCCTGACACAGTGGCTCATACTGAGCAGAGAAAAAATCCTGTATCTGAGCCAGTTGTTCGCTTGAAAATTTGGGCTCAACCTTGCTGTATTGGCTGCACACACGCCGAAGATATGCCGCATCATCCGGCTCTCCCTTTACCAGGGCGTGCATAAAGCGGTGGATATCCAGCTGTGGCAGCAAAAGAGGCAGTGTTTTGAGCACAACAGGAGCCTCTGCGGTGATCTGGACTTCCATACCGTGCCGTGCCAATAGTGCTTGCCAGCTTTTCATCTGAGCTGCCGAGAGTGTTTCAGGCAAAGGGATAGGCAACAATAATGGACGGCCACGCCAGGGGAGACACTCCTGCTCCAAGCGCCAACACAGCAGCGCCTGTAAAAACATCTCCGTTTGCGCAATCCAGACATTTTTCTCCTCTAAAATCAGCGAGAATTGCGGGCTTATCTGCTTCCACTGGATATGGGTAGCCTGCATCCCTGGCGCTGTCACTTCCTGTACGGACGTGACAGGTTGTGAGCAGATTTGCGGAAGATAGCGAACAGGGTCGCTATGTTTCAGCCGGACAACCTCTGCGCCGCTCTCAGTCTGCTCTTGCGAAGCCAACGCATCACGCAGGCTACTCATGAGAAAATCGTGCACTAAACGTGGTTGTTGAAAGCGCAACTCATGCTTGGTGGGATGCACATTCACATCGACCTCCGCTGGATTCATGGTTAAATACAAAACACAGGCTGGATGGCGGCCGGGGTGCAGCTGACCTTCGTAGGCTTGTTTTAAGGCGTGGTTTAACAGCTTATCACGTACCATACGACAATTCACGTAGATCCATTGTTTGTCCTGTTGGCTGCGCTGATAGTGCGCCGTGCTGATCCAGCCTGTCAATTGCATATTGGCACGCTGCACCTCAAGCCATCGAGCACTTTCAAAAAAGCGTTTGCCTAAGAGTTTCTGTACCCGCCTGGCCTGTGATAAGGGCTGGCTGGCCGCTGGCAAGTCCAGCAGCAAACGGGCGTTATGCAGTAATTGCAGGCCGATATCCGGTCGTGCCAGCGCAAAACGTTTGACCACCTGTTCAATGACCAAAAATTCACTGCGTTCTGATTTTAGAAAGCGTTTACGCACCGGGGCATTGGCAAATAAATCTGTGACCTCGACCGTGGTTCCCTGAGCGCGGGCACAGGGGTGTACGTGCCATTGACCGTTCTGACGCTCCAGGCACATCGCCTCTGCCTGCTGTGCTGGCCTGGACTCAATACGCAACTGTGAAACAGAGGCAATACTGGCCAGTGCCTCCCCCCGAAATCCCATGGAAGCAATCCGGGATAAATCATCCAGACACCGGATTTTACTGGTCGCATGCGCCATGACCGCTAACAGCAGATCGTCGGCGTCAATGCCGCTCCCGTCATCCGCCACCCGAATTAAATTGAGGCCCCCATAACCAATGCTCACCACTATGTGGCGGGCATGAGCATCGGCGGCATTCTCCAATAGTTCTTTGACCACAGAGGCGGGGCGCTCCACCACTTCTCCCGCCGCAATCTGATTCGCGATGTCTGCTGGTAATTGTTGTATTCTTATGCCCATGCCGGAGGTATCACCAATTGTTGCCCAACGTGTAAATGGCTCGTAGTCAATTGATTCGCCGCCATGAGTAACTTCTGCGAACAGTGGTATTGACTAGCAATACCCGAGAGGGTCTGACCGCGTTGTACCACATGCGTTTTAGCGGCTGACAAAAGCTCAACCCGTGAACCATAGGGTGGAAATTCCCAAAAATAGGCTTTAATTCCCTGGAACATCGCCTGTGCCATCCGCGACTGATAGTGAGGATTGCTTAAATTTCGCTCCTCTTTCGGGTTAGAAATAAAACCGGTTTCCACCAGAACCGAAGGAATATCTGGCGATTTTAACACCACAAAGCGCGCTTGCTCCACTTTTTCATTATGCAAACGGGTCATTTTTCCGAGAGATTGCAGGAGCTTTTGCCCTATATTCAGGCTGGCACTGATGGTTGCTGTTTGTGAAAGGTCAATTAATACCGAACGCACCATGCCATTATCATCATTTAGTTCGGCAAGGTTCACCCCGCCCAATTCTGAATAGTTTTCTTTTTCCGCCAGCCAGCGGGCTGCTTCACTGGTCGCTCCGGTTGGCGACAAAGCAAATACCGATGCCCCATTTGACTGCTGGTTAATAAAAGCATCCGCATGGATAGCGACAAAAATATCCGCATCTGCTTTACGGGCAATCTGCAGGCGTTCTCGTAACCCGATGTAATAATCCCCTTTACGGGTCAGTACCGCCTGCATACCGGGTTGTTTATCGATGATTTGTTTGAGTTTTTGCGCAATCGCCAATACCAGGTTTTTTTCACAGTGACGGGCCGGACCGATAGCCCCGGGATCTTTACCACCATGACCGGGGTCAAGTACCACAATCACATCACGCAGGCGATTTGGCACCAAGCCTTGCGGAGAAAGATGCTTTGCCTTATTTGCGTCATTTTGCAACGGCAAAGCCTTCTCTTTCGATGCAGCTTTAGCCTGTAGTGTGACAAGCAACTGATGCACTTGTGCCGCGCCTTGTTTTTTCTCCAGACGCGTCTGATACGCCCTATCCACTTCAAACACCAGACGCAAACGGTTATCGGCTTGTTGGCCTATACGAATCTTGCGGATTTGCGGGGTATGATCCGGTGAGAGATTCTCTTTGACGCTGCTCTGCGTATGACTTAAATCCAGCACAATCCGCTCCGGATGATGCAGGGAAAATAGCTTATAAGCTGGCAGTTCCCCCTTGATATCCAGCTCAATTTGTCCCGGTGACGATAGTCTGATAGCGCTCAAGACCGAGTGGGCCAATACCGACTGGCTATGCAGGCACAAGCAGAACAACAGAAACGACACGAATCTTATCATCTTAAGCCCCAGTCTTTCAGCACTTGTTCACCACGTGGACTATAGGCTTTTACTATCAGCGCCCGTCCATCACCGGCAAGACTGAGCTCAAGGCGCACATCCAAGATTTCGCTACTCAACCTTGTGTTATCTGGCCATTCAATACAACAAATACTGTCTTCAGTGAAAAAATCACGAAAACCAATATACTCTAACTCCTCTTCCTCTGCGATGCGGTACAAATCAAAGTGGTGCAGAAAAAAAGAGGGGCAGTCATAAGTCTCCACCAGCGCATAGGTTGGGCTTTTAATGGGTCCTTGTACATCAAGCGCCCGCAACAGCGCACGAATCATAGTGGTTTTACCTGCCCCCAGTTGACCCGACCAGCCCAACACCAGCGGTGCTTGTAATAGCGGCGCAAGCTGCTGCGCAAAACGTACGCTGGCAGATTCATCAGACAAAGGGATCGCTATATCAGTCATAGCAGGCTCAATGGTTTCTCATCGGTTCCGGATTCACAACTTTGGCCAGATAGTCAATTAAATCAGAGGCCAAAAGTCCTCTCACACCCTGCAATAATGCCGCCCGGTCCGCCGCCTTGGCATGTACAAACACCCCCAAAGCCGCTGCATTAAAAGGAGATTGTCCCTGCGCCATCAATCCGGCAATCACGCCCGATAAGACATCGCCAGTACCCCCGGTAGCCATACCAGGATTACCGGCCGCACAGAGATACGGCAGATGGTTATTGGCCGCAATCAAACTGCCGCAACCTTTGAGTACGATAGTCCCCCCATAGTGCTGATGCAATTCCTGCAAAGCCGCCAGCCGATCCTGTTGCACCGCTGCCCCGCTCGTTTGCAGAAGCAGAGCCGCTTCGCCCGGATGCGGCGTCAAAACACGCTGATTATCCTGCGAGGGGCTGGCAGCCAGCATTGCCAGTGCGGAAGCATCAACCACTTTCAGACCTGGCCAGCAGATCGCTTTTTTATACAGTGCCTGCGCCCAGCGATCCGTTCCCATCCCCGGACCAATCACCAACACCGTGGCTTTTTTTAATAGGGGGTTCAGGGCATGGGCATAAGAAATGCCATGACACATTGCCTCAGGTAACCAGGCCGCCACCGCCCCCACATGTTCTTTACGAGTCGCAACGGTCACCAGGCCCGCACCGACCCGCAAGGCAGCCTTCGCAGCCAGCATAATGGCGCCCGGCATGCCCCTGCCGCCCCCTATGAGCAAGACATGGCCAAAATGACCTTTATGACAATTTTTGGCTCGTGGCGGTAAATCGGTACGAATCGTGGTGGACGTGACTAACTTCGCTGTTGGTTGAATCCGTTGCAACACAGTATCCAGCTCCAGGCTGGCGACAAAAATTTCACCGGCATGATCAGGACCATCTGCTGTATACAAACCGGTCTTGGCACCAATAAAACTAATGGTGTGCGTTGCCTTAACTGCCATACCCAGCACTTCCCCGGTATTGGCATCCAGACCCGAAGGGACATCAAGGGAGACCACTGGTACTGGCTGCGCATTCAACCAACCAATCACCTCTGCCGTCTTACCATGCACCGCCCCTTTGATGCCGATTCCCAGCAAGGCATCTACCAACAGATCCGCCTGCACTTGCGGGTACGCGACCAGGGGAGCCAAAACAATACCTGCATTGATCGCTGCTTTCGCCGCTTTAGAGACATTGCCCGCTAATTTTTCAACCCCTTTCGCCAGATAAACCTGTGTTGCAATGCCATTGGCTTGCGCCAGTGCCGCCAGCAACAAACCGTCACCACCGTTATTACCAGCACCGCAAAATACGGCAAGAGACGGCAAATCAGGATAATAGAGTTGAATACGGGCAAAGGCAGCCTGAGCCGCCCGTTGCATCAAGAGCCATTCGCTCATCTCGGCTTGCTCTATAGCCGTTTTCTCCGCTTCTCGAATCCGTTCAATAGAGTACAGTAATTGGGATATCATAGCGTCCATCCTCCCTACGTAAACGGCCGTTAAATTACTCGTCCTTATCCACTAATTTCAAGAACGGCTTCTTGGGCTTGTTGCCCGTACCGGGGCTTGCCGAAGGAGTCGTACTGATCTGATCCAAAGGGGGATAGTCACGATTGTATTCAGCACCAAACTCCATACCACGACCATTCTCGCTGGCATAAATGGCTATGACCGCCAAAGGATGTACCATAACCTGAGTACTAATGCCTGAAAACCTGGCCGTAAACACGATCCGCTCGTTTTCTATGTGCAGGCCGCGAGACGCACTGGGGGAGATATCCAATACAATTTTTCCATTATTAACGAATTGTTGCGGCACTTCTACACAAGGTAAGGTCGCGTCAACCAGGATATAAGGCGTCATGGCGTTATCAACAATCCAGTCATAAACAGCTCGGATAAAATACGCTTTGTTAGGTGTCATTTTGTCCATCAGGCGGCTCGTAACTGACGTTCTGCCTCGGTTAAGCCCTCTTGAAAAGACTCGCGGGCAAAGACACGTTGCATATAGTCATGTAAACCTTTTGTAGAGGCGGGGATCTCTACGCCCAATTGTGGCAATCGCCATAACAAAGGGGCCAGGACACAATCAAGCAAAGAAAATTCTTCGCTCAGAAAGTAAGGTTTATCCAGAAAAACCGGTTCTAAAGCGATCAGGCTTTCTGCCAGAAACTGCTGTGCTTGAGCAGCATCTTCTCCGGCAATAATCTGATGCATCAACGCGTACCAGTCATTTTCAATACGAAACATCATCTTACGGGATTCTGCACGAGCCACCGGATAAACCGGTAACAGGGGCGGATGCGGGAAACGCTCATCCAGATATTCCATAATAATGCGCGCTTCATACAATACCAACTCCCGATCGATTAATGTAGGGATGGAGGCATAGGGATTGAGGCTTTCCAGTTCACTGGTATCGCCGCCCAGTGTTTGGTGATGGATATCAACATTCACCCCCTTTTCCGCCAGAACAATACGAACCTGGTGGCTATACACATCATCGGCATCGGAATACAATGACATAATGGTCCGCTTTGTTACGATCGCCATGAACCGCTCCTCACTAATTAGGTATACTGATCAAAGTTAGAATTTTACCATAATTTTTACCATTCATGTTGACTTTTCGATTATTTTTCTTATCTTTTTAATTTGTTCCAGTACAACTTTTTCAAAGGCCAGGCAACCATCAGGAACAGGGCCAGAAAGAGCAACACCCCAACCCCTATTCGGTAGCGTACTAATTGCACCGGTTCCCCCACGTAACTCAAGAAGCTGACCAGATCCAGCAAGGCTCGATCAAATTGTTGGGAGGACATTTCTCCTTTAGAAACCAATAACAAGGATGCTGGCTTTCTGTTGTTGCTGTCTGGGGCAATAATGCGACCGGACAAGGGTTCTAATACATTAGGCATCGCCACCCCGCTCACCAAAAGGTTATTAGCCCCAAAGGGTCGCGTATCATCGGCATAAAAACTTTTTAGAAAGGTATATACCCAATCTACCCCATGTTCACGCGTAATCAGAGACAAATCCGGCGGCGGCACACCAAACCATTGTCGGGCATCTTCCGGTGGCATGCTGATTTCAATCGGATCATGGACTTTGGCTTCGGTAAAGATCAAATTGTTATACAACAAATCTTCGTCCACCGTACCGGTAAAATCAGTAATCGCCAGATCTTTGCCCATCTGGTTATAGCGCATATAGCGCAAGGAATGGCAACCTGAACAGTAATTCATGTAAAAGGCAGCGCCACGTTGCAAAGAGGCCTTATCTCGTATATCAATGTTAGCAGACAACAAGGGCATAGCGCTGGAGGCGGCATAAGAATTGACGCAAAAAACCAGTCCCGCTAACAGGAAGTTGATACGCTTCATGGTAGTATCCTTTCAGGTGGCTGTCGATGCGCTTCCAAACGCGTGTAGACAGGCATCAATACAAAATAGGCAAAATATATCACCGTACCCACCTGCGCCATGACTTGACGCAGCGGTGTAACCGGCAACGTACCGAGATAACCCAGCATAATGAAGCTGATAAGAAACAAGGCCAGAGCTATCTGGGAAAATCGTCCCTTGTAACGCATGGATTTCACCGGACTGCGATCCAGCCAGGGCAGGAAAAACAGCAGAATAATCGAAGCTCCCATGGCAATCACCCCCATTAACTTATCAGGAATGGCCCGCAAAATGGAATAAAAGGGAGTTAAATACCACACCGGTGCAATATGCTCTGGTGTTACCATCGGATCAGCCGGTGTAAAATTGGCGTGTTCCAAAAAGTATCCTCCCATTTCCGGAGCAAAAAATACCACCGCAAAAAAGGCCATCAAAAAAAGGATAACGGCAACCAGATCCTTCAGCGTGTAATAGGGATGAAACGGAATACCATCCAGGGGTCTGCCCGCCTCATCCTTGTATTTTTTAATCTCTATGCCTTCCGGATTATTGGAACCTACCTTATGCAAAGCCACAATATGCAAAAAAACCAGCAGCAACATCAGCAAAGGTACCCCAATCACATGCAGGGCAAAAAAACGTTGCAGGGTAGCATTGGCAATGGTGAAATCCCCCCGTAACCAGGTGACCAGTTGCTCGCCGACCAGAGGTATGGCTCCAAAAAGGGAGGTGATAACCTGTGCACCCCAAAATGACATCTGTCCCCAGGGCAACAAATAACCAAAAAAGGCTTCCGCCATCAAAAGCACAAACAGCAACGCGCCAAAAAGCCAGATCAGTTCCCGTGGTTTTTGATAGGAACCATAAAGCAAGGCCCGCAACATGTGCAAATACACAACGATAAAAAAGGCTGACGCGCCAGTGGAATGCAGATAGCGCAACAGCCATCCATAATTCACATCGCGCATGATGTATTCAACAGAGCTGAAGGCTTTTTCCGCTGAGGGCGTATAAAACATGGTGAGCCATAGTCCTGTCAGCAACTGATTCAACAACACCAGCATGGACAAGGCACCAAAAACGTAAAAAATATTCAGGTTTTTAGGGGCATAATATTCGCTGATATGCGCTTTCCAGGTGCTCATCAGAGGAAAACGGGCATCAACCCAGTGTACTAAACCTTTCATGTTCCCTTACCCCTCTTTGGATTCCTCACCGATCACGATGACGGTGTCATTAATAAACGTATAGGGTGGTACTTCCATATTGATGGGCGCGGGAACCCCCTTAAAAACACGCCCCGCATAATCAAAAGTGGAGCCATGACACGGACAGTAAAATCCTCCCACCCACTCGGGTCCAAATTCCTCTACCGTTGAGGTATATTTGGGCACACACCCCAAATGTGTGCAGATACCCACCAGCACCAAATACTCCGGATTTATAGAGCGGTGTTGATTTTTAGCGTATTCTGGCTGTTGTTCCACCAGTGATTGCGGGTCACGCAACTGATTCTCCACCTTGGGCAAGGTTTCCAGCATCTCTTTTGAACGGCGAATAATCCATACCGGTTTCCCTCGCCATTCAACAGTTACCTGTTGTCCTGGTTCCAGTTCGCTTAAATCAACCTGCACCGGCGCACCCGCCGCCTGCGCTTTTGCACTGGGCATCCAGGAGGAAACAAAAGGCGTCAAGGCACACACAGCGCCCACGCCCCCAAGAGCCGCGGTTGATTTAATCAGGAATTTTCGTCGTTGCTCATCAACTTCCCCTGCTGTAGCCTGAGAAGCTGGCTGTTTTGCTTCTGAGTCCGTGTCGCTCATCGTTCTCCATCCTTAGCGGATATGCCAATCACTCAAATAGTTATTACTATATAGTAAAACGTTTTAAAATCAAAGGATCACGCAGGGCAAGTACAGGGTAAACGCATCTGAATGTTGGATACTAAAAATCCCCTTTTTGCCTATGCACCGCGCCTTATACACGGTATCCACACGATCCTGGATGACGTTAGGAGCTGAATTCCGCGCGCATAAAGCGCGGAACATAGGCATTTTGATTTTAGATGCTTCGTTTAGAGGCGGGTATGAGATATGGGCTCTACATCACGACACTGCCAAAAAACCACACCGTCGCCTTTAACGTACTGGAAAATCAAAATAACGGCGAGGATAGGGTTCATTACGCAGGCTATAGTGCCACCATTCTTTGGCATAGCCCTTGAAACCGGAGGCTGTCATGACTTGGTGCAAGAGCGCGCGCTTCTGGCGTTGTGCGGCGGTAACTTCCCTGGAATACCGGTGCGCCGTCGGATCAAGACAATCATAACGGGTACCCATATCAATGGAATTATCATTCAAATAGGCAGGACTGCGGTCAAAACACCGCTCTATAGCAGTCCCTGGCGGTATTATCCGGTCTGTGGCGCTAACCAGCGTCAGGTCAACCGTTGCACCCCGGCTGTGACCGGAATATCGGGCAATATAACCTTTGGCAAAAAGCTCACTTTTAGCCACACGCGGATAAAAGGCTTTTTTTTGACCCTGAGCACTGGCATCTTGACTCCAGCGATAAAAATCGTCAACTGCCTGTTGTGGCCGATAACAATCATAGACTTTCAGACGATAGCCCTTTTTTTCCGCCATTTTTTGCGCTTTCAGCAAAGCCTGCGCGGCAGGTCGGGCGAGAATACACTGTGGTTTTTGGTAACCCCGGATAGGCCTCCCTACAAAATTGTTGGCGGTAAAATAACGAATATCCTGCTCTATTCCAGGTGCCACATCCGCAAGATAGACAAAACCTTCTGCCAGAGCAAAAACTGCCGAATGGAAAAAAAGGCATAGTAAAACCAGCGCAAAACGCAACATCACGCCTCCGGATTCCAAGCGTCCTTAATCGTCCATTATGCGCCACGGACTAATAATAATCAATTTCGGTGACCGTGACATCCACCGGTCTGGTCTCTTCCAGAACCACTCTTTCCACAACAGGCTCCACTACCACCTGTCGATACTCCACAATCTCTGTGGTATGAATTGTACCGCAGGCCGCCAGTAACATCACCGATAACAGTGCCATCCATTTCATATCATTTCTCTATTCAGCATGGTATCTTTAATTGTAGAATATTTGCACAATAACGCAATGATGTGAAGGATGACAGCATAGGTGAGAAATCTGAAAATTGGCTATTTTTAGAAAGGGTCTGTGGCAGGGACCGGAGGTTTTTCAGGGCAGTCCGCAAAAAAAATGCCGTGGATGACCACGGCAAATCAAAGATCAGCGATCATGGTTTAAGCCATTCTAGGCTTGCTCCATTTCCGCACGGTAATCCCCATAACAGGCATCACTGTTTAAGTGGGCGCGTTTTAGTAACGCAGCTTGCGCTGCCGAGACATTCTCCGACTTACCCATCCAGGTTTTTAAACAATTTTCCTGTAAAGCTCGGCCAAAAGAGAAACTCAACAGCCAGGGTTGTGCATCCAGGTTATTGATTGCATTCAAATTTTCGGTTGCCTGTTGTGGGCTTTGGCCACCTGATAAGAAGTTAATACTGGGCACTGCAGCCGGAACATTGTTGCGGAACACATTAATAGTATAATACGCCACCTCATCACTGGCACTAAAAGGTTGGTGAACTTTACCTGAAGTTACCATACTGGGCTTCAGAATCATGTACTCCAGCGCCACTTGATGGATAAAAAGGGAGTGGAATAATTCATGCAACACCATTTCACAAACCTCGGCACAATGCTCAATACTATGCGCCCCCTCCATCAATACTTCCGGCTCCACAATCGGCACGATCCCCATTTGCTGGCAAGAGGCGGCATAACGGGCCAGTACTTCCGCATTCGCTTTCATAGCGGTCAGGCTGGGGGTGGAATCAGAAATACGGTAAACATTGCGCCACTTGGCAAATTTCGCGCCTTTGGCTTTAAAGGCAGCCAAACGTTCCTCCAGGCCATCAAGGCCCTGGGTCAGCTTCTCACCATCGGTATTTGCTAAATTGACCAACCCCTTATCCACTTTGATACCCGGTACAATACCTTGCTCAGCAAATACGTCTGGTATTAACCGACCCTGATCATCTTTTTGATCAAAGGTTTCTTCAAACAAAATCACACCATGGATATACTCGCCAAGCCCTGCCGTATTAGCCATCAAGGCACGATATTGACGGCGGTTTTCCTCCGTGTTTTCAATATGAATACTGGCAAAATGTTTTCCTATGGTGGTGGTACTCTCATCGGCCGCCAGAAAACCTTTTCCTTCCTGCAGCAAATGCTCCATCGTTGTATCCAGATCATCATAACTCATGATGCTTGTCTCCCCCTGATTGATTAATTTGAGATATATTTTTCACGAATAATTTGTGGCATGCTAAAGCCTTTGGCCTGTAACAAGGCAAAAGCCTCGTCTATCATCGCCGGATTACCGCACAGATATACGGTATCGTGCTCGGGATTTAAATGCAGCGCCTCAAAATGATGCTGCACATAACCGCAGCGTTCATAAGTGCTCAAGTCCGTTGCACTGGCACGGCTTAAACAGGCAGTAAAGTTGGCATTGCGCCATTTGGCAGCGAAATGTTGGAACTCTTCCGCATACAACACCTCCTCCGCATGCTGCACCCCCAAGAGAATTTCGACGCGCAAGTCCGAGTCAGCCTGCAATCGCCTGGCTAACTCCGGTAACATGGCCCGGTAGGGGGTTACACCCGTACTGGTTGCCACCAAAATATAACGCCGGGGCTGTTCCTCTTTCAAAATTAAGCGTCCAAAGGGACCATTAATCTGAATGCTGTCGCCAGCTTCTAAATTGAACAATAGTTCGGTGCCCGGCCCTCCTTCGACATAACCGGCAGCAAATTCAATCCGGTTATCTCCAGACGGAGGATTGGCAATGCTATAACTGCGCCGCAACATTTTACCGTCATACTCAAAATGAATGGTAATAAATTGACCAGGCTTGTACGCGAAAGCCGGCTCACCATCAGCACGAAAAATAAAATGTTTCACCTTCGGTGATATCATAAGAGATTGTTCCAGAATGACTGGAAAGGTTTTAATAGCCATCGGATGTTCTTCTTTCAGACCTAAAGGCCTAATGATAGGGAAAAAATTATGCATTGCAAGCTTTGTACGTTTATAATTACAATATGAGCAATACAGACTGGGTTTTAATGTTGGAGCGTTTAGCTCACTCTCTTTTGCCGGTGCAGGCGTTACTCACCGGTTTTGCTTATATATTGGGTATCGTTTTAGTCATTGTGTCACTGCGAAAATACTATGCGGTCGGCAATGCCCGAGCACGTTCCGGTTCTGGACAGGGTATGTTTGTTCCTACGGTTTATCTTATCGGTGGTGCTGCTTTGATTTTTATACCATCCACCCTGAAAATATTGAGCCACAGTGTTTTTGGTACCGATAGCATTCTGTCTTATGCGCCCTATAATCCTTTTGATTTTTATACCGGTATTCGGATCATCATCCAAACCGCCGGCATTCTCTGGTTTATTCGGGGGGTGTCGCTGCTCGTAGAGGCGAGCAACCCCGGGGTACAGCACGGTTTCAAAGGACTGACCTTTATGACGGCAGGTATTCTGTCAATGAACTTTGAAGTGACTCTGGGAATCCTGAACTCCATGCTCAGCTGGCTGGAAGGCGCAACGCTTAAGGCAACTCAGAACCTGGGCTATTAGAAACAAAGCGCATGGACTACTCTCCCAACACACTACCGCTCATCTTTGTAATCTTAGCCACCTTTTTTAGCACTATCCGTTGACTCAGCGCCTTTTTCAACAGAGGCTTGCGCTCCGCCACCGCCACCGGAAACCGCCTTCATGCCTTTTGCCGCATAACCAGACAATTGCTGATCCATTGCCTGCGCCGCTTTACTAGTGGCACCACCAGCCTCTTTCACTTGACCTTTGGCCTCTTCACCCCATTGCGCTGTTTCTGCACCAATCGACTCCGGTTGCCCTCCTATCCAGCGAAGAATTTTATCTGGTAAAAGGGTGATCAAGGTAAAGGCTTTTTGCACCACAATGGTATACAAGGTCGTGTACATCAAAATACTGAAAAAGAAAGCGTAGATACCGGCCCAACCGGTATAGCCTTTTTGCGTATCAATACGGCCGGGGTCATCTCCTGCCTGGATAGATACGGAAAACTGGGCGGCATCCGGATCGCCTTGCAAAAAACTCGAGGCATTTTGAAAACCGGCATTAAGTATCCAGACTGAGACGTAAGATAAGATGATCCCCGCAAAAAATCCAATAACCATCATTGACGGTCGCAGGAAGACGTTGAGGATAATCATGATGGCCTGCTCCCCTTTCCCGAAGGCTTCATTGCCTTCCGGATGCGTAACGCCCAAAGCAACAATCGGAGCCGCTACCATCGCTTCAATAACCGCCATCAGCCAGGCAATACTTCCAAAGGTAAAGATCATGTATGGCACAAAGGGAATATAATAGGAACATATAAACCCGACAGATAACATTACTCCCATCCAGGCCATAAAGATCGGAAACGCCAACATGATAATCGCAAAAATAACCACGCCCACCACGGGAATCAATGCGGTGGCAATCGAAATTCCGATAATGGCAATCCACAATTCATGGGCAAAATTGATATAATGTACGCCCATGTTCGCCAAAGCAACAATCGGATCTGCACCACTGGTCGTTATAAAGGCCACGCCCTGCTGAAAAACCTGCGACATCCCCATTAAAGGGATCACGATAATCAACTCCACTACGGAATTAATGATTTGGATCACAGCCCCCATCAAAAAATTCAAGATACCACGAATAATCACATTGTATAACATATCACCTATCGGCTTCACCAAACAACCCAGGATAGGAAAGCCGCCACAAGGCATATTCATTTTAGGAAGCGAAAAGGAACTATGACCAAAGCTAATGTTCAGCTTCATGGCAAAGCGCGGACCAGTCTCGCCCGGTTGGCCAGGCAAGCGAACATGCATCGAGTTATCAATGAAACCATACACCGTTGAGGCTGCCTTGCCACTGTATATGGGTACTTTCTTGAGCTGGTTCAGCAGGCCGCTACCTCCCTGACTGGACGGTGGCGAGACCTCCGGCTGTATCATACCCGAGCCATTGGTCACAGTGACTAATTTACTAATATTCGTCTGATCCCGATTGAGCCAGCGACATAATGCGCCACACTGATCACCGTCACCAAAAGGTTTGGTAATGTCAGTTGGATCGAAAGCGCTCTGCCCTAAACCTGAGTTTTGATCCGTCAAATTACGACCCTTTGCCGCTTCCTGATTCAAACGCGCCAAATCGAAAAAATAACTACCGGCCATAATCCAGCCCTGCTCCCGCGCTTTATCGATAAAGGCACGTGATTTTTTCGCATTCTGTTGATCACCCGCTTGCGACATAAGCGTTAACGCAGGGCCCATTACGGCATTGTAATCGGAAATAGCGCCCTGAAACTCCGTTCCGCTAAAAATGGGTGCCTTACCAGCTGTTCCCGCGCCAGGCATCCCCCACGAGATACAATTGGCCTCTTCTGTACCGCAGATCTCCCCCGCACTATTCAAAGGCACACCGAAAGGCTGCCTGGCTACTATCGAGACGGGCTGTTCGTCAGTATCATCCATTGATGATCCCACGCCGGGAATATTGTCGACTATCTGCCGCGACACATTGGTTAAACTGACATACATTTGCTGGACGGCGATCGCTCTTGACATCATCACCGTTTGCAAGTCACCCGCATTCAAACCCAACCTGGCCATCCGTTCCTGAATATAGGCAACCTGTTCAGCGGGAGAGGGTTTTTGTTTTTTGATTTTCTCCAGACCCGGCAAGAGGTTGGCGATGGACTTGTTCAGAAAATTATCCCAGGTTACCTTTCCGCAAATACCATTCAAGGCACTGTAAGGCTGACTGGTCACATTGGGCATATTGACTGTGAAATTTTCCTGCAGATAGACGTTGGCAATATTGCCCGTCTGGGTGGAAACGGCATTGAAGGTGTTTACAAAATCCGGTACAGGTGTCTCGCAGAATGCTTTCATGACATCGTCAGGAGTACCCGAACAAGGGCCCGCCCCTTTTTGCTTTAATTGAATATAGGTGTCACGTTGTTGTTGTAAAATCTTTTGCAAGCCCGTCATACAGACTTGCCCTGACAGCATCACCGTGGCTCCACTGGCCATATCGCCCCCACCGGCAAACAGAGACTCCAGTGGATCCTGTTGCTGCCGGACAATGGCTCCGCCGCCTTTAATATAATCCAGAGCAGCATTCCATATTTTATCCGCAGCACCTACCCCCTGCAAAACCACCCACATTACAAAAATCTGCATCATACAGTACCCGGAAGCTTTCGGTACCAGCAATGCCAAACCAATAGTGGAACGAATAGGAACCCAAATCGAAGACCATTTCTGTCCCAGCATCTGGCCTTCTTGTGCCGTATTCATCGTGGAGACCATCAGGGTATACATAATGACAATACCACCAAGGGCCATGACCGCCGAATTGAAAACCCCAAAGAGCGTCCCCATTAGCATGGAACCACTGCCGTGCAATACCCCATCTACCACACCGAAAATATTACCCAGAAAAACGACGGATGCATCACTGGGAGGTGGAGCGAAGCTCAGTGAACCTCCCCCACCGCCCTCCTGCGCCATCAGCACGGTGGGTGCCAACAGAGCCAGCAAGGCAAAAAACAATCTATCTATGGAATTTTTCATCATTGATCACCCAATAAACCTTGCCTGAACCATTCGGCGAACGAGCATCCCAACTTGCGACTTTTAATCTGGTAATACCAAAAATGGTAGCGAAAAGCCAAAACCAGAGCCAAAAATGACACCACCAAACTTAAGTAAAATCCCGGCCAGGCCCCCCAAAACAGATGATAAAAAGAATAGCCAAAGATCAGAATAGCAAAGGTCAGCATCAAAATGCTTAAACGTTTCAAGGCACGTTGGCGCACATCCAGATCCGCCTGTGACATATGCATTTTTTTTATCGCCTCTTCAAAACTTTCCATCGAACCCTGCCGTGGTTCTGTTGGTGGCACAAACAACTTTTTAAACGCACGCACCATGTAATGCCAGAACGCTTTTATTCTGTCAAAATCAGACCAATACCTTACATTAAAGATCTGTTTCAGGGTCTGCAGGATGCGCGAGCTTTTCTGTTTTTTCATAATCTTTACTTTTAAAACCATGTACTCTTATACTATTAAATATACTATAGTATCTTAACCAATATCAGTCTAATATTATCGGTATAACGTTAAAAATGAGTAAAATATGCCTGATTTAAGTCACGAAGCCTCTCTGGCCTACTGGAAAGATTTTGTGGATCCCATGATATACCGAGTCATTGTCTTTTTAGAGAGCGTGGAAGACTTTACCCTCGATGGCGATGCACAGGTTGAAGATGCCATGCAGCGACTTGGTCAGGAACTGGATGATATCGATAAGGTCGATCTGTCCGCCCTGGGGCGTCAGGACTTGTTTGTGCGGATTGCAGCCAATATCAAATCAGGCCGGGGTCTGCGACTTTTACAGGCCATTGACAGCGTCCACCCCGGCAGTGCCTCACAAGTGATTGTCCATGCCGAGGAGAACAGCTTTGGTACGCATAATCCTGCCAATGTGTTTTTAAAACGTAATATTGTTTTTGAGCGCTTGCGTTTACTGTCACGTATTTTTTCTCACCATCGTCTGGAGATGGTGAGCCGTGCTCTTGAAGGGGGAGATGAATAATGATCAAATTTTACCAACCGCTGTGTGCCTCGTTATTAGCCATCCTGGTCGGTAGCGCTCACAGTCAGCAATTTGTTGATGACTTCTCTGCCCGACAGACTAGCGAAAACAGTCAAAAACTCGTGGATTACGTCTTGCATCTGGGAGCATTTTTAGGATACGACCTGAGCAAAGCTCCAGAGACACAAACACGCTCCGATTTGTTTAATGTGAACAAAGAGTCCCTGGCCCATAATTACCTCTTTACAACCCTGTTGGGAGCTCAACCCTTAAGTGCATCCAACCAGACTCCGCTCAAACTCGTCCCGGAGAGTCAATCCGATGTCAAATGGATTAATCCCTACTCCAATCAGGTGTTTTTACCATCCTATGACCAACCCTCGACAGAAGAGGGCAAAGTCAGCGTCAACCCACTGATTGATCAGCAAACCTATCAGCCGGATCCCGTCAGTCAGTCTATTCTGAATTTTCTGGGAACGCCAAGCGATTCTTTTTGTATGAGCAACCCGGACAGCCAGCAATGGAACACTAAGTGTACCCTGCTGTATCAAAGTCTTGTCAGCCATAATGTCGTTGGTGAAATTCCCAGTCCTAACGATTTTTTCAGTTTTAAAAATATACAGTCTCTGATCCCGCAGCTCAACAGCAACTCCCTGACTAGCCCAATATTGTACGATATGACCGCAGCCCAAACCCAGGCTCAACCTGGCTCTTCCAGCGGTGGCCTTAATGCCGCCAACCAGGCACAGGATGCGGCCAATTTTATTCGCTACGCCAGTGGAGAAGTGACACCCTTGCAACTGCCTACCTGGCAAGCCTATAGTACAGCCTATAGCCAAGCACTAGCCGGATCGACGGAAGCCACAAAGATACAGGCACAGGCCACTCTGAGCAACTATCTTACCAGTCTGCGCAGCTATACGGCACGCATGTCGGTTGGATTAAGTAATCTCTATTATATTTTCTCCAAACGGATGCCGCAAAAATTACGTGGCGATCAGGCAAGTCCCAAGAGCCAGGCTCTAACGGAGTTCCTGATGGCAACCCGTCGTCTGTACAATGGCGATATGACCGAAAACAAGCAATGGATCAATGAGTTAAATGACGCCTCCTCAGCCACAGTACAAAAGGAAATCGCGGTACTGCTGGCAGAGATGAATTATCAACTCTATCTGAACCGCCAGCAACAGGAACGTATTTTACTGACCGAAACCATGATGATTATGATGTCTGCCCAAATGATCAAACCCGACAACAGCTTAAATCTTGGAACTACCAATTAATGATCAGCTCGCGTTGTGTCAGTCTTTTGCTTTCATCCAGCGGTCATTTTTGGGCATCGACCAGGAATGACCGCTCCCAGGCATACAGAACAAGTGCATATTATTTTGGCCGCCCCTCTGAAGATAGCCTCTGTCAAAGAGGTAAACCACCGAGCGTGGTGCAGCGAAGAGGCGTCATGGGCTAGCCATATGCCGGAGTCAAAACCACTTCAGCACACTCCGCAGGGTGACAAGATGACGAAACGCAATGATATATGCGCGTTTGCGCTGCTGGCAGCAGCAAAATACTTGTCGTACCTTAAAATGCGTGCTAAGTTAGGCAGCTATGATAAGTGAAACCATAACCATTATTAACAAATTGGGTCTGCATGCTCGTGCATCCGCGAAATTTGTAGCCACCGCCGCCCGATACCAAAGCCAGATTGACGTCAGCAAAGGCAATCAAACGGTCAATGGCAAAAGTATTATGGGCGTCATGATGCTGGCTGCCAACCAAGGTACTGAGCTGACCATCGCCATTGATGGGCCGGATGAGCAGGAGATGTTTCTTGCCCTTAAATCGCTCATTGAACAACGCTTTCATGAAGCCGAATAAGATGCCGCTGTTATTCTGCCAGGGAAAAGGACGCGAATAACGGCAAATGGTCAGATAAATTGCGCCATGGCTTATCCCCCAGACAACACACTTCTTCCACTTTCATACCGCGAAAATAGATTCGGTCAATCGATAAAGCCGGGCGCATGGCGGGAAACGAGCGAGCAGGCTCCCCCTCCAGGATATGAAAGGCTTCCTGTATGGCAAGACGGTCCAGCAAGGGCTCAGATAAATGATTGCGCCAGTCGTTGAAATCTCCAGCCATAATTAACGGTTCGTGGGCAGGAACGGATTCTTCTATACGCTGCATCAGGGCCTGAGCCTGTTCGGCACGCTCCCCCTTGAACAAACCCAGATGGACACAAAGCAAATGCAGCACGGTTTCCTGCTCTCCCACCAGACGCACCTTGGTATGCAAAATACTGCGCGAGGCACGATTCATATTGGAGAGGTTAATATTTTTAAATTGTTCGAAAGCATACTTGCTCAAAATGGCATTACCGTGATGCCCTGATTGATAAATCGCATTTTTGGCATACACATAATGCGGCCAGCTATCCTGTGCCATATATTCAGACTGG
Organism: Legionellaceae bacterium; assembly: GCA_020831865.1. Lineage (GTDB taxonomy): Bacteria > Pseudomonadota > Gammaproteobacteria > Legionellales > Legionellaceae > JAFIFT01. The sequence continues at coordinate 6,614 of JAFIFT010000015.1, read as the reverse complement.
GAAATTTCCGGCCAGGCTTCAATGCGTTTTTGTCGCCGCCGATGCTCCCCCTGTACCTCCTGTAAAAAAACAAAATCCGGCGTCAGGGAGTGCAGGGCTTCCCGCATTTGCGGTAATAGAAAACGGATACGGCCAAGGCTATAGCCTTTATGGATGTTATAGGTTACCAATGATATTTTCATATTGACCATCGTATTTCTGGATAGGAACGCATCTCTTCTCTTATGTAAAGCATACCACTAAATAGCCATCGGATAGCACAATAGCGGATAAAAAACCATGAAATACCATACTATTCCGATAATGTGGGTCTATATTTTATGTATTCCCCGGTTGGCAATGGTTACAGGCATGAAGAAACATCACCGCGACATACACAGCTTTACGCTCAGCATCCCGGGTTATAGTATCGCTTGCAAAGCCTATGGTAACCCGCACAATCCCCCTATGCTGGCCCTGCACGGCTGGCTGGATAACGCCAATAGTTTTGATTTGATAGCCCCCTTGTTTGCTCACCACTTTTATTTTATTGCGATAGATTTTCCAGGACATGGTTTGTCCACCCATCTTCCCCATGGCTACCATTATCATATTGTCGATGCTATTTCGCTCATACGCGATCTGCTTGCTGCTCTGGGTTTTAAAAAAATGCACCTGCTGGGCCACTCCATGGGCGCCTGTATTGCCAGTCTGGCTGGTGGTGTCCTCGATGACCGCATACAGTCCCTTTTTCTGATTGATGGGCTGGGGCCCCTCACCGCAGCTGCGGAAGAATGCCAAACGCAGCTCCGGCAGTATGTGCTACACGAGCCGGAGAAGTCACGACGCACACGTTCCTATGCCTCTATCAAAGAGGCGGCGCAGGCACGAGCCCGCTATGGCCATATTTCGCTGGCACAGGCCCGCATACTCTGTCAACGGGGCACGAAAAAATGCGATGGCCAGTGGTTTTGGCGACACGATCCACGGCTGTTATATTCCTCACCCCTGCGGCTAACCGAAGAGCAAACCTTATCCTGCCTGCAAGCTATTGAGGCTCCATCTGCCTTGATTCTGGCTCATGATGGTTTTCCATTCGGTGAGGAGGTATTGCGTCAACGCATGGCGGTTATTAAGCCGCTGCACGTCTTTACCGTAGAGGGTGGACACCATGTTCATATGGAGCATCCTGAAAAAATATATGCCATTGCACGTGATTTTTACCATGTAAGCTAGGTAGTGTCGTCACGAGGCATGAATAGTAATAAACGGTCCGCTTTCCTTAGCTAGCATCCATAATGCGTTCACGAGCAACCAGATACAACCAATCAAAAAACTGAAGCGGAAAAAGAAATGTTAACGTTATAGTCGTCTTATTCCCGATGAGCGTTTCGCGAGCCGTACTCTATTCATGTGGCACATCATTGATCAGGAAACGCAGATGACACCATTGTACGAAACGTTAAGTTGATTCGCGGTTTCTGTATTCTTTTTGTTGGTGGTAAACGATGCAACCAATGAGTTTGTGTAGTCCCTTTCATTACCAATAAACTTCCAGAAGATAATACCATTGAAACCACTTCTTTTGTTTTCTGATGTTTAAACGAAAATTTGCGTTCTGCTCCAAGACTTAACGACGCTATCGTCCCGTTTTTCTTTAAATCTTTTTCTCCATCACTGTGCCAGGCCATCCCCTCACTTCCATCGTGGTATAGATTCATCAAACAAGCGTTATATGTTTCTCCACTTTCTTTTTCAATTAAAGATTTCAACACTAATAACTCGTCTGTCCAAGGAAGAGCCTGCCGAGTAATTCTGGAATAGGTATACGAAAAAGGCTGATCGGCATACCAAGCTATTTTTCGTTTAGTGATAATATGCCTACCAAAAATTATTGCCTCATCTGGTTTCCAAGACACTTGTGTGAACAATTGTTCAAAATAATCATCCGCCTCATTTTTAGTTAAAATGGAGCCTTGGTAATACACCTCTCCATCGTACGGAAGCATATTGGTGAATAATTTTTTTCGTAAATCATCATTCTGCATTCAACGCCCAACTACTTTACATTTTTTAATAAAAAAGCCACACATCAAGTAAATGAGGCTCATTAACCAGTTTATCTTTATCTGGGCGGGATAATTTTTTAATATAGCGCTCCATTTGCATCGCCTTTAATTTTCCTTCTCTAATTTCCCAATACTGAGCAATTTTTAGCGGCTTAAAACTACGCGTGTATTTACATCTACCTGTACCTTCAACGTGAGACTGATAACGCTTTTCAAGATTATTCGTATACCCTGTATAATAAGTATTGTTTTCGCAAAGTAAGATATATACCCAATAGGAAGATTTTCTCATATCCACTACTCCTTTTACGCAAATAATTCCTCGATTGTTTTTTGCATCTTTTCCTGACCAGGCATATCAGGTGTGACATACACGACATCGATCAAGATTCAACGCAATCACTCATTTGATCGTAGCCTTAGCTGCTTATACTATCGAGCCATTGAAGCTGTCTGCCATTAAATTAGTGCGAATTTTGCATTAAAAAAATCATAATCAGGACTTTAAAGACCATTGTGATTAAATAGTTTACAATAAAAAGGTTTCATGATACCATGTACATCTTTGAATTATCCTCATAAGGAGATGTGATGCTGCGAACAAATTTACAAAAGCTCTCCAATAAAAAAATATGTTTTTTTACCCCAAAAGAAGTAAATTACCCAGCAATTTTGGATGGAAAGCTTGATTATAATGAGGCGTTTTCTGCCTTTTTAAAGGCAACTGATCAAAAAGCTCATACGGCGGGTATTGTCGAAAATTTCATATCTGAATTAAATAAAAAAAGTGCTTTCCTAAGCCCAGAAAAAGCTTTAAAAGTGGCAGATATGGGATGCGCTGATAGCTCTGCTTGCTTAGGGTTTCTTCAAAATATCCCATGCCCAGAGGGAATCCAATATACTGGGGTTGATATTAATGATCAGTTCCTGGAAAGTGCTGATACTAAATTATCAAACACCCCATCGATAAAGAAACATACCTTATTCAAAGGAGATATTCTTCTTGATGACATTAGCTTTATACCTCAGGAAGAACTCCACTCTTTTGATTTGGTTTTTATTTCTCATTTAGCGTACTACTTACAAAATGAAACCCTTGCTTTGCAGTTTGTAAAAAATACTCGTGAACTCTTAAATCAAAATGGTATGGTTATATTTTTACATGAAGATAGTACTCACCACTACCGCTCGACCTATAATAAAAATTATAAAAACGCAAACGCTCCTGAAATATTGAGAAGATCTGCGAAAAACATACTTAATAATGACTCTCAATTTAATGAAGTTCAATTTGGTTCACAATTAACCTTTGAACCAATGACTGATAACCTTTGGGAGGCTATGAAAAACCCAGCTTCTTATAAAAAATACGCTCATCTCCCACACTTCGTAGATAATTTAAATAAAATGGCATTTATTACTCAATGTGATCTGGTAACGCTTTTTGAAGATGGAAGCTTAACAAAATTTGTTGAAGAAATAAAATTTGCATTAACAAATAACAACCACTGTTTTGAGTTAATAACAACAATGCAAATATTGGTTACTCCAGAAAACAACAATACTAAAAATATTCAAGCTGCTCTGATTACTGCGAAAGATAAGTATGCCTCCGATAAACGAGACTTAGTGCAGCCCAATGCTGAACTTCCGTTATGCTATATTTGATAATATGAAGTTATAACCAATTAATTATCAATTATGTAGTAAGGAAATTATGAAACATGAAAAAATAGTTACCAATCAAAGTTCAGATAGTATTCTGTTACAGGCTCTACTTTCTGAGGTAAATGATCTGGTAATTGTGATTTCATCTGATTTTAAAACTACTTATTTAAGCAAGTCTTGCGAAGTTTTTTTCGACTGGTCGCAAGACAATATGAGGGATCAAAATTTTCAAGTTTTATGCAAACAATATGGTATTACTTGTCCTATACCTTCCAACTTCTTTCTAAACCCTTCGTTAATACACTTTAATTTTGATTGTAAAAAAATCTCCGGAGAAAATTACAATATTAATTGGACCGTATGTCCACTAATGCTTAGTAATAATTCTACGATTGCTATCGTTATTGGAAAAAATGCTGAACTGCAAAAGAACAATATCGCTTATCACCTCAACGGTATCATTGATGCCATTCCTGGTTGCTTGTACTGGAAGGACTGCAATGGACACTACCTGGGATGCAATAAACTTACTGCTGAATTAGCAGGATTATCTTCACCATATGACGTTATTGGAAAAACTGATGAAGAACTATGGGGAGATCAAGCTCCTAGTTTAGCACTTAATGATGAAAAAGTTTTAAAAAATGGAGAAACAATTATCGTTGAAGAAAAACTAACGACATCGACTGGAAAATGGATTCATTTTACTGGATTAAAAATGCCGCTTAGAGATGAAAACAACAATATTGTTGGCCTTATTGGTAACTCTCTTGATATTACAGAAAGAAAAAAGCTGGAGGAAGAGCTAAAAGAAGCCAAGCAAAAAGCAGAAGCAGCCAGCCAGGCCAAATCAAATTTCATCAAAAATATGAGTCATGACATAAGAACGCCCTTAACAGGCATTGTAGGTTTATCTGATATTCTAGCTCATGATGCACTCACCGAGACAAACCGCGAAAACGCCAGAATGCTTAACTTAAGCGGCGAGCAACTGTTGTCTTTATTAAACAGTGTATTGGAAGTGGTATCCAGTGAGTCAATCAGCCATGATGCGATAGAACTCCAATCTTTTACCCTGGCCGATGTCTTACACAATATCTTCGAGCTTCAGCTTCCCGCCTTAAAATTGAAAAACCTAAGCTTGGAATTACAACTGGACGATGATATACCGTCCACCATTATAACCGACAAGGGTAAACTCTATCGCATCATACTCAACCTGTTATCCAACTCGATAAAATTTACCGAACAAGGCAACATTACCATTCAGATCAGCAATCAAGATAAAGGAGACAACCAGTCTATACTCTGCTTTGATATTATCGATACCGGTATTGGCATCCCAAAAACGGAAACCAACAAAATATTTCATGCCTTCTACCGGGTGCATCCTTCCTACGAAGGGAAATACCAGGGCTTTGGTGTAGGCCTGCACCTGGTGAAACAATATGTCGATGCCCTAAAAGGCGATATCTCGGTGAAAAGTATCGAGGGCATGGGCACCCGGTTTCGCCTGCTTCTGCCCGTTGAAATACCAGAATCCGACCAGCACCCTATCGAAGCCGGCGCGAAAGAAAGCCTGCTTCACGTCATTGATGATCTCAATCGCCCGGACCCCCCCCCTCCACAACCTTCAACGACAGTAACAGCACAAGTTACAAACAGCACAGCTAAAACAGAGGCTGCCAGCGCCCATATCTTATTGGTTGAAGATAATCCCATGGCAATGAAAATCGCCGATATGATAGTCAGAAAGCAAGGCGCAACCACCGATAAAGCCTATAATGCGCATGAGGCATTGAGTTTATTTAAAACCAATCACTACGACTTTGTCCTTACCGATATTGGCCTGCCCGATTTTTCAGGTTTTGAGTTAGCCCGAAAAATCAAAGCCTTTGAAGAAGAAACCAATAGCCCACCTACTCCCATCATTGGCCTGACCGCGCATGCCAAACAGGAAGCTTTGTTACAGGGGAATCAGTGTGGCATGCTGGAAGTATGCGAAAAACCACTGACCGCTAAAACCGCACTTAGCTATATTGACCTGTTTGGAAAACATAAAAAAACTCAGACACAGCATTCAAATGTGGGGTACCCGCCAACTCCATCTGTAATACCGCTACTCGCTGATGACCTCGGAATTTCCCAACTCGGCTCCATTGAGGATTTAAAAGAAATGCTCGATATCATGATAAAACAAAGCATGGTGGTAACGGTCAATGACATCGATGCCTGTTATCAAAACCAGGACTGGCCTGCCTTTAAAAAGCAGATGCATAAATTTAAAAGCAGCTGCCTCTATTGTGCCACCACTAAATTATTGAAATTAACACAGGACTTAGAAGGGCTAGCCGATTCAAACAATCTCAATCAAATAGAACCGGTTTATCAACAGTTTTGTGATTGTGTGATATCAACCCATCAATACATTGAAAGCTGGCTTTCGGTGAAGCAGGCATAAATAGATAGAATACTTGGCACTACCTAAAATTTAGAAAGTTAGCGGTCTCGCTGATATGTAAAGAGAGTGTTCAACGAACTGTGTCACCCCGCTCATCATTTAAGCCCCAGATTTAACCTTCCCTCGAAGTATATTTGCAATTGGGAAATGATGAGAGCCCAATTGTGCATGGGTTGGCTCCATTTTTCCAGCACTTTTTGAGAAGCACAGAAAATGAGTTTGATGAGGGCGTTTTCACTGGTGAAAGCGCCTTTATTTTTTGTGTATTTTCGTATTTGCCGATGGAAACCCTCAACCGGACATTCCGCAGCAAAATTTCAAGAAAAAGTATTTACTCACGCAGTCATGATCTTTTAAGACTCAAATAGGCTTTATTTTTTATAAGAAATAGATCACACAAAAATAAGAAATGGATCAAATACATAGGGCCTTCAATC
>JAFIFT010000014.1 GCA_020831865.1 Legionellaceae bacterium | reverse complement strand
AGGTTCGCACGGAAATTGACAAACTGTTAGCGCTGTCGTCAGACAAAAAGCAAAACAGCCATGCCACCACCAATATCAATACCTGTATCGCGATACGCAGAGGGCAAATATTAGCCACTGTACGGAAGCATCAACCCAGTTTACAGAATATTGCGGTCACGGATGAGCGCAAGAAAGAGCTTGGCATAGCTGCCAAAGGCCGGGTTATACAATGCCGGGATGCGCTGAAAACCCGTATTGAAACAGGCAGCTATAGCGGTAACGACTCCTTTGGTATTACCAGAGAACTACTGCAACGCCTCGAGATTAAGCTGTTCATTGCCTCAATGTCCGACTTGCGCGATTTTTTGAGTTTAGAACCGGAGGAAATTACCGCCCTCGGCGGCCAGGATGAGGAATTGCAACGCCAATTAGCCAGTCAGGTAAAAACACTCGAGGACTGGGTTATGCTGGCCATTGATACGCCACTCCAAAAGCTTGGGGCTTTGATGGGGCTGATTTCTGGCCACCTGGCAAAGGCTTTCATTAAAAAACCTTCTGATATTAGCGCATTGCTGATGCCCTTATCTGCCGAGCGGATAAATGTGGTTCTTGGCGCAATGAAAGAAAAGCTGTCTGAAATTATTCAAAATGCCACGGGGTTTAAACAAATGCTTCAGCCTTTAACGCCCGAGCAACGCACCAGCATTTATCTTGCAATAGTAGATAAGCTGCCTGAGTTGATTAGACGACCTGCGGATCTTGGACTGGCACTTCAATATTTAAGCCCCGGGCAAGGCACCGATGTTTGCAGGGCAATGCAAGAGCAGGAGAAGCTGTCTGAAATCTTTAAATATCCTACAGATCTTGGACTGGCACTACAATATTTAACCCCTGAGCAGTTCACCGCCGTTTGCAGCGCAATGCAAGAGAAGCTGCCTCAGATGATTAGGGGTGCCGGGGGGTTACAGTATGTATTTCAACATTTAACCCCTGAGCAATCTGCCGCCGTTTGCAGCGCAGTGCGAGAGAAGCTATCTGGGATGATCAAAAATGCCGGGGATTTTGCCATGCTGCTTACATATTTAAGCCCCGAACAACGCAGCGGTATTTACCTCGCAATGAAAAATAAACTACCTGATATTATTAAAAATCCTTCTGAACTAACATCCTTCCTGGCACGCACAAACGTCGAGATTCAACAACACTTTTTTGAATCGGGTAGTGCAGATGACCTACTGGCAAAAATCATGTTGAATGTACATAAAGATATTCCTGAATGCCATCAAAAGCTTCTATCTAATGAAGTAAAAAATGCATTTAACAAATCCTGCTTTTCAGGACTATTGCTCAACCTCAAACGCAATGCTGGGAATTTGCATAACAAAAACACTTATAACTCTTTTTTAAAAATCATTGACCAGTTAGATCAAGAATCAAGTCAATATTTTAATGCCTATCCACAAAACCAAGAGGAGCTGGAAATATTTCAGCGTAATTGCAACACCAGTATCAACTTAGTTAAAAATATTCTCCGATACCATGAAAGTCTGGGAACCAGCTTAGGCAAAAAGCTGTTGAGCGTAGTTTCCTTTAGCCTGAATACCTTGGCGTCAATCACCAAAAGCACGCAGACAACGGGTGTCTATCAATGTCGCTTTTTTGACACCCCGGGTGAACAAGCAGCAGACAATGTCTCTGGATTATTGAATTTACTACCAAAGCCAAAACCTTAGGCCGGCGTTAAACCGCGCTCACTGCAAGCCCGGTTTTAAACCAAGGCTTAGAGGTAACTGCTGTACAGCCGCTGTCCCCATCCCCTTGGCGAAACGATCAAACAAGCCTTCTTTTTCGGTATAATCAACCAATCTGGGCACTTTAATAATGTCACGTGCCAGCTGACCCGCGCTGGCAAAGCCATCAATCAAGCCCAGTTTTTTAGCCTGTAAACCGGTCCACATCAGGCCGGAAAAAATCTCATCATTCTCCTGTAAGCGCGCCCCCCTTCCCTGTTTCACGCTGGCAATAAATTGTTGATGGACTTCATCCAGCATCGTCTGTAAAAACTGAGTCTGCCCTTCTACCGGAGGCGAAAACGGATCGAGAAAAGCTTTATTTTTGCCGGCAGTTTGTAAGCGGCGGCTCACGCCCAGTTTTTGCAGACTATCGACAAAACCAAAACCATTGTACAAGACCCCTATCGAGCCGACCATACTGGAAGGATTGGCATAAATCTCATCGGCAGCCGCCGCAACGTAATACGCCGCAGACGCACAAAGATCGACACACACGGCATAGGTTTTGATCTGCGGATGTTGGCTTTTGTAATGCAACAGGGTATTGAACATATAATCCGCCTGTACCGGACTGCCTCCCGGGCTGTTAATCCGAATAATCAAGGCTTGCATTTCTTTATTCTGGTAGGCTTTATGCAAACCCTTGGCAAAATTATCCGCACTGCCGGACTGACTTTCAAAAATAGCCCCGTCAATATCCACAAGCCCAACGTGCGCGGTTCGCTTGTCAGACTCCCGTTTTGCGGCGGTTATCATGAGCTGGTAACTCAAAAACACAACGAGAATCAAGAGCAGAAAACGCCAAACCCAGCGGATTCGGCGTTTGCGCTTTTGCTCGCGCAAGTATTCATAGACCACTTTATTGAGCATGGCTTGGGCATCAGCATTCTGTTCATTCATAAAATTAACAACTTGATTTTCTTAAAAGAACCCTCATTTTACGTTATAAGGGAACAAAACGAAACCTGATTGTTGCGTTCCAATATTTTAGAGAAGGTAACGACGATGAGAATGGATAAATTAACCAGTAAATTTCAATTGGCCCTCGCGGATGCACAATCGCTGGCGGTAGGACGCGATCATAATTTCATCGAGCCCGAGCATGTCCTGAAAGCGCTACTGGACCAGGATGGGGGCAGTACCCGACCGCTGCTGGGCAAAGCAGGGGTGAATCTTGCGCAATTACGCAATCTTCTGGAACAGGCATTAAATAAATTGCCGCAAGTCAGCGGTACAGGTGGGGATATTCACATATCGAATACGCTTGGCAAATTATTGAATCTGACCGATAAAATTTCACAACAGCATAAAGACCAATATATTTCCAGTGAAATGTTTTTACTGGCTGTGATGAGTGAAGAGAATGCGCTTGGCAAAATGCTCAAGCAGGCGGGTGCTGACAAGAATACGATTGCCAAAGCCATTGAAGCCCTCCGGGGCGGTGAACAGGTGACCAACCCTGATGCAGAATCCAATCGGGGCGCACTGGAGAAATACACCATTGATCTCACTGAGCGGGCGGAGCAGGGAAAACTGGATCCGGTGATAGGACGGGACGATGAAATCCGACGCACCATCCAGGTTTTGCAACGGCGTACTAAAAATAATCCGGTCTTAATCGGCGAGCCCGGTGTCGGTAAAACCGCCATAGTAGAAGGTCTTGCTCAGCGCATTATCAATGGCGAAGTTCCTGAAGGGCTGAAAAGCAAACGCCTGCTCTCGCTGGATATGGGCTCGCTCATTGCCGGAGCTAAATTTCGCGGTGAATTTGAGGAGCGCCTTAAAGCGGTTCTCCATGACTTGGCAAAGCATGAAGGACAGATTATTCTCTTTATCGATGAACTGCACACGATGGTGGGAGCCGGTAAGGCCGAAGGCGCCATGGATGCCGGCAACATGCTCAAACCGGCTCTGGCGAGAGGGGATTTGCATTGCGTTGGGGCAACAACCCTGGACGAATACCGGCAGTATATTGAAAAGGATGCCGCACTGGAACGCCGCTTCCAAAAAGTACTGGTCAACGAACCCAATGTCGAAGATACCATTGCCATATTACGGGGTTTGAAGGAGCGTTATGAAGTCCACCATGGTGTAGAAATTACCGATCCGGCTATCGTTGCCGCAGCAACCCTGTCGCATCGCTACATTAGTGATCGGCAACTGCCGGATAAAGCGATTGATCTGATTGACGAAGCGGCCAGCCAGATTCGGATGGAAATTGACTCCAAGCCAGAAAGCATGGATAAATTGGAACGGCGCCTTATTCAACTTAAAATCGAACAGGAAGCCTTAAAAAAAGAAACCGATGAGGCCTCCAGAAAGCGCTTGCAGGATTTACGACAGAGCATCACAGAGCTGGAGAAAAACTATGCCGAGCTAGACGAGCTGTGGAAGAGTGAAAAGGCAAGCATGCAAGGGGCAACCTCAATTAAAGAAGCGCTGGAAAAAGCTAAAATAGAACTGGAAACCGCACGGCGGGCCGGAGATTTAACCCGCATGTCAGAGTTACAATATGGCCGCCTGCCCGAGTTGGAAAAACAATTAGCGGAGGTCGCACAGGCGGAACCCGAACAAGGGAAACTGGTGCGCAATAAAGTCAGCGCTGATGAAATTGCCGATATTGTCTCAAAATGGACCGGCATTCCGGTCAGCAAAATGCTCGAAGGAGAAAAGGACAAGCTGCTGCGCATGGAAGATGCCTTGCATAACCGACTCATTGGCCAGGATGAAGCCGTGAATGCTGTAGCCAATGCTATCCGTCGCTCTCGTGCCGGCCTTTCCGATCCTAACCGTCCGGTCGGTTCTTTTCTCTTTCTGGGACCAACTGGGGTCGGAAAAACCGAACTGTGTAAAGCCCTGGCCTCCTTCCTCTTTGATACAGAAGACGCCATGGTACGCATTGACATGTCTGAGTTTATGGAAAAGCATTCCGTTGCCCGTCTGATTGGCGCGCCCCCAGGCTATGTGGGCTATGAAGAAGGCGGTTATTTAACGGAAATTATTCGGCGACGCCCCTACTCCGTTATTTTACTTGATGAGATAGAAAAAGCACACAGTGATGTCTTTAATATTCTGTTGCAGGTACTGGATGATGGGCGACTGACCGATGGTCAGGGCCGTACGGTTGATTTTCGCAATGCCGTGATTGTCATGACGTCGAATTTGGGCTCCCATCTCATTCAAGAGATGAGTGCACGACAGGAATACGGACAAATCAAAAGCGCCGTCATGGAGGTTGTCGGTCAGCACTTCCGCCCGGAATTTATCAACCGAATCGATGAAACGGTCGTTTTCCATCCGCTCAATGAGAAACAAATTGCCAGTATTGCCGCCCTGCAAATAGCCGCCTTAACCCAACGACTGCAACAGCAGGATATGCAACTGGTGGTACGGGAAAGTGCGTTGCAATATCTGGTTGAGGCCGGCTTTGATCCCGTCTACGGTGCCAGACCACTCAAACGCAGTATTCAGCAACATCTTGAGAATCCGCTGGCACAGGCGATATTGCGCGGAGTATGTCAGGCAGGCGAGACGATCGTGGTAGAAAAAGAGGCAGGAAGATTAACCTTTACCAGCCAAAAGCCGAGCACCTGACAGCTTGCAGCACTTCCTCCTGCGTTGGACAGTCTTTGCCAGTCCAACGCCCCCCTCTTTAGGCTATGCCCAGTGTTCCTGTTTCCTCAATTTGCAGACTGTTGACCGTATAATCCAAAGCCTGTAAAAGGGGAGCCGCTCCTCCCCAAACCTGACATTGTAAGTGTTTATCCAGCTCATCTCTGCCTAAAATATCTACGAAATGCTGCAAAAATTGCAGCCCAGTGTGGATTGTCTCCGAATCTTCCTCATCACTCTTCGTCAATAACGGATTATTCGCATCACAGCCCAAGATGACTTTAATGCTATTGATCGCGTTCATATTATCCGATGCTTTTACCTCAAGTGCCTGCAAGGTAAAATATAAGCCACCCAGCAACGTAAACTTGGACTTCAAAGCCAATAATCCTTTGAGTCGCTCCCCCTGCAACACCGCATTATCAACGCTCATGGTTTCATCATGTGGCCAACAATCCTGCAACCATTTTTTTCCAAAGGACTGGCTGGCACTTTCGGTATGCCCTGGTAGAGTGCATCCGGATAATTGGTCCATCAAACTGCTTTTCGATACGCATTTCAAACGACCAATTGAATGGATAAGGTGATCCACCCAGGAGCTTGCAGCGTCTAACACCCAATTCATCTGCTGGTTGAGGGACTGAACAAAATCAATATGATTCACTTGCAGCAATGCCGGTAGTGAACGAGCTCGGTAACTGCCAATCAAAGTACTCAGGTTAGAAAAAAAATCCGCATCATTTTGTACATAATCAAACTCTTGGGTAACAGCTTCTTGCTTGAGGTAGCAGGCAAAAGAGTCAAGGCAATGGTAGGTGGTCAAGTCATCAATACTGGGCTGATGAGGGGGAACTTTCAAAATCTTGCAAATCAGTGGATATAACGTGGTGTCCTCCGCCGCATTGGAAAAAAAACCGCCGCTTTGTTGCGTCTTGATTCGAATCAAACGATAGAATAGCGCGCCCAGTAAAACCGCGCGATTTTCAGGTTTATCCTCCAGCAAGTGCTTGGCCAGGTGCTCAATCATATCACACTGAGCCAGGCGAACTGGATTCACCACCTTCTTAAAACCAAGCCACTGGTTTTTATTGTAGGCTTCCACGCTTTCAATGTAGCAGGATTTCAGTTGCAGACACCCCTGACGAAGCTCTGTAAAATTCGGTTCAATATAACGTCGCATCCAAGTATGGAGTATTTTGTGAGCCTTGGCACATTGAGCTTGTAAGTAGGCCAATGATGGTACCGTGTAAACCATACTCTTCTCCTTATGGAAAACCATCTATCCTGAAAGAAACCACCAGCCTGTCCATCGTCCAGTATGGTTTTTTTGTGTACTGCTACACAATCCTTGGGCTTATCGGCAGTATGGGCGCAGGATGCCGATCACTAAAGCACCTTCTTCATTTATATCAAGACGATATCATAATTGCAAATATCGTATTACCCGACGTCGCGCGATGACGCAGGGAGTTAGCGAACATCAAAGAAAGAAAATGGCTGTCCAGATCAGGTAAATGGCAGCAGCGCCTCTGGCGCTCAATGGAGACAAGGCTAGCGATGGCTGTGATGTGGATCAAAAGCATCCCGCACGGCATCAGCAAATAGATTTCCGCATAACACCAGCGTAAACATAAAAAGAAAAGCAGCCAGCATCGGCCACCAGACCACTGGTTCACGCGCCAGCTCCAAGCGAGCACCATTAATCATATTGCCCCAACTGATAGTCATGGGGGATACGCCAACGCCAACGTACGATAACACTGCTTCCGCCAATACCAGAAAACTGAAATCCAATACCAGCGTAATCAGGACAATATGCATCACGTTGGGTAACAGATGGCGTAAAATAATATAGGTAGAGCGGCTTCCCAGCGCAATAGCGGCCTGCACATAATCTATTTCTCGCAGCTTTAAGACTTCTGCTCGCAATAAACGACAGAGGCTCGTCCAGCTGGTAACCCCCAGAATCAGACAAAGCGCAAATAAACGCGCATCGGCGCTACTCGCCAGAGTAGGAAAATAATCGGGGTGATTGGCAATAAAGGTTTGCATCGACAATACCGAAGCGGTAATCAATAAAACGCCAGGAATTGAACTCAGGGTGGTATAGAGATATTGAATGATATCATCTACCACACCCCCAAAATAGCCAGCAGCAATTCCCAGTGACAATGCTAACGGTAACATAATGAGGGTGGTCAATAAACCAATGACCAGACCAGTGCGGATGCTTTTTACTGTATAATACAAGATATCTTCGCCAATTTTTCCCGTGCCAAAAACATGTAACTGGCGGGATAAAGCATAGAGCAAGAACATAATAAAAAGAACCAGGGCAAAGCTTATCCAGCCACTGAGCGCGGCTGCCCGTTGTGGCCGGTACCAGGTGCGTTGATAACGGTAATAGAGCAAGGCGACCACGGTATAGCTCAAAACAAGAATCACAGCACTCTGCCACAGAGCCTGCCAGATACTGGCGTGAATAAACTGTCGCCTGGCTCCTTTGGCAAATAAAGAAGGATCGGGGTAGCTTAATTTGGGAAAGACCGTTTTCACCGCACCCTGTGAAAGATCGAGTTCGCTGGTAAAAGCCCGTAAAGCCATCGGTGCGGAATAGCTTTTTTCCAAATGATACCCCAAGGGAAATAACAGCCGATCAAGCACACTGGCGCTCTCCACGCGCACATCCAGGCCGGCCTTGTCGACGGCGGATAAGGGAAAATGCAGGGAGTCTAGAATGGCGATACTGAGAAAAAACAATAAAATAATGCCAGCTCCCACTGCCAGAGGCTGTCTGAATACCTGCCGCAGTGCCAGACGGGTCGGTTCACGTCGCAAAGCAAAGGTAATGGAGAGCGTGGCCAGCAAGACCACCAGTAAAAAACACTTATCCGTCCACAATAATTCCATATCAGGAAAACCTCACACGCGGGTCGACCAGGGTATAGGAAATATCGGTCAAAACAAGACCTACAATATAGAGAACCGATCCCAGAAACACCATCGCGCGTACAATGGCAAAATCCTGTTGTGAAATCGCGTCGATAATATAACTACCCAATCCGGGTACACCAAAAAAGGATTCCAAAACCAGGCTGCCCATAAATAAGGACGGAATTACCACCACAATACCAGTCAAAATGGGCAGCATGGCGTTCTTAAGCACATGCACAAAAAGAATACGCTGCTCACTTAACCCCTTCGCACGGGCGGTTCGGACATAATCTTTATTGAGTTCTTCCAGTACCAGGCTTCGGTACCAGCGTGCGCCGGCTCCCAGGCCGCCGATAACCGCTACCAGAATGGGTAATGTGACAAAACGAATACTATCCCAACCCGCATCATAGCCCGAGATTGGTACGAGACGCAGTACTTTACCAAACAAATACTGACCACCAATAATATAAAACAAACTGGAGATTGACATCAAAATGATACATAAAACCACCCCACTTAAATCCAGACTGGTAGAACGAAAAAACGCCATCCCCATCGCGAACACAATATTGGCCAGCAAGCCGAGAAATAATACGGGCAAAGCAATAGCCAGACTGGGCCACATACGATGACTGATATCATAGCTAATATCCCGGCCACTGTCAGAACGGCCAAAATCAAACAGAAACAAGCGTAACGACTTTTGTACAAACAATGTTTGTGTGAAACGCTTGAAAGCCTTCGCATCGGGATTATAAAACAAAGGCAAATCATAGCCGTGATGCTGTTTCCAGTGCTCAATCGCTTCGGCACGGACATGTTTTTGCCCCAACTGCATGCGCGCCATATCATCGGGAGAATTGACCATGAAAAACAATGCAAAGGTAATCAGATTAATACCTAACAAAATCGGCACCGCATACATGAGCCGCCTTAAAATATAAGCTGTCATACATCCATCCTTCGTGCTCGTTGGTATTCTTTGCGTCTGTAGCTACGCCACATAGGAATCAACAACAGCATACCTATCAGCAAGAATACCCCTAAAGGCCATACAACCGGTCGGTTCCAGAGCGTCCGCAATCGGTTACGCTCGGCAACGTCTACCGCCAGGTACTGCAAATCACTGGCAACCATGGTGTTGGGTTTGCTTTTGGAAAGCCAGTCCTGCGCAATCACGAAGCTTTGGGCGTTCACGCCAAAGATCCACGGCGCATCATGTCGCACCAACGCTATCATTTCGGCAATCATACGCTGCCGTTGTGGGGTATTCTCCAGGTTACGCATGTTTTCAAAAAGCCTATCAAACCTGCTATTACTGTAATTGGCCGCATTTTCACCACCATATTTGACTTTGCCATTCTGGCTATAGAGCAGAAATAAAAAATTTTCCGGATCAGGATAATCCGCCTTCCAGCCCCAGGAAAATATCTGCGCATGACCATTGCGCATTTTTTCCTGAAACCGATTATATTGTGTCGTGCGAATATTCAAAGCAATACCCAATTTGGCAAATTGTTTGCGCATCCAATCCAGTTGGGCTTTATCATCCGGGCTACCACTACTGGTCACATCATAGTGCAAGACCAGGCGCTTTCCTGTAGCCGGGTTCATACCACCATCATAACCGGCCTGCTTTAACAGTGTCCGTGCATAGGATAGCTCCTTACGCCGTAACTGCCCCTCCTGCCAGTCATACACATACGGATTAATACCCGCTTCCCCTTCCGTATATCCAAAAATACCCGGAGGAATGGGCCCCTGGGCCGGCCGCCCCCGTCCATTCAGAAAAATGGCAATGAATTCATCATGATTGACCGCAATAGAGATAGCCTGGCGTAATAAGCGCGCACGCTCGCTGCTGCCTCCCACCACCGGATCAAGCATATTAAACCCCATATAATAGATGGCAGGTTCGTCCGTTTGGGTCAAACGCATTTTTTTGGCCTGTAATTCTGCGCTCAATTGAGCATGTCCCTGCGCATCCACCCGAATCGCCTGATCAAAACTGTCAGCGCTGATGCCGGATAAATCATAATATCCCTGTAAAAATTTATTCCAGCGCGGGATCGTTTCTTTTTCCAGAGTAAACACCGCTTTATCTATCAGGGGTAGCGCTTTGCCAACCGAATGCATATATCCTTGCCGACGATCATCCTCACTCCCCTGATCAGGAAACAGCAACGGGCGAAAATTGGGGTTTTTGGCCAGGATCATCTGCCGATTGGGATTATTTTCACTGAGCATAAAAGGGCCGGTTCCGACCGGATACCAGTCTAAATTGATATTTTTATCGTCCATACCCTCTTGATGGTAAAAGCGATCCACTTCCCAGGGGATAGCGGTGAAAAACGGCATGGCCAGCCAGTACACAAACTGACTGTAGCGACCGTGCAGGGTAATGCTGAAGGTATACCGGTCAACACGCCGTAGCCCTTGCAAGGGATAATCGCGCAGATCAGTAAAACGGTCACGGCTTTGATTGTTGGGCACTTTCGTGGCAAATTCTTTAAACCCTACGATGAAGTCGCGCATCAGACCTGATACCGGTGAACTGTTTGCGGGATTGGCCAGACGCTTAATCTGATAAATATAATCCTCCGCCAGCAATTCACGAGTACCGGTATATTTAAAATCCTGTAGACGGTTAATATGGTGCCTATCCAGAAAATTCTGCGGCAAGGGATAATAACGATACGCGCCGGCGCTGTTTTTAGCGAAGGCCGGATGCGGCTGATAAAAAATACCGGCTTTAATGGACACCGTATAACGAGTGTAAGCAATCGCTTCCTCCTGATCCAAAGCGATACGATTTCCCTCTTTATCTAAAAACTCCCGCTCTGGTATCTGGCGGGCAACCAAAGGCACCAAGGTATAGGGGCGCTGGTAATAATCATACTGTAGCAGTGACTCATAGATTTGTTGGGTAAACATATATTCATTGGCGGAGTAAGACTTCGCAGGGTCAAGGGTGCGGGGTTGTTCAGAAAACGAGGAGTAATAAATATTTTGCTCTGATTGCGCAGGCGGATAGGGATTATTGAGAATGAATGAGCTAGCGTTAGCATGGGGAGACAGGCTCAGACAAGCAAGTACCCCGAGACTGTGCAGAATCCTGACCGCGCGTGTTTTCAATCCCTCGAGCCTTTTGGTTCAATAGACCGCCGTCCAAACGCGCAGTGCTGATGGAAGGGCTAAAAGACGCTGTGCGTGAAAGCAGGTTGTACAGGCCGGTGCAACCCGATTCAAACCGCCTATCAGCAAAGCAAATTCCCACCACAGTCGTGTTTGGCAAAGGGGTCTGGTCGTTAAAACCTCATAGTAAAGGGGAATGGCCTCTGTGGTCAAGCACTACCATAAGTGGGGTCCGAGCCTAAGTGATCCCTACAAAAATTGAACCGATGTCTTCATCGTATATATTGTGCCTAATTTCAATAAAATTAGAGAACATTAGGGACGTCCCATCAATGTTGATTGAAGGTAATCCTACGTTGGCACAACCAACTTATCCGCAACCAAAAGATGCTGTCGCTGGTTCCGTTGGCGTTTTGTCTGCGAACGGATGGTTGATATCCGCCCTGACCAGCCAATCATAGGCTTGTTGCATCGCCTCCATTTCACTTTCGCGCCAAAAACTTTGTGCTATTTGTGGGAATTTCTGCCAATCGATCGCTGTCAGTGGCTTCTTCTCTTGGCAGGCTTGCAGATTCAAACGCATTTCCTTCAAGGCAGCTATTTTAGACTGGACGCGCGTTGGTGGATTGGCACTGGCCTCGAGTCTTTGCTGATAACGCTGCAACTTATCGCTAAAGAAATCAAGGCGCTGTTCTGGCGGCAACGCTAACATTTGGCTCCGATAATCCGGTGCCGTAAAAAAACGCCAAGGGATCACGCCACTGGCTTCCTGAACCTTTAATTTGGTGTTGACCTCAGACAACCCCTTGTCCGGGTTTATTCTTTCTACCACGATCCCTTCACTTACAGGCTTTGTGAAACCAAGCCAGTCTTTTATGGTTTCACGATAGACCTCTGGCGTAAAACGCCAGGCAATATTGATTGCCGTCAGTGCGACACAGGCACTGGCAAATGCCGCGGCCAGCGGCGTTGAAACCGGAAATAAAATGACAAAACAGACGCTACCAATCACAGAAGCTGAGGTCAAAAGCATATTCAATTGACTGATCAAACGCTGTACAAAGTGCATCTGTTGCGGGGAATGCGCCGGCGACTCAAGGCTGCGCAGCAGGCTCAAGGCCATATTGAAGACTGTGCTGGCAAAAAAGACCGATACGCTGGAGAGAAAAAACCAGGGGCCGGCGGCAAAACTAAAACCAAAAATGGTGCCCAGCACTAAACTAAAAATCGATATACCGGCCAAAACCGTACATACCGACGCAATGAAGGCGCTCAACCATTTATCCAGATTCTTATTTGGGGCACGTATCAGCTGATAAATATCAAGAATGGCCATACCAGCCAGAGAAACACTAATTAAGGGTAACAAAATGAGGAGTAATGGCGAGGCACCAAGCCAGATATACCAGCTTTGTCGAGCCATGGCGCCGTAAAACAGCAATTCGGGAAACTCCTTCATGTTTAAAAAAAATTGCCGAAAACCATCTACTGAAAAAAATTGTCGCCCGGTCTTCCACTGGTCTTGCGCTGTTTCACTCGCCATGTTCCACCTCTTTGTTAACTCTGTTGACGTAACTGGGGAAATAAAATCACATCACGAATCGATGCCGCATCTGCAAACAACATCACCAGGCGATCAATTCCAATACCTTCACCGGCGGTTGGCGGCAGACCATATTCAAGCGCTTCAATATAATCACTGTCATAATGCATCGCTTCGACATCACCGGCATCCTTGGCAAGCGCCTGTTTACGGAAGCGTTCCGCCTGGTCCTGAGCGTCATTTAATTCCGAAAATCCATTGGCGATTTCACGTCCGGCAATAAACAATTCAAAACGGTCTGTAACGGAAGGGTCGTTATCACAGCGCCGAGCCAAAGGTGACACTTCAATCGGATAATGCGTGATAAAAGTCGGTTGAATCAATTGTTCTTCCACCGTTTCTTCAAATAAAATCATCTGTAAAACTGCAAGCGCATCCGAGTCTTTATAAGCCAGTTCTCGTTGCTGTAACTCACTGCGCATCCAATCCAGGGAGTGAAGTTGCTCGATACGGATAGCCGGATGATGTGCCATAATGGCCTCCTTCACCGACATGCGCACGAAGGGCTTTGAAAAATCGAGACTATGCCCCTGATAGGCTAATTGTTGCCGGCCTTGTAAGGCCTCACATAAATAACGCAGCATCGCCTCGGTAAAATCCATCAGCTCATGGTAGTCTGCGTAGGCTTGATAAAACTCAACCATGGTAAATTCAGGATTATGCCGCGTTGAGATACCTTCATTACGAAAATTTCGATTGATCTCATAGACCCGTTCCAATCCCCCCACAACCAGCCTTTTCAGATACAACTCAGGCGAAATACGCAAAAACAACTGCATATCAAGGGTATTGTGGTGCGTAATAAAGGGGCGGGCAACCGCACCGCCGGGAATGGGATGCATCATGGGGGTTTCGACTTCCAAAAACTGATGCATGTCCATAAACTGGCGAAACAAGCTGATTAACCGTGAGCGCATAATAAATAACTGCCGGCTTTCTTCATTGGCAATTAAGTCGACATAACGCTTGCGATAGCGCATTTCCCGTTCCGTCAAGCCATGAAATTTATCAGGCAAAGGCCGCAGCGCTTTGGTTAATAAGACAAGATGGCTGGCATGAACGCTCAATTCCCCGGTATTGGTTTTAAACAGTGTTCCTTCAACCCCGACAATATCACCCAAATCCCAATGCTTGAACGACTCATAAATCTCCGGAAGCTCATTGGCACGCAGATAGACCTGTATCCGTCCGCTTACATCCTGAATATGAAAAAAACTGGCTTTCCCCATCACGCGTCGCAATACAATACGACCGGACACCTTGGCAGCGACGGCCTTTTCTGCCAGTTCTTCTTTCGTCAAGGCGTCATAGTCTGTTACTAAGTCAGCAGCATAATGTTGCCGACGAAACTGATTCGGGAAATTAAAGCCCTCCTCACGCAATTCCGCCAGTTTTTGTACGCGAATTTTGTAGACTTCACTTTCATCTAAAATATCATCTGTCACGATTGCTCTACTCCTGCCTTTAAACTTGCTTCAATAAAGGGATCCAGATGGCCGTCCAGCACTGCCTGGGTATTGCTGGTTTCCACGCCGGTACGCAAGTCTTTAATACGGGATTGATCCAATACATAAGACCGGATTTGCGACCCCCATCCGATATCGGTTTTACTGTCTTCCAGCGCCTGTTGTTGGGCTGATTTTTTTTGCATTTCCAATTCATACAATTTGGCACGCAACTGTTTCATTGCCTGATCTTTGTTTTTATGCTGACTGCGATCATTCTGACACTGCACCACGACCCCGGATGGCATATGGGTAATCCGTACCGCAGAATCCGTTCGGTTCACATGCTGCCCTCCCGCACCGGATGCTCGATAGGTATCAATCCTCAAGTCAGCCGGATTAATATCAATCTGAATATCATCATCAACTTCTGGCGACACAAAAACAGCGGCGAAGGACGTATGGCGTCGATTACCGGAATCAAAAGGGGATTTGCGCACCAAACGGTGCACGCCAGACTCCGTGCGCAACCAGCCAAAGGCATAGTCGCCCTTGTAATGGATCGTCGCACTTTTTATTCCGGCGACATCCCCTGGAGAACACTCAATGAGGTCACAGGTAAAACCATGCTGCTCCCCCCAGCGCAGGTACATCCTCAGGAGCATTTCCGCCCAGTCTTGCGCTTCGGTTCCACCGGAACCCGCTTGAATATCGACATAAGCAGGCATGCGATCCATTTCTCCGCTAAACATGCGTTGAAACTCCATCGCTGCCACTTCTTTTTCAATCTTCTGGATATCGCGGGCCACCTCACTGATCAGATCAGCATCATTTTCCGCCCTGGCCATATCAAATAATTCCTGACAGTCCTGCAAGGAGCGCGATAGATTGACTAATCCATGCACCACCGATTCCAGTTGACCGCGCTCCTTACCTAAAGCCCGGGCACGCTCCGGGTGATTCCAGATATCACCACTTTCCAATTCACGGGTAACCTCTTCCAGACGTTCACGTTTATGATCAAAGTCAAAGATACCCCCTAAGCGCCGCAATACGCTGCGTCAAATCGGTCAACCATACTGCTGTCTGATTTGTTTCTAACATGTCCATCCTTAAGGCAATAAAAACTGGAAGAAATTATATCGTAATTCTGGATACTTAACCACCGAAAAGCAAAATCAACAAATCACTAACTTTGACACTATTTACATTATTGTGGGTTACCTATTTCTTCGAAAAGTAGTAACTTCACGTCATCCGGAGCCTGAGAGATCGTCACAAAATGTCCCCATACATTAATTGACCATTGATTAACTTGATCCAGTAGCTAAAAGCGGCTTTAAAATGGTATAGAGAGAGGCTTAATTTTCTTAATAAAAAACCCCGGTGCCGCGGGGATTCAGCACTGGGGTTTTTCATGCCATTGCATAGTCAGACTATCGCATAAGCCTTCAGCAGTAAAAACAGACCAATGATTAAATAGATCACAGCGGCAACTTTCAGACGCATCGGATGCTCCTGAAAAAAATGCACCATTTTTCTGGCTGAATCCGGACAGAACATTCGCAGAACACCACTGAGCAAAACCAGCCAGCTGATAATCGTAATCAACACAGGCCATCCCATCACCCAGAGATTATGGCTTGCCACCATGAGCAAACCGAGAATCAGGGTCATGATTGCCACGATAAAAAACAATCCGCGCTGTGCGACAACGTCACCCATGACCTGATGTAATTGTTCGTGACGGACAAGCATGAACACGCTGACGATAACCAGATACCATCCAATGACCATTGCAAGAAACAAGCTAATCATAATCGCACTCCTTGTCGTACCAAGATCTCACTATAAGTATAGCTGGACTTTGGTCATTTTGATGAATTCCAGCAAGCTTGAGCGCTGAATATCAGCTTTTTGGTATCAAAAAGTATCCGTAAATCCTCATATTGTCCGAATCAATTTAAATGATATGGCGCTCCGGCTTTTGTCGCTAGCCCCTGAAAATTTTTACTCGGTTACCATAGCGTTCATCGCTTAACCAGAAACGCTAGCCAAACAGACGTTAGAAACGCTAGCCAAACAGACGTTTAGTTATTTCTGCCACATGCCGCCCTTGCGAAGCTGCCATTTTTTTTTCAGTATCCAGCGGACTACGATTACCATCCGCGCCTGCGAGTGTTCCCGCTCCATAAGGAGAACCACCCCGCATCGCACTGAGATCCAGCAAAGCCTCCTCACTATAGGGTAACCCGGTGATTAACATCCCATGATGGGCCAGAGTATGCCAAAATGAGGTAATCGTCGTTTCATTACCGCCGCCGGTGCCGGTGGACACAAACACACTGGCTACTTTGCCAATTAATTTCCCTTCCATCCATAATTTACCAGTTTGATCCAAAAAATTCCGCATCTGTGCGGCCATATTCCCAAAACGGGTCGGCGTACCAAAAATAATCGCATCATAATTGACAAGTTCAGCAGGCTCTGCGACAGGGGCGGACTGATTCATTTTGACGCCGGCATTTTTAGCGACCTCCTCCGACATCAATTCCGGTACCCGCTTCACTACCACATTCACTCCCTCCACTTCTTTGACGCCTTCTGCAACCGCATAAGCCATAGCTTCCACATGTCCATAACTTGAGTAGTATAAAACCAAAATATTCGCCATTACGCTCTCCCTGTGATAAGACCATTCAACTTGGTTTAGCCGCTCATGGATAGCCAGTCACTCCCACCAGAGCTCGCAATATTGATTATAGTAGAACATAGACATTTTAAAAAAAAGTGGGCATTTATATACAAAAAATACCAGATCTTGAGGGGACACCATATTTTGTCCTTTTTTTACGCACCCCTGAAATATAATCTATAATCTAAAAGCACAATCAAACAAGGATCTCGGTATGAACAGCAAAATCTGGCAAGCCTCAACGTTCTCCGCCCTCCTCAGTGCGCTGGTATTTCTGACCGCCCTGCTATACCAGTCGGTCGCAGAAGCGCAATCGCAAACCGGCACGAGGCCCAACGCTGTACTTGTGGCTCCCAATGTCATCACGCAAAACATAGAATTGGCACACAGAGGACACCATCGCTATCACCACCCCGATCGACATCAATGGCGTGAACCGGGCTGGCGGCATAGAGGTGGTACCTACTGGACAGGGTGGGTGCGTTATAGTCGCTATTGTGCCCGCAATTGTAAAATCGATCGCCGCAGTGGCAGAGTTATCTATTGTCAAAATCGTTGCCGCTAGGGCTTGGTCTTATACTAAAAGAGGCACCATTGGCACCTAAAGATAGCCGGCAATGCGTAAGCTATTGCCGGCAGCCTTGACTTTGCAGCAGCTGTGCTAACATACAGGCCAGAGCGCATCGGCGCAGCGCCTATTTTTCTTGTGGTGGACGAACGACCAATACATCGCATTTCGAACTATGCAAGATAGCATTTGCTGTCGAACCCAGTAAGAGAGATAATCCGTGCTTCCCATGGCTACCAGTGACAATCAGATCCACTTTTTTTTCATCCGCGATGCGTAAAACTTCATGCTTTGTTGAACCAAAAACAATCATCGCATGCTCTTCCTTGACTCCCAGTTTTTTTGCCAAAGCTGACATTTCACTCTGTGCTTGCTCACGGATAGAAACTTCAACCTCTGCAAAACCGGCAAAACCAGGATAAGCATAGGCTGGAATGGGTTCCACCACATGCACTAAAACCAGCTCTGCTTTATTTTCATCAGCAATTTTTTTTGCTTTTGCGGCTGCCCGCATCCCCACTGCATCAAAATCCGTGGCAAATAAAACGCGTTTATACATATCCGTGTCTCCCTTTTCAATAATATACCCAGCGTGGGTATCTCGAATGAGGTTTTGTACATCCCCAAAAGCCCATTACCACCGGCTTTAGCCACAAAGTCTAAACCGACTTGCGACGCAGCCGCCTATTTAGCCTGCTTCAGTAGCATCCTGGTCAATGAAAGCATGACTGAATTGACCACCCTGATCGATATCGCGTATTTTATTTAATATAGAAGGTACCTGTGCGGAAATCCAACCCACAGCAGGCGTGAAGGCACCTATGAGATAACTTTGACGCATCTGCTCTTGCCGGGTTAATGACGTCATCTGTAATACCACCAGCCCCAAGGCAACGATAAAAAACCCACGCGCAAAACCAAAGCCCATGCCAAGCAGGCGATCGGTACCGCTTAAACCGGATTTTTTCATGATAATACCCAACAGGAAGTTAAAAATGCCCCCTGCAATAAGCGTGCTGACCATGATGACAATAAAGCCAACGATAAACCGGATCGATTTTTCAGCAAGCCAGGGCGCCAGTCTGGCATCCAGTATATCGGCATAATGATAACCCAACCAGATAGCCAAAGCCCAAATGCACAAGGCAATTAGCTCTTTGACAAAGCCCCGAATGAGCCCTGTGATGACCGACAAGAGAATAATTCCCCCTATTACGGCATCTAACCAATGAATGCCCATTTAGCTCACTCCCTTTTCAATAATGAACCCCTTAATATTCATTTGCGAAAATAAAATGCGCTTCAGATCCTCTGCCTGCTCTTTCGTCGTGTTATCGCCAACGGTTACTTTGTACTTCGTACCAGCATCTCGCCCGATACGCGATTTCTGCCCTGAAAATCCTTTTGCCTGCAGGGCTTTCAAGAGCGCGAGGGCATTGTTTTCATCACGAAACACGCCCAACTGCACCGCATAATGATGCGCCATTGCTTTGGTTGCCACCGCTTTGGCGGGCGGATTTTTGGGAAGGGAAGGCAATACAGTGACGGATTGCACGGGCTCAGAAGGCGGCGAGGGTACTTTTTTCGCAGTCAAACCACTGTGCTTCACCAGAGAGCGAACCGGCTTGGGGATTTTATTCGTTTCCACCACCGCTATTTTCACTTTACGGACGTCAGCAACCGGCACGGAATCCTTATCGTTTTCTGTGCGTTCCGTGACGTCTGCTGGTTGTGGTGCTCTGAGCAGGGGCTCAGGGCGAGACTGGGAAAGCGCTTGATCATACTCAGTCTGATGCTTGTTTTTTTCTTCAGCAAGCGAAGGCAGGCGCACATGCGCCACCTTGACGGAATGGAAGACCTGTTCCTCATCCACCGTGTCCGTCACGCTATGCTGTGGTTGGGGTGGAAAATGGATGGCAATTTGCTGTTCTTCCAGTCGTTGACTGTTTTTCTTCAGCATTGCCGGCAAGATAATCGCCAACAGGGCAAGAATCACGCTAAGCCCAATCAAACGATGCTTCATTACCTCATCCATAGTGAACTTCATTACACTCTCCTGTCATTGAGTCACTGTTCATAACGGCTGCCACAGTAAAAAAAGAACCATACACTACAATAAGATCGCCAGGCGAGGATGCTTTAACCGCTTCTGAAAACGCCGCTTCGATTGAGGCAAAGGATGCGAGCTCACAAGCCCCTTGCCTGATCAAACTTTGCTGGAGTACATCAATACCAGCCGCTCTCTCATCATACAATTGACCAATATACCAATAATTTACCAGCTTTAACATGGGTTGTGTCAATTTTGCGATATCTTTATCGGCCAGGGCAGAAAACACCGCCCGTACCTTCCCGGTAATAGAAACCCGACTCACACTTTCGGCCAATAAGGCAGCTGATGCTTCATTATGCGCGACATCCAGCAAAATCAGAGGGTCACCTTCTAACCACTGTAAACGCCCTTTTATTCGCGCCGAATGAACCGCACGTTGCATGGCCTCTAGCGAGACCGGTGTTCTACCCTGTACAAGCTGCACCGCCATTACTGCGTTGGCCACGGCTCCAGGATGAAGGCTGCAGGGCGGCTTAATGCATAAAGGTTCCTGGGAGAGCCATTGGAAAACACCTGTCGCTGCATCCCATTGATAATCATAGCCCTGGCGGTAGAGGGGACAACCAAGTTCCGCTAAATGCCGGACCACCTTGGGATAGAGATGTGCATCACCATAAATCACAGGGCACGCAGCGCGCGCAA
Organism: Legionellaceae bacterium; assembly: GCA_020831865.1. Taxonomy (GTDB): domain Bacteria; phylum Pseudomonadota; class Gammaproteobacteria; order Legionellales; family Legionellaceae; genus JAFIFT01. Next base: position 44,767 of record JAFIFT010000014.1, on the reverse strand, counting down.
TGCCCACTTTTTCTCCTGCGATGTCGTTAAGGCTGTTGCCCAACCATTTAGTGTGATCGAAAGAAATACTACTAATAATGGCAATATCCGCATCGACAATATTGGTGGCATCCAAACGCCCTCCCATGCCAACTTCCAGAATCATGACATCGGGAGAGGCGCGTTTGAAATGGGATAAGGCGGCAAGCGTCGCCATTTCAAAATAGGATAAAAAAACATCGCCGCGCTGCGCCTCAATATCCTGAAATGCTGAGATTAACTCGGCATCCGATATCATATTCCCGTCCACGGTAATGCGTTCATTGAAACACAGTAAATGCGGTGAGGTATAGCAAGCCACCCGGTAGCCGGCCTCCCGATAGATCCGATCCAGCAAACAAACCGTCGAACCCTTGCCATTAGTACCGGCTACCGTTATCACCAGAGCCTTAACTGGCAAAAGATCCATTTTTTGGGCGACCTGCCGTATTCGATCCAGTCCCAAGTGGATGCTGTTCGGATATTTTTTTGCAAAATGATCCAGCCATAAGGACAGCGAATCAGTCTGGTTGGGCATGCACATCTCGATGACTGAATTTTGCCATTAATTCACCCAGCGTCTGGCGCAACTGTTGGCGCGGCACCACCATATCGATATGCCCATGTTCCAGCAAGAATTCACTACGCTGAAAACCTTCAGGCAAGGTCTGACGAACTGTTTGTTCAATGACTCTTGGCCCGGCAAAACCAATTAAGGCTTTCGGCTCGGCAATAATCACGTCGCCCAGGCTGGCAAAACTGGCGGATACTCCTCCCATGGTCGGATCCGTCAACACGACAATAAAAGGTAAAGCGGCCTCATGAAAGCGTGCTAGTGCTGCGGATGTTTTCGCCATTTGCATCAGTGAAAAAAGGCCCTCTTGCATACGAGCGCCCCCACTGGCTGTAAAACAAATAAAGGGGGTTTTCTCCTGCATTGCCTGGTTCACGGCCCGCACAAATTTTTCACCTACGGTCGCCCCCATAGAGCCGCCCATAAATTTGAACTCAAATACCGTGATGATAGCAGGGATTTTATGGATCTTGCCTTTGAAGGCCAGGATGGCTTCTTTTTCATTGGTAGCTTTTTGCGCTTGTATAATGCGATCTTTATATTTTTTAGAATCGCGAAACTTCAGGCGATCCTGCGGTTCCAGATCGGCAAAGAGCTCATCCTCAGTATCCCCATCCAGAATTTGCGCCACCCTTTCCCGGGCAGTCAAGCGATGATGGTGTTGACAATGCGGACAAACGCCGAGATTCTTCGCGAGCTCACTGCGATACAATACCGAAGCGCAGCCCTCACACTTGACCCAAAGCCCTTCCGGAACGCCTTTTTTCTGGCTGGTTTCGGTTCTAATTTTAGACGGTAGCAGTTTTTGCAGCCAACTCATAATATCTAACCCATCAAAAGAAAAATAAGAGAAGTATACCGTCATCGCCATCGAGGTGGTAGATTTTTCACTATAATTTTCCTCATTCCACTCTAAAGTTTCTGAAAGCGCAACCGATAAAATAATCGGGTACGGCGGAAAGACGTGTCATAACACTGCCGAATTAAATAAAAAAATCCTATAAAGGATTCAGCTACAAGGAGAGTTCACTATGGCTCAGGTCATTAATACCAATGTGATGTCACTCAATTCGCAACGTCAATTGAACAGCACACAAAATACCATGAAAACCGCGATTGAGCGCTTGTCTTCAGGATTACGTATTAACTCCGCCAAAGACGATGCTGCCGGTCTTTCCATTTCTAACCGTATGACCGCCCAGATTCGGGGAATGAATCAGGCGATTCGTAATGCCAACGATGGTATTTCTCTGGCGCAAACCGCAGAGGGTGCCATGCAGGAAACTACCAATATTCTGCAAAGAATACGGGAGCTGGCGCTGCAATCGGCAAACTCCACCAATAATGCCGGCGATCGCCAAGCCCTGCAAGAAGAAGTGCAGCAGCTGCAAAACGAGTTGGAACGTATTTCAATGAATACCGAGTTTAACGGGCAACGTATTCTGGATGGTTCTTTCGCTAATGCCAGCTTCCAGGTCGGGGCAAATGCCAATCAAACGATTGAATTTGCCATCTCCAGCATACAACCAGGCTCCATTGGGGGTATTGCTACGGAAGAAGGCGCGATCGTAAGCGCTAATGCCGCAACAGACATTACCATTTCGGTTGACGGTGGCCCGGCAGTACAGGTCGGCTCCAGTGCCAACTTTACCGGCAACAATTTTCAAGATGCTACCTCAGCCTATGCCAAAGCTGCTGCCATCAATGGTGCGGGTGTTGCGGGCTTGAGCGTCACCGCCTCAACCAGCGGTAGCGTTACTCTGGGTACGATTGGTGGTACTGCTGGCGACCTCTACAGTTTAAACATTAACGGAGTAGACATATTCAATGATCTCAACGTGGAAACAGCCTTATCCCACGCTGATCTGGCCAGTGCCATCAACAACGTCAGCAACCAAACCGGTGTCATTGCTACCCTGAACGGTGCTGATCTGACCCTGACGGCCAATGATGGACGGAACATCGAAGTGGTAGAAGACGATGAAGAAGGCATCACTGCTGCTGCCGGAGATTTTGACGATGTACGTCGCGGCAGCTTGAATGTGAACTCTTTAGACAGCCTTGAAATCGGCGGCACTATAGCGGATATTGGTCTGAGCAGTATCATTTCCAAAGATACCAATGGCGTGGATACCATTGATATCAGCACAGCGGCAGGTGCACAAAATGCGATTCTGCGGATTGACTCGGCCTTGGGTTCGGTCAACTCAAACCGGGCACAAATGGGTGCGCTGCAAAATCGTTTTGAGTCCACTATTGCCAACCTGGCCAACGTTTCAGAAAATCTATCTGCTGCCCGTAGCCGTATTATGGATGCAGACTATGCCGCTGAAACTGCCAATTTGACCCGTACCCAGATCTTGCAACAGGCTGGTACGGCCATGCTGGCGCAGGCAAATCAAATGCCACAGTCCGTTTTATCACTGCTGGGCTAAAATCGTTAAGCGATTCTGAAACCGCGCAGCTAGCTGCGCGGTTTATTCGCTACGGCGAATAACAGGAGGATGTATGAAAATTGACAATCAGGTAATCACCGAAGCAAAGGGCGCTATAGCCCCTGAACGCCCTGAAAAACCAGGGTTCTCCCCAAATGTTCATTCTCCCGCTACGTCTCAACAGCCATCCATAAGCCTACAGGAAGCCCGTTTAACCATTGATAAAGCAACCCAATTACTGCAGACTATTGTAACGGATAAAATTTCTGATGAAGTGATTCGCAAAATACCTGCGGATGAATATCTTCATATGTTATCAAAACTGGATGAAATGATTAGTGGATCGCTTGATGATCAAGCCTAATCCCTATAAGTAAGGACACGCTATGTCAGGTATCAGTTCTCCCGGTGTTGGCTCAGGATTGCCCATTGCTGATTTAGTCAGTCAATTGGTATCCGCTGAAATTACGCCGCTCAAAGAGCGCATCAATTTACGAGGTGCCCGAATGTCCACGGAGCTTTCCGCTCTTGGGCAGGTAAAAAGTGCCTTGAGCAAACTCCAGGATACCTTAATCAAACTATCCGATATTCAACAATTTTACGGCGTATCCGCAAAAATCAGTGATACCTCCATCCTCAGTGCGAAACTGGATGAGAAGGCGCGTACGGGAACCTATGAGATACAAGTTGAACAATTGGCCACTCGCCACACCCTGGCTTCGGCCAGTATTGCCAATCCATCCGCAAGCCTCGGCAGCGGTACGCTTCACATTGAATTTGGCAGTTATAATGGCGATAAAAGCGCATTTACCGCCAATGCAACACAAGCCGCCCTCAGCATTGATATTGATGATACGGCAAACAGCCTGGAGGCTATACGGGATAAAATCAATGCCAGTGATAGTGGCCTTAGCGCCAGCATCATTAGTGACAGCCAGGGTGCCCGTCTCACGCTCAGCAGTCTGCATACCGGTGAAAATGTGGCCATGCGTATCAACGTCAGTAATAACGGCGAGCCTACCGGCCTTTCTGCCCTGGCTTATGATCCCACCGAAAATATTGAGGAGATGAGCGAAACCATCGCCGCTCAAAATAATCTGACTCGCATTAATGGTCTTCTTCTGGACAATGACAGCAACGAATTGAAACATGCGATCGAGGGCATCAGCCTCAATTTGAACAAAGCCGATCCCAATACCACGGTTCGACTGGACATTACCCAAGACAAAAGCAAAATGGTCGAGGGCGTGAATCAGTTTATTAAGCAATATAACGAAACCATGTCGGTATTAAATAATTTCACAGGCTATGATGCGGCAACAGAAACTGCAGGTTATCTGCAAGGGGACTCTGCCTTACGCTCCCTTAAAAATGCCATGGCGCGCTGGGTCGGACAAAGCCTGAATCACCCCGGCTCTTCGCTGCAAAGTATCGCGGATATCGGCATTCGTACCAACCGGCAAGGCTTACTGGAAATCAACCTGGAGAAATTCAATGATGTACTCGAGCATCAGTTCGCAGAAATGGGTGCCCTTTTTGCAAAAACTGCCGTGAGTACAGATGAAAATATTCGGGTTCAACAAGTAGGTCGCGAGGTGCCTGCTGGCAAGTATCCGGTTAATATTGACAGCTTTATCCCTGGTTCGGAGTTATTCGGCCAGATTGGCGGTGTCTATGCCAACTCCAGCGATGGCCGGGTGTTGCAGGGAACAGGAATTTTTCATGGTGTACAGCTTGAGGTATTAGCAGGCACCACTGGCGATCGGGGGCAAATTGAAATACGCGATGGTTTAGCCGTCATGTTTGATGACATTCTGGAGAGCTTTTTAGGCACTCAAGGAAATCTCACGTCCCGAACTGAGCAGTTAGGTAAACGGATTGCCGATCTGGATAAAGAGCGCAGTACACTGGAGATGCGGGCAAATAAAATTGAAGAACGCTACATGCGCCAGTTTACCGCTCTGGATGCCCTGATCAGTCAAATGCAAACCACAAGCCAGTTTCTCACCCAACAATTGGCCATTTTGCCAGATCTCAGAATAAAATCGAGGTAACACATGAGCATAAACTACCATAAGCAATATCAGAATCTGGAATTGAGTACGCGGATAGAAGAAGCCTCCCCCCATGAGTTAATTAATTTGCTCTTGCAAGGCGCCCGCACTAATATTGCAACCGCCAAAGGCTGTATTCAACGAGGCAATACCAAAGGCAAGGGAGAACATATCGGCAAAGCGATTGATATTATTGATGGCTTAAAAAGCTGTCTTGATTACGACAACGGCGGTGACATCGCCAGCAATCTCGGTCAACTCTATGATTATATTCAGCAAGTGCTGTTACGAGCCAACCTGGATTCCAGTGAATCGCTCCTGACAGAGGCCAACACCCTGCTTACCGAAGTCCATGAAGCTTGGCAATCGATTACGGAATCATCCGCACATCAATAACAGATCTCCTGTAAGGGAGTAGGCTCCACTGTTCAAAATATTCAGAGCCTATCCCATAGTTAAGAGGTTGGCCCAAACAAAATCAATGAAAGCCAAGCTGACCGTTGACTACAGAGGAATAGCATCTTTCCATATAAATACATACTTACACGACAATCTTTCACCACTGTATCCCGGCTTTGCACACTTTCCAAATATTTACTATATATTATATATGATGAATCGTTTGAGAATCATATGCCTCCAACAAAATACGAAACTTATAAAGGGAGTTTGGACACCGATAGAATCACTCGAGATATCTCTTCTTCAGGCTCAGTAATTGCCAAAGGCGTTTCAGCACCCTATGAAGGCGCGCAAACCCCTTGTGTAGCAGCAACGTTTAATTTGAAGGAACCAGCTCTCCAATACGTATTTACGGACGCCTTGACGGGATGTGCGGGATTCATCGCCGTTTCTGGCGATATTTCTCAGAATACGGGGACATTCAAGGCTGCAAACGCTCTTGTCATCCATGACAAAGGAGGAGATGCGCTGCAGTCCTCACAAATCTTATTAGAAGATTTTTTTATGGAGCAGAAAAAAAATGGCCACCACAGAATGAGATTGATTTGGGGCAATGGCGTGGTTCATGGGAACGTTGATCAAAGTCATACCCGGAATACAAAAGCCATGGTCTCGCAACTGGCTCAAGACTACCCTCATTTGGATATTAAGCATCTGCCGAAGCAAATGGCCTTGGTAATTGATACTCAAGGGAACCCTGTTAATTTATCTGATACATCATGGTCTAATGTAGCCAGGATGGAGACTCTTCTTGAAAAATCATCTGCTCACAATATTCCCATGCCTATAGATGTCCATTTTGAGCGATCTTTTCAAGCGGATTTTATCACGGATACCAAAGAGCAAGCACCACCAAATCCCAAGGAACAAGTTAATGATGCTCTGCATGAGGGAAAATTTCCACCTATTTGGCTGATACAATCAGATGAAAAAATGACCCTGTATCTCAAGGACAAAACAGCCAGCATACCTATGAGCGGGGGTGATTCTGCTCACTATAATGAGTTAACCGATACCATCAAAAAGCACCCGGATACACTGGTACAGGAAATCGGCAAACAGTTAGATCATTATAAATTAGAATATGTGAAGAGCATCTGGGGTACATCGAAATCTCCTAAAAAAGCTGAACTAATGAGTCGCAAATGGTGGGCAATGATGTTCCTGGCAACAGAGTCAATGCAAGGCCTCCAAAATCAACCCGCGCGAAAACAACTCTTTGATAAGAACTTCTATACTGTATGGGTACCGCGCTCCATGGAGGGCTCTTTTTCAAAAACAGCCGCCTCTTTGGTTGAAAAAACAGGCCGACAATTTATATTTTTTCAGAAAATAGACATCATTGATGGCAGTAAAAAACCAGATGAAACCCATGCGCATAGTACCGCAGCCCCAATACAACAAATATCCAGCCCTGAGCCAACAAAATTTAAGGCAAAACCTTAAACATCTTGCAGGGCAAGATCGTACCCTCAAAACGGAATATTGATATGTAACCATATCGTTCTAAATACGCGCTGCCCTTCTGATCGAAGCACCAGAAATAGCTCAATGAGGATGGCTGCAACGCTGTCATCAGACGATATGCTTGAGACAAACGCATCGAGCTGCCCTATTTTTCTCTGGCACAACAAAATTCAACCAATGAGCGATAAAATGATCTATACTTTGTTCAAAGTAAATGCTTATTTATATTCAAAAATACCATTTCGAAAATGATTTTCGGAGGGATTATGCGACATTCAACTGTAGCCAGTCTGATACTGGCGTTGCTGCTCTATCCCGGTTTGGTCACCTCGCAAAAATCAACCTTTGGGCAGAATTTATGTCAGGTTCCAGACTACTTTTGTATTACTATTCGTCCAGGTGAAACCTGGCAAAGCCTCTTCCCTCACCCGGAAGCACGTGATATTGTGCGTCGCATTAATCGGATGAATATTCGACTGAAAAGTGGTATGACCATTGCCATACCCAAACATCTGGACCGACTCAGTATTTATGATGTCGCTCCTTTTCCCCGTTATATTGAACCAACAGGGGAGAAAAGCATTTATATTAGTAAGAAAAATATGGCCTGGGCCGCCTATGATGAAGATGGAGAGTTACTCTGGTGGGGACCGATTTCGGATGGCAAAGCCAATTGCAGTAGCGCTGAGGGCTGCAAAACCCCTTCCGGTAGTTTTCGGGTTATACGCAAGCAAGATATTGAATGTATTTCTACCGCTTTTCCCCGCCGGGCTGATGGCAACCACGGTGGGGCCGCCATGCCCTACTGTATGCACTTTTTCAGAGGCTATGCGCTACACGGCAGCGATACCCTGCCGGGTTATCCGGACAGTCATGGGTGTGTGCGTATGTTTACAGAGGATGCGCGTTGGTTAAATGAGGAATTTATTGATACTCCCGGCAATGGCTATCAAGGCACACGTGTCATCATTGGTTCCTAGCCTGCCGTTTGATACTGCCGCCCCCTGCCCGACAGGTTGCAAATGTTATGCTCCATACCCGCCAGGGCCAGCTAACAACTCGGCACGACCGCACAGCCGCTCTGTAAACTGCTTTTTACTGGTCGGGGGACGCGTGTTGCAATAACCGGATAAACTCACCAATCACAATAAAAAAAGTGCTGTATTCTATCGTCGTACTCTCATGCACCATTGCTAATAATTTGTCCCAACGGACCATCATGGTTTGGTGGGCATCGACCCATGCACTGACTCGTTTTTCAGCACTTTCCTCAGGAGAAGTTTTTTGCATAATTCGGATAGTCAAGGTACGTTGGGCCAGGTCAAGCTCATCTCTGAGAGACAGTTGGGCCAGCTGATTCCAAAAGCTTTCCCGGGGATCATTGGCAATCTGATCCCTGAACCATAAGAGGTTTAATCGCTCGCCAGAGGCAAAATAAATGCGTGCGGTTGCTTCGAGTTCCCATTCGTTTTGCATGGCAACCTCTATAATATTGAGTGAGGCGTAAATAGCACGATAGGTCGCAATACGGGATGCTACGTCTTTGGAAAGCCCGGCTTTTTGAAACTCGTTGCCCAGCTCGGTTAAATATTCTTTAGTGGCCCCACCCATTAAATCCGGGATCCACTGCTCAAGCGATGTCACAGCCTGAGAGTAGCATTCGATAAGGGGCTGCAACTGATCGTTGATCCGGTTATTCTGCAAAAACCAGCGTGTGGATAACGCAAGCAACTTGCGAATATTGATAATCATATCCAACTGCTTGCTCATGGACACTTTATAATCCAACGACTCAATCAGCCGTTGTAAGGCATGGCTGGAAAAAATTTCTGAAGCCACGGTATACGCTTTTATAATGTCTTCAACCGACGCACCGGTTTCCATTTGCGTTTTATAGATAAAGGTAAGCCCCATGTTATTTATCACGGCATTTGCAAGCTGTGTTGCGATAATGTCACGTTTCAGCTGGTGCTTTTCGAGTGCATCATGGTAGGTTTTATTGATGACACCCGGAAATGCAGTCCCCAGTTTTTTCGCTAAAAAAGCATCTTCAGGCAAGCGGGAATGGAGTATATCTTCCTTTAGGTTAATTTTGGTATAAGCCAGCAATGTCGCCAGTTCGGGTCTTGTTAAACCCAAAGCGCCTGCTTTACGCTCCATTAACGCTTTATTTTCCGGTAAATACTCAACTGCGCGGTTCAAAATATTTTTGGACTCCAGTTCTTTGATGTATTCGGCATGCAGGCCAATATCTTCTTTGGCCATAAATGCCGCATAGCTCAGTACCAGTGCCTGCTGATAATTGTTTTCCAGAACCAAATCCGAAATCTCTGAGGTAAGTGAAACCAAGACTTCATCACGTTTTTCAAGGGATAAATTACCTTGCTGCATCTCTTCATTCAATAAAATTTTTAAATTCACTTCATGATCAGAACAATCAACGCCCGCGGAATTATCAATGAAATCCGTGTTCAGCAACCCACCATGCAATGCAAATTCAACACGTCCAAGTTGGGTAAGTCCCAAATTACCGCCTTCACAGACGATTTTACAGCGGAGTTCATGGCCATTGACCCGACAGCGCTCATTCGCGCGATCGCCCACATCGGCATGGCTTTCCTGAGCTGATTTGACATAGGTACCCACCCCGCCATTAAACAACAAATCAACCGGTGCTTTTAGAATGGCCTGGATTAACTCAAGAGGCGATAAGCTATCCTTTTGAATATCTAATGCCTTTTTTATTTCAGGACTAATGGGAATCGATTTGAGGCTGCGTTTAAAAACCCCGCCACCCTTTGAGATTAAACGTGCATCATAGTCTTCCCATGATGAGGAGGGCAAATTAAACAGGCGTTGACGCTCCTGATAGGACGCTTTTGATTCGGGATCGGGATCGATAAAAATATGCCGGTGATCAAAGGCTGCAATTAAGCGAATATTTTGCGAATACAACATCCCATTTCCAAACACATCTCCGCTCATGTCACCAACGCCGACCACGGTAAACTCCGATGTTTCGATGTTAATATCCAACTCACGGAAATGGCGTTTCGCCGATTCCCAGGCGCCACGCGCCGTAATACCCATTTTTTTATGGTCATAACCAGCCGAGCCACCAGAGGCAAAGGCATCCCCCAACCAAAAATCATACTCTTTGGCGATACTGTTAGCGAGATCAGAAAACGTAGCCGTTCCTTTATCTGCCGCCACCACCAAATACGAATCATGCTCATCATGACAGAGCACGTGTTTGGGAGGGATAAGCACGCCCTGCTTTACATTGTCAGCTAAATCCAATAACCCCCGAATAAATAATGTGTAACAGTCCGTCACTTCCTGTTGAATACGCTCCCGATTCGCTCCGTTCGGGACTTGTTTTAGGATAAAACCGCCTTTGGCGCCGGAAGGAACAATCACCGAATTTTTGACCACTTGCGCTTTCATCAAGCCTAATACTTCCGTTCGGTAATCTTCACGGCGATCGGACCAACGCAAACCACCACGGGCAACTTTATCATATCGCAAATGAATCCCTTCAAATTGCGAAGAATAGACAAAAGTTTCATACAAAGGCATGGGTAAGGGCAAATCTGGAATTACACGCGAATGCAACTTAAAGGATAGATAGCGTGCTGGCACACCATCAGCCCCGCGCTGAAAATAATTGGTCCGCAAGGTCGCTTGTATCAAAATCAATATTCGCCGAATAATGGTATCTTCATCCAGCTCAGGTATAAGCTCAAGTTTTTCCAGAATTTGCTTTTCCAGTTGCCCTGTTTTTTGTGCTGCTGCTGGGGTTTGCTTCGGATCATGCAAACATTTAAAATACACTACCAAATCCTGGGTCAGACTAATATGCTTTAATAAAGCTCGCTCAATAGACCCTTGGCTATAGGGAAAACGAATTTGATGCAGATATTTTGCGTAAGCCCGTAAAATATTGACTTCCTGCCAATCAAGAGCGGCACTGATTACTAATTTATTAAAACCATCATTTTCCGCCAGCCCAAAATAGACGCGCGAAAAAGCGTCAGTGAACAACAATTGCATAGACTCCAGTGACTGGAGCGTTTCACTTAATTGCAGTGAAAAATCATTGACCCATAAAACAGTATTTTTTTCACAGGTAATTTTATAAGGGCGTTCCTCCTCAGTGCGCAAATTAAAGTTTTCAAGCATCGGCAAAACATCCGATAAGGGAATGGAATGTTCCCATTGAAATAATTTAAGATGTACTCGGTTTGTTTCTTCCGGCGAATGTTTATAAAACTGCACTGCCAACCTGTTGTCAGCACTGAGTTGCTCAAGCATTTTTATATCATTGATGGCCGCCTCCGGATCATAGTCTTCACGAAAACCGGCAGGAAAAGCATGGTTGTATTTTTTGCATAAGGCTTGAGCGTCTTTTTCGCCGTATACATGGATCAGTTTTTTTTCTAAATGGTCTTGCCAATCGCTCATTTCAATACTCCCTTATAAAAGTACGCGCATGGTATCCCGGCGCAAGCAAAGATACCGGATGTTAACTAAAAGATAGCATAAATCCAGCCATCCTATTCGTGGGGCTATCAGTTAGGTTTTTGTAACGGGTATATTGCTACCCTTATCATAGTCGGGTATTAGCCTATTCTCTGCATGTGCCGTGCAAAACCAAGCCGCAAAAACAGAGGCTATTCTGAAGCGGGTAATAGCTTAAATAGAAGAGTAACCATCATTTCCACTTTAGGTGTGGGAGAACCTAGGAGGTGAGAGGATTGGTCAATACCTCCTGGTAAAATAGCAAACTGGGAAAAAATGCTCAACTAGTATTATGCGCCACTTCAAGCCCTCCTTCTGTAGCGCCGAACCGGTTTCAAATCCTTCGCTACCGAATCAAGGTCATCGTGTGCTTATAACCGCGCTGAGCGAGCGTTTTCTGAGCGGCAGTGACCATTTGGTGATCCATCAAGGGGCCGACAAAAACCACAAAATGGCCACCTTTGTTACCCACCAGAACTGGGGAGGAAAGAAACGTCTGGATTTGATCGCGCAAACGATTGGCATAGGCGGGTGTTTTATAGGCGGCAACCTGAATATAATAATGCGCATGCTGCTGCTCTTCCAGCTCCTCAGGAACGATACTGACCAGCGTTACATCCGCCGTACCTTGCTCCATCATATCCAGTTTTTTCGCAGCCGCATAGGACAGATCAATAATCCGATCGGAATGAAAGGGGCCGCGGTCATTAACCCGCACAATAATCTCACGGCCATTTTCCACATTCGTCACCCGCACATAACAGGGTATTGGGAGCGTTTTATGTGCTGCGGTCATGGCGTACATATCGTAGGGCTCACCACTTGATGTTCTTTTTTTATGGAATTCTGTGCCGTACCAGGAGGCGACTCCTGCTTGGCGGAAACCTCTGGCACTGCGTAGCACGCGATAAACCTTGCCAGCGACCGTGTATTCAAGTGGATTACCGTAGGCACTTAAAGGCTCGATTTTAGGCACGGCCATTCGTGCCTTATCCCCTGACAGGGCAATCGTGCTCTGACTGACGAGACAGAGCAGCATGAGAAAAAAAGAAAATATTTTCATGAAACGTCCTGTTTGATAAACAAATAAGGGTTCAACTGGACTTTGGCTATTTTTGAAAACAGGGCAAAAAATGTCGTCATTGCGAACGAAGTGAAGCAATCCAGATCGATTTTTTAATTGAAATTCCGATCTGGATTGCTTCGCTAATGCTCGCAAAGACGGGTTTTTAGTCAAATTTTCAAAAATAGCCAAAGTCCAGTTCAATGCTTATTTTTTATGCGCCCTTTTTTTCACCTTTTTCATCAAGCGTTGACGGTGGCGCACTTGACGGGGGCTTAAACGGTTACGCTTGTCTTTGTAGGGATTATCACCGGTTTTAAACTCCAGCAATAAGGGAGTACCGGCAATGTTCAAATGCTCTACAAACGCATTATTGAGATAGCGCTTGTAACTCTGTGGCAGAGCATCCAGCTGATTGCCATGAATGACAATAATAGGCGGATTTTGACCACCGCCATGAGCATAACGTAATTTAACCCGTCGCCCATTCACCAGCGGCGGCTGGTGTTGCGCCACGATATCTTCCAGCAGGCGGGTTAAGCGCGGCGTTGAAAAAGACTGATTTGCCGCCGCATAGGCATCCTGAATCAGGGGATAGAGTGTTCCCACCCCGCTGCCATGCAAGGCAGAAATATAGCGTGTTTTTGCAAATTTGGCGAATTGCAGACGGCGATCTAATTCGGTTCGAATTCTATCTTTCCACTCGTCATCCAGTCCATCCCATTTATTCACTACAATCACCAACGCACGGCCGGACTCAATGGTAAAGCCCAAAAGATGCATATCCTGTTCCGTTAACCCCTCGCGGGCGTCAATCAGCATCAGACACACGTGGGAGTCTTTCACTGCCTGTAGTGACTTAATGACCGAAAACTTTTCAATTTTCTCGTCAATACGCCCTCGACGCCGGACTCCTGCCGTGTCAATCAAGACATAACGCTGTCCGTCCCGTTCAAAAGGAATATAAATACTGTCACGCGTGGTACCCGGCATATCATAGGTAATGACCCGTTCTTCGCCCAACATCCGATTCACCAGCGTTGATTTACCCACATTCGGCCGCCCGACAAAGGCAATACGAATAGCGCCTTCCGGCAGCTCAACGCTGGTATCCACTGGTTCTTGTGGGGGCAATAAAGGATAGATCTTTTCCAGCAAGTACTGCATACCCCGACCATGCGCTGCTGAAATAGCGGCCAAAACAGGAAAACCCAAAACGGAAAAATCCGCCAGTGCCGTTTGCTCATCAAGACCATCGGTCTTGTTGACCACAATAATAACAGACTTATTCAGATGACGGAGCTGGTTGGCGATGGTTTCATCCAACGGCGTCAATCCGGCCCGCCCATCCACCATAAATAAAACCACATCGGCTTCCTGCATGGCGAGCTGTGACTGATGGGACATCAACGCATCGACCGCCATATCGTCGACACCGATTCCTCCCGTATCAACGACAATAAAGGGGTGCTCCGTCCAGTTGACATCACCATACTGCCGGTCGCGGGTAAGCCCGGGATAATCCGATACAATGGCATCCTGTTTACGGGTAAAACGATTAAATAGCGTAGACTTTCCCACATTAGGACGTCCAACTAACACGACAACGGGTAACATATTATCCTACCTGATATTGGCTCAATGTTCCCTTTGAGTCTTGTATAAATACTTGATTTTTATTCACAACCGGCGCTATCGTCACCGCCGCCCCCACATTCACCCGCGATAAATAATCGCCATCGTGGGTGGCTAAGACATGCAGCATGCCAGTCTTATCCGCAACAAACAGTCTGTCGCCTTTGATCACCGGCTCGGTTAATCCACGTGCCTTAAATTTATCCTGCTTCCAGTTGACTGTACCGGTCTGCTTATTGAGAGACCAGATAATATCATCACTATCGGTAAAATACAGACTATGATCGGCCAGACTAATATTTTTGAAAACCGACGCAGGTTTACGCCATTTAAATTCCCCATTTCCCAAAGATAAGGCGGCAATATACCCCTGGTAACTGGCAAGATACACCGTATCCCCCTCAACCAAGGGATTGGCGTCAATATCGACCAGTCGTTCCACATCAGAGGCTCCACTGGCGTAGGCAATACTGCGCTGCCACAGCAAACGTCCCGTTTCCAATTCTACGACATCCAGTTTACCATCAGCATAGCCGGTCAATACCCGATTCTGCGGTAGCAATATAGGCGAGGAACTTCCTTTAAGAATCAGATTGGGGGCACCGTGGTGCACATTCCAGCGTTTTTTACCACTACTCAAGTGAAAGGCAGATAAATTTCCATCAACGGTCTTAGCAATTAAAGCATCTTTCGTGATCAGCGGCTTACCCAAGACCTCACTGGCTACAGTAACCTTCCACACTTGTTCACCATTGTCTTGTTTTAACAGCACGATATCCGAATGTCCCGTGGTCACAGCAACATAACCGTTACCTACACTGGGACCACTGACAATCGAAGCAGGTAAACGTTTGCTCCAGATGAGCTTACCGCTGTTTTTCTCAATAGCATTGACAACACCGTCCATTGATACGGTGTAAATATGGTTCGAGGTAATCAGGGGACTCATTTTACTATAACTTGCTGTTTTTGCAGCTCCTCCCACTGGTACAGACCAATTTTTCACCAGATCCATTCTGGGCTTTATGGCCTCGAGTTGAGCCGGTTGCGGAGTGTTGTCTTTTCCCAGCATATAATCATCAATCGTCGTACAAGACGGTAATCCGACGCCCAACAGCAAAGCAGACAAAAATATTCCAACAGACTTCTTCATTAAACCCTCATTACACCGTTTGTGATACATCCCGCTGAACCCTGGCCGCCTGACTGCCTGCTGCCAGTTCATTGGTTTTCATTTCCAAAAATAAATTACCCATATTCTGTTCGCGCGCTTCTTTGATGGCATGAGCGTAAAAACTCAATGCTTTGTCTGATTCTCCCATGGCCGTGTAGATATCGCCTTTAAGTTCATTAATGAGGGGCAGATAGGCCGTATCGGGCACCGTACTTAAGGTATCAATCGCCTCCTGATACTGCTGATTGACCAGCAGTAAACGCGCAAGACGGGTGCGTGCAATTTGCTGAAAGGCGGGCATGGTGCTGCTCTGCACGACAGTATTTAAGTAGTCACGCGCCTGCTGATATTGTTTTTTTTCCACGAGCTGTTTCGCCAGCAATAGTCGGGCAGCATCCGCATAAGTGGTCCGTCCGTATTGTTTGAGCAACTCATTGGCGTAGGCCTGCGTTTCTTTGGCTTTCTGATTGGTGTAACTGATCATCATATGTTCATAGGCAATGGAAGCCTGGGTTTTGACCTTATCCTGGTGCCAGTTCCAGTAGCGTGCTCCAGCAATGAGCAATAAAATTACCGACAGCGTTGCCGTGATATAATTGCCGTATTTTTTCCACCATTGCTTTATGGATTCTATTTGCTCTTCTTCGGTCATGTATACTGACATGTTAATCTCCTGATTCCTGATGCTTTTTGTGCAACCAATCTATCAATTCTGCAAGTGATAGCTGTTGCTGTTCTTCTTCGGCTCGTAAGGCTTTGACCGTAATCGTATCACTGGCCAACTCAGCTTCACCCACAATCAAAGCATACTGGGCTTTACTTTTATCCGCCTTTTTAAACTGGCTTTTAAAGCTTCCCGCAGACAGATGAACAACCACGGCATGGGCGGGAAACGCTTTGCGTATGCTCTCGGCATAGGCCAGACTTTGTCGGCGTGCCGGGGCAGAATCTGCCACAAAAAAAACAAAGGGGTCTTGCTCCTGAACCAATGACGCGCCGGCAACGTCCTGCGTGAGTAATAACAGACGCTCCAGACCCATGGCGCAACCGAAGGCCGGTGTCGTTTTACCCCCCAGTTGCTCAACTAAGGCATCGTAGCGGCCACCGGCACAGACGGTTGCCTGGCTGCCCAGCCTGTCGGTAACCCACTCAAAGACCGTGTGGCCATAATAATCCAACCCTCGAACCAATCTTGGATTGACGGTATAGGGAATACCAAGCTCACGCATGCCCTCACAGAGTTCAGCGAAACGTTGGCGGCTGTCTTCCTGCAAATGATCCAGTAATTGTGGCGCTGCTTCGATAAGCTCCTGCATATCGGGATGCTTACTATCGAGAATGCGTAAAGGATTGCGATCGAGACGTCGCTTGCTGTCGTCATCCAGTGCCGCATAATGTGCGGTAAAATAGTCTATTAATATGTCTTTGTAAGCTTGTCGTTCCGCCAGCGTACCAATACTGTTAACTTGTAACTGAATCACCTCAGCAAGCCCGAGCTGCTGCCAGAATTGCTGACAAATCAGTAACTGCTCCCACTCCACTGCCACATCCTCATAACCAAAAGCCTCCAGCCCCAGCTGGTGAAATTGGCGATAGCGCCCTTTTTGCGGTTTCTCATGTCGGAACATAGGGCCACAATACCAGAGTTTCTGTTGTTGGTGATGTAAAAGACCATGCTCAATAGCCGCACGCACCACGGATGCCGTACCTTCAGGACGCAGGGTTAGACTATCCCCATTCCGATCACTGAAACTATACATTTCTTTTTCAACAATATCGGTTACTTCCCCAATGGAACGCTTGAATAAGCGGGTGCTCTCCAGAACGGGGGTACGTATTTCCTGATAACCATAGCGAAAGAGCACTTTTGATAATTGCTGTTCCAGAAAGCTCCATTCCGGCGTAACCAAAGGCAGGATATCATTCATTCCACGAATAGCCTGAATTTTATCAACCACGTTTGACATCCTTATTCGGTAATTCAACCACCGTATGCATTTTATTTAAGTCCGTCAAGGTCACTTTTTCACTGGCTTTTTGCCCCAGACTGACCTGTTCATTGAGTTTGGTGCCAAGCAGGCTGTCTTTTGCCTGATGCCACCATATTCCAACAGCGGTTAACACAACCCCAATAGAAATCAAGGTAAACCAACGTACCAAATGGGCGCCCTTATTGACCTCAGGTTGACTTTGCCACAGCATGCGCTCAGGCCGGTATTCCTGCCGGTATTGGGCATTAAAACTGGCCAGCAAAGGCTCATAATCCACATCAATGAGCTTGGCATAGGCACGAATGTAGCCTTTTACAAAAACCGGCTCCGGTAAATGCGGATAGTCATCCGCCTCTAATAGTTCGATCACACGCACCCGTAAATGCAAACGACCAGCAACATACTCAGTACTGTAACCCTTTTCTTCTCGGGCCTGGCGTAATGCGTTACCGGGAAATTGCACACCTGATTCTTCCGTCTCAGCCGTTATTGTTGTCATTTTTCGCTCCATACTGATTGTAGGTTAACAAGCGTTGCTGGTAAAAATCCACCAGATCAGTTTTGCCTTCTTGGCTCGCTATTTCTATTGCCGTTTTTAATAAAGTGGGATCATTATACACTAAAGTGTGGTTTTGTTCGATGCAGGACAATATTTGCAGTCTGTTTCCTTGCTTTTTAGCAATACGGATTACACCATTCAGCGATTGTTTGCGCTCCGGATCCTGTTTGAGCGCCATTACGTAATGCTGCGTTGCCTTGGCATCATCGGGTATTGCTTCGGCACAGAGACCAGCATTCTCATAGGCACCGGCAGAGTGGATGTAATGCTCGTCCTTTACGGCTTTTAAAAAATAACGCTCTGCCTCCTGATATTTCCCCAAACGGCACAAAAAAGTACCAAAGTTATTGAGTTGCGCGCCACTGTTGCCGGAATACTGCAAAGCCTTGCGATAATAGCGCTCTGCTTCCGTCAGCTCGCCGCTCTGCTCCAGAAAATAGCCCATAGCCGCATTGGCGCTGGCGGAATGAGGCGATAGTTCCAGGGCATAGAGAAGTTTTCGCTTGGCCCGTTCACGATTCCCCTGACGCAGATAGCTGACACCCAGCTGCGTATTCAGCTCAGCCGCCTCTTCCGTCCTGGGGATTTTTTCCGGTGGTTTTTGATGCTCGTGCTTCAGCTGATGTTGACAGGACATCAGTACTATCGTAAGCCAAAGCAATAGAGATTTTTTCACTATGAATCGATTCACCCGAAAAAGCAATGCGCAATTATAACCGTCTTTTGCTCTAATGATAAAGCTCGTCTTTGGCCATTTTTGAAAAATTGGCCAAAAACCCGTCTTTGCGAGCATTAGCGAATGCAATCCAGATCGGAATTTCAATTAAAAATCGATCTGGATTGCTTCACCGCGTTCGCAATGACGACATTTTTTGCCCTGTTTTCAAAAATGGCCAAAGTCCAGATCAAATCATATGGTTAGCTTGTCTGTCCGCCATCCTGGGCGTTTTTCTGAAAATGCAGCTTTTGCCAACGCTGCGAACGGCTGGTTCTATCTTGAAACTCGCCTGCCAACTGCCCACAGGCCGCATCAATATCGTCACCCCGTGTTTTGCGGGTGATGGTGTTGATTCCTTTCGAAATGAGACGTTGTCTGAAGGCGTCAATAGTCGCTTGTGGTGAGCGTTCATATTGCGTCATTGGAAACGGGTTAAAGGGAATCAAATTTACTTTTGAAGGCACATTGGCCAACAATCGAATCAGCTGATCAGCATGCTCCAGCTGATCATTCACGCCTTTGAGCATGACGTACTCAAAGGTTACTACTCTTTTGTGCTCCCCTTTAAAATAATCCCGGCAGAGCGGTATTAATTGCTCCAAGGGGTATTTTTTATTAATCGGCACCAGCTCATTACGCAGAGCATTATTGGGCGCATGCAGAGAAACCGCCAAGGCTACCGGACTGGATTCACGCAAGCGCTCCAGCTCAGGCAATACACCGGAGGTACTGAGTGTGACCCGCCTTTTGGATAATCCGTAGGCATGATCATCCATCATGATATCCATAGCGCTCACGACATTATCGTAATTGAGCAACGGCTCTCCCATTCCCATCATGACCACATTAGTGACCTGACGGTCATGTTGCCCCTGTTGTTGTGACAACTCACGCACCGCGACCCAAAGCTGGGCAATAATTTCAGCGGTAGTCAAATTACGGTTGTACCCCTGCTTTCCCGTAGAACAAAAGCTGCAGTTCAAACCACAACCGACCTGCGACGATACACAGAGTGTCCCGCGCTTTGCTTCAGGGATAAACACGGTTTCGATACAATTGCCACAATCCAGTTTCAGGAGCCATTTACAGGTGCCGTCAGCAGAGCGCTGGGCCGCCACGATGTCTGGAAGTCTCACTTCGGCTCTGTGCTGCAAGCTCTCACGAAAGGCTTTGCTCAGATTGCTCATCAGAGCAAAGTCGGTATAACCAAACTGATGAATCCATTGCAACAACTGCTGCGCACGAAAAGGCTTTTCCCCAACCGATACGACAAAGTCTCGCATTTGCGCCAAATTAAAATTCAACAAGTTTATTCTTTCATGCATCACAGACACCGCTCAAAATACGCTATTGGGACAGAAGCATCAGGCGTATACGTCCTGAGCACCAAAGAAATACTGGATTTCTTGTCGGGCTGTATCTGCCGCATCAGAGCCATGCACTGCGTTAGCATCAATGCTTTCAGCAAAATCAGCACGAATAGTACCAGGGGCGGCTTCTTTTGGATTGGTAGCTCCCATCAAGTCACGATTCTTAACGATAGCATCCTCACCTTGCAGTACTTGAATCATCACTGGACCTGAAATCATGAAGCTCACTAAATCATTAAAGAAGGGTCGGTCTTTATGCACGGCATAAAATCCCTCCGCCTGTTCACGACTCAAATGCAGCATTTTAGCCGCAACAATTTTCAAACCCGCTTTTTCAAAACGACTTAAAATTTGTCCGATCACATTTTTTGCTACGGCATCCGGCTTGATAATAGATAAAGTTTGTTCAACAGCCATACGTACTCCCATTTAATAGTTGTAAATCCAACGCCATACATCGCGTGCGCAATTATATCTTATTTGCCCCTTATCTGGCCAGTCTAAATAGACTAACTGTGGCATTTAAGTCTGATATGGTGAGATTTCTATTATTGACCCGTGGTCACGGGGTCTTTATCCATGTTGACCTGACGCGCCTTCGCAGTAGCAGGGAAAGCGGTGGGACAGCGGGAAATGGAGTTGAGAAGGCAATGAGAGCAGAGATTCCCGGCAGCAGGTACCCCTGTTGAGATACCTGCCACTTGCGCTTTAGGAAATTTCCGCCAGTAAATTTATCATCTTTAAGGCACACTCTGCGGCGTCTTCTCCTTTATGTCCATGCTTGCCACCCAACCTGTCCCAGGCCTGGGTCGCATTTTCCGTGGTCAAAACACCAAAGACCACCGGCAATTCATAGTCGAGTGCCACACGCTGGCAACCTTGACTGACTTGCTCACAAACATAATCATAATGGCTGGTTTCGCCGCGAATCACAGCGCCCAGGGCAATGATAGCAGAAAAGCGCTCTGTTTTTGCCAGCTTTTGCGCCACAAGGGGAATTTCCACCACTCCAGGCACACTATAAATAGTGATCTGCTCCGAAGCAAGGCCTGATTTTTCCAAATAAGCGAGAGCACCAGCCCGCAGAGCGTCGGTTACAGGCTGGTTAAACTCACTCACCACTATTGCAATAGCATTCGATTTAGTCAGCTTCACGTTGGTTCTCCTCATTCATAGCCAGAAAATGTCCCATTTTTACTTTTTTGGTTAACAAATAACATCGGTTTTCACCGTTGGCCAGTACGGGCTGTGCGACACGTTCGACAATTTTGAGACCATACTTTTCAAGCTCGTCAATTTTCTGCGGATTATTGGTGATCAAACGCAAGGCATCGATGCCCAAATGCTTTAACATTTGATATGCAATGGCATAATCGCGACTGTCTGCCGGCAAGCCCAGTTGCTCATTGGCTTCGATAGTATCATAGCCTTGCTCTTGCAGGGCGTAGGCACGGACTTTATTGGACAGGCCAATGCCTCGTCCTTCCTGACGAAGATAAATCAATACGCCGCCTTCTTCTGCAATGAGCTTTAAGGACTGGTGTAGTTGATGGCCACAGTCGCATTTGCATGAACCAAACACATCACCGGTAATGCATTCGGAATGGATACGCACCAACGGAACCTGGTTTTTGACCTTCGGTGGTTTGGTCAGTAAAAAGTGTTCCCGGTTGTCCAGAAAATTACTGTACACCTGCAGACTAAAGTCACCACAATCCTGGATGGGCAAACGTGAAGAGGCGGTGAGTGTGACCAGATTTTCCCGTTGAATACGCCATTCCCGTAAATCTTTAATCGTCACCAAAGGAATATTATGCTCAATGGAAAACGTTTCCAGTTGATCTCGTCGGCTCATGGTTCCATCTTCATTGATGATTTCACAAATGACCGCTGCAGGGGTTAAGCCGGCAAGGCGTGCCAGATCCACACTACCCTCGGTTTGTCCTTGTCGCTGCAAGACCCCATGAGGATTTGCTTTCAGGGGAAAGACGTGCCCGGGGCTTATCAAGTCCGCTGGCCCTGAAGCCGGATCAACGGCAACAGCAATCGTACGCGCCCTGTCTTTGGCTGAAATACCTGTAGTCACACCGGTTGCTGCTTCGATGGACACCGTAAAGGCTGTGCCGAAAGGCGAACGATTCAATGGCGTCATCATTGGCAGCTGTAATTTCTCAGTCAAATCCCCTGACATAGCCAGGCAAATTAAACCGCGGCCAAAGCGCGACATGAAATTTACAGCTTCGTGATCGGCAAACTCAGCCGCAATAATCAGGTCGCCCTCATTTTCACGCTGCTCATCATCCAGTAAAATCACCATTTTACCGGCTTTCATTGTTGCGAGTGCTTCTTCAATGGAGATAAATCTGCTCATAGCTCAACCTCACTTTGTTATGTGTCCTGACACGGACAGTTGGTGTGCGACGATCTGCGTTAGATAATCAAATTCCACATTCACGCGTCTGCCACAACGCAATTGACCCAGTGTCGTTAAAGACAAAGTATGCGGCACCAGCATTACGGTAATGTGATCCTCGCCTACCTCGTTAATTGTAACGCTTACCCCCTCAATAGTAATGCTGCCCTTTGGCATTAAATACAAAGCGGTATTTTTACTTGTGAATTGATGAATGTGCATTTTAGCACAGTCACCGTCAGGCAGGAGGTCCTGCACCACAGCCTGACAATTCACATGACCGCTCACATAGTGTCCACCAAACCGATCCTTGGCCTGTAAGGCACGTTCGATATTGACCAAATCACCAACCTGTAACTGACCAAGGTTGGTAAAGGCCAAAGTTTCCGAGGACACATCAAAGCGCATATTCTCGTCTGCCTCAGTCAGCGCAGTCAAACATACCCCATTCACCGCGACACTTTCCCCTGGACAGAGATCAGTCCAGACTGTCTCTATTTCCAAATACGCCGACCGACCGGTCTGACGCAAAGCGCTCACACGAGCCTGTTGTTCAACTATTCCAGTAAACACGCTGCCTCCTTCCAGTCGAAGCGACCGATAACATTATCACCAACAGGTCTCCAATTCACTGATGCTGCCTGCAAACCTTCAAAAGGCTGGTGGAAAGCCGGAATAGCCTCCTGACCCAAAATGATCGGCGCCAGGTAAATATAACTGCGTTGCACCAATCGCTGTACATGCAGGGCCGTAAACAAAGTTCCACCCGCTTCCACCCACACATCATGAAAACCCAAACGTCCTAATTCATCCAGCACCACCTGCAGATCAAGCTGGTTTTCCGCTACTGGCACGGGATGATAAATACAATTGGCCAGGGGCGCAAGCACGGGGGTTGTTTCGGCATGAAACAAGTGACAAACAGAGGCTAGTTGGACAGCCTGACTTTCTGCCGTCACGCACAAATTTCTATCCAGTATCGCCAAAGGCTTGGCATACTGTTGCTGCCCACAACGGGCATTTAACTGCGGATTATCACAAAGAATCGTTTTTGCGGTCGTTAAAATCACATCCGTCTGGCGACGCTGTACATGGGTAAAACTGGCACATTGCGAGTTACTGATGGCAAGCTGTTGATACTCGGCACCCGCAATTTTTCCATCCAGACTCTGGGCAATTTTGGCGGTGACTCTGGGTCGTTTATTAATGAGCCAGTGCCTATAGCTTTGATAAAATCGATCGACTTTAGCCATAGGGTGGTGTATGACCTCAATCCCATGGGCCCGCATACGCGCCGGAGAATTATTTTTCGACACCAGTGGATTGGGATCGGCATAGGCATACACTACCCGCTTGACCCCACGCTCAATAATAGCGTCTGTACAGGGAGGAGTGCGCCCCCAATGGTTGCAGGGTTCCAAGGTCACATACAGGGTCGCCTCGGCTTCCTTTCCCACTAGTTGTTCAAACAGCAGCACTTCGGCATGGGGAGTTCCTGCTCCACGATGGGAAGCCCTGGCAATAATTTTATTATCGATAACTGCCACTGCACCAACAGCAGGGTTGGGGGCACAAAAACCTCTCTGCAATTGAGCCTGTTCCAAAGCGGCGAGCATAAAATCATCGTGCATATTTCATCACTCCCTGTAATATCCTAATGGTGGCAAATTAATCATTTTTTGATTACACTTGACGCTCGTATGTTTAGATTGAATAAAAGAGCGCCTAATGTAAGCGTATACCCAATATCGCATTTTGTAAAATAAAATAGCATTATAACGATGTAGAACTGGTGCCTGAAAAAACGTGAGGCGGGATGCCTCTTGCACAACAGACCGCATCAATAACTGGAAAACCCCATGTCGATATATTCGCCCCAGAGCCCCTTTCATAGCCTTTTTTTTGATTGGGACGGCACCTTGTCGCTTATGGAAGGTATTGATTTTCTCGCCGACTTGAACGATGTCGGTGACACCGTGAAGCGTATGACACAAGACGCGATGGCGCACCGTGGTATCTCTGAGGAAAACTATGCCCTGCGCCTGTCACTCGTGCAGCCCCACCGCAAGCAATTGGAAAAGCTAAAAGACACCTACCTTGGCAAACTGGCGCCACAATCCCGGCAATGTCTGGCGCTGTTCAAAAAACTCGGCAAAGAGATTTACATCCTTTCGGCCGGGCTTCTGCCCGCGCTGTTGCCTTTTGCGTCCTATTTTGGGCTCGAAAATGACCATCTGCATGCCGTTGATATTTATTTTGACGCACAGGGACAGTATCTCGATTTTGATCATCAGTCGCTCATGGTACAACAAACAGGCAAAGCGCAGTGCATTGCCAAACTGAGCTCGGGTAACACCCATACCGCGCTGGTAGGAGATGGGGCCAACGATCTGGCCGCCGCCGGCACGGTAACTCGTTTCATTGGCTATGGTGGAGTCCATCAGCATCCGCTTCTCATGCAGGAAGCAGAATTTTTTATAAAAAAAGCGCCCTTTAGCGCCCTACTTCCGCTATTATTAACGGAACACGAGATACAGGGACTGTCAGGTGAAGACCGGCATCTGCTGCAGGAGGGTCTGTACCACCTGCAAGATCGAGGATTACTGATTAAGGGGATACCTGATGATCAATCTACACTGTCTGGATAATATAGCAGACCAGGGGCTGGCAGAATTATCAGCTGACCGCTTTCGACTGGTAAGCGACATCGAGCAGGCCGATGCCTTGATTTTACGTTCCAGCAGCCTGCATGGCAGGACTCTTTCCCCCCGCATTCGTGCCGTAGCCCGTGCTGGTGTGGGAACCGATAATATTCCCGTCGATCCCTTAAGCCACCTTGGTGTGCCGGTGTTTTTTGCACCCGGCGCCAATGCCAATGCGGTTAAGGAACTGGTACTCGCCAGCATGATTATGGGCTACCGCCACCTTGATGCGGCACGCGAATTTCTAACAAAGCTGCCGGTTGATGATGAAACGGCGCTGCAGCAACAGATAGAGCAAAACAAAAAGCAATTTTCCGGTCAGGAAATTGCGGGCAAAACACTGGGTGTGATTGGGCTTGGAAATATCGGCGTCAAACTGGCAAACGCAGCCTTTGCTCTGGGTATGCAGGTCATTGCCTACGATCCGGATATCCGACTCGAAAGCGCGCTGGCTTTGATGCCCGGCATTAAAAAGGTCGAACGCATGGAACAAATGCTCCCCCAGGTTGATGTTCTCTCCCTGCACATTCCCCTGCTGAAGCAAACCCAAGCCTTAATCAATCCTGAAAGCTGTGCAACACTGCAAAAAAACGCCATGGTCATCAATTTTTCCCGTGCTGGAATTGTGGATGATAGCGCTATTTTACAAGCTTTAGACTCACAACATCTGAGGCTCTATATCACGGACTTTCCCAGTTTGTCCTTACGTCAACACCCCAAAGTACTTGCCTTTCCTCATGTGGGGGCCAGTACGCGAGAAGCGGAAGAAAATTGTGCCCGTCTGGTCTGTCGAAATCTGCAGGACTTTATGCTCTATGGCCATATTCAACAGAGTATCAATTTTCCAACAATCAGCCTCCCTCGGGCACGGGACAGCTCCACTGTGCGCTACTTTATTGCCAATACCAATACACCAGGTATCATTGCCCACCTTAGCCAGGCTATCTCCGATTCAGGCTATAATATCGAACAAATGATAAATCAGTCCCAGGGTGACATTGCCTGCAATCTGATTGATGTCAGCGCCCCATTTTCCCAACAGCAGCGCATTTCATCGTCATTGCTTGCGATAGACGGGGTATTACGCGTATCGTCACTACCACTCTCAGCAGGATAAGATTCGATGTCAAGAACGCTCCGCATTCTTCAACGCAAAACTGGTTTATGCCTACTCATGCTGGCGATATTCTGTCAGCCTTTTGCCAGCAACCATGCATTCAATCCCTACTCCAATCGCGAGTTAGATGAGCTGGAAAAGCAATTTGTCGAACTCATTAATCAATCCAGCGAGGTCGAACGCCACCCGCTGGCGACGGAATATATTAATCATATCGGTCATAAAATTACCCGCAATACGCCCATGAAAAAGCCGTATTTTTTTATTGTAAAATCACCAGAAATCAATGCCTTTGCGGGCCCCGGTGGCTACATTGGCCTCAATACCCAACTCATTCTGGCCAGTGAAAGCGAGAGCGAGCTTGCCGGCGTCATGGCTCATGAAATTGCGCACGTTCGCCTACACCATCTTTACCGTATGCTGGAACATGAAAAACAAATGCGCATTCCCAAACTGGCATCACTCCTGGCTTCCGCGGCCCTTGGCATACTGAATCCCGCTTTAGGCAGCGGTGCTATCATGGCGTCATTAGGTGGTTTCGCACAAGACAATATTAATTTTATCCGCTCAAACGAAAAAGAAGCCGACCGAATTGGTATCCAAATGTTAAGCCAGGCCGGCTTTGATCCGCGTGGAATGGTGGCCTTCTTTAAAAAAATGCAACAGAGTTCACGCTACTATAGTGCGAATATACCAGGAATATTACGCACCCATCCACTGGATGATGACCGTATTGCTGAAGCAGAAGGTCGCCTGGGCCGCTTCCCGGCTCCCGAACAGAGCAATCCGAGGAACTACTATTTATTCAAAGAGTTAATTCGCAATGCAGTGGCGGGAAACAGCAAGGAACTGCTGGATTTCTACCGTCTGCAATGCCAGAAAAGCCAACCGCGCTACGCCTGTGAATATGGCAAGTCTTTGGCTATGCTGGCTATAAATCATTTTGACGAAGCCTATACGGCTCTACGCAAGCTCAGCACCTCCGATCCTGATAACCGCTTTTACCAGATTGCGCTGGCCAACTCGGAAATGGCTCGACAGGACCACAGTGCCGCACTGAAACGTTTGGCCAACCTTTATCACAGTTTTCCCGAAAATTATGCCAGCATTTTAAGTTACGGAGAGGGCCTGAGTCAGGCAGGCGAGCATGAAAAAGCCAGTATGATTTTTCTTAAAGGCAGCCGTTTGTTTCCACGTGATCTGTCACTCTGCCTCAAACTGGCCCGCACCCAGGCCGCAGACGGCAAGAAAGCCTATGCCTATTTCACTCAGGCACAATGTCACATGCTGCAGGGAAAGCGCAAAGAAGCCATTTATCAACTGAAACAGGCCAAAGCGTATCAAAAATCAGATAGCTATATTCAAGCCAGAATTCAGGCGAGAATTGATGAGCTGAAAACACTGGCCTAGGCGGTTTCATCACGAGATGCATCTCGCTACGACACCACCCAGATCAGTCCTGTATCCCAGGCAGTTTTAAACATCTACTATTAAGCCGGTTCAAACAGATCTGTTCCGGCATTTTACCTGGAAAGCTGCCTCGCCATGTCTTCAAGGCATACTCAAGGATCGGACACACCTAACTGAAAGAGTCAAAGTCTTAAGGCCTACATTCTGGTCACCGTTTTGAAAGTCTTGATTCCATACATCAAATCCTGGATCATCGGAATACTCGGTAGAGCTCCAATAATCGGTATCACCAAAGTCACCCAAGTCTGCGCGATTATTATATAAACAATCAAGCTGTGATCTAGCTGGTAAAAACCAATCTTCATAGCAAGTATTTCCTGGCTGACAAGGGCTATTACCCTGAGAATCCACTGAGTAATCATTACACAGTTGTGCCGCGTAAGGTATCCCACCATTATTGCCTAATGTATCAATGATAGCTTGGGTATTAGTGAATCCATCATCCTCACTTTCAGCGCCAACCGCAGTCCCAAATCCTCCCCATTGGATGCCTGTACTACTATCGTCTATGGCTGCAATAAGATTCCCGAAGCCACCATCTAAACAGGCAATGGTGCCACCGCCTGAAGCTTGTCCCACTGCCGTGGAAAGGTAAGTATAGCCATTGACCAGTGTCGCCCCACCAGCCGGTGTGTCAACCACCACATCGACAGGACCAGGAGCATGGGCAGGTGTGACCGCGGTTACTGTAGTGGAATTGACGACAACAACATCACTGGCCTCGACTCCTCCAAACCTTACAGATGTTGCACCTAGTAATCCTTCACCCGTCAGCGTCACGCCTGCCTCACCTACTTCCGTTCCTGAATCGGGGGTAACGGAGGAGAGGCTGCTACCTGACTGCACAGCAATAGCTGCAACCAAGGCATTGGTATTAGTCCCTCGGATAGTGAAAGGCGTTTGCGCTACTACCATGCTACCTGGCATGTACGTTATGACACAATTATCTCCTGGTGGTACATTGGCACAGGTATTGTCTGTTTCCGATACATTACCATCCAAAGCTGTCCCCGCAAAATCAGAGGTAACATTGGTAGCCGCAACCTCAGTGGAGGTATTATGAATCGTAAGCTGTCCAGTTGGTCCATTTACCGTGAGCGTTAAAGGTGAGCCAGTGACGGAAATCACCGCGCTGGTTGTCGGCGGTACCTGTGTGACCCGTAGAATATTGGGGGAACTTGGTCGATAACACTGATTAGTAGATCCCTGTTGACAAAGTACAGGACCATCCACAATGGGGTGGCTTAGCTGAGCGCCGTTAATCTGTAAAGACAGTATACAGGAACTCTTGCCTCGTAACACAAAGGGGCTACCACAAATGCTGCCTCCTGTGGTGGTTTGCTCAATACCCGTCATGGGCTGCATCACCAAGGTATGCGGTTTGCTGGATTGATTGGTCACTCGGTATTGAACTGTCGCCGTTCCATTGGCAGGAACTGCAACCGTGGTAGTGGTCAGCGGCTCAAAGGTCCATAATGGGGTTCCTGCCATGGTTACTGGAATCTCCCAGAAAGACCACAGCGACATCAGGAGCACGCACAGAAAAAAATGTTTGTTGTTTTTAATCATGTTTTCTATCCTTATGCAACATCATTGAAATTACAAAAAAACCTCTTGCCGGCAACATCAATCCCAGATGGCTGCTTGGTATTGGTAGATGACAATTAATCATCATACTTTTTTCATAATTTAAAATCAAAATTTCCTTCAGGGTAACCGAATCTAAATTTTGAACACTAAAAATCTCATTTTTGCCTACGTACCGTGCTTTATGCACGGTATTCAAACGGACTTGGATGACGGTAGAAGCCGGATTCCGTGCATAAAGCACGGAACGTAGGCATTTTGATTTTACAAGGTTCAATTAGATGCGGTTACCCTGAAATTCCCTTTAATTTTTATTCCTCAAAATGCCCCAAACATTTCATAACGCCAGCGCTCTCACGCAAATAACCACCACCATTTTATTCAATAATATTGCTAAATGGGGTTTAAAAAATCAGAAACCCTGCCCGACGTTCTTACGTCATCAAGCGCAATAAATCCTCTTCATCCAAAAGCGTGACTCCCAGTTTTTCCGCCTTGGCCAGTTTCGATCCGGCATCTGCACCCGCTATCAGATAATCGGTTTTCGCAGACACACTACCGGTGACCTTGGCGCCCAGTGCGCGGAGGGCGTCTTTGGCCTCCTCCCGGCTCATATGGCGGAGGGTACCAGTTAGCACAACCGTTTTTCCATTCAGTATATTATCCGCTCTGTTTGCCGGGACTTGAGGTTCAGGCCAATGCAGACCGGCTGCAAGCAGCTGCTCAATCACCTCTTGATTATGGCTTTGGGCAAAAAAATGCTGTACATGCCGAGCCACTACCGGACCAATGTCAGGCAATGCCGTCAATTGGTCCTGTGAAGCGGCGGCCAAAGCGGCAATGCTGTGAAAATTTTCGGCCAAAACACGGGCACTGACCTCCCCCACCTCCCGAATCCCCAACGCATAGATAAATCGGGAAAAATCTGTCGCCTTACTTTTCTCCAGGGCAGTCAGCAAATTTTGTGCTGATTTTTCGCCAAAACGCTCCAGTGTCAGCAAATCAGTCTTCTGCAAGTGATAGAGATCCGCCAGGTTCTGCACGAGCTTGTGATCAACCAATTGCTCAATAATTCCACTTCCCAAACCATCAATTGCCATAGCCTTGCGAGACGCGAAGTGCCAGATCATACGTTTCAGCTGAGCCTGGCAAAACAGTCCGCCCATACAACGGGCAACCGCTTCGCCCTCCTCGCGAAATACCTCTGCATCACAGACCGGACAACGCTGAGGCAACTGAATGGGTTGAGTCTGCGGGGGGCGTTGCTCCAGAACCACCGCAACCACCTCCGGTATGACATCACCGGCTCGCCGCACAATTACCCAGTCTCCAATACGAATATCTTTGCGTTCAATTTCATCCATATTATGCAAGGTCGCATTGCTCACCGTCACCCCCGCTACATTAACCGGCGACAGGCGGGCAACGGGTGTCAAGGCGCCGGTGCGCCCCACCTGAAAGTCAACCGCCAGTAGCGAGGTCATTTGTTCCAGAGCCGGAAATTTATGTGCGCAGGCAAACCGAGGGGCGCGGGCAACATAACCCAGTCGTTCCTGCAGGGCAATACTATCCACTTTGTAGACCACACCATCAATTTCAAAGGCAAGTTGCTCACGTTGTTGCAGAAGCTCATCATGATAGGCCAGGCAGGCAGCCAAACCACGCAATTTTTTTACCAGCGGACTGACTTGAAATCCCAAACATTTCAACCAGGCTAACTGTTCAAAATGGCTCTCAGGCAAAGGATAAGCGGCATCACAAGCACCAATACCATAACAAAACATCCGCAGGGGACGTAAAGCAGTGATAGCTGGATTCAATTGGCGTAAACTGCCGGCAGCGGCATTACGAGGATTGGCAAAGCTTTTTTCGCCTTGCGCCCGCGCCCGCTCATTGAACGCATGAAAACCGGCAAGGGGCATAAACACTTCACCCCGCACTTCAAGATAGGCCGGAGGCTTCTCATCATAGAGCCGCAGTGGTACCGAGCGAATCGTTTTGACATTCGCTGTGATAACCTCGCCCTGCTGACCATCACCCCGTGTTGCCGCCGATACCAATATACCCTGCTCATACAGCAAATTCACCGCCAGACCATCCAGCTTGGGTTCTGCCACAAAATCCAGGCTGTCTGGCGCCATTGCCAGACGAGTGGCCGTACGGGTAATAAAAGCCTGCAATTCCGCTTCATCAAATACATTGGCCAATGACAGCATAGGACGTCGATGAGCAATGGGTTCCAGCGCTGAGGCGAGTGCGGCCCCCACTCGTTGGGTAGGAGATTCCGGGCTTATCAATTCAGGATGTTGCGCTTCCAGAGCTTCCAACTCCCGCATCAGCTTATCATAGACGGCATCGGGAACTTTAGGATCATCCTGCACATAGTAATCATAATCATAACTACGTATTTTCTGCCGTAGTGCCTGAACTTTTTCGCTCAGACGGTCAATGTTCATCGCGTTCATAGGATCTCAACCTGTCTCATCATGGGTAAGGCATCTGGCCAGTCCGGCTCAGAGCATCTCTTCGAGCGTTTCATCCAGCTCTACCTGTTCAATACGTTGAAAGCGCTGGCTAATTTTTTTCGCGGAAATATTCACATCACTGACATCCTGATGTGCCTGATCAATATGTTTGGACAATTTATCCATTCGTTTTTCAAAACGCTGGAAATCCTCAGCCAATGACTGCAAATGCTGTTGGATGATATGCACCTGTTTGCGGGTGGCATCGTCTTTCAAAACAGCACGGGCGGTAGTCAGAACCGCCATCAGGGTACTCGGGGACACCATCCATACCCGGCTGCGCTGAGCCAGGCTCACTAACTCGGGATAATGGGCGTGAATCTCGGAAAATATGGCCTCTGCCGGAATAAACATCACCGCCCCATCGGAGGTTTCAGGAGGAAGGATATATTTCTCTGCGATATCACGAATATGTTTTTGCATATCCTGACGAAACTGTTGCTGGAGTCCTTTGCGTTCAGCGGAGCCTGCTGTCAGATTATGGATTTTCTGATAGGTTTCGAGAGGAAATTTAGCATCAATCGCCACATCGCCTGTGGGCTGCGGCAAAAATAACATACAGTCAACCCGCTTGCCGTTGCTGAGGCTATGCTGCATTTTATAGTGGTTTGCGGGGATCATGTTGGCAATCAGGCTTTCCAGCTGTACCTCTCCGAAGGCGCCACGCGAACGTTTGTCGGTCAGCACATCCTGCAGGCTCACTACATGGGTTGACAGTTCCGTAATACGCTTTTGCGCCTCGTCAATAATCGCCAGACGTTTCACCACATCCGTAAAGGTGGTCGATGTTTTTTCAAAGCCCTCTTGCAGACGTTGATTCACCTGTTGACTCAAACGCTGTAGATGATCACGAATTTCCTGAGTCAGACTCTGCAAATGCGATGTTAACGAACCGGCATGTTGCGTAAAGCTGGCCTGTAATTGTTCCCGTACCTCTTTCATTTGCCGCGCCACATGGTCGCCAACCAGGGCCTGCGACTGTAATTGTCCCTGCGCGATTTGCTGGATGATTTCCTGCTGTAAGCGCATCAGCTGCTGTTGACGATCCAATTCCTGCTGATGGGAGTATGCTGCCAGTTGCGCAAGCAGCCGGCGTTCCTGTCGTCGGCTAAAACAGACTAACAACAGCAGGGGTAAGAAAATCATCGCCTGCAACGCAATGATAATATGGCTTTTATCGGCAAATATTTGCCGTAAAGGTTCCAGCACAGGCTCGATCATAGCAACTCATCAACAGGAATAAGGGGGCTATGATAATAAACCGGCTTGAGCTGAGTCAAATCACTGAGTTTGATTGCCCCAATATGATAAGGTGCTTTCAACTCAGCCATTGCCTCTTCGCCAAAATGGAGGGTCATTCTCCCCTCTCCCTTTTCCAACCATTGGGCACTCTGCGCTAATTGCGCCGCCTGTAATTGCCCGTGCGCATCATAACCATATAAAATGGCTTGCACTGCATAACGGCTGGGCATAGCCGTTTCAACCGCAACATCAATGTCCCAGAGATTACGGCTGTCCCTGTGCAGCGATTTGACTTTAGCGGAAGGCACCGTATAGGAAAAAAGAGTATTGGCCGTGCGAATCACGATACTGTCTTCGCGCTGCTGATGCGCCCGCACCTGCAGATTCCAGTTTTCTCCCTGCATGAGCCGGTACTCCTGCAGACGAAACGTCCCCTGATAGACTGATGGTTTGACCGCTTCCAGTACCAGCGCCTGCCGTCTGCCACCGGGTATTTCCACAAAAGCCTCCAGCAATTCCAAGGGATAGCGACGCGAAGCGTCATGCATATAAATCGTGGCAGTCAGCAGATCACCGTATTGATATTCGGCTTTATCAGTTTCCACATGCAAATACAAATCAGAAAAGCGATCGTAGACGGAGAGCTGCCAGCGAGCATCCGGTTCAGTTTCCCCGCCGGCCAGTTGCAGGCGAAAGCTGCCATGCGCCAGCTCCGGTGCCAATTCCAGCAGTAGACTATTTTGCGCCAGCTCCGGCGCAAGCGGCAAAGCGGAAGCATCCGTTGACTGCCCCGCTTCGGGCACAGACCATTTTTTTCCCTGCGCTGACACGATCGATAATGCCTGCTGCCAGTTTGACCGCGGTTTTCCCTGCAGTGGAGTTAAACGAATTACCGCCCGCTCCGCCAAGGTATGCAGGGGAAAGCCTGCTACCAGATCCCGCCCGCTTAACCCCTGTTGCCAGGAGCGGCTTTCCTGACTGCGCACCTGCTGACTAAACCAGGCTTGCCGTGGCAGCGGCCAATGGGTGGACAGCGAACTATGGCTCAACTGCGGGCACGTCTGGCAAGTATAGGCACGAATAGCTTGCTCTGGTAATACCAGCGCTCTGGCCACAACAGCATGACCGCACAATAACAGCAAAATTACCAATCGTCTCATCCGGTCACTCCTGTTGCCGCTAAATGTTCTAATATGATGCTATCCAGACCAAAACAATGATGCCGGCTCTGATTATGGCTCAAACTCTTGCCACCAACCGTTCGTTGCACATCATAAAACCAGACTTCACCTGCGGCCTCTTGCGAGCGGCATTCCAAAAAACCATCCGAACAGGGGGCGAGATAGATTTTGCTGATCTTTAAAGCACTGTTTAGTAAATAACCATTACAATAACTGGCGGAAGACAGGGGGGATGCCTCCACATTAGAGCCCACGATCACTCTAAAAGGCACAGCCAACGCCGGCTGGCCTTTGGCACCCAAGACGATTTGTTGATTGAAAAGCCCCATGTTAGCGACTCTTTGCTGGCGTACGGCGTTATTACGATAACCCAAAAGCCAGCCCAGACTCTCCTCAAACAATCCTCCATTCATGGCTTCATCCGCCAGAGGCGAGCCTCCGCTGGAGGGCGCGAGCGCAATCACCTCCCGCACATAACCCAGTAACCTGAAATAACGCGGATCATAGGTGGGATTGGATAAAATCCAGCGCACCACATTCGCACCATCTGAATGCGTAAAGAGCAGCACTTTATCCAGTTTCTGCTCATCAATAAAGGTCAATAACTGCTCAGCCAAACAGCCCGCGGCCGCTTCATCCCACATATACTGGCCAAAATCGCAGTGCGCCACAAAAAGAAGGTTTTTCTCAGGCAAAGCCTGCGCCAGGGTGTCAAGAAAATCCAGTTTCCAGTAGCCACCAACGGCATCGCTGCGGTGATCATTGGTGCCATGTACCAGTGCCATCCCCACCCGTGTTGCGGGAGGCTCGGCATAAACCGGGAGGCTGCCTAAAAGCACCCCCAAAAAAAACAAGACAAATCCAAAGAAACGATCCATATCATAAAATCCATGAAAAAATTTGTTTTATCACAAACTCGTTTCCCTGACAAGCTGTGGCAAGCGGGCATCTGTCTTGCCGTTTACCATGCCCAAGCGGTTCTTTTTTAGTATTTTTAATAACTCCCCAGATATCTGGACTTTGGCCATTTTTGTAAAATGGGCCAAAAACCCGTCTTTGCGAGCATTAGCGAAGCAATCCAGCTCGGAATTTCAATTAAAAATCAATCTGGATTGCTTCACTTCGTTCGCAAAGACAGCATTTTTTGCAGGGCAAACGCATCTAAACGCGCCACAATAAGTCAAACCGCCTACTTTGCGCGCTTTGTACGCGGAATCCAGTTCGATCTCGAGTCAAGATCGTATGGATACTGTGCGCAAAGCCTGGACTTTGGCCATTTTTGTAAAATGGGCCAAAAACCCGTCTTTGCGAGCATTAGCGAAGCAATCCAGATCGGAATTTCAATTAAAAATAAATCTGGATTGCTTCACTTCGTTCGCAAAGACGGCATTTTTTGCAGGGCAAACGCATCTAAACGCGCCGCAATAAGTCAAACCGCCTACTTTCCACGCTTTATGCGCGGAATCCAGTTTCGATCTCGAGTCACGATCGTATGGATGCTGTGCGTAAAGCCTGGACTTTGGCCATTTTTATAAAATGGGCTAAAAACCCGTCTTTGTCATGGGCCGAAAGCCATGCAAGGATCATGTGCTTTTGATGGGCTTGTGCTATTCTTTTCTTATCGATACCCCTGAGGACGGAAAACAGATGCGTACCTTGATGTTAAAAAGCATAGTACTGGCCAGTCTTGTCTGTTGGAGCCCCTTTGCGCTGGCCTGCTTTAGTATAGGATCCGGGCAGTCCTGTCCGCGGGATTGCGGAAAAAAGCAAGACAGCTGCTGTGGAAACATGGGGGGGATCAGTTATTGCGATTCTTCAGCCGGTCGTTATGTTTGTGAAAATGGTGATTATTCCGCTTGTTATTGTACCCGCCACGCCGTCATGGACTTCCAAAGTCTGCAGGGTTGCTGCCTGTGGCAAGGCGGTGTGCGCGATATGGATGAAAAGGGAAGAATTATCTGCCACGATGGGAGCGATGCGGAAATTTGTAATCTGGTGCAGGAAGCACAGAAGCAATCCAATTTTTAGTGCCCTTTTAGCAGCAACAAATGCCTGATAGGATATTTTTTGTTGCTGCAAGTCATAAGCGTAGCGAAAGCAGCCTGCCCTCATCACGCATACCGGCTCCTGACTGCAATTGAGACTGGACAATTTCCCCATCTGGCTCCATAATTGCCACTTTTTACCGCATAGATGCCATGTCTAACCCACTGATTGACATTCAAGGAGTCAGCAAAAGCTTTGGCGAGCAGCTGATTCTTAATTCTATTGATCTACAGGTGTTTCCTGGAGAGTTTCTCACTCTGTTGGGACCGTCAGGCTGTGGTAAAACCACCTTACTGCGTTTGATATCCGGATTTGAACAACCCGATAGCGGCCGCATTTACATCGAAAAAGAGTGCGTCAACCATTTGCCCCCGCAAAAACGCAATGTACACACGGTTTTTCAAAGTTATGCTCTCTTTCCGCACCTGAATGTCCTGGAGAATGTCGCGTTTTCCCTACGCTGCCAAAAAAAAAGCGAACAGGAGATACAAGAACGGGTCATCCGGGCCCTCAGGCTGGTGCAACTGGCAGACTTGCGTCACCGCCAGATTAAACAGCTCAGCGGCGGACAGCAACAACGAGTCGCCATTGCCAGAGCAATTATTAACCAACCGCGTGTGCTATTACTCGACGAGCCCTTAAGTTCACTGGATTATCGTCTGCGGAAGTCCATGCAGTACGAGCTCAAGCAAATTCAGAAAAGTCTGAATATGACCTTCATATTTGTCACCCATGATCAGGAAGAAGCCTTATCCATGTCCGATCGCATTGTCATTTTCAATCATGGTGTTATTGAACAAATCGGTACGGCTCGCGAGGTCTATGAAACACCAGCGAATCTGCATGTGGCTAATTTTATCGGTGAAGCTAACATTTTTAATGTAGCGGTTCTCAAAGCGGATGCCGCGACGCTGGAGGTCTGCGTGGAAGGTGTGTCGCTGCATTGCCGTAACGATAAGGGATATGCAGTGAACGATATGGTGCATTTGATGATTCGCCCGGAAGATATTCGCGTGTGGAAACCGGAAGAAGTACCGCATCATGACGGCATGATCCCGGGCACGATCCTGGATATTGTCTACAAAGGCTCAACAGTTGATCTGCAGGTTGCCCTTCCGTCTGGAAAAATAATTTTTGCCTCGGAATTTTTTGATGAGGACGATGATGAGCTGGAATACGCTCAAGGACAGGAAGTATGGGTACACTGGCTGATGGGCTGGGAGGTGCTATTGCCCTATGAAAACTAGATCCACTGCCCTGTTGGCGACCTATGTCTGGCTTCTGCTCTTTGCCCTGCTGCCCTTGTGTCTGATTTTTCTCAGTTCTTTTCTAAGTCGAAGCGAGCAAGATTTGGTCAGGCTACCGCTAAGCTTGCAAAATTATCAGGCATTGCTCGATCCGCTGTATATTAAAATATTCTGGCGTTCGCTCTTAATGGCGGCGGTCACGACCGGTATCTGTTTATTACTGGCCTATCCCTTCAGTTATCTGATGGTCAAATCCCGACATCAATCCATTTTATTGCTGCTCATTATTATTCCTTTCTGGACCAGCTCCCTGATACGCACCTATTCGCTCATTGCTATCTTGAAATATAACGGCTTGTTAAATGCGATCTTACTCAAGCTGCATTTGATTTCCAGCCCACTGTCCTTGCTGTACAGTAATTTTGCTGTGAGCTGCGGCCTGGTCTACAATCTTTTTCCGTTCATGGTATTACCCCTGTTTACCAATATGGAACGTTTTGACTTTCGACTCATTGAGGCGGCCAAAGATTTAGGCGCCAGCGGCTGGCAAAGTTTCTGGCGAGTCTTCGTGCCGGGAACCGCTCATGGTATTATTGCTGGTTGTATTTTTGTCAGCCTGCCGGCGATGACCCTCTTCTATATTCCCAATGTATTGGGAGGCGCGCGTTCGATTTTATTGGGCAATCTGATTCAGGATCAATTTCTGGTCACACAGAACTGGCCACAAGGCGCTGCCACCAGTACGGTGCTGACCGCAATCCTGCTGTTGCTTTTATTTTTCTTTCGCCGTCAGGGTCGGGGAATGATGCAATGAATAAACTGCTACCCAAAGCCTATTTATATTTCATATTTGCCTTGCTCTACATTCCCATTGTTGTGTTGGTCTTTTATTCATTTAATGATGCTCGCTATTCTCTGGTCTGGCACGGCCCCACCCTCCACTGGTACCGCGAACTGTTGCACGATGGTGATCTGTGGCGGGCATTTTATCGGTCCATTGTCCTGGCTATGAGTGCCGCGGCCGTTGCAACCACACTTGGCTTGTTGACGGCCATCCATTTATTTTTATGGCGGCACAGTAAGCGGCGCAATCTTTATGCCTTGCTGTATTTACTTATCGTGATTCCAGATATCGTGCTCGGTGTCGCCTTATTGGTGTTTTTTAACTTCAGCGGTATTCCCTTAGGTTTTATCAGCCTGCTGATTGCGCATATCACCTTTTGTTTACCTTTTGTCATCCTCACCATCAATAGCAGGATTCACAGTCTGGATCCGAATGTGTATTTCAGTGCTCTCGATCTGGGAGCCACTAAAGCCACCGCCTTGCGTAAAATTATGTTGCCCCTGCTATGGCCTGCTGTTGTCAGTGCCTTTTTATTATGCTTTACCTTGTCATTTGACGATGTGATCATTAGTTATTTTGTTGCAGGTCCAGAGTATACCATCCTGCCACTGGCTATTTATTCCCTGGTGCGCACCGGCGTGACGCCCGAACTGAATGCACTATGCTCCTTTACCATCCTGCTCTCAATGCTTCTGGTGATGGTGTCCCATAAAATTTCAAGGCAAAAACCATGAATCACAAGTCCGCTTATCCACGCAGAATCGGCCGATTTTTGTTGACCTTATTGGCTCTGTACGCCCCGACAATGCTGGCAGCCAAACAAGTCAATGTCTATGTCTGGGGCGGAGAAATCCCTAAAAGCATAGTACAGCAGTTTGAGCGGGAAACCGGCATTAATGTCAACTTTTCAAGCTATGACAGTAATGAAACGCTCTATGCCAAACTGAAAGCCGGACAAAAAGGCACCTATGATGTCATTCTGCCCTCTGCCTATTTTGTTGAACGCATGCGCAAACAACAGATGCTGGAGAAGCTCGACTGGCGCTATTTAAGCAATAAAAAAAATATCGCCGCCACCTTTAGCAACCATGACTATGATCCGGAAAATCAGTATAGCGTGCCTCTGATATGGGGACTTACCGGTATTTTTTCCTCCCATCCATCTCCTGCCCTGCGCGGCTGGCATAATTTCTGGGATAAAAAATACCGTGGCCAGTTGATGCTGCTCGATGATGCGCGCGAAGTCTTTTCGATGGCATTGCTCAGCCTGGGTTATTCCCCCAACGATCAGCAAAGCGAACATATCGAAGAAGCCTATATCAAACTGAAGCAACTGATTCCCAATATCAAATTACTGGCCAGCGAAGGAATCCAGGCCATCATGATTGATCAGGATGTCCAAACCGGCATGGCCTGGAATGGCGATGTGTTCAAAGCACTTAAAGAAAATCAGGAGCTTCACTTTATCTTTCCCGATGATGGCTTTGTCATTTGGGTCGACTGTCTGGCCATTCCCAAAAATCCACCACACCCACAGGCCGCCTATCAATTTATCAATTTTCTGTTACGCGCGGATATTGCCCGCCAAATCACTCTGCTGGAAGGACATGCGATAACCAATCAAGCCGGTCGCGACAGCCTGCCCGCAGATATTCGTAATAATCCATTGCTCTATCCAGACGAGCGTATTTTGGCAAAAGGCCACTTTCAACGCGATGTCTCAGATGAGGTCCTCCAGCTGTATGGGAAATATTGGCAAGCCTTGAAGCTCTCCTTCTGAACACGGCTGTAGCAGCTTGTGAACACATGAGAGAGGATGACGCTGGCGGACATGCTCAATCGAGCTGCTGCGTATCAGGGTATATTTGTTTGACGCTGCGATAAAAGGCCGCCTGTGCATTATAGGCGGCAAATAAAAAACCGGCCCTGCCGTCTAAAAATCCCCGTTGCAGGGCATAACAACGCAAAAACATCCAACCGGAGCTCACACAGGCACGAAATAGCCCTGCTGATTGCTGCTGCTCCAGGCGAATACGTGCACTATAAGAAGAATAACGATTCATTTTTTGTATCATGTGGCTCACATCACGAAAAGAGCGGTGCATAATAGGGGTTTTTAATTGCCCAATACGCGCACCCTCAGGCAAAATAATTTTTTCATGAACCAGATCATCACTAAATTGAGCGCCATGCCGGCGAAAAAGACGAGCATGGCGGGAAGGACTGGCACAGTGCGGAATCGCCTTACCGTAAAAATTCATCACAATCGGCACGCGCCAGGCATCATGCTTTTCATCTGCAATCGCCGCCCGTATAGCTGCCTGCAACGCTGGATCGACCCACTCATCCGCATCCAGATTTAAAACCCAAGTGCCTTGACAATGGGCCAGAGCACGCTGTTTTTGAACACCATACCCTTGCCAGTCTGTCGTATACACTTTATCCGTATATTTACGGGCAACGGCTACGGTCGCATCCTCACTCCCTGAGTCCAAAACAATGACTTCATCAGCAAACTGCACTGACTCAAGACAGCGGCCGATATTATCCGCCTCATTTTTAGCAATGACCATTACACTCAACACCACTGTATTCCTCTATTCAATATCTCTGTTTTCAAACTGGCGTCACGGGCAACAGCAAGACAGGCTTGGCACAACATTCCCGTGTTTGCTCAACTTGCCAGTGTACCCCTTTGTGATAGTAGCATTGAAACCATATGAGTATAAAATGTTCCGTCATAAAAAATACGCCTAACACTACTTTTACCCTCAAAAAAGGTGATGTGTTAGACGTTCAGTTTTATTAAAAATCATTCTACAGCTGCTGAAACATGAAAACTAATTTTGACCTGGGCCAAGGTGTTGCCGGTCGTTATTTTCATACGCATAGATCATCTCACCCCTGTAATCAAACGTGACTTTACCGCCAAACTGATTAATAGCGCTATTTTCGCATAACCCAAGCACACAGATGTCATTTGCGTGCCTGTTTCCAGAGGTGTTTTTTAATGTTTGCGACTATGATTCTGGGGTAGATGTTACCCCAGACTGTCTTGAGTGAGTCGAACCCAAAACGTTGGGTTTATTGCGTAGAGAGCGTGTTCACAAGCCCGGACATATTGTCGATCAAAGCGGTATTATCCTTTTTCCCCATCTCACTGAGAGCCGCACCACCACCAAATAACCCCAGAGAAGAGGCAAAAACACCAGCGGCGGGCAACAGACCAACACCAGTAAACGCCATGACAATACTGACCCCCAGCATTAGGGACGCCAATCCCATCATTAACATCCCTAGCAACTGCATCCCCGCTGACGGTTTTTTAGCGATACGGCTGGCAAATTGCTGATATTCTTGAGCCTCACTCTGTGGGTTGTGAATAAATGTATGGGTCTTTTCTAATACTTCGGTTAGAATAGCGGTTGCGTCTTGGCCACCAATGAACAATTTTTCGCATTGGTTTAAAACCCCAGCAACCGCTTGCTTCTGCTTAGTCTCCGGAAGATAATTAAATAACTCTTTTAAATCTCCATAGGCATCCAGGAAAGACCTTAAGTCTTCGTGCGCATGAAGATATGCCCATTTGTCTTGCTTAACGGCTAAAAGAACCACTTCTTTATCTTTTTTTAAATCTTCGTGTGCATATTCAAGTGCGCAACCATATTCCTGAACAGCCACAAAGATCACTTCTTTATCTTTTTTTAACTCTTCATGCGCATATTGAAGTGCCCGGCTATCTTTCTGAAAAGCAGCAAGAACCACTTCTTTATCTTTTTTTAAATCTTCGTGCGCATATTGAAATACACGACCATCTTTCTGGACGGCCGCAAAAACCACGTCTTTATCTTTTTTTAACTCTTCATGCGCATAGTGAAGTGCCCAGCCATTTTTCTGAACAGCTGCAAGAACGACGTCTTTATCTTTTTTCAAGTCTTCGTGCACATATTTAAGTGCCCAGCCATCTTGCTGAAAAGCCGCAAGAACCACGTCTTTATCTTTTTTCAAGTCTTCGTGCACATATTTAAGTGCCCGGCTATCTTTCCGAAAAGCGGCAAGAACTACGTCTTTATCTTTTTTCAAGTCTTCGTGCACATATTGAAGTGCCCAGCCATTTTTCTGAACAGCGGCAAGGACCACGTCTTTATCTTTTTTGAAGTCTTCGTGCGCATATTTAAGTGCCAGACCATTTTGCTCAACAGCCGCAAAGATCACGTCTTTATCTTTTTTGAAAGCTTCGTACGCACATCCAAGTACCTCACCATTTTGCTTAACGGCCGCAAGAACGACTTCTTTATCTTTTTTTAAATCTTCGTGCGCATATTGAAGTAACAAACCATTTTGCTTAACGGCCGCAAGCGCATCCTCTTTGCTCGAGTCAGTACTTATTATCATAGCTTTACTTACCAAGTAACAAAATTACGACATATTGTATACTATGATAACTATAAAAGTCAAAGTATAGTCTATCGAGCAACTGCATCCTAATGGATGCCACCAAAGCAAGCTGTAACATTGTTTACAGGAAATCTATCAATGGCGCTATATCTTGAACAAATAAATAAGAAATACAAAAAGCCAAAGAAGCATTTGTATGCCTGCTTCCTGAGGTGTTTTTTGAAGTGTTTTTTTAATGTTCGCGGCTATGATTCTGGGGTAGATGTGACCCCAGACGATCTTGAGTGAGTTGAACCCGAAACGTTGGGTTTACTACGTAGAAAGCGTGTTCACAAGCCCTGACATATTGTAGATTAAAGCGGTATTATTCTTTTTTCCCATCTCACTGAGAGCCGCACCACCGCCAAATAACCCCAGAGAAGAGGCAAAAACACCAGCAGCGGGCAATAGGCCAATACCAGTAAACGCCATGACAATACTGACCCCCAGCATTAGGGACGCCAATCCCATCATTAACATCCCTAGCAACTGCATCCCCGCTGACGGTTTTTTTGCGATACGGCTGGCAAATTGCTGATATTCTTGAGCCTCATTCTGTGGGCTGTGAATAAATGTATGGGTCTTTTTTAATACTTCGGTTAGAGTAGCGGTTGAGTCCTGGCCGCCAATAAACAATTTTTCGCATTGGTTTAAAACCCCAGCAACCGCTTGCTTCTGCTTAGTCTCCGGAAGATAATTAAATAACTCTTTTAAATCTCCATAGGCTTCCAGGAAAGACCTTAAGTCTTCGTGCGCATGAAGATATGTCCATTTGTCTTGCTTAACGGCTAAAAGAACCACGTCTTTATCTTTTTTAAAACCTTCATAGGCATATTGAAGCACCAAGCCACATTGCTTAACAGCCAAAAGAACCACGTCTTTAT
This sequence comes from Legionellaceae bacterium, assembly GCA_020831865.1. GTDB lineage: Bacteria > Pseudomonadota > Gammaproteobacteria > Legionellales > Legionellaceae > JAFIFT01. The sequence continues at coordinate 1,031 of JAFIFT010000014.1, read as the reverse complement.
CTTTTTTTAAATTATCGTGCGCATGTTGAAGAGCCCAGCCATCTTGCTCAACGGCCAAAAGCACCACTTCTTTATCTTTTTTAAAGTCTTCGTGCACATATTCAAGTGCCAGACCATTCTGCTTAACAGCCGCAAGAACCACTTCTTTATCTTCTTTATATTTTTTAAAGTCTGCGTGCGCATATTCAAGTGCCAGACCATTCTGCTGAACAGCTGCAAGAACCACTTCTTTATCTTTTTTGAAATTGTCGTGCGCATATTGAAGAGCCCGGCCATGTTTATTAACGGCCGAAAGAACTACTTCTTTATCTATTTTGAAATTGTCGTGTGCATATTGAAGAGCCCAGCCACATTGCTTAACGGCCGAAAGAACCACTTCTTTGTATTTTTTTAAATCTTCGTGTGCATACTGAAGCACCCAGCCATTTTGCTGAACAGCCGCAAGAACCACATCTTCATCTTTTTTCAAGTCTTCGTGTGCATATTGAAGCGCCAAACCATTTTGCTTAACAGCCGCAAGTACATCTTCTCTGCTCGATGCAGTAGTTATCATAGCTTTACTTGTTTATTAACAAAAACAGACTACATTGTACTGCATAACACCATAAAAGTCAAAGTGTAGTCAACTGGCTAATTGCCTCATCAATAATACAACCGAAGCAAACAGGGACACTGTTTATGGGAAGGCTATTGAGGGAGTTGCATCTGGAGCAAATAAAGAGGAAATACAAGCGGGCAATGAACGATAATCGACATCCTGACCGCTGCAATTCCATCTTTGTCTCATCCATTGATCTTGTTGGCATGCCTGCTTGGGCATCATTCAATGGTGATTGAGCCCAAGGCATTCTCTTATATTGGAGCCGTTACCTGATTCAGAGTAACCTCCAGTTTTTCAGCTTTGTTTTTCATGGCATCTACGGAGAATAGACCAACACCCGACAGGGTTAAAGCAACCCCAGCGCAGGCTAGCGCCACTCCTGCCACACCCAACGTTGCGGCGTTCAACAGGGTGAAAGCAAGGGCAATGG